>CAVQUN010000003.1:0-623391 GCA_963716935.1 uncultured Actinomycetes bacterium | reverse complement strand
CTCCCGCAGGCGCAGCCGGCGGCCGAACCGCAGCACCCCTCCGGCGTAGATCCGTCCCGCGAGCTGCACCATGCCGGCGACCGTCACCGCCACCAGCGCCACCGACAGGGCGATCTGCCACCAGGAAACCCCGCCCTGCGCGATGCGGACGATCATCACCATCGGCGCCGTTGGTGGGAACAGCGATCCGAACACCGCCGCCGCGCTGTCCGGCGACTGGATCGCCCCGAACGAGAGGAAGTACGCCACGAGCAGGACTCCCGTGACCGGGAGCTGGATGCTCTGGGCCTCCTCCTGGCGCGAGACCAGCGAGCCCGCGGCCGCGTACAGGACGGCGTAGAACGCGTAGCCCAGGACGAACCAGAACACGATCCAGCCCATCGTGCTCGGCGTCGTCTCCGGGGCCACGGTGTTGTCCGAGAGCCGCAGCGCGACCACGGCCGACCCCGCCACCAGCGCGAACTGCGCCAGACCGACGAGCCCGATCCCGAGAATCTTGCCGGCGAGCAGCTCGGTGGGCCGGAGGCGAGAGAGCAGCACCTCGACCACGCGGCTGGACTTCTCCTCCACCACGCCGGTCAGCAGGAAGCCGCCGTAGAAGACGATGGCCATGAACAGCAACACCAGAGCGACCGTGGCCAGGACCTGCCGCGCCTCACGCTCCTTCGTGGCAGGCTCCAGGCTCGTCGAGGCAAGCTCCGGCGGCCGGAGCAGCCGCTGCGCCTGCTCGGGGGTCAAGCCGAGCTCGCCGATCGCCTCCTGGCGCTCCACCACCCCAACCGACGAGGCGACGATCGCTCCGAGCTGTTCATCCGGCTCGGCCTCCCAGACCAGCTCCCGCTGATCCACGAGCAGCACCGACACGTCGCCCGCGCGCAGGGTGGCCCGGCCTGCCGCCTCGTCGACGAACCCCCGGGTCGTCACGGAGAGATCGAGCTGGTCACCGAAGGCGCGAAGGAGCGTGGGGAGCTGCGACGAGCTCCGGCCGACCAGACCTACGGTCCGCGTGGGGCTTGCGCCTCCCCCGTACATCTCGGGGACCGCGATGAGGACCACGACGATCAGGATCGAGATGACGGTGGAGATCCGAAACGCGAGCGTGCGCACGCGCTGGTTCCACTCGCGATGGGCAACCAGCCACACGCGTCGCCGACCGCCGCTCATACGCCGCGCCCCTCCGATACCGCATCGAGGAACAGGTCGGTGAGCGAGGGCGGCTCGAAGGTGAACGTCGTGACCTCGCCGGCCCGGCGCGCGCCGGCCAGGATCTCCTCCAGGTCGACCGCGGCGTCGACCAACACTCGCAACCCGCCATCGTGCTTGCTGGTGACGGTGCCGCTCGGCAGGAGTGGCACCCACGGCTCGCCGTTCACGGCGATCTCCAGCGAGCGGTGCGACGAGGCGGCCTTCAGCTCCTCGACCACGCCGGCGAGCACGATCGTGCCGTGGTCGATGATCACGACGTCCTGACACACGTCCTCGACCAGGTCGAGCTGGTGACTCGAGAACACCACGGCGACGCCGAGCGCGGCGGTCTGCACGAGCATCTCGCCCAGCGACTCGACCCCGAGCGGATCCAGCCCGCTGAACGGCTCGTCCAGCACGACGAGCTCGGGATCGTGCACCAGTGCGGCGGCGAGCTGGACCCGCTGCTGGTTCCCGTGGGAGAGCTCCTCGAGCCGCGCATCCCCCCGATCGCCCAGCTCGAGGCGCGCGAGCCATCCGGCGGCCGCCTCCCTCGCCGCCGCCGCGTCCATGCCCGACAGCTCGGCGAGGTAGGTGAGCTCGTCGAGGACCTTCATCTTCGGGTAGAGCCCTCGCTCCTCGGGCATGTAGCCGAACCGGGCGCGCTCCTCGGGGCCGACCCGCTTCCCCCTCCAGCGCACCTCTCCACGGTCGGGACGCACGAGGCCGAAGATCGCTCGCATCGTGGTGGTCTTGCCGGCGCCGTTCGGACCGAGGAAGCCGACGATCCGGCCCGGCGCCACGCTGAAGGACGCGCCGTCCAGAGCCACCACGTCGCCGTAGCGCTTCGTCAGATCGCGGACCTCGAGCGTCGCGGACCCCTCCCCGGCTCTCTTCCAGCCTCCCTCCGGTCGGCCACGCGTGGGAGCAGCGAGCGTCCCGGCCGTCGAGGGCCGGTCGTCCTCCCGCGCGCCGACCCGCGTGACAACATCCCTTCGGGAGTCGGAACCGTCGAGAGTGAGGTGGGTGGCGATGAGCAACAACAACGCGGGGGCGGCCGCGGGCGGAGGCGCGATCTACGGCCTCGGCATCTTCGGCGCGTTGGTGTACTTCTGGCAGCTCGCGGACTCGTTCTGGGAGTACGTGCTCGCGGTGTTCCAGGGCATCTTCTGGCCGGCCTTCATGATCTACGACGTGTTCAAGGCGCTCGCCGACTGAAGGCCGCTATCCCGCCTCGACCACGGCCAGGATCTCGTCCGCGTACCGTTCGAGCTTGGCGGGTCCGACGCCCGAGACCGCTGCGAGGTCGGCCCAGTCCTTGCACCGGCGCTCGGCGATCTCGGCGAGCGTCCGGTCGTGGAAGACGACGTACGCGGGCACGCCGTCCGCGTTCGCCCGCTTGCGGCGCCACTCCTTCAGCCGGTCGAACAGCGCGCCGCCCCGTCCGACGGTGACCGCCGGGCCGGGCTTCGCTCGCGCCCGCGAAGGCACCGGGGACGCGAGCTCCATCTCGTCGAGGAACGGGCTCGGTTGTGCGCGACCTCCCGCGGCCCACGTGAGGAAGAGATACCGGCGGGCGCGCGTGATCCCGACGTAGAGGAGCCGTCGCTCCTCCTCGGGATCGGCCTTGGCGCGACCCGAACGGAACGGGAGCTCGCCGTCGATCAGCCGCGGGAGGAACACCGCGTCGAACTCGAGGCCCTTGGCCCGGTGATACGTCAGCAGGTTCACCCCGCGGCCGTCGTGCTCGGTCGAGAACCGGCGGGCCAGCTCGGCGCCGAACGCCGCCGCGTCGCCGCCCGGGAGCGCGCGCTCGAACTCCGCCGCGAGCGCGCGAAGGCGGCCGAGATCGGACTGGCGCGTGACCTCCTCGTCGGCGTCGGGCGAGGCCTCGGGGTCGTAGCCGAGCTGATCGGTGATCGCCGTGACGGCCTCGGCCACCGAACCCGCGGCGGAGCGCTTCAGCCGCTGCAGGACCGAGCGCGGGCCCGGCCGCCGCAGGAACGCACCGTCGCGCACCTGGTACGGGATCCCCGCGGCGGCGAACGCCTCCTCGAACGGCTCGGAGCGGGCGTTGATCCGGTAGAGCACCGCGATCTCCTCGAGTCGCACCGACTCCTCCCCGTGCAGGCGCCGCACGGCCGCGACGACGGCGCCGACCTCGGCGTCCTCGTCGGGCTGGGCGCTCGCGAGCGGCGGCGGTCCCGCAGGCCGGGTCGCCCGCAGCGTCTTGCGGAACCCGCCCAGGCGGGACGCGAGCCGGTTCGCCAGCTCGAGCACCTCGGGCGTGGAGCGGTAGTTCTCCTCGAGGCGGACGACCGTCGCGTTCGGGAACCGTCGCGTGAAGCCGAGGAGGTGCTCGGGCGACGCGCCCGTGAACGCGTAGATGGTCTGGTAGTCGTCGCCGACCACGCAGAGCTCGTCGCGCTCGCCGAGCCAGCGCTCGAGGAGCTCGGCCTGGAGCGGGTTCACGTCCTGATACTCGTCCACGGTGAACGCGGCGAAGCGGGCCCGGACCTCGTGGGCGGCGTCGGGGTGCTCGTCGAACAGGCGCACGGCGAGCCCGAGCATGTCCTCGAAGTCCAACCGGCCCATCGCGCGCTTGCGCCGCTCGTACCCGTCGTAGACGCGGAGCATCAGATCGGCGGGGATCGGCGGCTCGTGGCCGTCGAGCTCATCGAGGTACCGCCCCGGCGCGATCATCCGGTTCTTCGCCCACTCGATCTCGCCCGCGAGCTCGCGCCGGGGCAGGAACTTGTGGGGCGGGGGCAGCGCGTTCGCGAGCGAGGCGATCAGCGGGGCCTTGTGGTCGAGCACCTCGGGCAGCGGCTCGCCGGTGTGCGAGGACCACAGCCGCGAGAGCTGCGAGAGCGCGGCCGAGTGGAACGTGCGCGCCTCGACCCCCGCGACGCCGAGCGCCTGCAGGCGCCGCTTCAGCTCGCCGGCCGCCTTGTCCGTGAACGTCACGGCGAGGATCTGCGACGGCGCGAACGCCCCGCTTCGGACCTGGCACGCGATCCGGTGCGTGATCGTCGTGGTCTTGCCGGTTCCCGCCCCGGCCAGGATCGCGACGGGCCCGCGGACCGCGAAAGCGGCCTCACGCTGCGCGTCGTTCAGTCCGGCGAGAACGCTCTCGAGGTCGGGCACTGTTCGGACCTTAGCATCGGGTTCTGACCCAACCTGCGAGCCGCACGCGGAACGCGAGGTCCGCTCGTTCGGACCCTGCGGTCGTGTCAGAGCTCAGTGCGGACGATCCCCCCGATGAGGATGATCTACTGACCACTCCGCGTACGGGCTGGAGGTATGGATGCGACCGCCACCGGGGGCCAACTGGTCGGGGAGGGTCTATAAGTACGCATTGTGACGGGTTGGGACGCCCGCATTATCGAGGTTCGCGCCACTGGGAAGGGAGAAGGGCGCACGCAGATGGATCCATGGGCTGACCTGGACGCATCCCAACGCACTCGACGCGAAGCGTATCTAAGAGCTCTCACGACCCCGGTGGAATCGCAGGCAGTCGCAAGGCGACGAGGCTTCATCACGGGCATTCGCCCGGTTGCCAGTTGGCCTGACAAGCTGCTCGCACAGGAGGCGGCCAGCAGTCATCTCCGGGTCTGGTCAGAGGAACCGGTTCTGCAGGCGATCGTGCAGGATCCCTGGGACGACGAGGATGCGAACGTCGCCGTCGCTCGTCTCCACACGTCGCCGTGGATGCCGCTCGACGTGCCCTTCCCTGCGCCCGACGAGCTGCCGTCGCTCCACGCTCGAGGTGTGCCGTGGCGCACGTTGTTGCGCGTGCTCGGCATGCTGGGGTTCACAGATCGGGCATCGGCGCTGCGACGGGTCCGAGACGTCTTGGCCGATGCGCGGAACGGTGATGACCAGACAATCTACACCGCCACCACCATTGAAGTCGTCCTGCGGGACCTGGGCGCCGACGGGGCGCCGGACAACGCACAGCAACCTTTGCGAGACGCCCAACGGAACGCCTTCGCGGCGCTGACCATCCGAGACTGGCTCGTTCCCGTGGACGCGCGCGCCGACTGGGTGATGGAGGGGCTGTACACACTGCTCTCGAGCGAAGCCGCGTCCAGTGTCGCCCAGGACATGCTCACCCACGGCGTCTCCGGGACAACGCTGTCTCACGGCGGGTGGGATGCGATCCTAACGCTCGCTTGGCTCGGGCAGTTCGTCGCGCTGCCATTCCACGACGGCCTGCTCTGCGTGTCGGAATGGTTGGCGCCGTACGAGCACGGCCCGGAGCAGCCCGCATCCTGCATCCCGGAATGGGTGCTCGGCCGCCCGCCGCCTCAGCACTTCATTCCCCTCCCATGGTCCGAAAGCACCGCGTTCGAGAACCTCTATTCCAAACGTCACGACGAGAAGCACGGGGAGGAAATCTGGTCGTGGCCGAGTCCAGGCCTCGTCTGGCCGAGGTATTCGCGCTCGGATGTGTACTGGTGGCGGACCATCATCGTTCGCCACTGCCTGAAGCATCTGTTCCCGTTAGCCGACACGGCGGACTTTCACGCGAACTATGTTCTGCGGTTCTTCGCCCGGTTCCGATCCGCTCCGGGTATCCCAGCGTGGCTCCTGACCGATATCGAGCTGGCGCTCACTCACTTCAAGTACTGGATCGCGGAACCTCCGTCTCCCCGAGACCAGGAGATGACGTTCTGGTCAGAGAACCACCAGATTCTCTTCGCTACCGCGGCGACCCTGGCAGGCGAGCTCCTCCCGAATGCGGACTTCGGGGCCGATCGACAGCACACGGTGAAAGGGGCGAACCTGGCCCTCGGCGCCCGAGGGCGCCTGCACGCGTGGCTCGACCGGAGGCTTCGCTTTGGGTTCAGCGAGTGGAATGCGCCTGGCTACTACAACGAGGACTTCCCGCCGCTATTCAACCTCCTCGACTTCTGCTCCGATCCCGTCATCGTCCGCAAGGCGACGATGGTTCTGGACTTGCTCGTGTTCGACCTCGCTCGCTTCACGTGCCACGGCAGCTTCGGCACCACCGCCGGACGGGCCTACTGGGAGCACAAAGCCTACGGCTGGGACCAGGTCGTCGGGGACACGATCGAGATCCTTTTCGGCTCCCGCGGAACGTTCATGGGCAAGGAGGAGTCGGCGGTTGCGCTCGCGACCTCCGCCTACGACGTGCCGGAGGTCTTGCTGGCGATCGCCCAGGACCGGCTGTTCGCGGACGGTGAGGACCCGTTCCGGGACCGGTCACGGGTCTCAGTAGACCTCGACGACGGCGCCATCGGAACCTCGACCCTAGACGACGGTGTCTTCTGGTGGGGACTGATGGCCTATTTCGCGGCCGAGACGATCGACCTCACCCAGACTCTCGTCAACGCACATCCGAAGCTCGACGCGACCAACCCCTTCGCGGTCCTCGGCTATGTCTCGGACTCCGCGTTCATGCAGCTCGTCGAGAACGCTCTTGTTGCCGCCGGCGGGATGACGGCCGGCGGCGCCCTCCTGCCGGCCGCGGCGATGCTCCCATTCCCCCTGAACCTGGCGGTTGGCGCCGCGGGTCTCGCTGCCCTGGGCGCGGGCCTCGAATCGGTCGTTGGGCTGATCGAGGACGTCGCCAGCTTCGTAGCCGACGCCTTCAACGCTATTACCGATCTCCTTGGCATCACGGAAAGCGAGCCGCCCACCATCCCGAAGGCCAAGCTTCGAGAGGTGTTCGAGCAACTGCTCATGGCGTTCAACGCCGGCAGCATCCTTTCACGGGCAAACCTGGTCACCTACTCCAACGGCGACGCGCTCCTCGCCAGCGTGCAGCGGCATCGGGTGGGACAGATGGCGTTCCAGAAGCACCCGTGGCAGGCGACCCTGGGCTGCGACGCCTGCGTCTGGACGAGCTCGCCCCTCCTCGCTCCGGAGTTGACGAGCGGCACCAACGCGTTCGGCCGCTTCCTCGGGGACCTGGCTGCGTTTCGACCGACCGAGGCGCTGCTCGACCTGCCGCTGCCAGTCGTCGGGCTCACGCAGCCGTTCGGCCACGACGGCCTGACCTACTGGACGGGGTCACTCTCGCTCCCGTTCGTGGCGCAGGACGGGCCTGCACTCATCGCGACGTATGACCTGCCCAGTCTGCAGACATCCTCCTCGGCCGCCATGACCCATGCCTGGTTCCCGCGGGCGAAGTTCACGCGCGTCGACCAGATCGATGCCGCGGGAGGCACGTGGACCTTCGGCAGGAAGAACGAGGGCTTCATCGCGCTCTTCTCGGCCATCCCAGTGCGGTGGAACGAGGATCTCGACAGCGCCTGGTACGGGAAGGAACTTCGGGCGGACGGGAGCCGCAACGTCTGGGTCTGCATGGTCGGGAACGAGCATGAGTTTGGTTCCTTCGAGCACTTCATCCAGACGGTCCTCGATTCACCGATCGCGGTCGTCGGCGTCCGCACCGCACGTCCGCTCCGATGCGAGTTTGCGGTGCCGAGCATCGTCGCCGGACAACTCCAGCACCGGATTCTGGCCGTGGACCACACATCGGGTGAGGCCACCCTCGACGGCGCCCTGCTGGACCTGGATGGGTTCGCTCGATTCGAAAACCGGTACGTCACGAGCAATCCCGGCGGGAAGGTGCGGTGGGGAGCCCAATCATACGAGATTCGCCATGACGTGGCGGGCCGGTTCCTTCGGCACGACCTTTCGGCCGTGACTAGGACCCACGGCCCAGACGGCTAGAAGGCGTCGATCCAGCAGCGCGCCGACGCCGCTCAACCGGTGGGGACCCCCAGCACGTAGTCCTCGTCCTCCGGGTCCCACTCGAACGTGATCACGCCCTGGGTGGCCGCGGCCTTCACGAACTGCAGGAAGCTGCCGTAGCCGAACGTCTTCTCGCTGAAGCCGGGTTGCACCTTCCGCACCTTGTTCTTCAGGCCCGACAGGTACGCCGTCTGCCCCTTGGCCTGCAGGTCGGCGACGACCCTTCGCAGCACCGCGAAGGCGTCGGTCTCGCCGCCGTGCGTGGGGAGGGAGACCTCCGGGTCGCCCTTGGCCGAGCCCTCGCTCAGCTCGATCACGTTGCGCTCGGCCAGGTGGCGGAGCAGCTCGCCGAACGCGCGGAAGCCGTACTCGGCCTCGCTGAACGTGGGGTCCTTGCGAAGAAGGGCGCGCTTGATCGTCGAGGCGAGCACGGTGCCGCCCGAGGACCGCTGGAGCCCCGCGACCGTCTGCGCGACACGCACCGAGAGCTCGTCGATGTCGGCAGAACGCTCGGCGACCGGCTCGAGGTCGTCGGCCGGCGGCTCGGGCGCAACCGCTGGGCCCTTCTTCCTCGCCGGGGCCCTCCCGCGCGATCCGCCACGGCGCCGGCCGGCGCCGGCCGGCACGTCGACGCCCTCGAGCGTGTCGTAGAACAGGAATTCGTCGCACGCGGGCGGCAGCAGCGCCGAGGTCGAGTCTTTGATCCCGACGCCGACCACCCGCTTGTTCAGCTCGCGGAGCTTGTGGACGAGTGGCGTGAGGTCGCTGTCGCCGGTGCAGATCACGAACGTCGTGATGTAGTCGCGCTCGAACGCCATCTCCATCGCGTCGACGGCCATCTTGATGTCACCCGCGTTCTTGCGGGAGGCGCCCATGCGTTGCGGGATCTCGATGAGCTCGACCTGCCAGCGCGTGAGCATGCGCCGGTCCTCGTCGAACGCCGACCAGTCCGCGTACGCCTTGCGGGCGATCACCCGGCCGCGCTCGGCGAGGGCGTCGAGCACCGGCTTGAGGTCGAAGGTCAGGCCGCCCAGGGTGTCGCGCGCCCCGATGGCCAGGTTCTCGTAGTCCAGGAAGAGCGCGATCCGTTCCTCGTCGGCATCCACGGAGCAACCCTAGTGGGTACGCGCGTGGGTCGGTGCCGCATCCGGAAGATCGCGAACCCGGCGGGCCTCGCCGGGCGTGACGCCGACGAGCGCGATCGTCCGGCCGTCCTCGATGTCGCCCGGGTCAGATCCCCGTGGCCAGCGCCTCGGGCACGACCGCGTCATCGATCAGCGACGGGCCCCGCTCGAGGTCGGCCTGGAGGGCGAGGTCGACAGCGAGGCTCCCGGAGGCGATCGATGACCCCTCGCACGACAGTGACGCATCGAGATCAACGAGGCCCGACCGCAGCGCGGTCAGCCGCCCTGCGGTGACGACGGCACGAACGGCGTGCAGGACGAACGCGACGTCCACCTGCACGTCGACGGATCCGACGGGGGCGTCGTCGATCTCGAGGTCGACGCTCGGCCGGTGGGTGGAGGTGACCCGGTGCGTGGCGAGCTCGACAACGCGCTCCTCGCCCGGCGCCGAGACCGTTTGGCGGGCGGCCGTCGTCAGGGGCTCGTGCCCCCTCCAGCCGGCGGCGAGGAGGTCGAACGTGTCCATCTCGAGGAATCCGGCGACGATCGATCCGACCCGTCCGGCCGCGACCCCGACCAGCCCGTCCGGCACGCCGGCCAGCCGTCGAACGGTCGGCTCGAGCGCCGATCTCCCCTCGAGCCTTCGCTCCACTCGGGTCGCCGACCCGGCGCCCGGGAAGAGCACCTCGCGGACGCTCGGCAGCACGGCCGACGCGGTGGCGAGGCGCCGATCGTCGTCCACGGGTTGAGCGTCGCGCTCCAGGCGGACGAGCCGGAACCGGCGGTCCCGCGTCCCGTCGGGCATGCGGCTCACGGTCGCGCTCGGGGGACTCGGGTAGGCGTAGGCGCGGACCCGGGCGTCGGGCGAGGGACGAGACTCATCCCTGCGCTCGGAGGACACCCCGGGGCTCGCGAAGACGCCGTACCGTGCGATCGCTTCCCGCTCGAGCATGCCGGGACGGTCGCACGGCGCGAGAGCGCGCCCCTGTGCTCGCGATCACCATTCGAGCGGACCTTGATCACCTCGGCCGGCCCTCCGATCCCCGCCCGGGCTCAGGGTCGGCGCGTCCCGCGCCGAAACCCGTAGGGGCTCACGAGCGGGAGGGCATCATGGCCGGTCAGAACGGATCGTCACCTCGGACCTCGGCGACCATGAAGGTCGTGGTCTGGAACATGAACTTCCTGCATTCCAAGGAGAACTGGAGGAAGTTCGAGAGGGATGGCGACCTCGCCTGCGACATCGCCCTCCTGAACGAGGCCCGTCCGCGGGACAACGGCCCCAGACTCCACGTCCTCACCGACGGCAAGACGATCGGCCGCGACGACGTGACGAACGGCGGCAAGAAGAAGCGCGGCTGGGCCGCTGCGGTCGCCTCTCCGCACGATCTGACCTCACCGCAGGACGTCTGGGCGCTGCCGCCGCAACAACGGCGATCGGCGGTCGAAGCTCGAGGTGTCGCGGCCCGGCTCCTGGAAGGCCGCGTTGGTGTTCCCAGGGAACGAGGAACGCGTGACCGCGATCTCGCTCTACGGGCTCCTCGACGAACGCTCGGACGCGTCCGTGCATCGCTCGCTCTCGGACATGACGCCGCTCCTCGAGGACCGGCGATACAACAAGCTCCTGCTCCTCGGCGGGGACCTGAACACGCTCTGCATCGGCAGGGCAGGCGGTCGCTACCTCGAGCGGGACCTCGGGGTCCTGAACCGGATCGCCGAGGGGTTCGGCCTCGTCGACCTGCTTCAGGAGAGCCTTCGGCAGCACCACCCGAGACGGGGCCGGCTCGAGGGATGCAAGTGCAGCTTCGGCACGAGATGCCGGCACACGTGGACCTATCGCAGGACGCCGGGCTCCAGGATCGCCTACCAGGACGACTACCTGTTCGCCTCGCCCCAGCTCGCACACCGTCTCATCGAGTGCCGGGCCATCCCGTTCGAGGCCGACTCGCCGAGCGACCACGCCCCCATCGTGGCCACGTTCCGGATGCCACGGGCGCGAGCTCGGACCGTCGCCGTATCGGCACGTCGGCCGTCCTACGCGGCCGGCTCCACGTTCAGGTTCAGGTGGAACACGTTGTCGGGGTCGTACCGCGCCTTGAGCTTCGCGATCCGGTCGTAGTTCGGCCCGTACCCGGCGGGCGCGGCCTGCGCGAGGTCGTCCTCGCTCAGGTAGTTGAGGTACCGGCGCCCGGCGAAGTACGGCTCGAGCGCGGCGTAGGTCTCCCGGGTCCAGCCGACGTTCGCGTCGGTCTGCGCCGGATCCGTCCACACCGAGGTCATCACGAGGTTGTACCCGGTCTCGCGGTGCTGGACGGCGGTGTCCGAGACGCCGACACGCGCGACCGCACCGTGGAAGTGTTCGAGCAGCAGCGCCGTCATCGGCGAGGGGCAGCGCGGGAAGGCCTCGACGATCGTCCCGAGCGCGTCGTCCGAGAGCTCGCGAACGAAGCTCGACTTCCAGTAGTTGAGCGAGCCGGTCGGGTAGGCCTCGTCGAGCATCGTGTTGATCGCCGGGTACGGCATCGGCCCGATCTGCACCAGCGCGGGCGAGCCGAAGTCGAGCAGCGGCTTCAGGTCGATCTCCGCCCGCGAGGCCTCGCCGCAGTGGCACACGATGATCGCGATCAGGGGTGTCCCCGAGCCGTCGGGCGCGTGGATGAGCCCGCAGGCGGCGGTGAGCTCGTCGGGCAGGTCGGCGGTGAACTCCCGGAAGAAGCCGAGCACGTCGCGCGCAGCGTCGAACGGGTGCGCGGCCAGGCCGCCGGTGACCTCGGCGACCGGGTGGAGCCGGTACTCGAAGCTCGTCACCACGCCGAAGTTCGCGCCCGCGCCGCGGACGGCCCAGAACAGGTCCGGGTCCTGCTCGGCGCTCACCGTTCGGACCTTTCCGTCGGCCGTGACGATCTCGGCCGAGGCGAGGTTGTCGGCCGCCAGCCCGTACTTGCCCATCAGCCAGCCGAGCCCGCCGCCGAGGGTGAGCCCGGCGATCCCCGTCGTCGAGATGAGCCCGCCCGTGGTGGCAAGCCCGTGCTCGGCCGTCGCGTCGTTGAACGGTCCCCAGGTCGCGCCGCCGCCGGCTCGAGCCGTGCGGGCCTCGGGGTCGACGCGAACGTCCTTCATGAGAGACAGGTCGATCGTGAGCGCGCCGTCGGCGACCGCGCGGCCGGCCACGCCGTGCCCGCCGCCGCGGATCGAGATCTCCAGGTCGCTCTCGCCCGCGAACGCGATCGCGGCGGCCACGTCGGAGCTCGAGCGCGTCCGCGCGATCAGCGCCGGCCGCTTGTCGATCAGGCCGTTGTAGAGGCGGCGCGCCTCGTCGTAGCCGCCGTCACCGGGCTGCAGCAGCTCCCCCGAGAACGTTCCCTCGAGCGCGCGAAGGCGCGCCTCGTCGATCGGTCCGGCCATCGTCCGTCCCTCCTCGTGGGTGCGATCGAGCCTCGAATTGTAGGAAGGACCTCGCGGAAACCACAGGTGATGTGCATCACCGTGCGCGGTCGCGCGTGCGCGAGACGGCCAAGCCGTTCGACCCTCCGCCGGCTGCCCTCGTCCTACGCAGCGTCCTCGAGGATGACTCGTCGCATGTGTGTGCCTCCGAAGTCCAGGCTCAGCAGCTTCTTGAGGAAGGGCCGGTCCTCCTGCATCGACGCGCACTCGAGCCAGATCACGCCCTCGCGCGCCACCGGAGTGGTCGGCGACATGCACGCCCTGCAGAACGGCGCCCTGCGCTGGGCCTGCTCGAGGACGTCGAGCACGTGGGCCTGGTCGTGCATCTCGTTCACGCTCCTTGGGTCTTGCGGAGAATACGAACCGACCCGTATCGTAACGGACATGGCGGGAACCGGAACGGTCCGTCTCGAAACCTCCACAACCGGCCGTCGCGGACGGCCGCGGAGCGCCAAGGCCCATCGGGCGATCCTGGAGGCGGCCCGAGACCTCATCGTCACCGAGGGCTTCGCCGGGCTCCGGCTCGAGCACGTTGCCGCGCGCGCGGGCGTCGGCAAGGCCACGATCTACCGGCACTTCTCCTCGAAGGAGGCGCTCGCGCTCGAGCTGCTCATGGAGCTCGCCTCGCCGCACATCGCGGTGCAGGACGTCGGCGACACGCGATCCGAGCTGCTCGCCGCCGTTCAGAACCCGATCCGGGCGCTCACGGAGAGCCCGTTCGGGCCGGTCCTTCGCGCCCTGCTGTCGGAGATCGCCATCAACCCCTCGCTCGGCGACCCGTTCCGGGCGACCGTCGTCCAGGGCCGCCGCGACGAGATCACCAAGATCGTGCGCCGCGGCGTGAACCGCGGCGACCTTCGGGCCGACGCGGACGCCGGCCTCGCGACCGAGCTGCTCGTCGGGCCCGTCTACTTCCGGCTGATGTTCGGCGGCGAGCTCGACCCTGCGTTCGCCGAGCGGGTCGTCGACACGGTGCTGGAGGGGTTCGCGCCGCGGGCGCGCTGATCTCGCCGCGCGTGACGAGACCCATGTCGATCGGCGCCGACGCGGAAGTTCGCGAACTCGGCCGGCTTCGGGGGGGCGACGCCGAGCTCGCAGATCACCCGGCCGTCGACGATGTCGTCTGGGGCTATGGACCGCCGGGAGCCTCGGGCAGAACCACGTAGTCCAGCAACGAAACGCCTGGTCCAAGGTCAAGCTCGAGGGCGAGGTCCAACCGGCGATTCTTGGACGCGATCTCGACGCCCTCGCACGACAGCTTCGCCTCGATGTCCACCAGCCCCGACCGAAGGGCGGTCAGCCGTCCCGCCGTGACGACGGCGCGGACCGCGTGTAGAACAAGCGCGACGTCGATCTCGACGTCGACGGAGCCGACCTCGACCCCGTCGACCTCGACGTCGATCCGCGGCCGGTGCGTCGAGACGACCCTATGTGTGACCAGCTCGACGACCTGCTCCTCGCCAGGGGTCTCGACCGTCTGCCGGGCGGCCGTCATCAAGGCCTCGTACTTTCGCCAACCGGCGAGAAGCAGGTCGAACACGTCGATCTCCAGGAACCCGGCGACGATGGATCCGACCTTCCCGGCGGCGACGCCGACCAACGTGCTCGGGACCCGGTCGAGCTTCCGCACGGCCGGTTCGAGCGTCGATCGCTCCTCGAGCTGCTGCTCCACCTGGGTCGCCGTCTCGGCGCCCGGGAAGAGCAACTGGCGGAGGCTCGGCAGCGACGTCGACGTGGTGATCATGGGTGACTCATCTCCTCCACTCGTTGGGTGCCGCGATCGGGACGGGGCACGAGCCGGACCCGGTGATCCGACGTCCCGTCCGGCTCGCGGCTGATGCTCACGGCGGGCGCGCTCGGTCGCGCATGGGCCGCGACCCGAGCCTCGGGCGACGGATGGTGGTCATCCTGCTCCCCCGGCGACGGCGGCTTCGGTCGCCGGAAGAGCGCGAATGCGCCGGCGAGCAGAAGCAGCAACAGCGCGGCCCCTCCCGCGATCCATGGGATGGGCAAGGACGCCGCCGACTCGATGGCGAGCAACCTCGTCGCGTCGATCCGCCCGGGAACGGAGCAGCGCTGACAGGCGGTCACGGTGTACGAGCCCGCGGGGACATTCGGCACGTCGACCGTCACGTCGAACCCGCTGTTCGGATCCGGGCGGAACGTGTCGACCTCCCGATCCCCGATCGCGGGCGAGCCGAGGAAGAGGTGGACCCTGCCGCGCTCGCGATCCCACCCCGACCCGATGACCTCGATCTGATCGCCGACGGAGGCGGTGTCGGGCTGCACCTGGATCGACGCGACGCCCGCGATGGCCTCGATGCGGAAGGTCGTTTCGAAGCGCCGCTCGTCGGCGGCGCCGCAGCGCTGACAGGCGACGAGCCGGTGCTCGCCGAGGTCCTGCGGCGCGAGCGAGGCGGTCAAGATCCCGTTCGGGTCGGGGATCGCGGTCGCCGGCGCCTCGCCGAGCGCGCCGTCGGCCGGGTCGACGAACAGGCTCACCGGTTCGCCGGCGATCCACCCGGTCCCGGACACGGGGACGTCCCGTCCGAAGGGCACCGGGTTCGTCGTCACCTCCAGCGTGAGCTCATCGGTGGGTTGGGCGGCGTAGGTGAAGTCCGTCGTCGCGCGGACGGGCTCGATATCGTCCTGACACTGCTGGCAAGCCGTCACCGTGACGGCCGAGTTCCCGTCGGGCGCGGCCGAGATGTCGAGGTCGGTCGTCGGGAGCGAGCCGTCGGGCCCCGGCTGCACCGAGGCCGACGGTGCCTGTTCACCGAACGAGATCGAAACGAGGCCGTTCTCCGGATACCAGCCCGAGCCGTCCACGGTGACCGGCGTCTCGGCCGTGCCCTCGGACGGCGTGAGCGTGATCGAGGGATCGCACGGGAGAGGATCGGCGCCGTAGCGGCACTGGTCGGACGGTTCAATGCCCCCGTTCAGGAAGTCCGTCGTCCCGTCGTTACCGTCGAGGACGTCGTTCCCGCCCTGGCCGTACAGCCGATCGTCGCCGTCGCCGCCGGTCAGCTGGTCGTTGCCGTCGCCGCCGAGGATCGTGAGCGGGATCGAGAAGTCCGGGGAGTCGACGTCGGTCAAGCTCGCGTCGACCCTGTCGTCGCCGGGACCCGCGTCGATCCGCACCCGGTCGACGCCGCCGAGTTGGACGTCGCCGCCGCCGGCGTCGCCGTCCAGGTGCAGCGCGAAGGCCAACGCCGTGATGTGATCTGCGCCGGTCGTGCCGACGACCTCGAGCCGGTCGTCGACGTCGAATCGGAGGTCGAGCCGGAAGGTCAGGATCGAAGGGAAGGCGCCGCCCGTCTCGTCGATCACGACGATGTCGGTGGCGTCCGTGCCGATGACGTCGATCGCCCCCGTGGTGTCGACCATCGCGACCGGGAACGGCGTGTCGACGGCCGTCACGTCCGGGCACGGGAGGCCGTTCACGAGGATCTCGCCCTGCGAACCGACCGAGAGCGTGACGGGCTCACCAACGAGGGGGACGGTGACGGTCCTGGGCGCGTATGTGCACGGCGTTGCGGCGAGGCCGATGCCAGGCCGCCCGACGAACGTGAGCACGACCGCGAGCAACCCAGCTAGCGCCGGCGCGACCCACCACGACGAGCGCTCGCGACGTCTCCCGTTCCCTCGGGTCGCGATGCGCACGGCGATACCTCCCGCGGGCGCCGGCGATCTCCGCCGGTCGGTCCGACGGAGTGAGCCAGAGTCAAAGCAGGCCGGTGTCGACGCGGAAGTCGGAGTTCCGCCCTACGGCGGTCCCGATACCGGACCACCCGACGTACGGTGCACCGTGCCACACGCGCCGTGACGAGGCTGTGCCCGCCATCACCAACACGACAGTGATAGGTTCACGAACACGGTCGACCTTTGGAAGGGGCAGGCATGGCCAACAAGGACAAGGGCGGCTCCAAGAGTTCCAAGACCGCGGCGAGCAAGACGCTCAAGGAAAAGCGGGCGGCGAAGAAGGACAAGGCCGCCCGCGCGAGCTCGTCCGGGACCTCGACCGCGCGGTAACAGCCCCGCCGCGCTGAGCTACGCGCCGCGCTCGGCGCGCTTCTCTTCGTAGTGCGACGCCATGGCGTCGAGCATCTTGAGGTAGTTCGCGAGGCCGTCGCGCGCGCGCTCCGCTTCCTCGGACAGGCCGGTCAGCTTGTCGATCCTCCAGTACTTGAACAGCACCGGCAGGACGACCTCGTCGTGGTGGATCCGCAGGTCGTAGATCCCGGCCTTGGCCATCTCGATCGCCTTCGCCTTGAACTCGGGGATCTCCAGACCCGGCATCGCGAACTCGGTCACCTGGCGGGCGATCGCGAGCAGCATGCGCGAGGGGTCGATCTCGAGCGCCGCGGCGCCGAGCTCCCGGTAGAACACGTAGTGCAGGTTCTCGTCCGTCGCGATCCGCGCCGTCAGCCTCCGGATCAGCTCGTCGCGCGTGTACACGCCGGTGTTGCGGTGCGCGATCCGCGTGGCGAGCTCCTGGAGCGTCGCGTACGCGATCCCGTCGAACGGCTCGGGGAACCCATCGCCGTTCGGGTACCAGCCGCGGCTGACCTGTTCCATCCGCCCGCGCTCGAGCGCGACCGGGTCGAGCCCGCGCGTGACCGTCAGGAAGTCGCGGAGCACGATCGCGTGCCGGCCCTCCTCGGCGGTCCAGCGGCGCGACCACTCCCCCCACGCGCCGTCGCGGCCGCCGATGTCCCAGAGGGCCAGGTGGTAGAAGGGCAGGTTGTCCTCGGTCAGCAGGTTCACCTCGAGCGCGACGCGCGAGACGGCGTCGAGGTCGCTGTCGGTGAGGTCCCAGGGCTCGTCGACGTAGTTGCGGCCGACCTCGTAGGGCACGTACTCGTGCGGGAACCACTCGATGGTCGCCGAGAGGTGCCGCTCCAGGCCGCGGACGATCGCCGGCTCGAGCAGCTCCAGAACCTCGTCCACCGGTCTCCGGGGGCCCGTCACAATCGGACCTCCGCGTGTCTCGGGTCGGTCTGCCGGGCGATCCGGGCGGGCATGCCGGCGATCTTCTGTACGACCGAGTACCGGCCGCCCTCGGACACGAGCTGGTCGATCTCCGGGTTCTCGTGGTCGACCGCGACGGCGAACCGCGTCGCGTAGCCGCGCACGTCTTCGTACTCCGACCGCGTGAGAAAGATGCGTTGGGTGCACGCGGCGTCCCCGCACTCGCACACGTACACCTCGGCCGTGCTGACGTGGCCGTTCGGGCCGCGGACGTCCTCGATCCACTCGTTGCGAGCGCGCGAGTGCACCTCGTTGAGGACCTCGTCGTCTCGCCAGTCGCTCATCGCCAGGCCGCCTCGGGCAGCGGGTGATCGGGCTCGGCGGCCTCGACCATCTCCCGGATGGCGCCGAACGCGTTCTCGAGTCGGAGCTCCTGGCCCCAGCCGCGCACGCGCTGTTTGCAGGACGCCACCGCGAGCCACGCCGAGTGGTCCATGAAGGTGAGCCCGCCGAGGTCCAGGACCACGTCGCGGCCCCGCGCGGCGTCGACCTTGCCGTCGAGGTAGGACACCGCCGCCCAGTCGAGTCGCCCGGTCAGCCGGAGCATCGTGAGGTCGTCCGAGTTCTCGACGCGCACCCAGAAGAGCTCGGGGCGAACCCACATGACGGCTCCCTTCGATCGGTCGGGAGCGTGTCTTTGGGCTCCGTCGATTGCGTCCCAGAGGACGCGAGCGGGCCGGGATCTCGAGCCCGTGAGTGCACGGTACGCGTTCGGGGGGTACGGGGTCAACGACGAGAGACCGGCAGGCACGGTTCGGGGGCGGTTCGCTACCATTTCGGGCGATGCCGCGAGCAGGCCCGGAATCCGTCGAACCGCTCCGCATCCTGGTCGCCGACGGCCGGCGGGAGCGGCTGGACGAGGTCGCGCGCACCGTGACGGGGCTCGGCCACGACGTCGTGGGCGAAGGTAGCCTCGACGACGTCGCCGCCCTCACGGCATCGCTCCGCCCAGACGCCTCGATCGTGATCGTCGGCGAGAGCTCCGACCACGCGCTCGACCTCATCGGCAGGATGGTGACCGAAGCCGCGTGCCCCGTGATCGCGATCCTGGACGTCGAGGACCAGGCGTTCATCCACGAGGCGGCGCGGCGCGGCATCTTCGCCTACATCACGCAGGAGCGGGACTCGGCCGCGCTGCAGAGCTCGCTCGACATCGTCCTGAGCCGGTTCGCCGAGTACCAGGGCCTCGAGGGCGCTTTCGCCCGCCGGGCCGTGACCGAGCGGGCCAAGGGCATCCTGATGGAGCGTCACGCGATCGACGAGCGGCAGGCGTTCGAGATGCTGCGGGATCAGGCGCGCCGGACGAACCACAAGATCGTCGACGTCGCCGAGGCCGTCGCTCTCAGCGTCCCCCTGCTGCGCTCGCGCGAGCTCGAGAGCGAGTAGGGGCGACCCTACGAGCCTTCGGCCACGAGCAACGGACGCTCGGCGCCGACCTTTCGACTGAAAATGACCTCGTCCACCACGCCGTAGTCCACCGCCTGCTCGGCCGTGAGGAAGAAGTCCCGCTCCGTGTCCCTCGACACCCGTTCCAGCGGCTGTCCGGTGTGCTGGGCGATCAGGCCCTCCAGCAGCCTGCGGGAGCGGGCGATCTCGTTGGCCTGGATCTCGATGTCGACGGCCTGCCCCTCGGCCCCACCGTACGGCTGGTGAAGGAGCACGCGCGCGTGGGGAAGGGCGAACCGCTTGCCTTTGGCGCCGGCCATGGCGATCATCGCGGCGGCGGAGGCCGCCTGGCCCATGACGATCGTGGACACGTCGCAGCGGATGTACTGCATCGTGTCGTAGATCGAGAACAGGGACGTGATCTCGCCGCCGGGCGAGTTGATGTACAGGCTGATGTCCTTGTCGGGATCCTCGCTCTCCAGGTGCAGGAGCTGCGCCATCACCAGGTTGGCGACGACGTCGTCGATCGGCGTGCCGAGGAAGACGATCCGCTCGTTGAGAAGCCGGGAGTAGATGTCGAACGACCGTTCGCCCCGGGCCGTCTGCTCCACGACGACGGGCACGAGGGTACCTCTCGGAGTGGTCATCGCGCGCCTGCCTTCCTCGGTCGTCGGATTCGTGAAGGCGAGGGGCGAGTGGGTCGCTGGGCCACGGGTCGGTCGCGCACCGCGAATCGCAGGTGACACCTGCTGCGGGGAGTCTACCTGGCCGATGCCGGGACCTCGCGAATCGGTGCGCCCGGCTGTGCTCACGGTCACATTGACCTCTTCCCCTCGTCCCGGGCACAATTCGCCTCCCAGGGAGGGCGGTTGATGAAGCACGAGGACGTCGAGGATCGAACGCTCGAGGCCGCGCCGGCCGACGACGCCCCGGCGCCGGTGCACGACCCGGACAAGCTCCCGCCGCTGATCCGTCCCGCGGTCGACTTCATCGCCCGGATCCGGGCCACCGTCCACACCAAGCTCCTGGCTGGGTTCCTCGTGATCGCCGTGCTCATGCTCTCGATGGGCGTGATGAGCATCTTCGTCATCGGCCGGATGAACGAGCAGGCGCACCAACTCGTCGAGCTCCAGCGGCTGAGCGACCTCGCGCGGCAGGGGATCTACGACGTGACGGCGCAGAGCCACTACCGGGCCATGGCGCTCATCACCGAGGTCGGCTCCTACAACGACAAGGTCGCGCTCGCGAAGCAGAACTTCGCCGGCCAGCTCACGGACATCGAGTCGATCGGCGGACCGGGCGTACAGGACGCCGTCGACAAGCTCCGCGAGATCAACGAGCGGTACGCGGCCGCGGGGGTCGAGGTCCTCGCGCTCTACAACGCCGGCGACTTCGACCGGGCGCTCGAGCTCCACATCTCCGCCGAGCACGAGATCTCCCACGAGCTCGAGGACACGCTCAACGCGCTCATCGCGACGACGGAAGAGCGCATCGCGCAGGCCTCGACCGAGCTCGGGAACCTGCACCACTTCCTGTTGACCGGCGTCGTCATCCTGTCCAGCGTCAGCCTGCTGATCGCGCTCGGCCTGGGGGCCGTGCTGTCGTGGTCGCTCATCCGCCCGGTCCGCAAGGTCGACCTCGCCCTGGCCCGGATCGCGGGCGGCGACTTCGACGAGCAGGTGGAGGTCCCGAACCGGGACGAGTTCGGCCGGCTCACCGCCAACCTCAACCGGACGAGCGGCCGCCTCGCCGAGCTCTACCACGACCTCACCAAACTGAACGAGAACCTCGAGCGGACCGTCGAGGACCAGCTCGGACAGATCCGCCGCGCCGAGCAGCTCCGCCGGTATCTCGCACCGCAGATCGCCGACGCGGTCCTGTCCGGCGACGCGCCGGTCACGCTCGAGTCGACGCGGCGCAACCTCACGATCCTCTACGCGAACATCCGCGGTTTCACCTCGATGTCCGAGCGCGTCGAGCCCGAGGAGCTCATCGACGCGCTCAACGAGTACTTCGGCGTGATGACCGACGTCGTGTTCCGCCACGGCGGCACGCTCGACAAGTACGTCGGCGACGGCATCCTCGCGTTCTTCGGCGACCCGATCCCGTTCGCGGATCACGCCGAACGGGCCGTCGCGACGGCGCTCGAGATGCGCTCGCGCCTGCGCAGCATCCGCTCGAAGTGGATGGAGCGGTTGCACGAAGAGCTGAACGTCGGCATCGGCATCAGCACCGGCTACGTGACGGTCGGCAACATCGGCTCAGACACCAGGACCGAGTACACGGTTATCGGCAACCACGTGAACCTGGCGTCGGGGCTCGCCGAGACCGCCGCGGCCAACCAGATCCTGGTCTCCGAGCGCACGCTGTCCGCCGTGCGGGGCCGCGTCGAGGCGAATCCGGTCGACGAGATCTCGCTCGAGGACGTCCACCGTCCGGTCCGCATCTTCGAGATCACCCGCGCCGACTTCGACGCGCCGTCGCCCGTTCCGCGCGTCCTCTGAGTCGGCGCGGGCTCAGCGCCAGCCGACCGAGCGCACCTCGACGGGCTCGGTCACGCCCTTCAACGTGGCCGGGCGCGGGTCCCCGAGCTCGACGCCCTCGACGCCCTCGACGGTGGTCGCGCTCGCGAGGATCTCGCCGCCCTCGGCGAGGGCGCCGACGCGCGCGGCGACGTGCACGCCCATCCCCGTGTACGTGGCGCCCGAGCGCGATGCCGCAGCGGCGTGGACCCCGATCCGGACCTGCGGCGCGAACCCGTGCTCGCGACGGTGCTGCGCGAGGCGTCGCTGGATCTCCTGAGCGCACGCGATCGCGGTCTGCGCGTCGTCGAAGCTGAGGAAGAAGCCGTCGCCCGTGTGGTCGATCTCCTCGCCGCCGTGGGCCCCGATGCACCGGCGGAGCTCCTCGTCGTGCCACCGGCGCAGATCGGTCCAGGCCTCGTCGCCGATCGCCTCGAGCAGCGCGGTCGAGCCGGTGATGTCGGTGAACACGAACGTGCGTCGCGCCTCCGTCGGTCTCGGCGACTCCGGGCCGAGCGCCGCGAGCCGCTCCTCGGACTCACGCGTGTCGGGTTCCGCGCCGAGCCGCGCGAAGAGCGAGCGCGCGGCCTCGAGCTCGATCGCGGCGCCCTCTTCGTCGCCCTCGGCGGCGAGCGTCTCGGCGAGGAGCCGGCCCGCACGTGCGGTCTCGTACGGTGCCTCGACGCCCTGCCAAAGCTGTCGCGCCTTCCGGAACCGGCGCGCGGCATCGGTCGCCCCGTCGGTCAGGTCGGCGAGCCCGTGCGCCCACTCGGCCGCCGCGCGGATCGCGTTGGTGCCGACCGCGTCGGCGATCTCGTCGAGCTCGACGGCGGCGGCACGGGCCGTCGCGGCGTCGCCCGAGCGCCACGCGATCTCGGCCTGGACAGGCAGCAGCCGGGCGCGCGCCAGCCGGCGATACTCGAGGTCCTCGAGGCTCCGCCGTATCGAGGCCGCCGCCGCCTCCACCTTGCCCTGTCGCAAGAGGAGCAGGGCCCGCCCCGGCTGCGGGTCCTCGCCGAGCTCCTGTGCGTGCCGGAACGCGTCCTCCGCTCCGGCGACGTCGCCCATCCGCAGCCGGACCTCGCCCAGCTCGTGGAAACCGGCACCGGCATGCATCGGGTTGAACTCGACCAGCTCGTCCGTGGCCTTCCGCAGCTCGGCGTCCGCCTCGGCCCAGCTGCCGAGGAGCCGAAGCACCTCGGCGCGATGGACCCGGCAGATGCCGGGGAAGCCGGCGATCGATTGGCGCTCGCACCAGCGCGTGGCGGCCTCGGCCCACTCGCTCGCCCGCCGGTAGTCGGCGAGGTCGCGGCAGGCGCTGATGACGTTGCAGAACACGGCGCCGGTGGTGTACGCGCCGAGCTCGCCCCCGACGGCCGCCGCGCTGACTTCTTCCAGGAGCGGCCAGCCCTCGTCGACGCGCCCCATCTCGAGCAGGACCATCCCCGAGTACGACGTGGCCCATGCATGCAGGTCGGCGTCGTCGAACCGATGGGCGATCTCGATCGCACGTCGGATGAACACGAGGGCCTCGTCGTGCTCGCCCCGGCCCCACGGCCCGGCGGCCCGGGCGAGCTCGAGGTACCCGTGCGCCACGGACACCGGCTCGTCGGCGAGCAGCCGCTCGGCGCGCGTGAGCCACCCCTGCGCCACCGACGCGGCGAGCTTGGACACGTTTTCGCGCCGCAGCGTCAGCGCCATGAACGCGGCCCGGGGACGGTCGCCGAGCTCGACATACCGCGCGTATGCGCGCTCGCGTGCCTCGATCGCCTCGTTCTGGCGACCGACCCACCACGCGGACTTCGCCAGGAGCTCGAGATCGCCGGGATCGAGCTCGCCGCCGGCGTTCGCGGTTCTGAGCGCCTCGTAGGCCTCGGGCCACCGGCGCAGATCGGCGGCACGGCGGCCACCCTCCAGCAGCGCCTGCGTTGCAGGGGCGCTCATCCGTGGATTGTGTCGCGAGTCCTGAGCAGCGACAACGCTCGACGTGCCTGGTCAAGACCCGACACGCCCCCTACGCCGCCAGCGCCGCCTCGAGCACCGAATCTCGCCCCGCGAAGTAGTCGGCGGCGGTGAGCGGGACCGCGAGGTCGGGCTCGACGGCGAGCCGCGCATCGTCGGGGCCGCCGATGTCGAAGTACTTGCTCGCCACCAGCACGTTCAGCCGCGAGCTCGGCAGCGTGACGGGAACCGGGTCGGCCCAGAGGTTCGGCGCCCCGCCGGTGGGCTCACCGACGAACAGGGCATCAGGGACCTGTCGTTCGAGCAGCACCACGAAGCTCGCGGCCGCCGAGAAGGTCAGCCGGCCGATCGGCACGACGAGCCGGTCGACCTCGACGCCGGAGAGGAACCGGAGCAGCTCGCGGTACCCGCCGGCCTCTCCGCCGCCGTTGTTCCGCAGGTCGAGAATCAGACGATCGACCGGCTGCTCACGCATCGCGGCGCGGATCGCGTCGACGAGCTCGGAGCTCGACTCCTCGACGTGGTGGTAGCCGACGACGAGCGCGCGCGAGGACGAGAGATACGTGAGCACGAACTCCTCGTCGAGGTCGTCCAGGAACGGAAGGCCCGGACGCGCGGGCAGCGGCAGCTCCCACCCGCCGACCCAGTCGGCGAAGGTCTCGCCATCGACCGCCTCGACGGACGCCGTGCTTCGAGCGCCGTCCGGCGCCTCGACCTCGAGCGTCAATGTGGTCGCATCGTCGGCGATCCGCAGCCCCGCGAGCACCTCCGCGCTGGTCAAGAAGACGCTGCGCGCGTCGCGCAGGTTCGAGTCGTTGTCGCGCGGGACGACCGGGTCGATCCACCGCAGGACCTCGTCGATCAGGACGCCGTCGACCGCCAGGATCCGCGAGCCGACGAGCCCCTCGTTCGGCGCTCGGGCCGCCGTTACGTACAGGCCGTCGGGGAACTCCCACACGCGGATCGGGAAGCGGTGCACGAGGTCCGGGTTGTCGGGCGGCCAGAGGCCCATGTGCCCGTCGCGGCCCTCGGCGCTGATCATCGCGACGAGGCGCATGAGCCCGACGAGGATCTCGTCGTCGTCGAGCGACGGGAGGCGGTCGCGCAGGTCGTCGACCGCGGCGTCGAACTCGGCTCGCGACACCCCGTGGAACAGATCCGGATGGATGGACTCCATCTGCTCGACGAGGGACGTGAGGTCGCCCGCCCAGTCGTAGCCGGACGACGTCGATGGCGACGGCCCGCGCGCGACGGGATCCGCGCTCGTGCACGCGGCCGCGAGGAGCGCGATCGAAACGACGAATCGGAGGATAGTACGGATCCGTGCTATATAGCACGGATCCGTATTGTCTGGTGCTACGCTCCCCGGCGTGACCGTCGACGACACCGCCGCCTGGCGGCCCGACCCGGCGAGCGACACCTCCCTGCTCTTCGACATCTTCGTGCTCGGTCAGCGGACGAGGGCGCTGGTCGCGGAGGCGATGCGCGACGCCCGCATGAATGGCGAGACGTACGCGGTCTACAGCTCGGTGTTCGAGCGCGGCCCGATCACGCTCACGGATCTCGCGAATCACCTCGGCGTGCCGGTGACGACGCTCGCCGACGCGGTGCGGTCGATGATCGAGCGCCGCCACCTCCGCCGCGCGTCGCACCCGAGCGACGGGCGCGCCTCGCTGCTCTCGCTCACGCCGGCGGGCCTTCGCGCGCACCGCCGAGCCTCCGCCTCGTTCGAGCGCGCACACCAAGCCCTCGCGCTCGAGCTCGGCGAGACCACCGAGGCTTCGGCGCGCGCGATGCTGCAGGCGCTCGCGCAGAGCGCCGAGCGTGCGCTGGCGTCGCTCCGGTCGAGAAGCGTGGGCCGCGCCGGCTGATCAGCAGTCGGTCGCGGCGCGAAGGGCGGCACACGGCTCGTCGCGCCGGGCCGGTTCGAGGGCTCCCATGCGCCGGACGAGCATGGACTTGGGGAACGCGAGGACGTTGTCGAGCGACGCGACGCCTTCGGCAGGGAGCCCTTCCGGCTCGCCGACCGGGACCTCGGTGGGAATGCCGCGGATGGTCCGGGTGATCGGGGCGACGAGGATCGCTCGGAGCACCGGCACGGCCTCGTCCCGGGTGAGGACGAGGTAGGGCCGTCCCTTCGCGTCCGGGGTCTCGCCCCACCAGATCTCCCCTCGAGCCGGGATCACCAAGGCTCGTCCTCGATGGAGTGGATCGCGGCGCCCGTCGCGGCGGCCACCTCGTCGTCGTCCTGCGGAACGCGCCGATACCCGTCGGCGATCGCCTCGCCGATCCAGCGACGTCGCTCGGCCTCCACGAGCGCCTCGAGCGCGGTGCGGATCGCCTCCGCCTTCGTCTCGAACCGGCCCCCGGCGACGAGCTCCTCTAGCGATTCGGCGAGGCCGTCCGGGATGCGCACCGCAATCTGTTCCGACATGCAAAGAGCATACCACGAGCTCGGGGCTCTAGACCTCGAGCTCCTCCAGCAGCGCCATCGCCCGCCGCTCGCCGACGAGGTTCCCCTTCTCCCGGCACAGCTCGATCGCCTGCCGGAGCGCGGCGGCGGCCTCCGCGGAGCGGCCGGCCAGCCGGTGCACCTCCGCGAGCCCCACCAGCGCGTGCGACCGGAGGTCGAGGTACTGCGTGGGGCCGGACAGGTCGACCGCAGCCGTCGCGGCCGCGGTCGCCTCCTCCATCCGACCGAGCCTCGCAAGCGCCTTGCCCCGCAGCTGTCGCCACCGCGCCCCGGCATCGACGTCGCCCTCGATCGTGATCCGCTCGCTCACCTCCGCCAGCAGGAGGGCCTCCTCGTATCGCCCCTGCTCGTAGAGCACGTCGCCGAGGTCCGGCGCGACGCTCGCGAGGTGTCCGATGTCGTTGACCTTCTCGGAGAGGTCGTAGCCGGCGCGAAGGTGCGCTTCCGCCGCCGCGATGTCCCCGGCCAGCATCTCCAGGAACCCGAACTCCCGAAGAACGCCGATGAGCGCGACGTGATCCCCTCGCTCGCTCGCGCGGGTCTGCGTGCGGCGTGCCAGCCGCCGCGCCTCGTCGAACCGGCCACGCATGGTCTCGAGCGGGATGCGCGCGCGATCGATCGCGACCTCGACGCGGCGATCGAGGCCGGGCCCGGCGAACCCGTTCAGTCGCCGAAGGCCCTCGTCCACCGGCGTCGGTCCCTCGATGATCGCGAGCGCCAGCCACTTGAGCGACTCCGCCTCCTGCCGTCGATCTCCCGCGCGGCGGGCGTGCTCGATGGCGATCGACAGGGTCTCCTCGGCGGCCGTCATCCGGCCCTGCCAGAACTGGATCGTGCCGGCGATGGAGCTCGCCTCCGCGATGCCGAGGTCGTTCTGCCAGCCCGCGAACAGCCCGGCGAAGCGCTCGGCCTCCCGGAGGGAGCCGACCTGGTCGGCGAGCGGGTCCAGGAGGATTCGGACGAGGATGCGGCGGGTCGCGGCCCGCGCCTCGAGCTGCGGTTCTCCGGCGGATCGAGCGGACTCGATCGCGCGCACGAGCACGTCGTCGGCACGCGACAGGTCCGACTGACCGAGCGCGATCCCGAGGTCGACGAGGACGCCCGCGCGGCGGGCGTCGCTCGCGGGCAGGAGGTCGGACGCCCGCGAGAGCAGGTTCACGGCGGCGGAGATGTCCCATCGCGCAAGCGCCCGCCGCCCGGCGGACAAGAGCCGCTCCGCGGCCCGGCTCGCGAGCTCGCGCCCTCGCTCGTCCACCGGACCGAGCTCCGCCCGATACCGATACGCGTGCTCGAGGTGGTAGCCGAGGATCTCCTCAAACTCGACGGCGCGTTCCCCCGCCCTCGCCTCGAGCCACGCAACGAACCGCTCGTGCAGCTCGGCCCGTGCACGCTTGGGCAGCGACTCGTACGCGGCGTCGCGCACGAGGATGTGGCTGAAGCGGAACGAGTCCTCGCCGGCGAAACCCGAGCGATCGGGCCGGACGAGCTCCTTGCGCAGCAGCGTCTGCAGGTGGGAGCCGACGCGCGGCCGGTCCTCCTCCGGCGAGAGCTCGGTCACCGCGCCCCACCAGAAGATCTTGCCGACGACCGACGCCCGCTGGATCACGGCGCGCTCGCCGGTCTCGAGCTGATCCAGCCGCGCCGACAGCAGCGCACTGATCGTGGAGGGCACCGCGATGTGCGCGAGGTCGTCGCGCGCGGTCCAGTGCCCGTCGGTCCGCTCGATCGCGCCCTCGTCGATCAGCATCCGGAGCATCTCCTCGACGAACAGCGGGTTGCCCTCGGCGGCGTCGGTGATGCGCTCGCGGACGGAGCCCGACAACCCGGCGCTCCCGAGCAGGTTCTCGATCAGGAGCTCGCATTCGTCCTCGGACAGCGGTTCGAGCGTCACGAGCTCGCCAGCGCGCTCCCAGTCCGGCCGCGTCTCGCGGATGCTCGGACGGGACGTGCAGAGCACGAAGATCGGATGGCCGGCGCTGAAGCCGGCGAGGTACTGCAACAGATCGAGCAACGTGGACTCGGCCCAGTGGACGTCCTCGACGATCACGACGAGCGGCCGCTCGCGCGCGAGGGACTCGAGCAGCCGGCGAATCGCCCAGAACGTCTCCTGGATCTCGCCGCCCCCGCCGCCCTCGCCGAGCCCGATCGCGGCCGCGACCTTCTCGGCCACGTCGGCGCCGTCCTCGACGTCGTCGAGCAGCGCGCGGAGCTTGGCCCTGGCCTCCTCGATCGAATCGGGCTCGCCGAGCTCGGCCGCGGACCAGACGATCTCGGCGACCGGCCAGAACGTGATCCCCTCGCCGTAGGGCAGGCACCGCCCCCAGAGCGTGCGAGCGCGATCGCCCTCGCGGTCGACGAACTCGTTCACCAGGCGCGACTTGCCGAGGCCGGCATCGCCGACCACGGTGGCGAGCGTGCATGCATGCCGCTCCACGGCCTCGTCGAGCGTGCGTCGCAGGCGCGCCAGGTCGTCCTCGCGACCGACGAGCGGCGAGTCCAACCGCCGCGCGAACGGCGCCGCGCCGGGCGTGACGTCGAGCAGGCGAAAGGCCGGCACGCGCTCCGCCTTGCCCTTCAGCTCGAGCGGGTCGACGGCCTTGACGACGACGGCGTCGCGCACGAGCCGCTGCGTCTCCTCGCCGAGAAGGATCTCGCCGGGCTCCGCCGCCTGCTCCAGGCGGGCGGCGACGTTCACCGTGTCCCCGGTCACGAACGTCTGGCCGCTCGACGGGTCCCCCGCGACGACCTCGCCGGTGTTGATGCCAATCCGGACCTCGAGCCGCGCGCCCCAGTCGCGCTCGAACTCCACGTTGAGCTCCCCGAGGGCCTCGCGCATCTCCGACGCCGCGCGGACGGCCCGGAGGGCGTCGTCCTCGTGCACCGTCGGGACGCCGAACACGGCCATCACGGCGTCGCCGATGAACTTCTCGACGGTGCCGCCGTGGCGCTCGACGACCGCACGCATCTCGTCCGCGTACCGGGTCATGACCGCACGAAGCGACTCCGGGTCGAGGCGCTCGCCGAGCGCGGTCGAGCCCGTGACGTCGGCGAACAGCGCGGTGACGGTCTTGCGGACCTCCACGCCGGGGAGTCTACGGGCCGGTCGCGGAAGCCCGGACGTGTTGCTGATCACCCGCTTCTCCGCGAGTCACTAGACTTCGCGGAAGCAGTCATCGGGGAGGGGGCTTCCATGAGACGTCGCACCGCGATCCTTGCCGTCCTGGTCGCGATCGCGCTCCTGCCGATTCCGGCCGGAGTCGCATCCGCCAAGGCCTCGGGGCTCGACTGGCAATCGTGCTACCGGAGGAAGGGATCGTTCGAGTGCTCGAGCTTCCGGGTCCCGCTCGACTACGACGATCCGCACGGGCCGAAGATCACGCTGGCGGTCGTCCGGCTGCCGGCGTCGGACCCGGCGTCGAGGATCGGCTCGATCCTCCTCAACCCCGGGGGCCCAGGGGGATCGGGGGTCGACCTGGTCGTCCAGGCCGGATCGCTCCTTTTCACCCCTGAGGTTCGGGCGCGGTTCGACCTGGTCGGGTTCGATCCGCGCGGCATCCTGCGCAGCTCGCCGCTGCTCTGCGCCCACTCGCTCAGGGAGGCGCTCGGCTTCTTCGCGCCGTTCTTCTTCCCCATGAGCCCCGAGGAGGAATCGCTCCAGGCCTCGCTCGACGCGGCGCTGAACTCGGCGTGCCAGGCGATGGGCGGGGACATCATCGACCACATGTCGACGGCAGACGTCGCCCGCGATCTCGACCGGCTCCGCGCGGCGGTCGGCGACGAGCAGATCACGTACGTCGGCTACTCGTACGGCTCGTACCTCGGCGTCGTATACGCGAACCTGTTCCCGGATCACGTCCGCGCCCTGGTGGTGGACGGGGTGCTCGACCCGATCGCCTGGGCGACCGGTCGAGGCGACGAGGCGGCGAGGGTACCGTTCTCGACGAGACTCCACAGCGACGTCGGCGCGATGGCCACGCTGAACGAGTTCTTCCGCCTGTGTGAGCTCGCGGGCTCGGACGATTGCGCCATCGCGCCGAACTCGGCCGCTCGGTTCGCGGCCCTCGCAAATCAGCTCCGAGCCGAGCCGATCGAGATCGTCGACCCGGGCACCGGGGACTCGTTCCCCTTCACGTACGCCGACCTGATCGGAAACACGCTTGGCGCGATGTACGACTCGGCCAGCTGGGCAGACTACGCGCAGTTCGTCGCCTACGTCGAGGCGGCCGAGATCCCCAGCGTGCTCGGCGCGGCGCTGCAGAAGGTCCAAACCCAGACCGGCCTCGGCCCGCCCGGCTTCCGGCTCTACCCCAACTTCGTCGAGGGGTTCCCCGGCGTCGCCTGCTCCGACACCATGAACCCGGTCGGTCACGCCTACTGGTCGATGGCCGGCGCCGTCGCCGACGTGCAGGCCGGGTACTTCGGGCGACCGTGGACGTGGGCGACCAGCCCGTGCGCGGTGTGGGATGGGTTCGACGAGGACCGCTACCTCGGCCCGTTCGACCACGTGACGTCGAACCCGGTGCTCGTCGTCGGCACCCTGTTCGATCCCGCGACCCGCTACCAGGGCGCGCTGACCGTGCGTCAACTGCTCCCGAACTCGAGCCTCCTGCGGGTGGAGGGCTGGGGTCACACGTCGCTGTTCCTGTCGGCCTGCGCCGACGAGGCGGTGGCGCGCTACCTGATCGACGCCGTCCCCCCGCCGGACGGAACCACGTGCGCTCAGGACATCGGGCCGTTCCAGCCGCAGAACGGGGTCAGCCGGGCGCGGCAGTCGGTCCGCGCAAAGATCATGTCCGAGGTCGCGCTCGTCCCCTGGCATTGAGGCGTCGCGAACGCGGATGAGCCCCCGGCGCGAACGCGCCGGGGGCTCATCCTTCAGGCGACACCGCGGCGAACCTCGAGCGGCCGCCGGGTCGGCCGGCTCGCCGAGTGCACCGCCTCGCGGACCACCGGCACCCGGACGCCGCCGTCCCGGCCCACCGCCGCGAACAGGTCCCAGGTCCCCGGCAGCCCTTTCAGCACGTGGGCGCCACGCTCCTCGAACCGGAGCCCCGAACCGCTCACCACGTCGCGAACGGTCGAGGTGACCAGGACCTCGTGAGCGCGAGCCACCCGCGAGACGCGCGCCGCCGCATGGACCGCCACGCCGCTCACCTTGTCGCCGAGGCGCTCGCACTCACCGGTGTGCAGGCCCACCCGGACCGGCAGCCCCAGCGCCCACAGCGCCTCGGTCAGCGAGAAGCCGCAGGTGATCGCGTGCGTGGCGGTGCCGAACGTCGCGAAGAAGCCGTCGCCCGAGCAGTCGACCTCGCGCCCGCGGAAGCGGCCCAGCAGCTCACGGACCGTGGCGTGATGGCGCTGGAGCAGGCTCCGCCACCGCCGATCGCCCAGCTCCGTCGCGAACTCGGTCGACCCGACGAGGTCCGTGAAGAGCAGCGTGACCAGGACCCGGGACGCGTCGTCCTCGGCGCCGCTGATCGGTCTCTTCCACTCTTCGCGGTCCATCGCGGACCGTCCCTTCCTCCCCGCTCGAGGCGGGAACTCGCGGCCTGTGGATATGGGTGGTCGACGGTGCGGTGGAACGGAGCACGAACGTCATGCAGATGACCCTTCTCGAATTCCCCTCGCGGCCTTCGGGGGAAAGAAAAACGGCCGCCGGGGAGGCGGCCGTGGCGTACGCGAAGCGAACGGGTCAGGCCGCAACCCCGGAAGGGGCGAGCACGATGCATCCTGCGAAACCGGTCGGGTCCGTCATCGAGCGCCTCCGTTCCGTCTCGGCCTAGAAAGATCTACGTTACGCGCCGTTCTCCGACGGCGCAAGGTTTCGAGCGCGATTCGTTCCCAAGTCCTACGAATTCCTTTCGCGTGCCCGCGTCGTCAGGCCGGCTGGATGCTCGACGCGCCCGAGGTCTCGGCCCGCTGGATCTCGGGCGACCCCGCGTATTGCAGGTTCGACGCGCCCGAGGCGCCGGCCGAGAGCGACGTCGTCACCGTGACCGCGGCGTGCGAGGCGCCCGACAGGTCGATCGTGAGCTCGCCGATGGACAGGTCCGCGGCCTCGAGGTCGCTCGCGCCGCCGACCGTGACGTCCAAGGCCGCCGCCGATCCCGATAGGTGCGCGTTGGAGGCACCCGAGAGCTCGAGCCGGCCGCTCTCGATGCCGAGGGGCGCGATGAGCCGGCTCGCGCCCGAGATCGTGACGGCGAGGTCGTGTGCGGCGAGGGAATCGGAGACCGTGACCGTCGAGGCCCCGGACACCCCGAGGGAGTCGAGCGTGCGAACGGTCACGTCGGCCTCGAGGGTGGCGCTCATCGTCCCGGTGCTCGGCTTCAGGCCGACGTGCAGGGTGTCGCCCTCGACCCCGACGTCGAGCAGATCGACGATGTTGTCGTCGACGCGGACCGTCACCGCCTCGGCCGAACCGACCGACACCCTCACCTGGAACGTGCTCGAGACCTCGAGCGCCGAGAACGGCGTGACCTCGATCTCGCGAGACACCACGTTGCCGGAGCCCGCAACCGTGTTGCAGGCCGAGCCGAGCAGACCGAGCCCCACCGCGAGTGCGATGCCCGCCGCGGTCCCGCGAACCTTCGTCACGCTCCGTCTCCCCGTCGAGCCGTGCCGGACCGCTATTGTCCCCCAATCGACGGCGCGAGCAGAGACACGCGGGACTCGGTCAAGCGCCGGCGACGGCTCGGCCGCACGCTGACCCCGTACGCGCTGTCGTTACCCGCAGCGGGCTGGCTCGTCGCCTTCTTCCTTGTACCGCTAGCGATGATCGTCTACGTCTCGCTCCAGAGCGGCGGGCTGCTCCTCGGCGGCTTCCACTTCACGTGGGAGTTCTCCAACTATGCGGAGGCGCTCGCGGACGGCCGCGAGTTCCTGATCCGCTCGATCGTCTACGCGACGGCGGTCACCGCGATCTCGCTCCTGATCGCCTACCCGATGACCTACTGGATCGCGTTCTACGCAGGCCGGTGGAAGGCCTCGTTCCTGTTCCTGATCCTCGCGCCGTTCTTCGTCTCGTTCGTGATCCGGACGGTCCAGTGGGGGTTCCTGCTCGCCGACAACGGGGTGATCCTCGGGCCGCTGAAGAGCCTCGGCCTGCTGCCCGACGACTTTCGCATCCTCGCGACGCCCGCCGCCGTGATCGCCGGCATCACCTACAACTACCTTCCGTTCACGGCGCTCCCGCTGTTCGTCGCGCTCGATCGCATCGACAAGGAGCTGGTCGTCGCGGCCAAGGACCTGTACGCGAGTCGGTGGCAGGCGTTCCGGCGCGTGGTGCTCCCACTCTCGGTCCCCGGCATCTTCGCCGCGGTCGTGTTGACCTTCGTGCCGGCGACGGGCGACTACGTGAACGCGGACGTGCTCGGCGGGCCCGGCACCACGATGGTCGGGAACGTCATACAGGCGAAGTTCCTCATCCAGGGCGACTACCCGGAGGCCGCCGCGCTGTCCGTCGTCCTCATGGTGATCATGCTCGTCCTGGCGCTCATCTACGCGCGGGCGCTCGGGACCGAGGACACGTCGAGCGAGCTGGTCCCCGTGTTGAGGACCTCGGCGCCATCGACCGGCCGCGGGAGGTGGACCCGGTTCATCCTGCCCGCGTACACGATCGGCGTGATCCTGCTCATCAGCCTGCCGATCCTCGTGATGATCGTGTACGGGTTCAACGACGTCCCCGGTGACCGGCAGTCGGCCAAGTTCTTCGGCTTCACGCTGCACTGGTACGTGGACCTGTTCGGGGTCTCGGGACTGACCGAGGCGCTCGTGAACTCGCTGTGGATCGCGCCGCTCAGCGCGCTCGTCTCGACCGTCTTCGGCACGCTCTTCGGGCTCGCGCTCGGTCGCTACCGCTTCCCGGGGCGCGCCCTCGCGAGCTTCGTGATCTTCCTCGCGATCGCCATCCCCGAGATCCTGTTCGGCGCGTCGCTCCTCGCGCTGTTCGTGAACACGAAGGCGCCGCTCGGGCCGATCACGGTCTTCATCTCGCACATCGCGTTCAGCGTCGGGTTCGTGGCGGTGACGGTGCGCGCGCGCATCCACGGGATGGGGCGCTCGCTCGAGGACGTGGCGCAGGATCTGTTCGCCACGCCGGTCGCGACGTTCTTCAAGGTGACGTTGCCGATCATCTTCCCGGCGGTGCTCGCCGGGTACCTGCTCGCCTTCGTGCTGTCGCTCGACGACTTCGTCATCACGTCGTTCGTCCGCGGGCAGATGAACACGTTCCCGATCTGGGTCTACGGCGCCTCGCGCATCGGGATCCCGCCGCAGGTGAACGTGATGGGAACCCTGCTGTTCGCGACGGCGCTCGCCCTCGCGCTCGTGAACGTCGCCGTCGTGCAGCGCGGCTCGGGATCGGCGGGCAGGCGTGCTCGGGCGCGCGGCTAGGCCCGGTACTGGAAGAGCTCGAGGTCGTTGCCGTCGGGATCGCGGAAGTAGCAGCACCACCCCCAGGGTTCCTCGATGACCTCGGAGGCGCGAGGAAGGCCTCGAGCCTCCAGGATCGCGATCGCCGCGTGGATGTCGTCGGTGCGAAACGCGAGGATCGGACCCGGTCGCCCCTCGCGAGGCCCGGGCGGCAGGATATGGACCGCCTCGTCGAGGAACTCGATCTCGGGCTCGTCGTGGTCGGGTTCGGGCGCATGCAGCTCGGCGAAGGTCTCGCCCGGGCGATACCGGTCGTCGTCGCCCCAGCGCTCGTTCAGCCGAAATCCGAACACTTCACGGTAGAACGCTGCGAGTCGCTCCACGTCGGCGGTCCGAAACGCTACGGTCGCGAAGCGGATCCGGGCCGGTCGATCGTCCATCAGGATCCCTCCAGTCCGAGCTCGTCGGCGAGCAGACGCAGGCCGGCGAACGTGCTCCCCGGGATGCCGGCCAGGCCGCCGCTCTCCTCGTCGAACCCGAGGCTCAGCACGTGCACCATCGCGTGCGTAAACCCGAGCTCGACGGTCCGCGCCCGCAGCGGCTCCAGGATCGTCCCCGGCGGGCCGACGATCGCGCCCAACCACGTGTCCCAGGTCTCCCGCAGCCGGTCCGGGTCGTAGAAGCCCGAGCGGCGCGCGAGCTCGGTGAACACGCGTTCGGCGGGCACATCGTCGCTCGTGATCACGATCCCGAGATGGCGGGCCGTCGTGACCTCGGTGGGGTCGCGGCCGAGCCGCTCGCACGCCTCGACGAGGCGCGGAACGACCCGGGCCGCGACGGCGTCGTCGCCCCACTCGACGACGATCCCGTCGGCGAGCTCGGCGGCGATCCGCGGCATGACGACGGCGTTGGTGTTGAGCCCGATCCAGATCGGCGGGTGCGGCCGCTGCACCGGCTTCGGGCTGTTGACCGCGTCGCGAAGCGTGAAGTACTCGCCGTCGAAGCTCGCGACGTCCTGCGTGTACAGCAGCTTCTGCACGTGCAGGTGCTCGCGCAGCAGCGCGACGCGCTCGCGCGGGGTCGCCGGGAAGGGCATCCCCCACTGCGTGTAGTGCTCGACGGTGGAGGGGTCGCCCGCGCCGATCCCGATCGTCAGTCTGCCGTTCGAGATCCGGTCGACCGTCGACGCCGCCCGGGCCAGGAGCGCGGGATGGCGTCGCGGCGCGGGCGAGACCATCGAGCCCAGGCGAATTGTCGACGTCGAGGCCGCGAGCGCGGCGAGCGCGGTCCAACAATCGAGGATCGGCGTGCGCCGGTCGAGCAGCTCCGTCGGGTGCGGGAAGACGTTGTCCTCGTGCCAGACGGCCGGGAAGCCGAGCCGTTCCGCCTCGCGCCAGATCTCGCGCGCGTCCTCGAAGGCCATCCCCTCGCCGAGCGGGAAGACACTGACCTGCGGAACCTCGCTCACAAGAGCTTTCCCTTGCGGAACGGTGGGATTTCAATATAGAACACGAAAGTTCATGGCATGAAACTCGGCGATCGTCAGGGGGAGACGATGACCGGCACCGACCCTCGGCTGGATCCCGCCGTCCTCGCGTCGATGGCCCGGCACCCGCTCACGCGCCGGCGGTTCCTGCACGCGGCCGGGATGGGGGCGGCGGGCGTGTCGCTCTCGGCGCTGCTGGCGGCGTGCGGCGGAGGCGACGAGGGCGGTGGAGGCGGCACGAGCGGCGCCACCGGTGCCTCGGCGCCCGCGGAGACGTTCGACTGGAGCGCCTACCAGGAGACCGGGTCGTTCACGTTCGGGAACTGGCCGTTCTACATGGACAGGGCCCGCGTCGACGGCGAGCCGACGCATCCCTCGCTCGACAAGTTCACCCAGGACACGGGCATCGAGATCGACTACGAGGAGGTGATCCAGGACTACGGCTCGTTCTTCACGCAGATCCAGCCGATCCTGCAGGCCGGCGATCCGACCGGCTACGACCTCATCATGATGAGCTTCCCGCGCTGGCTCCCGCAGATGCGCGACCTCGGCTACCTGATCCCGCTGGATCACACGCAGCTGCCGAACTTCGACCAGTACGTCGACGACAAGTACAAGGACCCGTCCTGGGACCCCGGCAACGCCTACGGCGCGCCGTACTTCTCGATCATGACCGGCATCGGCTACAACATCGACCTCACCGGCCGCGAGATCACCTCGCTCGACGACCTGTTCTCCGAGGAGTTCGCCGGCAAGGTCGGGATGCTCGTCGGCGTGCCGGAGGACCTGCCGAACCTCGCGCTGCTCTCGATCGGCGTCGAGCCGTCCGAATCCACGCCGGACGACTGGCAGCGCGCCGCCGACAAGCTCATCGCGCAGCGCGACGCCGGCATCGTGCGCAAGTACTACGGGCAGGGGTACATCGGCGAGCTCCAGAACGGGAACCTCGCGGTGTCGATGGCCTGGGGGCCCGACATCTTCCAGTCGAACCTGCAGGGGTTCCCGAATCTGCGCTTCGTCGTTCCCGACGAGGGCGGGCTGCTCGCGATCGACACGCTCTGCATCCCCAAGGGCGCCGAACACCCCGTCGACGCGATCACCTACATGAACTACATCTACCAACCGGAGATCCAGGCCATGATGACGAGCTGGATCCAGGGCGTCCCCCCCGTCTCGGCCGCCAAGCAGTCGCTCGCCGACCTCGGCTACCCGGAACTGGCCGACAGCCCGCTGATCTTCCCGGACGCCGAGACCTACGCGAAGCTGCACGACTACCGGTCGCTCACGCCGCAGGAGCAGGAGGCGTTCGACGACCTGTTCCTGCCGATCTACCTCGACTAGCTCGCCCAGAGCTCGAGCGGCAGCGCGTTCAGCACGCGGGCCCCGTCCGGCCCGATCTCGATCATCTGCTCGAGGATGACGCCGCCCACGTCCGGCACGCCGATCCCCGGCTCGACGCACAGGGTCATGCCGACGCGGAGGACGACGTCGCCGTCGGGAAGGCCGATCGGCGGCTCGTGCTGGCCGGCCCCGATCCCGTGCGGCATGTAGTCGCCCCACCACGCATCGGCGAAGCCCGCGTCGACGACCGCGGCCTTCGCCGCCGCGTGCACCTGACGGACCGTCGCGCCGGGCCGCGCCGCCGCGACGGCGGCCTCGAGCCCGTCGCGAACGGCCATGAGCATGCGGAGCTGCTCGGCGCTCGGCTCTCCGACGACGGTCGTGCGACACATGTCGCCGTGGTACCCGGCGACGCGCGCGCCGCAGTCGAGGATGACGAGGTCTCCGGGCGCCAGCCGCCGATCCCGCGGCAGGAACGTCAGCAACCCGGTTCGGGGGCCCGAGCCCATCACCGTCGTGAACGCGAGCTCGCCGCCGGCCTTGCGGATGCGGTACTCGGCCTCGGCGACCACGTCGAACTCGCTCGCGCCCTCGGTCGCCGCCCGGATCCCCGCCTCCATCCCGAGGTCGGACACGCGGGCGGCCTCGCGCAGCAGGGCGAGCTCGACGTCGGACTTGACCATCCGTTGCTCCTCGGTCAGGCGCGTGACGTCCTCGAACGCGACGCCCGGCGTGAGCGAGATGAGCCGCTCGTGGATCGGGGCCGGCATCGTCCGCAGCCCGCTGATGCCGACGCGGTCGCCGTCGCGGCAGTGGCGGCCGATCAGCTCCGCGAGCGCCTCGGCCGGCGCGGCGTGGAACCGGACGGTTCCGGCGACCGCCTCCTCCCGCGCTCGATCGAGGTCCCACGGCGCGTCGGTCACGAGCGTCGTGGCGCCCGACGCGGGCACGAACACGAACGACACCTCCTCGTCGATGCACGACCACCGCGCGAGGTACCACAGGTCCGCCGGGGCGTAATCGCGGTGCGCGCCGAAGCACAGGACGGCGCCGAGGCCACGCTCGGTCATGCGCCCCTGGAGGTCGACGACGCGGGCCCCGATCTCCTCGGGGGGAACCTCGAGCGGGGTCGTCACAGCGACGCCGGCGTGATGATCCACAGCACCGTCGCCGGCGCCGAGCGAGACGCGTTCGCCCAGGAGTGGAGCTCCCGCGGCGCGATGAGGAAGGCGTCGCCCGCCCGAAGTCGCGTGGTCTCCTCGCCGATGGCGACGTCGAGCGAGCCCCTGAGGACGTAGATCAGCTCCGCGTCGGCCTCGAACGCGTGGGGCTCGTCCCCGCTTCGGCCGCCGGGCGCGATCGTCGACTCGATCACCTGGAGCGAGCGCTCCCACCGGGGCGTGAGCACGACGTCCTCGATGCCGTAGCCGCCGAAGCTCACGGTCTCGCGCTCGTCCTTGCGGAGCAGGTTCGTCCGCGGCCGCTCGAAGAGCGAGCCGATCCGAACGCCGAGGATCTCGCAGATCCGGAGCAGGGTGGCGACCGACGCGTTCGTCTCGTCGCGCTCGAGCAGGCTGATGAAGCCGTTGGACAGGCCGGCCGCGCTCGCGAGCTCGGAGATCGTCATCCCCCGGGCGCGACGCGCCTCGCGAAGTCGGGGGCCGATGCGCGGCGAGTGCAACGGCTCGGCGGATTCCTCGTGTCGAGCGGCGCGCGCGCCCATGTCGTCCTCTCCTCAGCGCTCGTCGACGTCGATCCGGAGCACGTCGTCGTCGGTCTCGAGCAGTACCCGGACGGGCTCGGGCTCCGGCCGCTGGACGAGCTCGATCCAGATGCCGTCGGGGTCGATCGCGTAGAGCACCCGGACGTCGTGCCACGCACCCTCCTCGGTGAGGCGAACGGGCCGGGAGAGGACGCGGACGCCGCCCGCGAGCAGGCGCGCGTGCGCGGCGTCGAGGTCGGCGACCCCGAGGCCCAGGTGCGTCGCGCCGGGGTTCCACAGCGACTTCACCAGCGGAGCGCCCGTCGGCTCCAGGAACTGGACGAGCTCAAGGATCACGCCGTCGCCGACCTCGACGTCCGCCCAACGGATTCGGACGCGATCCCGATCCATCAACTGGGCGAGCTCCGAATCCTCCGACTCGCCCCGGGCGGCGACCGACAGGCCGAGCACGTCCGAGTAGAACGCGATCGAGGCGTCGAGGTCGGCGCAGGTGACCGAAACGTGGTCCAGCCCCGTGACCCGAACACGGGCGGTCGGCGCCATGACCCCGGGATCCGTTCGCACGTCGGGCGCGTCGCTCATTGCGCCAGGTACCCCCCGTCGACCACGAGGTCCGTGCCCGTCACGAACGACGACTCGTCCGAGGCGAGGTAGACCACGGCGTACGAGACCTCGATCGGTCTGCCCGCCCTGCCCATCGGGGTCATGCCGATGTCGTGCTCGTGGATCTCGTCGTCGAGGACGTCCGTCATCGGCGTGGCGATGAAGCCGGGGCAGATCGCGTTCACGCGGATGTTGTCCTTCACGTAGGACAGGGCGGCAGACCGGGTCATCTGGCGGACCGCGCCCTTGCTCGCCTGGTACGCGATGTAGTCGTCGGCCCCGACGACGCCGAGCGTCGAGGAGATGTTGACGATCGAGCCGCCGCCGGCGCGGCGCATCGCCGGCACCGCGTGCTTCATCCCAAGGAACATGCCGGTCTGGTTCACGGCGATCACCCGGTCCCACGCCCACTCCGGCTCGTCGACGGCGCCGCCCTCGTCGATGATCCCGGCGTTGTTCACGAGGACGTTCAGGATCCCGAACCGTTCCTCCGCCAGCGCCACGGCGGCGGCCCAGTCCTGCGAGCTCGTCACGTCGAGGCGGATCGCCTCCGCGGCGCCGCCGGCGTCGCGGATCTCGTCGGCGAGCACGAAGACCTCCTTCTCGAGCACGTCGCCGAGCACGACGCTCGCGCCCTCGGCCGCGAACAGCTCGGCGTGCGAGGCGCCCTGCCCGCGGGCCGCCCCGGAGATGAGCGCGACCTTGCCCTCGAGCCGTCCCGCCATCAGCCCCCTCCCTCCAGCCGTGCGGGAACGAGGTCCCGCGCGAACACGTCGTCCACGGTCTCGGCCCGCTTGACGAGCTCGGCCTCGGACCCGTGGACGAGCACGGTGGCCGGGCGCGGGAGCGCGTTGAAGTTCGCGGCGCTCGCGTCCTGGTACGCCCCCGTGTCCAGGAACGCGAGGATCTCGCCGTCGTCGAGATCGGGCAGCGGCACCGACGGGACCATGAGGTCGAACCCGCAACTGATGCCGACGACGTCCGCCGGGCCGGTGGGCTCGGCGTCCACGCGCGTCGCGACGAGGACGGTCCACCGGTTGTGCTCGATCAGCGAGTCGGGCAGGAACATCTCGGTGGTGTCGGTCTCGACCCACCGCCACGGCACGGGAAACGTCTCGCGCTTGGTGTTCAGCACCGTCGCGAGATGGATCCCCGCGTCGGCGTACAGGCGGCGGCCGGGCTCGACCTCCAGCGCGACGCCGTCCGCCCCGATGCCGTGGCGCTCGAGCTCGGATCGCAGCGTCGAGGTGATGGCCTCGGCGTAGTCGTCCACGGTCGGGGCGGGTTCCCGCTCGCGTGCGGCGAGGCGCGACAGGAGCCGGCCGGTCGGATCGCGCGGGACGGCGAACCCGCCGCCGAGGTCGATCTCCCGCGGGACCCACCCGTCCCACTCGCGCGAGAGCTCGGCCACGAGCTCGACGAGCGCGCGCACGAGAAACCGGTATGGCTCCGTCTCGGCGCGATGGCGGGGCAGGTGGGTGTGGACGCCGGTGAGCTCCAGGTGCTCGGACGCGATCGCCTTGCGCCCGAGCGGGATCGCGTCCTCGGTCGGGATCCCCGCCTTGTAGGCGCGGGTCGCCTCGGAGATCGGGATCTCCTCGTCCGCGAAGTCGGTCGGCTGCGACAGCGCCGACAGGTCGGGGCGAAGCCGCAGCCGCACGTTCGCCGTCCGCCCGAGCCGCCGCGCGGCGTCCTCGACGATCGGGAGCTCTCGGGCGGCGTCGATCGTGACGCGGGCGCCGGCCGCGATCGCGTCCTCGATCAGCCCGGCGCTCTTGGCCGTGCCGTTGACGGAGATCAGCTCGGGCGGGACGCCCGTCCGAAGGGCCGCCGTGAGCTCGGATGCCCCGAACGTGTCGCACCCGAGCCCTTCCTGGGTGAGCACTCGCCGAAGCGCGAGGGCGGTGTTCGCCTTCAGGGAGGGCAGGATCCGAACGGGACCCTCGGGCCATCTGGTCGCGAATGCCCGTGTGAACTCGCGGGCGTTGCGCCGGAGCTGGTCCTCGGACACGACGTAGAGCGGCGTTCCGAACCGGCCGGCGAGATCGGCGCAGTCGACGTCCTCGAGGTACAGCCGGCCGCCCCGGACCTCGAGCGCCGAATCGATCCGTCGCGTCGTCGAGTCGCTCGTCTCCGGACCCCTCCCGCCCGGAGTCTATCCAGACAAACTTGTTTCAGCAGAGAGAACTTCCCCGCATCCGGCCGGCTCGTTCTACGCGGACGGTGACCCGCATTCGGGGTGGCCGCACTCGCATGCGTGATCGCCGTGGTCCGCGTGACCCGCGTGGTCGAGGCAGTACGCGCTGCAGAACTCCTGGTCCTGGTCCGTCTGGCAGGTGCAACTCGCATGCTGGCAGTTCACCTCGAACCTCCTTCCCGGCTCGCCACCGAGTCGTACCCGACGACCGCGGTTCGCACACGCCGAACGAGGTGTCCCGTCGATCGCGAAAGGGTGCCGCTCGAAGATGTCGAAGGCTCAGCTCCAACGCGCGGTGGGCCCGGTGACCCTAAGAGAGCGGCAGCGAGCCGCGGATCTGCGTCCCCGCGCCCGGTCGGGAGGAGATCGAGAGCTCGCCCCCTCGCGCGGCGAGTCGGTCCTGCATGTTCTGCAGCCCCATCCCGAGCTCGACCTTCTCGGCGTCGAAGCCGACGCCGTCGTCGATCACGGCGAACCGCAGCACGCTCTCGTCGGCCTCGAGGTCGACGCGCGCCGAGCTCGCCCCCGCGTACTTCGCGACGTTCTGCAGCGACTCGAGCACGCAGAAGTAGACGGCGGCCTCGAGTTCGAGCGGGTAGCGGCCGATGCCGTCGGCGCGGATGTCGACGGGCACCGGCGACTTGGCGGCCTGGGCCCGGACTGCGGCGGCGAGCCCCTCATCGACGAGCACGGCGGGGAAAATGCCGCGCGCGAGGTCGCGGAGCGTCTGGTTCGCCTCGCGGGCGTCCTGCGAGATCTCGGCGAGCAGCCGCTCGGCCTCGGCCGGATCCTTCGAGAGCATCGAGCGGGCGAGGCCCGCCTTGACCGCGAGGGCGACGAGCTGCTGCTGCGCGCCGTCGTGCAGGTTGCGCTCGAGGCGCCGGCGCTCGACGTCCTGCGCGGTCACGAGCCGCTGGCGCGAGGCCTTCAGCTCCTCCATCCGATGAAGGAGCTCGTCGGTGAGACGGACGTTGCGGAGCACGAGGCCCGCCTCCGAGGCGAGCGTGCGCGCGAGCGACTCCTCCGTCTGCGAGAGGCGCTCGTCCCGCGCCTTCGTGAGGGAGAGCGCCCCGAGGAGCTCGCCCCGATCGTGCACCGACAGGAACAGCGACACATCGGCCGGGGCCGTCGCGACGCCGTCGACGACGGGGATCGGCTCCGCGTCGTGATTCGGCGACGCCGGCCACGAGGCATGGGCGTGGAGCTCGCTCCCGGATCGCAGCCAGACGGCCGCCTCCGAGGCGCCGGTTCCCTCGGCGAGGATCCGCGCGGTCTCGGTCACGAGATCCTCGGTCGCGACGGTCTCGCCGACGTGCTCGGCGAACTCGGCGAGCACCTCGTACGGGCTGGCGCGCCGGCCGAACACCAGGCGGTTCGCGAACCCGTGCGCCCTCGCGCGCACGGGCTGGAACGCGACGGCGACGAGCGCGGTCGCGGCGAGCGAGAGCGCGAGGTTCGAGCGCCCGCTCCCGCCGATCAGCGAACCGATGCCCACGACGATCGCGATGTAGGCGCCGGTGATGAACGCCGCGAGCACCGCGACGACGATCGTGCGCGCGAGGACCGTCGAGGCGCCGAAGAGCCGGTGACGGAGCATCGCGGCCACGAACGCGATCGGCAGCGGGGCCGCGAGGATCCAGAACATGGGCACCGCGTACAGGTCGTAGAGCATCGCGCTCGTGCCCGTCGTGAAGACGAGCCCCGGCAGGTACACGGCCGAGTAGCCGACGCACGCAGCGAACACGGCGACGACGACGATCTTCGTCTGGCGGCGCTGCTCGGGATCGGCGTGCGTCCGGTAGCGCTGGATCTGGGCGACGAGCCCCACCGCCCAACCGCCGAGCATGAGCAGGAGGAACGCAGGGAACGACGCGACGAACGGGTCGATGAGGCTGAGGTGCGCGTCCGGGACGAACGTGAACACCGCCGCGTAGATCGCCCACACGACGGCCTGGATCGGCGCCCACCGCGGCACCAGCCGTCCGTCGGGGAACGAGAGGAAGAACACGATCGCGAGGTACAGGCCCGCGAATTGCAGGAAGCTCTGCGGAAGCCACCACGGCGCCGAAAGTTGGAGCGCGTCCGACGTCGGGGTGACCCAGAGCGAGTACATGAGCAGGCCGGTCGCGAACAGCAGGGCGGTGCCGCGATGGGTCTGGCGCCAGACGATCAGCGTCGAGACGGTGATGAACGCGACCACGAAGAGGACCTCGAGCCCGAGCGCCACGAACGCGTAGGCCCTCGGGCCGAGGACCAGGAGCGAGGCGCCGTCGTGCTGCCGCGCGTACGTGGCGTTGATGGACTCGGCGGTCTCGAGCAGCTGCCGATAGCGCGACGGGATCGCGACCAGCCACAGGCCGAGGCCGGCGGCCACGATCGTTCCGAACAACGGCCGGGCGACCCGGACGAACGTGCGGCGCCGTACCACCGCCTCGACCCGGCCTGAGGCGAGGCCGGGAGCGGTCGTCACGGGGGCGTCCTCGATCGCCATCGGCCGAGACGGTAGGACGGAAACGCGATGCGGTCCACGGCTGGACGGCCCAGGCGTGACCGGGTTCGGCGAGCTCGAACCCCGCGGTACGGGCTACGCGAGCTCGAACCCCTCGTGCGCGAGCTCGATCGACTCGATGAGGACCTCGTTGCCCCGAGCGTGGAGCTCACCGACCTCGAACTTGGCGATCCAGGCGCTGTGGAGCAACCACCGCAGGACCTCGACGCGGGCGTCGTCGAGCAGGACGATGGCCACGTCGCGCCGCTGGAGGGTGCCGTGGACGACGGTGGTCCACCAGTCGTAGAGCTCCCGGGACGTCGTGAGCCCTCGCCGGAGCGTGACGTTGCCGTATCGGATCCGGCCGGGCAGCTTGCGCGTCGACGTGACGTCGCCGCCCTCTCGGTACTCGATGACCTCGGCCTCGCCGGACAGGCCCGAGACCTCGCGGAAGGCGGCGTGGGAGATGCCGTCGATCTCGACGACGAACGAGTAGTTCTTGAACGGGTCGTGTCGCACCGGCGCCGCCATGTCAGTCTCCTCTCACGTACGCGAGGTCGCGATAGATCTCGAGATCGTGCGTCATCGTCCCGCGATGCTCGACGCCGTCGTCGTCGCGATAGGTGACGCGCGCCGTGATCCTCGTTGCCCGGCGTCGGGCAAACCACGACGCGGTCGAGTCCAGCAGTGTCCGGATCTCCTTGTGCGGGGCGAGGAACGAGATGTTGCGGAACATCGGCAGCTCAGCCACGTCGCGCCGGCCGCCGAGGCCGACCAGCTTGCGGTTGAACGTCGTCGAGACTTCGAAAGCCGGCCTGTCGCCGATGTTGCGCACGACGAGGAAGAGCAGCCCGCGGTCGAACTCGACGTCGACGATGACGTCCGATCGAGAGCTCGCGGCCATGCCGGCAGTCTAGGCCGAGCCCACGTCCGCGGCCCGCGGGAGAATCGACGACCAGGAGGTGCCGTGACCGAGCGCAACCGAGTCACGCCGTTCGGCGAGATCGTGGCGATCCCGCAGCGCGGGCTGTTCATGGGCAACCGCGGGAGCATCCATCGCGAGCGGACGATCGTGCGTCCCTGGCAGGTGCGCCGCTGGATCACGTGCGCGCTCGAGCACAAGGGCTGGGTCGCGCCGAGGTGGGAGCCGGGCCGGTGGACGCCGCTGTTCTTCTGGGACGAGGCGGTCGCCCTCGCGGCGGGCCACCGGCCGTGCGCGCTCTGCCGCCGGCGCGAGTACGACGCGTGGCTCGACGCGTGGGCGCTCGCGTTCGAAGAGCGGCCGCGGGCCGACCCGATGGACCGGCAGCTGCACGCCGAGCGGGTCGGGATCGACCGGCGGCAGCGCCGGCACGCGGTGGCTTGGCCCGACGTGCCCGAGGGCGCCTTCGTCGCGCTCGGCGAAGTCCCGGCGCTCGTGCGGGTGGATCGGCTCGTTCCGTGGTCCCCGCAGGGCTACGGGGCGCCGCTCGATCGTCCGAGCCACGGCGACGCGGACGTCCTCACCCCGGCGTCGACCGCGGCCGTCCTTCGTCACGGCTACCGTCCGGTGATCCACCCCACCGCCGGCTGAGCCCGTGGCGGCCGACCGGCCGCCCTCCGATCATCAGCCGACGCCCGCCCCCACCTCCTGCTCGATGTCCTGCGGCAGCGGCGGGACGAACCCGAGGAGCGGCGTCCGCGCGGCCGCGATGTCCACGCCGGTCACGAGCGGCACCGTCGCGTCCTGGCGGACGTCGACCGCGGACAGGTTCGACCGTCCGGTGCAGCCGCCGGATGCGACCAGCACGGTGTGCCCGTCGAGCCAGCCGACGACCCGGGAGGGCGCGTCGGCGATCGGCGTCGCGAGCTCGCCCCGCCGGTACAGCATCGCCCGCGAGTCCTCGCAGCTCGAGCCCACGGTCATCGCGACGAGATGCCCGTCCTCGACCCACTGCGGGAAGATGCACGGTGATCCGGTCGCCGGGGTCGCCGTGCCACAGGCCCTGGTTGACGGTGGGGTTCGTGAGGTCGAGCGCGTGCAGCAGCGGCGCGTCGTCGGCATGGACGGCGCCGTACAGCAACGTGGTCCCGTCGGCGGTGAACCCGAGCGCGCCGAACGTGGTCCCGTCGACCGCGAAGACGAGCCGGACCGGATCCTCGCCGACGTTCGACGAAAGCCAGATCTCCTGCCGCTCGCCGGTGTCGACGACGAACGCGAGCGCGAGGCCCGACGGGTGGTACAGCACGTTGAGGTAGCGCACGTCCGGAACGGGCGTGATGTCGTCCTCGCGCTGCGAGCCCGGGTAGACCTTGTGGAGCTGCGTGCCGTCGTCCGAGATGAACACGACCGCCTTGCCGACCGGATGGCCCCACGAGGAGACCGGGCTCGTCGTCGACGACTGGGCGCGGAGCTCCCTCCCGCCGACCGACTGGATCTCGAGGCCGTCGAGGAGCGCGCGATCGCCCCGCGGGTTCCATTCGAAGGGGCCCGGGGTCGGAGCCGAGAAGACGCACGTCGCGGTGTCTCCCGTGGGGTCGAGCACCCAGGCGTTGCCGTCCGCGACGAACGCGACCGTCTGCGAGCGGGCGCGGGATCCGGTCGGACACCCCGCCGGGAGGGGCTGGCCATTCGCCAGCGTGGTCACGGTCGGAGAGAGGGTCGGGCCCTCGGACCCGGTGGTTCCCGTCGAGGGCGACGAGGGAGGCGTCGGCGAGGTCCCGGTGCACGCTCCGAGCGTGACGAGCGCCCCGGCGACCAGCAGCGCGGTGGTGGCACGCACCGTGCTCATGCGACTGCGAGCCTACTCCCGCCCGATCGGCGAACCCACCCCCGCGATGCGCGCGGCCTAGGATGCGCGAATGCAGGTCGCGGAGGGCGTCCACCGTCTTACGGGCGGGGTCGTCAACTTCTACCTGATCGAGGACGGCGGGCGGCTCACGCTCGTCGACGCCGGTGCGCCCGGAGACTGGGACCTGCTGGCGCGATCGATCCGCTCGCTCGGCCGAACGCTCGACGATCTCGAGGCCGTCCTGCTCACGCACGCGCACAGCGACCACACGGGGTTCGCGGAGCGAGCGCGCTCCGAGACGCACGCGGCCGTGTGGATCCACGGCGCCGACGTGGAGGTCGCGAGGTCGGGGAAGGCGCGGAAGAACCAGTCCGGTGTCGGCCGCTACCTCGTGCGGGTCGAGGCGTACCGCACGCTCCTCAGCCTGGTGCGTCGCGGCGCCCTCAAGATCGTGCCGATCACGGAGGTCTCCGCGTTCGGCGACGGCGAGACGCTGGACGTCCCCGGCCGGCCCACGGTGGTCCATGCGCCCGGCCACACCGAGGGCAGCTGCGCCATCCTGCTCGAGTCCCGCCGCGCGCTCGTCACCGGGGACGTGCTCGCGACGCGGAACCCGCTGACCGGCCGCCGGGGGCCGCAGATCGGGCCCGACGGCCTGAACCGCGACTCGGAGCAGGCCATGCGCTCGCTCGACGCGCTCGAACGCCTTCCCGCGGACCTCGTGCTCCCGGGGCACGGCGATCCGTGGACCGACGGCATCGCGGAAGCCGTCCGGCTCGCCAGGGCCGCCGGCCGCTCCTGATCTCCGATTCGTCCCGCGGGCGGAATCGGTGTAGGTTCCGGCGATGACTCGACGCGCGATCGCGCTGGCCGTGACCCTCGCGGCGTTGCTGCTGGTGACTCCGACCGCCTCCGCCGTGCCGGACGCGGTTGCGCCGCAGGGCGCCTCGTCCGCCCAGGCCGACGGGTGGATCAAGCTCTGCGGCCTGTCCACCGGCTGCACCATCGACCCGCTCCCCCACCCGTGGCTCGGCAAGGACGTCTACAACACCTCCGGCCGTCACCAGCTGGTGGCCGTGGACATCGACGAGGGCGAGGACGTTCGGTACTGGATCACGATCCAGAACGACGGCACGGAGGCCGCCACGTTCAGCGTCAGCGGCTGCCAGGGCACGCGCTACTTCGAGGTCAGGGCCGTGGTCATGGGCAAGCAGAAGCGACCGACCGCGAGCGCCGAGAACGTCACGAATCAATACAAGAACGGCACCTTGAGCTTCGATCTCGATCCGGGGAAGTCGAAGGTGTTCACGCTCACCATCGTCACGCACTTCGAGAAGAACATCACGTACGACTGCGCCACGGTGTTCACGTCGTCCGGCGACTCGTCCCAGGACACGGTCGTCGCCGAGATGACCACCTACTGAACCCTGCTTCCGATCCCGAACCGACCCCTCGCATCCGGTCCGCCCTCGCGGCCGTAGTACCCGACGGGTCGACCCGATGGCAGGGGAAGAGATGACGCGTACGCGAACGACCTCGTGGTTCCTGGTTGCCGTCCTGGTCGCCGCCGTCCTCACCCTCGCCCCGGGAGCGGCCGCGCTCGCGCCCCAGGCCTGCGACGGGACGTGGAGCATCGTGCCGAGCCCCAACGCCGGCGGCGAGGTCGACAACGGCCTGTCCTCGCTCGCGGTCGTCTCCGCGAACGACATCTGGTCGGTGGGCAGCTTCGGCACCTACGGTGCCCAGCGCTCCACGCTCGCCGAGCACTGGAACGGCTCGAGCTGGAGCGTCTCCACCACCCCCAACGGCCAGAACGAGGTCAACTGGCTCCTCGACACGAGCGCCGTCGCGAGCAACGACGTGTGGGCGGTCGGCTACAGCGCCACGAACCCGCCCGAGCAGAGCTTCCGCCGGACCCTGGTCGAGCACTGGAACGGCAGCTCGTGGCAGGTCGTCGCGAGCCCGAACCCGACGCCCCCGCTGTCGGGCGGCCCGGTGAGCAACCAGCTTCACGGCGTGCTGGCGCTCGCGCCGAACAACGTGTGGGCGGTCGGGACCTCGCAGGACTTCGGCGCGGGCCAGACGCTCATCGAGCACTGGAACGGGACGTCGTGGTCCGTCGTGCCGTCGCCGAGCCCCGGTGAGTTCGGCTGGCTGCGCAGCGTGAGCGGCGTGGCCGCGAACGACATCTGGGCGGTCGGCACCCACTACGTGAACGGCCTGCAGCTCACGCTCACCCTGCACTGGAACGGCTCGACGTGGTCCGTCGTGCCGAGCGCGAACGACGGACCCTTCCTCCAGGAGCTCTTCAAGGTGCGCGCGATCTCGTCGAACGACGTGTGGGCCGTCGGCTACCACCTCGCCGTCTTCGGATTCAGCGAGGTCTTCCAGACGACGATCATTCACTGGAACGGGACGGCGTGGTCGGTCGTGCCGAGCCCGGACGTGAACCAGGAGAACAACTATCTCTGGTCGGTCGATGCCGCCTCGGCGACCGATGCCTGGGCGGTCGGGTTCTTCGACACGGGGTTCGAGCTCCGCACGATGACCCAACACTGGGACGGGACATCGTGGACGATCGTCGACAGCCCGAACGCGAGCGACATCATCGACGAGCCGACCGACGTGGCGGTGGTCTCTCCGACGGACGTCTGGGCCGTCGGCCAGACCGCGGGCCCGTTCACCTTCAACACGCTGACCATGCACCGGACGTCCTCGTGCACCGGGGCGACGATGCACGTCTCCTCCATCTCGCCGCGCTTCAACGCGCGACGCAACGTCGTGCAGGCCAACGTGACGATCCTGGATGCGGCCAATGCTCGGGTCGCCGGCGCGGCGGTCAGCGTGCTGGTCACGCGTCCGGGCGGCTCCCAGGTCTCGCTCACCGCGACGACGAGCGCGCGGGGCTCGGCCACGGTCTCGACGCCCTCGATCGGATCCGGCACCTACACGTTCGCCGTGACGGCGGTGACGAAGGCCGGGCTCACGTACGACCCGGCAGCCAACGTCGAAACGAGCGATAGCGTCGTGGTGCCCTAGGCGTCTTCGGGCCGTATCGAGCGCGGGGCGCGTTTGACCAATTGCGAAAAACGGCGTATTCCGGGAGCGATCCGCGCGGCCCCCGACGCGGGGAGGTGATGCCATCCCGGGAGCGGCGCATCGGTTGACCTCGCCCGCCTTGAACGGAGGAGCAGACCATGCGGCGACGAACCCTCGTTATTGCGGCTTCCCTCTGCACCGTCGCGGCGCTCACGATCGGGGGAGCCCTCGTACCGGCCGCCGGACGCAACTTCACGGAATCGAACCGCTTCGCGCCCTCGGGGGCGGTATCCGTGGACCCGCTCTCGACGCCACGCCTGTCGGCGGCGCGAAGGTCCGCCGCGGCGGCCCAGGCATCCGCGCTCGCCCAGGCCACGATCTCGGGTGGGTGCGTGGACTCCGGCAGCAACGTCCGCGTCAACCAGGAGTGCACGAACCAGAGCGCGCCGGGGTTCTTCGGCCGCTCCCAGTCCCAGAACGAGACCGCCATCGCGGTGAGCCCGCTCAACCCGAAGATCATCGTCGCGAGCCAGAACGACTACCGACGCGGCGACGGCACCTGCGGGACCGACTGGAGCAAGGACGGCGGGAAGCGATGGGGCAGCACGGTGGCACCCATCGGGTTCTCGGCGCCGGGCTTTACGGCACCGCGGCACTACTGGGATGCCGGGGGCGACACGTCGGTCGCGTTCGACAGCACCGGGGAGGCGTACCTGATGTGTCAGGCGTTCAACCGAGGCGCGACAAGCGACCTCGGCGGGGACGCCAGCGCTTTCTTCCTGTTCCGCTCGGCCGACGGCGGGGCGTCCTGGAGCTTCCCCGGCAGCCCGGTCGCGATCAGCGACGGAACCGGTGAGGACGGCATCGGGCTGCTGGACAAGGAGTACATGACGATCGACTCCTCCGCCTCGAGCCCGTATCAGGATCGCATCTACGTGGCCTGGGCCCAGTACAGCACCGACTTCACGTCGGACCCCATCACGTTCGCCTACTCGGACGATCACGGTGTGAGCTGGCACCAGAGCGGAGCGATCAGCGGCTTCTCGGCGGCTCTGTGTCCCGTGAACTTCTCCGGGGCGCCGGCGGGTACCTGCGACGCGAACCAGTTCGCAAACCCGTTCACCGCGCCCAACGGCGACGTCTACGTGGCGTTCCAGAACTTCAACAACTGCGCCGGCGCGTTCGGCGATCCCTGCACGGGCGACCCGAACGACAACCACAACCAGGTGCTGGTGGTGAAGTCGACGGACGGCGGCAACACGTTCGGTGATCCCGTCAAGGTCACGGACTTCTACGACCTGCCCGACTGCTTCACGTACACCGGGTTCGATTTCGGCCGGGCGTGCGTGCCCACCGCACCGCTTTCGGGTGTGAGCATCTTCCGGGCAACGAACTACCCGAGCGGCGTTGCGGTCTCCGACTCGGAGATCGTGATCGACTTCGGCACCTACATCAACGGGCACTCGAACCCCGCCCTGGGGAACTGCTCGCCGGCCGGATTCAGCGGCGACACGTTCCTGAACCTGTACGACGGGGTCGGGGACGTGAACGGCTGCAACAACGACGTCGTGCGAAGCGTCTCGACGGACGGCGGCGCGACGTTCACGGGGACGAGCACCGACGTGACGCAGCTGCCCTCCGTGAACGACGAGGGCACGCAGCTCGCCGACCAGTGGTGGCAGTGGACGGCCCTCGCGCCGAACGGCAAGGTCGTGACGATGTACTACGACCGCAAGTACGGCGACGACATGGCGACCGGGGCGATGGACGTCTCCCTGAACCGCGGGCACGGGGCCCCGGTGCGCGTGACGAACGTGAGCTTCCCGGCGTCCAACGAGTTCCCCGACGCCAACGGGTTCTCGACGTTCATGGGCGACTACTCCGGGCTCGCGGTCGGATCCGACGGATTCGCGCACGTCTTCTGGACGGACTCGCGGAACCCGATCTACTCGTTCAGCACGGCTCCGGGCGACGATGCCCGCGTGCTGATCCCCGTCGGGTTCGGGAGCGACGTCTACACGGCGTCGATTCGAACCTAGGATCGCGGGACGCGACGTGTGGGGCCGGGCTCTGCCCGGCCCCACACGTCACCCTCGGGAGAGCAGGGCCCGAACGTCGGGGCGGGCGAGGAAGCTCGCGCGGAGCGCGTCCGGCTCGACGTTTCGGGCGATCTCCTCGACGATCGCCGCCGCCCTCGCCGCGGAGCTCGTCCGCCGCGCCGAGGTCACCGTTCGTCGCCGCGACACGGCTCAGCTCGAGCAGGATCTCCCACAGAACGCGCCGGCACCCGACCTCCTCGGCACCCGCCCGCGCGGCTCGGAGCGCACGCTCGGCGTCGTCGGACGCTCCGGTGGCGGCGAGTGACCTCCCCTTCACCAGCAACGCTTCCGGCACGAACTGGCGGATCTCGAGGCGCCCGAGCCGCTCGACGACGTCGTCGGCCGCCGCGAGCGCCCGGGCGTGGTCGCCGCGAGCCGCGGCCACCCGCGCGAGCACGATCGCGAGCCGGATCGTCGTCATCGACTGCAGCGGCTCCGGCAGCGACACGAGGTGCGTCTCGGCGCCGGCCGCCTCGGCCTCGTCGAGCTCGCCCGCCAGCAGGTGCACCTCGGCCTGGATCCCCACGACCCACGGCCGCGCGATCGGCTGCCGCTCCTCGGCCACCCGCAAGCGCGATGTCGAGGAGCTCGCGGGCGCCGTCGAGGTCGCCGAGGTTGGCGAGCAGCGACGCGAGGTCCGCGCGAACGGTCGCGAGCGCGGGGACGAACCCGGCGCGCTCGGCGATCTCGATGCACGACCGCATGGTGGCGATCGCCGCGCTCATCTCCCCGGCGTCCTGCTGGATGCCGGACACGCCCATGAGCGCGTACGCCTCACCCCAGTTGTTGCCGATCTCCCCGGAGATCGCGATCGCCTCCTGGCAGAGCTCGAGCGACCGCGGACCGTCGCCGTTCAGCCAGACCAGCGTTCCCTGGCTGGCGAGGTTCTCGCTCAGCATCGGGAGGTTGCCGAGCTCGCGCCAGATCGGCGTCGCCTCCTCGAGACAGCGCCGCGCCGCCGCGAGGTCGCCCATCCCCGCGTAGGGGCGCCAGAGGTCGTTCAGCGTGAAGGCCAGCTGTTCCCGCGCGCCGAGTTCGCGAGCGATCGCGAGCGAGCGCTCCCCGGCATCGAGCGCTTCGTGCAGGTCGCCGCCCCCGAAGACGTCGAGCAGCATGAGGTTCCACAGTGCCTTGGACTCCGCCAGCGGCTCGCCGAGCTCGCGAGCGTGGGCGATGGTCCGTTCGGAGAGCTCGCGCCCCCGGACCGGGTCGAACTTCGGCGTCGGGGTCGCGTGCAGGGTCGCGAGGGCGAGCTCGGCCTGCAGCACGGATCCGGGATCGCCCACGTCCTCAGCGAGCTCCCGCATCGCCTCGTAGTCGGCCGCCGCGTCGTCGTGGCGCCCGGCGAGCTCGAGCGTCCGGCCGCGGCTCGGATACAGGTGCTCCAGCCGCTCCCGCGACCGGCCGAGTCGGTCGGCGGCCTCGATCGCGGTGGCGTAATGGGACGCCGCGTCGGCGTTCGCGTACAACCGCGCCGCGGCGTCGCCGGCCGCGGTCGCGTAGCGCAGGGTCCGCTCGTCGTCGCCGGCCTCCTGGAAGTGCCGCGCGAGCAACGGTGCGAACTCCTCGATGCGATCGGGCGAGAGCTCCTCCAGGACCTCGCCGACGCGTTGATGGAGCTGCCGCCGGGCACGCAGGAGGATCGTGTCGTACGTCGCCTCCCGGATGAGGCTGTGACGGAAGGCGTACTCGCGCTCGGGCACGCGCGCCGTCTCGCCGATCAATCCCACCCGCTCGAGCGCGCTGAGCCGCCGGCCGAGCTCGTCGCCGTCGCCCGCCACGGCGCGAAGGACGGGCTCGGAGAACGCGGGCCCGATGACGGAGGCGAGCTGCAGGGTCCGCCGCGTCTCCTCGTCGAGCGTGTCGAGCCGGGCCGTGATCAGTGCCTGCAGGGAGGAGGGGATCGCGAGCTCGTCGCCGTCCGAGGCCTCGCGCTCCAGGACGGCGGCGGCCATCTCCTCGACGAACAGCGGGTTGCCGTCGGTGCGCTCGAGGATCCCCGCGCGCACGGCGTCGGACCGCCGCTCGGGCGGCAGCAGCCCGTCGACGAGCGCGCCGCTCTCCTCGCGCGAGAGCGGTGACAGCACGAGCTCGACCGACCGGTGCGGGTACTCGGTCTCGAGCCACTGCTTGAGGCGCCACGACTGCGCGGCGCGGTCGGGGCGGTAGGCGAAGAGCGCCAGGCACGGGAGGTCGTCGACGACCCGGGCGGTCTCCATCAACAGGTCCATCGAGGCCTCGTCGCACCAGTGCAGGTCCTCGAAGACCATCAGGCGCGGCTCGGCCCCGAACGCCCGGGTGCCCCCCGTGACGAGTTCCGTGATCGCCCTTCGGAAGGCCTCGCCCTCGAGCGGCTCCTCGCCGGGCTCGAGGACCCCGAACAGCGAGCGCCAGACCCGCAGGTGCGGCTCGAGCCACTCGGAGGCGGCATCCGGCTCGACGAGGGCGCTGAGCTTGTCGAGCACGACGTCCGGCGGATCGGCGTCCCGGATGCCGGCGAACTCGGCCAGGATCCGGCGGTACTGCGCGTAGGGGCGCGTCGTGTCGTAGGAGACGCACTGCCACGTCTCCCAGAGACTATGCAGGCGCGCGGCCGGCGACGGGTCGTCGGGTCTGAGCTCTGCCCAGACGCGGCGCGTCTCCTCGATCAGCCGGCTCTTGCCGAGCCCGGCCTCGCCGATCAGCGAGACGATGCGTCCGCCGCCCGACTGCACCTCCCGCACGGCGCCGCGGAGCTCGGCCGTCTCGCGCTCGCGCCCGACGAGCGGCGAGCCGGAACGGCGTGCCACGCTCGGTGCGGCTCGCGCCGCCCGGCCGACGACCCGGTAGGCCGCGACGGGCTCGGACTTGCCCTTGACCTCCACGTCGCCGCGGGACTCGGTCCGGAAGTACGGGGCCACCAGCCGGTGCGTCTCCGCGGTGATCTGTACCGTGCCCGGCTCGGCCGTCTGCTCCATGCGCGCGGCGACGTTCACCGCGTCGCCCATCGCGGTGTACTCGAGCCGGAGGTCGGAGCCCACCTGCCCGACCACGACCGGACCCGTGTTGATGCCCACGCGGACGTTCAGGTCCAGCCGGCGATCGGCCTTGAGGCGCTCGCGGTATCCCTGGATGCCCTCGACGATCTCCAGTCCGGCAGCGACGGCTCGCTGCGGGTCGTCCTCGTGGGCGATCGGCGCGCCGAAGAACGCGAAGATCGCGTCGCCCATCAGGCGGGCGAGCGTGCCCTCGTAGCGATAGACGGGCGCGATCAGGCGCTCGAACGCGCCGTTCATGATCTCGGCCCAGTCCTCGGGATCCAAAGACTCGGCCATCGCCGTCGAGCCCTGCACGTCGCAGAACAGCATCGTGACGATGCGGCGTTCGCCCTCCATCGCCCGGCCCTCGCGGGCGGCCTCGAGCTTGGCCAGCAGGTCCTGCGGCAGGAACGGGTCGAGCCGCTCGTCGCGGTCGTCCGGCCGCAGGCGCGCTCCGCACTGCAGGCAGAACCGGGCACCCTCGGGATTCACGGTCCCGCACCGGGGGCAGACCATGGCCGGAACGATATCCCCGCGCGAGCCGAGGCCCGCCGTCAGGTCGCCCGGGCGGCCCCCGCGCTCTCGACGAGGCGCTGGCTCAGCACCCGGATCACGGCGATCGCCGTCTCGGGTCGCTCGCGCAGCACGCCCTCGAACGCGGTGCGGCCGACGCGGAGCGTGCGGACGTCGCCGGCGGCGACGAGCGAGGCCATCCGGGGATCCTGCGTGATGAGCGCCATCTCGCCCACGACCTCGCCCGAGGTGCGGCGGGCGAGCTCGGCCTCCTCCGATCCGCCGGGCGCCTCCCGCAGCACGCGCACCTCGCCCTCGACGACGATGTGGAGCTCCTCCCCCGGCTCCCCCTGCCCGGCGATCGTCTCGCCGGCGGTGTAGGTCGCTTCCTCGGCGATCGTCGCGATCCGCGAGAGGTCGCGCGGGGAGAGCTCGGCGAACAGCGGGACCTTTCGCAGGAACAGCACCCGTTCCATCTCCGACAGGGTGGCGAGCGCGTCGGTCATCGATGCTCCTTCGGTCGAGGCGCCGATCAGGGCGGCGCAGTCGCGGATCCAGGGGTCGGGATCGTGCAGCAGAGCGGGCAGCCACGTCTCGCGCGGTGCGCTGCGCGGAACCGCGGGCTCCCACAGCGGCAGCAGGGGCCGGACGATCGTCGGCTCGCCGAGCGACTCGAGCGCCTCCAGGGCGTTCGCGACCTGGGTCCGGTCGCCGTCGTCCAGGTGGTCGAGGGCGAAGCGGATCGACGAGCGGTCGCCGAGGATGGCCGCCGCGCGCAGTGCGTTGCGTCCCTGCCGTCGCGCGCGCTCGACGAGCGAGTCGCGCAGCAGCGACGCCGCGCCGTCGTCGGCCGCCTCGATCGCGCGCGCGACGTCGAAGTCCGCGACCGCGCGGGCCGTCTCCTCGCGCGCGAAGCCGCGGATGACGTCGGGGTTCGCCTCCTCCGGAAGTCGCTCGAGCGCCGCGAGCGCTCCCGCCGCGAGACCGGGGTCGAACAGGGCCGCCAGGACCGGCTCGAGCGCCGCCGGGCCGACGCGGCCGAGCGCGTCCGCGGCCGCCGCGCGGACGTCGTCGTCCGGGTCGCCGAGGGCGCGAACGAGGAGCGGCACGGCGCCGGGATCGGACACCGCGAGCGACCTCGCCGCCTCGGCCCGCACGCTCGGGCTGGCATCGTCGAGTCCGGCGGCGCACAGCGCGAAGGACTCGGGCGACGTCGACGCCGCGAGCGCCCGCATCCCCAGGGCCCGCTCCTCGGAATCGTCGCCCTCGAGCATGCCGCCGACGGTCGCGAGCGACTGAGCGTCGGCCGAGCGCCGGAGCAGCGCCGCGGCCGCGGCCGATCGCACGCCGGCACTCGGGTCGGCGAGCGCGCCCCGAAGCGCATCCGCCGTCTCGTCGCCGAGGGCGTCGACGGCGCGGACGGCGGCCAGGCGAACCGCCGCGTCGCCGTCCGCGAGGGCGCGCGTCGCCTCGCCCGCCGCATCGCGATCTCCGGCGCGAACGAGCGAATCCAGTGCCGTCGAGCGGACCGTCGGGTCCTCGTCCGCCAGCGCGACGCGCAGCGCGTCGGCGGCGCCGTCGCCCGCGAGGTCCCCGAGAATCTCGACGGCCGCCCGGCGGACGTGGACGTCGGGATCGGTGACGCCGGCGACGACCGCGGCGATCGCGGCCCCGTCGACCCGGCGCCCGCCGAGCGGCTCCTCGTCCTCGCGCGACGGGAAGACCTCGGGCCGGCCGCTCCGCAGGGCCTCGATCAGCGCCGTCGCGTACGAGCGCCGCACGCGCAGGGTGGCGAACAACGTCACCACCGCCGTCACCAGCCCGATCGCGAAGAGCTGCGTCGGGGTGAGGGCTCGATCCCCGACCAGCAGGATGAGACCGGCGAGGATCGTGCCGATCTGGGCCGGACCGCCGTTCAGGAACGCGCGGGTCTGGTCGCGGCGGGTCGGCGGGACCACGTTCACGACGGACTCGGAGGCCGGCCCGGCGACCGAGGAGATCCAGACCATCTGGACGAACCGGATCGCCACCAGCGTGAGAAGGGCGGCGTTGACGATCAGGATCGAGAACCCGACGAGGTAGATCAGCGGCAGCACGACGATCATCGTCGTCACCCCGAAGCGCGCGAACAGCCGGTTCGTCAGGAAGAGCGACGACAACAGCGCGGCCGCCGTCGTCACCGCCGAGAACAGGCCGAAGAAGCCGGCGAGCGCGTCGGCGTCGGGGAACCGCTCGGTCGCGGCGCGCGTGAACGGCAGGTACAGGGAGAAGAACAGCACGGAGAACAGCACGGCCGCGACCGACATCCACCGCATCACCGCCGAGCCGCGAACGAAGCGGAACCCCTGCTGCATCTCGTCGAGCAGGCGGCTCCTCGGCCGGCGGGATCGCCGGCGAACCGGCGCCGCCCGGGCCGAGCCGACGAGCGCTCGGCCGACGGCAAACGCCGCGAGCAGGCCGGCCGCCCAGGCGAACAGCAGGTTCTCGGCGCCGAGGGCGTCGGCGAGCGGCCGGGTCACCAGTCCTCCGAGCACGGCGCCGAAGATGCCTCCGGCGCCGAAGAGCGGGAACAGGCGCTTGGCCTGCCGGGTGTCGACCACGATGCCGACCAGTCCCCACGTGAACAGGCCCTGCACCATCTGGGCGGCCCCGGCGGTCAGCCACAGCACCGGGTAGATCCACGAGGGCTCGGCGGCGACGAGCCCCCGCTCCACCAGCAGGATGCCGGCGACGACGAGCGGCGCCGCGACGAACAGCCGTCGCCGCGCGATGCGCCCGAGCAGCGCCGTCACGGCGAGCGACACAGCGAACAGCAGGCCGCCCGAGAACAGCAACATCACCGGCAGCGCGTCCGCGCCCGAGCGGGCGAAGAACAGCGCGTCGACGCCGCTCTGGCCGATCGCTGCGCCCGCCGCCGTGACGAGCATGAGGCCGATGCCGAGGCCGGCCGTCCTTGCTTCGCCGGGCCGGATCTTCAGCGCCTGCTGGAGCCGACTCACGCGACCTCCCCCATCGCGCCCTCGACCGGATCGCCATGGCCGGTGGTGCTCGCGAAGCGGGCGGGCCGCCCCGGCGGCCCGCCCGCATCAATCCTTCCGGTCACGACGTCGAGGACGTCGCGACCGTCCGCCCTAGACCCCGCCCTCCTGGAGGGTCACGTCGATGGGCGCGAAGTCCGCGCCCTTCGTGTCGACGCCGAGCTCGTCCAGCTTGCCGAGGGCCTCGGTCACGATGTCATTCGTCCACGCGCCGTCGGTCGGCGCCGCGGTGATCACCGTGGCTCCTTCCAGGTTCGGCGTGCTCATCGCGATCTCGACGGTGCGGTCCCACGCGGCCTGGTCGATGTAGCCGACGCCGTCCGGAGCCGGCCAGATCAGCTTGTTGATCTCGTTCATCTGCCAGAGCTGGTGGCTGGCTCCCAGCTTCGAGCCCTTGGCCACCACGATGTCGGTGCACTCCTGGACGTTGTCGCGACAGTACGCCCAGCCCTGGAGCGAGGCCGTCACGAACCGCACGGCGATGTCTTGGTAGGCGTCGTCGGAGCTCAGCCTCTCCGCGTCGGCCCAGATCGCGTCCTGCAGCATCCCGACGCCCTCGGTCTCGTAGGACACGACGTTCAGGTCCTCTGGCGTGTAGAGGTCGCCGGTGTCGGGGTTCACGGCCTCGAGCACCTGCGCGTACTCGTTGTACGTCATCGCCTCGGCCGCGTCGATGTCGCCCGCGAGCAGGCCCTGCATGTCGAACTGCTGCTGCACGAGCGTCACGTCGGCGGCCGGATCGAGCCCGTCCTTCGCGAGCGCCGCGAAGATCTCGTACTCGTTGCCGAATCCCCAGTTCCCGATGGTGTGGCCCGCGAAATCGGCCGACGAGGTGATCCCGGTGGCCTTGAACGAGACCTGCAACGTGCCCGAGCGCTGGAAGACCTGGGCGATGTCGACGATGTTCGCCCCGGCCTCTCGGCTCGCGAGCGCCTTCGGCACCCACGCGAGCGCGAAGTCGACCGCGCCGTCGGCCAGCTGCTGCTGCGGCACGATGTCCACGCCGCCCTCGACGATCGTGACGTCGAGGCACTGGTCCGCGTAGAAGCCCTTGTCCTGCGCGGCGAAGTAGCCCGCGAACTGGGACTGGATGAACCACTGCAGCTGCAGCTTCACGGCGTCGGTCGAGTCGCAGTCGCCACCGCCGCCCGTGCTGCCCCCGCCGCCGTTGTCGTTGCTGCACCCCACGGCCACGAGCGCGAGCACCACCACCCCCGCCGCGATGTGCTTGAACCGTCCCCTCATGCGGTGCCCCCTTCCCCCCGAGCCGGATGCGTCCATCGCGGTCTGGCCGGCCCGCCGGTCATCATGCCCCAACTCGCTCGCGGCTGCCGAGGCCTCGATCAGGCCGATCGTCGCGCGGCCTGCGAACCCCCCGGGGTGGTCATCCGCTCGAGCAGCAGCGCCGCGAGGAAGAACGCGAGGCCCACCAGGCAGGCCCCGAGGACGTACGCCCAGGCCGTCGCGTTCTTCGAGATCGCGATGCTGCCGACGATCCGGCTGCCGAGGCCGTTCTGCGAGCCGCCGAAGTACTCGGAGACGAACGCGGTGATCACGGCGGCCGGGGCCGCGATCTTGAGCGCCGTGAACAGGTACGGCACCGCGTTGGGCACGCGCACCTTCCGAAGTATCGCCGTGTCGCTCGCCGCGTACGAGCGCATGAGCTCGAGCTGGATCGACGCGACCTCGCGGAGTCCCCGGGTCACGTTCACGAGCACGATGAAGTACACGACGAGCGTCACCATCAGCCGCCGCGGCACCTCGCTCGTGATCGAGAACATGTTGTTGAACAGCGCCACCAGGACGAAGATCGGCACGGCGTTCAGCGAGATCGCGAGCGGGCTCACCAGGTCGTTCAGCAGGCGGAAGCGGGCGAGCAGGAAGCTCATCGACACGCCGAGCGCCGTCCCCACCAGCAGTCCGATGAGCGCGTTGCCGCCCGAGACCCTCGCCGCATCCCAGATCAGCCCCGTGTTCGTGCGGAACTCCGTCCAGATCGCCGTGGGTGCCGGCAGGAAGTACGGCTGGAAGTCGAACACCTTGACCGCGATCTCCCAAAGGACCAGGAACGCGAGCCCGAACACCAGCGGCGGCCAGACGAGCTGCGCGATCCGCCTCATCGATCCTCGATCCCCACGGCGTCCGTCGTCTCCATCCCGCGGAGCGCCTCGCGCACCTCGGTGATCTTGCGGAAGAACGCGTCGGCCTCGCGGGTGTCGACGTCGCGTCGCGGGCCGAGATCCACCGCGATGAGGTCCTTGATCCGCCCCGGCCGCGGGGACATCACCACCACCCGGGTCGACAGGTAGACGGCCTCGGGAATCGAGTGCGTGACGAAGACCACCGTGGTCGAGGTCTCGGCGCAGATCCGCAGGAGCTCGACCTGCATGTGCTCGCGCGTCATCTCGTCGAGCGCACCGAAGGGCTCGTCCATCAGCAGGATCGGTGGATGCGCCGCGAGGGCACGCGCGATCGCCACCCGCTGCTGCATGCCGCCCGAGAGCTGCCACGGGTAATGCTCGGCGAACTCGGGCAGCTTGACGAGCTCGAGCATCTCGAGCGCCCGACCCCGCCGCTTCGCCTTGTCCCAGCCCTTCAGCTCGAGCGGGAGCTCGATGTTCTTCGCCACCGTCCGCCACTCGAAGAGCCCGGCCTGCTGAAACGCCATCCCGTAGTCCTGGTCCATCCGCGCCGCCTGCGCCGGCTTGCCGTTCACGAGCACCTCGCCGCTCGTGGGCTCGGTGAGGTTGGCGATCAAACGGAGCTGCGTCGACTTGCCGCAACCGGAGGGCCCGATGAGCGAGACGAACTCTCCGGCCTCGATCACGAGGTCGATGTCGACGAGCGCCTCGACCGCGTTCGCCTGACCCGCGTTGAAGACCTTGGACAAGTTGCGGACCTCGACGGCGGCCGTCACTCGACGGCCTCGCGCGGCCGGTTCCGCATCGTCACCAGGTCGATGAGCGCGACGAGCCCGGCCATGAGCAGGCCGAGCGCGGCGGCGCCGAACACCGCCGTGTACACCTTGGCGGGGTCGGCGGTCGCCTCGCGCGCGTACTCGATGATCAGCCGCCCGATCCCACCGGCCAGTCCGGTCGAGATCTCGGCGACGACCACGCCCACGACCGACGCGGTCGCCGCGAGCTTCAGGGACGGGACGATGAACGGGACCGCGGCGGGGAACCGGAGCTTGAACAGCGTCTGCCGCCACGTCGCCGCGTAGGAGTCCATGAGCTCGAGCGACGCCGGCGGCGTGGAGGTGAGCCCCTTCAGCGTCCCGACGGCCACGGGGAAGAACGCGAGGAACGCGCCGAGCACCGCCGCCGAGAGCCATCGCGGCCACTCGAACCCGCCGAGGTGGAGCTTGCCGCCCCAGCTCACGACCAGCGGCGCGAGCGCGATCAGCGGCACGGTCTGCGACAGCACGAGCCACGGCAGCAGCCCGCGCTCGACGACCTTGTAGCGCGCCATGAGCACGGCCAGGCCCAGGCCGACGGCGGTGCCCATCGCGAACCCGACGAGCGCGAGACGCAGGGTGAACCACGCGCCCCCGAGGACCACGAGCAGGATGGGCGTGCCGGATCCACGACGCTCGGGCTGCGCGTATCGCGAGAGCATCTCCCAGACGTGCGGCATCGCCTGGTCGTTGGCTCGCGGAAGGAACCACCATCCGTCCTGGGGCCCGGCCCACTTGTAGAGCTCCCAGAGCGCCGCGACGAGCAGCAACGCGAGCACGAACATCCCGGCGCGGCGCATCGGGCGGGATGCTACCGATGGGTGGCCGGGCGCGCGAACGCCGCGTCGCCGCGCTCGCGAGGCCTACCGGGAGTAGAACTCCCACTGCACGTTGTCGGGATCGCGGAAGCCGACGTACTCCTTGCCGAGCACCGGGTCGGTCTCGATCCCGGCCGTCTCGACGCCGGCCGACCCCAGCCGCTCGACCAGCTGCTCGAGCGCGCCGCGATCGTCCACGCCGAACGCGAGGTGGTCGATCCCGATCCGGTACTCGCTGAAGCGGTCGTCGGCGGAGGTGCCCTCCAGCGGGGGCATGAGGATCACGAACGTGTCGCCCGCCTGCGTGGCGAGCAGCGTCCCCTCCGTGGGATTGCCCCGCCAGATCCCCGCAGTCGCCTCGCCGACCGGGATCTCCATGAACTGGAGCTGGAGGACGTCCTCGTAGAAGCGACGAGACCGCGCAGGGTCCTGAACGCGGATCGTCACGTGATGCAGGTTGGAAACGGTCATCCCGGCCTCCCCCTCGCGGACAACCTCTCCGACGCGGCTTCCTCGAACCCGGCGCGGACCTCCGCATCGTCGATGGTTTCGGCGAGCGCCGCAACCAGTGCCTCGGCCCGCCCGAGGTGGTCGGCGGCGCCCGCGACGTCGCCGGTCACCCGGCACGTGTCGGCGATCGCGGCATGGGCGAGCCACGCCGTCGGCAGGCCCGTCCGCTGCGCCTCGGCGAGGGCCAGTTCGGCCTCTGCGGTCGCTCCTTCGAGCCCGCCCCGGCGACGCTCGAGCTCGGCGAGCACGAGACGCCCGTCGACCACGCCGTCGCTCACGCCGCTCGCCTCGCAGGCGGCCACGATCGCCCGGGCGAGCGATGCGGCGTCCTCGAGCCGACCCTGTCCGAGCCGGACCGACGCGAGCGCCGTGATCGCGTCGCGCCCCATGACGTAGGCGCGCGGTGGCCCGATCCGCACCTCGGCGAGGACCGCCGCGGCCCGATCCGCGAGCTGTGCCGCTCGCCGCTCATCGCCGAGCCGGTCCGCCGCGAGCGCGTGCAAGCCGAGGCAGCGAACGAGGTGCATGTCCGCCCCCGCGCGCTCGCCCGCCGCCGCGCCCGCGTCGAGGACGGCGCTCGCCTCCTCCAACGCGGCAACCTCGAGCAGGGTTCCGGCGAGCTCGACCCCGAGGAGCGCGATCCACTCCTGGTGCTCGAGCGACCGCGCCAGCCCGAGCGCCCGGCGACCGAGCTCGAGGGCCCGCCCGTAGTCGCCGACGCCTCGGCACGCCCGCCCGAGGAGGCCGAGATGCACCGGCTCGTTGCCGCGGTCGCCGATGCGGCGGTTGATCTCGCGCGACTCCTCGATCCGCGCGATCCCCTCGGCGGCACGCCCGCGGAGCGCATCGGCGTAGCCGAGCTCGAGCACGACGAATTGGAGCAGCCACAGGTCGTCGGTGCGCCGATGGATCTCCGCGAGCCGACCCGCGAGCTCCTCGAGCCGGTCGAAGTCCCCGATCTGGAGGGCGACCTGCTTCAACCCATCCATCGCCGTCGCGATCGAGCGCTCGTCGCCCATCGACTCCGCGAGCGCCATCGCGCGCCCGCCGTACTCGAGCCCCGACACGAAGTCGAGGCGGTTCGTGTGGACGAGCGAGAGACGGCTGAGCGCGCTCACCTGCGCGGCGCGATCGCCGAGCGCCACGGCATCGTCCAGCGCACGGGTCAGATGTGGGATCGCGGCCCGGTAGTCGGCCGCGCCCGCAAGGACGAATCCGAGGTCGTCGTGCGCCCGCATCGCCACGTCCGGCGGCGGTTCGGCCGCGAGCACCCGCTCGAGGTCGTCGATCGCGCCGGACACGTCGCCGGTCCGGGCTCGCACGCGCGCGCGGGCGAGCCGCAGCTCCGCGACCTCGCGCTCCCCTTCCGTCCGGCCCAGCTCCTCGGCGAGCGCGATCGCCGAGCTCAGGTGCTCGATCGCCTCCTCGACGGCGTGCAGCCGCTCGGCGCGCTCAGCGGCGCGGACGTGGCACGCGCGCGCCGCGTCGATCTCGCCGGCGCCGCGGTGGTGGTAGGCGAGCACGCCGAGCTGCTCGTCGAGCCGGTCCGGCCACAGCTCGCCGATCGCCGCCGCCGCGCGGGCGTGCAGCTCGCGGCGGCGCTTCTTCAGCAGGCTCCCGTAGGCCACCTCCTGGATGAGCGCGTGCCGGAACGCCAGCTCATCCGAGGACTCCTCCGGTTCGAGGAGATCCAGCCGCCGAAGCTCGCCCACGACGGGGCGCGGATCGGCCTCGAGCACCCGCTCCAGCACCGCGAGCGAGAACTGGCGTCCCAGCACCGATCCCGCGGTCAGCACGTCCCGCGAGACCGGCTCGAGCACGTCCATCCGCGCGAGGATCACCTTCTCGATCGTCGCGGGCAGCTCGATCCCGGCACCGGCACCGACGATCGACCAGGCATCGCCGCCGCGGCGAAGGACACCGGCGTCGATCCAGGACCGGACGAGCTCGCCGAGGAAGAACGGGTTCCCGCCGCAGGTCTCGGTGACGCGCCGGCGGAGCTCGTCGGGGAGCACATCGTGACCGACGAGGGAGTCCAGCAACAGCGCATCGTCCTCCGCCCCGAGCTCGTGGAGCTCGATCGTGTCCGAGCGCTCGGCCGTCGGCGTCGACGCGAGCCGCTCGAGCCGGTCCGAGCCGCCGGCCCCCGCACGCCGCGTCAGCACGAACAGCACGGGTCGTTGGGCCGCGGCGGGGACCAGGTGCTCGAGGGCGTGCAGCGTCGAGGGGTCGGCCCAGTGCAGGTCCTCGATCGCGACGACGATGGGGCCGCGCTCGGCGAGGCCCGCGACCAGGAGCCGCAGCGACTCGACCGTCCGCAGCTGCACGGTCTCCGGCGACCGGCCCGTCGGCTCGCGCGTTCCGATCACGGCCTCGAGATATGGCACGAGGTCGACGCCCTCACGCCCGAGGAGCGCCGGGAGTCGGGCGGCCGCGGCCTCGGCGAGGTTCGGTTGGTCCTCGGAGAGCTCGAGCGCGCCGAGCAGGATCTCGCGGAGCGGCAGGTACGGGGTCGTCTGGCCGAACGACGCGCACCGGCCCTCGAGCCACCGCACGCCGCCCGCCGACGTGACCGAGCGTCGAACCTCGTCGACGAGCCGGCTCTTGCCGATCCCCGGCTCGCCCACGATCACGAGCACGCCCCCCTCGCCGGCGAGGGCACGGGTCGCGCGCTCGAGCGCTCGCGCTCGCTCGTCGTCGCGACCGATCATCGGAGTCGAGACCCCCTCGTCGCGGCCGCGGTCGCCCCCGTCCCTCGCGCGCAGCGCCTCGAAGGCGGCGACCGGCTCGGCCTTGCCCTTCAGCTCGAACCGGCGCTCCTCGCCCCAGTCGAAGAGCGATCGGGCGGCGCGCTGGGTGACCGCCCCGACCAGGACGCCGCCGGGCGGGGCGTGCGACTGCAGCCGGGCGGCGACGTTGATCGTGTCGCCGGTCGCCCCGTACTCGACGCGGGTACCGGCACCGACCGGCCCGAGGATGACCAGCCCGGTCTCGATGCCGACGCGGATCGCCACGGTGTCGACGGCCTCGACCATCGCGAGCCCCGCACGCACCGCCCGCTCGGGGTCGTCCTCGTGTGCCACGGGGGCGCCGAACAGCGCGAGGACGCCGTCGCCCGCGAGATCCTTCACGGTACCGCCGAACCGCTCCACCGCCCCGACCATGCGAGCGACCGCGGTTCCGATGAGGTCTCGGGCGTCCTCGGGATCGAGCCGCTCGGTCAGCTCGGTCGAGCCGGCGACGTCGGCGAACAGGGCGGTGACGACCCTGCGCTCCTCGCGCATGGTCTCGCCGCTCATGCCCGGATTCTCGGCCCTCCGGGAACCGCTGGGAAGGCTCGACCCGCTCGACTCCGCTACCGGGCGACGATGTCCTCATACGCGTCCGGGCGACGGTCGCGATAGAAGGCCCAGCGGTCCCGGACCTCGCGGATCTTGCCGAGATCGAGCTCGCGCACGATCAGCTCGGGCTTGTAGGCGTCGCCGACGTCGCCGACGAACTGTCCCTCGGGGTCGACGAAGTAGCTCTGCCCGTAGAAGTCGTCGTCGCCGAGCGGCTCGATCCCGACGCGATTGATCGCGCCCACGTAGTACATGTTCGCGACCGCGGCCGCGGGCTGCTCGAGCCGCCAGATGTACTCGCTCAGGCCCCGATGCGTGGCGGAGGGATTGAACACGATCTCGGCGCCGTGCAGGCCGAGGATCCGCCAGCCTTCGGGGAAGTGGCGGTCGTAGCAGATGTACACGCCGACCTTGCCGACGGCCGTCTCGAACACCGGATACCCCTCGGTCCCCGGCGTGAAGTAGAACTTCTCCCAGAACCCCTTCACCTGCGGGATGTGGTGCTTGCGGTACTTGCCGAGGTACGTCCCGTCGGCGTCGATCACGGCGGCCGTGTTGTAGTACTGGCCCGGCTGCACGATCTCGTACATCGGCAGCACCATCACCATCCCGAGCTCCTTGGCGACGGCCTGGAACCGCCTGGTCGTGGGCCCGTCGGGGATCGGCTCCGTGTACGTGTAGTACTCCGCGTCCTGGACTTGACAGAAGTACGGCCCGTAGAACAGCTCCTGGAAGCACATGACCTGGGCGCCCTGGGCCGCGGCCTCGCGGGCCGCCTCCTCGTGCTTGTCGGTCATCGCCTCCTGGCTGCCCGCCCAGTCGGTCTGCAGCACTGCGGCCTTCACCGTCGTCATCGCCCAACCTCCCTGGTCTCTGTCCGCATGGTAGCGACCCCCCCTCGGCGGCGCGACCTCTAGGACGTGCCCTTGTAGTTGGCGACAGCCCGCAGCTCGTGCACGACCTCGACGAGATCCGCCTGGTCGCGCATGACCACGTCGATCGGCTTGTAGGCCGAGGGATGCTCGTCGAGCAGCTGCCTCGCGAACTCCCGCTGCCACGCCGCCTCGCCCATCACCGGCTCGAAGTCCTCGACCGTCAGCGTCTTGCGCGCCTGCGTGCGCGACATCGCGCGGCCGGCACCGTGCGCGCACGACTCGTACGCCTCGGGGTTGCCGAGCCCGCGCACGACGAACGAGCGCTGGCCCATCGCGCCGGGGATCAGCCCCCACTCCCCGACGCCGGCGCGGATGGCCCCCTTCCGGGTGATCCACAGACGACGTCCCCCGTGCTCCTCGAGCTCCGTGTAGTTGTGGTGGCAGTTGACCTCGAAGGTCGGCAGGAGGTCACGACCGAGGACGTCTTCGAACGCCGCGTTCGTCTCGCCGAGCATGAGCTCGCGGTTGCGGCGCGCGTATCGCTGAGACCAGCGGAGGTCGCGGAGATAGATTTCGAACTCCCGAGTGCCTTGCTCGAGCCACGCGAGATTTCGATCGGGCAGCGCGAAGGTGCAGAGGCGGCGCGCCACCTCGATGTGCATCGATGCGAGCTTGTTCCCGCCGCCGCGCGAGCCGGAGTGCAGGAGGATCCACGCCCACCCCTCGGTGTCGACCGCGATCTCGACGAAGTGGTTCCCCGAGCCGAGCGTCCCGAGCTGCGCCATCGCCTGCTCCACCTTGTCGAGCGTCGGGGGCGGCGGGTTCGCCTCGAACCACGCGCGCGCCTCCTCGCTCGGGCGCCGATGCCAGTGCCCAAGACCGGCCGGTACCGCGCTCCCCATCGCGCGAACCCACGCGTCGAGCGTGCCGGGCGCGAGGTCCTCGGCCGGAAGGTCAAGCCGCCGCGCCGCCATTCCGCACCCGATGTCGACGCCGACGGCACTCGGGATCACGGCGGAGCGCGTCGGGATGACAGAACCGATAGTCGCGCCGATTCCCAGGTGCGCGTCCGGCATCAGCGCCACGTGCCCGTCCACGATCGGCAGCTCCGAGGTCATGCGCGCCTGCCGCTCGGTCTGAGGGTCGAGGATGCTCGCCCAGGAGACGAGCCGGTCGCTCAGGACCCTGCGCATCGCCATCGCCCCTCGTCGAGACCCGGGAGAAGGGCCCGCCCATAGTGTGCCGCATGGCCCTTCGGTTCGACCCCGGGTGGGCGCATGTGGAGATCGACCCCGAAGGGAGGTACACGATGGATTGCACGGAGCGGCTCGAGGGCTACTTCCGCGAGCACGGCGTTTCGTTCGAGGTCGTCGAGCACCCGCGCGCGTTCACGGCGCAACAGATCGCCGCCTCGGAGCACGTGCCCGGCCGGATGTTCGCGAAGGTCGTGATGGCGCAGACCGACGACGAGCTGATGATGCTCGTCCTGCCGGCGACGGCCGCGGTCGACACCCGCAAGGCATCCGATGTCACGGGCGGCAGGCCGGTCCGCATGGCCGCCGAGCGGGACTTCGCCCCGCGCTTCCCCGACTGCGAGGCGGGCGCGATGCCGCCGTTCGGCAACCTGTACGACGTGCCGGTCTACGTCGATCGGGCGCTCGGCAGGAACGAGCGGATCGTTTTCCAGGCGGGGACGCACAGCCTGACGATGAGCGTGCGCTACGAGGACTTCGAGCGCTTGACCCACCCGACCGTGGCCGACCTCGCCGTCACGCGGTAGCGTCCGATCGCCATGTCGGTCATCGAGAGCCGGCGCCCGACGACGTGGTGGAGCCGCCTGGACGACGGCCGGATCCGCTGCGAGGTCTGCCCGCGCGGGTGCGCCCTGCACGAGGGGCAGCGTGGCTTGTGCTTCGTCCGGATGCGCGAGGGCGACGGGATCGTCCTCACCACGGACGGCCGCTCGAGCGGGTTCTGCGTCGACCCCATCGAGAAGAAGCCACTGAACCACTTCCTGCCCGGGACCTCCGTCCTGTCGTTCGGGACGGCGGGGTGCAACCTCGCGTGCCGGTTCTGCCAGAACTGGGACATCTCGAAGTCTCGCGAGGTCGACACGCTGTCCGACGCGGCCTCGCCCGAGGCGGTCGCCGAGGTGGCCTCGCGGCTCGGCTGCCGGAGCGTCGCGTTCACGTACAACGACCCGGTCGTCTTCCTCGAGTACGCGACCGATGTCGCCGACGCGTGTCGCGATCGCGGGATCAAGGCCGCCGCGGTCACGGCCGGGTACATCAACGCAGAGCCGCGCGTCGAGATGTACCGACACATGGACGCCGCGAACGTCGACCTCAAAGCGTTCACCGAGGGCTTCTACCGTCGTATCTGCGCCGGTCACCTGCGCCCCGTGCTCGACACGCTCGAGTACCTCCGCCACGAGTCCGACGTCTGGCTCGAGATCACCACGCTGCTCATCCCCGGCTTGAACGACTCGAACGACGAGATCGACGCGATGACGCGATGGGTCGTCGATCACCTCGGCCCCGACGTGCCGATGCACTTCACGGCGTTTCATCCCGACTGGAAGATGCGGGACCGGCCCCCCACGCCGCTGTCGACGCTCTCGCGCGCCCGGCGGATCGCGCTCGAGAACGGCATTCGGTACGCGTACACCGGCAACGTGTTCGATCCGACGGGACAGGCCACCTACTGCTCCGGATGCGGTGCGGAGCTCATCGGCCGCGACGGGTACGACATCACGACGTGGTCCCTCGGGGAGGGCGGCCGGTGCCGAGCGTGCGGGGCCCGATGCGCCGGCGTGCTTGAAGCGGCGCCCGGTCGCTGGGGCTCCCGGCGGCTGCCCGTGCGACTCGGTGCGTGAGCGGCGATGGACGGCGTCCGCCGGCCGGCGGCCGCGGGGACCTTCTACCCGGCCGACGGCGAGGAGCTCGGCCGTGCCGCCGACCGTCTGCTCGATGCCGCGACGACGAGCCTCACGGGCCGGCCGTGGGGGCTGATCGTTCCGCACGCCGGGTACCGGTATTCAGGACCGATCGCGGCGAGCGCCTATGCGACGCTCCGCCCATGGACCTCGGAGATCTCGCGCGTCGTCCTGCTCGGACCGGCGCACTTCGTCCCCGTATCCGGCCTCGCGCTGAGCTCCGCGCGGGCGTGGCGCACGCCGCTCGGCGAGGTTCCGCTCGACGAGGAGCTGCGGGAGACCGCGATCGGCGCCGGGTGCGACGTCGTCGATCGTGCGCATGAGCTCGAGCACGCGCTCGAGGTACAGCTCCCGTTCCTGCAACGCCTGATCCGCGAGGGTCTTCGCGTCCTCCCCGTGGCGGTGGGGAGTGAGGACGACGGGAGGGTGCTCGACGCCCTCTCGCCGCTCAGCGACCTCGTCGTCGTGAGCACCGACCTCAGCCACGATCACGACGCCGCGACGGCCCGGGCCCTCGACCGGCGCACCGCCGATGCGGTGGTCGCCCGCGATCCCGGCCCGATCGGTCCGGGCGACGCGTGCGGACGGGTCGCGCTTCGCGACGCGCTGGCGAGCGCGCGACGACACGACCGACCGGTCCGGCTCCTCGATCTCGGGTCTTCGGCCGACGCGGCCGGCGACGAACGCCGGGTCGTGGGGTACGGGGCGTTCGCGATCTTCCGGGCGACCGGTGAGGAGGGTCTCGGCGATCTTTCACGTCGAGCGAGCACCACAGAGGAGCCGGTGGAGCCCGTTCCGAGCGGTCGTCAGCCTCGGGCGTAGACGTACAGGTAGACGGTCTCGCCGCTGTCGTGCGGCACCACTTTCAGCGTGTGGTTGCACCGCCCGCTGTTGTTCATTCCGGCGAGCACGAACCGGAACCGGTCCCCGCCGTCGACCCACGTGTTGTCGTAGTGGTCCCCGTTGTTGCAGTCGATCGTCACCGCCACGTCGATCCGGGACCCGGGGTGGTCGGCCACGAACGCCACCTGGTTGTAGTTGCGCGTCCACGCCCGCAGCGTGGTCGAACCGATGCCGGTCTTGTCGGCGATCAGATCCCACGCCAGCGCGGTGCCCGTCCCGACGAGAAACAGCACGAACGCCATGACGGTGACCAGCAGGACCCTGGGTCGCATCGATCTCCCTCCCCCGTGCCGGTGGTTCCCCCGGCGCGGACCGTAGGCCATCCGAGGGCGGCCCGCAAACACCGACGTCGCGAGAATCGCTCGAACGCCGACGACCGCTACGCGCCGGTGACGACCTCGTTGAAGATCTGGGCCCACTGCTCGTACTCGGCGCCGTCGAACACCTTGTACTCGAAGAGGTTCGCGGACGCGAGGTCGTCCGGTGGGAACAGCAGCGGGCTGCTGGCGAGGGCCTCGTAGTAGTCGCGGTCGGCGCCCTTCAGCGCGGAGGCCTTGTCGAGCATGAGCTCCTGCACGCCCTTGACCGGCGTCATGTACAGGACCCAGTCGGTCACCTGCACGGCGACCTCGGGCCGGTAGTAATAGTCGATGAACGCGTGCGCGTCCGTGGGGTGCTCCGCGAGCTGCGGGATCTCGAGCGGAGTGGCCCAGATGACGCCGCCCTCCTCGGGGACGACGAACTCGAGATCGGGCACGCCGCCGAGGTACTTCCAGTAGAAGACGTCGCCGGACCAGGCCATCGAGGCCCACGTGTTCCGGTCCACCAGGTCGTTGATGTAGTCCTGGCCGTAGTACTGGCGGACGATCCCGGCGTCGCGCTGCTCGATGAGCCGCTCCTGGGCCTTCGTCGCATCGTCGACCGTGGCCGTCTGCGGGTCGATCCCCATCGAGAGCAGGGTGAGGGTCATGGTGTCCACCATCTCGGTGAGCATGCCGACGTGCCCCTCGAGCCGTTGGTCCCACAGGTCGGAGAAGGCGGTGATCTGCCCGCCGACCAGGTCCGGGTAGTACGCGATGCCCGTGACGCCGCCCTGCCACGGGACGCTGTGCGCGTTGTCCGGGTCGTACGCGGGGTTCCGGAACGCGGGCAGCAGGTTCTCGTCCACGGTCGGCAGCAGCGACCAGTCGAGCGGCTCGATCCACGACTGCTCCGCCAGGAGCGCGACGACCCAGTCCGAGAGCGCGATGAGGTCCCACCCGGTCGGGGTCTCGGCCTGGAACAACGGCACGAGGTTCGCGAAGAACTGCTGGTTGTCGGTGATGCGTTCGCGATAGTCGACCTCGATGCCACTCTCGGCCATGAACGCCTCGAGCGTCGGTCGGGCCCCGCCCTTAGCGCGATCGATGTAGAGGGGCCACTGCGCGACCTTGAGCTCGTGCGCGAGCGGCGGCATCTCGGTCGGCGACGTCCCCGGCGTGGTCCCGGTTGCGCCGCCTCCGCCGTCGGCGCCCCCACAGGCGGCGAGCAGGGCGGCTCCTGCCAGGCCGAGCCCCCCGCGCCCGGCGCCGCGCAGCAGGTCCCGGCGCGTCAGCATCCGCGCAGGATGGTTGCACGCCGGCGCTCGTAGCGCACGCCGTGCCAGACCTGGTCGCCCTCACGATGCTCGATGCGCTCGACGAGGCTCATGCCGACCTTCTCCGCGACCCGTATGGAGGCGGCGTTCTCGGCGCTCGCGTGCGCACGAACGACCTCGGCCCCGAGGACGTCGAACGCGTAGGCGACGAGGGCACCCACCGCCTCGGTCGCGTAGCCGCGTCCCTGGAAGGCAGGCGCGATCGTGTAGCCGACCTTGATCACCCCGGGTTCGCCCCCGACGAGGCTGAGGCCCACGTCGCCGACCAGCTCGCCGCCCTCTCGCAACTCCACCGAGAGCTGCACCCAGCCGTCCGGCTCCCCGGGCGCGCGCCGGGCCATCTCCTCGATCTCGGCCCCCACCCCGGCGACGTCGGTCCGGTCCCAGCCCTGGTACCGATGGACGTCGGGGTCGCTCCGGTACCCCGAGATGGCGCGGGCGTCCTCCGGCCGGGACCGGCGGAGCACGAGACGCGGCGTGACCAGCGGCCGGAACCGGGAGTCCACGCGCATGGAGGGCAGGCTACCCGGGGCCTGGCGGCCGGGCACCTACCTGGGTCCCGCCGCCCCGTTGGGGCAGAGTCCTTGGGCCCTGGCGAGCGCTCTCGCGGCTCCTACCGTGGCTTCGAGAGGCACGCGGTGAGGGGAGGAGATCCATGAAGCTGAACCCGGAGACGCTCGCATCCGTCAGCAGCCGGCACCCCTGGCGAACGATCGGGGCGTGGGTCGCCCTCGCGCTCGCCATGGGCCTGCTGAGCGCCCGGCTGCTCACGGGGGTCCTCACCGACGACATGGACTTCACCAACCAGCCCGAGTCCGCCAGGGCCCAGGCCGTGATCGACGAGCAGTTCGGGGGCTCGGCGGCGTTCACGGAGTTCTTCGTCGTCCAGTCCCGGGGCTCGGCGTGGGACGGCGACTTCGCGGCCCACGTCCAAGCCATCAAGGCGGATGCCGAGGCGCTCGGCCCCGACGTCATCGCGGGGCCCGTGACCACCTACGCCGACGCCGAGGGCATGCTGGGGCAGCTGTTCCCCGACGACCACACGACGCTGCTGGTCCTGCAGATCCAGGGCGACCCCACGGCCGTCCTTCCGCGGCTGACCGAGGCCGTCTCTCGCGCCGCGCCCGAGGGGTTCGAGGCGACGGTGCTCACGCCCGAGCAGCTCGCCGCGCAGTCCGGCGGCGCAACGTCGGACGCGCCGCAGGCCGACCCTCCCGAGGCCTTCGTCCTCATCTACCACCCGTACGCGCTCGTCAGCAACGTCCAGTTCCTGACCGCCGTGCAGGCGATCGAGACGGCCGTGACGCGCAGGGGCGGATCCGACCTGGCGGCGCCCGCGTACAGCGGGTTCGACGCCCGGCAGCAGGCGAGCGCGCTCATCTCGACGAACCGGCAGACGACGCTCGTCGCCGTCCCGATCGTCGACCAGTCCGAATCGATCGTCGCGGACCTTCGGGCCGTCGCGACCGCCAACTCCGACGAGACCTACACGGTGCAGGTCGCCGGGCAGGCCGCCCTGTTCGCCGACTTCATGAAGCTCGCCGATGAGGACATGAAGAAGTCGGAGTCGATCGGCCTGCTAGTCGCGCTGATCGTTCTCATCGTCGTGTTCGGCTCGATCGTGGCGGCGGTCCTCCCCCTCCTCATGGGCGTCGTCGCGATCGGCATCTCGCTCGGCCTCGTCGCGCTCGTCGGCCAGCTGTTCCACTTCAACCTGTTCGTGGAGAACATGATCACGATGATCGGCCTGGCGGTCGGCATCGACTACTCCCTGTTCATCGTGTCGCGCTACCGCGAGGAGCGGAAGAAGGGCTTCGTGAAGCTCGAGGCGATCCGGCGCTCGGGCGGCACGGCGAGCCGCGCGGTCTTCTTCAGCGGCCTCACCGTCGTGCTGGCACTGCTCGGGATGCTGATCATCCCCGTGTCGATGTTCCGGAGCCTCGCCGGCGGGGCCATCCTGGTCACGCTGTCGGCGATCGCCGCCTCGATGACGCTCTTGCCGGCGATCCTCGGGCTCCTCGGCGACCGGATCAACTGGCCGCGCTTGTCCAAGCGCGCACGCATCGACACCGCGTACGACCCCCAGGGCGGATTCTGGGACCGGCTCGCCCGCACGGTCATGGCGAAGCCGGTCGTGTTCCTCGTGGGGAGCGTCCTCATCCTCGGCGCGCTCGGCGGGTTCTTCTTCCAGCTCCACCGCGGCACCTCGAACAACGTGAGCGCGCTCCCGCAGGAGTTCCCCTCACGCCAGGCGTTCCTGACGCTGGTTCGGGAGTTCAACTCGGGCGGCGCCACCGACCCCGCGCAGATCGTGGTCACGGGCGACGTGACCGACCCGGCGGTCCAGGACGCCGTGAAGTCGCTGCAGTTCGCAATCGCGCACGACGAGACCTTCTCGCGCCGCACGTCAGTGGCGCAGTCCAAGGACGGCACCGCGCTGCTGATCTCCGCGTATTTCGCCGGAGACCCGTACAACGACGCGGCGTTCGCGGGGATCCGAGACCTCCGGGACTCGATCGTCCCCGCCGCGTTCGGCGGCGTCGCCGGGGCCACCGTGCTGGTGGGCGGGAACAGCGGGTTCTTCGTCGACTTTCTCGGGATCGTCGACTCGTACCAGTGGATCGTCCTGGCGTTCGTCCTCGGCCTGTCGTTCGTGCTGCTGACCGTGGTGTTCCGGTCGATCGTCGTGCCGGTCAAGGCGATCATCATGAACCTGCTCTCGGTCGCTGCGGCGTACGGCGCGGTGACGCTCGTGTTCCAAAAGGGCGTCGGGATCGGCGTGTTCAACGCCCTCGGGTTGCCGTTCAAGAGGGCCGAGGCGATCGAGGCCTGGCTCCCGCTGTTCCTGTTCTCGGTCCTGTTCGGCCTGTCGATGGACTACCACGTCTTCCTGCTGAGCCGGATCCGCGAGGAATACGACAAGAGCGGCGACAACACCGAGGCGGTCGCCTACGGGCTTCGCACCACGGCGGGGATCATCACCGGCGCGGCGCTCATCATGGTCACCGTCTTCGGCGCGTTCGCGGGCGGCAGGCTGGGTCAGTTCCAGCAGATGGGCTTCGGGCTCGCGGTGGCGGTCCTGATGGACGCCACGATCGTTCGGATCCTGCTCGTGCCCGCGAGCATGCGACTCCTCGGCGATTGGAACTGGTACCTGCCGGCCTGGCTCGAGTGGCTGCCGAAGGTCCGCGTCGAGGGCGGTGAGGCCGCCCAGGCCCCGGTGCCGGCGACGCGCCCTGTGGTGGAGGTCATTCCGGAGCCGGTGCCGAAGCGGGAGCCGGCTCGGCGCTCTTAGGGGGCTCGCAGGATCGCGCCGATCGCTCGCGCGGCAGCGTCGGCGTCCATCGACCCCTTGGTCGTGCGGACGAGCTCGGGCAGGCGGTCGGCGTCGGCGATCGTCACGTGCCCGATCCGCATCAGGCCGCTCGAGACCTTCGCCCGCGTCGACGCGATCACCGCCTGCACCCAGACGTCGATCCCGGCGGCCTCGAGACGCTCGCGGATGGCGAGCGCCGTCGCCGTGACCTGCCCGACGACCTGATCGGCCGGCTTGTTGTTGAACATCAGTCGCCCGCCGCGCCGGTAGAACCGCCCGCCCCAGTCCTTGGTCTCGATGACGAAGACGCCCGTCGGCCCGACGAGCAGGTGATCCACGTTGCCGCGGCCGATGTCGAGGTCGTGCAGGACGGTGTACCCCTCGCCGTCGAGCTCGGCGAGCACCCGGGCGACGCGCTCCTCTCCCCGGATCCCGCTGCGAAGCGTCACGGGGTCGAGCGGTCCTCCCAGGACGGTCGCGCGTCCGAGCAGGACGAGGGGCGCGATCGCGAGGAGCGACAGCGGCCACCACCAGAACCCGCCGAAGGCCAGCAGGGCGCCCTCCGCGATGAACAGGACGCTCGCAAGGAGCATCCAGCGTAGGCGCGCGCGCAGGAACCGCGCCGGCTCTCTCGCCTGCATGTCCTTGTCTTCGGCATTCCGCTTCTGCGCCATAAGCCTTAGGCTCGAGGTCGGATGCTCGAGATCGGCGACCCGGCGCCCCCCTTCGCCCTTCTGGACCAGCACGGAAGCACCGTCCGGCTCGAGGACTACGCCCGGCAGGGCCGCAAGGTGCTCGTCTACTTCTACCCGGCCGCCGACACCCCGGGCTGCACCCGGCAATCCTGCGCGCTCCGCGACCACCGGCAGGAGCTGACGGGCGTGGGGGTCGACGTCGTCGGCATCTCCCCGGACGTGCCCGAGGACCAGCTCGCGTTCGACGACAAGTTCGGGCTCGGGTTCCCGCTCCTTTCGGATCCCGATCACGCGGTCGCGGAGGCCTGGGGCGCCTGGGGCGAGCGCGAGCGCAACGGCCGGACGTTCTTCGGGATCATCCGATCGTCCTTCCTGGTGGACGAGGCGAGCCGCATCGAGCGGGCGTGGTCCCCCGTGACGCCCGAGGACACGGTCCCGAACGCCCTCGCGGCGCTCGCCGGCTGAGGGCCGCGGCAGATCCCCACGGCCGGCTCGACCGTCCCGGTCGCCGTCGAGGCCGGAAGCAAACGCGCCTTCGCGTCCGCGCTCGAGTGGCCGGGGTGGTGCCGAGCCGGCCGGGACGAGGCCGCGGCGATCGAGGCGCTGTTCGCGTACGGGCCGCGCTACGCCCTCGTGCTCCGCGGAACGCGGCTGGGGTTCCCCGAGCTCGGCCGGGCTCCCGCGGCCCGGGTCGTCGAGCGGCTCGGTGGCAACGCGACGACCGACTTCGGCGCGCCCGACGTCGCCACGTCGCTCGAGGCTCGTCCGATGGACGCGGCCGAGCTGCGCCGCTCGGAGACGATCCTGCGGGCCTGCTGGGGCGCGCTCGATGGGGCCGCCGAGGCTGCGGCGGGAAGGCCGCTTCGCGCGGGCCCTCGCGGCGGGGGCCGAAGCCTCGACAAGATCCTCGACCACGTTCTCGATGCCGAGCAGGGGTACCTCGGCCGCCTGTCGTGGAAGCTCGGCCCGGGCGCGGGCGATCGAACCGGGCGGGTGCGCGGCGCCGTCCTCGACGCCCTCGCATCGGCCGCGACCGCCGGCGTCGCCCCCGCGCCGCGCGGCGGCAAGCGATGGACGCCGCGGTACTTCGTCCGGCGCGTGGCCTGGCACGCGCTCGACCACGCCTGGGAGATCGAGGACCGCGTGGAATAGCCGTCGCGGGGATCGGCGTTTCCCGCCAGGGGAAGGAGGCAGCCCACAATGCCGGCAATCACGGTCGACGACCTCACCACGCTCGAGCGGCTTCCCGCGTCCGAGGAGTCGGCGCGCCGACGCCGCGTCCGCCAGGTGACGACGGCGCCGAGCGGCCTCGAGGGCGAGGGGTTCCCGGTCCGCCGGGCGTTCGCCGGCATCGACCTCGCCGACCTCGACCCGTTCGTGCACATGGATCAGATGGGTGAGGTGGAGTACGCGCCCGGCGAGCCCAAGGGCACGCCGTGGCACCCGCATCGCGGGTTCGAGACCGTGACCTACATGATCGATGGGATCTTCGAGCACCAGGACTCGAACGGCGGCGGCGGCGTCATCACGAACGGCGACACGCAATGGATGACCGCCGGCGCCGGAATCCTGCACATCGAGCGCCCGCCCGAGCACCTGGTCGCGAGCGGCGGCCTGTTCCACGGCACGCAGCTCTGGGTGAACCTGCCCGCCGTCCAGAAGTGGGCGCCGCCGCGCTATCAGGACCTGCGCGCGACGGAGGTCGGGCTGCTCGCCACGCCGGACGCCGGCTCGCTCGTGCGGGTGATCGCCGGCGAGCTCGGGGGCCATCGCGGCCCCGGCGACACGTACACGCCGATGACCTACGTCCACGCCACGGTCGCGCCGGGGGCGCGCCTCGAGCTGCCCTGGCGGGCCGAGTTCAACGCGCTCGCGTACGTGCTCGCGGGCGCCGGCACCGCGGGGGACGAGCGGGTGCCGGTCGCGACCGGACAGCTGGTGGTGTTCGGCCCCGGGGACGCGGTGCGGCTCGACGCGTCGGAGACCCAGGAATCGCGCTTTCCGGCGCTCGAGGTGCTCCTGCTCGGCGGCCGCCCGATCCGTGAGCCCGTCGCGTGGTACGGGCCGTTCGTGATGAACACGCGCGAGGAGCTGCTCCAGGCCTTCGAGGACTACCAGGCCGGCAAGCTCGGGACGATCCCGGCCGCCCACCACACGCCCGACCACATCGTCGAGTCGGACCCCGGCGCCGCGGACGAGCTAGCCGTCTCGGGACCGCTCGATCTCGGGGGAGCGATCCGCCTACGGGATGACGACGAACCGGTCGACGCTGACCAGCGCACCCGTGGCGGCCGGCCGCGCCTGCCCGAGGACGACGATCCGCAACGTGTGGACCCCCGAGGCGAGCCCGGTGATCGACCGCTCGACGCCGAACGTCGGCTGGGCCGCGTAGTCGTCGACGGTCCGCACGAGGAGCCCGTCGACCCAGAGCTCGGCCCGGCCCTGGTCCCGGCGGCGGATCGTGATCCACTCGACCCCGGTCCCGCGGAAGGTGAAGGAAACGCTCGAGCGCGCGAGGTCGCTCGCGGCCGCCCGGCCCTCCGTCGCCCGGGCGGACTCGAGCGTGCCCCAGGCGGCGGCCAGCGGCGGGTTCTTCACGAGCTCCCCCGCCGCCTCGAACGCGTCGACCGAGACCTGGGTGTCGCTCGGGCCCGCCGACGCCGTCCCGAGGACGCGAACCGTGATGGTGTGCCAGCCGTGCGCGAGCTTCGTGAAGCGGCGCGCGACCCGGAAGGCCGGCTTCGGCGCGTACTGATCGAACGTGCCGACCCCATGTCCGTCGATCGACACCGCCGCCCTGCCCTGCGCCGGCCCCGTCGCCGTGAACCAGGTCACCGACGTGCCCTGGAACGCGAACGACGCGGACGCGCCTGCCCGGCGCTCGACGTCGTACGCGCCGCCGTACGCCTGCTCCTTCGAGACCGAGCGCCAGTCATACGAGACCGCGGGGCTCCCCTGCTCGACCTCGGTCGGCGGCGCGAAGTCCCGGGTCGTCGTCGGCGCCGAGTTGCCGCCTCGGTCGACGACGGCCGTCGGCACGATCGCCGGGTTCACGACCGCCTCGTACGTCTCGCCGGGAACGAGCGGATCGAGGAGCTGCAGCGACACGGTGCGGACGTTGCCGATGACGCAGTCGACGACGACGTCCTTGCCCGACCGGCAGGTGAGCGAGAACGGCGGGTAGGTCCCGCTCAGCGGCGTCCACACGTAGGTGTTGTCCGGCGTCACGCCGCGCACGATCTCGTTGAAGGCGATCTCGACCGGCCCGGTCACGCCCGTCGGCGTGGCGAGCGCGACCGTCGGCGGGGTCACGTCGGGGCTGGGGATCGTGACCGGGGTCAGGTCGCTCGACGCCGACCAGTCGGTGTCCACGCAGCCGTCGATCCCCGGGATCGCGCCGCAGTTGCCGTACTGCCAGAACGTCCAGCCGTTGCCGTTCCACTCGTTCGCCGGCAGCGTCGGCTGTGCGACGCCCCAGTGCGCGATCCAGAGCACCGTGTACCCGGCGGCGGCCACCGCCGTCGTGTCGCCGGTCCGCGAGGCCCAGCCCGCGGGGCTCGTGTAGACGATGGGGCGGACGCCGAGCCGCTCGGTGACCCGGCCGAGCCAGTCCAGGATCCACTGGGTGAGCTCGGCCGTGGTGAGCCCGCCCGTGCGCTCGACGTCCAGGACCGGCAGCAGATTGCCGGGGACGAGCTGCGCCGTGTCGACGAAGTGGTCCGCCTCGAGGATCGCGTCGTTCGGCGAGGCGTCGGGCTTGGCGAAGTGGTACGCCGAGAACGCGATCCCGTTGGCCTCGGCGCCGGCCTTGTTCGTCAGGTAGAGCGGGTCGTCGAAGCTCTGGCCCTCGGTCGCCTTGGCGAACACGAAGCGGACGCCGGACGCCGCGACCATCGCCCAGTCGATCGCGTCCTGGTGATGCGAGACGTCGATGCCGGGGAGCGCGCCGACGAGCTGGGCCGTCGGCACCGGCGGGCCCGGCGACGCGGCGTCCCCGGACGATCCGGCGCTGCCCGGGCCTCCGCCCGCGTGCGCCGGAGGCCCGGCGAGCATCGTCCATGCCACGGCCGCGGCGACGACCGCCGCCCGCGCGCGTCGAATCGAAGAGATCGTGAGCGTCACCACCGGGGATCGGGGGAAGGCGAAGGTACCGGACGACCTTCAGAACGTCATCCCACCGCACGGGGTTGTCGGTTCCGGCCAGAGCGGCGGCCGATCGTGGGCTGCCGTGCGAGGAGGGACTAGCGGTCGACCGTGAAGAGCTCGGCGATCGCCTCGTCGTCCTCGAGGAGGAAGTGGAAGCCGATCAGGTCGTCGAGCGTGAACGCCGCGGCGCCGGGGTTCGGGCTCTGGTCGTCCAGCGGGAAGGACCAGTCGACGGACTCGAGCGGGTCGGCCATCGGCGCGGGCTCGACGCCCGCCGCGATCAGGAGGGCCACGGTCTTGCGGCTCGCCGGGCGATTGACCTCGACGAAGCACTCGGGGCAGGTGAACGCGAACGCGCCGCGCTCTCCGTCGATGCCGAGCGAGAGCGAGATCGCGGCGGCTCCCATGTCCACCTCGCCGCAGGTCGGGCACTTCGTCCTGATGATCGTCATGGCTCTTTCTCTATCGGTCACGGCGCGGAAAAGGCGCAGCGAAAACGGCCACGACGGGGCTACTCGGCGCGGGTGATTCTGTCGCGCCGAGGCCTCCCAAGGATCGGGTAGCGGAATCCGCAGGATCGGGTAGGCGCGGGGTCCTACCAGCCGTTTCGGTGGATCTGCTCGGCGAGCGGACGGCGCGCCTTCGACGTCGACGATCCGCGTGGCACCTCGTCGTCGGCCCGGTAGCCGAGGCCGAGGATGCCGATCGGGCGCAAATGCGCGGGCACGTTGAACCGGTCGAGCAGCTCCCGCTCGCCGTGCGAGATCCCGAAGAACCAGCCGCCGAGCCCTTCGTCCACGGCCGCGAGGAGCATCAGCATGGCCGCCATCGCGGCGTCGACGTCCCAGAAGCGGACCGGCCACGCCGCGGCGTCGTCCAGGCCGAACGCGATCTTGTCCGGCTCGGAGTAGCGGGCCACGTAGCGCTCGGGGTCGGGCAGGGGAAGCACGATGACCGGCGGTCCGACCGAGAGGTCCTCGACGTCCCAGCCGAACTCGGGGTCCCTCGTGATGGCCCAGAACTCGGACACGGTCCCGGGTTCGTCCAGCACCAGGAGCTCGAGGCCCTGGGCGAAGCCGGCGGAGGGCGCCCGCCGTCCGACGTCGAGGATCTTGTCGATGGTCTCGCGCGGGACCGGGCGCTGGGCGAAGCGGCGGATCATGCGCCGGTGCCGGACCACCTCCGCGAACTCCACGGGCGCAGCCTACCGAGGGCTCGTGCCCGTCGCGCCGCCTCGGGGACCGGCGTAGCCTCCGCTCGTCGAGCGGAGGAAGGGGATCCCCATGCGCACCACGCCACGGTCACGAACGGTTCGATCGATCCTCGCGGCGGTCTCGGGCGCGGCGCTCTTCGTCGCCGGGATGGCCACGTCCGCCTCCCTGGGGTCGCCGGGGGCCCTCGCCGCCCACGGCGCGGCGAGCGTGCTCCCCGGATTCGGGCAGGTCGTGAGCCTCAGCCACGTGAACGACCCGGCAACGAGCCCGATCTTCCCCGGCGATCCCGCCTTCCGCATCCGCACCGTGTTCACCGTGCCCGAGGACGGCTACTACCTCGAGGTGGTGCACGAGGGGACGCACACCGGGACCCACTACAGCGCCCCCTGCCACTTCCACCAGGGGGCACTCTGCATGGACGAGCTCTCGGCCTCCGACCTCGTGCTGCCGGCGGTCGTGATCGACGTCCGCGAGGAGGCCGCGGCCGATCCCGACTTCGTCGTGCGGGTCCCCGACCTCGAGGCCTGGGAGGCTGAGTTCGGCCCGATGCCCGAGGGAGCGGCCGTGCTCCTGCTGACCGGATGCGACGCGTTCTGGGAGGCGAGCTCGAGCGACGACCGCAACTACGAGAACTGCGGCAGCGGGCTTCCCGGCGGCCACCAGCCCGGCTTCTCGCGCAACGCCGTGAAGTGGCTGATCAAGACCGGCGTGCTCGGGCAGACCGGCGCGACCGGCGCGGACACGTTCGGACCCGACCCCGCATCCGACCGGGCGTTCATGCCGACCTGGCTCACGCTGCGCCGCCACCGGATCACGATCGAGAACCTCACCAACCTGGCGGCGCTCCCGCCGACGGGCGCGTGGATCGCGCTCGGGAGCCCGCGGAACGTGCACGGCTCGGGGGCGCCGGGCAACGTGCTCGCGTTCGTCCCGTAGCTCGGGAACGCCGAAGACCGGGCGCATGCGCCCGGTCTTCGATCCGTCGTCCTCGATTCGTCCCGTCGTCGGTACACGGGCCCTCGAGCGCCGAAGCGCTCGGGATCAGGGCGCCGCGGGAACTCCGCTCGCGCCGCGGTCGATGAGGCCGGAGACCGCGACGCCGAACGCGCCGATCGCCAGAACGGTCACGAGCACGACGAGCGTGAGGATCAGCCCGTACTCCGCGGAGACCGCGCCGGTCTCCATGCGGATCAGGAACGAGAACCTCACCAGCCAGTCGTTGATCCATTCCATCGTGCAGCAACGGTAGGACGAACACGCCCCTGTGGGCATCGGCCGACCGGGGGCCAGAAACCGTGTCCGCGCTTCCACCCCCGTACGGCGCCGCCGCCCGACGCGACCCAGGCCGACCGGCGGCCGAGGTTGACGATGGGCGTAGGGCGTCCGAGCGGGGAGCGAACCCCGCCCGCGTTCGCCCGCCATCTCGGACGAGGGGGAAACCCGCAGCCGCGGTTCGGCGAACGCCCATGGACGAGATCGCCCTCGCGAAAGGAGCACGCGATGACCGTGGCGAACAGGGACGTGGCAACTCCGGACCGAACCATGACCTTCGAGCACGGCCAGGTGGAGGTCGTGAGCCTCGGCGAGTTCACGATCAGCCGCTCGACCTTCGAACCGGGGTGGCGGTGGTCGACGAGCGTCAAGCCGATCGCCAAGACGGACTCGTGCCAGGTCCATCACGTCGGCTACCTCCTGTCCGGCCGGCTGCATGTCGCCACCGAGGACGGCGGCGATACGGAGATCGTCGCGGGTGAGGCGTACGAGATCCGGCCCGGCCACGACGGCTGGGTCGTCGGCGACCAGACCGTGACGTCGGTCGAGTTCTCGCGCGTGGAGCGCTAGCCGCCCGCGAACTCCAAGTACCGGTCGTCGTGCGCGATTCCCGACCCCAGCGCAGGCGCGGCCGCGGGGGCCGGCGGGCGTCGATAGGCTGCCGGTCGTGGCCCATCGATTGCTCCTGGACGTCTCGAGCCTCACCTATCGCGCGTTCTTCGCGATGGGCGACGTGATGGCGACGCCCGCCGGACGGCCCGTCGGCGCGGTGAGCGGTTACCTCGACATGGTCACGAGGCTGATGGTCTCGCGACGGCCTCACGAGGTCGTGCACGCGTACGACCACGAGTGGCGACCGGTGGCGCGGACGGACCTGTACCCCGCCTACAAGTCCAAGCGGCCACCGGATCCCGAAGGCCTGCCCGAACAGTTCACGATGCTGCGTCAGGTGCTCGACCTGGCCGGGATGCCCCAGGCGCAGACGAGGGGGTGGGAGGCCGAGGACGCGATCGCGGCGCTCTGTCTCCAGTCCGCCGGCGACGACCTCGTCGAGATCGTGAGCGGCGACCGCGACCTCATCCAACTCGTCCGCGACCCGGTGATCAAACTCCTGTTCACCGTGCGCGGCGTGACCGACCTGCTCGAGCTCGACGAGGCGGCCGTCCTCGAGCGGTACGGCGTGCCCGCCGACCGCTACGCCGAGTTCGCGATCCTTCGCGGCGACCCGAGCGACGACCTGCCCGGCGTCCGCGGCGTCGGCGAGAAGACCGCGCGGGCGCTCGTGCAGACCTACGGGTCGCTCGACGAGCTCCTGGCGGACGCCGCCGCGCCCGAGCCGCGGGAGGGGCCGCTCAAGGGCAAACCGGCGCTCCGCGCGCGCCTGCGCGAGTCCGTCGAGTACGTGGCGGCGATGCAGCAGCTGGTTCCCGTGAACGCCACGGCCCCGATCGACCGCTGGCAGGGCGAGCGCGACGACGAGGCGCTCGAGGCCCTCGGCGAGGAGCTCGGGATCCGCGGGCCGATCAGGCGGCTGCGGGCCGCGCTCGACGCCGCGCCGGTCTGACCTATCGTGTCCCGATGCCGGCCCGCAAGGAGCTGCTCGAGGTCGCCGGGCGCGAGGTGAGCGTCAGCAACCCGGAGAAGGTCTTCTTCCCGCGCACCGGTCACACGAAGCTCGACCTCGTCCGGTACTACCTCGCGGTCGCCGAGGGCGCGCTCCGCGGCGTCGCCGGGCGGCCGATGGCGCTCAAGCGCTTCGTGCACGGCGCCGAGGGCGAGTTCTTCTTCCAGAAGCGCGCGCCGGTCTCTCGGCCCGACTGGATCGAGACCGTGGAGCTGCGATTCCCGTCGGGCCGCACGGCGGAGGAGATCGTCGTGCGCGACGCCGCGCAGCTCGTGTGGATCGTGAACCTCGGCTGCATCGACCTGAACCCGCACCCCGTGCGAGCGGAGGACCTCGACCACCCCGACGAGCTCCGCGTGGACCTCGACCCGGTGCCGGGGATCGAGTGGACGCAGATCCGCGACGTCGCGCTCGTGACGAGGGAGGTCCTGGAGGACTTCGGGCTCGTGGGGTGGCCCAAGACGAGCGGCTCGCGCGGCATCCACGTGTACGCGCGGCTCGAGCGGCGCTGGACGTTCCCGGAGGTTCGCAGGGCGGCGCTCACTCTCGCGCGCGAGGTCGAGCGACGCGCCCCCGACCTCGCGACCAGCCGCTGGTGGAAGGAGGAGCGCCACGGCGTGTTCCTCGACTACAACCAGAACGCGAAGGACCGCACGGTCGCCTCCGCGTACTCGATCCGTCCGACGCCCGATGCCCGGGCCTCGACGCCGCTGCGCTGGGAGGAGCTGCCCGAGTGCGACCCGGCCGACTTCACCATCGACACGGTCCCCGAACGCGTTGCGGCGCAGGGTGATCCGTCCGAAGGTATCGACGAGGCCATGGGATCGCTCGATCAGTTGCTCGAGCTCGCCGAGCAGCACGAGGCGGCCGGGTTCGCCGACGCGCCGTGGCCGCCGCAGTACGCGAAGGCACCCGGCGAGCCGACCCGGGTCCAACCGTCGAAACGCAAGACCGGGCCGGCGCCCCGCGGGGGCATCGTGCCGCCACCGGCGCCCGGCAAGACCGCCGGCCCGACCGGCCGGCGACGCTCGAGCATGCCGCTGATCGAGATCGCACGGGCGGCCACCAACGAGGAGGCGATGGCGGGCCTCGAGCGATGGCGCTCGCGGCACGAGGACGTCTGGGACTACCTCGAGCCCGCCGACATCCTGGTCGACGCGATGCGCGGACGCTTCACCACGTGGACGCGGATCCGCCTCAACCTGCAGCACGTCCCCGAGAAGCAGCGCCCGACGCAGGAGCCGCTCGAGGTCGACTACGACCCGTGGGAGGGAATCGAGTGGCCCGAGGGCCCGGCTAGCGGACCGTGAAGTCGGTTCGCGCGAGATCGACGTAGCTGTCGTCGCGGAGCAGGTAGAAGCTGTACTTGCCGGGCTCGAGCGGCCACGGGCCGACCGTGTCGCGATCGAACGTCGTCGAGCCCTGCACGGTTCCGCCCGTGTACACCCAGAGCAGGTACGAGGCCCGGCTCGGATCCGCGCCGCCCCGGTATACGGCGATCCAGTCGGCGCGGTTGCCCGGCGCGAACCGCCACTCGAGGTCGATCGGGTCGCCGACCGCGTAGGTATGCGCTGAGGTTCGAAGCTGCGGCTCGCCCCCTTCCGCCTGCACCCACACCGGCGCGCGCGCGAGCACCTCGCCGGCCGTCGAGAGCAGAACCGCCTCGAACTCGCCCGGCCGCCAGCGGAACGTCGAGAACGACATCTCGCCGCCGGTCGCCTCGTCGTCGCCGATGGCCATCTCGTCGATGGCGGTCGCCGGGTCCCCGCCCGTCGGAACGATCGCCACCGAGCCCGCGGCGGCTCCGTCGGCGTGATACCGGACGGTGACCTCGCTCCCATTCGTCACCAGGCGTTGGTCCACCGACAGGAGCGTCGGCTCGGGCGCCGGTTCGACGTCGAAGGTCGATACGACCGCGCGATGGTCCGTCGGCCACGGCGAGACCGGCACGTCGACGCCGGGCCCACCCTCCTCGCCGACGAGGAGGCTCTCGGTCACCGTCGCGGGCCCGCCCGCGTAGATGAAGTCGATGCGGTCGGCGGGCGCGCCCTTCCGGGACGGGTTGTAACCCTGCACGACCGGCCGGTTCGCGGGCCACGTGAGCCCCGGGTCGGCGACCGGATCCGGGTTGGCCGCTCGATACGAGTCCACGAGGCCCGATTCCTCCACGACAAGGCTCACCGGCCACGCGAGCGGGAACCGGATCTGGTCGCGTGCGCCGACCGCCTCCCGCGTCCAGTCCAGGTGCGACGGCGCGTTGAAGTCGCCCGCGAGGAACACGGGAACACCTTGCGCCGCAAGCGGCTCGAGCGCCCCGAGCGCGGGCTCGACCACCGGGACTCGCTTGTGCTCCTCGGTAGCGACGATCTCGTCGGCGCTCGCGCCGTCCTGCGCCTTGAACGGGCCGTAGCTCGTCGAGGGCAGGTGCACGTTCGCGACGGCGATCACCCGGCCCGGCGCCACTTCGACGAGGACGTAGGGCCGATTCCCCGCAGGCCGGAGGATCGGAAAGCGCGACATGACCTGCGATCGGTTGTCGTAGTACGGCCAGCCGACCGAATCCGCGATCGCCGGCATGTTCGCGTACCCCTCCTCGATCGCCACGACGTCGGCGCCCGCCGCCTCGATCGCGGCCGGGACGCCCGAGAAGTCAGCGACGGTGCCGCCGTACTCGACGTTGAACTCCATCACGCGCAGGTCCATCGTCGACGCCGTGCCGGACGAGCCGGTGGCGCCGGATCCGGCGGTCGCCCCGCTCGCACCAGACCCTCCCGGAGGCGAGGGCGAGGCCGACGGGGCCGGCTCCGACGTGCACGCGGCCGCGATCGCCACCAGCAGGAGCAGCGCGAGCGGCCGTCCCCGCGCGTACGGGCTCACCCGAGCGGCTCGCGTCCCATCGCGATCCGGTACTCCTCGTTGAACCAGTACAGGAACCGGTCCTGTCGCGGGAACACGCCGGAGCCAAACGCGCGCGAGCCGACGCCCGTCTGCGCCCGCGCGCAGACCTCCCAGTCCTGCTTCGAGATGAGGTCCCAGAGTTCGACGACCGGCTCGGGCTTGAACGCGTCCGGGTCGGCGATCACCTCGGGGCGGAACAGGTACTCCGAGACCACCTGCGTGTGACTCGGGCCCTTCGGAAAGCCGACGTAGTACATGACGCAATCCGGGTGCAGGTTCAGCATCAGGTTCGGGAACTCGTAGGACCCGTAGTACATGGAGTAGTCGACGGGGTTGAGGCCCTCGAACCTCGGCAGCTCCGAGCGGCCGGTCTGCGTGAAGCTCGTGGCACCGTCCATCATGACGTTGCCGTCGTCGGGCTGATCCTCGTCCCAGACCTCGCCGAACCGGAACAGCGGCACCACCTGGACGAGCTCGGGGTGGATGCTCGGGCAGTGCAGACACTCGTTGTAGTTCTCGACGACGATCTTCCAGTTGGCCTCGACCTCGTAGACGAGCCGCACCCCGATCCGCAGCTCCTGCATCCTGAAGCGCTCGAACGCCGTGATCGTCTCGGCGCCGTCGGTGAGCGCCTCCATCATCGGTCGCGGCTCGCGGGACAGGTTCGCGAAGACGAAGCCCGCGTACTCGCCGACGGCGAACGGCACGAGCGGGTAGCTCGAGCGGTCGAACAGCTCGTCCTCCTTGACGTTCGGCGTCCCGATGAGGCGGCCGTTCAGGTCGTACGTCCACGCGTGGTATGGGCAGACGAACGCTTTGCGAACGCTTCCCCGCGCGTCGTCGTCGAGGAACTTCGTCCCCCGGTGCGAGCAGACGTTGTAGAAGCCGTTCAGGTCGCCCTCGGCGTCGCGGACGAGGAAGACCGACTCGCCGGCGAGGTCCTTAACCACGAAGTCGCCCGGCGCCGCCATCTCCTCGGAGCGACCGAGCGCCACCCAGTCGCCCCACCAGATCCGCTCACGCTCGAGGTCGTAGACCTCCCACGAGGAGTACTCGTGACCCGCCAGCGTGGGCCGGGGCCGCCAGTCGCGCTCGTCGTGGCGAAGGTGCTGAGGGTCGCGCTCGGTCTGCATCGGGGCTCCTTGAACGGTGGTTCAATCCGCGGACCAGGATACGCCCGCGCCGGACCTCAGAGCCAGTCCCGGCGGCGAAACAGCAGGTAGAGGCCAGCGGACGCCACGATCATGAGCGTCGTAGACGCGACCACGCCCCACACGTGCAGGGAGCCCGGGTACGGGACGTTCATCCCGTAGTAGCCGGTGACGAGCGCCGGAACGGCGATGATCGCGGCCCAGCTGCTCACCTTCTTCACGATCTGGTTCTGCCGGTAGTCCCGCAGGCTGAGGTTCGTCTCGACGATGGTGCTCACGAGATCCCGGAGCGAGTCCGAGGACTCGGACACGCGCAGGACGTGGTCGTAGACGTCCTGGTAGTAGGGGTACAGCTCCTCGGCGACGGTGGTGTGCTCGCGCCGCATGAGGCTGCTGATCGCCTCGCGCAGGGGGACGACCAGGCGATGGAAGCGGACCATGGCGCGGCGCATCTCGAACCAATGTCGCTGCTGGGCGGGATCGAGCGGACGTTCGGCGAAGATGCCCTCGCTCACGTCGTCGTAGTAGTCGTCGAACGCCTGCACCCCCTCGAAGTAGCCGTCGACGACGACGTCGAGGAGGCCGTAGAGCAGGAAGCCGACGCCGTAGCCCGCGAGGTCCGGCGAGCGGTCCCACCGCTCGAGGACGGGCTCGATGGGGAAGGCCTCGTCCTTGCGGACGGTGATGAGCCAGCGCTCGTTCACGAACGAGTCGATCTCCGTCTCCACGAGGTCCCCCTGCTCGACGTCGACGCGCACCGCGTGGCACGAGAGGAACAGATGGGTGGCGTAGTGGTCCAGCTTGGGGCGCTGGTGGCGGCCGAGGGCGTCCTCGACCGCGAGCTCGTGCAGGCCGAGCTCGCCCGAGAGCTCGTGCAGCTGCTCCTTCGACGGGGCGCAGAAGTCGACCCACACCACCGTGTCCGGCTCCGCGAGGCGCTCGGACACGTCGGCGACGGGGAACCCCTCCGCCTCGAGGACGCCATTTCGGTACAGCCTGGTCAAGGGCTCTCCCATGACCTCCCCTTCGTTCCGGCGTTGGGCTTCGGCCGTCGCCATCCGGCGCGATCGGGTCGATTATGCAGCGTGCCGACCGGGTTCCCGCCGATCCGGGGTGTCGCGAGGGCCGATCGTGCGGACCCGCTCTCGATCGATCAGTACTCCGAGCGGAGCGTGAGCAGGATCATGCCCGTCGCGGCGATCGCGAACACCGCGGCGATCCCGACGAAGATCGCCCCGTAGTCCGAGATCGCGAGCTCGGTGGAGATCGTCGTCCCGAGGGTCCGGTAGATGTCGATCAGCCCACCCGCCGAATCCGCGGTCTGGGCGGAGCCCTCGGTCGTGTCCGCGATGCGCTCGAGGAGCGCGAACGCCTCGCCGCCGCCCTGGGTCGCCGGGGTCTGCCCGAGCAGCACCGTGTAGACGCGAACCCCCATCTCCTGCGCGCGCAAGGCCGCGTCGGTCGCGGACACGGCGCCGCCGGTCGAGTCCTCGGGGCACTGGGAGGGCGCGAGGCCGCAGTCTCGGCCGTCGGAGAGAAGGACCACCGCCCCGAGCTGGGGCCCGCCACGGGCGGCCTCGGCCGCGATGGCGTCCAATGCGGCGTCGAGCCCGTCGCCGAGGACCGTGCCCTCGCTCCGGGGCAGGTCGTTCAGCGCGGCGGTGACGTCGGTCCGGGCGGTCGTGGGGTCGACCACCAGCTCCGAGCGGGCCGCGAACGTCACCAGGCCGACCTGCAGGGACGTGGGGAGACGGTCGAGGAACGCGCGCGCCGCCTCCTTCGCCGCCTCCAACCGGTTCGGCTCGACGTCGGTCCGGCCCATCGACTCGGACACGTCCATCGCCAGGATCACGGTGCCGGCCGAGCCCTCCTCCTTCAGGAACCGGAACTGCGTGAAGGCCAGGACCAGGAAGGCCACCGCGCCGAGGGCCAGCAGGTACGGGAGCCGCCCCCGCCAGGGCGACCGGCGACGGTAGCCGGCCGGCTTCCGCCCGGGGGCCTCGTGCCGGGCGACGAGCGCCCAGCCGACGCCGCCGAGGACGACGAGGAGGACGAACAGGGCGAGAAACGAATCCCCCACGAACCACGCTCCCGAGGTGCGGGGGGCTGGAACCCCTCGCTGGGATTCCTTCGGTCGAACGGGCTCAGAAGTTGAGCAGGCGGCTCTTCTGGATCGACTGGACGGCGATCTGGCGGAACACGGCGTCCAGGTCCTCGCCGCGCGACTCGCAGAAGTAGAAGTCGCCGTCCGTGTTCTCGTTGCTCGCGCAGCCGCCGGGCGAGTTGTCGGTCGACGGGCCGGCCGCCGTGGGGCTCGCGACCTGGGACAGGAAGAAGGTCGCCCAGGCGTTGCGGAACGTTCCCGAGGAGTCGTACTGACAGCGCGCGCCCTCGGCGCCGTAGCCGAGCGAGAACACCGTCGTCCCGGCCGTCTTCGTCGCCGCGACCGCGTTGTAGGCGTAGCCGCAGGGCTGGGTGACGCCGTACGGCTGGTTCGACTCACCGTCGGCGAAGAAGATGATGACGTCAGGGGCCTCCGGACGGCCCTGGTTCAGCAGCGCCACCGCCGCCATCAGCGGGTCGCCGTGGTCGGTGTGGCCGTGGGTGTCATTCCGGCCGTTCACCCGCACCGTCGGACTTCCCGCGCGCTGCAGGCATTGGACGCGCTGCACGAGCAGGCTGCTCGGGTTGATGTTGCCGTTGGAGAGCCGGTAGTCGTTCGACAGGCCGACGACCTGCCAGAGGTTCTGGTTTGCCGCCGGCGGGACGGGCGCGGGATAGTTCTGAGTGGACGCCACCCCGCAGCCCCCGGCGTCCTTGTAGGGGAGCGCGACGAGCCCGATGCGCACGTCGGCGGGGTTGTAGAACTCGAGCACCGAGTCCTCGGCCGCGCTCGCGTCCACGATGGCGTCCTTCACGTTCGCGATGTCGAACGTGCTCATGCTCCCCGTGCGGTCGATGACGAACACGACGTCGAGCGGCGAGGACGACTGCCCGCAGAACCCTCGACAGGCCGCGGCGCGAACGGCGCCGGTGCTCCCTTGGTCGAACCCGATGAACGGCGCGAACCAGTAATCGACGGTGCTCGAGGCCGACGCCCGGATCGTGTTGCAGAGGTCGCCGCCGAACGGGTTGCAGCTGTGGATGGCCTTGCCGGCCCGCACGGTCCAGCCGCCGGTCCAGACTCCGCCGCCGCCGGGCCCGCACGCGAACCCGAGCGTGAAGCTCTGGCTCACCGGTGCGGAGACGACGCACGCGAAGTCGATCGTGAGGCCAGCGCTCGCGAGCTCGGGAGCGTTCTGGATGGCGACGGCCCGGGCCGCGGCCAGCGCGGCGTTGGCGCCGGTCGAGTCGTTCACCGGAAGGAATCCGGCGCCGGCGAGCGAGCCGAGGTCGACGGCCGCCTGGACGAGGTGGCGCTCGTGCCGCAGGCGCGCGAGGTCGAACGTCATCGCGGCCGAGCCCATCAGCACGACCATGAGCAGCGCGACGATGACGGCGACGACGCCGCGCTCGTCGTCCATGCGAGAGCGCGCGTTGCGGAACCTCATTGGCCCTCGAACCTCGCCTCGGAGATGGACTTCATGTGCATCTGGGACCCCATGCCGGTGAAGGCGGGCAGCGGGGTGAGGAAGTCGTAGGTGTACTCGACGGTGACGCGGACGATGTCGCCCTCGTCCCAGTCGGCCGCATTGCCCGAGCAGGGCGCGAAGGTGCCGCCGGTGAGCCCGCAGTCGACGCTCACCGTGAGCTTGCTCTGGTCGAGGAAGCTCGTGGTCCCGCGGACACGGGCGATGATCTCATCGCGGTCCGGGCTCACGGCGCCGAGCCGCGCGCCCTCGCGGGCGGCGTTCTGCGTGGCGTCCCAGGCGTGGTAGCCGAAGCCGAACTCGAGGATGCCGAGCACGAGCAGCAGCAGGACAGGGACGATCAGCGCGAACTCGACCGCCACCGCCCCACGCTGATTGCGGCCGCGTCGAATGCGAACGTCGCCGGTCGGTACGGATCCCTCGCGCATGGCTCCCCGTGCTCCCACGAGCTGACTACTCACCTCGTGCAGGGTAGGAAGTGGGTCTTCGCGGGGCCATAGCCCGTACGGCGATTTCCCTGGTGAAGGTCGGACTAGACCGAAGGACGTACGTGTTCGCACACGCTCGCAGCGGTGCGTGAGAGCCCTCCGCGTCCGTTGAGTTACGTACGATGCTTCCGTGCAGCGACGGCGGCTCGGCGCGAACGGGCCCGAGGTCGGCGCCATCGGCCTCGGGTGCATGCCGATGAACTGGGGCTACTTCGGGCAATCCGAGGACGACCCGACGGCCGTCATCAGGCGCGCGCTCGAGCTCGGGGCGACGCACCTCGACACTGCGGACGTGTACGGGCCGTTCACGAACGAGGAGACCGTCGGCGAGGCCCTGCGGGGCCGGCGGGACGAGGCCGTGATCGCAACCAAGGTCGGGATGAAGGTCGGCCCCAACGGCGGCTACCCGCTCGAGCGTGACGCGCGCCCCGAGCGCATCCTCGCCGAGCTCGAGGGCTCCCTCCGCCGCCTGCGCACCGACGTCGTCGACCTCTACTACCTGCACCGCATCGACGAGAAGGTGCCGTTCGGGGACCAGTGGGGCGCGATGGCGTCCCTCGTGCACGCCGGCAAGGTGCGGATGCTCGGCCTGTCGGAGGCGAGCGTCGAGCAGATCGAGGTCGCGAACGCGATCCACCGGGTGAGCGCGCTCCAGTCCGAGCTGTCGCTCTGGACGCGGGACCCGCTCGGCGGCGTGCTCGACTGGACCGCCGCGCACGGGATCGCGTTCGTGCCGTTCTCGCCGCTCGGGCGCGGCTACCTCGCCGGCTCGGTCACGACGGCCTCGTTCGAGGGCCTCGACTTCCGCAGGACGAACCCGCGCTTCACGCAGGAGGCGCTCGACGCGAATCAGGTCATCGTCGACGTCGCGCGCCGCGTCGCCGAGCGCCACGGCGCCACGCCGGCGCAGGTCGCGATCGCCTGGTGCCTCGCGCAGGGCGAGCACGTCCTGCCGATCCCCGGCACCAAACGGTTGGCGTACCTCGAGGAGAACGTCGCGGCGGCGTCGCTCGAGCTCTCGGCCGAGGACCTCGCGGAGCTCGACGCCGTGCCCGAGGCGCTCGGGTCCCGATACTGAGGGCGATGGCGAGGGCGAGCCGGTAGGCTCGGCGAGGCTCCGACCCATCTCTTGCCCTTGAAGATCCCCTCGACTCTCGTGCGCTCGATCGCGTCCGCGCTCGCGGCCGCGCTGCTGGCGACCGCCTGCACGACGGGCACCGACGCGCCCTCGCCGGGCCCGAGCGGCGCGCCGGAGCCGCCGACCCCTTCGGTTGGGCCCTCGCCGGCGTTCGAGCTCACCGTCGAACTCCGAGACGTTCGCGCGACCGGCGTGCGAGCGGACCTCCGGCCGCGCGAACTGCGGGCACCCGCGAGCGCGATCCGCGACACGATGACCGAGCTCTACTCGATCGGGTTCGTCTACCCCGCCGCGTGGGGCGGCGGCGAGTTCCCGTCGCTGCTCGGCCTGTTCAGCGGCGACGCGCGCGAGGCCGTCGAGGGGGACCTGCAGCGCCTCACCCTCGGACACGAGGCCGCCGAGCTCGACGCGGTCAAGCCCCGCCACGCATGGCTCCGGGTCCGTTTCCTCGCCGACGCCGCCGACCGCCCCGTCGTCGCCGTCGCCGACGTCCGGTTCGCGGGGGTGGGGCTCGACGGGGCAGACCGGCGGACGATCCGCCAGGACGGCGAGTACACCCTGCGCAAGCGCGACGGGCGGTGGCGGATCGTCGCCTACGACGTCGTCGACCGGAGCGTCGAGCCGCCCACGCCCTCCGCGTTCGCGCCCGGCTTCCCGAGCGTCCGGCCGACGTTCGTCCTCGTCATCGGGAGCGACGCGCGGCCCGGGCAGTCGGTCGCCCACTCCCGCGCCGACTCGCTGCACATCGTCGCCGTCGATCCGCGCGAGGGCCGCGTCTCGATCCTCGGCATCCCGCGCGACTCCTGGGTGCCGATCCCGGGGTTCGGCCAGAGCAAGATCAACGCGTCGCTCGCCCTCGGAGGTCCCGAGCTCGTCGTCCGAACGGTCGAGCAGCTCACGCACATCCCGATCGACGCCTACGCGCTCACTGGGTTCGCGGGGTTCCAGGAGCTCGTCTCGACCGTCGGCGGGATCGACATCACCATCCCGAGCCCGCTGTACGACCACTACGCCCACGCCCGCTTTCCGAAGGGGCGGGAGCACCTGACGGGAAAGGAGGCGCTCGCCTACTCGCGGGCCCGGCACGCGCTCACGAACGGCGACTTCGGGCGGTCGCTGAACCAGGGGCGCGTGCTGATCGCGGCCCTCGCGACACTCCGCAAGGCCGTCGCGAGTGGGGGGGCGGCCGCGCTGTTCCCCTGGGCGGTCGCGGCCGCGCAGCAGCTCCACACGGATCTCTCGCTCGACGACGTCGTCGCGCTCCTGCTCGCAGCGCCGGCCTTCGAGCCCGATCGGATCCGCAACGAGGTCGCAACCGGGCACGTGGGGTCGGTGGGCGGCCTGAGCGTCGTGTTCCTCGACGGCGGCGCCGCCGCGTCGTTCCGCGACCTCGCGCGCGACGGGGTCCTCGGCGGCTGACCGGCCGGATCGGTACGCTCGGGCTCGAGCGTCATGACGCGCATCCTGGCCATCGCGGACGAGCCGTTCCCCGGCCTGCCGGACGTCCTCGACGCGCGGCCGGACCTCGTCCTGTCGTGCGGCGACCTACCGTGGGAGGACCTCGAGCGGATCGTCGACCTCGCGAACGTGCCGCTCCTGTACGTACCGGGCAACCACGACCCCGCGCTCGTCGCCTCGCCGGGCCACACGGTCTGGCCGCCCTCGATCGAGATCCGCGACCTCGAGGACCCGCCCGGCCCCCGCGGGTGCATCAGCGTCGACGGCCGGATCGAGGACGCCCGAGGGCTGCGGGTGGCCGGCCTCGGCGGCTCGGTCCGCTATCGGGAGGGCCCGAACCAGTACACGCAGTCGCAGATGTCGCGCCGAGCCCGACGGCTCGCGCACCGCGCTCGACTCAGGCGCCTGCGCGACGGCCGCGGCGTCGACGTCGTGATCACCCACGCGCCGCCGAAGGGACTCGGCGACGAGGACGACCGGGCGCACGAGGGGTTCGCGGCGCTCCACGGGCTCGTCGAGCGCCTTCGCCCGAAGCTGCTGCTGCACGGCCACGTCCACCCGTACGGGATCGCTCGGCCGGACCGCATGCTCGGCGAGACGCGGGTGGTGAACGTCGTCCCCTACAAGCTCCTGGAGCTCGATCCGTGAGCGAGATCGGCGAGCGCGTGCGCAACACGCTCCGCAAGGCGCGCCGTCGCGAGGCCTACCGGCGGCTCTCGCAGATCGCGGGCCGGAAGGACTCGCGCCCGCTCCTGTCGCTCGACGAGGTTTCCAAGCGCCTGCGGGCGATCGAGCAGACCTACGTCGGGATCCGGCCGATCCCGGTCGCCGACGTCGTCGGCACCGTGAGCCGCGACCACGACTTCGACCGCGACTTCATCCCGAGGCGCACGAAGATCCAGGACCGCTGGCGCAGCGTCGACCAGGCGTATCCCGAGGGCGACTTCCCGCCGATCGTCGTGTACGAGATCGACGGCCGCTACTTCGTCGTCGACGGCCACCACCGCGTCGCGATCGCCAAGCGGCGCGGCATCGAGTTCATCGACGCCGAGATCACGCGGCTGCGCCCGCGCACGCCGCTGCCGGAGGACGCCGACATCGGCGCGATCATCATGGCCGAGCAGCACCGGCGCTTCCTCGAGGAGTCCGCGCTCGATCGCGCACGGCCGGACGCGGTGATCGAGTTCAGCCGGCCGCAGGGCTATATCGAGCTGCTCGAGCACCTCAAGATCCACGGCTTCCACCTGATGATGGAGCGCGGGGAGTCGCTCCCGATGGAGGAGATCGCCGCCGACTGGTACGACCGCGTCTACCTGCCGACCGTCGAGACCATCCATCGCGAGGGCCTGGACGAGCACTGGCCGGACGCGACCGACGCCGACCTGTTCCTGTGGGTCGGCCAGCGCCGGCGCGAGCTCTTCCCCGAGCGCACCGACGATCTCGACATCGAGGGCTCGGTCCGCGCGGCGCACGAGACCGCGCCGAAGGCGCCGCGGCGGCCCCGGAGCGGCTCGTGAGCGCCGGGCCGCTCGCGCTCGTCGGCGGGGACGAGCTCAACCCCGGGAACGAGCCGCAGGACGAGGTGCTCGTCGCGGCGGCGGGCGGCGGGCCGGCGTACGTGCTCGCGACGGCCGCGGCCCGGCACCGGCCGGAGCTCGCCGTCGCGCACGCCCAGGCGTGGTTCGCGAACCTCGGCCTCGAGGTCGAGGAGCTGCCAGCGTCGAAACGCTCGCACGCGACCTCGGCCGAGATCGCCGAGCGAGCGCGGGCCGGGCGGTTCTTCTACCTCGTCGGCGGCGACCCCGGCATCGTGCCGAAGACGCTCGCGGGGTCGCCGCTCTGGGACGCGATCGTCGCCGCGTGGCGCGACGGCGCGGCGCTCGCCGGCTCATCGGCCGGCGCGATGGCGCTCGGCGAGTGGACGCTGCTTCGCGACCGGATGCCGGGCGACGACCGCCGCCGGTACGCTCCGGCGCTCGGGCTCGTGCCCGGCGTCGCCGTGCTCCCCCACTACGACACGTTCGGCCACCGCTGGGTGCCGAGCGCATCCGGGCGCGAGGGCGTGATCCTCCTCGGCCCCGACGAGCGCACCGCCGCGCTCTGGCAGGAGGGAACCTGGCGCGCGCTCGGCGACGGCGGCGTCACGGTGATCGCCGGCGGCGAGCCCGGGCGGTTCGAGTCCGGCTCGGCCATCGACGGTTTGCCCCCGCCTCGAGCCGAATGACGCCGGCGGAGCGGGTCAGCGCTCGATCGTCGCCATCACGGTCACGCTCGAACCCGCCGGGGCCGGCGGGACCAGGGTTCCCTCGATCCGCCGGTCGTCGACGACGAGGTGCGACGCCCGCCCGGCGGCGCCCCCCGGGCAGTGCACCGTGATGTCGTAGGTCGCTCCCCGGAAGCGGCGGGTCGCGCGAAACCCGTCCCAGCCCGAGGGCAGGCACGGGTCGACGCGCAGCCCGTCGTGCTCGGGCCGGATGCCGAGGATCCACTGCGTGATCGCGACGAAGTTCCAGGCGGCCGTGCCCGTGAGCCACGAGTTCTTGGCCTCGCCGTGGGTCGGCGCGTCCTTGCCGGCGATCATCTGCGCGTACACGTACGGCTCGCAGCGGTGGACCTCGCTCAGGTCCTCGCGAGCCGACGGGTTGATGCGCAGGTAGTAGTCGAAGGCACGCTCGCCGTTGCCGACCCGCGTTTCCGCGATCATCACCCACGGGTTCGTGTGGCAGAAGATCCCCGCGTTCTCCTTGTAGCCCGGCGGGTACGAGCCGATCTCGCCGAGCTCCACCCGGTACCGCGAGTACGCGGGCTGGAGCAGCACGATCCCGTGGGGTGTGGCGAGGTGCTCGGCGACCGAGTCGAGCGCCGTCGATGCTGCCCCGTCCTCGAGCCCGATCCCCGCCATCGCGCACATCCCCTGCGGCTCGACGAAGATCCGGCCCTCCTCGTTCTCGGCCGAACCTACTGGGCCACCGAAGAAGTCGTACGCGCGCCGGAACCACGCGCCGTCCCACCCGTGCTCGCGAACCGCGGCGGCCATCCGGTCGCGCTCGTCGCGATGCCTCGCCGCCTCTTCGGCGAGGCCCCCGAGCTCGACGATCTGCGCGAGTTCCTCGGCGGCGAGAACGAACAGCCCGCCGATGAACACGGACTCGGCGACGCCGCCCCCGCGGTTCTCGGTCGTCTGGAACGGCTCGCCGGGCGTCTCGGAGAAGCAGTTGAGGTTCAGGCAGTCGTTCCAGTCGGCGCGGCCGATCAGCGGGAGCCCATGCGGCCCGAGGCGATCGAGCGTGTACCGGAGCGAGCGCCGCAGGTGCTCGAGCAGCGGGGTCTCGGAGCCCGGCTCGTTGTCGTACGGCACGGGCTCGTCGAGGATCGCCCGGTCGCCGGTCTCCTTCAGGTAGGCGGCGACCGCCAGGATCAGCCACGCCGGGTCGTCGTTGAAGCCCGAGCCGACCGCGTCGTTCCCGCGCTTGGTGAGCGGCTGGTACTGGTGATAGGCGCCGCCCGTGGGGAGCTGCGTCGCGGCGATGTCCAGGATCCGCTCGCGCGCGCGCTCGGGGACCATGTGCACGAAGCCGAGCAGGTCCTGGTTCGAGTCGCGGAACCCCATCCCCCGCCCGATGCCCGACTCGAACAGCGACGCCGAGCGCGACAGGTTGAACGTCACCATGCACTGATAGGCATTCCAGACGTTCACCATGCGGTTCGCGTGCTCGCTCGGCGTGTCGACCCGGAGGGTCCCGAGGAGCTCCGACCAGTGCTCGCGCAGGCGATCGAACGCGGCCTCGACCTCCTCGGGTCGCAGGTAGCGCTCGATCACCGGCCGGACGCGGCGCTTGTCGATCGTCTGCGAGCCGGGCGGGTCGAACTTCTCCTCGCGCGGGTTCTCCGCGTACCCGAGCAGGAAGACGATCTCGCGCGTCTCCCCCGGCGCGAGAGAGAGCTCGACGTGGTGCGAGCCGATCGGCGACCACCCGTGGGCGATCGAGCCGGACGAGCGCCCGAGCTCGACAGCCAGGGGCCGGTCCCAGCCCCGGTAGGGCCCGAGGAAGTCCTCGCGCTGCGTGTCGAACCCGGCGGGCTCGGCCGAGCAGGCGAAGTACGCGAAGTGGTCGCGCCGCTCCCGGTACTCGGTCGTGTGGTAGATCACGCCGTCGGTCACCTCGACCTCGCCGGTCGACAGGTTGCGCTGGAAGTTCGTCTGGTCGTCCCACGCGTCCCACAAGCAGAACTCGACCGCGCCGAACAGCGAGAGCTCGGCTGGAGCGTCGCGGTGGTTCGTGACCCGCGTCCGCCAGGCCTCGAGCGTCTCGCCGAGCGGCACGAGGAACAAGGTCTCGGCCTCGATGCCGGCGCGGCGCGAGCCGATCACGGTGTAGCCGAGGCCGTGGCGACACCGGTAGTCCTCGAGGTCGGTCCGCGTCGGCTGCCACGACGGCGACCAGCACTCGCCGGTCTCCGTGTCCCGGAGGTACAGGTACCGGCCGCCGCCGTCGGAGGGTGCGTGGTAGCGGTAGCGCGTCAGCCGACGGAGCCGAGCGTCGCGGTAGAAGGCGTAACCGCCGGCCGTGTTCGAGACGATGCCGAAGAAGTCCTCGCTGCCGAGGTAGTTGATCCACGGCAGCGGCGTGTCCGGCCGCGAGATGACGTACTCGCGGGCCTCGTCGTCGAAGTGCCCGAAGCGCGTTGGGGCGTCCTTCCCGTGAGCGATCGCCCGAGGATAGCCTGCGGGCAGGTGAAGGCCCGCCCGGCGCCCGCGTCGGCACGATCCGATGTCACTTTCCGACACTTTCCACTCCCACTTTTCGCCACACTCAGGCGCGGGTGGCGGAACGGGTGACGCTCGCGAGCCCACCGGGGAGCATGGACGCGTGACCGACCGCGTCTGGAACTTCTCCGCCGGCCCCGCCGCGCTGCCGCCCGAGGTCCTCGAGCGGGCCAGCGAGCGCGTGCGCGAGCTCTCCGGCGCCGGCGCCTCGATCCTCGAGATCAGCCACCGCTCGGCCGCCTTCGAGGCCGTCGTCATCGAGGAGGCCGAGGCGAACCTGCGCGACCTGCTCGAGATCCCGTCAAGCCACCGCGTCCTGTTCCTGCAGGGCGGCGCCTCGCTCCAGTTCTCGATGGTCCCGATGAACCTGCTCCACGGCTCGGCGACCCCGGCCGCCTACGTGGTGACCGGTTCGTGGGGGCAGAAGGCCGTCGCCGAGGCCCGCAAGGAGGGCCCGGTCGAGGTCGTCTGGGACGGAGCTGAGGGCGACTACGCGAGCGTGCCCGACCTCGACGCGCTCGGCGTGGGGGCCGGCGCACCGTACCTGCACGTGACGTCGAACGAGACAATCCAGGGCGTCGAGTTCCCTGCTGGCTTCGAGCCGGCCGGCGGCCCGCCGCTCATGTGCGACGCGTCGAGCGACTTCCTCTCGCGGCCACTATCGATCGAGCGTTACGGGCTCCTCTACGCCGGCGCGCAGAAGAACGCCGGCGCCGCCGGGCTCACGGTCGTGATTGTGCGCGAGGCCCTGCTCGAGCGCATCCCCGACGGCCTGCCGACGATGCTCGACTACCGGACCTACGCCGAGCACCGCTCCCTCTACAACACGCCGCCAGTGTTCGCAATCGACGTGCTCCTGCTGGTCACGCGCTGGCTCCGCGACGAGATCGGCGGCCTCGACAAGATGGCCGAGCGCAACCGCGAGAAGGCCGCGCTCGTGTACCAGGCGATCGACCGGAGCGAGGGCTTCTACCGCGGCCACGCGGCGCCGGAGGCGCGCTCGCTCATGAACGCGACGTTCCGCCTGCCGAGCCCCGAGCTCGAGGCGGCGTTCCTCGTGGAGGCATCGAAGCGAGGGCTCGTCGAGCTGAAGGGCCATCGGAGCGTCGGGGGGATCCGGGCGTCGATCTACAACGCGATGCCCCTCGAAGGGGTTCGGGCGCTCGTCGAGTCTATGGACGAGTTCCGACTATGGAGCGGCGCCCCATCCTCCACCTAGGCGAAGCAGAGTGATCCTCTCACCCAAGCTCGACTTTCTGGAAGCGGTTCAGCAACTAGGAACAGGTGCCGGTGAAGTAGCAGCCCCCCACGAGATCCCGGTGCCGGTGAAGTAGCTGCCCCCCACGAGATCCCGGTGCCGGTGAAGTAGCTGCCCCCACGAGATCCCGGTGCCGGTGAAGTAGGTGCCCCCCACGAGATCCCGGCGCCGGTTAGCACGTTCGGGTCGGCGTGCCGATCCTGTCCGGGCCAGCGCGCCGCCTGAGCGGTTGAGGCTTCTGTGGGCGGAATTGCAATCATGGGTCACCCTCCTCCTCGGACGCCTCTCTCTCCTCCTCCTGAATCCGCCCCATGAATCTTGAATATGCCTCAACGGCGTCCGGGCGCCCTTCCACCAGGTCGTTGTAGAAGTACCTATCGGATGCCCACTCGGGAAACGACAGGATGAGGAGACCGCCCGCTGTTGCTTCCGATGGGGCGTGGTAGGCGCAGATCCACTGCCGTGAGGGGCGGGGATCAGTTACTTCGAAGAGTGGAGCCGCGTACCAAACAGGGTAGGGCATGCCATCATCGTCCTGCACGTAGTACGACACTCGACCGTCTGTCGCTTCAAGGGCCACCACAACGTATTCCTTCCCGATTGTGAGCGAGAATGGGCCCTCGCGAAGTCGCACTCTCAAATCCTGATAGTCCGGGGGTAGGTCCCCGATCTCTCGCGCTCGACATATGGCCTTCATGCTCACTCGCTTCCTTACTTCCGCCGCAGCAATGGAGTCACACCAGGTACTTGAAGTGCCAGCCGACTTGCATTCCAGTGCTGACCTCTTCAAACCAATGCACCTGAAACTGCACCGCGACGTCCCAATGCCAGCGATCGGGGCCTAGGGTTGTTGTCTTGAGCACCCACTCCGATCCCCCGTATGTTTCGATCAAGGATTGAAGAGTCCTGAGCCTGTTCGCTTCGACGATCGTCTTGGCGCCTGCCCCTCCTGACGCAGCCTCTTCTATTGCCAGCTTCTGCACGAGATTGCCACCCGGCGATGCAGTGACATCTCCACGCGACCGTCGCGCTCCAGCCTGCATCGTCGGCCGCGAGCTCGGGCAGGTCCTTCCACTCGCCGTCGCTCGCCTCGTAGTTGACGTCCTCCGTGTACACGGCGGCGACGTGATCGGCGTTGTAGGGACCGACGGCGAAGACGTCGACGCTCGCGGCGCCGTCCTCGGGGAGCGCGTCGAGGTCCCTGACCGTGTCCGACGGAGAGGATCCGCCGGCGAGCAGGATGGGCACGTCGTCCGGATCGCGGACCCCGTTTTCGTCGAGCGTGGCGAGCACCGGTACGCGCGCGAGATCGGCGAGGGGAGCGGGCGGATCCCCCGGAGGTGCGAGCAGAGGCGGGGCGTTGTCGGCCTTGTCGGCCGCGCTGACGGTCGGGCCCAGGACCGGCAAGGCCGCGGCGATCACGACGAGAGCGACGCTCGTCGCCACCCGCCGTCGCGAGGCCCGGCGACCGGCGGACTCGCGGTTTGCGTTTCCCAGACGGCGATTCATTCGCAAGGCCCTCCCCTCGTTCGCGAGGTCGGTCGCCCGGCCTCGGCCCTTGCGTGGCTCCGTGCTTTCGCGGTCAGACCATGGCGCCCCGTCTCCATCGGCTCGCGCGAACGCGTCGCGCGAGGAAGGTGGACGCCGGAGCCGGGCTCAGCATGGGGGGCTCCCTGCGGGGACCGGCCCCGGCGAGCTCAGATCACGATCGTTCGGTATCGCTCCGCTTCCGCATCGAGAAGCTCCCGGGCGTGCGGGTTGTGGATGACGCTGCCGTTGGTGATTGGGGTCCAAACCCAGACCTCGCTCCGCAGGTAATGCGAGCCCTGGTCGAGCCGGTCGGTGCGCACGCGGAAGACCACACCGTCGAGCCGGTAGTAGCGCTCGCTCGAGCTCACGGTCACATCCATCGCCGTCTCCTCGCCGGGACGCTCGGCCGCTCGAGGCTGGGGGGCCCCGGTATCCCCCCGCCCCGTGGGCCCTAGTGCCTCGGCCAGTTCGCCGCTCCCGCGGCGAGCAGGGCCGAGAGCGTCCCCAGCGTGATCGCCAGGGCACGGACCCGAGCCGTCCATCCGCGTGCCCGCATCGGCTCCTCCTTCGGGTCTCCGACGGTGCTCGCGAATGTAACTGCCTGCTTGTCCTACAGCAACCTCGGTGGTTAAGTTCGGCATGCTCCCGGCCGAAGTTGAGAGGGAGGACCGAAATACCGTGGACACCATCGGGACCAGGCTGCGCCGACTCCGGACGGCCGGAGGCCTCACCCAGCGCGAGCTGGGCGAGCCCCGGTACACGCACGCGTACGTCAGCACGATCGAGGCCGGGCGCCGCCGCCCCTCGCGGGAGGCTCTGGAACATTTCGCTTCGAAGCTGGGGGTTCAGGCCGACGAGCTCGAGACCGGGCGCGCGCCGGGCCTCGAGGCCCGGCTCCGGCTCCGGCTGCAGGAGGCGCGGGTCCAGATCTCCGACGGGCGGTCCGAGGAGGCCGCGGCCGGCCTTCGTCAGGTGGCCCGTGACGCGAAGCGGTTCGGGCTCGCGCGGCTCGAGGCCCGGGTCGAGGAGGTGCAGGGACTGTTCCTGCAACGTGCCGGCCGGCCGGAGGACGCGCTCGAGCACTACCAGCGCGCCGAGGACCTGCTCCGCGACGACCCGCCGACCGCGCACGCCGACGCCGTCGACGGCAAGGCCATTTGCTTCACGGCCCTCGGAGACGTGCGGTACGCGATCTTCCTGCTCGAGAGCCTCCTCGACGAGATCGACCGAGCCGACCTGCACGATCCCGACGCGCTCGCGCGCGTGCACGCGGGCCTCGTGTACGCGTACCTGGACGCCGGCCTGCTCGAGAAGGCCGCGGCGTCGGCGGCCGAGCTCGAGCGGCTCGCGCCGCGGGTCGACGAGCCGGCGCGGATCGCCCAGATGCACATGAACGTGGCCCGGCAGTACCTCACCTCCGGGCGGATCGAGAACGCCACGGCCTCCCTCCAGCGAGCCGAGGACGCGTACCGCCAGCTCGGTCTGGTGACCGAGCTCGGCGGCGCGCACCTCGCGCGAGGCTACGTGCTCTCCCGCCAGGGCTCGCTGGAGGAGGCGCGGCGCGAGCTCGAGGAGGCGCGCGGGATCTTCGAGCGTACGGACGACGCGAAGGACCTCACGCGAACGCTGAACGAGCTCGCGCGCGTCGCGCGGCTGCAGGGCCGAAGCGGCGACACGATCGCGCTGCTCGAGCGCTCGATCGCGCTGCTCGGAACGAGCGACGACCCGATTCTCGCGTGGTCGCACCTCGAGCTCGCGACCGTGCTGACCGAGCTCGGCGACGAGCGGGCCGAGAAGCACGCGCGCCTGGCCATCGAGCTCTACGACCGCACGGAGCAGCCGGTGGGCCTCGCGGTCTCGTACCGGGCGCTCGGCGACCTGCTCGTCGCGCAGGGCGACGAGGCCGGCGGCCACGAGGCGTACCGGACCGGGATCCTCGCGATCGAACCGCTGCGCTAGGCGTCGACGACCAGGACCGCGGTCCCGCCCTCGCCCGTTCGCGCGGCCGCGAGCGCGTCGTTCGCGTCCTCGAGCGTGAACGCCGTGGTGCGCGTCCGGATGCCGAGCTCGGCCGCGAGCGGCAGGAGCTCGAGGCCGTCGGCGCGCGTGAGGTTCGCGACCGATCGCAGCTGGCGCTCGTGCCAGAGCAGCTCGTACGGGAACGACGGGATGTCGCTCATATGGATCTCGGCGCAGACGACGACGCCGCCGGGAGCGGTCGCGGCGAGCGCAAGCGGGACGAGCTCGCCGACGGCCGCGAACAGGATCGCGGCGTCGAGCGGCTCGGGCGGTGGCACGGTCGAGTCGCCGGCCCACGCGCAGCCGAGCGCTCTCGCCTCCTCCTGCGTCGCGACGTCGCCGGCGCGGGTGAAGGCGTAGAGCTCGATCCCGCGGGCGCGGGCGAGCTGCGCGACCAGGCGCGCCGAGTTGCCGAACCCGTACAGGCCGAGGGTCCTCGGGTCCCCGGTCATCCGGAGCGCGCGGTTGCCGATGAGCCCGGCGCACAGCAGCGGGGCGGCGTCGAGATCGGCGAGCTCGTCGGGAATCGGCAGGCAGTAGCGGGCGTCCGCGACGGCGAGCTCCGCGTACCCGCCGTCGAGCTGGTACCCGGTGAACCGCGCGCTCGGGCAGAGGTTCTCGCGGCCGCTCGTGCAGAAGCGGCAGGTGCCGTCGGTCCAGCCGAGCCACGGGATGCCGACGCGCTCGCCTTCGCGAGGCCCGTCGACGTCGTCGCCGAGCGCCTCGACGACGCCGACCACCTGATGGCCGAGGACGAGCGGCAGCTTCGGGTCGGGCAGGTCGCCGTCGAGCACGTGCAGGTCGGTGCGGCAGATCGCGCACGCGTGAACGCGCACGCGCACCTGGCCGGGGCCGGGAGCGAACTCGGGAAGTTCGCGGAGTTCGAGCGGCCGCCCCGGTCGCTCAAGCACCATCGCGCGCACGGGTCGAGTATGGAGCGCGACGCCATCCTCGCGCGGCACCCTCCGATGCTCTGTCATATGGCTTATCCCAATGAGGGCCCCGGCGAGAAGGGCTCGCCCAGTGATCGACAGGTCGGTCCGCGTCGGCGGCAGGCGCTAGGGTCCGTCGCGACGTGGGAGTCGAGTACCGCGTGCTGGTCGAGCGGCGCCCGGGGCGGCGTCTGGTTCGCGCAGATCCCTGAGATCCCCGGCTGCTTCCTGCACGCGGACTCGCTCGAGATGGCCCGAGAGAACATCCGGGGAGCGTTGCGGGCGATCTGGCGCCGCGACGAGGAGGCTCCGGTGCTGCGGTTCGAGCGGGTCCGGCGCGGCGGGCTCGACAACGAGCCGCTGTTCGTTGAGACGCCGGCGGACGCGGCGGAGGCGGAGGTCGCCCGGCAGGCCGAGCCGGAGGAGCGGGCGAGCCGGCCGCTGCCGACGATCAGGGCGGGCGAGCCGCTCGCGCGGCACCCCTCATATGCCTTGTCATATGGCCTGTCCTATGAGGGTCCGGTGAAGAGGCGCCAGGTGCTCGTCCAGCTCGACGACCTGCTCCTCCATCAGATGGACGGCTGGTCTTCGCGGCTCGCGATCAGCCGGAGCGAGCTGATCCGCCGCGCGATCGCGCGCGAGCTCGAACGCCTCACGGCGCTCGAGGTCTAGCGGCCTTCGGCGATCCCTGCCACGAGCGCGCGCTGCTCGGCGTCGAGCCACGGCGGCTCGCCGGCCGCCGCGTTCGACAGGGCGTGCTCGACCGAAGACGTGGCCGGGATCGCGACGTGCACGCGCGTGTCCGACAGCGTCCATTTGAGCAGCGCCTGCGCCCAGGTCTCGACGCCGAGGTCGCGGACCACCCTCGGATCCCGGGGCGCGCGCCGAATGAGCGAGCCCTCGCCGAACGGGCGCATCGCGATCACCCCGAGGCCGAGCTCCTCGGCGAGCGGGAGCACCTCGCGCTCGGCCGCCCGCTCGAGCGGGTTCACCGGCACCTGGATGCACTGGATGCGGCCGGTCCGCATGACCTCGAGCAGCTCGGGGTAGCGACCCTCGTCCCAGTGCGTCGCGCCGATGAGGCCGATCCGTCCCGCCTCGCGCTCGGCCTCGAGCCACGGCAGGTGCTCCCGCCACGCGACGAGGTTGTGGATCTGCTCGACGTCCACGCGCCCGTACCAGCCGAGCTGCGCCTCGAGCTGCTTCGGGCCCGCGCCGGCCGAGGGCGTCCAGATCTTGGTGGCGACCACGGCCGGTTCGCGCAGGCCGGTCGCCGCGAGGGCGCGGCCGAGCACGCCCTCGGCGCGTCCGTACATCGGCGAGGTGTCGACGAAGCGGACGCCGGCGTCGAACGCGGTCTCGATCACCGCGAGCGGGCCGGCCTCCTTCTTCGGGGCGACGTCGAACACGCTCCAGGTGCCGAGGCCGACGACCGGCACCCGCAGGCCGGTTCGGCCGAAGGCTCGGACCTCCACCTACTCCTCGGAGGCCCCGTGCTCGCGCAGGTACCGTTCGAGCTCGGCGGCGAGCTCCTCGCCGGAGAAGACGTCGGCGGGGTCGGCGCCGTCGAGACCGCCGTTCTCCGCGGCCTCCTCGAGGCGCTTCACGTAGTCGCCGAGGTTGCCGTCCTCGTCGATCGCGTCGTTGACCTCGCGCTCCCAGTTGCGCGAGGCGAGCTCGATCTCTCCGGTGTCGATCTCCAGGCCGAGGAGGTCGCGCAGGCGCTCCATGAGCGCGAGGGAGACCTTCGGGTTCGCGGTCTGCGGCAGGTAGTGCGGGGAAGCCGCCCACAGCGAGACGGTCGGCACCCCCGAGGAGGCGGCGAGATCGTTCAGCACGCCGACGATTCCGGTCGGCCCCTCGTACCGGGCCGTGACCATTCCCTGCTTCACGGCCCACGCCGGATCCGACGAGGTCGCGTTCACCGGCGACGGGATCGTGTGCGGGACGTCGGCGAGGAAGGCGCCCATCGTGACGAGCACTGAGGCCTCGAGGTCCGAGCACACGCGCAGGATCTGCTGGCAGTAGGTGCGCCAGCGCACGTTGGGCTCGAGGCCGACGAACACGACGACGTCGCGCTCGCCGACGCGCGCCCACCAGAAGTCGTTCGACGGCCAGTCGATACGTCGCGTCTGCTCGTCGATCAGGCGCACCGTCGGCCGGTGCACCTGGAAGTCGTAGAACTCCTCGGGGTCGATCGAGGCGAAGCGACGGCCGCCCCACTGGTCGCGAAGCTCGCGCGCCGCGGTGGTGGCGCCCTCGCCGCCGTCGTTCCAACCGCCGAAGGCGCAGATGACGATCGGCTCGGTCAGGTCGGGCCGAGCCCGGTACTCGACGAAACTCACCGCATCAGTGTCCGGCTCCGCGCGCCGGGTGTCACCCCGGATTCGCGCCGAGCTGTGTCCAGCGCCGCATGATCGGGCAGGTGAGGGTGCGGACGATTCCGCCGACCTCAGACATCGGGCGAAGGGTCCGCTTGCCGAGCTCATCCAGGCTGTCGGCCTCGGCGCGCACCACGAGATCGTGCGGTCCGGTCACGACGTCCACCGAGGTCACGCCGGCCAGATCGGCCACGGCCCGCGCCACCTGCGCGTCCGCGCCCACCTGGACCTGGAGGAAGATGTAGGCCTCCATTTGCCTACCGTACCGCCTCGGTCAACCCCGCGGGGCGTGCGAGGATACCCGCCCGTGATCCGACGCCCGACCCTGCGACTGCTCGCGTTCGTGCTCGCGCTGGTCGTGCCCGCGCTCGCCGCTCCCGCGGCGAGCGCGGGCACCGCGGCCGTCGAGCTCGCCGCCTCGAGCACCCTCGTGGCGTACGGCGAGGTCGCCGCGCTCTCGGGCTCGGTCAGCGGGGAGAACGGTTGCGAGGGCGACCGCCCGGTCGAGCTGCAGTGGCACCCCGCCGGCCTCCCCGACTTCGCGCCGGTGGCCGAGGGCTCGACCGCGGCCGACGGCACGTTCGCCTTCGACGGCTCCGAGCCGAGCTCCGGCCGCTACCGCGTGGTCCTGCCGGCGGCCGGCGGATGCACGAAGGCGGTCTCGGCCGAGGTCGCGGTCCGCGTGGCGGCCGCGGTCGACGCCGCGCTCGTCTCGACGTCGTCGATCGAGGTTGGCTCGTGCGTCGACGTCGCCGTGAGCGTGCTGCCCGAGCGGCCGGGGCAGGAGGTCGAGCTCCAGCGCAAGTCGGGCGGCGCGTGGTCGACGATCGGCACGCTCACGCTCGATGCCGCGAGCCAGGCGACCGACGAGGCCTGCCTCGTCTGGGAGGACCTCGGCATCGCGCACTTTCGCGCCAGATGGGTCGCGCAGGACCCCCTGAACGAGACGGCGGCGAGCCTCGTCCTCGACCTCGAGGTCACCGAGGCCGGCTGGATGGTGAAGATCGAGGACGCGATCGGCGGCCGCTCGGTCTCGGTGTCGGTCGGCGATCAGGGCGCGTTCCTGTACCGGCGAGCCGACGGCGCCCCGCGGGCCCCCGCCTCGAACGAGAAGCTCCTGCTCTCGATGGTGAGCCTCGACACGTTCGGCATCGACCACCGGATCGTCACGCACGCCGCGGCCGCCTCGTTCGACGACGGCGTCGTCGACGGCGATCTCTGGCTGCTCGGGCGCGGCGACCCGCAGACCGACGCGGACTCCCTCGGCGACCTCGCCGACGAGCTCGTCGATGCCGGGCTCGACCGCGTGAAGGGCAGCGTGCTCGGCAGCACCGCGTTCTTCGAGCGCGACTGGGACGCGTTCGGATGGCACGACACCGCGCACATCGACGTGAACCGGCCGACCGCGCTGACGTTCGATGGCAACGGCGGAGCGAACCCCGAGCTCGAGGCCGCGCGATCGCTCACGAAGCAGCTCGAGAAGCGCGGCGTCCGCGTGACGGGCAAGCCCGGCGCCGGCGCCTCGCCGGGGCACCTCGACGACCTCGCGACGATCGAGTCCAAGCCGCTGCCGGTCCTGCTCACCAAGGTGCTCCGGCCGTCGTGGAACTTCGGCGCCGAGGTCCTCGGCAAGGCGCTCGGCGCCGAGGTGCGCGGCACGCCCGGCACCATCGCGAAGGGCGCCGCGACGATCCAGGCCTGGGTGCGCGACGCCGGCGCCGACTTCACGCTGTACGACAACTCCGGCCTGTCCTACGCCGACCGCGTCACCGCGGCCGGCATCGTCCACCTGCTCGCCCAGGCCGAGCAGGCCGACTGGGGCGAGGTGCTCCGCGACGCCCTGCCGACCGGCGGGCAGGGGACGCTGAAGGACCGGCTCCACGGGGTGCAGGTCCGGGCCAAGACCGGGACCCTGACCGACATCTCGGCCCTGTCCGGCTGGGTGTTCTCCAAGCACCGGGACGCCTGGATCGAGTTCTCGATCCTTTCCTCGGGGATGTCGAAGGACGACGCCTCGCGGATCGAGGACAAGATCGTGCGGCTACTTCAGAACCGCGCGTAAACCCCGTTCTTCCTACCGCCGATGCTTCAACCGGCATGGATGCAGATCTGCATGCGCCCGACCGGACGGGCCTGCTGGACCGCGTCTTCCATCAAAGCCTGGTCGGGATGGTGGTCGCGGGGCTGCAGGACGGCGTCGTGGTCGAGGTCAACGAGGCCTTCTGCGCACTGGTCGGCCGGCCGATCGGCGAGCTCCTGGGGGCCGACGTCGACGGTCTGGGCCTGTGGGGCGAGCTCGGCCCCGCCGGCGCGCGCGATTGCCTGCGCGCGACCGGCCTGATCGACGGCTACGACACGAGCGTCGCGGTCGCCGACGACGAGACGCGGATCATCCGCGTCTGGGCCGAGGTCGTGGATGCCGGCGAGCCGATCGTCGTGATCCGGGCCTCGGACGTCGACGGCCGCGCGGCGGCGAAGGCCCGCTACCGCGAGATGCGCGAGACGGAGGTGCGCTATCGCGCCCTCGTCGAGCAGATCCCCGCGATCATCTACACGCAGGTCGAGGACCCCTCGAGCCCCACCGGATTCCGCGACACGTTCGTGAGCCCGCAGACGCGCTCGATGCTCGGCTACGCGCCCGAGGAGTGGCAGGCCGACCCGACGCTCTGGATGCAGGCGACGCACCCCGACGACCTCGACCGCGTCGTCGCAGAAGATCGGGAGTCGGTCGATGCCGAGGGGCCGTTCCGCAGCGAGTACCGCATGATCACCCGCGACGGGCGGACGGTCTGGATCAAGGACGAGGCCGTGCTCGTGCAGGACCCGGCCACCGGCGTGCGCTTCTGGCACGGCGTGATGATGGACATGACGGCGATCCGTGAGGCCGTGGACGGCCAGGCCGAGACCCAGGCGAAGTACCGGGCGCTCGTCGAGCAGCTCCCCGCCGTCGTCTACCTCGGCGAGTACGGCGAGGACGGCGACTGGCTCTACATCAGCCCGCAGGTCGAGCGCATGTTCGGCTTCACGCCGCAGGAGTGGCTCGACCACCCCGGGCCCATGGCGACGTTCACCCACCCCGACGACCTGCCGCGCGTGCGCGAAGAGGAGGAGCGCTCGCTCGCGACCGGCGCGCCCTTCCGCGCCGAGTACCGGATGCAGCGGCGCGACGGCTCGTGGATCTGGATCCTGGACGAGGCGAGCATCGTGCGCGACGCGCAGGGCGTGCCGATCTGCATGCAGGGGTTGATGTACGACATCACCGAGCGCAGGGAGGCCGAGGAGCGTCTGGTCGCGCTCGACCGGCTGAAGCACACGCTGCTGCACACGCTCTCGCACGACCTCAAAGAGCCGCTCACGGCGATCCTCGGCGCGGCGAGCACGCTCGAGCGCCTGGACGCGGAGCTCGAGCCGGAGGAGCGCTCGGCCCTGCTGCGCACGATGGTCGATCGGACCAAGGGCATGAACGCCCTGCTCACCGACCTGCTCGATCTCGACCGGCTCGACCAGGGCATCGTCGAGCCGCGCCGCTTCCCGATCGACCTCGACTTCCTCGTTCGTCAGCTCGTCGCCCGCTGCGGGGCGCTGCACGGCCACCACGTCGAGATCGAGTCCGAGCGCTGCCTGGTGAGCGTGGACGTCCCGAAGGTGGAGCGGCTGGTCGAGAACCTGCTCGCGAACGCCGCGCGCCACACGCGCAAGGGCTCTCACGTGTGGGTGCGCGTGCGGCGCCACGACGCCGGCGCCACGATCGCCGTCGAGGACGACGGCCCCGGCGTTCCGGACGAGCTCAAGGAGCAGATCTTCGAGCCGTTCCGGCGCGGCCCCGGGCAGCTGCAACCCGGGAGCGGCATCGGCCTGTCGCTCGTCGCCCGGTTCGCCGAGCTCCACGGCGGTCACGCCTGGGTCGAGGATCGCCCCGGCGGCGGCGCCTCGTTCCGGGTGTTCCTTCCCTCCTAGCCACCGAGCGCGCGCTCGATCTCGCGCGCCGCGTCCACGACGGCGGCCGCGAAGCGGCGTGCGCTGATGCGCCCCATCCGGCTCGCGGGCCCGGAGACCGAGACCACGGCGAGCACGATGTCGTAGGGGCCGAGCACCGGCGCGCTGACCGATCCGACGCCGGGCTGCCGCTCGTCCGTGCTCGAGGCCCACCCCCGCTGGCGAGCGAGCTCCACGTCGCGCTCGAAGCGATCGCGATCCTTCGCCTTGCGCGCGTGGCGCTCGAGGTCCGGGCTGTACGCGAGAAAGACCTTGGCGGCCGAGCCCGCGTACAGGGGCAGCGACGAGCCGACCGGCACGATCGTCCGCAGCTCGTTCGCCGACTCGACGGCGTCGATGCAGACACGTTCGTCGCCCGATCGCACGTACAGCTGGGCGCTCTCGCCGGTGCTCCGCGCCAGGCGCTCGAGCACCGGGTGCGCGAGATCCCGGAGCGGCAGCTCGCGCATCGCCTCGTTCGCGAGGCGGAGCAGCCGCGGCCCGAGCCGGTAGCCGAGCCCCGGATAGCGTGCAAGGAACCCGTGTCCCTGGAGTGCGCCGATCAGACGATGCGTCGTGGCCCTCGGCAGGCCGGTCGCCTGCATGATCTGCGTGAACCGGTGGGCGCCCGCCTCGACGGCGTCGAGGACGGCGACGGCGCGGTCCAGGCTCTGCGAGGGCGAGGGTCCGTCGTTCATCGAGTTCCGATGAATGGTATCGCGTTCCACCTCGTGGAACACCGATGGACGCGGCCACGACCGGGTGCGAGCATCCACGGTGCGATGTCCGAGCCCCGCACCCTCGCCGAGAAGGTCTGGGATCGCCACGTCGTGCATCGCGCCGAGGGCGAACCCGACCTGCTCTACGTCGATCTCCATCTCGTCCACGAGGTCACGAGCCCGCAGGCGTTCGACGGCCTGCGGCTGGCCGGCCGGCCGGTCCGCCGGCCCGACCTGACCGTCGCGACGATGGATCACAACGTGCCGACGGGACCGGGAGCGGTCGACCCGGTCAGCGCCGGGCAGATGGAAGCGCTCTCGCGCAACTGTGCCGAGTTCGGCATCACGCTGTTCCCGACCGGCCACCTCGGCCAGGGCATCGTGCACGTGATCGGCCCGCAGATGGGGCTGACGCAGCCCGGGCTCGTGATCGTGTGCGGCGACTCGCACACGTCCACGCACGGCGCCTTCGGCGCCCTCGCGTTCGGCATCGGCACGAGCGAGGTCGAGCACGTGCTCGCGACGCAGACCCTGCCGCAGCGGCGGCCAGGGACGATGGCGGTGACCGTCGAGGGCGATCTGCCGGTTGGCGTCTCCGCGAAGGACGTGATCCTCGCGATCATCGCGAGGATCGGCACGGGGGGCGGGACCGGCTACATCATCGAGTACCGAGGCGGCGCCATCCGCTCGCTGTCGATGGAGGGCCGCATGACGGTCTGCAACATGTCCATCGAGGCCGGTGCACGCGCCGGGCTCGTCGCCCCCGACGACACGACCTACGCCTGGCTCGAGGGCCGCCCGAACGCGCCGAAGGGCGCGGAGTGGGAGGCCGCGCTCGAGGACTGGCGCTCGCTGCCCACCGACGACGGCGCGGCGTTCGACGCCGAGATCGCGATCGACGCGACAGGTCTGCGCCCCCACGTGTCGTGGGGCACGAACCCCGGGCAGACAGTCACGATCGACGACGTCGTGCCCGAGCCGGCGGACGAGGCGGCCGAGCGCGCGCTCGCGTACATGGGCCTGTCGCCCGGGACGGCGATCCGAGACATCCGCCCCGACACGATCTTCATCGGCTCGTGCACGAACTCGCGGATCACCGACCTGCGCGAGGCCGCCGCGATCCTGAAGGGCCGCACGGTCGCCGAGGGCCTGCGCGCGATGGTCGTCCCGGGCTCGATGCTCGTGAAGCGCCAGGCCGAGGAGGAGGGCCTGGACGCCGTCTTCAGGGCCGCGGGCTTCGACTGGCGCGACGCCGGGTGCTCGATGTGCCTGGGGATGAACCCGGACCAGCTCGCGCCCGGCGAGCGGAGCGCGAGCACCTCGAACCGGAACTTCGAGGGCCGCCAGGGCAAGGGCGGACGCACGCACCTCGTGAGCCCCGCAGTCGCCGCGGCGACGGCCGTGGCCGGCCACTTCACGACCCCACAGGACCTCGACTGATGCGCGCCTTCACGACGCACACGGGACGCGCGGTGCCGCTGGACCGCGCGAACGTCGACACCGACCAGATCATCCCCGCCGAGTACCTGCGACGCATCGAGCGCACCGGCTTCGGGCCGTTCCTGTTCGACTCGTGGCGCACCGACCCGGAGTTCGTGCTCAACCGCCCCGAGTACGACGGCGCGACGATCCTGGTGACCGGGCCGAACTTCGGCTGCGGCTCGAGCCGCGAGCACGCGGTGTGGGCGCTCGAGGACCACGGGTTCCGGGCGATCCTGGCCCCGAGCTTCGCCGACATCTTCCGCAACAACTGCACGAAGGTCGGCCTCCTGCCGGTCGAGCTCCCCGAGCCCGTGACCCGCTCGCTCCTGCAGGCCGTCGCGGCCGAGCCGTCCACCCAGATCACCGTGGACCTCGAGGCCCGGCGCGTGACCGCGCCGGGCCTCGACCAGGCCTTCGAGATCGACGACTTCACCCGTCGCCGCCTCCTGGAGGGGCTGGACGACATCGGGCTGACGCTGAGCATCGAGGACGAGATCGCCGCCTACGAGGCCGCCCGCCCCTCGCGCCTACCGTCGATTCGGTAACCCTCTCAAGGCCCTGCGCAGGCAGCCGATGCCTGGAGGGAGCATGTCGACGCCCGACAACCTCGACGCGGTAGAACTCGGCCGCCGTGCGACCGATCACGCACGGCGCCGGGCGTCCGACGTGCGCGGCCCCCATCCGGTGGTTGAGAAGCCCCTTCGGCGCGACAGCGACGGGTGGCTCGACCGGTGGATGGCCTCGGTCGCCGATCTCGCGCGCCTGAAGTCCTCCCACCCGATGCTCGACGCGGTCATCGACGAGCAGGACGGGCGCAAGATCCGGATCGGCGATCACTGGCTCTTCGACTTCGCCAGCTGCAACTACCTGGGCTTCGACCTCGATCCCGAGATCATCGCGGCGGTCCCCGAGTACCTCGCGAAGTGGGGCACGCACCCGAGCTGGTCGCGGCTGCTCGGCAGCCCGGTCCTGTACGAGGAGATCGAGGGGCAACTGACGGCCCTGCTCGGCTGCGAGGACACGCTGCTGCTGCCCACGATCACCCACATCCACATGTCCGTGATCCCGATCCTCGCGGGCAACGGCATGATCTTCCTCGACGGGCGGGCCCACAAGACGATCTACGACGGCGCGATGCTCGCCCGCGGACACGGCGCGAGCCTGCAGCGCTTCCGCCACAACGATCCCGAGCACCTCGAGGAGCTGTTGAAGTCGACCACGCTCACGCCGCGCCTGATCGCGCTCGACGGCGTGAACTCGATGACCGGCAACTCCCCCGACATGCACGCGTTCGCGCGGCTCGCTCGCGAGCACGACGCCTTGCTGTACGTGGACGATGCGCACGGCTTCGGCGTGATCGGCGAGCGCTCGCCCGACGAACTCTGCGAGTGGGGCACGAGGGGGAACTCCATCGTTCGCCACCACGGCGAGACCTACGAGGACATCGTGCTCGTCGCGGGGTTCAGCAAGGCCTACAGCTCGCTGCTGTCGTTCCTTGCCCTGCCGACCAAGCTGAAGGACGTCCTGAAGGTCGCCGCGCCCCCGTACCTCTACTCGGGGCCATCGCCCATCGCCTCGCTCGCGACGACGATCGCCGGCCTGCGCGTGAACGAGGAGCGCGGGGACCAGGCCCGGTTCGAGATGTACCGCAAGACCAAGCGCGTCCTGGACCGGCTGCACGAGCTCGACATCTACACGCCCAACCGGTCCGGCTACCCGCTCATCGAGGTCCCGCTCGCGAACCATCAGGACATCGACGTCGTCGGCCGGTACCTGTTCGACCGGGGAGTCTACGTAACGATGGCCGCCTACCCCCTCGTGCCCAAGGACGAGGTGGGCTTCCGGGTCCAGGTGACCACCGCCAACGGCGACGACGAGATCGACCTGCTCTGCGAGGTGCTCGGGGAGATGAACGAGCGCTTCGAGCTCCAGCACCAGGAGCACCGTCAACTGCTGCACGAGGCACGGCTCGCGCGGGGGTAGCCAAGTGGCCAAGGGTCCCGTCGCAGAAGGGCTCGGCCGGGCCGAGGCGCTGTCGGACGCGGGCGAGTACGCCGCCGCCCTCCGCGAGCTCGACGAGGCCCTGTCCAACGGAGAGAACGGCGCGGCCGTCCACACGGCGCGGGGATGGGCGCTGGAGAACCTCGGCCTCGAGCGGCTCCCCGACGCACGGGCCGCCTACGAGGAGGCGCTGCGCCTCGACCCCGGCGCGATGTGGGCGAAGGAGGGCCTGTCCAACGTGCTGCGCCGCATGGGCATGACGGAGGACGCGGCCCGGCTGTCTCGCGAGGTGATCGAGGAGGGCCTGTCCCGGTCGGACGCCGAGCTCGACCTGCTCGAGCTCGTCGGCTGGTGCCAGCTTCGCCTCGGACGGTACGACGAGGCCGTCGCCACGCTGCGCGAGGCCCTCGCGCGCGACGGCCGTTGGATCGCCGTGCGCTTCGACCTCGCCCTCGCGCTCCTGTTCGCGGGCGAGCGCTCCCGCGCCTTCCTGGAGTACTCGCGCGGCATCCACCAGGCGCAGAACGGTGGCGTCGAGCGGCTCGCCGGCGTCGTTCGCGTGGCGCTCGACGACCTCGAGGAGACGCTGAACGAGCGACCGGCCCTGTCGACCACGCGCGAGGCCATCGCGGCGCGCGACCTCCTGCGCTCCACCCTGCGCACCGTCTCTCAGGCGGTCTAGCGTCGTGGGGCGGCTCCTCGCACCGCTCCGTCACCGCAACTTCCGGCTCCTGTGGACGGGGATGACGGTCTCGCTGCTCGGCGACGGGATCACGACGATCGCGCTCGCGTGGCAGGCCTACGAGCTCTCGAACGCGCCGACGGCGTTCGCGATGGTCGGGTTCTCGATGACCGTCCCCCACGTGATCCTGCTGCTCGTGGGCGGCGCCGTGAGCGACCGCTTCGACCGCCGCCGGGTCATGCTGGCGGCCGACGCGGTGCGGATGGTTGCCGTCGCGGCCCTCGGGCTGCTCTCGGTCAGCGGCGCGATCCAGATCTGGCACATGATGCTGATCGCCGCGGCCTACGGCGCCGGCACCGCGTTCTTCGGCCCGGCGTTCGACGCCATCGTGCCCGAGCTCGTCCCCGAGGCCGAGCTCACGCAGGCGAACTCGCTCGACCAGTTCGTGCGACCGGCGGCCTTCCGGATGCTCGGGCCGGCGATCGGCGGCTGGATGATCGCGGCGCTCGGCAGCGCCGGCGACGCCTTCCTCGCCGACGCCGTCACGTTCGCGGTCTCGATCGCGTGCCTGGCCCTCATGCGGCGCCGGCCGACCACCGTGGCGCCCGAGGACCGCTCGGCCTCGATGGTGAGCGAGATCCGCGAGGGCTTCCGCTACGTGCGGACCCAGGTGTGGCTCTGGGGGACCTTCCTCGCGGCGACGCTCGCCTACCTGATCTTCTGGGGACCTGCGGAGGTGCTCCTGCCCTTCGTCGTGAAGGAGGAGATGGGCCGGTCCGCGAGCGACCTCGGTTTCATCCTCGCGATGGGCGGGATCGGCGCGATGTTCGCGGCCGTCGTGATGGGCAATCGCGAGCTGCCGCGCCGCCACATCACGTTCATGTACGTGGTCTGGACCATCTCCACGCTCATGATCGCCGGCTACGGGATCGCGCGCCTTCCGTGGCAGGCGATGGTCTTCTGCTTCGCGTTCAACGCGCTCGAGAGCGCGGGGCTGATCGTCTGGATCACGACGAAGCAGCGGCTCGTGCCCGGGCGGCTCCTCGGGCGGGTGTCCAGCTTCGACTGGTTCATCTCGATCGGGCTGGTGCCGCTCTCCTACGGCCTGACCGGGCCGGCGGCGGCCGCGCTCGGCCCCCGAACCACCCTGGTGGCGGCCGGGCTCCTGGGCGGGGCGGTCACGATCTCGTTCCTGTTCCTGCCGGGGATGCGGGCGATCGAGCGGAGCGGGATCCTGCAGGGAACACGCTCGGAGCCCTCCATCGATGCCGCCCTCGGAACCGTGGCGTCCGCCCTCGAGGCATTCCCGCAGGTCAGCGCCGAAACGGGCCCGGAAAGGTCCCCCATTCAGGGTACTAAGGTCGATCCCTCCCCCTCCCGATAGCCATCTCATGAGGCGCCGGGCTTGGCTCCTTTACCTTTCCTGCGGCGTTGTCGCGCTGCTCGGCTATCTCTTCGTGCCCGGGCTGCGCCAGGGCTGGGTCTTCAACCTGATCGCATTGTCGTCGCCGGTCGCGATCGTGATCGGCGTCAAGATGTGGAAGCCCGAGGTCCGGGCGCCCTGGTACCTGTTCGCGCTCGGCCAGGTCTTCTTCGTCGCCGGCGACATCATCACCTACAACTACGAGCGGTTCTTCGGGACCGAGCTGCCGTTCCCCTCGATCGGCGACGTGCTGTACCTGCTCGTGTACCCATGCCTGATCGCGGGGATCCTGCTGCTGGTCCGCCACCGGAGCCCTGGGCGCGACCGGGAGAGCATGATCGACTCGCTGATCGTCGCGATCGGCGTCGGCGTCGTCTCGTGGATCTTCCTGATGGCGCCCCTCGCGGCGGACTCCGAGTCGACGCTCCTGCAGAAGCTCGTGAGCATGGCGTACCCGTTCATGGACCTCGTCCTGCTCACCGTGGTCGTCCGGTTGGTGATCACCCCCGGCCGTCGCGGCCTGTCGTTCTACCTGATGCCGGCCGCGGCGTTGGCGCTGTTCATCACGGACTTCGTCTACAGCTACATCTCGGTCCAGGGGCTCGTCTACGACCAATCGGGCTACCTCGAGGCCGGGTGGGCGGCGTTCTACCTGCTGTGGGGGGCCGCCGCCCTGCACGAGTCGCAGCGGCACCTGTCTGAGCGCGCGCCCGACCAGGAGGTCCGCGTCACGCGGGGACGCCTCTTCCTCGTCGGCGCCGCCGCGCTCATCCCCCAGGCCGTCCGCGGGATCCAGCTCCTTCGCGACGCACACACGGACCTGTGGGTGATCACGGTCTCGACGACGTGCTTGTTCATCCTCGTCGTCATGCGCATGTCCGGCCTGGTTCACAAGCTCGAGCTGTCGTTCGGCAGGGAGAAGGCCCTGCGAACCGCCGGTGCGTCCCTCGTGACGGCGACCAACCGCGAGGGCATCTACGCCTCGGCGATGGAGGCGGTGGGAACGCTCGCGGCGCACGGCGACGCCCGCCTGCTCGTCCGTGCGGACCCGGAGGACGCCGATACGTTTACGGTCGTCGCCTCATCGGTCGGCCGCGAGGACGTCCTCGGGCGCTCGATCGCCGTCTCTCAGACCGAGCTCGACGGCTCCGCGCTTCGGCGTCACCGGCCCGTGCAGCGCCCGATGCTGAACGTGGTGAACGAGGTCGGGCTCCCGCGCTCCACGCACTCCGTCCTCGCCGTCCCGCTGTTCATGAAGAACGAGCTCAGCGCCCTGCTCGTCGTCGGCAGCGACGAGAAGCTGCCGAAGGCGGCCGCCGACGGCCTCGAGGCGCTTTCGTCGCAGGTCGCCCTCGCGCTCGAGAGCGCGGCCCTGACCGAGGACCTCGTCCGGCAACGGAGCGAGGCTCGCTTCGCCTCGCTCGTCCAGAACTCCACGGACATCGTCATGGTGGTCGACGCCGACTCGACGATCCGCTACATGAGCCCGTCCGTCGAGCGCGTCCTCGGGTACGCGGCGAGCGATCTCGAGGAGACGAAGCTCACCGAGCTGATCAACCCCGAGAAGAAGGCGAACGTCCTGCAGTCGCTGACCACGACGGCACGCGAGGAAGGCAGCCCGTCGGAGCTCCTCGAGTACCAGATGCGCCACCGCGACGACTTCTGGCTCAGCGTCGAGACCGTGCAGACCAACCTGCTGCACGACGACAACGTCCGCGGCATCGTGCTCAACACCCGCGACGTCTCCGAGCGCAAGGCGTTCGAGGAGCAGCTCCAGCACCAGGCCTTCCACGACTCGATCACCGGCCTCGCGAACCGGGCGCTGTTCAAGGACCGCGTCGAGCACGCCCTCGAGCGCCAGGGCCGCGACCTCGAGCCGGTCACGGTCCTGTTCATGGACCTGGACGACTTCAAGACGATCAACGACTCCCTCGGGCACGCCGCGGGCGACCGCCTGCTCGGCGAGGTCGGCGATCGCGTGAAGACCACGCTCCGTCAGGCCGACACGGCCGCGCGCCTGGGCGGCGACGAGTTCGCCATCCTGCTCGAGGACGGCGGAGACGGTGTCAAGGCGGCCGAGGTGGCGTCCCGGATCCTCGCCTCGCTCGAGGGCCCCTTCTACCTGGACGGCAAGGAGATGTTCATCCGGGCCTCGATCGGCATCGCCTCGGCCGACCACACGGAGACGAGCGGCCCCGAGGGCGCGGAGGAGTTGCTGCGCAACGCCGACGTCGCCATGTACATGGCGAAGGAGGCCGGCAAGGGCCGGTACCAGATCTTCGAACCGGCGATGCACGACACGGCGCTGAAGCGGCTCGAGCTGAAGGCCGACCTGCAGCGCGCCGTCGACAACGGGGAGTTCGTCGTCCACTACCAGCCGGTGATCGAGCTCGAGACCGGGGACATCGAGGGTCTCGAGGCGCTGGTTCGCTGGCAGCACCCGGCGCGCGGGCTCGTCGGCCCGCTGGACTTCATCCCGCTCGCCGAGGAGACGGGGCTGATCGTCGAGATCGGCAAGTGGGTCCTGCGCGAGGCGTGCGAGCAGGGCAAGAGCCTGCAGGAGCGCTACCCGATGGACCCGCCGCTCCACATGTCGGTCAACCTGTCGGCGCGCCAGCTCCAGCGGCCGGAGATCGTCGACGACGTGGCGGTCAGCCTCATGGAGTCGGGCCTGGATCCGTCGAGCCTGGTCCTGGAGATCACCGAGTCGGTGATGATGCAGGACATGGACCTGTCGATCCAGCGGCTCGCCGAGCTGAAGCAGCTCGGCGTGCGGCTCGCGGTCGACGACTTCGGGACCGGCTACTCGAGCCTCAACTACATCCGCCGGTTCCCGGTCGACATCCTGAAGGTCGACAAGTCCTTCGTCGACGGCGTGAACGAAGGCGGCGAGGAGTCGGCGCTCACCGCCGCGATCATCGAGCTCGCGGGCATCCTGAAACTCCGGCCGGTGGCCGAGGGCATCGAGCGCGCGGATCAGCTCGAGAAGCTCCGGGCCCTGAACTGCGACCTCGGGCAGGGCTTCTACTTCGCGAAGCCGCTGCCGATGCAGGGCATCGACGACCTGCTCACGACGCGGCGCTCGCTCGAGCACCGCGAGACCGAGATCTCCTCGTAGCTACAGGTCCACGCGGTAGCGCAGCGTCGGGCGCATCTCGCAGTCCACCCGCTCGCTCGTGGTCGAGCCGTCGGGCTTCCAGCCGGCGACCTCGTAGAAGCGCCGCGCGCGCTCGTTCGTCTCGAGCACCCACAGGGTGACGGTCTGGTACCCGCGGTCGCGAAGGTCGTCGACGGCGTGCGCGAACAGCTCGCGCCCCACCCCCGTCCCGACCCGGTCGGGCTCGAGGTAGATCGCGTAGAGCTCGGCGGTGCGGTCCTCGGCGTCGGCGTCCTGGCTCTTGGCGGTCACGGCGAAGCCGACGGGTCCGCCCTGGTCCTCTGCGATCCACATCCGGTAGTCGTCCGGCGGGGATCCGAGGGCGGCCCGGTGCATCTCGAGCCGGTCCTCGACCTTCAGGCCGTCGAGGTAGTCGTCGTCGAGCTGGCCGCGGTAGGCGTCCTGCCACGCCCGCACGTGGATCCCGGCGATTGCCTCGGCGTCCTTCGGCTCGCCCTCGCGGATCCGCACCGGCATCGCGACAGGGTACTCCGCCTCCGGGCGATCAGGCCTCGTCGTCCTGGCGCGGATGGAGCAGCCCGTACAGGTAGCCGTCGACGAGCGCCTCCCACGAGGCCTCGATGATGTTCTCCGAGACCCCGACGGTGGTCCACTCGCGCTGGCCGTTCGACGTGTCGATCAACACGCGCACGATTGCGCCCGTGCCGTGGGTCTCGTCGAGCACGCGGACGCGGAAGTCCTCGAGCGAGATGTGCTCGAGCTCGGGGTAGTCGTTCGTGAGCGCCTTGCGGAGGGCGTTGTCGAGCGCGCCGACCGGGCCCTGCCCCTCGGCGCTCTCGATGTGGCGCGTACCCATCGTGACGACCTTCACGGTCGCCTCGGCAAGCGGTGGCTCGTCGTCGCCGACGCGCTCCTCCACGTGCACGCGATAGCTCTCGATCTCGAAGAACGGCTGGGCCCACCCGCCGGCGCGGCGCATGAGGAGCTCGAGCGACGCGTCGGCGACCTCGAACGTGTAGCCGCGGGCCTCGCGCTCCTTGAGCTCGTCGAGCAGCCGCGCCTCGGAGCCGTCCGGCAGCGTCAGACCGAACTCGGCGGCCTTCATCCGCAGGGTGGCCGCGCCGCCGAGATCGCTCGCCACGACGCCGCGACGGTTGCCGACGGCCTCGGGCTCGACGTGCTCGTACGCGCGCGTAAGCCGGGCGACGCCGCTCGCGTGGAGCCCGGCCTTGTGGGTGAAGGCGAAGCGGCCCGAGTAGGGCTGGCGCGCGTCGGGCGCGACGTTCGCGACCTCGGCCACGTAGTGCGAGACCTCCGTGAGGCGCTCGACGGCGCCTTCGGGCAGGCACTCGGCGCCCATCTTCAACACGAGGTTCGCGGCGATCGGGATGAGGTCGGCGTTGCCGGTCCGCTCGCCGTAGCCGTTCACGACGGCCTGCACCTGGAACGCGCCGTGCTCGACCGCCACGAGCGTGTTCGCGACGGCGCACCCCGTGTCGTTGTGGACGTGGATGCCGAGCGGGGTGCTCACGTGCGGCGCGACCGCGTCGAGGGTCGCGGCCACCTCGGCCGGCAGCATGCCGCCGTTCGTGTCGCAGAGCACGAGGCGCTCGGCGCCCGACTCCTCGGCGGCGGCGAGCACGGCGAGGGTGAACCCTGGGTTCGAGCGGTGGCCGTCGAAGAAGTGCTCGGCGTCGAAGAAGACGCGCCGCCCTTGCGCCCGAAGGAACTCGATCGAGTCCCGCACCATCGCGACGCCCTCGTCGAGGTCGGTGCGGAGCGTCTCCGTGACGTGGAGGTCCCAGGCCTTGCCGACGATGCAGACGACCTCCGTGCCGGCGTCGAGCAGGTCGCGGAGCACGCCCGAGTCCTCCGCCCGCTCCCCGGCCTTGCGGGTCATGCCGAACGCCGTGAGCGTGGCGGTGCGCAGCTCCTCCTTGGTGGCGAGCTTGAAGAACTCCGTGTCGCGAGGGTTCGCGCCCGGCCATCCGCCCTCGATGAAGGCCACGCCGAGCTGGTCGAGCTTGTGCAGGATCCGCAGCCGGTCCTCGACCGAGTACGAGAACCCCGTCCCCTGGGCGCCGTCGCGCAGCGTCGTGTCGTACAGCTCGACCTTCACGGTCGTTCCCTCTCGCTCGCCCCGCGCTTTGCGCTCATCCCAGTGCCCCCTCCACGACGAGGTCGCCGACCTCGGACGTCGAGAAACCCATCTCCCCCGCGCGCATCGAGGCCATCTTCGAGCACGCCAGGCGAACCCCGGCGTCGATCCGTCGCGCGGCGTCGGCCTCCCCGAGTTCGGCGAGCAGCATCCCCACCGCGCCGATCGCCGCGAGCGGATTGATCGTCCCCTTCCCGGTGTGATCCGGCGCGGTCCCGCCGATCGGCTCGAACATCGAGACGCCGTCGGGGTTGATGTTGCCGCCGGCCGCTATGCCCATCCCGCCCTGGATCATCGCGCCGAGGTCCGTGATGATGTCCCCGAACATGTTGTCGGTGACGATCACGTCGAACCGCGAGGGCTGATCCAGGAAATAGATGCACGCGGCGTCGACGTGGACGTAGTCGCGCTCGATCTCCGGGAAGTCGGCGTCGCCGACCTCGTTCACCACCCGTTGGTACAGGTCGCCGGCGAACGTCAGCACGTTCGTCTTGTGGACGAGCGTGAGCTTGCGGCGCCGCCGCTCCGCGAGGCCGAACGCGTACCGGACGATCCGCTCGACGCCATGCCGGGTGTTGATCGACTCCTGCACCGCGACCTCGTGGGTGGTTCCCTTGCGGTGGAAGCCTCCCGCGCCCGAGTACAGCCCCTCCGAGTTCTCGCGGACGACGACGAGGTCGACGTCGTCCTCCGAATGGCTCGGGACCAGCGTCTTCACGCCCGGATACCGCACGACGGGGCGCAGGTTCACGTACTGGTCGAGCTCGAACCGGATGCGCAGCAGGAGGTCGCGCTCGAGGATGCCCGGCTGGACGCGGGGGTCGCCGACCGCGCCGAGCAGGATCCCGTCCATCTCGCGCAGCCGGGCGAGCTCCTCGTCCGGCAGCACGTCGCCGGTCCGCAGATAGCGGTCCGCGCCCAGGTCGAACCGCACGAGCTCCACCGCGAAGCCCTCGGCGGAACGGACGGCTTCGAGCACCTTCAGACCCTCGCGCACCACCTCCGGACCCGTCCCGTCGCCGGCGATCACCCCGAGGGTGTGCGTCACGGCGGGGCGTCCTCGGCGTCGCCCCGCGAGAGCTGCAGGGCGCGGTTCACGGCCGCGAGGTACGCGCGGGCGCTCGCTTCGACCACGTCGGTCGCGACGCCGCGTCCGGTCACGCGCCGGCCCTCGAGGTCGAGCTGCACGACGACGTCGCCGAGCGCGTCGGTCCCGCCGGTCACCGCGGAGACGTTGAAGCTCACGAGTCGGCCCTCCACGCCGGTGGCGCGCTGGATGGCTCCCATCGCGGCGTCGATCATCCCGTCGCCCATCGCCGACTCCTCGATCCGCTCCTCGCCGCGACGCAGCCGCACGCTCGCCGTCGGCGACAGGTGCGTCCCGCCGCCCACCTGGAGCGACTCCAGGACGAACTGGTCCTCGTCCCCGGCGCCGATCTCCTCGGTCACGATCGCCTGCAGGTCCTGGTCGGTGAGCTGGATCTTGCGGTCGGCGAGCTCCTTGAACCGCGCGAACGCCCGGTTCAGGTGGTCGGCGTCGAGCTGGATCCCGATCTTGTCGAGCGCGTCGGCGAACGCGTGACGGCCCGAGTGCTTGCCGAGCACCAGCCGGTTGCCCTCCAGGCCGATCTCGAGCGGGTCCATGATCTCGTAGGTCGCCGCGTTGCTGAGCACACCGTGCTGGTGGATGCCGCTCTCGTGCGCGAACGCGCTCGAACCCACCACGGCCTTGTTCGGCTGGACGCCGTAGCCCGTGGTCATGCTGACGAGGCGCGAGGTCCGGGTGATCTCCTTCAGCGTGAGCCCGTGCGTCACGCCGAGCGCGTCGCGCCGCGTCCGCACGATCATCGCGACCTCCTCGAGCGAGCAGTTCCCCGCCCGCTCGCCGATGCCGTTCACCGCCACCTCGACCTGCCGGGCCCCGTTCACGATCCCGGCGAGCGAGTTCGCGACGGCCAGCCCGAGGTCGTTGTGGCAGTGCGTCGAGATCACGACGTGGTCGGGCGTGGTCTCGCGGACCGTCCGGACGAGCTCGCCGAACTCGTGGGGCATGGCGTAGCCCACGGTGTCCGGCACGTTGATCGTCGTCGCGCCGGCCTCGACCGCGACCCGGAAGCACTCGAGCAGGAAGTCGAGCTCGGTGCGGGTGGCGTCCTGCGCGCTGAACTCGACGTCGTCGGTGTAGCCGACGGCCTGCTTCACGCCCTCGCGGATCCCCTCGAGCACCTGCTCGCGGGACATGCGGAGCATGTCCTCCATGTGGATCTGGCTCGTCGAGATGAACGTGTGGATCCGCCAGCGCTCGGCGCCTTTCAGGGCCTCGGCCGCCCGGTCGATGTCGCCGGGCGTCACGCGCGCGAGCGCCGCAATGACCGGTCCGCGGACGCTCGTGGCGATCTCGCGAACGGCGTCGAACTCGCCCTCGCTCGAGATCGGGAAGCCGGCCTCGATGACGTCGACGCCGAGGCGGGCGAGCTGCTCGGCGATCTCGACCTTCTCCGCCTTCGTGAGCGCGATGCCGGGCGCCTGCTCGCCGTCGCGCAGGGTGGTGTCGAAGATCCGTACCTGATCCGTTTGCGCTACCGCTTCGCTACTTGAGCCCGGTACATCGGGGTCGCTCATGTCGGTGGCACCTTCCTCTCGGATTCCAGCCACGGCATCATCCGGCGCAGCCCTCGCCCGACCTCCTCGAGCTCGGACGTCTGCGCCCCCTGCCGCATCCGGAGGAAGTTGGGGAAGCCGGCCTCGGCCTCCCCGATCCACTCCTTCGCGAAGGCGCCGCTCTGGATCTCGCCCAGGATGCGGCGCAGCTCCTCTCGCGTGCGGTCGTCCACGACCCGCGGACCCCGCGTGTAGTCGCCATACTCGGCCGTGTCGCTGATGGAGTAGCGCATCCACGACAGGCCGCCCTCGTAGATCAGGTCGACGATCAACTTCAGCTCGTGCAGGCACTCGAAGTACGCGATCTCCGGCTGGTACCCGGCCGCCACGAGCGTCTCGAATGCCGACCGGACGAGCGCGCTCGTGCCCCCGCACAGGATCGTCTGCTCGCCGAACAGGTCGGTCTCGGTCTCCTCCTTGAAGGTGGTCTCGATGACGCCGGCCCGCGCCGCGCCGATCCCCACCGCGTAGGCGAGCGCGCGCTCGCGCGCCTTGCCGGTGGCATCCTGGTGCACGGCAACGAGCGCCGGCGTGCCGATCCCCTGCTCGTACGTTCGCCGCACCAGGTGACCCGGCCCCTTCGGGGCGATCATCGTCACGTCGACGTCGGCCGGCGGCTCGATCGTCCCGAAGTGGATGTTGAAGCCGTGGGCGAACATCAGCATGTCGCCCGCCTTCAGGTTCGGCGCGATCTCCTCCGTGTACACCTTCGCCTGCGAGGTGTCCGGCAGGACGACCATCGCGACGTCGGCCTCGGCAACGGCCACGGCGATCGGCAGCACCTTCAGGCCGGCCTCCTCGGCCTTCGCGACCGAGGAGGAGCCCTCGCGCAGCCCGACGCGCACGTCGTGGCCCGAGTCCTTCAGGTTCTGCGCGTGCGCGTGCCCCTGGCTCCCGAACCCGAGGACCGCGATCGCCTGGCCCGACAGGGCCGAGGGGTCCGCGTCCTTCTCGTAGTAGATGGTGGCCATCAGACGGATCCCCCGCTCCATTGCTCGGCGCCGGCCGCGGCGGCCCGGGCGCGCTTGCTCTTCTCGCGGATGCCGCGGTCGCCCCTCGCGAGCGCGATCCTGCCCGTGCGCGACAGCTCGATCACCCCGAAGTCGTCGAGCAACTGGAGCATCGCCTCGAGCTTCTCGGGCTTGCCGGTCGCCTCGAGGGTCAGCGTCGAGCGCGTGACGTCGACGACCGTCGCCCGGAACACCGTCGCGATCTCCATCACGCGCGGGCGGTCCTCCCCGCCGGCGCGCACCTTCACCAGCATGAGCTCGCGCTCGACCGCCTCGCCCGGCTCGTGCTCGAGGATCTTGATCACGTTGACGAGCTTGTTGAGCTGCTTGGTGATCTGCTCGAGCGGCTTGCGGTCGACGTGGACCACGATCGTCATCCGCGAGAGCCCGTCGTCGCTCGTGGGGCCGACGGCGAGCGAGTCGATGTTGAAGCCCCGGGCCGCGAACAGCCCCGCCACGCGCGTGAGCACGCCCGGCTTGTCCTCGACGAGCACCGAGATCGTCTGCAGGCTCATGCGACCGGCGCCTCCGCCGGATCGTTGACCCGCTTGAGCCCCTCGGGGCCCGTGATGATGTCGTCGTTCGAGGAGCCCGCCGGGACCATCGGGAAGCACATCTCCTTGGAGTCCACGCGGAAGTCGATGACGACGCTCCGGTCGTTGATCGACAGCGCCTTCTCGATCACGGCGTCGACCTCGTCCGGGTGCTCGGCGCGGAGCCCGACGGCGCCGTAGGCCTCGGCGAGCTTCACGTAGTCGGGCACGTCGTAGGACAGGTAGACCTGCGAGTACCGCTCCTCGTAGAACAGCTCCTGCCACTGGCGGACCATCCCGAGGTGCGCGTTGTTGATGATCGCCGTGACGAACGGAATCTTCTCCGTGGTGCTCGTCGCGAGCTCCTGGGCCGTCATCTGGAAGCAGCCGTCGCCGTCGATGGCGACCACGCGCCGGTCGGGCCTGCCCGCCGCCGCGCCGAGCGCCGCCGGGACGGCGAAGCCCATCGTGCCGAGCCCGCCCGAGTTCACCCAGGTGCGCGGCTCCGTGAAGCGCCAGAACTGCGACGCCCACATCTGGTGCTGACCCACGCCCGCGACCACGATCGCGTCGCCCTTCGTGTGCTCGTACAGGCGCTCGATCGCGAACTGGGGCTTCAGCGGCCCGTCGGCCGGCTGGTCGTAACGGTACGGGTAGGTGGTCTTCCAGTCCTCGAGCGTCGCAAGCCACTGCGAGCGGCCGGGAACGCCGCCCGCCTCCTCCTGGAGCCGAACGATCTCGGCGTGCAGCTTCGCGATGACGTCACGGGCGTCGCCGACGATCGGCACGTCCGCGATGCGGTTCTTGCCGATCTCCGCCGGGTCGATGTCGACGTGCACGATCTTGGCCTCGGGCGCGAAGGAGGCGAGCTGGCCCGTGACGCGGTCGTCGAAGCGCGCCCCGAGCGCGACCAGCAGATCCGCCTTCTGCATCGCCGTCACGGCCGTGTAGGCGCCGTGCATGCCGGGCATGCCGAGTGCGAGCTCGTGGGTGTCGGGGAACGCGCCGCGCGCCATCAGCGTGGTGGTGACCGGCAGGTGCCCGTCCGTCGCGAGCTTGAACAGCTCCTTGTGGGCGTTCGCCTTGATGACGCCGCCGCCGACGTACAGCACCGGGCGCCGGGACTCCATGATCATCTTCGCGGCGGTCCGCACCTGCTTGAGGTTGCCCTTGGTCGTCGGCCGGTAGCCGGGCAACGAGACCGTCTCGGGCCAGCTCCACGTGATCTCCTGCAGCTGCACGTCCTTCGGGATGTCGATGAGGACCGGCCCGGGCCGGCCCGTGCTCGCGATGTGGAACGCCTCGCGGACGGTCTCGGCGACCTCGTTGGCGTCCTTCACGAGGTAGTTGTGCTTGGTGATCGGCATGGTGATGCCGCAGATGTCGGCCTCCTGGAAGGCATCGTTGCCGACCACGGGGGTCGGGACCTGGCCCGTGATCGCGACGACCGGCACCGAGTCCATCTTCGCGTCGGCGAGCGCGGTGACGAGGTTGCAGCCGCCGGGTCCCGAGGTGGCGATCGCGACGCCCACCTTCCCGGTTGCCCACGCGTACCCCTCGGCGGCGTGTCCGGCGCCCTGCTCGTGACGGCAGAGCACGTGGCGGATGTTCGCCTCGATCAGGGGGTCGTAGGCGGGAAGGATCGCCCCGCCGGGGATCCCGAACACGAGGTCGACGCCCTCGCCCTCGAGGGCCTTGAACATCGCCTGAGCGCCGGTGACCTTCATCGCGCGGCCACCGGCGCGTCTCGCTCCTCGACGGGGCCGGTCGGGACGCGGCGAACGGTCGCCCCGAGCCGGTGGGCCAGATTCCGCACCTGCCGCTCGAACTCCCAGGGCGTCCAATCGCGACGGCGGGTCGTCATGCCCTCCTCGTTCATCCCGCCGCCGAAGTCCCACCCGGCATCGAGGTACGCGACCTCCTCGCCGAAGAACCGGTCGAACTGGGGACGGTCGGCCGGATCGGCCACGTCGACCGACACCTGGCCGGGGCCCTCCCACAGGACGCTCGCCAGGGTCCTGCCGCCTCGCTCGAACTCGTATCGCATCGCCTTCTCCTTTCGGTTCCTCGGGGCCGGGTGCTGAGGGTCGGATCCGGGGTAGAAAAAGCCCCTCGCGTGGCGAGGGGCATCTGGCGCGGGACCCGGGCCTCCTTGGCCCGGCCGCGCCTACGGAATAAGTACGAGAGCCTGCGGCTTCCCAAACGTACCCTTCGTGCGGCTCATGGTCGTGCCAGTCTAGAGGCGTCCCGGCCCGTGTCAACCGCCTCCCCGAGCCCCCGGACGGTCTCGGCGAGCGTGGGCGCGAACCGCTCGATGTCCTCGGGCGGCATCGCGCGGGCGAACAGATGTCCCTGGGCGAGGTCGCACCCGGCCCCGAGCAGAAACGCCCGTTGCTCCTCGGTCTCGACCCCCTCGGCGAACGGGGTCATGCCGACGCCCTCGGCCAGGCGGATGATGCCGGCGACCATGCTGCTCGCCGGGTGATCGCCGGGGATGTCGTGCACGAAGGACCGGTCGATCTTCAGGATGTCCACGGGCAGGTGGCGCAGCCTCGACAGCGAGGAGTACCCGGTCCCGAAGTCGTCGATCGCGACGCGGAACCCGCGCTCGCGGAAGTCGTGGAAGAGCCACTGGGTCCGCTCGGGGTCGGCCATGGCCGCCGACTCGGTGATCTCGATGACGACGCGCCGCGGATCGACGCCGTGCTCGCCGAAGGGCCGAACCAGCGTGGACGCCAGCTTGCCCTGGCGAAGCTGCCGGGCGGACAGGTTGAACGAGAGCCCGAGCTCGAGCCCGTGCGCGCGCCACACCTCGTCCTGCCGGCAGAGCTCCTCGGTCACCCAGGCCCCGATCGCCTCGATGAGGCCCATCTCCTCGGCGAGCGGGATGAACTCTCCCGGCGCGATCAGGCCGCCCGCGGGATCGGGCCAGCGGAGCAGGGCCTCCACCCCGATCATGCGCCCGGTCGCGAGCTCGACGAGCGGCTGATAGTGCAGCATCCAGTTCTGCTGGTCGACCGCGCGGCGAAGGCGCGTCGCGAACGTGAGCTGGGCGTCGGCCCCGACCTCCTCGTGGCTGAAGGTCCGGTACCCGCCGGGCTCGGCCCGCTTGCTCCAGTACATGGCGGTGTCGGCGTTGCGCAGCAGGCCCACCGCGTCCCTCGCGTCGATCGGGTAGACGCTGATGCCGACGCTCGCCGACGAGTACAGCTCCTGACCCGAGATGGTGAACGGCACGCGGAGCGCCTCCAGGATCCGTTGGGCCGCGGTCTCGGCGGCGACGTAGGCGGCGCCGGCCCCGTGCAGGTACGCGTCCGTGAGGACCTCGAGGTCGGCGAGCAGGACGAGGAACTCGTCGCCGCCCTGGCGCGCGACGAGATCAGTCTGGCGCGTGACGCTGCGGAGCCGCTCCGAGACCTGGACGAGGAGCTCGTCGCCCGCCGCGTGGCCGAGCGAGTCGTTGATCATCTTGAAGTCGTCGACGTCCAGGTACAGCACGGCGACCGCGAGCCCGTGCCGCTCGGCGCGGGCGATCGCCATGCCGAGCACGTCCTCGAACATCGCCCGGTTGGCGAGGCCCGTGAGCTTGTCGTGATACGCGAGGAACTCGACCTCCTCGAGCGCATGCGCCGCGAGCTCGCGGGCCTCCTCGTTCATCCGCCACGACACGACGTACACGGCGCTCGCCGCCAGGACGAACGCGCCGTGGATCGACGCCCACGTCCACGGGTGCGCCCAGGCGTCGGCGTGGTCGTAGACGGAGTTCGGATCCACCACACCCATCACGCCGTGCTGCACGACGACGAAGCCGACCGCGACCAGGAAGGGGAACCAGTCCTCGTACATCGACAGGACGCCGATCATCACGAAGAAGTGGAAGCTCATCTCGGTCCGGCCGCCCGCGAGGTGCACGAGCACGGCCGAGCAGCTCATCAGCGCGGCGGCCGCCATCCCCGAACGGAACCCTCGGCCGCCCCGGCCGAACGTGGCGAGCCCCCCGAGCACGACGATGGGGATGACCTGGAGCAGGCCGTGGGCGAGCCCGAAACCTCGCACGATCGCGAACCCGACGAGCACCGGCACGTGGGCCCAGAGCAGGACCAGGATCCAGTGATGACGGCGCTCCCACACCGTGTCGGGCAGCGACCCGCCGCGCGGGAGCACCTTCGAGATCCGGTCGGTTAGCTTCATCGGTCGTTCGGGCGCGCCGGCGGAAGCAGGCGGTCCTCCTTCGGTTTCTCCACAACTATCGGGCCGCCGCAGGCACGAGTTGAGGAGGGTGGTGACCCCAGGCGCGAAGCGCTCTCACGCCTCGCTCAACGAGCCGAAGCGGCCCACCGGCCCTCGAGGCGGCCGACCGTGAGGGGGATCCCGAAGCACGCGCTCGCGGGCTCGTCCGTGAGAACCTCTTCCGCCGCCCCGGCGGCCACGATCTCGCCCTCCCGGAGGAGCACCACGTGATCGACGGTCGTCGGGAGCTCCTCGAGATGATGGGTGACCAGGATCGTGGGCACGAGCGCGAGCTCGCCCGCCGCCTCCAACGCCGACAGGAGCGCCTCACGGCCAGGCAGATCGAGGCCGGCAGCCGGCTCGTCCAGCAAGAGCAGCGCGGGCCGGCCGAACAGGGCCCGGGCGAGCAGGACCCGTTGGCGCTCGCCCTGGCTGCAGGTTGCGAGGGTCTGCCCATCGAGGTGGGCGCACCCCATGCGGTGAAGCAGCTCGGCCGCCCGCGCCCGATCTGAGTCTTCGAAGTCCTGGAGCCACGGAACGAGGGTGGAGCGCTTGCCGGTGAGCACGACGTCCGCCACCGAAAGACCGAATGGGATGTCGTCCGCCACCGCGTGCCCGACGAAGGCGATTAGCTCGCGAATCCTGTGGAGGTCGATGCGCCCGAGCTCGGCCCCCAGCACGAGAACCCGGCCCGAGCTCGGCTGGCGGGTCGCGCCCGCCAGCCGCAGCATCGTCGTCTTCCCAGCGCCGTTGGGCCCCAGGATCGCCCACCGCTCCCGAGGGCCGATCGTGAGCGTTACGGGACCAAGCACCCTGCGCCCGCCGATCCGGACCTCGGCCCGCTCGAACACCACGATCTCGTCCGACAGCACGGACCCCGGATCGGCCGGCCCCGAGGTGGCGGCGGGACTAACCGGTCAGCACCCGGAAGATGAAGTCGAACTCCGAGCCGGCCGCGTCCCTCGCGACAAGCCGCATGGTCCCGCGGGCCCCTTTGAACTCTCCGGTCCCGCCCGTGATCGCGAGCACGGATGGGCCGGCATCGAGGAAGGGACCTTCGATCGTGATCGATCCGACCTCGAGGGTCGTCACCCACCGGCACTCCCAGCTCACGCCGACCTCGATGCGGACGCACTCGCCCTGGTCGCTCCCGATCACCGTCGCGTTGTCCACGTCGAAGATCTCGTTGTGGAACGTCAGCAGATCCCCCGTCGAGTCACCGTTCGCGGCGAGGTCGACGACCGTGTCCGTCGTCGCGTGCTCGATGACCTCGATCTTGACCGTGTTCGGCCCCGCCATCGACACCGTCACCAGTGAGATGACGATCGCGACCGCCGAGATCAACGCAGCCGCCGCCAATGTTGCCCGCTTCCCCATGGCTCCCCCCTCCGTTCGTGGAGGGCAAGTCTGAGCGCATCGGCCCGCTCGCGCAAAACGAAGGTCAGTCTGGCGGTCCGGCCTCGACGAGCGGCGCGAGCAGTCGCTCGAGCGGCTCGAGCTGCTTGCCCATCCAGCGGGCGATCTCGCGCGCGCGTTCCTCGCGCTCGAGATCGGGGTGCTGGCACACGAACAGGACGCGCCGCACGTTGCCGAAGTACGTCTCGCGCAGCTCGGGGGAACGATCGGGCACGGCATGCGGGATCCCGATGGCCTCGGCGAGGCGGGACGAATTTCGGCCGCAGGAGCGTTCCCCGCGAGGACGAAGGAGGAAAGCGATGCCGATCACCCGTCTGAACCACGCGGTCCTGTACGTGCGGGACCTCGGCCGCACCGTCGGCTTCTATCGGGACACGCTCGGATTCCGGGTCAAGCTCGAGATCCCCGGGCGCGCGGCCTTCCTGCAGGCCGAGGCCAGCACGAACGACCACGATCTCGGGGTGTTCGCGATCGGCGAGGGCGCCGCGGACTCGGCGGCCGGCCGCGGCACGGTCGGCCTGTATCACCTGGCCTGGGAGGTGGACACGCTCGACGAGCTGCAGCGGATCGCCGGGACGCTCGCGTCGCAGGACGCGCTCGTCGGGGCGACGGACCACGGCACGACGAAGGCGCTCTACGGCCGCGATCCCGACGGGCTCGAGTTCGAGGTCTGCTGGCTCGTTCCCGCCGACCTCCTCACGCCGGATCTCGGCATCGGCAATCGCCCGCTCGACCTCGCGGCCGAGATCGCCCGCTACGGCGGCAAGACCCGCGGCGGCGTGGGAGTCAGCTTCCCCGCGTCGGTCTGAGCCCCGAGCCGGTCGACAGCGGGCGCGCGCGTCTGGCAAGCTCACCCGGCCGTGGCCAAGATCGCGATCATCGGCGCGGGCAGCGTCGAGTTCACGCGCAGCATCGTCGCTGACCTCGCCTCGTGGCCGGAGCTCGCCGGCGCGTTCGAGATCGCGCTGCACGACATCGACGCCGAGCGGCTCGCGTACGCGGAGCGAGCGGCGTCCGCGCTCGTGCGCCGGGTCGACGCCGGCCACCGGGTCACCGCGCACCCCGACCGCGCGACCGCGTTCGAGGGCGCCGACTACGTGATCAACGAGATCCAGGTCGGCGGCTATCGGGCGACCCGGACGGACTTCGACGTGCCGGCGACCTACGGCCTGCGCCAGACGATCGCGGACACCATCGGGATCGGCGGGATCTTCCGCGGGCTCCGCACGATCCCGGTCCTGAACGCGATGGCGGACGAGATGACCGAGCGGTGTCCGAGGGCGCTGCTGCTCACCTACGCGAACCCGATGGCGATGGTGCCCTGGGGCGTGTGGGCGGGATCGCGCTGGCCGGCCGAGCGAACGATCGGCGTCTGCCACAGCGTCCGCGACACCCACACGTTCCTCGCCGAAACCGTGGGCGTGCCCGAGGAGCGCGTCGAGTTCCGCACAGCGGGGTTCAACCACCAGTGCTTCGTCTACGTCTTCCGCGATCGCGCGACCGGGCAGGACCTGTACCCGCGGCTTCGCGAGATCGTCGACGCGGATCCCGACGGCCTCGGTCGCCGGGTCCGCGTCGAGCTGTTCAAGCGGTTCGGCTACTTCCCCACCGAGTCGAGCGAGCACTCGGCCGAGTACGTCCCGTGGTTCCTGCGCCACGACGACCAGGTCTTCCACTACCGGTGCGAGATCGACGAGTACCTGCGGCGCTCGGACGAGAACCTCGCGGAGTGGGAGGAGCTGAAGCGCCGGCTCGACGCGGGCGAGGACCTCGGCGCCGATCCCGGGGACGAGCTCGCGAGCCAGATCGTCCGCGCGATCGAAACCGGCGAGGCCCGGGAGGTCTCCTGCAACGTCCGCAACGGCGATCGGATCACCGGCCTCGCACCCGATGCCTGCGTCGAGGTGCCGACGCTCGTCGACGGCTACGGCGTGCACCCGCAGCGCTTCGGCGAGCTCCCGCCGCAGTGCCTCGCGCTCAACCGCACGTTCGAGAACGTCGCCGAGCTCACGGTCCGCGCGGCCGTCGAAGGGTCCCGCGACCTCGTCTATCAGGCCGCGCTGCTTGATCCGAACACGGCCGCGACGCTCACGATCGGACAGATCCTGGACCTTGTGGACGAGCTGATCGACGCGCACGGCGACCTGATCCCCGAGCCGATCCGCTCCGCCCCGCCGGCGACGCGCTGAGTCACGCCAACGCGGGGACGAGCCGGAGCGCGTTGCCGGTGTAGACCGCGGCGAGCGTCTCCTCGCTCGAGCCCGAGGCCCGAGATCGCCCACCGACCCTGCGGCGGGATCTCGTCGGTGGAGTAGGCGAAGTGCTCGTCCTCGGTCTCGAGGAACCGGAAGTGGATCGCGTACTCGCGGGCGTCGGCGGGGACGACGTCGGTCCCGAAGAGCACGCGGTCCGCGTGGCGCTCGATGAAGCCTCGCGCCGCCCGCGGCTGACGCCCCAGCTCGGCGATCCGCGCCGCGAGGTCCACGCGGAGGTTGGGATTCGCGTCGAGCACGCGCCCGACCCACGCGAGGTCCTCCGCGGAACCGGCCACGTGCGCGCCGACGAACGCGGTTCGCGGATGCGCCGCGACGAGCGCCTCGAACGCGTCGCGAAGCCGCTCGAACGTCGGAAACCGCGACCGATCGGCGAACGACCAATCCGGATGCGCCTGGAGCTCCTCGATCCGCTCGTTCCGCGCGTCGACCGGCTCGAAGAACGCGGCGGGATCACCCGTGTGGACCATCACCGGCAGGTCGAGCTCGCCGGCCGCGTCCCAGATCGGCGCGAGGCGCGCGTCGTCGGGCAGGAGCAGCTCGCCGCGGTCGTCTCGCACGTGCAGGCCGAGGTCCTTCCAGACCTTGAGCCCCTTCGCGCCGGCGGCTCGCGAGGCGCGCAGCGACGCGACGAGGGACTCGATCGGCCGCTCCCCCGCGAGCAGCGACCAGTCGAGCTGGCAGAACGTCGCGAACCGGCGGGGGTGCGCGCGGTCGTACCGGTCCAGGTTGCGCTCGAGCTCGTCGCCCCAGCGGCCGTCGAGGTTGACGACGGCGCGGACGTTGCAGGCGTCCAGGAGCTCGAGCAGCTCGCCGACCGACGGGGCCGCCCACGTCGGGGTCAGCCAGGTTCCCAGGTGGCCGTGCGCGTCGACGGCCGGCACGCGTGCGCGCGCGACGTCCGTCGACGCCGCGCGAAGCTCCGAGCGCGGGCGGTACTCCCGCAGCGGGAGGTCGGCGTCGTGGACGTCAGACGATGGACACCTCCACGCCCGCCTCGCGGATCCGCCCGAGCTCGCCGGGGTCGGCGCTCCCGTCGGTGATGAGCTCGTCGACGCCGCCCACGGGACAGATCCGGACGAACGAGGTCTTGCCGACCTTCGACCCGTCGGCCACGACGATCGCCCGGCGTGCGCGCTCGATGAGCGCGCGGTTCGTCTGCGCCTCGACGTCGTGATGGGTCGTCGGCCCCGCCGTCGCGGTGATGCCGTCCACGCCGAGGAAGGCGACGTCGAGGTTGAGCTCGTCGAGGCTGCGCTCGGCGAGCGGGCCCACGAGCTCGTAGGACTCCGACCGGGCCCACCCGCCGGTGACGACGAGCTTGAGGTCGCGCCGGATCGCGAGCTCGCCGGCGATGTTGAGCGCGTTCGTGACCACGGTGAGCCGCTCGCGAACGACGATCGCCCGCGCGACCTCGGTGGTGGTCGTCCCGCCCGTGAGCCCCACCGCCATGCCGTCGGCCACCCGCCGGGCGGCCTCGGCGGCGATCCGGCGCTTCTCCTCGCCGTGGCGACCGGCCTTGTAGCGGAGCGGGAGCTCGTAGGCGACGCCGCGGGCGACCGCGCCGCCGTGGGTCCGGGTCAGCAGCCGCTGCTGCTCGAGGAGCTCGAGGTCCCGGCGGATCGTGGCCGAGGAGGCGCTCAGGCGGCGGCGCAGGCTCGCCACGTCCACCGAGCCGCCGTCCGCGAGCTCCTCCAGGATCGCGCCGAGCCGGTCCGCCTGCCGCACCGCGAAAGCGTAGCCCAGGGATGCGTGCTTCGGTTTGACTCCGTGAACGATTCTGGGCGAAACTGCAGGAAATGAGCGAGATCGCTCAGGAGATCGCCTCCCAGCCGCGGTGCTGGCGCGAGGCCGTCGAGCTCGCCGAACGCGTCGCGTCCTCGCTCCCGAGCGCGGGCGAGCAGGTCCTCGCCGTCGGGTGCGGCACCTCGCTGCACGTCGCGCGAGCCTACGCCGCCCTCCGCGAGTCCACCGGCGCGGGCGAGACCGACGCCGCGCCGGCCTCCGAGGCCCCGGATCGCCGGCGCTACGACCGGGCGGTGGTCATCTCGCGGAGTGGGACGACGACCGAGGTGGTGCGACTCCTCGAACGCCTGGCGGTCCCCTCGGTGGCCCTGACCGCGGACGAGGCATCCCCGGTCGGAAGGCTCGCCACGAGCACGATCGCGCTCGACTTCGCCGACGAGCGATCGGTCGTGCAGACGCGGTTTGCAACCTCCGCGCTCGCGCTGCTCCGCGCGCACCTCGGGCAGGACCTCGCGCCGGCGATCGAGCAGGCGGGCCGGGCGCTCGGCGCCGATCTCCCCGCCGACCTGCCGTCGCTGCGACACCTCGTCTTCCTCGGCCGGGGATGGACGGTCGGCCTGGCGGACGAGGCGGCGCTCAAGGTGCGCGAGGCGAGCGGCTCGTTCTCGGAGTCCTATCCAGCCCTGGAGTACCGTCACGGACCCATCAGCGTGGCCGGCGAGGGCTCGCTGGTCTGGGCGTTCGCCGGCGTCGAGCCGGACCTGCTCGACGACGTGCGGGCGACCGGCGCCCGCGTGGTCGCCGGGCAGGGGGATCCGATGGCCGAGCTCGTGCTCGTCCAGCGCACCGCGGTCGCGCTCGCGGAGCTGCGCGGGCTCGACCCGGATCACCCGCGGCACCTGACGAGATCGGTGGTTCTGTCGTGAGATCGGGGGGGTCGACCATGAGGCGGATCTGGTTCGTGGGCGCGCTCGCCGTCGCGCTCGTGGCGGCGGCGTGCACCGGCGGCGGCGACGGCGGCGGAGGTGACGGCGGCAGCGGTGGCGGCCCGGTCCACATCGTCCTGTGGCACGGGTTCGGCACGGCGCAGGGCGAGCCCGACGCCGAATGGCAGTCGCTGCTGGACCGTGTGGACGAGTTCAACAGCACGCACTCGGACGTTCAGGTGGAGTCGATCCGCTGTTGCACGAACGACAAGGCGCTCGAGAAGCTCACGGTCGCGCTGCAGGGCGGCGAGGCCCCCGACATCACCTATCAGTACGGCTCGTCGCTCGCGCAGGTCGCGGTGGCGCCCGGGCTCGTCGACCTCACCGAGTGGACGCAGCAGCCCGACGTGAACTGGGACGACTTCATCGCCGGCGCGCGTGCCGCGGGGACCTACCAGGGCAAGGTGCTCGGAGTCCCGGCGCTGATCGACAACCTGGCAGTGGTCTACAACAAGGAGCTGTTGGCGCAGGCAGGGCTCGAGGAGCCGAGCGCCGACTGGTCCTGGGACGACTTCCGCGCGGCCGCCGCGGCGATGACCGATCCGTCGACGCAGACGTTCGGCACCGCGATGCCCGCGGACGCGAGCGAGGACACGGTGTGGCACTTCGACCCGCTGCTGTGGCAGGCGGGCGGCTCGATCCTGTCCGAGGACGGCACGCAGGCCGCGTTCAACTCCGAGGCCGGCGTCCGGGCGCTCGAGGTGTTCCGCGCCATGGCCGTGGACGACCAGAGCATGTACCTCGACCTTCAGAACGCGGCGATCGCCGACCTGTTCAACGGCGGGAAGCTCGGGATGGTCATCACGGGTCCCTGGGACCTGTCCGGGTTCACCGACGTCGACTACGGCGTGCAGGTCCTCCCGGGCTTCGACGGCGACCACCAGTCGATCGCCGGCCCGGACTTCTGGTGCGTGTTCGACAACGGCGCCGAGCGGGTGCAGGCCGCCGAGGAATTCCTGCAGTGGTACACGGCCCCCGAGCAGATCACGACCGACACGCTCGCGACCGGTCACCTGCCACTTCGGGAGTCCGTGCTGAGCGAGCCGGGCCTGACCGACCAGCTCGAGTCGTCCTTCCCCGGCGTGGGCACCTTCGCCGAGAATCTGACCAACGTGCAGCAGGCCCGCCCGGTGCTTGCGGCGTACCCCCAGATCTCGGTGGCGATGGGCGAAGCGGTGGTCGCCGCGATGCTCGGGCAGAAGTCCTCGCAACAGGCCCTGGACGATGCGGCGGCCGAGGTGAACGACGCCCTCGCGCTTCCGGGGTGAGCGCGGCCTAGGCTGAGCCATGCGACGCGTGCGGCGAGCGCTCACGTCCGACCACGCCGTCGCGTGGGCGTTCATCCTCCCGTCGGTCTTGCTGGTCGCGGTCTTCGGCCTGTACCCGATCCTTTCGGGCCTGTGGCTGTCGTTCCAGAAGGCGAGCCTGCTCTCGCCGACCCGTGAGTTCGCGGGCCTTGAGAACTACCGCGCGATCCTGGACGATCCCCGGCTGAAGCAGGCCGCGATCAACACCGTGTACTACACGCTCCTGTTCGTGCCGATCTCGATCGCCGGCGGCCTCGCGATCGCGATCGCGCTCAACCGCCGGATCCGGCTCGGGCGCCTCTACCGGCTCGCGGTGTTCATCCCCGTCGTCACGTCGACGATCGCGACCGGGATCATGTTCCTGTGGCTGCTGGACTCGCACTACGGGCTCGCGAACTGGGTGCTCGGCAAGGTCGGCCTCGGACCGTTCGGGTTCTTCGAGTCGCCGTCGCAGGCGATGCCCTCGCTCGTCGCGATGACCGTGTGGGGCTGGCTCGGGTTCGACACGATCATCTACCTGGCCGCCCTGCAGGGAGTCCCGCGCGAGCTGACCGAGGCGGCCGCGATCGACGGCGCGCGACGATGGGGGACGTTTCGCCACGTCACGTGGCCGCTGCTCGGGCCCGCGACGCTGCTGCTCGTCGTCTGGTCGACGCTGTCGGCGATCCAGCTGTTCGACGAGGTCTTCTTCGTGACGAAGGGCGGCCCCCTCGGCCGCACGAGCGTGGTGGTCTTCTACGTCTACCGCCTCGCGTTCGAGCAGGGGCTCGCGATCCCACTCGCCGGCTACGCGGCGGCGATCGCCTACGTCCTGTTCCTGGTGATCCTCGCGCTCACGCTCGCCCAGTTCTGGGTGGGCAACCGGGTGGTGCACACGGCGTCGTGAGCGCGATCTCGTTCCCCGTCACTGAGCGCGTGGATCCGGCGACGCTGCCCGGCGAGGAGGGCATGGTCGAGCGCCCGCGCGCCCGGTGGCTGCCGTTCAACCCGTGGCATCTCGTGCTGTTCCCGCTGGCCGTGATCATGGTCGTCCCGCTGGTGTGGATGCTGGTCGCCTCGCTCTCGACCCTCGACCAGACCCGCCATTTCCCCCCGATCCTGTGGCCGGGCACGCTCCAGTTCGGCAACTACCCCGACGCGCTGCGGACGACCGGCATGACGCGCTGGTTCTGGAACACGACGGTCGTGACGACGCTCGTCGTCGCATCGAACCTCGTGCTCTGCTCGCTCGCCGCGTACGCGTTCGCGCGGATCCGGTTCCTCGGACGGACCGCCGTCTACTACCTGCTGCTCGCGACGCTCATGGTGCCGCTGCAGGTGGTTTTGATCCCCACCTTCCTCATCGTGAAGAGCCTGGGACTCATCGATCACCTGGGCGCGTTGATCGTCCCGAACCTCGCGAACGTGTTCGGCATCTTCTTCCTCACGCAGTTCTTCCGGACGCTCCCCGTCGAGCTCGAGGAGGCGGCGAGGATCGACGGCGCGTCCCGGCTCGGGATCCTCGTGCGGATCGTGATCCCGCTGTCGGCGCCGGCGCTTGCGACGCTCGCGGTGATCCAGTTCATGTGGACGTGGAACGACTTCCTGTGGCCGCTCGTCACGATCATCAACAACTCGGGCGCGTACACGCTCCAGCTCGGCCTCGCGCAGTTCCAGGGGTCGCACCAGACCGACACGAACATCCTCATGGCCGCGAACGTGCTGAGCATGATCCCGATGCTGGTGCTGTTCCTCGCGGCCCAGCGGTACTTCGTGCGCGGCATCGCGACGCAGGGGCTGAAGGGGTAGCCGTGGCCGGCATCGAGTTCGAGCACGTGACCAAGGTCTTCCCCGGCGGCGCCGTCGCGCTCGACGACCTCACGCTGGAGGTCGCCGACGGAGAGTTCCTGATCCTCGTCGGCCCGTCCGGATGCGGGAAGACCACGGCGCTGCGCCTGATCGCCGGGCTCGAGCGCGCATCGGCGGGGCTGATCGCGATCGACGGCCGCGTCGTGAACGACGTGCCGCCGCCCGATCGCGACGTCGCCATGGTGTTCCAGAACTACGCGCTCTACCCGCACATGACCGTCGAGCGGAACCTCGCGTTCGGGCTCCGGCGACACCACGTCTCGCGAGACGAGACGGCTCGTCGCGTCGGCGAGGTGGCCGAGATGCTCGGCCTGCACGACCTCCTGCGCCGTCGCCCCGGTCAGCTCTCGGGCGGCCAGCGTCAGCGGGTCGCGATGGGACGGGCACTGGTCCGCGAGCCCAAGGCCTTCCTGCTGGACGAGCCGCTCTCGAACCTGGACGCGAAGCTCCGCGTGGAGATGCGCGCCGAGCTGAAGCGCCTGCATCGGCAGATCGGCGTCACGACCATCCACGTCACCCACGACCAGGTGGAGGCGATGACGCTCGGCGACCGGATCGCCGTGCTCTCCGACGGCCGACTGCAGCAGACGGGCGCGCCCGAGGAGGTCTACGAGCGTCCGGACAACGTGTTCGTCGCCGGCTTCATCGGGTCGCCGCCGATGAACCTGCTGCGCGGGTCCGCGACCGGCGGGCTCGTGCGGGCGGGGAGCCTCGAGCTCTCGCGGCCCGGGACGCCCGAGGGCGAGGTCACGGTGGGCGTCCGGCCGGAGGCGCTCGTTCCCGCCGTCGCGGGGCTCCCCTCGGTCGAGCTCGAGGTCGACGTGATCGAGCCCCTCGGCGACGAGGTCGTGGTGCACGGCAGCGTGGAGGGACGGGCAGCCCGCAGCGGGGCCGAGGACGAGGACGCGCGGCTCCTCGCCCCTCGGGACGCTCGCGCGTCCGTCACCGTCCGGCTCGACCCGCAGCTCCGACCCAAACCCGGTGAGCGGATCCGCCTGTCGGTCGACCCCGCGCGCGTGCACCTGTTCGACCCGCGCAGCGGCGCCGCCCTGCGCTGACGCCTACGCCGGGCCGAGCGCGTCGAGCGCCTCCGCGCGCGTCGGCAGGCCGTCGACGCCGCCGACGGCCCGACACGAGAGACCGCCGCAGGCGTTCGCGAACGCGAGCGAGCGCGCGAGCGGCCAGCCCTCGAGCGTCCCGAGGACGAACCCCGCGTCGAACGCGTCGCCCGCGCCGGTCGTGTCGACGATCTCCGCGTCGATCCCGGCCGCCGTCGCGAGCTCGTCGCCGCGCCCGACCAGGCCGCCGCCGTCGCCGAGCTTGACGGCGACGGCGGGCCCTCGGGCCGCGAGCGCGCGAACGGCCTCGCGCACGTCGTCGACCCCGGCGATCGCCATCGCTTCGACGGCGTTGGGGAGGAGCAGGTCGACCTGCGGCAGGAGCTCGGAGAGCCCCGAGTCCCATCGCTCGGCGGGATCCCAGTTGGGGTCGACGCTCGTGATCGCGCCCGCGGCGTGCGCCGCGTCGAACAGGGCGGGGAGCCCGGGGCGAAGCGCGGTCTGCAGGAAGTACGAGGCCACGTGGACGTGGCGGGCGGAGCGAAGGAGCGCGACGTCGACGTCGGAGGGGGCGAGGTCGCCGATCGTTCCGGTCGCCGTATAGATCCCCCGGTCGTCCGGACGAGACAGCACCACCGAGACGCCGGTCGGTCGATCCACGTCCCGCAAACCCTGCGTATGCACGCCCGCCGCCTCGAGCCGATCCCGGAGGAACCCGCCGAACAGGTCCCGACCCACGACGCCGACGATCGCCGTGCGAAGGCCGAGCCGGGCCGACGCGCACGCGAAGATCGCGCCCGAGCCGCCCACGGTGAACGTCGCCTCCTCGACGATGCGCTCGCGCTGACCGGACACGGGCGCGAGGTCGCCGCCGCGAAGGATGAGGTCGGGGTTCGCGTCGCCGAGCACGAGGACGTCGATGCCTTCCACGCGGCCGCACGATACCGCCCGGCGGTGCACACACGATGGTGGGGGCGGGCCGTCGGCCCGCCCCCACCCCTTTCGTCGGGCCCCTAGGCCGAGGTGCTGGCCGAGGAGGCGTCGCTCGTGCCGGCGTCGTGGTTCGGGCAGTTGTCGGTCTGCGAGCTCGAGCCGTTCGAGCCCGTGGAACCGGCAGACTGGCTCTGCGACGCGGTCGGCGTGTCGGCGGAGCTGGACTGCGCCCACGCGTTCGCGGCGCCGATACCTCCGACCACGAGCGTGCTCGCGGCGAGGGTTCCCGCGACGATCGCGCGACGGATCTTCGAGGTCATCTCGTCACCTCCTTTCCGATGGGTGCGGGCATCGATCACATCCCATCAACGAGGAGTGAGAGCGCGCTGTGACGGACCTGAGGGTTCGTTCAGATCTCGGCCGCTCGGGTAAACGCATTGGCCGGGTCCGGGCTCTGTACGCGTGGACCGAAGGGAGAGGGAGCCTAGAGTGCCGATCGTGGGGGAGAACGTGGCCGAGCCCGAGCTCGGCGTCGAGGTTCGGCGCGATCTCGAGCAGGTCTACCGGGAGTCGGCGCCGCAGCTCTGGCGGGCGATCTACGGCTTCGCCGGCGGACGCCGCGACGTCGCGGAGGATGCCGTGGCCGAGGCCTTCGCGCGGGCCATCGAGCATCGCGATCGCATCCGCGAGCCGGTGCCGTGGATCTACCGCACCGCGTTTCGCATCGCCAGCCGCGAGCTCCGGAACGAGCGGCGCCCCGCGCCGATCGCGCCCGATCCCTCCCCCGGCGTGGATCCCGGGGAGGTCCAGGACGTGATCCGCGCGCTCGCGGTGCTGTCGCCGAACCAGCGCGCCGCGGTGTTGCTGAGCGACCTCGAGGGCTTTCCCACGCGCGAGGTCGCCACGCTCCTCGGCGTGTCCGCGGCGACGGTTCGCGTTCATCTGTTCCGGGGGCGTCACCGCCTTCGCGATCTGTTGGGAACCGAGGAGGTCGTCGATGACTGAGCGGTGGCAGGCCGAGCTCACCAAGCTGCGCCGGGCGCAGCTCCCGACCGAGCTGTGGGATCGGGTCGGGGAGGGCCCGCACCTCGAGCCGCTCGGGCCACCCCGGCGGTCGCGGGTCGCGGCCGCGGTCGTCGCCCTGGGGGTGTTCGCCCTCGCGGCGCTCCTCGTGTGGCGTCTGCTCCCCGCGGGCGAGACGACCGTCCGGAGCCTCGCGGGACCCGATGTGCTCGCCGTCCCTCCGCGAGGCGAGGTGGCGCCCGCGTTCCTGCCCGACGGCCGCCCGGTCTTCGTCGTGAATCACGAGGACGGCTCGGTCTCCGTGATCGACGCCTTCTCGAGCCATCGCCCCTTCGGGCTCTTGGACACGGTCGCCTGGTGCCCCTCGACGAGCGAGTTCGTCGAGATGGCCCACGAGGCGCGCTTCGACGAGTTCGGCACCTGGACCTCCGCCGGGCCGGCACCGTCCGGCCTCGCCACGTTCGATTTCGAGGTGGTCGAGCGGGACGCCAACGGCAACCCCACCGCGATCCGCGTGGGCGCCGTGCGAGACCCGTCCCCGGGCGGTTCGGCGCACGAGACGGATCCGTCGACGTACCCGGACTTCTGTCCGGTCGGGGACGAGGGCGCGGCACCCGGAACGCGGATCGTCGTGAGCGGGAACACGGGTCAGGCCGGCCGCGTTCTCACCCACACGATCCCTCGCGACGACGTGTGGCCCACGCCCGCCGGCGTCGTCGCGGCGGCGCCCGACGGCTGGGTGGCGGTCGACGGGCAGCTCCTCGTGGCGCGCGACGGGTTCGTCCAGCTCTGCGCCGACGTCATCGGCGACCGGTGCGTCGAGGGGGCGATCGTGCGCGGCATCGACGGCATCCGACTCCTGCTGGACGTGATCGACCGCGTCCCGGACTTCTACGCGGTGCACCCGTACACCTGGCTCGCCCGCGTGCAGGACGGCGTGCTCGTGGACATCGCCGGCGTCGCGGACCTCGTGCGCCAGCAGGGGTGATCACCGCGGATCGCGGCTGATCGGCGAGGCTTCCGCGCGCCGACGGGATCGTGCAGACTGCCGACATGGCCGGGACCGCCCCGGCCGGCTCGGGCCGGCCGGGCGCACGGGAGCTCGCGGCCGCGACGCCCGCCACGCGGAACCGCTACGTCGACCTGCTGCGCATCGTCTCGATCGTCGTCGTCGTCCTCGGGCACTGGACGATGGCGGTCCTCGGGTATCGCGACGGCGCGTTCACCGGCGAGAACCTGCTCGAGATCGCCCCGTGGACCCACCTGCTCACCTGGGTCTTCCAGGTCATGCCGGTCTTCTTCATCGTCGGCGGGTTCACGAACGCGGGATCGTGGCGCTCGGCGCGGGTGCGCGGAACGGGGTATGCCGACTGGCTCCGCACGCGGTCGGCGCGGCTGCTCGGGCCCGCGCTCGTGTTCGTGGCGTTCTGGACGGTGCTGCCGATGCTCGCCGTCGCGATCGCGCTGCCTTCGGGCGTCGCGAGGACCGGGGGGCGGGAGGTCGCGCTCCCGATCTGGTTCCTCGCGGTCTACCTCCTCGTCGTCGCCGCCGTGCCGCCGCTCGAGGCCGCGCACCGCCGCTTCGGCGTCCGGGTGATCGTCGTCCTTTCCGCGGGCGCCGTCGCCGTCGACGTGGCCAGATACGGGTTCGACCTCCTGCGCCTCGGCGCCCTGAACTACGCGTTGGTCTGGCTCGCGGTGGTCGAGCTCGGCCTGCTGTGGAAGGACGGGACGCTCACGCGCCGACGCGCCGTGCCCTGGGCGATGGCCGGGGGCGGGCTCGCGGCGCTCGCGCTGCTCACGACCGTCGGCGACTACCCCGTATCGATGATCGGCCTCACCCACGCCGAACGGTCGAACACCCTCCCGCCGACGATCGGCCTGCTCGCGCTCGCCGTGTGGCAGTGCGGCGCGATGCTGATCCTCCAAAACGCCGCCAACCGCTGGCTCGCGCGGCCGCGGGTCTGGCTCTGGGTGGTGGCCGGCAACGGAATGGTCATGACGCTGTACCTGTGGAACATGACGGCGGCGGTGCTCGCGGCCGTCATCCTGTACCCGACCGGGATCGCTCCGCAGCCGGATCCGCTGTCCGCCGCCTGGTGGTGGCTGCGCCCGCTGTGGCTCCTCGTCTGCGCGATCTGCCTCGTGCCGTTCGTCCTCGGGTTCCGCTGGGCCGAGCGACCCGGCCCGCCCCCGCCGCGAGCTCGCGCCGGGCGGCTGGGGGTCGTGCTCACGATCGTGGGGGCGCTGCTTGCGGCCGCCGGGATGTCGATCGTCGCTGCCGTCGCGTTCCCGGTCCAGGGCGAGGCCGTCGCGCAGCCGTTCGCGGGCATCGCGTGCCTGATCGCCGGCGCGATCCTGCTCCGCGTCGACCCGTTCCGTCCGCTTCGCGCACGCGCGCCGACGCAGACGTGACGCGGTGGCGCCGGGGCCTCGGCCCCGGCGCCGCCGCCTTGGCTCCCTCGCGCTACGCGGCCGCGAACTGCATGGACAGCGTCGCCGTCTGCGTCGTCGAGTGGTTGATCGCGCACACGTCCAGGAACGCGTACGCCCCGGGCCCGATCACCTGGTCGACCGAGGTCGACGTGACGGTGAGGGGACGGATCGAGCGCAGGATGCTCAGATCGCCGTTGTACGCGCGGACGAACCATGTCACCGTGACGTTCGACGTCGCCGTGAGGCGGCCGCTCGCCTTGACGAGCTCACCGCAGACCGTCCCGTTCGGCCCGAGCACCGAGGTCGTCGGCCCGAGGTTCGCGCCGCCGTTCGCGCCGCCCGGCCGAGGCGTCACGAACACGTGCGAGAACGACTTCGGCGACGACGTCGTGTTCGCCAGGCAGATCCGGTAGAAGAGCGTCCCGGCGCTCGGCGCCGCGACGTTCGTGCCGGTGACGTCGGAGGTCACCGCGCGGAAGATCTGGGCCTCCGCCCCGCCGGGCGTCGCGGACGCGCGCACCGTCCACGTCACCCTCGCGCCCGGCGACGACACGATCCCCGAGAGCGCCACGCCGTTCGTCGATCCCACCTGGTCCGTGCACACGCTGCTGCCGGCGGGCAGGGACCCGCCGACGCTGGAGGCGTTCGCGACGCCGGAGAGCACCAGCACGATGCCCACCGCGGTCCCCGTCGCGATCGCCCACCGCGCGCTCGCGCGCGCTCTTGACCCGTGACGCATTCCCATTCGGCTCCTCCTTCGGGAGTCGGCGTCCGTACGCGGCGGAACTACCGGCGGCCGATGAAGCAGGGATTGGAGGGCGACGTGAACATCGCGGGACGAGCGGCGTTCGAGGACGGCGACGGAACGCGGGACGTGGCCTAGGCGATCGCAGCGAGGAAGGCGTCGAGATCGGGCGCCACGGACAGGCTCGGCTCCATGGTGCCCTCGAGCGCCTCGACGGTCTTGTATCCGTTGCCCGTCACGAGCGCGACCGTCTCCTCATCGGGCCCCACGACCCCCGACTCCGCGAGCCGCCGCAGCACCGCGATGGTGACCCCTCCGGCGGTCTCGGTGAACACGCCCTCGGTCTCGGCGAGCAGACGGACGCCGTCGAGCACCTCGGCCTCCGTGCAGGCGTCGACGACCCCGCCGGTGGCGCGCGCGGTCTGGATCGCGTACCACCCGTCGGCCGGGCTCCCGATCGCCAAGGACTTCGCGATCGTGTCGGGCTTCATCGGCAGCACCTCGGCGGCGTTCTCGGCGAAGGCGCGCGCGACCGGCGAACACCCCTCGGCCTGCGCGCCGCTGATCCGAGCCAGCGAGTCGGCGACCGCGCCGATCGCGACGAGCTCGCGGAACGCGCGATGGACCTTCGTCATGAGGGCGCCGCTCGCGATCGGAACCACGACGTGGTCCGGCAGTCGCCAGCCCAGCTGCTCGGCGACCTCGAACCCCAGCGACTTCGAGCCCTCCGCGTAGTAGGGCCGCATGTTCACGTTCACGAACGCCCACGGCAGGGCCTCGGCCACCTCGGCGCACAGGCGGTTCACGTCGTCGTAGTTGCCCCTCACGGCGACGACCTTCGCCCCGTACGCCTCGGTCGCGAGGATCTTCGCCCGCTCGAGGTCCTCGGGCACGAACACGTAGCAGGGCATCCCGACCTTGGCCGCGGCGGCCGCCGTCGCGTTCGCGAGGTTCCCGGTCGAGGCGCAGCTGATCGCCTCGAACCCGAACGCGCGCGCCATCGTGATGGCGACGCTGACGACGCGGTCCTTGAACGAGTTCGACGGGTTGCCGCTGTCGTCCTTGATCCAGAGGGTTCGCAGGCCGAGGCGCTCCGCGAGGCGATCGGCTCGTCGCAGCGGCGTGAACCCGGCGCCGAGATCGACCCGCGGCACGTCCGGGCCTCCCGGCAGGAGCAGCTCGTACCGCCAGAGCGAGCCGGGGCCCGCCTCGACGTGCTTGCGGAAGTCGACGCCGTCGATGACCCCGAGGTCGTACGCCGGCTCGAGCGGGCCGAAGCACTCCTCGCAGATCGTGAGCGGCTCGACCGGGTAGCGCGCGCCGCACTCGCGGCACTCGAGCGCGACCGGCGACGTGATCACCAGGTCACGGCGCCCTTGGAGGCCGAGCCGACCAGCCGCGCGTACTTGGCGAGCGCGCCGCTGTGGTAACGCGGCGCCGGCGGCAGCCACTCGGCGCGGCGGCGCTCGAGCTCGGCCTCGTCGACCCGCAGGTCGATCCGCCGGTTCGCCGCGTCGATCACGATCTCGTCGCCCTCGCGCACCAGGGCGATCGGGCCGCCGACGACCGCCTCCGGCGCGACGTGACCGACGCTGTAGCCCTTCGTCGCGCCGCTGAACCGGCCGTCGGTGATGAGCGCGATGTCGGCGCCGAGGCCCGCGCCGGACACCGCGGCCGTCACCGCGAGCATCTCGGGCATGCCGGGCGACCCCTTCGGGCCTTCGTACCGGATCACGATCACGTCGCCCTTGTCGATGCCGCCCTTCGTCAACGCCTCGAACGCATCGTGCTCCGAGTCGAACGGGCGGGCGTGGCCCCGGAACTCGAGCGACGCCGCCCCCGCGATCTTCATGACCGAGCCCTCGGGCGCGAGCGACCCGAACAGGATCGCGGTCCCCCCCTCGGCGTGGATCGGCTGGCCGAAGGGCCGGACCACCGACCCGTCGGGCGCGGGCGGCGCCAGCTCGGCGAGGTTCTGCGCGATGGTCTTACCGGTCACGGTCATCGGGTGGCCGCGCAGCAGGCCGGCGTCGAGCAGCTCCTTCATGACGACGGGCACGCCGCCGACGCGGTCCAGGTCGCTCATCACGAACCTCCCGGCCGGGCGCACGTCGACGAGGTGCGGCACCTCGCGGCTGATCCAGTCGAAGTCGGCGAGCTCGAGCTCGACCCCCGCCTCGTGCGCGATCGCGAGCAGGTGCAGCACGGCGTTCGTCGAGCCGGCGAGCGCCATCACGACCGCGATCGCGTTCAGGAACGCGTCCCGCGTCATCACGTCGCGCGGCCGGATGTCCGCCTCGAGCAGCTTGGTCACCGCGATCCCGGACTCGCGCGCGAACACCTCGCGCCGGTAGTCGACCGCGGGCGGCGAGGCGGCGCCCGGCAGCGACATGCCGAGGGCCTCGGCCGCGGCCGCCATCGTGTTCGCGGTGTACATGCCGGCGCACGAGCCCGTGGTCGGGCACGCGGCGCGCTCGATCCCGAGCAGCTCGTCGTCGTCGATCGTTCCCGCGGCGTGCGCGCCCACGGCCTCGAAGACGTCCTGGATGGTGATGTCGCGCCCCCTATAGGAGCCCGGAAGGATCGTGCCGCCGTAGAGGTAGACGGCCGGCAGGTTGAGCCGCGCCATCGCCATCAGCATCCCCGGCTCGGACTTGTCGCATCCGGCGATGCCGACGAGCGCGTCCATGCGCTCGGCGTGCATGACGAGCTCGACGGAGTCAGCGATCAGGTCCCGGGAGATGAGCGACGCCTTCATCCCCTCGTGACCCATCGCGATGCCGTCGGAGACGGCGATCGTGGTGAACTCGATCGGGACGGCGTCGCCCTGCCGCACGCCCTCCTTCGCGAGCGCGGCGAGCTTGTCGAGATGGTAATTGCACGGCGTCACCTCGTTCCAGCTCGACGCGACGCCGACCTGCGGCTTGCCGAAGTCCTCCTCGGAGAAGCCGACGGCGCGGAGCATCGCGCGAGCGCCGGCTCGCTGCGGGCCGTCCGTCACCTCCCAGCTGCGAGGGCGCTTCCGGTCCGAGCCCATCGAAAATGCCTCCTGCGCGCGGTGCGGAACGGGGCTGGCACGATACCGCACGCAGCGCAGTCGCGGTCTCTTGACTTCGGCGACCCGGAGGGGTCAAGCCTTGACGCGTGGCGGACTTCACGCACCCGCCAGCTAGGCCGTGCGCAGCGCGTCGATCGTCGTCGTCTCGACGAGGCCGGAGACCGCTCGCGCCAGATCGCTATCCGAAGTGACGAAGAAGTCCGCTTGCAGCTGCGTCAGGGCCACGAACTCGGCGTCGTACGTCGTCTCCCACCCCAGCTGGTCCGCGATCCTCCACGCCGTCCGTTGCAGCACCTTGTCACCGAGGAAGCGCACCTTCAGCGCGTTGATCCGCGTCACCCGCTCGATCCCCTCGGCGGCGGAAATCTCACCCCGCCGGGCTGCCTCATACAACGCCGACAGCGCCTGCGAGCGGACGAGCGTCGGCGCTACGATCTTGTGCTCGGTTGCGACCTCGATCTGGCCGGCCGCAATCCGGAGCAGGGTGTCACAGTCGACCACGAACCGCGTCACGCTGCAGAAGCTACACGCTCGGCCGATGATGCTTCTCGCGTCCAGGATGGGGTCGTTTCGTCGTCGGGCGACATGCGCGACAACCGGCACATCGCGGAGTCCTGTTCGAGGGCTGAGCTTCTCCTGGGGCACGGGCGGAGTGGACCTCAGCGGCGGTCAGCTCGGCAGGCGGATCGAGGCCATCCCCCCGTCCACGCCGAGCGCGATCCCTGTCGTCGAACCGCTGAGCGGGCTCGCGAGGTACGCGATCGCGTGCGCGACCTCCTCGGCCGAGACCAGCCGCCCGATCGGCTGGCGCGCCTCGAGCGCCTCGCGCTCGGCCGCCGGGTCTGACGCCGCGGCGAGCAGCCGGCCGACCCAGGGCGTGTCGGCGGTGCCCGGCAGCACCGCGTTCACGCGGATCCCCTCGCGGACCTGATCGGCCGCCATCGCGAGGGTCAGCGCGAGCACCGCGCCCTTGCTCGCCGCGTAGAGCGCGCGCCGGGGCACGCCGAGGACCGCGAGCGCGCTGCTCACGTTCACGACGGCCGCGTGCTCCGACCGACGGAGGTGCGGCAACGCCGCGCGAACGACGCGGACCATGCCGACGACGTTGACGTCGAGGACGCGGCGCCACTCTTCGTCGTCGTTGCCAGCCACGTCGCCCTGCGCGCCGATCCCGGCCACGTTGGCGACCACGTCGATGCCGCCGAGGGCCTCGGACGCCGCGGCGACGGCTGCGCGCACCGACGTGTCGTCCGCGACGTCGGCCACGAGCGCCATCCCGCCGGCCGGTGCCGGCGCCGCATCGCGATCGAGGACAGCCACCCGCGCGCCGCGCTCGGTGAGCAGCGCCGCGGTCGCCGCGCCGATGCCCGACGCACCGCCGGTGACGATCGCCGCCATCCCGTCGAAGTCCCCCACCGATTCCTCCTCCTCACCCGGCGAACGCGACGGTCGGCGTGCCGGCGACGCCGAAGTCCGCCACGAACAGGTCGCCGCCGCGTCCCTCGTCGTCCCGCGCCGTCGTGACCACGAGCCGGTCGAGGTCCGGCCCCGCGAAGCAGCAGCTGGTCACGCGCTCGGCGGGGACCTCGAGCGAGGCGAGCCGCCGCCCGTCGGGCGCGAAGCGATGGAGAGCGCCGCCGCCGTACATCGCCACCCACAGGCACCCCTCGCCGTCGATCGTCAGGCCGTCGGGATCGCCCGCGAGCGAGCCAGCATCGACCAGCGGCCTCCGCCCGGAGGCCGAACCGTCCTCCGGCGCGTAGTCGAGGACGTCGACGCGGCGCGTCGGGCTGTCGACGAAGTACATCCGGCGACCGTCGGTGCTCCATCCGAGGCCATTGCTGATGGTGAGGTCCGTCAGGACCCGCGTGAGCGCGAGGTCCGGCTCGACGCGATACAGCGAGCCGGCGCCGGACGACTCGTCGTCGGCCATCGTGCCGAGCCACAGGCGGCCGGCCGGGTCGCACTTCGCGTCGTTCGAGCGGTTGCCGGGCCGGTCCGCCTCGACCTCCAGGGCGAGCGTGCCGTCGCCGTCGTCGTCCGCGAGCCGGATCCCTCGCCGCTCGGCCAGGACCGTTCCGCCGGCGGACCGGGGGATCCAGGCCGTCGCCACCGTCTCGTCCTCTTCCCACGTCGCGACCGCACCCGAGTCCCAATCCATCGCGTGCCGCCGCCGGCCCGGAATGTCGACGAACAGGACCCGGCCCCGGGCCGCGTCCCAGGCGGGGCCCTCGAGCAGCTCGCCGCCCACCCGGGCGAGGACGTCGACGTCGCGGCTCATCGGGCGGGATCCACCAGGGTCTTGGGAGCGCCGGTCTTCGACGGCGGCCCGCCGTCGCGAAGGATCGCGGCGACCTCGTCGAGGCCCACGACCCCGGCGACGAGCTCCGCGGTTCGGATCCGGCCCGAGGCGAAGCGCTCGATCGCGGCGTCGAGGCCGGCGGAGGCGGCGAGGATGCCCACGATCGTCACGTCGCGGAGCACGGCGCGGCGGGTGTCGACGAGGCTCGGCTCCTCGGCGAGTCCGACGAGGACGACCCGCCCGGCCGGCTCGACGATCTCGAGGGCACGGCCCGGCACGTCGGGCCCGGTGGACAGGTCGAGCACCGCGTCGTACCCGCCGTCCGGCACGTCGTCCGGACGGTAGGTCTCGCGCGCGCCGAGCTCTCGCGCGAGGCGCAGCTGCTCCGGTCGAAGGCCGACGACGTCGACCGCCGCGCCCTCGGCCACGGCGAACTGCAACGCGAGGAGCCCGAGCGTGCCCGACCCCCAGACGCACGCGCGCGACCCGGGTGCGAGCCGCGCCGCACGCACGGCGCGCAGGGCCGAGCCTGCGGGCTCGACCATCGCCCCCGCGTCGGGGTCGAGATCGTCGGGGAGCCGTCGCAGGGCCACGCTCGGAACCCGCAGCCGCTCGGCGAGGGCGCCGGGCAGGCCGTCGCGAAGGCCGAGCTCCCCCCGGTCCGCGCACACGTGATGCCGGCCGGCCCGGCAACGCTCGCACCGGCCGCACCCGACCATCGTGTCGCCGGTGACGAACGCACCCGACCAGGACGGGTCCGCGTCCGGGCCGACCTCGTGAACCCGGCCGCACCATTCGTGACCGATCCGAACCGGATACGACGTGGACCCGTCGTGCAGGTACGGCATCGTGCCGGCGAACAGCTCGACGTCGGTCCCGCACACGCCCGCCCGGATCACGTCGACGACGACCTCGCCCCGTCCCGCCCGCGGCTCCGGGACGTCCTGCACCGACGCGGCGGCGGGACCGGTGATGACGAACGCGCGCAACGGACGCGCCCCCTCCTGTGCGAGCGTCGCCGCACGATAGCAGGGGCCCAAGGAACCGCTCCGCCACCCATCGTCCGGGAACCGATCCGTCAGAATGCGTCGATATGAACGCGTTCGCGCCGCGTCCGGCCGCCCGCTCGTGGTGGCTCGAGGAGGCGCTCGCGTTGCCCGAGTTCGCCGGGGAGCCGTGTCCGCCCCTGGACCGAGACGTCGACGCAGACGTCGTGGTGCTCGGCGGCGGCTACACCGGGATGTGGTCCGCGTACTTCCTGAAGGAGCGCGAGCCCGGCCTCAACGTGGTTCTGCTCGAGGCCGACATCTGCGGCGGCGGCCCGAGCGGCCGCAACGGCGGCTTCTGCGACGGCTGGTGGAGCCACCTGTCCGACCTCGTGCGGACGTACGGCGACGCCGACGCGATGGACCTCCTCATGACCGTGGGGCGCTCGCCCACCGAGATCGGCGCGTGGTGCGAGCGCCACGGCGTCGACGCGTGGTTCCATCACGGCGGAGACCTCGCCGTCGCGACCAACCCCGCGCAGGAGGCGCGGCTCGACGGCGCGCTCGAGGCCCCGACCCGGCTCGGGGTGCAGGACGAGTTCGTGCGCCTGTCGGCCGCCGACGTCCAGAAGCGCTGCGCGTCGCCGCGATTCGGCTCGGGGCTGTTCGTCCCCGACGCGGCGACCGTCCAGCCGGCCCGCCTCGCGCGCGGGCTCCGCCGAGTCCTGCTCGAGCGCGGCGTGCGGATCTTCGAGGGGACGCGGGTGCAGCGCTTCGGCTTCGGCACGCCGGTCGTCGCCGAGACGCCTCGGGGGACGGTCCGCGCCGCCGAGGCGGTGATCGGGCTCGGCGCGTGGGCGACGTGGTGGCGCGCCTTCCGGCCCCGGCTCACGGTTCGCGGCTCCTACCTGGTGGTGACGGCCCCCGCGCCGGAGCGGCTCGACGCCATCGGGTGGACCGGCGGCGAGGCGGTGCGCGACCTCCGTTCCTCGCTGCACTACCTGCGGACGACGCCCGACGGCCGGATCGCGTTCGGGCTCGGCGGCCTGCAGCCGGGGCTCGCGCGGCGCATCGATCGCCGGTACGACTACGTCGACCGGTACGCGCGCCGCGTCGCCGGCGACCTCGTCCGGATGTTCCCGAGCTTCGCCGGAGTCCCGATCGAGGCGGCGTGGGGCGGCCCGATCAACGTGTCCGGCTTCACGACCCCGTTCTTCGGCTCGCTCGCGCCCGGCAACGTGCATTACGGGCTCGGGTACACCGGCAACGGCGTGGGTCCCTCGCACCTCGGCGGCAAGATCCTCGCGGCGCTCGCGCTGCGCGCCGACGACGGATTCACCCGGCTCGCCGTCGTGACGCGCGAGCCGAAGCGCTTTCCCCCCGAGCCCATCCGCTCGCCGGGGATGCTCGTCGCGAACGCCGCCATCCGGCGCAAGGACGACCTCGAGGACGCCGGCCGTCCCGTCGACCCACTCACGGGCTTCGTCGCCCGGCTGCCGCGGCGGCTCGGCTTCAACCTGGGTCCGCGATGATCGACGAGCAGCTCCCGCGCCCTGCCGACCGGAGCTGGTGGCTCGAGGAGGCGCTCGCCCACGAGGAGTTCGCCGGCGAGCAGTGCCCGCCGCTCGCCGGCGATACGACCGCCGACGTCGTCGTGGTCGGCGGCGGCTACACGGGGCTGTGGAGCGCCTATCACCTCGTCGAGCGCGAGCCCGGCCTCGACGTGGTCCTGCTGGAGCAGGACATCTGCGGCGGGGGGCCGAGCGGTCGAAACGGCGGGTTCGTGAACGCGTTCTACGACGAGCTCGAGTTCCTCGAGAACCGCTTCGGGGCCGAGGGGCGGCGGACGGCCGAGCTCGCGGCCGCGTCGCTCGACGCCGTCGGCGAGTGGTGCGACCGGCACGGCGTCGACGCCTGGTACACGCCGAGCGGCGACCTCGGCATCTCGACGTCGCCCGCGATGGACGAGGAGGTGGACGAGACGCTCGAGCAGGCGCGCCGGATGGGCATCGAGGACATCTATCGCCCGCTCGACGCCGGCGAGGTGCGCGAGCGGTTCGTCTCGCCCGTGGCCCGCGGGGGTCTGCTGGTGACGCACGCGGCGTCGGTGCAGCCCGCCCGGCTCGCGCGCGGGCTTCGGCGCGTCGTGCTCGAGCGCGGCGTGCGGATCTTCGAGCGGACGCCCGTGGCGCGGTTCCGCTCGAGCCCGTCGGTCGTCGCCGAGACGCCGGGCGGCGCCGTGCGGGCAAGACGCGCGATCCTCGGCGTCAACGCGTGGGCAATCGCGTGGCGCGAGCTCCGTCGGCGCCTGATGATCCGCGGCACGTACATCATCGTGACCGAGCCCGCGCCCGAGCGGCTCGAGGCGATCGGGTGGACCGGCGGCGAGGGCATCTACGACTTCCGCACGATGCTCCACTACCTGCGCACGACGCCCGACGGCCGCATCGCGTTCGGGGGCACGCCGCTTCGCGTCGCCGGCCGCGAGATCGGTCCGCGCTACCGGTACGACGAGGCGTCCGTCGCCTGGCTCGTCGACGACTTCCGGCGCTGGTTCCCGAGCTTCGCCGACGTCCGGCTCGCGACGGCCTGGGGCGGACCCGTCGACGTCTCGAGCTGGCACCTGCCGACCTTCGGGACCCTTCCCGGCGGGCTCGCGCACTTCGGGGTCGGGTTCACCGGGAACGGGGTCGGCCCCTGCCATCTGGGCGGACGGATCCTGTCGGGTCTCGCCCTCGACGTCGAGGACGAGTCGACGACGGTGCCGCTCGTCGACGCCGACCCCAAGCCCTTCCCTCGCGAGCCGCTGTTCACGCCGGGCGAGCGGCTGGTGAGCGGGGCCATCCGGCGCAAGGAAGCGCTCGAGGATCGCGGCCGCCGGCCCGACCCGCTGACGAGCGCGCTCGCCCACGTCCCGAGGCGGCTCGGCTACAACCTCGGACCGTAGGGCCGCCGGATCACGTGAGGTCGAACGGCTCGTAGCCCGGCGCGACCGCGGGCCACGGATGCGCGAGCTCCCACGCCGCCGCGAGCTCCAGCACGAGGTCGTCTCGCCAACGCGGGCCGACGATCTCGAGCCCGAAGGGGAGCCCGTTGGCGCTCGTTCCCGCCGGGACCGACAGGGCGGGATGGCCGCTCAGGTTGAACTCGCCGGTGTTGTAGCCCTCTCCCCCGGCGACGCGGCCGCTCGCGGGCACCGTCCCGTCGGCGAGCCAGCCCTGCTCGCCGTGGGTCGGACACACGAGCACTGCGTCGTCGCCGAGCAGCCGGTCGAGATCGAGCGTGCAGCCGAACCGGCGCAGCCGCGCGCCGAGGTAGTCCTCGAGCGAGAAGCCGAGCGCGTTCTCCATCTCGCCGCGGAACGCTGCGCTGAACTCGTCGAGGTGGGCGATCACCCAGTCGCGGCCGAGCCAGTGGAGCTCCTCGACGGCGACGGTCACGTACCAGTCGTCGCGCGACTCGCCGCCGCCGTACCCGTTGGTGGGGAACAGCTGCGAGGGCGTGATCTCCTCGACCGGCAGCCCGAGGTCGCGCTCGATGCTCGCGAGCGCGGCGCGAAACGGCGCGTCAACCTCCGGCGGCAAGCGGGCCGAAGTCGCGCGATCGCGGCGTCGCGACCACGCGGCTCGGCATGCCGCCGCGGTACGTCCACGTCGGCGCGGACGAGGGATCGCCCTCGGCCGGCCCGCGCATCACCTCGAGCAACAGGCGCGCGTCGGCGACGGTCGTCGCGAAGGGACCCTGCGTGGAGACCTCGAGCCACGACGGGATCGGCCGGCGGCCGATGAGTCCGGCCGTCGGCTTCAGCCCGACGAGCCCGCAGAAGGCGGCGGGCGTGCGGATCGAGCCGCCGCCGTCGGTGCCGGTCGCGATCGGCGCCATCCCGGCGGCGATCGCGGCCGCCGACCCCCCGCTCGACCCTCCCGGCGACCAGTCGGGCCCCCACGGGTTCCGGGTGGCGCCGAACAGGTCGTTGTCCGTGTAGCCCTGGAACGCGAACTCGGGGATGTTGGTGCGGCCGACGACGATCGCGCCGGCTGCGACCATCCGCTCGACGGTGCGCTCGCTCCGCTCGGCGGCGGGGCGCTCGAGCATCGTGCGCGAGCCGAAGTGCGTCACCATGCCCACCGCGTCCGTGTTGTCCTTGACGAGGAGTGGAAGGCCGGCGAGCGGCCCGTCGGCGCCCCGCTCGTCGAGGGCCGCCGCCTCGGCGAGCGCCTCGTCCGCCCGCACGAGCGTGACCGCGTTCAGGGCGGGGTTCGCACGCTCGATGCGCTCGAGCGACGCCGCCACGAGCTCGACCGCCGAGACGCGCCGGGTGCGAACCGCCTCCGCGAGCTCGATCAGCATCGGCCGCGGTCGCGTGTCCTCGCACGCGTCGTCGACCGTCGCGCGCCGATCGGGCGCGTCATCGACCGAAGTTCTTGATGCGATCGACGAACTCGCCGCGCTTGTGGTCGCGCAGGATCACGCTCGCGGCGTTTCGGCCCGGCACGCCCATCACGCCGCCGCCGGGGTGGGTGCCGGAGCCGCACAGATACATCCCGACGATCGGCGTCCGGTAGTCGCCGAAGTTCGGGATCGGGCGGAAGCTGAACATCTGATCGGGGGTGAGCTCCCCCTGCATGATGTTGCCGCCGATCAGCCCGAACCGTTCCTCGATGTCCTGCGGCGCGAGGACCTCGAGCTCCTCGACCGAGTCTTCGAGCTTCGGCGCGTACTCGCCGATCGCGGCGAGCGCGCGCCGCGCGAACTCCTCCCTGCCGCCGTCGTCCCACGGGCCGTCGCGCAAGGTGTAGGGACCGTACTGCGCGAACCCGAGCATGAGGTGCTTGCCCTCGGGCGCGAGGCCCTCGGGCTCGTGGGCCGTCGGGAACACGCACTCGATGTACGGGTGCTCCGACATCCGCCCGTACTTGGCGTCGTCCCACGCTCGTTCGAGGTACTCGATGGAGGGCGAGACGGCGACCAGCCCTTTGTGCAGCTCGCCGTTCTGATCCCACGCGGGGAACTCGGGGAGGTCCGACAATGCGACGTTGAGCTTCACCGAGCCCGAGCGCGTCCGGTACCGCCGGATGTCGCGCGCCACGTCGCCCGGCAGCCGCTCCTCGCCGACGAGCGACCGGTACGTGGTGATCGGATGCGCGCCCGACACGACGCGCTGCGCGCGGACGAGGCTGCCGTCGAGCAGCGCGACGCCCACCGCGCGGCCGCTCGCGTTGATCGCGACGCGATCGACCTCGGCGCCCGCGCGGATCTCGGCGCCCGCGGCCTCCGCCGCTCGCGTCATCGCCTGCGCGACGCCGCCCATGCCGCCGCGCACCCACCCCCAGGCGCCGGCGTGGCCGTCGACCTCGCCGATCCAATGGTGCATCAGGACGTACGCGCTCCCCGGCGTCATCGGCCCACACCACCCGCCGATGATCGCCTGGGTCGCCATCGCGCCCTTCACGCGCTCGTCCTCGAACCACTCGTCGAGGAAGTCCGCGGCGCTCATCGTGAACAGCCGGACGGCCTCGTGGATGTCGCGGCCGCTCCACTTGCGAAAGCGGCCAGCGGTGGTCGCCCACTTCGGGAGATCGCGCAGGTTCAGGTTCGGCGGGACGACGAACAGGAGGTCCTTCAACAGGCGCGCGACGTGGTCGAAGTAGCGGTCGAACTCCACGTACCGCTCGGCGTCGGTCTCGCTGAAGCGCGCGATGGCCTCGGCGTCGCGCGCCACGTCGCCCCAGAGCGTTAGCGCGCTGCCGTCGGGAAACGGCACGAAGTAGTCGGGCGTGATGATCGAGACCGAGTACCCGAAGCGCTTCAGGTCCAGCTCGCGCACGATCTGCGGCGGCATGAGCGAGACGACGTAGGACGCGCTCGAGACGCGATACCCGGGCCAGGGCTCCTCGGTCGCCGCGGCGCCGCCGAGCACGTCGCGCTTCTCGAGGACGAGGACGTCCAGCCCCGCCTTCGCAAGGTAGGCTGCGCAAGCGAGGCCGTTGTGGCCTCCCCCGATGATGACGACGTCGCGCTCGAACACGCCCACGGGAAGCCGAGGTTACCGGGGGTGCGAGCGCGCCCGCAAACGCCCGCGACGTTCGCCCCGGAGGGCATGAGCCTGGACCCGCTGCGACGTCGGGCGCTGATCAACGGCGGAATCGCGACCGCGGTGACCCTCGTCGTCGGGTTCGGGATCCTCGCGGGGGTGCAGGCGCTGGACGACGGGAACCTGGCGGCGCCGGCCTCGCCCAGCCCGACGGCCACGACCCCGCCGCCGCCCGTGTGCACGCCCGTGTGGGAGCTCGTTCAGAGCGCGGACCCCGGCGACCTCTCCAACTGGCTGAGCGGCGTGACCCTGCTCTCCCCCGGCGAGGCCTGGGCGGTCGGCGGCTCTGGCGATCCCGCCGCCACGGTCGAGGTGCTGATCGAGCGGTGGGACGGCATCGCCTGGACCGCCGAGGAGGGACCGAGCCCCGGGAGCCAGCGCAACGAGCTCCGAGCCGTCGACGCGGTCGGCCCGAACGACGTGTGGGCGGTCGGGCGAACGGCGAGCGGGTTCGGCGACCGCCCGCTGGTCCTGCACTACGACGGCACCGACTGGCTCGACATGCCGTTGCCCGACGAGGTGACCGGCGTCCTGGACGGCGTGGCGGCGGTCGCCGCGGACGACGTCTGGGCGGTCGGCTACGCCGGCGACCCGGCGCTCTCGCTCGAGCACTCGCTGGCCCTGCACTGGGACGGTCAGCTGTGGGCCGTCGTCGAGGCCGGCCGCGCGGTCGGCAGCGGCCGGAGCGCGTTGCGCGACGTCGAAGCGCTCGCCGCCGACGACCTGTGGGCCGTAGGCTACCTGCACAGCCAGCCGTTGATCGTGCACTTCGACGGCGCCGACTGGTCCCGCTCGGAGACCGAGGTCGCGGGCGTGACGAACGCGATCGAGCCGCTCACGCCCGCCGACGCGTGGGCGGTGGGCGCGCCGCTGCAGCACTTCGACGGGACGACGTGGGCCGAGGTGGAGGGCGTCCACCCCGGCGGCGAGCTCCTGGCCGTCGCCGCCGTCGGCCCGAGCGACGTCTGGGCCGTGGGCGTGCTGCCCCTGAAGACCGAAGGGTCCTCGCGCGCGCTCGTACTGCGGTTCGACGGCCGCCGGTGGAAGGCGGTGGAGGGCTCGAGCATCCCCGGCTCCGAGGCCCTCACGGGCATCGACGCGCTCCCCGACGGCACGGTGCTCGCGGTCGGCTATCGCGACGTCGAGGCGGGGCGCAGGACGTTGTCGATCAGCGGGACGACCTGCCCGCCGTTGCCGTAGGAGGCCGATCGTGGACCTGCGCCTGGACGCCGCGGATCGAGCGCTCCAGGAGCGGGCGCGCGCGTTCACGGAGCGGCACCTGATCCCGCTCGAGCTCGAGTGCGAGGAGCGCGACGGGCTGCTCCCCGAGAGCCTCGCGAGCGCGAAGGCCGCGGTCCTCGAGTGGGACTTCCACGCGATCAACCACGCGGTCGCCGACGGCGGCCGGGGGTACGACACCTTCCAGCAGATCCTGATCGAGGAGCAGTGGGGCCGAGCGACGAACGCGCTCTGGGACCTGCCGTGGCGCCCGGCGATCCCGCTCGCCGTCGCCACCGAGGAGCAGAAGGAGCGCTACCTGCGGCCGGCGATCCGTGGCGAGCGCCGTGACGCCTACGCGATCACCGAGGCCGGCGCCGGCTCCGATCCCACGATGGTCCGCACGGCGGCGGTCCGAGCCGGTGCCGGCTGGACGCTGAACGGCGAGAAGTGGCACGTCACCTCCGGCGATGTCGCCGACTTCTTCCTCGTGCACGCGCACGTCGACGGCGACCCGGAGCGGGCGACCGTCTTCCTCGTGGACAAGGACGCGCCGGGGGTCGAGCTCGTCCGCACGCCGAAGTACACCCATACGTTCGTGTTCGAGCACCCGATCTTCGCGTTTCGCGACGTGCGCCTGGGCGACGACGCGGTGCTCGGCGAGATCGGTCAGGGCTTCGAGCTCACGAAGGACTGGTTCGTCGAGGAGCGGATCATGATCGGCGCCCGGACGATCGGCGCGGCGACGCGGGCGCTCGAGCTCTCGCTGGCGTTCGCGAAGGAGCGCGAGCAGTTCGGGCGGCCGATCCTGGACTTCCAGGCGGTCGAGTTCATGCTCGCAGACATGGCGGCCGAGATCATGTCCGCCAAGTCGATGCTGTACCGGGTGGGGTGGCAGGCGGCTCGCGGCGACGTCCCGCGCCGGCAGATCCACGCGCTCGCGGCGGCCGTGAAGCTGGTCTGCTCGGAGACGGCGGGGCGCGTCGCCGACCGCGCCGTGCAGATCCACGGCGGACGCGGCTACATGCGCGAGCAGCCCGTCGAGCGCCTCTGGCGCGAGCTCCGCGTGGACCGGATCTGGGAAGGAACCTCGGAGATCCAGCGGTCGATCCTCGGCAACGAGCTGCGCAAGCGCGGCCCCGACGCCTTTACCGGCTGGCCGACCTGAGCCGATCCGGAGTTGCCCCACCGCGCCCCGTGGGGGAACCTGGGGTCCTCGAGGGAACCGGGGGCGCATGTCCGAGACCGTATTCGGGTACGTGGCGGCCGAGCCCGAGCGGGCGCCGCACGGGCAGGTGCCGTTTGGGCTGCCCCGCGTGGGCGTGGTGCTCGCGGCCGGCCGCTCCGAGCGCCTGGCCGGGGTCACGGGCGGCGGGTCGAAGGCCCTCGTGCGCGTGGGCGGATCCTCGCTCGTCCAGCGCGCGGTGCGTGCCCTCTTCGCAGAGGGGATCGAGCGCGTCATCATCGTCGTCGGCTACCAAGCCGGCCCGGTCGCCGCCGTCGCGAACCGGCTCGCACCCGGTCGCGTGCGTGCGGTCTTCGCGGAGAGCTGGGAGCTCGGCAACGGTGCGTCGCTCTCGGCGGCCGAGCCGCATCTCGTTGGAGAGGACCTCTTCCTTCTGGTCACGACCGACCACATGTTCGGCGAGGGCGCCCTCGCACCGCTGGTGCGGAACGGGGCGCCGGGCGTTCTCGTCGACCACGCCCCGGACGCCGCCGCATGGGCCGAGGGCACGCGCGTGCGCCTGCACGAGGAGCAGGCCGTGGCGTTCTCGAAGCAGCTCGACGATCCCTCGATCGACTGCGGGGCCTTCCTGCTGCCGCCCGACGTCTTCGACGCACAGCGCCGGGCGGCGGCGCGCGGAGACGCCACGCTCGCCGGTGCCGTGACCGAGCTCGCGCGTTCGCAGCCGCTCGCCGCCGTGCCCCTGCCTCTCCGCGCCTGGTGGCAGGACGTGGACACTCCCGAAGATCTCCGACGCACCACGACGATGCTGCGCCGCTCGCTGACGAAGGATTCCGACGGGCCGGTATCGCGCTACCTGAACCGCCCGATATCGACCCGCCTGTCGATGACGCTCGCGCATCTCCCGATCCATCCCAACGCGGTGTCGCTTCTCGCGTTTCTCGTCGCCCTCGGTGCGGCCTGGGGTCTCGGGTTCGGGATGGCGATCCTCGGCGCGATCCTGGTGCACGTCTCTTCGATACTCGACGGCATCGACGGCGAGATCGCGAGGCTCCAGGCCCGCGCGAGCCCCGCGGGTGCGCTCCTCGACGGGGTGCTCGACCGCCTCGCCGACGCGGCGCTGGTCGCCGGGCTCGCGGTCTGGGCGCTCGACTCGACCCACTCCCCCACGGCGATCGTGATCCTCGCGATCGCCGCGACCGCCGGCGCCATGCTCTCGATGGCCTCGAAGGATCGAATCGCGGCCCTCGGGATTCCCGTGGCGCCGGAGCGGTGGATCGGATTCCTGCTCGGGGGCCGGGACGCACGGCTGCTGTTCATCGCGGTTGGCGCGCTGCTCGGCCTGCCGGTCGTCGCCCTCGCGCTCGTGGCGGCGACCTCGGCCCTAAGCCTGTGCGTCCGGCTGCTCCTCACGGGCGCAACGCTTCGGGCCTGGTCCGGACCTGCCTGACATGACCGAGCTCGCCGTCGGTGTCGACATCGGCGGGACGAAGATCCAGACCGCGGCGGTGAGCGACGGCGCCGTCGCGGGCGCGGATCGAACGCCGACGCCGACGGGCGGAGCGAGGGAGCTCGTCGCGGCCGTCGGGGAGTCGATCGCCAAGGCGATCGCGGAGGCGGGCGCAAGCCTCGCGGACGTGGCGGGCATCGGCATCGGCGTCCCCGGCGCCGTCGACGCGGCCGCGGGGACCGTCGAGAACGCGAACAACGTCCCCGGCCTCGAGTCCGACGAGCCCATCCCGCTCGCGGCGATGGTCTCCGAGGCTGCGGGCGGCTCGCCCGTCCGGCTCGAGAACGACGTGCGGGCGGCGATCCTCGGCGAATGGAAGCGCGGCGCGGGGCGGCCGTACCGCAACCTGCTCGGCGTGTGGGTGGGGACGGGGGTCGGCGGCGGCCTCGTCCTGGACGGCGAGCTCTACGGGGGGCGCGGGCCGGCCGGCGAGATCGGGCACACGACCGTGAAGCCCGGCGGGCGGATGTGCTCCGACGGCCGCCGCGGGCACCTCGAGGCCTACGCGGGTCGCGGCCGGATGGAGGTCCGCGCCCGCAACCTCGTGAAGGCCGGGCGGACGACCATCCTGTTCGAGCTGATGGAGAAGAAAGGGCGGACGCGGCTGTCCTCGGGCGTGATCCTCGACGCGCTCGAGCGCGGGGACCGCGTCGCGCGGGAGCTGATCGACGACGCCGCGTGGGCGCTCGGGATCGCGCTGTCCTCCGCCCAGAACCTGCTCGCGCTCGAGGCCATCGTGATCGGAGGCGGGCTCGGGGACCGGCTCGGCGCCGCCTTCGCCGACCGCGTCGCCGCCGAGATGCGACCGCAGCTGTTCGTGCCCGATCGCGCGCCGGCGATGGTCACATCGGAGTTCCGGGACCTCTCCGGCGCGGTCGGCGCGGCCGTCCTCGTCGGCGGCTGAGCGACGTCAGGTGGCGTCGAGGCAGCCCACGACCTCGGCGGGCAACCCGGGGATCGTGAGCCCCTCGCCGCCCTGCACGAAGTCGTACGCGATCCCCGACCACAGACCCGGCAGGCCCTCGTAGGCCTTCGGCTCGGGGTCGCCGCTGTCGTACTGGAAGCCGATCCAGTCGGGCGAGCGGAAGCCGAACGTGTCGTACGGCGCGACGGCGACGAGCCCGCGGCCGAAGCGTCGCGCCTCCACCAGGAACCGCCCCTGGAACGCGAGGTCGTCCCTCGCGTACAGCTTCACGTACCAGCGCTGCACGATGAGGAGATAGCCCTTGTCCGATGGCGGCGACTCCGGGCCCTCGAAGTACCGCAGGTCCACGACCTCGAGCGGGCCCCGGACGCCGGCCGCGCGCCGGATGATCCCGATCGGCTGCAGCGCCCGCGGGGAGCCGTCGGGCGGCGTCACCCACCCGTTCACGCAGTCGCTCGAGACCCCCCCGTGGGTGAGCGGCGGCTCGTCGGGGAGCGCCGGCGGAGTGGGCGACGCCGCGGCGCTCGGCGATTCGGCCGGCGTGATCTGCGGGCTGGGCGACGACTCGGTGGCGCCGGCGCCCTCGGTCCCGTCGTCGCTCGTGCATCCCGCCAGCACGACGGCGAGCGCGAGCGCGAGGCAAACGATGGAGAACTTGCGCGCGTGCATGCACCCTCGGGTCGGGACGGACCCGGCAGGATACTTGCTTGATAGGGTCCAAGACCGTGCACAGCCCGCACGAGCACCCCTCGCCGCACGCGCGCGAGCCGATCCCGGGACCCTCGAGGCCGGACCACGATCGCTCGCCGTGGTTCTCGCGCCGCCGGTTCCTGCGGACGTCCGGGCTCGCGCTCGCCGGCGCCACCCTGTACGCGTGCACGGGCGGTGGCCGGAAGGACCCGGTGATCACGCCGAGCGCCACCGCGTCGGTCGTCGCCACCGAGACCCAGTGGCCGATCAAGCGCGTCATCTACGTCATGCTCGAGAACCGGAGCTTCGACAACCTCTTCGGCCGGTACCCCGGCGCGAACGGCAGCACGACCGGGGTGAAGTTCGGGACCGAAGTCGAGCTCATCCCCACGCCCCACTGGCTGCCGGGCGACCTCCCGCACGATCGTGCGGCGCACCTGAACGACGTGAACGGCGGGACCTACGACGGGTTCGGGCAGGGCCAATTCGGCGACCCCTGGGCCTACACGGCGTTCGAGGGCTCGGGCGTCCCGGTCTACTGGCAGCTCGCCGACGACTACGTGCTCTGCGACAACTTCTTCGCCTCGGTCGGCGGGCCCTCGTACCCGAACCACTTCTACTTCGTGGCCGGACAGTCCGGTGGCGCGCTCGACAACCCCGAGAACATCGAGACGCGCGAGGAAGAGGACGGCAAGAGGTTCAAGAGCTGGGGCTGCGACGCCGTCGGCGACAACGTGTTCGTCCTCGTCAAGGACGAGCAGGGCAACCTCACGAAGCACGACTCCTGCTTCGACTTCCGCACGGTCCCCGAGCAGCTCGAGGACGCCGGCGTGAGCTGGGCGTACTACTCGGCGAGCCCGAACCAGAGCGGTTACTTCTGGAACGCGCTGAATGGTGTCGCCGGCGTGTTCCACACCGATCTGTGGCGTCCCGAGACGATCCGCCCCGTCGATCGCATCGTGAAGGACGTGGAGCAGGACAAGCTCCCCTCGGTCACCTGGGTCACGCCGAGGTTCGAGCTCTCCGACCACCCGCCGGAGAGCACGTGCTTCGCGCAGAACTGGCTCGCCGACCTCACGAACGCCGTCATGCAGAGCGACGGTTGGGAGCACACAGCGATCTTCGTCACGTGGGACGAGTGGGGCGGGTGCTACGACCACGTCCCGCCGCCCGACGTGGACGATCTCGGGTTTGGCTTTCGCGTGCCGATGATCGTCGCGTCGCCGTACGCGAGGAAGGGCTACGTCGACGACGCCGAGGGCGAGTTCTCGACGCCGCTGCGGTTCATCGAGGACAACTGGGGCCTGCCGCTCCTCACGCCGAGGATCGAGCGCGCGCACGACTTCGAGCACGTCTTCACCTTCTCCAGGAACCCGCGCACCGACGCGCGGCCGCTCCCCAAGCTCACCGACTGCTACGGCACCCCCTGGGAGTACCCCGGCGACGACTACCCGGGGTGGCCGGCCGGCACGGACCCAGACCCGACGCAGTTCGTCTAGCCTTATTCCTCCCATCCACGCCACGCGGTGCGAGGAGTCAATACGGGGAACGGTGCGCCCGTCAGCACCTCGAACGCCTCGACCATCTGCGGGTACGCGTTGTCGGGAATCGACGGCATCAGGATCCCCCCGCCCTGGTCGCCGAGCGCCCACGCCATGATCTCCGCGCCCTGCTCCGATCCACGTTCCTCCCACGCGACCCCCCCGTCGTTCCAGGTGGTCAGCTCGCGAAGGGCCAGGAATCGTTCGCGGGCCGCGCCAGTGACGTGGACCTCGAGCCACCGGTGCGCCATCTCGTGCAGCAGCACCCGGCTCGACATCTGGCTGGCGTGGGAGAAGCAGAGGTCCGCGACGCCGTCCTCGTAGTGCCCCAGGCGCCCCCGACAGTCGGCCCGCCCAACATGGAACCGGATCTCAAGCGACGGGAGGGCGAGCCCGGAGGCCTCGAAACGCTGGATCGCCCACCGCGCCATGTCCCGCTGATCGTGCGTCCCTCCCACGACCGCGATCCCGGCTTGTGACCCGCCGCTCGCGAGGGAGACGACCACCGCCGCGACCACGACTCCCCTGACGATCCGGTTCGCCCGCATGGGCGAACGTTCGAACCCGGCGCATGAAGTTCGGTTGCGAGCGGCGTGGAGATCGCTGGAAGCCGGGAGGTCTTCACGCGAGCTTCAAGCGTCCCCGTGCACCCTTCCAGGCATGGATGGCCGGTCGACAGGCACGAGATTTCCCCGCAGGAAACACCCGGCGTACCGTCCGGGAATGCGGTTCAAGGTCCTCGGCCCCCTCGAGGTCAGCAGGGAGAACGGCCCGATCGTCCTCGGCGGCCCGAAACAGCGGGCGGTCCTTGCCCATCTCCTGGTTCGCGCGAACCAGGTCGTGCCCACCGAGGCCCTGATCGACCAGGTCTGGGGAGACGAGCCGCCCGAAGCCGCCCGAAACACGCTCCAGACCTACGTCTCGCACCTGCGGAAGGCGCTCGGCGCGGACCGGCTCGAGGGACGGACGCCCGGCTACCTCCTGCATGTCGAACCCGACGAGCTGGACTCGGCCCGGTTCGAGCGCCTCCTCAACGAGGCGAGGGGCACCAACGGCCAGGCTGATGCGGCCGCGATCCTGCGCGAGGCGCTCGGCCTCTGGCGAGGCCCCGCCTTCGCGGATCTCGCGGGCGAGGAGTCGCTCTCGGGGGAGATCGCCCGGCTCGAGGAGCTTCGCGTTCAAGCGCTCGAGGAGCGTCTCGCGGCGGATCTCGCGGCCGGCCGCCACGGCGACGTGATCGCCGAGCTCGAGTCCATGACGCGCGAGCAGCCGCTGCGCGAGCGGCTGTGGGCGAGCCTCATGCTCGCCCTGTACCGGTCGGGACGGCAGGCGGACGCCCTGGCGGTGTTCCAACGAGCGCGCCAGATCCTTGCGGACGACCTGGGTGTCGATCCGTCACCCGAGCTGGTGCGTCTTCACGAACGGGTTCTTCAGCAGGATCCCGACCTCGAGATCAAAGGTGAGCCGCTCAGGGGGTACCGGCTCCTCGAGCAGATCGGCGAGGGCGCGTTCGGCGTCGTCTACCGCGCGATCCAGCCTCAGGTGGGGCGCGAGGTCGCCGTAAAGTCGATCCACCCGGAGCTCGCGAACCTGCCCGACTTCGTTCGTCGGTTCGAACGCGAGGCGCAGCTCGTCGCCCGCCTGGAGCATCCGCACATCGTCCCGCTCTACGACTATTGGCGAGAGCCTGATGCCGCGTACCTCGTCATGCGGTTTCTTCGAGGCGGCAGCCTGGAGGGCCTCCTCGGGGAGGGTGGGCTCGACCTCGATCGCGCGACGGCGATCCTCGACCAGGTGGCATCGGCGCTCGCCGCCGCGCATCGTCAGGGTGTCGTCCATCGCGACGTGAAGCCGGGCAACGTCCTCCTCGACGAAGACGGGAACGCCTACCTGTCCGACTTCGGCGTCGCGCTCGGGGTCGGACTGCCCGAGCAAACGACAGGGACCATGATCAGGGGAACGCCCGACTATCTGTCGCCCGAACAGATCCGACTGGAGTCGGTGTCGCCTCGCTCGGACATCTACTCGCTGGGGATCGTGCTGTACGAGATGATCACGGGCGAGCATCCCTTCCCCGACGGATCGATCAACGTCGTGCTCGAGCAGCACCTGCAGCAGCCGTTGCCCTCGGTGCGCGGGATGCGTCCCGAGCTGCCGCCGGCCGTCGACGCCGTGATCGCTCGCGCGACGGCGAAGCACTCGGATCAGCGGTTCTCGGACGCCCTCGAGGTCGCGGCGGCCTTCCGAGCCGCCGCGGAGCGGCATCCCCTCCATGCGGCTGGGGTCGGCGAGATCCGCAATCCGTACAAGGGGCTGCGCGCCTTCCTCGAGGCCGACGCCGCCGATTTCTTCGGGCGCGAAACCCTCGTGCGCCGACTCGCCGAGCGCCTCGCGGAGCCGGGAGCGGGTTCGCGCTTCCTGTGCGTCGTCGGCCCCTCGGGATCCGGGAAATCGTCGGTCGTGCGTGCCGGTCTCGTGCCCGCGCTCCGTCGGGGTGCCGTCGCGGGTTCCGAGGGATGGTTCTTCGTCGACGTGACGCCCGGGCCCCACCCGCTCCGCGAGCTCGAGTCTGCGCTGCTCGGCATTGCGATCCAGCCACCGCCGTCGTTGCTGGACGAACTCGAACGCGACGAGCTGGGGCTCGCCCACGCAGTGGACCGCGTGCTGCCCGATCCGGACGCCGAGCTTCTCATCGTTCTCGACCAGCTCGAGGAGGTCTTCACGCTCGTCGAGGACGACTCGGAGCGCTCGCTCGTGCTCGAGAGCGTCCGAGCGGCAGTCGAGGCTCCAGGCAGCCGCGTCCGCGTCGTCGCGACGCTTCGGGCGGACTTCTTCGATCAGCCATTGTCGGTGCGCGGATTCGGGGAATTGCTCGCCGACCGAACCGAGGCGATCACACCAATGTCGCCCGAGCAGCTCGAGCGCGCGATCGCCGGACCCGCCGAGCACGTCGGGTTGGAGGTCGAGCCCGGTCTCATCTCCGCGATGGTCACCGACGTCGCCGACCGCCCCGGCGCCCTGCCGCTCCTCGAGTTCGCCCTCACCGAGCTCGCCGAGCGGGCGACGGGCACGCTCACCCTCGACGCCTACCACCGGATCGGTGGAGTCTCGGGTGCCTTGGCACGCCGCGCCGAGCAGATCTACGCAACGGCGGACGAGGCCGGCCGCGACGCCGCCCAGCAGCTCTTCCTCAGGCTCGTGACCCTCGGGGAGGGGACCGAGGACACGAGGCGCCGGGTCCGCCACTCCGAGCTCGACGCGCTCGAGGTCGATCGCGCTTCGATGGACGCCGTGATCGAGGCCTTCGGTCGGTATCGGTTGCTCACCTTCGACCGGGACGACCTCACCCGCGAGCCAACCGTCGAGCTCGCTCACGAGGCGTTGATCCGCGCGTGGACGCGGTTGGGCGATTGGATCGACGAGGCGCGCGAGGACGTCCGGATGCACCGCCGCCTGGTCGCGAGCGCCGACGAATGGGCCGGCTCCGGCGAGGAGCCGAGCTTCCTCCTGACCGGCGCGCGGCTCGAGGGGCTGTCTTCGTGGGTCGCCGAGACACCGCTCGCACTTGGGCGAAGGGAGCGTTCGTTCGTGGAGACGAGCCTCGAGCGGCACGAGGCGCAGCTCGAGGCCGAGCGGCTCCGAGTCCTCCACGAGCGCTCCCTTGAAGTACGTTCGGTGCGGCGCCTACGAGCCTTCGTCGCCGTGCTCGTCGCCGCGTCGCTCGTCGCGGCCACCCTGACGGTGGTGGCGGTCAACCGAAGCCGGGAGGCGGAGCGGGAACGCGACCGGGCGAGGGTCGCAGCGCTCACCGGCGCCGCCCTGGCGAACCTTCGATCGGACCCCGAGCTCAGCGTCCTCCTCGCGTTGCACGCGGTGAACCTCAGCGCGTCGATTGATGACCTGGTACCGTCGGGAACGGTCGAGGCGCTGCACTGGGCCATGCAGGCGGCAGGGATCGAGTACCCGGCGCCCGACGGCCCGACCGCGGTCGTCGCGGGCCCCATCGGCACGCGCGGCATCCTTGACCTCCCCTTCCCCCGGCTCGTGGACCGGGCTCGGTCGCGCGTGACCCGCTCACTCACCCCTTCCGAATGCGACCGGTACTTCGGCGGCGCCAGCTGCCCCCCACTGCCCGAGGAGGCGCCGGCCGGCCTCGAAGCCGAACCCGTCCACACGGTCCGGCCGGCACCGCCGGGACAGCCGCTGGCCGGGACGGAGGTCACGCTTCTGTGGCGGACCGTAGAACAGGACGAAAGGACCCTGAATCCGTTCCTGCGCGAGCTCGATCGGTTCAGCGCGGAGACGGGGATCGAGGTGCGTCTGGTCGACTTCCCGGAGGTCCGGACCTGGTTCACCAGCACCGAGACCCCGGGAGACCCACCCGACCTCGCTTTCACCGCACCGGGGGCCGTGGCGGACCTCGTGGCGAACGGGCATCTCGTGGACATGGGCGCGTTCCTGGACGCGGGGCAACTGCGGCACGATCAGAGCCCATACCTCGTCCGGCTCGGGACCATCGGCCCGGACGGGTCGTGGCCATCCGCCGACGGCGGCCTCTACGGAGCCTTCGTCACCGTCGACGTCAAGAGCCTGATCTGGTATCCGGTGCCCGAGCTCCGGGCTGCCGGCTATGCGATCCCGAACACGACCGACGAGCTCGCCACGCTCGCCAAGCAGCTGCGAGCGGACGGCCGCACGCCCTGGTGCCTCGGCTTCGAGTCGGGCAAGTCGGACGGGTGGCCGGGCACCGATTGGGTCGAGAACCTCCTGCTGGCGGAGGCAGGCACCGCGATATACGACCGGTGGACGTTCCACGAGCTGCCTTTCGATAGCGAGCCGGTTCGGCGCGCGTTCGAGCGTTTCGGCGAGGTCCTCTTCACGAGCGGCTCGGTCCTGGGGGGGCGCGAAGGCGCGCTGACGGCCGCCGTCTGGAAGGCCCAGCACCCGATGGTCGCCGATCCGCCCGGATGCTGGCTCTACCTGCAGCCGGGTTTCGCGGAGCAGTGGCTGCCGCCGGGGGCTGCCGGGACGGAGACGGACGTCTTCCCGTTCCCCTCGGATTCGCCCGGGTTCCCCGAGCTCATCGGAGGCGGGGAGATGGTCAGCGCGTTCACGGACCGGCCCGAGGTACGGGAGGTGGTTCGCTTCCTGCTCGGATCCGAGTTCGGCGCAGAGATGACGGGCCGGGGCACCGGCGTCATGATCGCCAACCGCCGCTTCGACCTGAACAACTACACACCATTCGAGCGCCATCAGGCGGAGCTGCTGCACGCCGCCCTCGAGGCCGACGGCTTCCGCTTCGACGCGTCCGACCTGATGCCTCCTGAGATCGGAGCCGATCGCTTCTGGGACGCGATACTTACGTATCTGGAGGAAGGCCCAGAGAGCCTCGACCGCATCCTCGCCGAGCTCGATGCGGCGTGGCCCGACGGCTGACCCTACCTGCGCCGCCGCGGGATCACGAGCGCATCCACGGCGACAGCGCCGTCCGCCCAACAGATCACCGGGTTCGCGTCGAGCGCCTCGATCCGGTCGCCGAGGTCGTGCGCGAGCCACGACATCCCGACGATCGCGCGCACGAGCGTGCCGACGTCCGCGGGCGGCTGGCCGCGCACGCCGTCGAGCAGCGGCCGGACCTTCAGGCGGTCGACCAGCCCGCGCCCCCGCGCCTCGTCTAGCGGCGGCATCGCCAACCGCCGGTCCCGCAACACCTCCACCAGCACTCCCCCCGCGGCCACCAGCACCAGCGGGCCGAACTGCTCGTCGCGCACGATGCCGAGGTGCAGCTCGATGCCGGGTGGCGCCATTGCCGCGACCGTGACCCTTGGCCCGAGGCGACGCGAAACGTCCGCATAGCTCGCCCGTAACTCGTCCGGCGTGAGCAGGTCGAGGCGAACACCGTCGACGTCGGACTTGTGGAGGACGCCGGGGGCGGCCGTCTTCAGCGCGACGGGCCAGATCCCGTCCGCCGCCGCGAGGGCCTCCTCCGCCGACTCGACCACGCGGGCGGCCACGATGGGAACTCCCCAGTCGGCGAGCAACGCCAGGCCCTCGGCCTCGTCGAGTGGCTCGCCGCTCGACAAGCGGGCCCGCCACCGCTCCCGGACCTCGTCGCTCGCGGGTGACGACCCCGCCAGCGGCGGCAGCGCTCGATGGTCGCGGTACGCGAACAGGTGCTTGAACGCCGCGAGGCCGGTGAGCGTGCCCTCGAGCACCGGAATCCCTCCATCCTCGAGCAGCTCGACGTCGCCGCGGTCGATGCCGCTCGAGAAGTTCGACAGCATCGCGTAGGGCTTGTCGGTCTCGGGGAACGTATCGCGGGCCATCCCGATGTACCCCATGTCGGGGCTGTCCTCGGTGGTGAGGTCGACCGCGAACGCGAGCGCGGCCACCGCGGGGTCGGCGAGCAGCGCGCGGACGCATCCCGTCACGACCTCGTGCGCATCTCGCCCCGTGCCCCAGAAGTCGAGCGGGTTCACCGGCGGCAGCCCCGGGTCGAGGAGCTCGGCCATCCGCGCGGTCGTCTCCGATGAGATCGCCGCGAGCGGCACGCCGACCGCGGCTGCCGAGTCGATGAGCAGGGCCCGCTCCCCGCCCGAGTCGTGCACGCTCGCGAGCGCTCCGGGTCCGGCCCGGCGCCCCGACGCGAACAGCGCGAGCGCATCCGCCATCTCGTCAAGACTCTCGACCCGCAGCACGCCGTAGGCCTCGAACAACGCCTCGTAGGCGCCGTCCTCGCCGGCGAGCGCACCCGAGTGCGCCTCGACCATCTTCCGCGTGAACGCCTCCCGTCCGACCTTCAGCGCCACCACCGGCACGTCCCGCTCCTGCGCGAGCCGCACAGCCTCCACGAACCCGGCCGGGTCCCGGATCGTCTCGACGAACAGGCCGACGACGTTCGTGCTCTCGAGGCCGAGCGCGTACGCGAGGTAATCGGCGACGGTTGTCACGAGCTCCTGGCCCGCCGAGACCGCCAGGTTCAGGCCGAGGTTCCGCCGGTTGTGGACGACGGCGCTGAACGCCGACCCCGAGTGGGAGACGAACGTGATCCCGCCGATCCGCACGTCCTTCGGCTCGTAGAAGCCGAGCGCGCGCACGCGCTTCTCGAAGTTCGCGAAGCCCATCCCGTTGCCGCCGCACACGGCCATCCCGGCCTCGCGAGCGATCGTCGCCAGGCGCTCGGTGAGCGACGGCACCCCGTCGACCGGCTCCTCGTGCCCGCTCGCGAAGATCACGGCCGACCCGACGCCGGTCGACGCCGCGAGCCGGAGCTGCTCCTCGAGCCGCGCGTTCGAGACCGCGAGGATCGCGAGGTCGACCGGCTCGCCGAGGTCCGCGAGCGACGCCACGCACGGGAGCCCGAGGATCTCCTCGTACTTCGGGTTCACCGGGTGGATCGCGCCGTCGAACCCGCCCTCGATGAGCTCGACGAGGCTCTGATGCCCGACCGACCCCTCGCGGACGCTCGCCCCGACGACGGCGACCGATCGCGCCTCGAGCATGCGCTCGAGCGGCGAGCGCGAGTCCTCCGAGGCCATGCCGGTGAGGCTACTTCTTCGACCCGACCGCCCGGTCCTTCTTGGCCTGGCGGAACGCCTGCCACCCCGGGATGCCGCAGACGCCGCCGCCGGCGTGCGTGGCGCTCGAGCCGTGGTACAGGCCCTTGATCGGCGTGCGGTAGTCGGCGTAGCCGACCGCCGGCCGCATGTGGAAGAGTTGGTCCACCGAGAGCTCGCCGTGGAAGATGTTCCCGCCGATCAGCCCGAGGTCCTGCTCCATGTCGTACGGGCCGATGACCTGTCGCGCGATCACGCTCGCCTTGAAGTTCGGCGCGAGCTCCGTGTAGAGGTCGACGATCCGGTCGGCGTACTGCTCGAGCTCCTCGCGGTGCGGCTCGAGGTTCCAGTCGTCGGGCACCCACTGCGTGAACATCGAGAAGTTGTGCACGCCCTCGGGCATGAGGGTCTTGTCGAGTGTCGTCGGGATCACGCCGTCGACGAACGGGCGCTCGGACGCCTTGCGCAGGAAGTGCGCGTCCTGGAAGGCCTTCTCGGCGTACTCGGGGCTGAAGCAGAGCTCGACCGAGCCCGTGTGGTGGTCCTGCTGGTTCTTGCCGGGGTCGGCGATGAAGTCGGGCAGCTCGCTGATCGCGAAGTTGATCTTCACCACGCCGCTTCGCGTCTTGAAGTTGCGGATGTCGCGAACGAAGTCGGCCGGCAGCTCGGTCTCGTCGATCAGGTCGAGGAACGCGATCTTCGGGTGGATCGTGGTGACGACGACGGGCGCGCGGAGCTCCTCGCCGTTCTCGAGCGCCACGCCCACCGCGCGGCCGCCGCGGACGAGGATCCTCGCGACCTTCGCGTTCGTGCGGACGTCGGCGCCGAGGGCTTCGGCGGCGCGGCGGCAGGCGTCGGAGACGCCGCCCATCCCGCCCTCCTGGTAGCCCCACGACCCGAGGTGGCCGTCGCCGACATCGCCGATCGAGTGGTGCAGCATCACGTAGGCGGTGCCCGGGGAGTCGGGGCCCGCCCAGGTCCCGATGACACCGTTCACGGTCAGCATGCCCTTGACCGGATCGGACTCGAACCACTCGTTCAGCAGGTCGCTCACGCTCATCGTGAACAGCTTCGTCACGTCGCCGACGCCTCGGGTCCCCAGCCCCCGCGCGCCCCACGCGACGCGGAGCTGGTCGAGCAGGTCCTTGAGCTTCAGCGAGCCGAGCGGCGGCGGGACCTTGAGCAACAGCGGCCCCATCACGTCGGCCACGCCCGAGAGCCACGCGTCCCACTTCGGGATCGCCTCGGCGTCCTTCTTGCTGAACTGCGAGATCGACTCGTAGTTCTTCTTCGCGTCGTCGGCGTAGATCTTGATCGAGCGTCCGTCGGGGTACGCCTGGTAGTACGGGCCGAACGGCGTGACCTTGTAGCCGTGCCGCTCGAGCTGGAGCTCGCGAATGACCGTGGGCGGCATCAGGCTCATCACGTAGGAGTAGGTCGTCACCTTGAAGTCGGGATGCTCCGGCCATGGGCTGCTGGTGTCTGCGGCCCCGCCGGTCTTGTCCCGGGCCTCCAGGACGATGGTGCGGGCCCCGGCCTTGGCGAAGAACCCGGCGCTGATCAGCCCGTTGTGCCCGCCGCCGATGACGATCGCGTCGTAGACGTTGGCCATGGTGGTGCGATCTCCTTGCTCGAGTGAACCGTCATCCTTCCACGGATTTGAACGGTCAGTCAAGCTGCACGGTCGCCGCCTCGCGGTTGACACCCCTGCTCAACCCGCTAAAGTCTCTTGAACGCCGATTCAACCGGGTGCCCCAACTCGGGCTGCGCTGTCCGGCGTTCAGGAGGTGGAGACGACGGCGACCACGGGCACCGCCAAGCAGGGCAAGGACCGGCACCGGGAGATCCTGGACGCCGCCGCCCGCGTCATCACGGATCGCGGGCTCGCCGAGACCCGCATCTCCGACATCGCGGAACAGGCGGGGGTGTCCCCGGGGCTCATCCTGTACTACTTCGACTCCAAGGACCGGCTGCTCGCCGAGGCGCTCACCTTCGCGAACGACCAGTTCTACCTGCGAACCTCGCGCGAGATCCGGCGCCTGCCGAGCGCGGTCGACCAGTTCCGGCGGCTCGTCGAGCTCTCGATCCCCGGGTACCTCCCCGAGTACGGCCCCTTCGACGAGTGGGCGCTGTGGATCGAGGTGTGGGTCCGGGCCCTGCGCGATGCGGAAATGGCGAAGGAGCGCGAGGTGCTCGACGAGCGGTGGCGCGCGCAGATCGCCGACATCATCCGCACGGGCCGGTCGACCGGCGAGTTCACCACCGACACCGACGTCGAGGAGCTCGCGCTGCGGCTCGCGTGCCTCGTCGACGGGCTCGCGATCCAGGTCGTCATGCGCGACTCGAAGGTCACGGGCGAGCGCATGCACCGCGCGTGCATGGAGGTCGCGGCGCACGAGCTCGGCTTCGCGCTCGAGCCGGCGGCCTCGCGCTAGCCGATCGACGAGCCCGGCTCCACCGGGCGGTCCGGCCGCAACAGGACCACCCCGTGCTCCTCGGAGTACGCGCCGAGGACCAACACCTCGCTCTCGAACCCGGCCACCCGCTTCGGCGCGAACCCGAGGACGCACACGACCTGGCGGCCGAGGAGCTCCTCCTTCGGATAGTGCGTCGCCTGCGCGCTCGAGCGCCGGGTCCCGCGCGGCCCGAAGTCGATCGTGAGCTTGTACGCGGGGTTGCGGGCCTCGGGGAAGTCCTCGACCTCGCTGACTACGCCGACGGCGAGCTCGAGCCGCTCGAACTCCTCCCACGTCGCTGTCACCGCGCGAACCGGCGGAGCTCGGGCAGGTGCTCGCGGTAGTGGCGGTAGGTCTCGCCGGCAAACCAGTCGATCGCCACCTTGTCGACAGCGGGCGCCGGCAGCTCCTCCCATCGGCGCCGCGTGAGCTCGCGCGCGGCGACCAGACCCGACCACACGGCATCCACGTCCATGGTGGCCGCCTGCGCGACGAACTGCGCGTTCCGGCGGTCGACCTCCGCGTCGTCCTCGTCGTAGTCGACGAAGGTCCCGTCGCGCATCTTCACGAGGTGCTCCGCGCACTCCTCGGCCCAGCCCGCCACGTGGCGGAGCAGGTCCTTCACGGACCAGCCGGGCAGGACGCCCTCGTCGGTCCAGCGCTCGCGCGGGATCGCCTCGAGCGCCGCCGCGAACTCGGCCCAGCCCCTGGCCTCGCGCTCGGCGTGCGTGGCCTTTGCGTCGCTCATCCGGCGAGCGTCCGGGCGCCGCGCTTCGCGAGCTGGTCGGCCACGATGTTCCGCTGGATCTCCGAGGTCCCCTCCCAGATCCGGTCCACGCGAAGCTCTCGGAAGAAACGCTCGGCGACGTTCTCGCGCATGTACCCTCGGCCGCCGAAGATCTGCACCGCGCGGTCGGCGACGCGGTTCGCCATCTCGCTCGCGAAGAGCTTGGCCATCGAGCACTGGGCGTGCTGGACCTTGAGGTCGATCCCGCGGTCGATGCCGCGCGCGAGCTCGTAGGTCATCAGGCGCGCCGCCCACAGCTCGACGAGCGAGTCGGCGAGCTGGTGCTGGATCGCCTGGAAGTCGATGATCGGCCGGCCGAACTGCACCCGCTCCTTCGCGAACGCCGTGGCCTCGTCGATCAGGCGCTCGGCCGCGCCACAGCACCGTGCCGCGATCATCAGCCGCTCGTACCGGAACCACTCGTACGTGAAATCGAGGCCGTCCCCCTCCTCGCCGATCCGCTGCGACGCCGGAACACGCACGCCCTCGAGCGCCACGATCGCGTGGGTGTCCGCGTACGTGTGCGAGTACGCCGGCTCGCGGACTAGGCGAACCCCCGGCGCGTCCTTGTCGACAAAGAACATCGCGTGCGCGCCGGCGTTCGCGCCGTCGGCGATCTTCGCCTGCACGAAAAGGTAGTCGGCCGTGTTGAAGGACGTCACGTGCCACTTCGTGCCGTTGAGGACGTACTCGTCGCCATCGCGGCGCGCGGTGGTCGCGATGGCGTCGACGTCGGAGCCGGCGCCCTCCTCGGTGATCGCGTAGCACTCGTGCCGCTCGCCGCGGATCGTCGGGACGATCCAGCGTTCGAGCTGCTCCGCGGTCACGACCGTCGGCGCCCACGCCGCCGGCGTGTGGACGCACCAGCCGAGCGCGTTCGTCACGCGCCCGAGCTGCTCGGAGACGAGGACCTGCTCGAACATCGACATCCCCCCGCCGCCGAGCTCGCGGGGCATGTTCATCGCGTACAGGCCGAGCTCGATCGCCATGCGGTGGTGTCGCTCGCGGAGCTCGTCCGAGAGCCGGCCGCCGTGCAGCTCGGCCTCGACCTCGTGCGGGATCAGCTCCTCGTCGACGAACCGGCGGGCGCGATCCTGGATCTCGCGTTCCTCGTCGGTCATGGCGTACGTGCTCACGGGCCGCAGCCTAGGCGATGAACTCGAGGCGCGAGCGGTTGGCCTCGATCTGCGCGAGCGAGTCGGGGTCGACCGCGTGATCGCGCTCGGGGCTGTGCGCGTCGGGGCGCTCGCCGACCAGGTCGCCCGAGAGGTAGCGCTGTCCGGTGTCCGCGATCACCGTGACGATCCGCTGCAACTCCGGGTGGACGGCGGCGACCTTCAGCGTCGCGACGACATTCATGCCCGAGGACGGACCGCAGAGGATCCCCTCCTCGCGCGCGAGGCGCCGGGCCATCGCGAGCGACTCGTCCGTGCCGACCGTGACGATCCCGTCGACGAGCGACAGGTCGAGGTTGTGGGGCACGATCCCGTCGCCGATCCCCGGCACGCCGTGGGTCCCCCACCGCTGCTCGGAGATGAGCGGGCACTCGGCGGGCTCGACGGCGTAGGTACGGATCGACGAGGCCCGCGCCTTCAGGGCGCGTGCGACGCCGGTGATCCACCCGCCGGTGCCTTGCGAGGCGACGACCGCGTCGAGCCGGCCTTCGAGCTGCTCCCAGATCTCGACGCCCGATGCCTCCTGCGCCGCGGGATTGTCGGGGTTCTCGAACTCGCCGGGGAAGAAGTAGCGGTCGGGGTCGTTCGCGACGATCTCGCGCACCCTCGCGAGCGCGAGGTCGATGTCGGTGCCGGCGCCGGGGGTGAGCACGAGCTCGGCGCCGTAGGCCTCGATCATCTGCCGGCGCTCGGGGCTCATCCCCTCGGGCATCACGATGACGCAGGCGTAGCCGAGGATCGCCGCCGCGGCCGCGCAGGCGATCCCGGCGTTGCCGGTCGTGCACTCGATGATGGTCATCTCCGGCCGGAGCGCGCCGCGATCTTGCGCGAGCCGGAGCATCTCCCGGTAGATGCGGTCCTTCACCGAGCCGGTGGGGCCGTACCACTCGACCTTCGCGAAGACCTCGAGGTCTTCGGGCGCCACGCGCCCGAGCCGGACGAGCGGCGTCCGGCCGACCGCGTCGAGCATCGAGGCCGCCGGCCGACGCACGTCGTCCCACGGGATCGTCATCGCGTTCCCCCGCGGCGCTCGAGGTGCCCGAGCCGGCGCGAGATCCGCTCGGACGCCTCGATCGTGAGGCGACCGAGCCTCGGCAGGTCGACCGGCCGCACGCGAAACGCGGGGCCCGACACCGACAGCGCCGCGACGACCTCGCCGTCGGCCTGGCGCACCGGCGCCGCGACGGCGTTCAGCCCTTCCTCGAGCTCCTCGACGGTCTGCGCGTAGCCGCGGCGGCGGACGTCGTCGAGATGCGCGCGCAGCTGCGCGGGGTCCACGAGCGAGCGCTTCGTGGCGCGCTCGAGCGGCCGCGCGAGGCGGCGCTCGCGCTCGCCCTCGTCCATGAACGCGAGCAGGATCTTCCCCGTCGAGGTCGTGTGCAGCGGCGTGCGCCGTCCGACCCAGCTCACGCTCACGATCGAGCGGGCGCCGGTGACCTGATCGATCGAGACGACGTCCTCGCCCGACAGGACGCCGATCGTCACCGTCTCGCGCGTCTCCTGCGCGAGATCCTCCAGGATCGGTCGCGCCGAGCTCACGAGGTCGAGGCCCGCCATCGCGGCGCCGGCGAGCCGGATCAGGCCGAACCCGAGGCGATAGCGCTCCGTGGCAGGATCGCGCTCGATCAGCCCACGCTCGGCGAGGGTGGCCGCGAGCCGGGACGCGGTGGCCTTGTGGACGCCGAGGCGGCGCCCGAGCTCGGTGACGCCGAGCTCGCCCGCCTCCGCGATCAGCTCGAGCGAGCGGACGGCGCGCGAGACCGATTGCAGCCCGCCGTCCCCCGTGTTTCGCATCGCGCAACACCCGACCTAGCGCCGCAACGTGGCCGGACGCTACGCTGCGCGCTCGAAACGTGTCAATTGGAGCCGCCGCGCGGGGAAGGACGGATGGCGGGGGACGGCAACCGGTTCTGGCGCTCGGCGGATCCGAAGCCCCGGTATCAGGTCGTGATCGTCGGCGCCGGCGGGCACGGGCTCGCGACCGCGTACTACCTCGCGCGGAACCACGGGATCTCCGACGTCTGCGTCGTCGAGAAGGGGTGGCTCGGCGGCGGCAACGTCGCGCGCAACACCACGATCATCCGCTCGAACTACCTGTGGGACGAGTCGGCCGCGATCTACGAGCACTCGCTGAAGCTCTGGGAGGGTCTCGAGGCGGACCTCGGGTTCGACCTGCAGTTCAGCCAGCGCGGCGTGCTGAACCTCGCCCACACGCTCGGCGACGTGCGCTCCTCGATGCGCCGCGTGCACGCGAACCGCTTGAACGGCGTCGACGCCGAGTGGCTCAACCCGGACGAGGTGCACGCGTTCTGCCCGATCGTGAACGTCTCGCCGTCGCTTCGCTACCCCGTGCTCGGCGCCACCTTGCAGCGCCGCGGCGGGATCGCGCGCCACGACAAGGTCGCGTGGGGATTCGCGACGCGGGCGAGCGAGCTCGGCGTCGACCTCGTCGAGCACGCCGAGGTCACGGGGTTCGTCCGCGGCGAGGGCGGGCTGGTCGAGGGCGTCGAGACCACGCGCGGCACGATCCGCGCCGAGTCCGTCGCGCTCGTCGCCGCCGGTCACACGAGCGTGCTCGCGGCGATGGTCGGGCTCCGCCTGCCGCTACAGTCGCATCCGCTCCAGGCGCTCGTGTCCGTTCTGCTCGAGCCGGTCCTGGACTGCGTCGTGATGTCGAACGCCGTTCACGTGTACGTGAGCCAGGCGGACAAGGGCGAGCTCGTGATGGGCGCGGGGATCGACGCGTACAACGGGTACGGGCAGCGCGGCTCGTTCCACGTGATCGAGCACCAGCTCGCGGCCGCGATCGAGCTGTTCCCGATCTTCGCGAGCGCGAAGCTCCTGCGGACCTGGGGCGGCATCGTCGACGTCTGTCCCGACGCGTCGCCGATCATCGGCCCCACGCCGATCGGCGGCCTGTTCCTGAACTGCGGGTGGGGAACCGGTGGGTTCAAGGCGACGCCCGGCTCGGGGTGGGCGTTCGCCGAGACGATCGCCCGGGGCGAGCCGAGCGAGCTCGTGCGGCCGTTCGCGCTCGAGCGGTTCACGACCGGCGCGCTCATCGACGAGCACGGCGCCGCGGCGGTCGCGCACTGATGCAGGGCCGGACCGTCCGCCGGCTTGCGCTCGAGCTCCCGGAGGCCGAGGAGCGCGAGACCTGGGGGACGCCGACCTTTCGCGTGCGCAGCAAGATCTTCGCGATGTTCGCCGAGGACGGCCGCGAGGTCTGGATCAAGTGCACCCACGACGAGCAGCGAGCGCTCGTCTCGATGGATCCCGACACGTTCTTCCCCCCGCCGTACGTCGGCCCGAGCGGCTGGGTCGGCGTGCGCTACGCGAACGCCGACCGCGACGAGGTCGCCGAGCTGCTCATCGAGGCGTGGCGGATGACGGCGCCGAAGCGTCTCGTCGCGGCGTTCGACGAGGAGGGCTGAGGTGCTGCTCGTCCCTTGTCCGTGGTGCGGCGCCCGCGACGAGATCGAGTTCCGCTACGGCGGCCAGGCCCACGTCATCTACCCCGCCGACCCGGACGCGCTCACCGACGACGCCTGGGCCGCGTACCTGTTCCTGCGCGACAACCCGAGGGGCGAGTGGACGGAGCGATGGTTCCACGCCGCCGGGTGCCGCCGCTGGTTCAACGCGGTCCGCAACACCGTGACGTACGAGTTCGGCCCGACGTACCCCCCGTTCACGGAGCCGCCGTCGTGACGAAGTGCACCTTGCCCGCGTGGTTCCGGGGCGCTAACGTCGGCGGCCGTGAGCGGCAGGAACCCGGCGGAGCTCGGGAAGGTCTTCGTCGACGGCATCGTCGCGAAAGATGCCGCGGCGATCTCCTCGGCCCTCGATCCCGAGATCGACTTCCGCGGGATGACGCCGAGTCGCGAGTGGCGGGCGATCACGCCCGACGGCGTCGTCGAGATCGTGCTCGGCAACTGGTTCGAGCCACAGGACCACGTCCGCGAGGTGCTCGACGTCGAGACGCTGGCGATCGCCGACCGCCACCGCCTGCGCTACCGGTTCCGCGTGGAGAACGCGGACGGCGAGTACTTCGTCGAGCAGCAGGCGTACTTCGACGCCCCCGACGGGCGGATCACGCGCATGAGCGCCGTCTGCTCCGGGTTCCGGCCGTGGGAGGCCTTCGCGGCGGAGTAGGGCGTCGCCGGTGACGACCCGGCGGCTCGAGACCGGAGGGGCATGGGTCGACCGGTCGCGCCCGCTGCGCTTCACCTTCGACGGGAAGGAGCTCGCCGGCTTCGCGGGCGACACGCTCGCGAGCGCGCTCCTCGCGAGCGGCGAGGACGTCGCGTTTCGAAGCCCGATCCTCGGCCGGCCGCGCGGGGTCATGACCGACGGGCCCGAGGAGCCGAGCGCGTTCGTCGCCGTCGTGGCGCCGTGGGTGGACGTGATCGCGCCGGCGACGATGGTGCCGCTCGTCGACGGGCTCGCCGCCCAATCCCGGGCGGGGGTGGGCGACCTCGCGGGGGCCGGGTCGGTCGCGACGCGCGCGCGGCACCTGCACCGGCACGTCGAGACCCTCGTGGTCGGGGGTGGGCCGGCGGGCTGCGACGCCGCGGCCGCGGCCGCCGCGCGTGGCGATCGCGTGATGATGGTCGAGGAGCGAGCTCGGACCTCGGGTGATGCCCACTTCGGCGAGGACGTCCGCGTGCTGACCGACGCGACAGCGCTCGGCGTCTACGACGACGGGTACGTCGTCGTCCACGAGCACGCGATGCCCGTCGAGCGCATCTGGCACGTCCGGGCGGGACGGGTGGTGCTCGCGACTGGCGCCGTCGAGCGGCCGATCGCGTTCGCCGGCAACGACCGTCCCGGTGTCATGCTCACCGGCTCTGCGCAGCGGTACACGACGCGGTTCGGCGTCGGCTGCGGCGAGCGCGCCGTCGCGTTCGTGACCAACGACTGGGGCCGCCGGGCCGCGGAGGAGCTCGCCGAGGCCGGGGTCGAGCTCGTCGAGGTGGTCGACGCCCGCGAGGGCGGACGCGTCGTCCGCACCGACGGAACGCCGCGCCTTTCGAGCGTGACACTCGACGCCGAGCGCACGGTCGAGGCCGACCTGCTCGTCGTCTCGGGCGGGTGGAGCCCGAACCTCACGCTCTGGCGCTCGATCGGCGGCGCGTTGCGCTACGACGAGGACCGCGCGTGCTTCCTGCCCGGCGAGGGCGGCCCGGCGTGGCTCGAGGTCGTCGGCGCGGCCGCCGGCGAGCTCCCGAATGCCGTGCCGGCGTGGTTCGTCCCCGAGGGCGACGACGCGGCCAAGTTCGTGGACCTTCAGCGGGACCAGACGGTCGCCGACATCGCGGCGGCGGTGGGCGCCGGCCTGCGCTCGGTGGAGCACGTGAAGCGCGCCACCTACATCGGCACCGCGATCGACCAGGGCCGCACCTCAGGCGTCCTCGCGGCCGAGATCGTGAACGCGCTCCTCGGCGACGACCCCGGCGCGCAGGGTCCGTCGAGCACGCGGCCGCCGGCGGCGGCGGTCTCCTTCGCGGCGCTCGCAGGACCGTTCGGCGGCCCGCTCCTGGATCCGGTCCGGACGACGCCGATGCACGAGGCGCACGTGGAGCGGGGCGCGATGTTCGAGGACGTCGGCCAGTGGAAGCGCCCGCGCTTCTTCCCGCGCGAGGGCGAGGATCTCGATGACGCCGTCGCGCGGGAGTGCCTCGCGGCGCGCGGCGGCGTCGGGCTGCTCGACGCCTCGACGCTCGGCAAGATCGAGGTGGTCGGGCCGGACGCCGGGACGTTCCTCGATCGCATGTACACGAACCGCATGTCGAACCTCGCGGTCGGCGCGATCCGCTACGGGCTCATGCTCGGCCTCGACGGGATGGTGGTCGACGACGGGGTCGCGCTGCGCCTGGCCGAGGACCGCTACCTCGTCACGACGACCACCGGCGGCGCCGCGATGGTCCTGGACCGGTTCGAGGAGTGGCTCCAGACCGAGTGGCCCGACCTCCGCGCGTTCTGCACGAGCGTGACCGAGCAGTGGGCGGTGGCGGCGCTCGGAGGGCCGGCGGCGCGCGACGTCCTGTCGGTCGCCGGGACCGACGTCGACCTGTCGGCCGAGGCCTTCCCGTTCATGACGTGGCGCGAGGGCATCGTGGCCGGCGTCCCAGCGCGCATCTGCCGCGTGAGCTTCACGGGCGAGCTGTCGTTCGAGGTCCACGTCGCCGGATGGCACAGCACTGCATGTCTGGGACGCGCTCCTGCGGGCGGGAAGGGCGTTCGGCATCACCCCCTACGGCACCGAGGCCATGCACGTGCTCCGCGCCGAGAAGGGCTACGTGATCGTCGGACAGGACACCGACGGCACGGTGACGCCGCACGACCTCGGGATGGACTGGATCGTGAACCCGAGCAAGGGCGACTTCGTCGGCCGCCGCTCGCTCCGCCGCGCCGACCTCGTGCGCCCGGACCGCAAGCAGCTCGTCGGCCTGCTCCCGGAGGATCGCGATGCGCTCCTGCCCGAGGGGGCACAGCTCGTCTGGGAGGACACCGGGCGGATCCCGATGGCGATGGCGGGCCACGTGACCTCGAGCTATCGGAGCGCCGCGCTCGGGCGGACGTTCGCGCTCGCGCTCGTCGAGGGCGGGCACGACCGGCACGGGGCGACGATCCTCGCGCCGCTCGAGGATCGCACGGTGCCGGCAACGATAACCTCGCCCGTCCTCTACGACGTCGAGGGGGCGCGTCGAGATGGTTGACGCCCGCGCCCGCTCGCCGCTGCACGGTCGCGAGGACGACCTGCGGCGAATCGGCGGGCGCGAGCTCGCGTTCCTCGCTCAGGTCTCGCTCCGGCTCGCGGATCCCGAGGGCGCGCTCGCGGTCCCGCGGACGCCGAACACCTGGGCCGCGGTGACGAGCCGGGAGTTCCTGTGGCTCGGGCCCGACGAGTGGCTCGTGGTCGGCGACGGCGACGCGGACGACATCGCGACGTGGCTCGAGGCGACGACGCCGGACGGGCAACGCTCGATCGTCGACGTCTCGGCGAACCGCGCGGTGGTCGAGCTCGAGGGCCCGTCCCGCCTGGACCTCCTCGCGCGGGGCTGCGGCCTGGACCTCGACCCGCGATCGTGGCGCGATGGGCGGTGCGCGCAGACCCTGCTCGCGCACGTGCCGGTGGTGCTCCAGGAGCGCGGGGGCTCGACGCGGGTCTTCGTGCGGCCCTCGTTCGCCGGCTCCCTCGTCGACTGGGCGCTCGCGGTCTCCTCGGACGCGGTCCCCTAGGGGGAGCTGCCGTCGCCGACGGACAGGGTCACGACCGTCCCGGCCGTGACCGCCTCGCCCTGGGTGGGGTCGCTCGACACGACGGTGTCGAGCGGACCGGCCACCGACTCGACGGGCCCGACGACGAGGCCCGCGCCCTCGAGCCGATCGGTCGCGCGCTCGACGGACAGGCCGATCACGACAGGGACCGTCGTGGGCTCGATCGACGACGTCGCGGAGGGCGACGGCGAGCTCGAGGGAGTGGCGGACGCGACGGCCGACGGCGTGGGGGACGCGACCCCCGACGGCGTGGGCGACGCGACCGGGGACACGGACGTCGAGGGAAACGGCGTGAGGCTCGACTGGGGGGGCGGGGCGCTCGGCGCCCGCAGGGCGTCAACCCCGAGGTACACGCCCACGCCGAGCATCGCGAGCAGGATCACGCTTGCGATCGCGAGCACGGCTCCGCGCCACCGGCCGGAGGTCTCCGTCGTCGTTGCGGACACCGTCGGCCCGGCGGGAGCCTCGGAGGCGACCTCGCGACGATCGCTCGCCGCCGCATCGGGCGCCCCGGTCGCCTCGAGCGACGGCGGCGTGGCGGCGCTCGACGCGGCCGTCCCTGCCGCCAGCCCGGCCGCCGCGACGGCCCGGTCGTCGGGACGCGGTGGCGGTGGCCGGCCGGCGGACACGCCGCGGGGGCCGGCGGGCAGCATCACGGGCGCGGCGCCCGGACCCGCGGCGACGTCCGGGCGCGCGACGCCGAACGGCGCCGACCCGATCCCGGGGACGGGCTCGAGGGCCGGCGCGAGCGCCGCGGCCAGCTCCGCCATCCGCGGTCGCTGCAGCCGGTGCGGGGACCGCGCGCGACGCATCAGCGCCTGGACCTCCGTCGGCACCTGGTCCAGCCACGGTTGCGGCGTCTCCGTCGCGGGCGTCGCCTGCCATCGCGGGGCGCCCGACAGCACCTGCTCGAACAGCGTGGCGACCGCGAGGACGTCGAGCGAGCCCCGATCGCTGAGGTTCATCGGGGGGGTGCCGGGTTGCTGTGGCGCGAGCAAATCGCCGAGACCGACGTCGACGACCTTCACCACCGAGCCCCGATCCACCACCACGCTCGATGCCGTGAGCGCGCCGTGGTACACCCACGCGTCGTGCGCGGCCGCGAGGCCGTTGGCGACGGCGGCCGTGACGTGGAGCGCGACGCGCGGCGAGAGCCCGCCGCGCTCGAGCCGGCGGGCCAGGGTCTCCACGCCCGATCCCTCCGACACGACGAAGGCCGCACCCTCGCCCGGGCGCCGGAGGTTGTGGTGCAGCAGGCGCGGGAGGTGCGCGTTGCCCGCGTGGCCGCGCATGCGCTCAAGCGCGTTCGTCACCTGACGCACCGCCCCGGCGTCGGCGAGCAACCCTTCCGGGAGGATCCGGACGACGACCGGATCGCCCGAGAGCGTGTCCGTGCCGCTCCACAGCGTGCCGAGCGCGTCCTCGCCGAGCAGCTCGGCCGGCCGATACCGTTCCCCGGAACCCACCTCCGAGCGGCGCATGAGCGCAATCTAGTGCCTCTCGCGCAGACCGACTCCAGCCGATGTGGGTTGCGAACGGTCACCGGAGAACCGCAGACTCCCCGTCGGAGGCGAATGACCAGGCCTGACGAACACGCGGGAGCCGACCCGGAGGGGTCCGGCGTCCCCGCCGAAGACCGAGCGCGGCTCTCGCGCCGCGAGGTCCTGCGCGGGCTCGGGGCGGGGGCTCTCGCGGCAACCTCGCTGTCGGCGCTCGCGGCGTGCGAGCCGGGCGGGGGGGCCGGGGCGACCGGCCCAACGTCCCCCGCGGCCACGGGGGCGACGAGCCCGATCGCGTCGCCGTCACCGCAGGAAGAGGTCGACTGGGACGCGTACTGGGCGGAGCAGAAGGTCACCGGCACGCTCGACTTCGCGAACTGGCCGTACTACATCGACCGCGACCGCGACGGCAGCCACCCCTCGCTCGACCTGTTCTCGAGGCGGCTCGACATCACGGTCAACTACTCGCGAACGATCCGCGAGAACGCTCGGTTCCTGGACCGGATCCGGCCGGCGCTGCAGGCCGGCGAGCCGATCGGCTACGACCTGATCGTGATCTCGAACGGCCCCGAGCTCTCCGAGCTGATCAACTCGGGATGGCTGACGCCGCTGAACCACGCATGGCTGTCGAACTTCGACAAGAACGCGGGGCGGCTCGTTCGAGGCCCGCTGTGGGATCCGGAGAACCGGTACTCGGTCGCCTGGCAGTCCGGGCTCACGGGCATCGCCTATGCGCCCGAGGCCGTCGACGCGCTCGGGCACGTGCCGACCAGCTTCCAGGATCTCTGGAATCCCGCCCTGCGCGGCAAGGTCGGCATGATGAGCGACCTGGTGGAGCTCGGCAGCGCGGGCATGCTCGCGGTCGGCATCGACCCGGCGGACTCGACGCCGGACGATTGGCAGACGGCCGCCGACATGCTCCGCCTGCAGAAGCAGGCGGTCGATCCCCGCTACTACGACCAGGGGTACGTCGACGCGCTGGGGCGGCGCGACACGTGGATCACGCTCGCGTGGTCGGGCGACATCTTCCAGCTCAACAACCTCGGCCAGCCCGATCTCGAGTTCGTGGTTCCGAACGAGGGCGCGATGTTCTGGACCGACAACATGCTGATCCCGCGCAACGCCGCCCATCCGCTCGACGCCCTCGAGTACATGGACTTCGTGTACCGGGCCTCGGTCGCGGCGATGATCGCGGACTGGGTCTGGTACATCTGCCCGGTGCCCTCGGCGGCCCGGATCGTCGAGAAACGGTACGACGACCCCACCGTCGCGAACAGCCCACTCGTGTTCCCCGGGAACACGCTCAGCGCCGACTCGGGCTCGCACGTCGGGTCCCTCGGCGAGCACGTCCGCAACTACTACGTGTACGCCGACCCGGCCGAGTACGCCGAGTGGACATCGGTGTTCGAGCCCGTCGTCTACTCCGCGTGACGGTCGGGTCGATGCTCCGGACATGACCGAGCCCGACACCCCCGCGCTCGCCGCCCTCGCGGAGTCCGATCTCGCGTTCTCCGTGGTTCGGACCGAGCGCGCCCGCAGCGCCGAGGAGAGCGCCGGGTTCCAGCGGATCGAGCTCGACCGGCTGCTCCGCACGATCGTCGTGCGCCGCGGGGCCGACGACTACGTGTTCGTCCTCGTCCCCGGCGGCCGCGAGATCGACTGGAAGAAGCTCCGCGCGCACCTCGGCGAGCGCCGGCTCTCGCTCCCCGACGCCGAGGAGGCCCGGGCGGCGACCGGCTACGAGCGTGGCGCGATCACCCCGTTCGGCTCGACGACCGCCTGGCCGGTGGTCGCGGACGCGACGATCCCGGCGTTGGATCGCGTGGCAATCGGCGGCGGCGGGCACGGGATCAACCTGCACGTGTCCGGCGCCGACCTCGTCGCGTACCTCGGCGCGGAGGTCGCGGACGTGACGAAGCCCCCCTGAGGTTCACGGCGCGACGTTCGTCGCCTACCCCTTCGGGATCTCCTTCGTCGGGTCCCAGTGCGGCATCGGCACGACCGTGGCCGACACCTTCCCCGAGACGGGCGTCTCCACCTCGAGCGCGGTCCCGAGCTCCGTGTGCTCGATCGGCAGCATCGCGAACCCGATGTTCTTCTCGAGCCGGGGCGAGTGGCACGCGGAGGTGACGCGGCCGACGACGCGCCCGCCGACCGACACCGGGAAGAAGTCCGGCATCTCGTTGTCGATGTAGCTGCCGAGCGGCGCGCCGTCGATGTCCACGCCGACGAGCTTCTGCGAGACGCCCGCCGCCTTGATGCGTTTGAGCGCCTCCTTGCCCATGAAGTCGGCCTCCTGATCGAGGTCGACCATCCACGTGTAGTGGTAGCCGACCTCGAAGGGGTTGTTCTCGTACCACATGTCCGCGCCGAAGGCGAGGATGCCTCCCTCGATCCGGCGGATGTGGCATGGGCCGATGACCTGGAGCCCGTGCGGCTTCCCCGCCTCGAGCACTCTTTTCCAGAGCTCGACTCCGTGCTTCGACGCGTCGCGCAGATAGATCTCGTAGCCGACCTCGCCCGTGTAGCCCGTCCGCGAGATCACGACCGACAGGCCATCGAGCTCCGCCTTCATCAGGCCGTAGTACGGGATGTCGAGGATCCGATCGCCGAACAGCTCGGTCAGCACCTTCTTCGCGTTCGGGCCCTGGATCTGCACGGGGGCAACGTCGATCTCGCGCACGGTGACGTCCATCCCGTTCGCGGCCGCGATGCCCAGCGCGTACAGGTTCACGTCGGAGTCGGCGAGCGACAGCCAGAACTCGTCCTCCTCGACCCGAAGCAGGACGGGGTCGTTCAGGATGCCGCCGTCGGGCCCGGTGATGAACACGTACTTGCACTGGTCGACGGCGCACTTGTGCAGGTCTCGAGGCACGATCACGTTCGTGAGGTCGAACGCGTCCGGGCCCTTGATCTGGATCTGCTTCTCGACGCCGACGTCCCACATCGTGACGCCGTTCACGAGATGCCAGTACTCGGCCACGGGATCGCCGTAGTGCCTCGGGTGGTAGGTGTGGTTGTACACGCTGTACCGCTGCACGCCGTGCTGCCGCGACGCGTAGAAGTACGGCGACTTGCGGATCCGCGTGTAGAGCAGGATCCCGGGATTGTCGACGACGGCCACCGAACACCGCTCCTTTCCGCGCGCCGCCCTCGCGGTCACGCCCTCAGTCGTCCGCCCTTCGGATCGAACAGCGGCTCGGCGGCGACGGTCGCCGGGTACCGCTCGCCGAAGTACTCGATCTCCGCCCTCGTGCCCTCGACCGCGAGCTCGACCGGCAGGTAGGCGTAGGCGATGCCGCGCCCGATCGAGTAGCCGTAGCCGGCCGAGGTCACGTAGCTCACCACGTCGCCGTTCATCCGAACTGGCTCCTTGCCGAGCACCACGACCGACGGGTCTTCGAAGGTCATCGGCGCCAGACGGTGCGTCGATCCGCGGGCCTGGATCTCCTCGAGCGCGGCCCGGCCCTGGAAGTCCTTGTCCCAGCGGACGGCGAAGCCGAGCCCGGCCTCCAGCGGATCGTGCTCGGTGTGCAGGTCCTGGCCCCAGAGGCGATACCCCTTCTCCAGGCGGAGCGAGTCGAACGCGCCGAGCCCCGCTGCGACGAGACCGTGCTCGCGCCCGGCCTCCCAGAGCAGCTCCCACGCGCGATCGCCCATCGCGAACTGCCCGTAGAGCTCCCACCCGAGCTCCCCCGCGTAGCTGATCCGTTGCGACCAGACCGGACCGACCTCGCCGACGTTCAGGTAGCGGGCCGTGAGATACGGGAACGCCTCGTTGCTCACATCCTCGTTGGTCACCGCCCCGAGCACGTCGCGGGCCCTGGGGCCCCACAGGCCGAGCGCGAACAGCGACCCCGTGCGCTCGGTGATCGCGACGCGCTCGCCGTCGCGAAGTTGCGCGCGCATCCAGGCCTGGTCGTGCTGTCCCGAACCGCCGCCGGTGACCACGCGGAACAGGTCCTCGTCCTTGCGGATTACCGTGAGGTCGCAGCGGATCCCACCCCGCGGCGTGAGCATCGCCGTGTAGGCGATGGTTCCCACGGGTCGGTCGATCCGGTTCGCGCAGATCCGCTCGAGGAACGCGAGGGCGTCGGGTCCCGCGACGTCGAGCTTCGCGAACGGCGTGAGGTCGAAGAGCGCGACCTTCGAGCGCGTCGCGAGGTGCTCGGCGCCCTCGATCGGCGACCAGAACCGCGCGGCCCACTCGTCGCGCCGGAGCCACGGCGCCTCCGAGGGCAACAGCCGTCGGTTCGCCTCGAACCACTGCGGCCGCTCCCACCCGGCGCCGGTCACGAGCTCGGCCCCGAGCTCGAGGTGCCGCGCGAAGAACGGCGTGAGGCGGAGCTTGCGCGGCCGGAGCGGCTGCTGGCGTGGGTGGATGATGTCGTACACCTCGCGGTACTGCTGCTTCCCGCGCTCGAGCACGTACGGCGGCGTCGTCGCGTACGGGTAGAACCGGTTCGCGTCGGCCTCGGCGAGGTCGATCGACGGCTCGCCGAGCGCCATCCACTCCGCGACCTGGCGCCCCATCCCGGCGCCGTGCGTCACCCAGACGGCCTCGCAGACCCAGACGCCGCGAACCCGGGTCGACTCGCCCACGATCGAGCCCGCGTCCGGCGTGAACGAGAACATCCCGTTCAGCGAACGGGCGGGGTCGGCCGACCGCATCCGGCCTCCAAGCGCCGGGAGCAGGCGGGCGGCCTCGGCCTCGGCCGCGTCGAAGTCCGCCGGCGTGAACGGCATCAGCGAGGGCTGCATCGCGCCGCCCGGCGGGCGCAGCGCCGACTGGGGCGTCGCGATCGGCTCGTGCCGGTAGTTGCCGACCGCGTAGTGGTCCTCGCGATGGCGGAAGTACATCGCGTGGTCCTGATGGCGAAGGATCGGGTGAACGACCTCGCGCGTCTCGCCGGCGAGCTCGGGAACCGGATCGGTCCAGACGAGCTGGTGCTGCACGGCGACGAGCGGGATCGGGACGCCGGCCATCGCGCCGACGGTCGGACCCCAGATGCCGGCGCAGATCAGGACGCGCTCGCATTCGACGTCGCCGCGGTCGGTTCGCACGCCGCGAACGCGGCCCTCGCGCACGTCGACGCCCGTGACGGTCACGCCGCCCTCGAACGCGACGCCACGGGCCTCCGCCCGGCGGGCGAGCGCGGTCGCGATCCGCACCGCCTTCGCGATCCCGTCGGAGGGGACGTGGTACGCGCCGAGGATCGCGGCCGGGTCGAGCAGCGGGATCTTCTCGACCGTCTCCGCCGGCGAGAGCAGCTCGGCTCCCTCGAGCCCGTAGGAGCGCGCGAACCCCAGCCGGCGCTGCAGCTCGCGCAGCCGATCGGGTGTGGTCGCGACCTCGATGCCGCCGACGCCGTACCACCCCGGCTCGCCGTCGAGGTCGAGCGTCGCGTAGAGCGCGACGGTGTCCTGGGCGATCCGGCACATCGTGCGCGAGCCGTTGGTCTGGAAGACCAGCCCGGGCGCGTGCGAGCTCGATCCGCCGGTCTCGAACAGCGGCCCCTGGTCGAGGACGAGCACGTCGGTGGCGCCGAGCTCGGCCAGGTGGAACGCCGCGCTCGTGCCGACGATGCCGGCCCCCACGATCACGGTCTGCGCCCGGTCCCGCATCACGCTCCCGATGTTCCTCGCCGCCTGTTGCCCTCACAAGTGCGCCGTTGCGCCATCGGCAACAGGCGAATCACCCCGAGGTGTGCTGATAGACCGTGACCCGCCCGTCGCGGAGCCCGAACAGGACCCCCTCGAGCCTGCCCTGCGCGTACTCGCTGCCGGGGTTGAAGCAGAGCGTGCGTCCCATTCGCAGCCGGCCTGGCGACTCGTGGATATGCCCGTGCAGCGCGACGGCCGGCTGATGCCGCCCGATCGCCTCGCGCACGGCGACGCTTCCCCCGCCGATCGTGACGAGCTGCCCTGCCACCCGGACCGGTTTCGGCAGCTGCCCGGGGAGGACGCGGTCCATGTCGAGCTTCAGGCACCGGTCCAGGATCGTGTCCTTCGGCGGACAATGCAGGTTGAAGACGCATCGGGCGAGGTCGGGCACCGGCGCGATCGCCTCCGCGATCGCTGCGCCGAGCTCCACCTCGGTCACCTCGCGGGGTGTCTCCCACGGCGTCGGCGTGGACAGGCCGACGGTGATCATCGTGTGGTCGCCGTCGAGCTCGACCAGCCGCCCCTCGCACGCGACGACCGTGTCGTCGTCGCACTCCTCCAACACACGTAGCACCGCCGGCGCATCGTCGTTGCCCCCGGTGAGGAAGACCCGAACGCCCGTGCCGGCCAGGCGCTCGCGCGCGAACGCGATCCACGCGCGGAGCCGCTCGCGCGCGAGCTCCTGCACCAGTCCCTCGACGCCGAGCGGGTCCGCCCGCAGCGCCCGGCACTCCTCGGGATCCATCACGCGCCAGTAGAAGCCCGTCACCTCGACGCGGCGCAGGAACGCCTCGAGCGCCGGGCCTTCCTCGAGTTCGGCGACCTCGCCCTGGAACTCGGCGCGGAGCGTTCCGGAGTCGCGGACGATCGGCACGAGCGCCTTGCCCATGAGGTCGCCGCCGAACACGAGCGCGTCCGCGCCGTAGAAGGCAGCGGCGTTCACGAACTTACGCCACGTGGGCTCGGAGCCGTGCAGGTCGGCCGCGAAGAAGATCCGAAACCCGGGGCGGCGGCGAAGGGGCGCCACGGCTCCCGCCTACGAGAGGTCGACGACGATCGTCTTGAGCTCGGTCAGGCGCTCCATCGAGAACCGCCCGCCGACCCGGCCGACCCCGCTCGCCGAGCCCGACCGGCCGCCGAACGGCAGGTGGGACTCCCAGTAGTTCGTCCCCTCGTTCACGTTCACCCAGCCCGTGCGGACGGCCTCCGCGTAGCGGAGCCCGCGGCGGAGGTCCGCCGTGAACACCGCCGAGAGCAGCCCGTACGGCGAGCCGTTCACGAGCGCGATCGCCTCGTCCTCGGACGCGATCGCCGAGACCGGGACTACGGGCCCGAAGGTCTCCTCGCGCGCGATCTCCATCTCGTCGGTGACGCCGGCAACGACAGTCGGCTCGAAGAACAGGTCGCTCCCAAGCGCCGGGGCACGCCCGCCGCCGACGAGCACCTCGGCACCGCGCTCGGCGGCCTCGCGCACGTGCAGCTCGGTCTTGTCGGCGACCGACGCGTTGTTCAGCGGCCCCATCGTAGTGTCGTCGTCGAACGGGTCGCCGAGCCGGATCTCGGCGGCGATCGCGGCCCGCAGGCGCGCGAGGTAGTCGTCGTGGACGTCGCGATGGACGAGGATCCGTTCGCCGGCGGTGCAGCTCTGGCCGGCGTTCAGGAAGCAGGCCGACAGGCTCGCCGCGACGGCGCGACCGACGTCGGCGTCCTCGAGCACGACGAGTGGGCCGTTGCCGCCCATCTCCAGCAGCAGCTCCTTGCCCGCCGCCCGCTCGGCCACGCGGCGGCCGGTGGCGATCGACCCGATGAGGCCGATCGCGTGCGTGCCGGCGTTTGCCGCGATCTCGTCCCCCACCACCGGCCCCGGGCCGGTCACGAGGTTGCAGACGCCGGGCGGCAGGTCGGCCTCCGCGATGCACTCGGCGAGCGCGACGGCGCAGACCGAGGTCGTGGGCGCCGGCGCCCACACGACTGCGTTCCCCGAAGCGAGTGCCGGTGCGAGCAGCTCGCCCGGCATCGTGTACGGCCAGTTCCACGGGCTGATGATCCCGACGACGCCGCGCGGCACGCGCTGCAGCAGCACCCGCTTGCCGGCGTCGACGGAGGGCGGCAGGAGCCCGTCGAGCCGGACGGCGTCGGCCGCCGCCATCTCGAAGTACGCGACGAGCTCCTCGACCTCGTCGCGGGCCTCGGCGCGCAGCGGCTTGCCCTGGTCGAGCGTGAGCACCCGCGCGAGCTCGTCCCGGCGCGCGTCGATCGCCGACGCCACGCGCCGCATCGCCGCGGCCCGGTCGAACGCCGATCGCGCCGCCCATCCGGGCCACGCGTCGTTCGCGGCGGCGACGGCCCGGGCGACGTCGGCGCGCGTCCCCTCGGGCACGGTGCCGATGACCTCGCCGGTCGATGGGCTCGTCGCCTCGAACGTGGCGCCGCTCTCGGACGCGACCCACTCGCCCGCGATGAACATCCGGTAGTCGTCGGCCACGACCGTCACCTCGTGCCCGAGACGGCGGGGGCGGCCCGCAGACCGCCCCGACCGCTCGAGCCTCGTTCGGACTACTCGACCGGGATCTCCCGGTACACGGCGCCGAGATCGATGCCCTGCCGCTTGCGCACGATCTTCGCCACCACGTAGATCACGAGCGCCGTGCCGTACATGATCCCCATGAACACCAACGAGTCCTTGTTGTTCACCGCGTAGAGGTCGTTGGTGAACCAGTGGTACAGGTTGAACCCAAGGAACGCCGCGGTGATGAACCCCGTGATCGTGATCAGCGGGATCCCCGCGAACTTGTACTTGGCGATCGCGGAGTTCGCGTAGAGCTGCTTCTTGCGATACGGCAGGATCATCGCCGCGATCGCCGTCCCGAAGAACGTCACCGCGATCACGAGCGTCGCGTCCAGGATGTACGTCGCGAACTTGCTCGTGTAGGCGTACAGCGCCCCGACGGCGATGGACGGCACCAGCATGAGGATCAGCGCCCACACGGGGACGTGCCGCTTCTCGGAGACGTCGGCGACCTTCTCCGGCAGGACGCGGTCGAACGCCGCCGCGAAGATCACGCGCGTCGACGACAGGAACAGCGTCCCCGCCCACCCGAGGAACCAGGCGCCGAACACCAGGACGAAGAGCCCCTGGAACAGGCTGCTGTGGATGTAGAAGCTCACGAGCAGCGGCGGATACCCCCAGATCGGGATCGGCGACTCACCCACCCCGTACACGACGTTCCAGTAGTTCACGTTCGTCGCGTTGAAGAAGTCCCACCCGAAGAACTTCGAGGACAGCAGGATGAAGACGACCGCGATCCCGACCGTCACCCAGAGCCCCCACATCATGCCGCTCATGACGCGCTTGAAGTCGCTCGCGCCGCGCACCTCTCCGTACAGGGTGGCCCCCCAGTTCGGCCACAGGATCCAGAAGCAGAGGAACGGGACGAGCAACAGCGTGTCGCCGAAGAACGGAGAGAAGCCGAGGTCCCCGGGGATGAACCCACCCGAGGCGTCGATCGTGGCCTGGTAGGCGTTGTTGGCGCCGAACAGGTTCGACGCCTCCTGGTTGAAGGCGCTCTCGAACCCGCTTCGCGACCCGAAGATCATGATGAGGAACATGACGATCAGTCCGCCGAGCCCGAGGTAGAAGCAGAACTTCTGGATCCGCGAGTAGCCCTCCATCCCGAGGGAAACGAGGAACCCGGCCAGCACGACCGTCCCGAGGATCACGACGAACAGGCCGTTGTCGGTCGCCAGGAACTCCGTCAGCCCGTCGAGCTTGAAGATCGCCGCGAGCGGCTGCAGCACCTCGACGTTCAGGATGTTCGCGTAGATCGGGGCCCAGTACCACAGGATGAACCACCAGCCCGTCACGGCGAGCACGAACGCGATGCCGCCCCCCATCACCCGGCTCTGCCACACGTAGTCCCCACCGGCGCGCGGCATGACCGAGATCAGCCCGGCGTACGTGATCACGAGGAACGTCACGAAGACCCCGGAGATCAGCAACGCCGGCAGCACCTGGCCGGTCGGCACGAACGCCAGAACCGACAGGGCGAAGAACAGCCCGAGCGTGACGAAGTTGACCGACATGAAGGAGTAGAGGAAGGCGTCGAACTTCGACCACCCCTTCACCAACCCGGTCGCCTTGCGCAGGAACAAGGTAGGAGCTTCGCCTACCGCTGCCATCAGCACCCCCTCCCGAGGCCCGAACGGCCGGCTAGCCGTTCACCAGCTGGTAGTTCTTGACCTTCCGCTTCTTCGCGTCGACGTTGACCACGGCGGCCTGCAGGATCCCTTCCTCGTACGAGCTCCCGGGGTTCAGCGCGAGGGTCCGGCCGATCCGCGCCGAGCCCTTGCTCTCGTGGATGTGGCCGTGGAGCGACAGCATCGGCTGGAACCGCTGGATGGCGTCGCGCACGGATGTCGAGCCCACGGGACGAAGGGCCTGGCCCCCGGAGACGTACGTCAGGTCGTCCTTCAGCGCCGGGGCATTGTCGAGCTTGGAGCCGTACGGCGGCGCGTGGAAGTTGAAGATCGTGAAGTCGGGATCCGTCGCGCCCTCGAGCGCCCGGTCGATCCGGGTGGCGAGCTCGGGCTCCTCGGCCTCGCGGAACGTGTGCCACGGCGTCGGGTTGGTCCATCCCATCGAGACGATCGCGAAGCCGTCGAGCTCGATCGGGTGCTCCTCGTCCCCGGTCTCGACCACCCGGGCGTCCGCGAGCACCCCGTCGATCTCGAACATGTCGTCGTTTGCGGGACAGGCGATCACGCGGATCCCGGTGTTCGCGAGCTTGTCCTCGGCCATCGCGATCCACCGCTCGGTCCCCTCGAGCATGACCTCCTTGAACCGCTTGTCGACGAGGTCTTCGTCCTCCTGGAGCGCCCGATACTCCTCCTCGGAGACCCGGATCGGGTAATAGCCGCGGTTCTGGACGCGCTTCTCGAACTCCTGGACGTCAGACTCGGACTCGAGCGTCTCCTTGAAGTCCTGGAGCGAGGCCTCCCAGAAGCCGTTGGGGCGCTGGACGATCGGCACCATCGCCTTGCCGGTGATGTCGCCGCCGAGGATCACGACGTCGGCCTTGTAGAAGGCGCCCGCGTTCAGGAACTTCTTCCAGCAGATCTCCGAGCCGTGGAGATCGGTGACGTAGAAGATCCTCGGCACGCCCTCTCCTCCCGATGCCTCCGGCATCTTCGGTCCGGTGGGCACGAAGCGCAAGCCGGGTTGCGCGGGGCACAACCGCCCGCTAGTGGCCGACCTCCTCGGGGAGCTCGTACCACTGGACGCGCTCGCCGACGCGCGAGCGGATCTTCCAGCGCAACCCCTTGGGCACGTCGTCCGCGTGCGTCCGGAGCGCGAGCGCCTGCCGGACGGGGTCGAACGCGCACCCGACCGGGACCAGACGCACGAGCTCGCCCCTCACCAGCTCGACGACCCGGTCGAGGTTGCCGGTCGCGGTGCGCCACCATCCCCAGTCGTCCGAGACGACCTTGCCGAACCGCTCGAGTCCGATCGTGCCGGGCTCGTCGCCCTCCCGGACCTCGTAGCAGGCGAGCAGGTAGACGATGTCGTGGACGTCCTTCTCGTTCTGCTCGACCACCTGGAGCTTGGAAAGGAGCAGGTCGGTCACATCCAGCGTGTACGGCATGCGGTCGATCCGGTCCTTGAACTCCAGCAGGTGGCACATGTGGAGCTGGTCCATGACCACGTCCACGGCGGTGCCGCTCTCGGCGGACTGGAAGTACATCTGCTTGTGCCCGTGCAGGGTGTTGAACCTCGTGTCGCCCTCGAAGCCCAGTCCGGAGAGCAGGTCCATCACGGGCTTCTTCGCGCTCGAGACCGAGGCGAAGTCCATGTCCTGGCCACCACGCGTTCGGGGCGGGTAGTCGGCGGTGAGATAGCGAACCGCCTGGCCGCCGATCAGCTTGAGCGGGACGCCGGCCTCGTTGGCCGCCTCGATGGTCGCGATCGCCGCCTCGTACGGATCGGCGGGAAGCGTCACTCCCGGGCCACCTGCCCCACCCAGCGACGCAGGTCGCCCTCGGTGACGATGCCGACGAGTCTCCCCTCGTCCACGACCGGGAGCCGCCGGATCGACCGCTCGTTCATCAGGTCGAAGGCGTCGACGACCTCGGCGTCGGCGCTGACCGTCACCGCCGGCGCCGACATCAGATCGCCCACGCGCTCGTCGAGCAGGCCCACGTCGGTCAGCACGTGCCGGGTCACGTCGCGCTCGGTGAAGATCCCGACGACCCCGTCGCCTTCGGTCACGACCACCGAGCCGATGTCGTGATCGATCATCAGCTGCAGCGCGTCCCGGACCCGCGCGTCCGAGCCGACCGTGACGACCTCGGTCTTCATGAGCTCGCCGATCGTGTCCGGGGCTCTCGTCATGCCCGCCTCCCCGCGCTCGAAGGCGATCACGATACGTCACGTCGTCGCGACGAGCATCCCGCCGGTCGATTGGAGTGCTGGCTGCGCGGTCGGATCCCCGACTAGCATGCGCGACAACCGTGAGCCAGGCGTACGACTTCGTGATCGTCGGTGGCGGCTCGGCCGGGTGCGCCCTCGCCAACCGGCTCTCTGCCGATCCCGCCAATCGCGTCCTGGTGCTCGAGGCCGGGCGGCCGGACTACCCCTGGGACGTCTACATCCATATGCCCGCGGCACTCACGTTCCCGATCGGCAACCGGTTCTACGACTGGAAGTACGAGTCCGAGCCCGAGCCCCATATGCACGATCGGCGGATCTACCACGCGCGCGGCAAGGTGCTCGGCGGGTCGAGCTCGATCAACGGCATGATCTTCCAGCGCGGCAACCCGCTCGACTACGAGCGCTGGGGCGCGGACCCGGGGATGGAGACCTGGGACTACGCGCACTGCCTGCCCTACTTCAAGCGGATGGAGAACTGCCTCGCGGCCGCGCGCGAGGATCCCTTTCGCGGGCACGCCGGCCCGCTCGTCCTCGAGCGCGGCCCCGCCACGAACCCACTGTTCGGCGCCTTCTTCGAGGCCGTCCGGCAGGCCGGCTACCAGCTCACCGACGACGTGAACGGCTACCGGCAGGAGGGCTTCGCGCCGTTCGACCGCAACGTGCATCGAGGCCGGCGCCTGTCCGCCGCGGGCGCCTACCTGCACCCGGTGATGCGCCGGCCGAACCTCGAGGTGCAGACCAGAGCGTTCGTCTCTCGCGTCCTGTTCGAGGGCACGCGCGCGGTCGGCGTCGAGTACGCGAAGGGGCGCGGGGCGCCGCGCGTGGCCCGGGCCGGCGAGGTGATCCTGTGCGGCGGATCGATCAACTCGCCGCAGATCCTGCAGGTCTCCGGCGTCGGCAACGCCGTCGAGTTGAAGGCGCTCGGGATCGACGTCGTCCACGACCTTCCCGGCGTCGGCGAGAACCTCCAGGACCACCTCGAGGTCTACATCCAGTACGCCTGCAAGCAGCCGGTCTCGATGGCGCCCTACCTGAAGTGGCGGTACCGGCCGTGGATCGGCTTCCAGTGGCTCTTCTTCCGGTCGGGCCCGGGCGCGACGAACCACTTCGAGGGCGGCGGGTTCGCGCGGAGCAACGACGACGTCGCGTACCCGAACCTGATGTTCCACTTCCTGCCGATCGCCGTTCGCTACGACGGCTCGAAGCCTTCGGGCGAGCACGGGTACCAGGTGCACATTGGGCCGATGTACTCGGACGCGCGCGGCTCGGTGAAGCTGAAGAGCGCCGACCCGCGCGTCCACCCGGCGCTCCGGTTCAACTACGTCTCGACGGATCAGGACCTCCGCGAGTGGGTCGAGGCGATCCACGTCGCCCGGGACATCCTGAACCGGCCCGCGATGGACCCGTTCAACGGCGGCGAGACCTCGCCCGGGCCGTCGGTCGAGACCGACGAGCAGATCCTGGACTGGGTCGGCCGCGACGGCGAGACCGCGCTGCACCCCTCCTGCACGTGCAAGATGGGAACCGACGAGCTGGCCGTGCTCGACCCGCTCACGATGCGCGTCCACGGGCTCGAGGGGCTCCGGGTCGTCGACGCCTCGTCGATGCCCTACGTGACGAACGGCAACATCTACGCCCCGGTGATGATGCTGGCCGAGAAGGCGGCGGACCTCGTGCTGGGCAACACGCCGCTCGCGCCCGAGCGCGAAGAGTTCTACCGCTACAACGCGTCCGGTGAGCGACTCGATCGCAGGGGCGGCAGGGGCGCGCAAGAGGGTTGATCAGGATCGCCTGTTCGCCCCGAACGTGATAGTCGTCGCACTCGTCACCTTCGGCCGCATCCTGCGGTTGGTGGCGCCGATCACGCCGCGAGTTACTCGGGCTACCGGTCGAGTGCACTTTCCGGAGGTTGATGACAATGTCGTCATCACTCTGGCATCGCCGAGGCCGGCGGAGCTATCTTCGCTGCCCCCAGACGTGGCGGACGCCGACAGGTGCAACGTGCCCTTCGTTGCGAGGTGATGGGCTGTGGTCGATTCGGTCGGGACCCTCTTGGCCGCATTGCCGATCGTCGCCGACGTCGTGACCGCCTGGATCGTTCCCGCCATCATCTTCGCCGTCGTCATCGTCGCGTGCCTCTTGGGTTTGCGATGGCTCCGGGCCGAGCATCTCGGGGAGCTGCGATCCGTGCCCCTGTTCAGCGGTTTGTCGGACCACGAGCTGCTCTGGGTCCTGCGGACGGCCCGTGCGGAATCGTTCGCGCCGGGCACCACCATCATCCGCGAGGGCGACAAAGGGGGCGACTTCTATCTGCTGACGCAGGGAAGCGTGAAGGTGACGGTCGACGGAGCCGAGGTCGCAACGCTCGGAGCTGGGTCCTACTTCGGCGAGATTGCGTTGATCGACGGCGGATCGCGGACGGCGACGATCACCGCAGCCACTGCGGTGTCGAGCCTCGCGCTCGCCCGGACGGCCTTCCTGCGAACTGTCGATCGCGAGCCGATGCTCGCTCGGGGGATCTTCGGGGCGCTGAGCGAGCGACTCAACGCGGCGGGTGATCGGATCGACGGCGATGCCTCGGCGGTGGACCGCGCGAGGCTCGTCGAGGTTTGCGAACGAATCCGGGCCCAATCCGAACACCCGGAGTGGGCGCCAGTGGCGTCGTCCCCGAAGCGTCGGCTCATGCTTACGAGCCTGTTCGCGCGCGGTTCCTGATTCATCGGCTGGCGAGTGGTCGCCATCAGCGGCCTTCGTGAACAATCCGTCCTCTCCCCGTCGTTCCCCGGCGCGGTGGGGCTTCGGATCGATCGCCGGACCCAGAGAGGAGAACGGACCAGAAAGCCACACCGCAGAGACGCCAGCGGTGCCGATGAATCCCATCGCGCCCCTCGAACGTATGCCTACCGCTTGCGGAAGGTGACCCCGGGCGACGGGAGGACGATCGTGGTCAACGGACGAGCTCGGCGAGTGCTGGCGATGGCGCTGTTCCTGATCGTGGTGGCGTCGGTGACGTCGCTTGTGGGCGTGGGCGCCGCGAGCGCCCGCCGCCGCCCGCCCCGCCCCTCGGACCCGCCGCCTCCGCCGTCCAACTGGCAGCTGGTGGACTACCAGCAGCAGGGCTGCTTCAGCCCCAGCGTCCACGACACCTACTTCGGCATCTGGATCAACGGAACGTGGAACACCGCCGTCGACGTCGGTGCCGCCGGGCTGCCCGCGGGCGGCACCTACGACACGAGCTACGCGCCGATCCCCCCGGGCTCGAGCACGGGGATCTACTCGCTGGCCTACGTGCACGTGTCCTTCGCCACGCCGCCGCCGATCGGCGTGTACACCGCGTCGATCTGGGCGAGCGACGGGAGCGCCACGCAGTCAGTCCCGGTGACGCTCAACGTGGTCGCGAGGTGCGGGTACTGACCTGCGTTGGGCCGCGTGAGGCTACCGTTACCGACAGATCAAGGGGTCCGCAAGTGTGTGGGCAATCAGATCCCATAAGAGAGGGTGGAAACGTGACTCTCTCTGTCTGTCCGCCAACCACGCGCTCGAGGTATCAGCCCTGCCGAGCTAGGGCTTCCCGGGTTCGGCGATCTCGGTGTCGATCGCACCTTGTGCCGCGCCCGATCCTGCCGCGCCCCCGCCCCGCCCGCGCAGGACGAACGCGGCGCCGACCGCGACCGCCGCGCCCAGGAGCGGGCCGGCGACATAGACCCAGTAGTCGGTGAAGTTGGCACCGACCAGGTCGGGACCGAAGGTGCGCGCAGGATTCATCGACGTGCCCGAGATCGGGCTGCCCCAGAGACCCGCCAGTGCGATGTAGCCGCCCACCGCGATGGCGCCGAAGAGCCCGACGCTCTGCGCGCCGGATGCGGTGCCGAGGATGACGCTCACGAGGCCCAGCGTCAGGACGGCCTCCATCCACATCGCCGCCACGGGCGTGTATCCGCTGGCCACGTAGTTCGACCCGTAGACGGCGGACACACCCACGACCTGCTGCAGGAAGAGGCATGCGAGAGCCGCGCCGGCGAGTTGGACGACGATGTAGCCGGGCACTCGTATCCACGGGAAATCTCGGCGGGCGGCGAAGGCGAGACTTACGGCCGGGTTCAGATGGGCACCCGAAACCTTCCCCATGAACAAGATGATGCCCATCACCATCAGGCCCGGCGCCACCACCGCCGCGGTGCGAGAGATCGTGTTCGGGAACGCCTGGCTCATCATGCCCCCACCGGCTGCCACGAGCACGAGGAAGAACGTGCCGTAGAGCTCGGAGAAGAGCCGTCGCCACTCCTGGCCGGGATCCTTGAAGTCCTCGATGCGCTTGATCACGTCCTCTTGGATGACGCGACGGATTACGTTCTCCTCAGGCGACGATTGGCGGCTCACGCGCGCTCCTCTCCCGGGCCGGTGGGACAGGGAGGCATTCAACTCGCCCTCGGCTTCCGGAGCAACTCACGCCGCTGCTGCGCAGAGCATCGCTCGCCTCACCCAGCCATCCACCGAGTTTCCCCAAGCCGGCCAGTGGGGCGGTGTCGTCCGCGAGCGATTCGACGATCGTCGCAGCGCTCAACTGACGCTGAGCAGCAACAGCCCCGCGAGGACGAGCACCACCCCGACCCACTGGTTCGTCACGAGCCGTTCGTGCAGGAAGGCGATCGACAGGCCGACGGCGACGGCCGGGAAGATCGCGCTCGCCGCGAGCACGATCGACAGGAGCCCGGCCTCGGCGCCGGCCGAGAACGTCGTCACGCCGAGCAGGTCTGCGGCCCCCGCGAGCAGGGCGATCGTCATGCCGATCCCAGCTCCCGGCAGGCGCGGGACCTGCGCGAAAGTCCTGCGCCGCGCGATGACGAGCGGGACGTAGCAGGTCACCTGGGCGACGCGCGATGCGGCGAGCCCGAGGATCCACCCCAGCTCCTTCGCCGCCGTCCCCAGCAGAAACGCCGCGACCCCGAAGCCGACCGCCGACACGACCGCCCACGGCGCGCCCGGCGCGTGCCCGCGGATCCCCTCGCGGAGCTTCCGCAGGTCGGTCGAGACCAGCGCGACGCCGGCCACGGTGACGATCGCCCCGAGCAGCGCGACGGCGCCCGGCTGCTCGTCGCGGATGAGCATCGCGAGCGCGATCCCCACCACGGCGTACGAGGCCCCGATCGGCGAGACGACGGCCACCGGGCCGAGCTCGAGCGCCCGATAGTGCGTCGCGTACGCCACGGCGGTGAAGATGCCGTTCAAAGCGATGAGCCTGAGGAAGGACGACACGCGCGACACGTCCTGATCGGTCGCGAGGACCAGGACGACCATGCAGACCATCGAGAGCAGCTGGCCGACGACGACGGCCGGCAGGCTGCCGATCTTCCGTCCGCCGATGGCGCCGAAGAAGTCCGCGAGGCCCCAGCCGAGCGCCGCGGCGAGCCCGTAGATCACGCGGGCGGCCGGACCTCGGCGAGCGCGTCGACGGCGATCGCCCCGCGCGAGCCGACGAGCAGCGGGTTCGCCTCGAGCGAGACGAGCCGGTCGCGAAGGTCGTGCGCCGCGTGCGCGATCGCGCCGAGCGCCCGCGCGAACGCCCGCAGGTCGTGGCGCCGCGGGTCGAGCCCGCATCGCGCCGCGTGCTCCTCGGCGTACCGGCGCGCCTGTGCGGGCGACAGCGGCGCCGGGACGAACGTGGCCTCGCCGGCCTCGGCGAGCGCGCCGCCCGGTCGCGCCGTCACGAGCGGCCCGAACGCGTCGTCGACCACCGCGCCGACGAGCACCTCGGCGCCCGAGGCCATCGCCTGCACGAGCACCCTCGGCCTCGGCGCCCCGGCCCGGCGCGCCGCTCGGAGCACCTCGTCGGCGGCGCGCTCGACGTCGGCGGCCGTCCGGAGCCCGAGCCGCACGCCACCGAGCTTCGCCTTGTGCGGCAGCTCCGGGGCCAGCGCCTTCACCGCGACCGGGAACCCGACGACTCGTGCGGCCGTCGCGGCGGCGGCCGGGGTCGGGGCCACGCGCTCGCGCGGGCGGCGCAGCCCGTAGAGCTCGAGCACGCGCCCGGCGCGCTCCTCGTCGAGCGGTCCATCGCGGCCGCGCAGCAGCCGCCGCGCGGCCGCCCGGTTCGCGTGCGGCGCCACGTCCGCAAGCCGGCGGGCCCGAACTCCCTGCAGGTCGACGAGCGCCTGGACCGCACCTGCGGCGGCCCGGTGACCCTGGAGGAACGGCAGGCCCTCGCGCTCGACGAAGCGCTTCGCCAGCTCGCCGTAGGCAAGCGGTCCCATCGAGACCGACGCGAACGCGACGCCGGTCGATCGTCGCAGGCCGCGGACCTTCCGCAGGACCGGCTCGGCCCACACCCCCTCGTCGCCGCGCGGGGGGAAGGCGTCGAACGCGACGAGGCCGATCGCGGGATCGCCGGCCAGCGCCTCGAGCGCGGCCTCGAACATGTGGGTCTCGACCGCCGCCTGCCCCGTCACGTCGAGTGGGTTGTTCTGGGACGCGAAGTGCGGGAGGGCGCGTCGAAGCGCCCGCTTCGTGGTCGGTGCGAACTCCGGCAACGCGAGCCCGACCGCGCCCGCCGCCTCGGCGAAGAGCGTGCACGCGCCGCCGGACTGCAGGGCCGCGGCGATCCCCGGGGTTCGCAGCCGTCGCTGGTGCGAGAGCAGCACTGCCGCCTCGAACATCGTCACCGGGTCCTCCACGAGGACCGCGCCGTGGCCTCGCAGCCACGCGTCGCGGAGCGCGGTGTTCCCGGCGAGCGCGCCGGTGTGCGCGACGATCGAGCGCCGCACCGCCTCGCTCCGCCCGGCCGGTGCGCAGACGAGCACCGGCTTGCGCGCCGCAGCGAGGGCGTCGAGGCCCCGACCGATCGACGTGACGTCGCGCATCGTCTCGACGTAGGTGGCGACGAGCGTCGTGTGCGGGTCCTCGGCCGCCCACGCGAACAGGTCGCCGAGGCCGAGCACGGCCTCGTTGCCGACCCCGAGGATGAGCCGGAGCCCGAGCCCGCGATCCGACGCCTGCTGGTTCATCGCCCAGGCGACCGTGCCCGACTGGCTGATGACGCTGATGCCGCCGGCGACGGGCTCCGGCGGCGGCGAGGTCCCGTACGGCGCCACGCGGTCGACGTAGTTGACGAACCCCTCGACGTTCGGCCCGAGGAGCGGGATGCGGGCCCCGAGCGCGGCGGCGCGGAGCTCGTCCTGCAGCGCGCGGCCCTGGGGACCGGCCTCGGCGAACCCCGACGACACGACCATGATCGAGCGCGCGCCAGCGCGTGCGCAGTCGTCGATCGCGCCGACGACGATGCGCGCCGGGACGACGAACACGACGAGGTCGACGCCGCGCGGGAGCTCGAGGATCGACGAGCGACACGGCACGCCCCAGACGCGCTCGTACTTCGGGTTCACGGGGAACAGCTCGCCGTCGAACCCCAGGTGCGCGAGCGAGCGGTGGATCTCGGGGGCCCACGAGTCGGGCGACTCGGACGCGCCGACGATCGCGATCGACCGCGGCGCGAGGAGCGGCCGCAGGTCGAAGCGGCTCACGCCCCGTCTCGGTACTGGGCGTCCCGCCAGGCGATCGCCGCCTTCAGCCCTTGCTCCTGCGTGATCCGGCGGAACTCGTCGCGCGCCGGCAGGTTCGCCGTCTCGATCCCGACGTCGATCTCGACGTTCGACGCCATCGCGGCGCGGAACCCGGCGACGTCCCACGCGCGGTTCACGGCGCGCTTCGTCGACTGGACGACGAACGGCTCGTTCTTCGCGATCTCCTCGGCGAGCGCGAGCGTGGCGGCGTCGAGCTCTTCTCTCGGCACGACCCGGTTCACGAGACCGAGGCGGAGCGCCTCCGTCGCCGAGACCCGGTCCTCCCCCGTGAACAGCAGCTCCTTGGCCGCGCGCACGCCGATCACCCACGGCAGGAACATCGAGACGACCCCCGAGCCGAAGCGGACGTCGACGTAGCCGAAGTAGGCGTCGTCGGCCGCAACCGCGAGGTCGCACGCGAGCATGAGGTCGGTGCCGCCGGCCAGGCAATAGGAGTGCACGCTCGCGATCACCGGCTTCGGGTTGTCGAGGATCGCCAACATCCGGTCGTTGTCGTGCCGCAACACCCGGTGCCACTCACGGGCGTCGATCTCGCCGCCCTCGGCGTCCTCGGTCAGGTCGTAGCCCGAGCAGAACGCGCGCCCCGCGCCGCGCAGGATGACGACGCGGACGTCCTCGTCACCCGCCGCGGCGTCGAGTGCGTCCGTCAGCGCGTCCAGGAGCTCGCCGTTCAGCGCGTTCAGCGCCGAAGGCCGGTTCATCGTGAGGCGCCGGACCGGGCCGAGGTCCTCGGTCGGAAGGACCGGCTCATCGGACACGTTCGGGACCCCCTCGCGCTCGGACGGCCGATGATACACGCGGTCCTGAACGGCCCTTCAATCGCCGGACAGAGCCGACACCGACCACCACGTCGAGAGCTGCTCATCGGCTTGGGTTGCGCGAACGCCGATCCCTGTGCTACTCACGCGTTTGTACGGCCGTACAAATTCCGGACGGCCGAGGGGGACGAACCGTTGGCGTATCCCGCACGGCGCAGACCGATGTCCCGCCGGGACTTCCTGCGCACCACGGCGGGCGCGGCGGTGCTCCTTCCGAGCGCGTCCGCACTCCTCGCCGCGTGCGGGCGGCCGGGTATCGGGTCCCTTTCCGCGGACGAGCGCGACATTCTCGAGCACCCGTCGCGACCCGAGCACCCGCAACTGCTCCCGGTGTACGAGGACCCGATCCCCACGGACACGCCGATCGAGACCAACACCACCCTGCACGTCTACAACTGGGACCAGTACCTGTGGCCGAGGCTGTTCCGCGAGTTCGAGGAGGCCTACGCCGACTACGGCGTCACGGTCGAGCTGACCACGTTCAACGATATCTCCGACGGCATCCAGAAGATCACCTCGGGGCAGATCGCCGCCGACGTCTTCTTCCCGGACCCCTCGTGGATCTCGCGGCTCGTGATCGCGAAGCTCCTGCGCCCGCTCAACCACGACCTGCTGCCGAACCTCGTCCAGAACTATTGGCCGGTCTTCCAGGACCCCTTCTACGACCAGCAATGGCGCTACACCGTTCCCTACACGATCTACACGACCGGCATCGCGTACCGCCGCGATCACATCTCGGACGAGAAGATCCGCTCGTACGCGAACCCCTACGAGATCCTGTGGGACCCCGAGTACTCGGGGAAGGTGACCGTCTACGACGACTTTCGCGAGACGCTCGGGCTCGCGCTGCTGAAGAACGGCATCGAGGACGTCAACACCGGAGACGCCGAGGCGATCGCGACCGCGAAGGACGACATCCTCGACCTCATCGATCGCACGAACGCCCAGCTCACGATCAACGGCATCTACGTGAAGATGCCTCAGGACGAGTTCTGGGTCGGCAGCTCCTGGTCGGGCGACGTCGGCGCCGCCTACGTGTTCAACCTCCCGAAGGGCGTGCCGGGGTCGGTGCTCGGCTTCTGGTACCCGGAGGGTGGCGGCGGGATGATCGGCAACGACAACCTGGTCATCCCCACGAGCGGCCAGAACCCGCGCCTTGCGCACGAGTTCGTCAACTACATGCTCGACAAGAACGTGTCGTACCGGAACTTCGTGAACTTCAACGGCTACCAGACGCCGCTCGACTCGATCAAGCCGAGCGCCGTCGTGCCGGACGTCCTGCCGGACAACCTCGCCGAGGCCGTCGTGCGGCCGGTGGACTTCAAGAAAGGACACTTCCTGCTCGCCCTCACGCCCGCGGCGAACAGCCTGTGGACTGCCGCATGGGACGAGGTCAAGGCCGGTGGGTAGCGAGGCGACGGCCCCCGCCGCCAAGACCAAGCGTCGTCGTCGCGAGCGCCGGCCGTCGTCGCTCACGCGGCAGTCGGGGATCCGCTACCCGCGGTGGTACTGGCCCTCGTTCACCGTGCCGGGGATGGCGTGGCTCCTGCTCCTGTTCATCCTGCCCTTCTACGTGATCTTCTCCGTCGCCTTCGGCACGGTCGACATCTTCCAGAACCCCGTCCCCGTCTACCAGCCGTGGTACTGGAGCGGCGCGACGTTCGCGCAGACGCTCGACCGCTTCTTCGGTCCGGCGGCCTTCTACCAGCCCGCGCTCGTTCGCACGCTCCTCTACGTGCCGATCGCGAGCTTCATCTGCCTGGTGCTCGGCTACGCGGTCGCGTACTACGTCGCTCGGTACGGGGGCAAGCGCAAGGGGATGTTCCTCGTGCTGCTGATCGCGCCGTTCTTCATCAGCTACCTGATGCGGATCTACGCGTGGCAGGGACTCCTCACGTCGGACGGCATCCTGAACCGGATCCTGACCTCGCTCAACATCGTCAGCACGCCGATCGACTGGCTGCAGGGCAGGCCGATCACGGTGATCATGGGCCTGGTCTACGGCTACATCCCGTACATGATCCTGCCCCTGTACGGCCAGCTCGACCGGATCAACCAGAGCCTGCTCGAGGCCGGCCGTGACCTGGGAGCCGGGCCGATCGGCACGTTCCGCCGGGTGACGCTGCCGCTGTCGCGCCAGGCGATCCTCGCGGGGCTCGTGATCGTCTCGCTGCCGATGTTCGGCGACTACTTCACGAACAACCTGCTCGGCTCCACGAAGACGTCGATGTTCGGCAACCTCATCGACAACGCCGTCGCGAGCCCCGGCGGCGCGCCCCAGGCGGCGTCGCTCGCGATCATCCTCATGGTCCTGCTGATCATCCCGCTCTGGTACTACCTGCGCGCGACGAAGCGCTCCCAGGAGGCGGCGTGAGCGCGCGCGTCGCGAAGGTGGGCGGATGGCTGTGGAGCCCGTGGCGCCGGCCGGTGTTCCTCGCGACGATCACGTGGACGTACATCGCGTGGTCGCTGCTGCCGGTCATCATCGCGATCGCGTTCTCATTCAACGCCGGGCGCTCGCGGAGCGCGTGGCAGGGCTTCTCGTTCCGCTGGTGGGTCGGCACCGAGTCGGCGCAGGAGTCGCTCCTGTACTCGCCGTCGCTGCGTCCGGCGATCTTCCAGAGCCTGCGCTTGGCGATCATCACGACGCTGCTCGCGGTGCCGCTCGGGACGTTGTTCGCGATCGGGCTCGACCGCTGGCACGGCCGCGGTCCGGGCGTCGAGAACTTCGCGATGCTCCTGTCGTTCGTCGTGCCCGAGATCATCCTGGGGATCTCGCTGTTCCTGTTCTTCCTGTTCTTCCTCGAGAACGTCGTGCACCTCGGCACGTTCGCGCAGCTGCTGGGGCTCACGACCTTCCAGATCTCCTACCCGGTGATCGTCGTGCGAGCGCGATTACTCTCGATCGGTCCGGAGTACGAGGAGGCCGCGATGGACCTCGGCAGCACGCCGACAGAGTCGGTACGGCGCGTGTTGTTGCCGCTGCTATTCCCGGCGATCTTCGCCTCGATTGCGCTCGTGTTCGCGGACACGATCGACGACTTCGTCACGGTCCGCTACTTGTCGGGCCCGGCCTCGAGCGAACCGCTGTCGGTCAAGATCTACGACGCCGCGCGCGGGTCGCCGACGCCGGCCGTGAACGCGGCGGCGACGTTCATGCTCGTCGCCACGCTCGTCGTGATCGCGGCGGCGGTGCTCGTTCGCAAGGGCCTGACGCGCGGCGAGCGGCGCGAGGGCGGCGCCACCAAGGAGTTCATCGAGGTCTCGATCTGACCGCTCGGATCAGCCGACCGTCGCGCTCGCGTCGTCGCCCTCCATCAGCGCGATGTCGGCCTCGGACGTGGGATCGATCAGCATTCGCAACGCGTCCGCCGGCAGGTGGACCGCGACGGCGTCGCCCTGGCTGAACGGGAACCCGTCGCCCTGGTTCTGCACCCACGCCTGGAGCGACTGCCCGGGCGCGAGGTGCACGATGACCTGCATGATCGAGCCGACGTAGACGACGCGCTCGACCATCCCGGGGACCCGGTTCTCGCCCGTGGTCCCGGTCGGCTCGAGGCGCACGCGCTCGGGACGGATCACGATCTTCACGTCGCCGCGTGCGTCCGTGTCGCCCTGGGCGGCGGCCAGCTCGAACTCGCCGAGGCGCACCTTCCCGCCGCCGGTTCCCTGGCCCTCGGCCGTCGCGTCCATCAGGTTGGAGACGCCGAGGAAGTCGGCGACGTAAGCGGTCGTCGGCTCCTCGTACACCTCCGAGGGCGAGCCCACCTGCTCGACGCGGCCGTTGCTCATCACGGCGAGCCGGTCGGACATCGTCAGGGCCTCTTCCTGGTCGTGGGTCACGTAGATGAACGTGATGCCGATCTCCTCCTGTAGCGACTTGAGCTCGATCTGCAGGGCCTTGCGCAGCTTCGCGTCGAGCGCGCCGAGCGGCTCGTCGAGCAGGAGCACGGCCGGGTTGAGCACGAGTGCCCGAGCGAGGGCCACGCGCTGCTGCTGCCCGCCGGACAGCTGCGATGGGCGGCGCTTCTCGAAGCCGTCGAGCCGAACGAGCTCGAGGGCGTTCGCGACGCGCTTCCTCGCGTCCTGCTTCGACGCGTCCTTGTAGCGCAGGCCGAAGCCCACGTTCTCGGCGACCGTGAGGTGCGGGAACAGCGCGTAGTTCTGGAAGACCGTGTTGACGTTGCGCTTGTGCGGCGGGGTCTGCGCCATGTCCACGCCGTCGAGCAGGATCTGTCCCTCGTCCGGGCGCTCGAACCCGGCGATCATGCGTAGCGTCGTCGTCTTGCCGCAGCCGGACGGCCCGAGGAGCGAGAAGAACTCGCCCGGCGGCATGTCGAGGTTGATCCCGGCGACGGCGGTCACGTCGGAGAACCGCTTCACCAGGTCGACCAGCTGGACCTCTCCCCCGGCCATGGCACGCGCGACACTACACAAGTCCCCGCGACCTTGCACGACCGTTCAAACCCGGCCGGGGCCGTGAACGCCCTGGTCAGCGGGGCTACGCGAGGTTCACGTAGACCGACTTCTTCTCCAGGTAGTCCTCGACGCCGTCCTTGCCGAGCTCGCGCCCGATCCCGGACTGCTTGTAGCCGCCCCAGGGCATCTCGGTCGGGGCCGGCTGCGTGTCGTTGATCCAGACGATCCCGGCGCGGAGCGCCCTCGCGGTGTTCAGGGCCTTCTTGACGTCGTTCGTCCAGATCGCGGCCGCCAGGCCGTACTCGTTGTCGTTCGACATCTCGAGCACGTCCTCGACGTCGCGAAACGGGATCACCGACATGACGGGTCCGAAGATCTCCTCTCGCGCGATCGTGTCCGTGTTCTCGACGTCCGCGAAGATCGTCGGCGGGACGAAGTAGCCGCCGGCCAGGCGCGGATCGGACGGGACGGTGCCCTGCGCCGCGAGGGTGGCCTCGCCCTGGCCGATCTCGATGTACCGCTCGACGCGCTCCCGCTGCTCGCTGCTCACGAGGGGGCCCATCGTCGTCTCCTCGTCGGTGCCCTCGCCGAGCCGGACCGTCTTCGCCTGGTCGACGAACGCCGAGAGCGCGTCGTCGTAGATCGCCCGATCCACGTACACGCGCGTCCCGGCCGAGCAGATCTCGCCCTGGTTCCAGAAGACGCCGTTGCACGAGCCCTCGACGGCCCGGTCGAAGTCGGCGTCGGCGAACACGATGTTCGGCGACTTGCCGCCGAGCTCGAGCGTGACCCGCTTCAGCGTGTCCGCTCCCGTGCGCATGATGATCTTGCCGACCTCCTTGGAGCCGGTGAAGCCGACCTTGTCGACGCCGGGGTGCGCGACGAGCGGCGCGCCGGCCGTCTCGCCGAGGCCCGTGACGACGTGCAGGACGCCGATCGGCAGGCCGGCCTCCTCGAGGATCTTCGGGAGCTCCAGACAGGTGAGCGGCGTCTGCTCGGGCGGCTTGAGGACGAACGTGCACCCGGCGGCGATCGCCGGAGCCACCTTCTGCGACGCCATCATCATCGGGTAGTTCCAGGGGGTGATGCCGGCCGCCACGCCCATCGGCTCCTTCCACACCATGAACATCGCGTCGCGCGAGAGCTGGTGGACGTCGCCCTCGATCTTGGTCGCCCACCCTCCGAAGTACTCGAACATGAAGGCGACCTCGTTGATGTCTTCGCGCGCGTCGCCGATCGGCTTGCCCGAGTCCAGCGACTCGAGCCGCGCCAGCCGCTCGTGCTCGCGTCGGACGAGGTCGGCTGCGCGAAGCAGGATGCGACCGCGCGCGCGCGCCGAGGTGCCGGGCCACCAGTCGCCGTCGTCGAAGGTGCGGCGGGCGGCGGCGACGGCCGCGTCGACGTCGGCCGCCTTGGAGTGGGGCGCGGTGGCGATCACCTCGCCCGTCGCGGGGTTGAACACGTCGAACCGCTCCCCGTCGACGGCGTCGACCCACTTCCCGTCGATGAAGTTCTGCAGCGCATCTGCCACGGCGTGCCTCCCGAGCTCCTGAATCTCGGTTCAGCCTAGCGCGCTACGCTCCGGCCGTGGACGCCGTCGAACGCACGATCCGCGTCGACGGCGTCGCGCTCAGCGTCCGCGAGTGGCCGGGCGTTGGCGGACCCTCGGTCCTGCTCCTGCACGGCCTCGCGTCGACCTCGCACATATGGGATCTCGTCGGCCCGAGGCTCGCGCGGGCCGGCATCCGCGCCGTCGCCTACGACCAGCGAGGCCACGGCCGCTCCGGGAAGCCGACGTCCGGCTACGGCTTCGCGCGGTTGACCGCCGACGCCGCGGCCGTGGCTCGGCGGTTCGGACTCGGGCGGCCGGTCGTCGTCGGACACTCGTGGGGGGCGAACGTGGCGCTCGAGCTCGCGGTGCGCCGGCCGCGGTCGGTGCGAGGGGCCGTCCTCGTCGACGGCGGGTTCCTTACGCTCCGCGATCGGATGGACTGGCCGACCACCCGCGAGATCCTCGCGCCGCCCGATCTCGCCGGGATGCGGCTCGAGCGGCTCCTGCGCTTCGTCCACCGGGGTCTCGGGCCGTTCGTCGAGGTGACGCCGGCCGTCGAGGCGATCGTCCTGTCGCAGTTTCATGTCGATCAGGACGGACGGATTCGCCCTCGGCTGTCGCGGGCAAACCACCTGCGCATCCTTCGGACGCTCTGGGAGCAGGACACGCGCGGGCTGCTCCGGCGGGCCCTACGGCCGACGCTCGTCCTTGCGGCGCGGTCGCCGGCGAGCGCCGGCGATCGACCCGAGTTCCTCGAGGCCAAGCGGCGAGGGCGACGGGAGATCGAGGCAATCGGCCCGCCGCTGCGCTTCGAGTGGATGGACGGCATCCACGACCTCGCCCTCCAGCACCCCGAGGCGGTCGCGCGCCGCATCGTTCGCGCCGCCCGCTCGTAGGATGGACCCATGTTTCTCGTCATCCTGATCTTGCTCCTGCTCGCGGCGATGGCCGGGGTGCTCGGTGCGGTGCTGAAGATCACGCTCATCCTCGTGCTGTCCTTCGTTCTTTCGATGGTGCTGCTCGCGTGGATCGGGGTCTGGTACGCCAAGCGCCGGTACCGCGTCTTCCAGCGAGACGTCGAGGCGCGAGCCGACCAGGCCCGGCGCCGTCGCACGGCCTACGACGTCGGGAGCCAGCCGGGCGGGCGTTCGCTCGGTGACGGGAGCTAGGCCGGCCGACTCGAGACGTCCCGTGGCCGACGCTCCAAGCGGATCGGACGTGCTGCGAGCGCTCCGGGGCATGGGCGACCCGGGGCAGCTCGACGGGATGGCGCGCTTCGGCATCAAGACCGACCGCGCGCTCGGGATCTCGGTGACCGAGCTGCGCGCGTTCGCGCGCACGCTCGGACGGGACCACCGGCTCGCCGACGAGCTGTGGCGGTCGGGCATCCACGAGGCTCGGATCCTCGCCTCGATCGTCGACGACCCCGCGCTCGTCACCGAGGGGCAGATGGAGCGGTGGGTCGCGGCGTTCGACTCGTGGGACCTCTGCGATCAGGTCTGCGGGAACCTGTTCGATCGCACGCCGTTCGCGTTCGCGAAGGCGCTCGAGTGGAGCGAGCGCGAGCCGGAGTTCACCAAGCGGGCGGGATTCGCGCTCATGGCGTGGGCGGCGGTGCACCGCAAGGACGTGCCGGATCGCGAGCTCGAGGCGTTCCTGCGACCGATCCGGGACCAGGCGACCGACGATCGCACGTACGTGAAGAAGGCCGTGAACTGGGCGCTCCGCCAGATCGGCAAGCGGAGTCCCGGCCTGCACCGCCGCGCCGTCGCGACGGCGAGGGCCATCCAGCGGATGGACGCACCCTCGGCCCGCTGGATCGCGCGGGACGCCCTGCGCGAGCTCGAGAGCCCCGCGGTCCGCGAGCGCCTGGCTCGGATGCGCCGCTAGAGCTCGAGCAGCGCCGGCGCGAGCTCGCGCAGCTGCTCGAGCGCCACGTCGCCGTCGTCGCCGGTCACGACCTGCACACATACGTGGTCGGCGCCGGCATCGAGGTGCTGGCGCACGCGCACGGCGATCCGGTCGACGTCGCCCCAGGCCACGACGGCGTCGATCACCGCGTCCGACCCCTGCCCCGACAGGTCGGCGTCGGTCCAGCCCATGCGCTTGAGGTTGCTCGCGTAGTTGGGCGTCCGCAGGTAGTCGGCGGCGAACCCCCGCGCGATCGAGCGCGCCTCGGAGGGATCGGCCTCGAGCACGACGGTCTGCTCGACCGCGAGCACCGGTCCCGATCCGAGCCGCTGCCGTGCGAACGCCGTGTGCTCGACCGGCACGAAGTAGGGATGGGCTCCCAGGGAGCGCTCGGCGGCGAGCGCCAACATCCTCGGCCCGAGGGCCGCGAGCACCATGCGCGGATACGCCTCGGGCTCGGGGGCGGACGACGGCGCGCGATCCATGGCGTCGAGGTACTCGCGCATCGCCGAGATGGGCCGCTCGTACGTCGATCCCCGGCGGCCCACCGACCCCTCGTGGCTCACGCCGATCCCGAGGAGGAACCGCCCCGGGTAGGCATCCGTGAGCGTGCGCCAGCCGTTGGCCATCGCGTTCGCGTCGCGCGCCCAGATGTTCGCGATGCCGCTCGCGATCACGGCGCGCTCGGTGGAGGAAAGGAGCCACGCGGCGTGGCTGAACGCCTCGCGACTGTCGACGCCCTCGCCGAACCAGATCGCCGGGTAGCCGAGGGACTCGATCTCGGCCGCTGCCTCGCGTTCCTCCGCAGCCGTTTGCGTCTCGAGCGCGAAGGTCCACACGCCGACCCGGCCGAGGGCCGTGCGGAGCTCGTCGCGCTCCTGCCGAAGCTCGAGGTCGGCCGCCCCCTCCATCGCCGTCGGACCCTACCAGGGAAGAAAGAAGCGGGGGGCTCCGAACGGAGCCCCCCGCATCGCGGGCACGACCAGGTGAACCTCAGCCGTCGTCTCGAGCGGGAACGACCTCCACGCCGACCCGGCCGTTGCCGGAGGGCTCGAGCTCCGGGATCAGCACGTCCTGCTCGCGGCTCGGCTCATGGCCCTCGACGTTCAGCTTCGGCAGCCACTCGAGCCACTTCGGCAGGTACCAGTTCCAGTCGCCGAGCAGCCGCATGCCGGCCGGCACGAGCAGGGTCCGCACGATCGTCGCGTCCAGGAACACGGCGACCGCCAGGCCGAAGCCCATCTGCTGCAACGGCCCGAGCCGCCCCGAGGCGAACCCCGTGAACACCACCACCATGATGATCGCGGCGCCCGTGATGATGCCGGCCGTCGTCCGCAGCCCGTAGGCCACGGCCTCGGTGTTGTCGTGGGTCTTGTCGTACTCCTCGCGGATCCGCGTCAGCAGGAACACGTGGTAATCCATCGACAGCCCGAACAGGATCGAGAACAGGAACAGCGGCAGCCAGGCCTCGATCGCCTCGCTCTGGTGGAAGTTGAAGCCGATCGCGTTGAAGATGTCGATCCCGACGCCCTTCTGGAAGACCAGGGTGACCGCGCCGTACGCGGCACCCACGGAGAGCAGGTTCATCAGGATCGCCTTGATCGGCAGGATCAGCGATCGGAAGACCACCAGGAGCAGCAGGAACGACATCCCCAGCACGAACGCGAGCACGATCCACTGGTACGAGTCGGTGACGCCGAGGAAGTCGTAGAAAATCGCGGTGTTGCCGCCGACGAACACCTCGACGTTCGGCACGGAGCCGAACGCCGCAGGCACCGCCTCGGTGCGCAGTTGGTTGATCGTCGAGAAGGCCGCGTCGTTCTGCGTCTGCCCTTGGAAGAACGTCGAGATCCGCACCGCGGAGCCGTTCTCCGCCGGCACGACCTGCGTCTGCGGGGACAGGGACGGGATGCCCGCGATCTCCTGCTGCAGCGTCGCGATCGCGCCCTGCACGGCATCGGTGCCGACGTCGCCCACGACGACGATCTCGACGGGGTCGGCCAGCCCGCCGGCGAACTCACGCTCGAGCGTCAGGAAGGCCGCCTTCGCCGGGACGTCGGGGAGCTGATCGATGTCGGTCGAGCTTCCCTTGTTCAGCTGGAAGTAGAAGGAGGCCAGGCCGCCCATGATCAGCACGCTTACGATCAAGTAGACCCACGGCTTGGCCATGACGCTGCGCGCCAGCCGGTCCCACATGCCGCCCGGAACGTCGTGGGGCGTGTCGAGCCGGGCGCGCTTGGACAGCCGGGGCCAGTTGATGCGATCGCCGAGCTTGGCCAGGATCGCCGGCAGCAGCGTCATCGACGACACGATCGACACGAGCGTCACGAAGATCGCGCCGGCGGCGAGCGCTCGGAAGATGGTCGTCGGGATGATGAACATCCCGAGGAGCGCGAGGACCACCGTCATCCCGCTGAAGAACACCGCGCGGTTCGCCGTCGCGCCCGCAGCCCCGATGGCGTCGAGCTTCTCGAAACCTTTCTTCCGCTCCTCGCGGAACCGCGACACGATGAACAGCGAGTAGTCGATGCCGACCGCAAGGCCGATCATCGAGATGATGTTCGAGACGAACAGGTTGAACTGCACGAGCTGGCCCACCAGGGCCGTGATGCCGAGCGCCACGGTGATCGCGACGATCGCCATGCCGATCGGGACGAGCGCGGCCACGATGGCGCCGAAGACCACCACCAGGACGATCAGCGCGACGAACAGCCCGATGCCCTCGCCCTTGCGCGCGTCCTCCTCGGCGATCTTCGTGAAGTCCGCGTTCAGCGTGGCCTGGCCCGCGAGCTGGGTCGTGAAGCCCTCCGCCCGGTTCGAGGCGAGCGTCTCGCGGAGCGCCGCGACCGTGGAGTCCTCGATCTCCGTGATCGGCACCGAGATCAGCGTGTAGTGCCCGTCCTGCGAGACCATCCCAGCCGCCTGATCCGGCGCCACGTCCTGGAGGTCGTAGGTGGTCGTCGGCGGGGAGGCGAGCAGGTCGCCGTGCTCCGCGATCGCCCCCTGGAGCTGCTGGACGTAGGCCTGGAACTCCGGATCGTCGGCAGTGAGCGACTCGGAGTGCACGATCACGAACTCCGTGCTCTTGCCGGCCCCCTCGGCCGTGAACCGCTCGTCGATCACGTCCTGGGCCTTGATCGACTCGGGCGAGTTCGTGAAGGAGATGTCGTTCGTCAGCACACCCCCGAGGAGCGCGCCGGCCGCCGCGCCCATGAGCACGGTCACGACGGCCCAGACGCCGATCACGCGCCACGGGTGACGGCTCGACGCTCGGGCCAGCGATTCGGGATTGAGTCGCATGATCTGTCCCCCTTGGAAGATCCGCTCCGACCAGACTTACGCTATATGCTTACGTTGTACGGAGTATAGGCGTACGATGTAAGCTGTCAACCCAAAGTATTCGACGAAGCTTCCCAGCCGCCTGTGACAGGGAGATGAACGTGAGAACCGCCGGAAAGCCGTCCCCGAGCGGGAACGACGAGCCCCCCGCGCGACGGGTCCCCCTCACGCGGGCTCGGGTGATCGAGGCCGCGCTCAGGATCATGGACGACGAGGGGCTCGAGGCCGTCACGATGCGGCGGATCGGGCGCGAGCTCGGCGTCGAGGCGATGTCCCTCTACAACCACGTCCGCGACAAGGACGACATCCTGGACGGCGTCAGCGAGCTCGTCATGAGCGAGTTCGAGCTGCCGCCCTCGACCGGGGACTGGCGGAGCGACGGCAAGAACGCCGCTCGCGAGTGGCGACGCCTCCTGCGAACCCACCCGAACGTGATGGGGCTCATGGCCGAGCGACGAAAGCCGCTCGCGAACCCGGAATCCCTGCGACCAATGGACAACGCGATCGGCATCCTGCGCAGCGGAGGCCTCGACGTGCGCGACGCGGCCCAGGCCTTCAACGCGTTCGGCAGCTACATCATGGGGTTCGTCATGATGGAGCAGGGAATGATGTTCGGGCACCAGGCGGACGAGGACCATCAGCAGATGCACGACGACGTCGCGCGGATGCTCGGGGACGAGTTCCCCCACTTGGTCGAGGCCTTCCCGGTCATCCACGAGTGCTCGACCGACGAGCAGTTCGAGTTCGGCCTCGACCTGATGATGCGCGGGCTCGAGTCGCGCGTCCCTCGGCCGGCCTCCTAGAGGAGCCCGAGCTTCCGGCCGACCCGCTCGAAGACCTCGAGCGCCTCCGCGAGATCGGCCGCCGTGTGGTCGACGATGACGATCGTGCGAACGCGCGCGCGGCCCTTCGCCACGGTGGGGAAGACGATGGCCGGGCAGAAGACGCCGGCCTCGAACAGCCGTCGCGCGAACGCCTGCGTCGCCTCCTCGTCGCCCGTGATCACCGGGGTGATCGGGGTCTCGCTCTCGCCGGTGTCGAAGCCGAGCGCCTGCAGGCCGGACTTGAACGCGCGCGTGTTGTCCCACAACCGCTCGAGGCGGTCGGGCTCGTCGCGAAGGATGTCGAGGGCCTCGAGGCACGCCGCGACCACCGAGGGCGGGGCGCTCGTCGAGAACAGGAAGGGACGACCGCGGTTCACGAGCCACTCGACGAGCTCGTGCCGCCCGGCGATGAACCCGCCCAGGACCCCGATCGCCTTGGACAGCGTCCCCACCTGGACGTCGACGCGCCCGTGGAGCCCGAAGTGGTCGACGGTCCCGGCCCCGCCCGCGCCGAGCACGCCCGAGGCGTGTGCGTCGTCGATCATCATGATCGCTCCGTGCCGCTCGGCGACCTCGACGAGATCGGGCAGGCGCGCGATGTCGCCGTCCATCGAGAAGACGCCGTCGGTGATCAGGAGCTGCCGCCGCCCGGGCTTGGCCGTCTCCGTGAGCAGTGCGTCCGCGTGATCGGCGTCGCGATGCTCGAACACCTTGATCTCGGCCCGCGAGAGGCGGGCCCCGTCGATGATCGAGGCGTGGTTGAGCCGGTCGCTCACGATCACGTCCTCGCGGTCCAAGATCGCGGCCACCGTCCCGGCGTTCGCGGTGAAGCCGGACTGGAACATGAGGGCATCCTCGGCGTGCTTGAACGCGGCGAACCGGTGCTCGAGCTCGCGGTGCATCGTCATCGTCCCGGCAATCGTGCGCACGGCGCCGGTGCCGGCCCCGAGCTCAGCAGCGGCCTTCGCCGCGGCGGCGTTCATTCGCGGGTGGTTCGCGAGACCGAGGTAGTTGTTCGACGCCAGGTTGATGACGTCCCGCCCGTCGAACCGCGCCCGAGCTCCCGTCGGCCCCTCGAGCGTGCGCGGGTGGATCGCGAGCCCCTGCGCCTCGAGCTCCGCGAGCCGCTCCTTCAGGAAGTCGAGCGAGCCCATCGATCAACCCTCCTCGTCGCCCGGGAACATGATCACCTTCGCGGCGTGACCGGAGCGCGCCGTCTCGAAGGCCTCGTCGAAGCGCTCGAGCGGGAACCGATGCGTGATCACCGGCGAGACGTCCACCCGTCCGGTCGAAAGAAGGGTCGTCGTCTGCTGCCAGGTGCGGAACATCTCGCGGCCCGTGATGCCGAGGATCCGGGCCTCCTTGAAGATCACCTGGTCGTTCAGGTCGAGCGTCACGGGACCGTCGGGGAGCCCGAGCATGGACATCCGCCCGCCGCGCGCGACCATCCGCGTGCCCTGGTCGATGGCCCGCGCGTTGCCCGACATCTCCAAGACGACCTCGGCGCCGTTGCCGTCCGTCTCCCGAAGGACGACCTCGACGGGATCCTCCTTCGTGGGATCGATCAGCAGGTCCGCTCCCATCACACCGGCGAGCGCCCGCCGATCGTCGTTCGGCTCGATCGCGAAGACCTTCCACGCGCCCAGGGCCCGGGCGATCGCGACCGCGAACAGCCCGATCGGCCCGCAGCCGATTACCGCGACCGGGTTCGTGAGCAGGTCCTCGCCGCCCTCGGTGCCGAACGTGGCGTGCACGGCGTTGCCGAACGGCTCCATCACCGACGCGTGATCCGGCCGGATCCCCTCGCCGACGATCCACGCGTTCGGGGCCGGGACGACGACGTACTCCGCGAAGGCGCCGTCCGTGTCGACGCCGAGGATCCGCAGGTTCCGGCAGATGTGCGCGCGGCCGGTCCGGCACGTCGAGCACATCCCGCACGCGATGTGGGTCTCGGCGGCGACGAAGGCCCCGGGCTGGACGTGATGGACCTCGGGCCCGACGGCCTCGACCCAGCCCGCCACCTCGTGGCCGAACGTCATGGGGACGCGGGAGATCCGACCCTCGGCCCACTCGTTCCAGTCGTAGATGTGCAGGTCGGTCCCGCAGATCGATGCGGCGTGGACCCGCACGAGCACCTCGCCCTCGCCGGGATCGGGAACCGGGACGTCCTCGAGCGAGGCGCCCGGACCCTTCGAGCTCTTGCGCAGGGCGCGCATCGTGCCCATCGAGCGGCAGCGTACCCGCTCGTGCACGGGTCGCGGCCGGGCGCGGAACCCGGGTCGGCTCGGTGAGCGTCCAAGCGCGAACGCGACGGACGGAGGCGCCCGATGAAGACCAAGACGTTCGCGATCCTGCTCCTGCTCCCGGCCCTGATCCTCGCCGCCTGCGGACGGCTGAACGAGAACGGCTCGGGGTCCGGCGGGGGCTCGTCGGACGGGATCGATCACCCGACGGGGGCGAACGACCTGGTGCTGCGGATGGCGACCGGTGGCGGCTTCGTCACCGTCGAGACCAACCTGCGGGCGATCCCCGCCTTCTCCCTGTTCGGAGACGGCCGTCTGATCACCCAGGGCCCGGTCATCGAGATCTACCCCGGTCCGGCGATGCCGAACCTGCAGGTCGCACAGCTGACGGAGGAGGGCATCCAGGCGATCCTCGCGGAGGCCGAGAAGGCCGGGCTCCTCGGCAAGGACGCGACCTACGACTACCCCTGCGTCGCCGACCTGCCCACCACAACGTTCACGGTCGTCTCGGGAGGCACCACGCACACCGTCTCCGCCTACGCGCTCGGCTTCGAGGACGGCACGACCGGCGGATGCGACGACCCGTCGATCGACACCGAGGCCCGCGCGAAGCTCGCCGCGTTCTCGACCAAGCTGGGCGACCTCCGCAGCTGGCTGCCCGAGGGCTCGATCGGAGCCGACGAGCAGTACACGCCCACCGAGATGCGCGTGCACGTGCGCCCCTACATCGACAACCCCGAGATGGAGCAGCAGCCCACCGACTGGCCGCTCGCGACCCCGCTCGCAAGCTTCGGGACCGCCGACAAGAACATGGACGAGACGCGATGCGGCGTGGTCTCGGGCGCGGACCTCGAGACGCTGCTCCCCCCCGCGAACGCCGCGAACGAGCTCACGCCCTGGACGAGCGAGGGGAAAGACTACGCGTTGATCTTCCGGCCGCTCCTGCCGGACGAGCACTCCTGCTGATCGTCCTCAGACCGCCCGGCGTCGAGGGCGACGCAGGCCGGACCGGCGCCCGGAGGCCGAGGCCGAGTACACGACCCGCGGGGGGGCGACCTTCATGCCCTCCTCCTCGAACGCCTCATGCAGGTCGAGGCGGGCCGCCATGCGACCGACGTCGCCCTGCTGGTCGGCGGTCACGAGCGTGATCCCCGTCCCGGTGCGGCCGGCGCGCGCGGTGCGGCCGATGCGGTGGACGTAGCCCTTGTCGTCGTTCGGCGGGTCGTAGTTCACGACGTGGCTGATCCGCTCAAGGTCGAGACCGCGAGCGGCGACGTCGGTCGCGACGAGGACCTGTGCCCGGCCGGACTCGAACCGCGCGAGCGCACGTTGCCGCGCGCTCTGGCTGAGGTCCCCGTGCAGCGTCTCGGCCTTGATCCCCTTAGCCTTCAGCTTGTGCACCAACCGGTCGGCACCGCGCTTGGTCCGCACGAACACGAGCGTGAGCTCGCCGCCGTGCTCGAGCAGCTCGGTCAGCGCCTCGACCTTGCCCTGGGCCGAGACCGAGACGAACTTGTGGTCGACGCCCTCGACGGTCTCGCCGCGCGACTCGACCTCGTGCAGGACGGGCTCGCGGGTATAGGCCCGCGCGAGGTTGCCCACGCCACCGTCGAGCGTGGCGGAGAAGAACATCGTCTGCCGATCCTTCGGCAGACGACGGACGATGCGGTCGACCTGCGGCTGGAAGCCCATGTCGAGCATGCGGTCGGCCTCGTCGAGCACGAGGATGCGGACGCGGTCGAGCTTCAGTGTTCCGCGCTCGGCGAGGTCCTGCAGCCGGCCGGGGGTAGCGATCAGCACGTGCGCCCTGCGGTTGCCGCGGGCCTGCTCCTGCATGCTGACGCCACCGTAGGCGACGCCCACGTGGAGACCGCGCGCCTTCGCGACGTCCTCGAACTCGTCGGCGACCTGCTGCGCGAGCTCGCGCGTGGGGACGAGGACGAGCGCCGAGGGCGTGGGGTCGTCCGGCTGCAGCCGCTCGACGATCGGCAGCGCGAACACGAGCGTCTTGCCGGACCCCGTCGCCGAGCGCGTGAGCACGTCCCGGCCGGCGATGGCGTCGCGCAGGACGAGCGTCTGGACGGGGAAGGGCGAGGTCACCCCGCGCTTGGCGAGGGCATCGCTGACCGGGCGTGAGACGCCCAGGTCGGTGAAGCTTGCGGTCATGCTCGACTCCTTCGGTTGCCCGCGGCGGGCCGCGGATGGTTCACGGGGAGGTTGGCCCTGCCCCGAGACCGCCGAAAGGAGGAACGAGGAGCTGCAACCTCACGGAACGGCGACTGCCGTTCCTCGAGAGGCAGCGTACCAGGGCTCGATCACGCCGCGTGGAGCACGAGCGCGATCATCGCGAAGTGGCAGGCCGCGGCCGCGACCATGAACGCGTGCCACACCTCGTGGTACCCGAACGTGAGCGGCAGGGGATCCGGCCGGTGGCTCGCGAACACGATCGCGCCAGCCGTGTAGAGGAGCCCGCCGGCAACCATCAGCGCGAACGCGGCGGGCGTCATCCCGCGGTAGAGCTGAGGGATCACGACGAGGGCGAGCCACCCCATCGCCATGTACAGGAACGCCGTTGGCACCCGAAGGCCGTCGGGCCGAGCCATCTTGAGCGTGATCCCGATCGCGGCGCAGGCCCACACCACCGACAGGAGGACCACCTCCCACGGCCCGTGGAGCACCAGCACCGCCACCGGCGTGTAGCTGCCGGCGATGAGGACGTAGATCATCGAGTGATCGAGCCGCTTCATGGATAGCCGCGCGCCGGAAGACCATCGCCCGCGGTGGTACGAGGCGCTCGCCCCGAAGACCGCGGCGAGGCTCACCGCGTACACGGCCGCCACGGCCGTCGCCGCGGCGCCGTGTGCGAGCAGAATGAGCGCGACGCCGAGCGGGACCGAGACGAAGAACGCGACCTGGTGGATCCGGCCGCGAAGGCGCGGCGTCACGGGCGACAGACCCGTTTCCATTGCACTCATGGTAGCGCCCGAGACGGGCCCGACCCTCCGAGGACCGTCGACGATCAGACGGGTCGGAGCTCGGCCAGCTCCCGCTCGAAGTCGGTTCGGAGGGCGCCCTTGTCGGCGGGGTCCAGCCACGTCGCCTCGACGCCGTCGAGCGCCACCTCCGCCATGTCGCCGAACGACATCTCGAGCGACTCGGCGACCGAGCGGTACTCCTTGCCCAGATCGAGATCGGTCATTGCGGGATCGTCCGTGTTGAGCGAGGCGAGCAGTCCCGCCTCCCGCATCCGGCGGAAGGGGTGCTCGGACAGGGTCCGGACCTTGTTCGCGATCACGACGTTGCTGTTCGGACACACCGTGAGCGGTATCCGCTCGCCGGCCAGGCGTTTGGTGAGCTCGGGGTCTTCCAGCACGGAAAGCCCGTGGTCGATCCGCTCGACCCCGAGCGCGTCCAGAGCCGTCGCGATGTTGTCCGGTCCCGTGTCTTCACCGGCATGGGTCGTGCGTCGCAGCCCCGCCCGCTCCGCGAGCTCGAACGCCGGTGCGAATTCGCGCGGGTCGATCCCGAGCTCCGTGGAGTCCATGCCGACGCCGATCACCCGATCCGCTTCGCCCGCGCGGCGGAGCTCCACGAGACGCCGGATCAGCTCGAGCCCGGCCTGCGCCCCGAACGCCCGGTCCATGTCGCAGATCAGCATCGCTCGCACACCCGTGTCGGATTCCGCCGCCTGGAGCCCCTCGGTCAACCCGGCAACGATGTCGGCCAGATCCTGGCCCATCTGCAGGTGCCGGGCCGGCGTGAAGAACGTCTCGCGGTACCGCAGGCCGTGCGGCGCCGCGTCGATCACCGACTCGTAGGCGATCCGGCGCCAGTCGTCCCGGTCGGCGAGCATCTCCTGGACGAACCAGAAGATCTCCAGGAACCCGTTCAGGGAGTCGTAGACGTACAGGTCCTCGACGTCGTCCACCGGAAGGGCGCGACCGTTCTTGCGGGCGAGCTCGGCCACGGTCGAGGGACGGATGGTCCCCTCGATGTGGCAGTGCAGCTCGATCTTCGGGATCGCATCGAAGACGTCGCCCATCGGGTGATCCGATGCTACCGCTCGGCGCCGACGCTCGCTCCGTCGAGGAGCGACCGGACCGACGCCGCGATCCGCTCGGCGGAGATCCCGGCCCAGTCGCGCAGCTCCTCGGGAGAGCCCGACCCCGGCATCTCGGTGACGGCGATCTTGTGCACCCGCCCCGCGAGCTCGCCGCCGGCCGCGAGCGCCTCGAGCACGGCGTCCCCGAGGCCGCCTTGCGGCCAGTGGTCCTCGACGGTGACCACGAGTCCGGTCTCGGCCATCGCCCTTCGGAGGGTCGGTGCGTCGATCGGCTTGATCGAGTAGCAGTCGATCACGCGGGCCGGGATCCCCTCCGCGGCAAGGGTCTCGGCGGCCTCGGCGGCCTGGAAGAGCGTCACGCCGGCGCCGACCAGCGTCACGCGGTCCCCCGCGCTCGAGCGGATCGTCTTGCTCCCGCCGATCGGGAAGTCCTCGCTCGCGTCGTAGAGCTTGGGGGTCTTCTCCCGGGTCGTCCGGATGTACGAGATGCCCGGCAGGTCGGCCATCGCGGCCACGAGCCGCGCGGTGGCGTTGCCGTCCGCCGGGTACAGGACGGTCGAGCCGTGGACGGCCCGCATCATCGCCAGATCCTCGAGCGCCATCTGCGACGGCCCGTCCTCGCCGATCGACACGCCCGCGTGCGACCCGGACAGCCGCAGGTTCGCGCGGCTGATGGCGGCCATTCGGATGAAGTCGTAGGCGCGGGTGAGGAAGGCCGCGAACGTGGCGGCGAACGCCACCTTGCCGAGGACCTGCATCCCGACGGCCATCCCGAGCATGTTCTGCTCGGCGATGTAGCTCTCGACGAACCGGTCCGGCGCGACCTTCTGGAGGTCCTCCGTGTACGTCGAGTTCGACACCTCGCCGTCGATCGCCACGACGTCCGACCGCACCGAGAGGGCGGCGAGCGTCTCGCCGAAGGCCTTGCGGGTGGCGATGCCCTCCTCGTACACGGGAAGGGTCGGCGCCGCGCCGTTCCTCGAGGGGGCGAGCCCGGACTCGCGCTTGCGCGGGGTGACGCGGAGGTCGCGCGGGCCGCCGAGCTCGGCGATCGCGCGCTCGGCCTCCTCCGCCGAGAGCGTCTTGCCGTGCCAGCCTTCCGCGTTCGCAAGGAAGGAGACGCCGTGCCCCTTCTCGGTCCTCGCCACGATCAGCGAGGGCCGATCGGCGGCCTCGGCCTCCCGATAGGCGCCGTCGATCGCCTCGACGTCGTGGCCGTCGACCTGGATCGCGCGCCAGCCGAAGGAGTCGGCCCTGGCGGCGTACGCGTCGCCGTCCCACTGGAGCATCGTCGGGCCGCGCTGGCCAAGCCGGTTCATGTCGAGGATCGCGACGAGGTTGTCCGCGCCGTGGAACGAGGCGTTCGCCATGGCCTCCCAGACCGAGCCCTCGGCGGATTCCGAGTCGCCCATCAGCACCCACGCTCGGGCGGGGTTGTGATCCATCCCCATCGCGAGCGCCATCCCGAGGCCGATCGACAGCCCCTGCCCGAGCGAGCCCGTCGCGACGTCCACCCACGGCATGTCCGGAAGGGGAACCGGATGCCCCTGGACGGGCGAGCCGAACCGCCGAAACGACAGGAGCTGCTCGTCGGTGATCGCGCCGACCGCCTTCAGCACCGAGAACATCAGCGGCGAGGCGTGGCCCTTCGACAGGACGAAGCGATCGTTCGCGAGCGCCGCGGGATCCGCGACGTCGGTGCGCAGGTGGCTCGCGAACAGGACGGCCAGCAGGTGCGCCGCGGACAACGAGGACGTCGGGTGGCCCGACCCCGCGGCCGTCGAGGAGCGGATCGAGTCGACCGCGAGCTGCGCCGCCAGCTCGTTCCACTCCCGGACGCTGTCCGCCATCGCCGACCTCCCGCTCGTGCCGTCCCGATCCGACGCAGCTTACGTGGCCGGAGGCGGCGCTCGCCGCCCTGCTACCCTCTTGCGGATGGCCGACTACAAGGAAGCCCGGGTCGAGCGCCTGTACCTGAAGGTGCCGAACACGGACAAGCTGCGGAAGAACGCGGCCGGACGTCACCGGCACCTGCTCGCCGCCGGGTGGCGCGAGGTCGAGCGCAAGCCGCAGATCGACCACATCTGGGTGCGCTACGAGCGCACCGGCCCCACGCCGCTTCGCCTACGCCTGCCGCGCCCGGACAAGGACCAGGGACGGTTCGAGCGCCGGCCGAGGATGGGCGGGCGCGACGGCGGCTTCCGCGGCGGCGGCCGCGGGCGTCGCTAGCGCGCACCCCCCGGCCCCACCGACCGCCCGCCACCCAACCGAAGGATCTTCGGTTTCGAGGCTGTTCTACCGGACGAACTCCGGGTACCATGGCGATGACGGCCGTTCCGTCCGAGGCCAACCCCAAACGGCGCAACGACGAGGTGATCCCGTGACCGAGCAGACCCCGCCCACGCCCGACGCTCGGATTCGCCCGACGCACGCGGCCGGCCGGGCGCACGCGGCCGATCAACCCTTCGAGTATCCGCTGCGGCGCGAGTACCGAGAGCCGGACTGGACCCGCCTGCCCGGATTCGCCGACGTCACCCGTGACCAGTGGGAGTCCGCGCAATGGCAGCGGGCGCACACCATCAAGAACCTCGTCGAGTTCCGTCGCGCCCTCGGCGGCTTCCTCGGCGACGAGCTCGCGGCGGACATCGAGCGCGACCAGCGGGAGCGAGCCACGATGTCGATGCTCATCCCCCCGCAGATGGTCAACACGATGGACGAGACCGACCTTCGGGGCGACCCCGTCCGCCGATACATGGCGCCCGCGTACGGCGACCGGGATCCCGAGTTCCCCTCGCACCCGATGGCCTCGCGGGACTCCCTGCACGAGGCGGACATGTGGGCGGTCGAGGGCCTCACGCATCGGTACCCCACCAAGGTGCTCGCCGAGCTGATCCCGACGTGTCCGCAGTACTGCGGCCACTGCACGCGAATGGACCTCGTCGGCAACGACACGCTGCAGGTGCTGAAGTACAAGTTCGAGATGAAGCAGAACGAGCGCTGGGACGCCATGCTCGACTACCTCCGCCGCACGCCGAGCGTCCGCGACGTCGTGGTCTCCGGCGGCGACATGGCCAACGTGCCGATCAAGCGGCTGCAGAACTGGCTGTTCGCGCTGATGGACATCGAGAACGTCCGCGACGTACGCATCGCCACGAAGGGGCTGATGGGGATCCCCCAGCACTTCCTCCAGGACGACGTGCTCGCGGGCTACGACGCCATCGCCAAGCGGGCCCACGAGCGCGGCGTCGAGGTCGCGATCCACACCCACGTGAACGCCGCCCAGCAGGTGACGCCGCTCGTCGGCTCGGCCGTCCGCAAGCTGCTCGACATGGGCTATCGCGACGTCCGCAATCAGGGGGTCCTGCTGCGGGGCGTGAACACGACCGCCAACCAGATCCTTGAGCTGTGCTTCATGCTCATGGATCACGCGAAGATCCTGCCCTACTACTTCTACCTCTGCGACATGATCCCCAACAGCGAGCACTGGCGGCTCGCGGTCTGGGAGGCACAGGAGCTCCAGTTCGCGATCATGGGCTACCTGCCGGGGTTCGCGACGCCGCGCTTCGTGTGCGACGTCCCCTTCGTCGGCAAGCGCTGGGTGCACATGGTGAGCGACTACGACCGCACCAAGGGCATCAGCTACTGGCGGAAGAACTACCGGACGGGGATCGAGTTCGACGACCCCGAGGCGCTGTCGCGCGAGTACCCGTACTACGACCCGATCTCCTCGCTTGCGGAGGAGGGCAAGGCCTACTGGCGCGAGTTCCTGGCAACCCAGCAGGGCCGGAGCCTCCAGCCCGCCTGATCCGATCCCGATTCGGCCGGGCGGTGCGGTAGGGTCGTGCACCGTGCCCCGCACAGCCCTCCGGATCGTGGTGCCCCTACTCCTGCTCTGCGGCTGCATCGCAGCCTCGTGCACGAGCCCCGACACGCCGACCTGGGAGCCGCTGCCGCCGCTCGACTACGGGGTCCGCCCCGCCCCGTTCGACGCCGACGCGCTCGAGACCGCCACCCCGATCAAGCACGTCGTGTTCGTCATCAAGGAGAACCGGACGTTCGACAACATGTACGGGCTCTTCCCCGGAACCAACGGCGTGCGCGTCGGGACGGACCAAGGGGAGCCCCGCCCCCTCACGCAGGCCCTCGACCGGCTGCCGACCGACATCAAGCACTGCTACGAGTGCTCCCTGCAGGCGTGGAACGACGGCGCGATGGACGGGTTCGCGACGATCAGCGCCGCCGCGGACCGCTACGCCTACACGCAATATCAGCCGGGCGACCTGCCGAACTACTGGCGGTGGGCCGAGGAGTACGTGATCGGCGACAACTTCTTCGCGAGCGCCCAAGGCCCCTCGTTCCCGAACCACCTCTACACGATCGCCGCCCAGTCGGGCGGGGCGCACGAGAACCCCGTCCAGCAACAGAGCCTCCTGAACGAGCATCACCGCGAGACCGGCCTGTTCAAGGCATGGGGGTGCGATTCGATCGAGGAGGCCTACGTCCCGGTCTTCGACAGCGAAGGCATCGCGAAGAAGGTGCCCCCCTGCTTCGACTTCCTCACCGAGGGCGACCTGCTCACCGAGGCCGGCATTCCGTGGGCTTACTACGCGGCCACGCAGTACCAGAACGGCTATGCGTGGTCGGCGTACGACGCGGTCCGGCACATCCGCGAGGACGAGAAGGTGTGGCAGCAACACATCTTCCCGGTGGACGAGTTCGTCGGCCAGGCGGAGATGGGGCTGCTCCCGCCGGTCACGTGGGTCACGCCGCGCTTCGAGCTGTCCGACCACCCCGAGTACAGCATGTGCTACGGGGAGAACTGGACGACCGAGATCGTGAACGCCGTCATGTCGGGCCCGAACTGGGACGACACGGCGATCTTCCTCACATGGGACGACTACGGCGGGTTCTACGATCACGCGGCGCCGCCGCAGGTAGACGACTTCGGCTTCGGCATCCGCGTCCCCCTGCTGATCATCTCCCCGTACGCGCGGCAGGGGTTCGTCACCCACGAGCTCGGCGAGTTCTCGAGCGTGCTGCGCTTCATCGAGGACAACTGGCGCCTCACCCAGCTCACCCATCGGGACCGAGACGCCACACCGCTCATCTCCGCCTTCGACTTCGCACAACCACCCCGGCCTCCCGAGCCGCTGCCGTCGCGCACCGACTGTCTCGGCGACGCGTTTCCCGACCCCGGCCGCTACGACGGCGGCTGAATCTCCCGGTCCGCGGGCGATCTCCCCTCCCTAGGCCGAAGGACGACCGTCCCCTACGACGAAGACGGCCGACAAACGCGACGCCCGGCGGATGTGCCGTCGGTGCCTTGGCACTCACCATGGGCTACTGCAGTCGGGTACGCCCGTCTCGCATCGCGCATCGTGCTCGAGCCTCGGGGGAGGTGAGTGATCTTGAAGGAGAAGCTGGCGCGCCTCCTCTTCGGCGTCGCCGCGCTCGCGCTGGTCGTCTTCCTGGGTGGCCTCGGCGACGTCGTCATCAACGGCCTGAAGTGGGGCTGAGCAGGTGAGCACCTCAGACGCGCTTTCCACGACCGAGGCGCAGGACCCGAACCTCGAGCGGGAGCAGGCCGGCGCAAGCGTCGCAATGCACGACGGCGACCGACCTCGAGCGCGAAGCCTCGGCTCGCGCGTGGGATGGATCGATCTGTACGTCGCCGGCATCTCGGCGGCGGGTCTGTTCGTGCTGGTCGCCCTCGTCGCGGCCGCGGGCATCCCCCAGATCCAGGGCGCGTCCTCCACCCTCTGGGTGCTGACCGTGCTTACGGTCGTCGGGGAGCTCTTCCCGATCCGGCTGCCCCGGCGCGACGACGTCGAGGAGATCACGACCTCCACGACGTTCGGCTTCGCCATCATGCTCGGGTGGGGCACGGGCGCGGCCGTGATCGCGATGGCCGCCGCGGTGCTCGCCGCCGACCTCGGCCGAAAGCAGCTCTGGAAGGTCGTGTTCAACCTGTCGGTGTACGTGCTCGCGACGGCGACGGCCGGCGGCGTGTACGTCGGTCTCGGCGGCTCGCCCGACCTGTCCGCGAGCGGCCCCTGGCCGGTCTTCGCGGCGGGCTTCGCGTTCTTCGTTGTGAATACGGCGGTCATCGAGGTCGCGGTGGCGCTCTCGCAAGGGCTGTCGCCGCTGCATCACTTCCGGCAGAACCTCGAGTTCCAGGCCGTCGCGGCGGGCGTGCTCCTGTGCCTCGCCCCGGTCGTCGTGGTGCTCGCGCAGCACGATCCCGCGCTCTTGCCGCTGCTCGTCCTGCCGGTGGCGTCGATCCACTGGGGAGCGCGCGCCTCGGTCGAGAGGTCGGAGCTCGCGGAGTTGAACCGCCTGAAGGACGACCTCATCGCGGTCGTGTCGCACGAGCTGCGCACGCCGCTCACCTCGATCCAGGGCTACGTCAAGACGCTCCTGCAGCTCGGCGACCGGCTCGACGCGGAGCAGTCGCGGGAGTTCCTCGAGGGCGCGGCACGACAGAGCGATCGCCTTCAGCGGCTGATCGAGGAGCTGCTCGTCGCCGCCCGGCTGGACGCCGACGTCGAGTCGCTCGACCTTTCGCCGCTCGACGCGCCGGCGCTCGCCGAGCGGGTCGTGGACGAGCTTCGGGACCGCGCCGCCGGCCACACGCTCATCCTGGACTTCGACCCCGACCCCGCCCCCCCACGGACGGACGTCGCGAAGGTGCATCGCATCCTTTCGAACCTGGTCGAGAACGCCCTCAAGTACACGCCGGAGTCGAGCACGGTCTCGATCATCGGGCGCTCGAGCGTCGCCGGCCTGGTGATCCGCGTAGAGGACGACGGGCCGGGCATCCCCGAGTCCGCGGGCGAGCGCGTGTTCGACCGCTTCTTCCAGGTCGACCAGAGCGCCACCCGTCGCGTCGGCGGGACCGGCCTCGGGTTGTACATCTGTCGCCGGCTCGCCGAGACGCTCGGCGGCGAGCTCAGGCTCGAGCGTTCCACCCCCGAGGGCTCGGTCTTCAGCCTGGTCGTGCCCTGGGAGCCGCCGCGCACCCCCGAGCGCGCGGCCACGGGCGCCGTTCAGTCGTTGGGATTGCCGATCGTCCGCAAGTAGGGCCAGCCCGCCGCGAACTCGGTGGACGAGGTGCCGTAGGGGCAGTCGGTTCGCAGGTCCAGGATCAGCTTGTGGAAGTCGGGGTGCGCGAAGTCGAAGGCCCCGAGCAGCGGGCTCGCCTGGGCGTCGCGATCGGTCATCGGGTCGAGCCCGAAGACCTGCTCGATGAACGCGAGGACCGAGCTGAACTCGTACACGGTGGAATCCACGAAGCCGCCGTCGGGGTTCGAGCCCTGTCGCGTGTACGGGCTGATGATGAGCGCCGGCGTCCGGGGCCCGAGACCCATGATGTCGTACTGCGGTGGTGGGACCGGGTCGTAGAGCCCGCCGAAGTCGTCCCAGACCTGGATGATCGCCGTCGAGCGCCAGTCGGGGCTCTTCATGATCGTGTTCACCAGGTCGACCGTCCAGTTCTCGCCGGCGCAGGTGCTCTTCCCCCCGCCCGGGTGCTCGTTGTACGACTCCGGCGGGATGACCCAGGAGACGGCCGGCATCTGCCCGTTCTCGACGTCCTGGACGAACTGGGTCGGATCGTGGACCTTGTCCCACATCGGGCCGTAGCGGACGTGGCGGATCATCTGGAGCACGTTCATCCACGCGTTCTCGGTCGCGTAGTAGCCCCAGCTGATGCCCTCGGCCTCGAGCTGGTCGGGAAGCACCGGGATGTCGAAGCAGAGCCGGATGCTGCCCCAGTAGTCGGCGATGTCGTAGACGTTGGAGCCGTTGCCCGTGATGTCGCGCTCGAGCTCCATGATCCGCTCGCGGTTCTCGCGGGCCTCCCGGGGGATGAAGCGGGTCGCGTTCTCGGTCGGGTCGTCGCAGTAGCTGCCCTCGTGATCGACCGTCGACTTGTTGTCGACGATGAAGTTCGACTGCGCCGCGACCGCGTATAGGTGCTCGGGCAGTGTCGGCCCGTACATCGGCGTGAAGAAGTGGTCGGCGAGCACGAAGCGGTCCGCGTAGGCCCAGTAGTTCGGGACGTCCTCGCGCTCGAGGTACGAGTACCCCGTCAGGGCTGCGCCGTACAGGTCGGCGCGCTCTCCGGACTGCGGGATCGGCCCGTTCATGTGGTTGAAGCCGTTCATCTTGCCGCCGTTGATCGCCGTGAGCCCGCACCGGAAGCAGTGCGTGAGGTCGTGCGGATACACGTCGGGGCCGTGGGTGAGCTGCACGACGCGCCCGTCCCGGCAGCCGTCCTCGGAGCACTCGATCGTGCCGCCCTCCGTCGCGCCCACCGCCCCGGGATAGGTGGCGAAGTAGTTGTTGAACGTGCGGTTCTCCTTGACGATGAACACCACGTGCTCGATCGGCGTCTGGCCGGGGACGATCGCCCCGCCGCCGCTCGCGCCCGTGCCTCCCGTCCCGCCGGTGCCGTCGCCACCGCCCGAGCCGGTCGACGTGGCGCCCGACGGCCCGGAGCCGGCCCGGTCGCCGTCCTCCCGTCCCAGCGTTGCCCACGCGATCGCGCCGATGAGCACGACGGCCACCGCGAGGAACGCGACGAAGCCCCGGCGACGACGGGCTCTGCGGCGATCGAAGCGCAGGCGGCGGCGCGGGATGGGGACGCGCGAACCGGGGCCGGACGGGGAGCTCACGGCGTCACACCCTATCGTCGGTCGCCGCTATGAACCGCGGAAGCGTTCGAGCGCGGCGACGAGACGGGTAAGGACCGACGCGTAGGCGGGATCGTCGACGGCGTTCTCGAGCTCGTAGGGATCGGCGCGCAGGTCGTAGAGCTCACGCTCGCCGGTGCCGAGCTCGATGTAGGCGAACGCCGACGTCCGGACCTGCCACCAAGCGGGAACGTCGGGGTCGCCGACCCACTCCGAGAAGACGGTCCCGCTCCCGCCTCCGCGGCCCCGCAACACCGGCACGAGGCTGGTGCCGTCGACGCCGGCCGGTGGCGCGACCCCGGCGAGCTCGGCGATCGTCGGCGCGAGGTCCACCGCCGACACGAGCGTCGACTCGGACCTGCCCGCCACCGGCGGGTAGCGGACGAGGAAGGGCACGCCCGTGCACTCGTCGTACGGGCAGCGCTTGGCGGTCCACCGATGCTCGCCGAACGCGTACCCGTTGTCCGACACGAAGGCGATCACCGTGCGCTGGAGATCACCGCGGTCCCGCAGGGCCTGGATCATCGCCCCGATCGCGTCGTCCACCGCGAGCAGGGTTTCGAACGACTGGCGGTGCTGCTCGAGCAGCGTGGCGCGTCCCGCCGCGTCGATCTCGGGCAGCGCCCGGACCCACGCCGGCTTGTCGGTCACGTCGGCCTCGCCGACGCTCGGCGGGGAGGCGATCGGCAAATCGGCGAAGGCGCCCGCGTCGCGCGGCGCCGGGACCCACGGCGGATGCGGCGCCGTCGGCGCGAACCACAGGAAGAACGGTGCGTCGTCCGGCGCGTCGCGGATGAACTCGACCGCCCGGTCGGCGAGGACGTCGGTCGCGTAATCCTCGGGCGCGTCGCCGAACCGGACGGGCTCGCCCTGCTCGATCAACGTGTAGTCGTAGTACAGGCTGGTGGCCGGACCCTGGGCCTTCGCCCACCACCGGTCCCATCCGGAGGGAACGAACGGCGTCCGGCCGAACGGATAGGCGTTCAGGTACTTGCCGACCAGACCGGTGTGGTACCCGGCCGCATCGAGCCAGGCCGCGACCGTCGTCGATTCGTCCAGGCGGGCGCCGTCCTCGTTCGTCAGCACACCGTGGTGGTGCGCGTACCGGCCGGTGAGCATCGTCGCCCGGGACGGGCAGCAGAGCGGGGTGTTCACGAACGCGTGCTCGAACGTCACCCAGTGCTGGTTCGGATTCGCGGCCGCGGCCTGGAGCAGCGGCATCGCCGGGGGCTGTCGCGGGATCGAGTCGACGGTCTGGTCGTCGGTGACGATGACCACGACGTTCCATCGGTTCCCGGACACCGACGTCGCCGGGGATCCCCGCTCGATCCAGGCGACCGCCCCGATCGTGGTCGCCACGGCGAGGGCGACCACCACCGCCCCGACCCGGCGACCCCGGGTCATCCGTCCCGCTTCCGCAACCTCCAGATGCTCTCGGAGGGGAATCGCCGCGCCCACGACAGCGGCGCGAACCACGGATAGGTGGTGCGAGCGTTTCGCGGGGGACGGGGCTCGACCAGGTCCTCGACCTCCAGGGCATTGTCCCGGAAGAGGCGGATCCATTCGCCGTACGGCAACATGAAGTCGACCGTCTCCTCGTCCCACTTGCGCATCCCGAAGTAGTCACGTGCCAGGCGCTCGGTGACCCCGTCGCGCTCGTCGTCCCAGCAGACGAACTGGAACGGGCTCGCGTGGCTGAACGCGAAGAGCCCGCCGGGCCGCAGGACCCGAGCCACCTCGGGCACCGTGCGGTATGGGTCCGCGAACGTCATCGCGCCGTGGTCGCACATCACGACGTCGAAGCTCTCATCCGCGAAGGGCGTGCGCTCCGCGTCGGCGTTCACGAGCGGGACCCGCCGTTCGTTCGGCCCGAGCACCCCGCACGCATGCCGCAGTTGGTTGAGGGAGAGGTCGAGCCCGACGGGACGGGCGCCGGCGTCCGCGATCCATCGCGACCACTGGCCGCCGCCGCAGCCGAGCTCGAGCACCCGTCGGCCGCGCAGGTCGCCGAGGATACGCAGGCGCGACTCGGGGATCGCCCACACGCCCCAGACGGGCCGGGCGCCGCCGAGCTGTGACGCATGGTCGTGCTGGTACCGCTCGCTCTCCGCCTCCCAGTAGCGGCGGTTCTTCCGAACGTGCGGGGCCGTCGAGCTCACGCGCGATCGAGCCATCCGCCGTCGCGGCCGTTGCGGGCGGCGACGATGCCCGCCGCGATGGACAGCGCGATCTCCTCGGCCCGCCGTCCGCCGAGGTCGAGCCCGACGGGCGACCGGATCCGACCGATCGCCTCCTCGTCCACGCCCATCGACCGGAGGTCCTCGAGGTACGGAGCGACGTGACGCCGGCTCCCCATCACGCCGACGAACGGGGCCGGCGTGCGCAGGGCCTCGGCCAGGAGCTCGGCGATCCCGGGAGCGTCGTGATCAGTGAAGACGACGTCCGTGCGCTCGTCGGGCGCCGCCTCCGCGATCGAGGCGACGACGCCGCCCGGCTCCGAACGATCAGACGGCGTCACCCGATCGGCGCGCGGCTCGACCATCACGGTGTCGTCGCCGAGCCCGGCCGCATGACGCCGGAGCTCGCGCGCGACGTCGGTGGCCGAGACCACGACGACGCGCGACCGCCTCGGCGGCGGGTCGAAGAACACGACGACCTCACCCTGCTCGTGGCGGTAGCGGCGGCTCTGCGGCTCGCCGGAGCGCGCGACCTCCTCGGCGTCGCGCACGGCCGCCTCGTCGAACTCGGCGCAGCCGAGGGTGCCGCCCACCGAGCCGCCCGGGACGATGCGCATCGCGTTGCCGACTCGGCACGGCGGGTCGCCCTTGACCTCGACCGCGCGAACGTCCACCCACGCGCGCGGCCCGGCGCCCACGGCCTCGTTCGGGCGAACGGTCTCGTCCTCGTGACCGGTCGGGTGCGGCCCCGTTCGCCCGGTCAGGAGCTCGATCGCGTGCGGCAGCACGGGCAGAATCGCCTCCAGGCCCTCGCGCACGCCCTTGGGGCTCCCCGGCAGGTTGAGGATCATCGTCGCCGCGCGGCTGCCGGCGACGGCGCGCGACAGGGCGGCCATCGGCGTCCGCTTGAGCCCCTCCAGGCGCATGAGCTCGGCCAGGCCTGGGGCCTCGCGGTCGATCACCGCGCGCGTCGCCTCGGGCGTCACGTCGCGGGGGCCGAAGCCCGTCCCGCCGGTGGTCACGACCAGCGGGATCGATCGGACGTCGGCGAGGTCGCGAAGCAGGGGCTCGATCTCGCCCCGGTCGTCGGCAACCACGGCCCGCGCCGTGACGTCGAACCCCGCGTCGCGAAGGAGCCGCTCGGCGACGTCGCCCGACTCGTCCGTCCGGGTCCCTCCGGTCACCCCGTCGGAGACCGTGACGACGGCAGCCTCCACCGCGCTCATCGAACCCATCCTAGCCAGGGCCCCGATGTCCGCGAGCACTTGCCGGGCGCTCGACCACGCGCGCCGAGCGGGTACCGTCGTGCAACACCGACGACGCGAGGGGGATGCCGTGCAGGAGTGGATCGACCGGCTGGCGGACGCGCTCGGGGTCGCGGCCCTGTCCGAGTCCGACGAGGGGCGGCTGCTCGACGCGGCGCGGGCGGTGGCCCATCGGGTCGAGCGCAGGGCCACGCCGCTGGCCGCGTTCCTGCTCGGGTCGGCCGTCGGGCGCTCGGCCGGCGACCCGAACGCGGCGCTCGCGTCGGCCCTTTCGACGCTCGAGGCCCTTCTCCCCGAGGCCGGGCCCGAGCCTTGACGGCGAACGGGGTACGCTGAGCTTCCTCATGGACCGCTGGCAGCCGCCGACGTCCCCTCCCCCGGCGGAGGGCCCGCTGGTCGACACGTTCGACCGGGTCGCCGACGACCTCCGGCTCTCGGTGACGGACCGGTGCAACTTCCGCTGCACCTACTGCATGCCCGCCGAAGGCATCGCGTGGCTGCCGAAGGCCGAGATCCTGCGGTTCGAGGAGCTCGCGCGCCTGCTCCGCCTCTTCGTCGGGCTCGGCGTCCGCTCCGTGAAGGTCACCGGCGGCGAGCCGACGGTGCGCGCCGACCTCCCGATGCTGATCCGGATGCTGCGCGACGTCGCGCCGGGCATCGATATGTCGATGACGACGAACGGGGTCCTGCTCGACCGGCTGGCGGCCCCGCTCGCGGAGGCCGGGCTCGACCGCGTGACGGTGTCGCTCGATTCGCTGCTGCGTCACCGGTTCCAGGAGATGACGCGCCGCGACGCCCTCGACCGCGTGTTCGCCGGGATCGAGGCGGGGAAGGCCGCCGGGCTGTCACCGATCAAGATCAACTGCGTCGTGATCGGCGGCACGAACGAGGAGGAGGTCGTCGACTTCGCGACCTGGTCGCGCGCGCACGGCCACGCGGTCCGATTCATCGAGTACATGCCGCTCGACGCGCAGCACGCCTGGGAGCGCGCGAAGGTCGTTCCCTCGGCGCGGATCCTCGAGGCCATCGACGCCGTGTACCCGCTCGCCTCCGAGGGACCCGATCACGAGCCGGCCACGAGTTACCGCTTCGCCGACGGGGCTCCGGGCGGCGTGGGCGTCATCGCGAGCGTCACCCAGCCCTTCTGCGACGACTGCAACCGGCTGCGGGTGACCGCGGAGGGGCAGGTGCGGGCCTGCCTGTTCGCCCTCGAGGAGACCGACCTGCGCGGGCCGATGCGCGCCGGCGCCACCGAGGAGGAACTCTCGAGCCTCATCCGCGCCACCGTCTGGCGGAAGTGGTCGGGGCATCGGATCAACCACCCGGACTTCGTCCAGCCGGAACGGAGCATGTCCGCGATCGGCGGCTGAGCCGCCGACGCCGGCTACTCCTCCACGCCGGCGAGACGGGCGAGCCCGGAGATCTTCTTCAGGACGAAGCGCCGGCCGTCGCGCTCGACGAACCCGCGCCGCTGGAAGTCCGACAGGATCCGCGTGACGTTCTCGCGGCTGCCGCCGCACAGGCTCGCGAGGTCGGCGTGCGTGACGACGGACGGCACCACGGCCCCGTCCTCGGGCAGCTCGTCGAGCGAGGGGGCCACCAGCTGCAACAGGCGCTTGGCGACCCTGCCCTTCAGGTCCAGGTAGAGAAGGTCCTCGACGAACGCCTCCTGCGACTGCACGTTGCGCGCCAGCGCCCGCAGGATCGAGCGGGAGGCGACCGGCTCCTCCGCGAGGAACTCGACGAAGGCCGCCGCGGGAACCAACCAGACGGACGACTCCTCGAGCGCGATGGCGGCGGCCGTCCGGGGCATCCCTCCCAACACCCCGAGCTCCCCGAAGAACTGGGGCCGGTCAAGGGTGGTGTGGAGCTGGCGGTGGCCGTTCGCGGAGAGCGAGCTGATCTCGACGCGGCCGTCGACCAGGAAGAAGACCTCGGGCGACTCGTCGCCCTGGTGGAAGAGGTAGGTCCCCCGCCGGTAGCGGCGGATCGCACCGCGCTCGGCGAGCCGGGCGATCGTCGAGGTGGCGGCCCCGTCGAACAGCGGGGTTCGGGCCATCTCCTCGACGAGCGCGGGAGTCGCCGTCGTCGTCATGCGCCAAGCGTAGTCAATACGGCGCTCGTGAGAACAGGCCCCGGAACGCCGACGGACCCGGGCCGAGGCCCGGGTCCGTGAGGCAGGTATCGAGCGAGGCGTTACGCCTTCTTGAACTTCTTGAGCTGCTTCCGCTTGGTCACCCGCGTCGCGGCCGCCTTCTTCGAGCTCGTCGTGCTCTTGGAGGCCGCAGGCTTCGGAGCGATCTTCTTCTCCGCCACCTCACTCACCTCCCTCCGCGAGTCCGCGCCCTCTCGGGCTGGGTTTCACGTTCGGGCGAATCATGGCTCGCGCGTCACCGATTGGATGTGTCGCCGGTCACCGAGTCGACGGTGACCTCCATCACACACCTGCGTGTGACCGCCATCACATGGATGGATGTGACGAACGTCACGTTCCGCCGTCGAGCTCCGGCAGGTCCAGGGGGTCCGGGCGCGGGGTACAGGCACCGCAGTAGAGGGCGTCCTCGACGACGAGGGCCCGGGTGACGTCGGCGGTGCGGAACAGCTCGAGGACATACGGCATCGTCTCCACGTGGTCCTCGCAGATCCCGCGGCCGCAGAAGCGGCACACCCCGACCGCGGTCCTCCGGCAGTGCCAACAGTCCATCCCGCCCCCTTCGTGCCGGCTAATGCTGCCAGGTTCGGTCGATGGACGCCGCGGGGTTGAGGGTGCCCCGCCGGAAGGCCCCGGCAATGACCCGTTCGAAGCCCTCCCGATCCAGCCGGAACAGCCGCGCGGGCGTGCGTGCGACGATGGTCGCGGTGCGGGGAACGTTGCGCAGGAGCGCCACCTCGCCGAAGTGACCACCGGGCCCGAGGGTGGCGGCCAGCCGGTGGTCCTGGATCACCTCCACCTGTCCGGCGCCGATCGCGTAGAAGGCATCGCCTGCGGCCCCCTGCTCGATGACGGTTTCGCCCGGCGGCACGTTGACCCACGCGCCGTGGGCGAGCACCTCGGCCAGGTCGTCCACGCCGAGGCTGGCGAACGCCGGTAGCCGCCTGAGCTCGGCGACGGCCTGGAACGTCGGCGCGAACTCGGGAACGTTCACCGTGTCCGCGAGCAGCCGGTCGAACGTGGTCTCGTCCACGGCGAAGAGCTCGCTGTCCTCCACGGCGCGCACGGTCGCCGTCCGCGCGGTCCCGTCCACCAGGCCGAGCTCACCGAACGACTCGCCGCGGCCGAGCGTCCGCAGGATCCGCTCGTCGCCGGCCTCCGGGTCCTCCTCGAGGACGTGGAGGACGCCGCTGCGGACGACGTAGAAGGCCTCCGGCCGATCCCCTTGCCGGAACACCGATTTGCCCCGCGGGAACGAGCGCAGGTGCACGCGGCCCGCGAGGTCGGAGAGGGCGTCCTCGGGAAGGTCCTCGAAGATCGGGAGCGCGTCGATCAGTTGGGCGGCTTCGACCCGCCAGGAGGTCTCGAGCCGGAATCGGACGGACCGCACGAGGCCCCGCACACGCCGAACGAGCGCCCGCACGAGCGCGATCGCCCCTCGAAGGATCGGGCCGGCGACGAACAGCGCGAGGGCGATCAGGAGGATCCGACCCAGGAGGCCCGCATCCCACAGCGCGTGGATGAGCCCGCCGAAGATCTCCTCCCACACGATGACGGACCACCAGAGCGTGAGGATCGTGAACGCGACGCCGAGCACGGCGTACACGCCGAGGCCGACCTCCTGCTTCGTGAAGCGTTCCCGGCGCCGCAGCTTCTGCCACAGGTCGTAGCGGAGGAATTGCAGCGAGCGCGGCCGCAGGTCGGGCACCTGGATGAGGTCCGACAGGATCCAGTACCCGTCGAGCTCGAGCATCGGCACGAGGTTCAGGAAGATCACGAAGTAGTTGAGCCCGGCGAACTTGTACAAGACCGGCGCCATCCACCAGTCGGGGAAGAACCACGCGAGCGCGGAGGCGGCGCCGGCGATGATGAGCTCCGCATACGGGCCGGCGAACGACTGCACGATCCGCTGGCCGCGATCCATCATCAACCCGTCGGACGAGTCGACGAAGAACGCCGGCGAGCCGAAGTAGATCATGAAACCGGCGCTCTTCACCTTTCGCCCGTAGTGGGTGAGAACCACCGCGTGCCCGAGCTCGTGCATGAACGTGAGGAAGTAGCTCATCGCGAGCAACGCGAGCGACTGCGCCGCCGGCGACTCGCCCGAGAGCGAGAACTCCCCCGAGCGAAGGAGCGCGACGAACGCGACGCCGCCGGCCACCGCCGCGAGGGCGGCGAGCACGCCGACGGCCGGGATGAAGAAGTACTTGAGGAGGTGTCGGTACCACCACTCGACGAGCCGGTTCGCCCCGCGCCACTCGATCGACAGCGTCTTGGCGAACCGTCGCGCGTGCGATCGCGCGGCCGAAACCGGATCCATCGCCCGCTGCAAGATCGCGTCGAAGTCCTGGAACGGCGTCACGAAGAAGCTCCCCACGCGGAGCTGTCGGACCAGGTCGGAGACGGCCGACAGCTCGATGTCCCCGGCGTCCTGGAATCGCTCGACGACGATCTCCTTCACCGTTCGCGTGCCGTCCATCAGCGGCAGGAGCTCGATCTCGCCGGGCTCGAGGCGGTAGTGCAGCAGGTCCCGTGGGTTCGCGATCATCGCGTAGTTGTTGCCCCAGCGGAGCGTGAACTCCTTGAGCTCGACGTCGGGCGCGAGCTCGGGACGGAACTCGGCCGGGTCGACGCGCCCGGCGAGGTCGGCCCACCAGCCGGCGCCGTCCTCGTCGGTCGGCGCGGCGTCGATCGCCACGCCGACCGCGGCGTAGACCCCTCCCGCGACCGGCTCGGTCCGGTCGGCGGCACCACCGTCGCGGCGGCGGATCAGTTCGTACACCGGAACCCCCGGCGTGCGCCGTCGTCGGGAGGCGAGCAGGTTCCCGACGAAGGCGGTGCCCGCCAGGAGCACGGCAACCACCGCGACGAAGAGGCCCCACCCGCTCACGCCTGCGCATCTTGGGGCCACGCCTGCGCCTCTGCAACGTGACGGACGTCACCCGTGATCCGTGCGCGCGATCACCGAGCGTCGAGAGGGTCCCCAGATAGCCTCCGGGTCAGACGTCGCGACCGAAGGAGGGCGCGGAAATGCTGAACGGAGAGATGGCCAAGTACCAGCTCAGGGATCGCATCCGCGAGGCGGAGGCCGAGCGGACCGCCCGTCTCACCCGCCGTTCCCGCATGGCCGACGAGCGCGGCTACGTTCGACGGGTCGGCAGGGCCGCGATCGCGGCCGTCGTGTGGCCGGTCCGGCACTGAGACTCGAGCGGCAGGCCCGACCCCGGCTTCGCCAGTCGAAGCCGGGGTCGGCACCAACCGAGTTCACAAGGCCGTCACCTGGGCGTCCCCGGCGCGCCATGACCCCCCGTTAGCGTTCGGGACGCCAAGAGGCATGCGCCCCTCTGGAGCGGGGGGCCGGTCCGTCACCCGGCCCCCCGCACCCCCCTTCCTTCACGAGAGCGACTCGATCGTCGCGCGGAGCGTCGCCTCGTCGACCTCGCCCTGCATCTCGAGAACGACCTTTCCGTCGGACCCGACGAAGTACAGGGTCGGGAACCCCTGGATCCCGAGCGCCGAGGCGAGCGTTCCCCGTCCGTCGTCGATCGCCGTCGGGGCCGAGATCCCATTGTCCTGCAGGAACGCCGCCGAATCGGGCCCGGGGCTCTGCCCGATCGCCGTCACCACCGTGACCCAGCTCACCGCCGGGTAGTCCGGCATGATGCGATTCAGGAGCGGGAGCTCCACCTGACAGTGCGGGCACCAGGGAGCCCACACCGACAGGACCCTCGGCGAACCGGCCGAGTCCGACCAGTTCGTCGTACCCCCGCCGATGGCGGGCGCGGAGTACTCGGGCACGGCGTCGCCGGGCGCGAGCGGCTCCGTCCGCGCCGGCCCCGAGGTCGAGACCTCGGCGGTCCGGGACGGGCCGACGCCGTCGGAGGTCCCGCCGTCGCCGGCGAGCGTGAAGACGGCGAGCGCGACGACCGCGACGATCGCCGCCGCGCCGAGCCCGTAGGCGAGCGTCCGGCGTTGTGCCCGCCGCCTGCGAGCGGCGTTTCGCGCCTCAGCCGCGGCTCGCTGCCGCTCGCGCTTGCCCTGCTTGTGTGACTGACCCGTGACCTGCGCCATCGTCCGCCTCCACGTCGAGGAATCGGTTATCGAGCTGGAACGGCCCTCGCGGACTTCTGGCCAGGTACAGGCCGCAGAGCAGCACCGGCACGTCTCGCGCGATGTCCCACCAGCTCACGCCGTCGCCGGCTCCCCCTCCCCCGAAGCAGCCGCAGTCGATCGCGAGTCCGCGAGCCTTCGCCTGGACCAAGGCCCCGATGAACAGCGCTGCGAGCACGGCCGTGGCAATCCCGGCGAAGCGCACGAAGAGCCCGAGGATCAACAGGAGGGCGACCCCGATCTCCACCCACGGCAGGATCGCCGCGACCAGCCTCACGAGGCCGTCTGGAAGCACGTCGTAGGCGTCGACCGCGAGGATCGACCCCTGCCGGTCGACCGCCTTGGCCAGCCCCGCCCACAGCAGGAGCGCGGCGGGCAGGGCGCGCGCGGTCAACCGTCCGACGACGTACCAGGTACGGGACATCGTGCCCCCATGCTCGACAAGCGAGCGGCGCGAGAAGCGGGCCCTTCGCCCCGGCGCGGGCGGGACGACCGCCCTGGGGCCTTAGGCCGTGCGGACGATCTCGAGCGGGGGGAGGTCGTCGGCGGCCTCGAATCCGAGGACCTCCGCGTAGAACGCGAGCTCCGCCTGCGTCGCCCGCACGATGCTGTCGGCACGTCGAAAGCCGTGCTGCTCGCCCTCGAACGCGAGATAGGCGTAGGGGACCCCGCGCTCACGCAACTCCTCGATCATCGCCTCCGCCTGGGCCGGGGGGACGACGGCGTCCTCGAGACCCTGCAGCAGCAGCAGGGGGCGCTCGATGGCATCGGCCGAATACACGGGCGACCGCTCCCGCCACAGCTCGCGCGGAAGCAGGTTCTCGATGTACCGGCTCTCGAACTTGTGCGTCTCGCTCGCGAGCGAAGCGATATCGGAGACGCCGAACAGACTCGTCCCCGCGGCGAACGCGCCCGGCCGGAAGGCCATGGCGGCGAGCACGACGTAGCCGCCGGCGCTTCCCCCCGTCACGACGACGCGATCGGGGTCGGCGCGGCCCGTTGCGGCGAGGTGCCGCGCGGCCGCGATGCAGTCGTCGACGTCGACCTCTCCCCACCGCCCGTACAGCCGCTCGCGAAACTCCCGGCCGTACCCTGTGCTCCCTCCATAGTTCACGTCGGCGACCGCGAATCCCCGCGACGTGAAGAACTGCACGGCTGGCTTCAGCTCGGGCGTCGACTCCGAGGTCGGGCCGCCGTGCACGCGAACGACGAGCGGCGGCAGCTCGCCGGCGGGGGCCCGGAAGTCGGGGTTGCGGGGCGGATAGTAGTTGGCGTACGCGATCGATCCGTCGTCCGTCGGGAACTCGATCGGCTCGGCCATCGAAACGTACGCGTCGTCGACGCCGAGGGCCGCGCCGACGCGGAGCACATCGACGGCGCGCGAGATGAAGTCGAGGACGACCACCTCCCGGGTCGCGGTGGGGCTCGAGCCGATGAACCCGATGCGGTTCCCCGAGGCGCTCACGAACGGGGGCGAGAAGCTCGTGTACGGGACGTCGACGTCGATCAGCTCCGAGGTGGAGGGATCCAGCATGGCGAGGTGCTGTTCGCCGGATCGGCGATAGGCGCAGGCGATCCTGCCGTCGTCGAGGAACGCGAACGAGGAGTAGCCGAACTCCCAGGCGGGGACGCCGAACTCGGCGGCCATCGGCGTGAGGTTCGTCGCGGCGCCGTCGGGCTCGAGCCGGTAGAGGTTCCACCAGCCGGTCCTGTCCGAGACGAAATGCAAGGTCCCCGACGGCGACCACGCCGGCTGGAAGATCGACTCGGTCGGCCCGCCGGCGACGATCGCGGGGTCCCCGAGCTCGCCGTCGCGAAACGGTGCCACGAGGAGCTCCGTCCCGTCCCAGGGCATTCGCGGCATGTCCCAGCGAAGCCACGCGAGCCGGTCGCCCGCCGGGGAGAATCGCGGGGACGCGACGAAGTCGCTCCCCTCCGCGAGGACGGTGGGTCCCGCGGAGCCGTCCGTCGGGATCAGGACGATCTCGTTCACCGATGCGTCCACCTCGTGTCGCTCGCGCACGCAGGCGATCCAGCGACCGTCGGGGGAGGCGTCGAGATCGGCGTAGCGCAGGGACCGGGGAACGGGTGGCTCCGGCGTGATCGCCTGCGGATCCCCGCCGGGCTCCTGTCGGTACACTCGCTGGTCCTCGAGGTTGCACAGGTACGCGATCGAGTCCCGGACCGTGAACGCCCCTCCCCCGTACTCGTGGACGAGCGACCGGACGTTGAAGCTCTCGGGCGCGACGTCGACGGGATCGCTCCAGGGATCGGAGCGCACGAGCGCGGTTCGGCCGCCCTCGGCCGGCCGAGACTCGAGCCACCAGGCGCTCTCGCCGTCGAGCCGGACGCCGGACACGATCGTCGCGGCGCGAGCGACGGCGTCGGCGTCGATCGGCGAGCGCCAGGTGCCGAACGGCGCGACGACCGGCTCGCTCACTGCCAGCGGCCGACCATCACGCGGGTGACCTTGAACCCGCGATCCAACGTGCTGCGGACGTCCCGGAACCCGTTGGCCCGCATCACGCGGCCCACGGCTCGTGCGCGATCGGGGCTCACCTCGACGAGGAGCCACCCACCGGGCCGCAGCCAGGAGCCGGCCTCGGCGGCCGTCCGGCCGACGAGCCCGAGCCCGTCCGAGCTCCGGTCGGTGAGCGTGTGGGCCGGCTCCCACCTGCGGATCTCATCGGGGAGATCGCGGATCTCCTGCCTCGCGACGTACGGAGGATGCAGCGTCACCACGTCGGCCGCTCCCTGAAGGCTCTCCGGCAGGGCCCCGAACAGGTCGCCGACGAGGAACGTCACCCGCAGCCCCAGGCGCTCGGCGTTGCGGCGCGCCACGCGGATCGCCTCGCGCGAGATGTCCGTCCCGTACGCGCGGACGCCCGGGACCTCGTTCGCGACCGCGAGCGCGACCGTCCCGCCGCCGGTCGCCACGTCGAGCACGACGGGACGCCGGCGGCGCCGAAGCCGTCGCACCGCTTGCTCCGCGAGGAACTCGGTCGAGTCTCGGGGGACGAACACGCCGGGGCGGGAGAGCACCTCGAGTCCGCGGAAGACCGCGAACCCCTTGATGAGCTGCACGGGCTCGCCGGTCGCGCGACGAGCGATCATCCGGTCGAAGCGCCGTCGGGCGGCCGGCGGCACCTCGTCGTCGGGCTCGACGTCGTCGACGCCGAGCGCGTGACACAAGAGGTCCTCGGCCTCGATCAGCTCGCGGTCCTTCTGCCAGTGGTCGATCGCCGGCGAGCGCTCGAGCGTCTCCACGGCGCGGTCCAGGACTTCGGAGGCGTTCACGGCCGAGGACGGTACCAGCACCGTCGCCTCCTCACTCGCATGGGACAATCGCGGCGTGCCGAGAGGGGCTCCCGCCAAGCCGCGCAAGCGAACGTCGTCCGCCGAGGACGTTCGCCTGACGGGCGACCGGATCGTCGTCGAGCATCCCGACGACGGCGAGCGCAAGACGCGCGCCGGGCTCCTCATCCCCGCGACCGCGGTTCCCGCCCCGAAGCGCTGCGTGTGGGGACGGGTGAGCCTCGTCGGGCCCGACGTGCGCGCCGTGAAACCCGGCGACCGGATCCTGTACCTCCCGCAGGCCGGGCTCGAGGTCGAGCTCGACGGGCACGACTGCCTGCTGCTTCGCGAGCGCGACGTGCAGGCCGTTTCTTCGCCGGCCGACGGCAAGGAGCGCCAGCCCGGCCAGTACCTGTAGACGTGGACGAGGCGCCTCCGCCTCGCTCCCCCAGCTCCGCCTAACCGGCGACGAACGAGAGCCGGAGCCGGCGGACGTCGTTCTCGCGATTGGGATCGACCAGGACGACACGCTGCCAGGTGCCGAGCACGAGCTCCCCGTCCTGCACCGCGAGCACGAGCGAGGGCGGCACGAGCACCGGCAGCAGGTGGTCGCCGCCGTGGCCGACCGAGCCGTGTCGATGACGATACCGGTCGTCGCGCGGGAGCACGCGCTCGAGCAACTCCTCCAGATCCTCCTCGGAACCCGATCCCGTCTCCATCAGGGCGAGGCCCGCCGTGGCGTGCGGCGCGAATACGTGCACGATGCCGTCGATGCCGGCCGAGGCGGCGAACGACCGCACGGGCTCGGTGACGTCGACCACACGTCGTCCGTGCGTGTCGAGCGTCAGCTCGCGGACGTTCACGAGCCCGCGGGGGCATCGGGTCGCGGCGGCGGCCCCGCGGGCGGCGAGGTCCCCGGCGACGGGGCGACCCACGGGCTCGGCCTCGTGGTGCCCGATTCCTCGCCCGGCTGAGCGACGGTGCTGGCCGGGTAGTCGCCAGCCGCCGGAGCCTGCCAGTCGCGCAGGCCGGCACCCGGCGCCGCGCCCGATGGCCGGGCGCTCGGGCTGAAGAGCATCGCGAGCGCCGCTGCCACCATCCCGAGCACCCCGGCGAGAACGACTACCCACAGGCCCGGGGCGACCGTGATCACGAGCCTGCCGCTCTCGAGCGCGTCTCGGGCGACCGCATCGGGGATGCCGGCCTCGGATGCGGCCGACAGGAACTGATCGTTGAGCGTGAACACGTCGTACAGGGCCGGGCCGGCCGCGAGCAAACCGCCCACGAGCGCGCCGCGAAGGCCGACGACGGCGTCCGGCGGTCCGGTGAACGCCCGAACCGCGGGAATCAGCATCGCGAGGCCGCCGACGATCGCGAGCTTGCCCTCCCAGCCGTCGACGCCTCTGGCCTGGCGCACGACAGGTCCGACCGACATCTCCGCCCAGGCGAGGAACGAGCCGGCGATGGCGCCGACACCCCCCGCGAGCGCCAGCGCGGGCGCGAGCGTTCGGCGCACGACGCTACGGCGACGGCGGGGCTGCGGGTGGCGGAGGCGGAGCGGGCGGAGCCGCGGGTGGGGAGGAATCGCTCGGCGCCGCGGCGGGCGGCGTGAGGCCGCTCGACGTCTCGGCGGGTGGCGACGTGGCCGCGGTGGCGGCCGCGAAGCCCGCCGGCACGGCCGGCGCGGATGTGCTCGCGCCCTTGGTGCCGAGCATCATCACGCCTCCGACGAGGGCGAGGACGCCGCCGCCGATCACCACGTACAGCCCGAGGCTGATCGAGATCGACAGCTCCCCGGCGTCGATCGCGTCGTCCAGCAGCGCCCGGACCTCGTCCACCGTCGCGCCGACCTGCGTGGCCACCTGCTCGGCGGCCGCGTCCAGGACGCTGTCCTTGGCCGTCAACGCGTCGTAGATGCCGAGCCCCGCGCCGGCGAGCCCGGCGAGGATCGTGACGATGGCGAGGATGCGGCGTCCCGCCTTCATGGCGAGAAGGCCGCACGCCAGCGCGATGATGCCGGCGACGAGCGTGACGATCCCGTCCGAGCCGTCCATCCCCGAGGCCGAGACCTCGGTCCCGGCCCCGGACACCGTCGCCCAGGACAGGAACGAGCCCACGGCGAGGAGCGCACCCCCGACGATGGCGAGGATGGCCCCGATGGGCATGCTGCGGCTTGCGGTCCCCTGCTCCATGTTCCCCTCCCGCTTCGAAAGAACGACCGACGACCCATCCTTCCATCGCGGGCAGGCGGAGTCGACCACCCGCGGTCGATCCGAGCCGATCGACGAGGCCTACACCTCGCGCCGCGCGAGCAGTCGGATCGCGGCCCACACCAGCACGACGGCGGACGCGAGCGTCACCGCCGCGGCACGCAGGAAGGAGGTCGCGGGATCGCCGGTCGCGATCGCGGTGGGCGCGCCGACCAGGGCGCTCGGCGACCAGGGCTCGAGCGCCGGCACCTGGGCGAGCGCGGGCAAGAGCAGCAGGACGCCGAGCGCGAGGCCGCCGGCGCCGATCACGCTGCGCGCGACCCCCGACGCCGCGGCGACGACCGCGATCGCGAACACGAGGTACAGTGCGCCGAACACTCCGCCCACGACCAGCGTCGCGATCGGCACCGATCCGATCAACGCCACCGTGCCGATCCACGCCGCACCCAATCCGGCGAGGTAGCAGATCACCGTCGCCGCGGCGAGCACCGTCACCTTCGGAAGGACGAGGCTCGACAGTTCGGGCGCGCGCGTCCGAAGGAACGCCGCCCACTCCGGCTTGGCGTCGAACGCCAGCGACCCGGCCGCGATCAGCACCGCGACGAGGAGTCCGATCTGCATGGCGTTCTGCAGGTACGAGGCGATCCCCTGCGGGGGAGTCGCCGGCGGCACGATCACCTGCACGCCGCCGCCGAGATGCCGAAACAGCGCGTCCTGATACCGCGTGACGATCGGCATCAGGATCCCGAATGCGAGGAACGAGGCGAGCAGGCCGGCGCCGCGCAGCGTTCGAAGCAACCGGAGTCGCTCGAGCCGCCAGACGGTCACGAGGTGAGCTCCAGGAACACGGACTCGAGATCGGGGGCCTCGGGCTCGATGCCGATGACGCGAACGCCGCCGCGGGCGAGCACCTCGACGATCCCCCGCTCGGCGTCGGGCACGGACGACACCTCGACCCGGAGCCGGCCGAAGCCGGCGTCGGTCACGCCCACGGCCCAGGGAGCGGCCCGCAGCGCCTCGGCAACCGGCTCGAGCGGCGGCCGGACTCGCACGAGGTACGCGGGCTGAACGCGCTCGGTGAGCAGCGCCTGCAACGGCCCCTGATACAGGAGCCGCCCCTGCCGAAGCACGCCGACCGTGTCGCAGACCCGCTGCACGTCGGCGAGGATGTGGCTCGAGAACAGGATCGTGCTCCGCTCCGCCAGCCGGCCGACGAGCTCGAGCACCTCGAACCGGCCCAGGGGGTCGAGCGCGGACGCCGGCTCGTCCATCACGATCAGCTCGGGGCCCGAGACGATCGTGGCGGCGATCCCGAGACGCTGGAGCATCCCGCGCGAGAAGCCACCGACCCGGCGCTCGGCGACGTCGGAAAGGCCGGCGTCGTGCAGCGCGTCGTCGTCGGCGGAGACCGGGATCTCGGGCGCCACCATCTCCCGGGCGAGGCCGACGACCTCGCGAGCCGTGAGCCATGGGTCGAACCGAGGCGTGTCCGGCATCACCGCCATGCGGCGAGCCTCGACACCGACGCGTACCGTCCCCGCCGTCGGACGTCGCAGGCCGGCGACGATCCCGATCAGCGTGCTCTTGCCGGCGCCGTTCGGGCCGACGAGCCCGTAGACGCTGCCGGCCTCGACCCGGAGGTCGACCTCGTCGAGCGCAACGGTTCCGCCGTAAGCCTTTCGAAGTGACGACGTCTCGACGGCCGGAGTGAGCGCCAACCCCGCCAGCCTACGCGACCGAGCCCTCCGCGAGCGACTCCTCGTGCAGGCCCTCCTCGAACGCGTCGAACGACTGGGGCCAGGTGAACGACGGCCATCGGTACTCGACGCGCGACTCCGCGACCCGATACACCGCCGTGTAGAGCGTCCCGAACCCGCGGTCGTACGCCTGGCTGTAGAGCTCGGAGCCGAGGAACGCGTCGGCGAGCTCGTCCACGTGCAGATGCGGCCGGTGCAGGAGCTCAAGGACGTGCTGCTCGCGCTCGAGGGTCCGGGTCGCGCGTGCCTGCTCCGGCCAGTCGACGAAGCCCTGGTGATTCGTCGCGGCCGGCGAGCGGCTGAACACGGGCTCGCGATCCGGCGACAGGTACGCGGTCACCACGTCGCCCGAGCGATCGACGGCGGTGACGTTGTGGGCGAGGTTGCACGGGACGCGGGCAAGCACCTCGCGCGCCTCGTCGGACGTCGCACAGGTCTCCAGCACGTACCGGACGATCAGGGGGATCCCGAAGCCGTCGCCGAGCACCCGGCGACCCCCGAACGTGAGCGAGACCGCGAGCCCGTCTTCGTTCATGCCGTCGAGCGCGCCCCACAGGCCGTCGCTCATCGCGATGACCTGGCGCCCGAGGAGCCGGCTGTGCCAGATGAGGCCCTCCAGGCGCGAGGGCGCGTAGTCGTAGTTCCGCACGAGCGCGGGGCCGCCCGGGCGCGTCCAGACGCCCTGCGTGCACGCCGCCAGGTAGGGCGGAGGCCGGTACATCGACAGCATCCGGGCGGCGAGGTCGCCGCCGCCGGCCAGGTGCACGAGCCGCTCGAACATCGGGAACAGCTCGGGCATGTGGGCCCGCAGCATCCGGGCGGACGTCGCGTACGAGGGGCGCGCCTCCTCGCCCTCGGCGAGGAACCACTGCCGGTAGGCGGGCCAGTGCTGCTCGAAGACGCCCCGCCACTTCGGGCCGGGCTCGAGCTCCTGCATCGCTCGGAAGGTGAACGGAATCAATCGCATGCGCCCCTCGACAGTCCTCGGCGCGCCCTTAGAGCATCTTGAAGCCGAACGGCTCCGAAGCCGGGAGGACGGGCACGGTTTCCTCTTCGACGGGCACGCCGCGAAAGGCGCCCTTGATCCCCGCGATCCAGGCGTGGGCGCGATCTGTGAGCTCGTAGTCGTCGTCCATGAGGCGGCCGCGCGTGACGAGGATGCCGAGGTCGGCGCCCTTGTAGCGATACTGCCCGGCGCCGGCGATGCGCAGGTAGAAGGCCTCCCGCTCGTCGGCGACCGTGTGCCAGTCGGTGTCCGGACGGACGAAGTCGACCCGATCGCCGTTCATCCGCCAGCGTCCGGACGCCGGGGCAGCGGTGAGGAGCTCGACGACGTCCTCGCTCTGCTTCATCACGAACTGCGCCCACTCGTCGATGTTCGCCGGATGGGTCCATCGCTCGTTCAGCTCCTCGACGTCGAGCTCGTAGTCCACGTCCATGAACTCGAGCAGGTGGAACAGGAACAGCGGCATGTCCCCGTAGGCCACCGCGGTCACGTTCGTGATGCTGGAGGCGCCGGTCACCCGCGGGTTCAGCTCGCCGAGGTAGATCTCTCCCGACGTGACGTCGGCGAGGAAGTCGATCTCGAAGTAGCCGCGGTATCCCTCGGCGCGGAGGCGCTCGCCCATCGCCTGCGTGTACGCGCGCGCCTGCTTTCGGTGCTGCTCGGTCAACACGTCCGCGAAGACGTCGTTGCCGCACCAGCCGCCGATGTACGGGGTGAGCTCGGGAAAGCCCGCCAGCTCGGTCATCAGCGGGCCGACGAGCGTCCCGTGCCGCGTCACGACTCCCTCGATCGCCGTCTCGCGAGGGTCGATGCGCTTCATGATCTTGAGCTCCTCGTCGAGCATCTCTTTGGAGTGCGCGTTCCAGCCGGCCTCGTCCGAAACGAAGAAGGTGGTCTGGCCCGAGTCGCCGTACGGCGTCTGAACGACGAGGTCGCGCCCCAGCTTCGCGGCGTCCGCGAGGTCGAGGAGCTCGCGATAGGTCCGTGCTCGGCCGAGCACGTTCGGCACGCTGGGGACGCCGGCCTCGTTGCCCAGGCGCGTCGTCACGATCTTCGAGTCGAGCCGGTGCCGGAGGGCGGCCGGGGGAAACGCGACGTCCAGCCCGAGCTCTTCGGCCAGAGTCTCCGTCTCCTCGTCGAACATGAGGAACGCCGCCTTGCCACCCTTGCGGCCGGCGATCCAGTCGACGACCTCCTTGTGCCCCAGGAGGTAGTTCACGATCTCCTCGATCGAGGTGAACGGGCGCCGCTCGCGCTCGGAGGGCACGAACACGTGCGGGTGGTGGCCGTCGAACGAGTCGTAGTAGTTCACGAACCGGAAGTTCCGGACCCAGCGGTCGATGCCGAGCAGGTTGAAGGCAGTCGCGGAGACGAAGTAGACGGGCAGCTCGTTCGTCCGGAAGAAGCGTCGGATCTCGGGAACGCCGCGAAGCGGCGCCTTCGTCGTCAACCTCGTCGGCCCCCTCCTTCGCCGGGACGCGAGCCCGGAGGCCTCAGCCCGACAGCCCGCACCAGTCCCGGACGAACGATGCCATGACCTGGGCCGTCTGTACCACCGAGGGAAACCACACGCGCTCGTCGACGCCGTGCGTCCGCTCGGCGTAGGGGCCGAAGCACACGGCCGGGATCGCCGCCCTCCCGAACGCCACCGCGTCGGTCGTCGAGGTCGTCGCCACGAGTGCCGGGGGCTCGCCGGCCTGCCGCGCGAAGGCCGACGCGAGGGTCGAGACCAGGGGGTGATCCTCCGCGATCTCGTACCCCTCCGAGGTGAACCCGGCGTAGCGGATCTCCGGCGGGTGCGACCAGATCTCCGGGTCCTCGACCGCCGCCTCCGCGACGACGGCCTCGATGCGATCCTGGAGATCGCGGACGGCCATCCCCGGATACATGGCGATCCGGTAGGAGGTCTCGCACTCCGCCGGCACCGTCGAGGCCCAGTCGCCGCCCCGGATCGCGCCGACGTTCAGGTTGATCGGGTGCGCGATGGCGTCGTACGGAGGTGGCGGCGCGACGTTCAGCTCGGCCTCGAGGCCTCGGAGGGCGCTCAGGACGTCGTAGCTCTTCTCGATCGCGTTCACGCCGCTGCCCGCCTCCGCGGCGTGCACCGAGACGCCGCGCAGGAGCACGTGGAACCAGAGCACGCCGACCTGCGAGGTCGTGATCGCGGCGCCGTACGGCTCGGCGATGACCGCGGCGTCGGCCGTGTAGCCGGCAGCGATCGTGGCGACCGAGCCGTTCCCGCTGCACTCCTCCTCGACGACGGACTCGAGATGGACGGGGCCCTGCGGCTCGAGCCCGAGCCGGCGGATCCCGCGGACGGCGCCCACGATGGCCGCGAGGCCGCACTTCATGTCGGCCGCCCCTCGACCGTAGATCCAGTCGCCGTCGCGCTCGGCCGAAAAGGGCGGACGCCGCCACTCCGCAAGCGGCTCCGGCGGCACGACGTCGACATGCCCGTTCAGGACGAGCGAGCGCCCTCCGCGCTCGCGCCCCCAGGTGGCTACGACGTTCGCCTTGCCGTCGACCTCCCAGTCGAACGGGGCCGCCTCGGGGTTCTCCCGCAGCGCGGCCGCGTCCATCGGCACGTCGACGGGATCGACCCCGAGATCCCGGAAGGCCTTGCGCATCACCTGTTGGCCGGCCTCCTCGTGCCCGAGCGTCGTGGGCTGCTCGACGAGGGTCCGGAGTAGGTCCTCGATCGCGTCGGCCTCGGCGGCGACCGCGTGGTGGAGCTCGCGCTCCAGCTCGTCGGCATCGGCGGGGGACGCCTCGGCGGGGTGGCCGACCCCGTCGAACGCATGCGCGGGAGGCAGGCCGCGGCCCGAGAGGCCGGATCGACCCCGCCCGGGGTCCTGCGGGGCGGGCTGCATGGCGCGAGAGGGTATCACCGGGCCGAGCCCGCCCGGTTCCCCAACGGAGTCGAGCAGTCCAGTTGACGCATGCGTGTAATCATGTAATCTTTCGAACATGGACGAGACCAGCGAGGCAGACGAGCTTCAGGGTTGGTTCGCCGGGCGTCTTCCCGGCGAGTGGTTCGCGGGGCCGCCCGAGGTGAGCGCGGACCGGGAGGAGATCCTCGTGGTCGGCACGCTCTCCGACCCCGAGCTGCCGGAGGGATCGAGCTCGGAGGCCGCCGCTGCGGCCCGGCTCGCGCGGATCGACGGCTTTCGGGAGGACACGCGAGAGCGGCGGATGCGCATCGCGCAGGAGGCCCAGCACCGCTTCGGCCGGCGCGTCTCGTGGGGCGCCTCGTGCGGCGACGTCCGGCGGCTGTTCACGACCGTGAGCGTCCCGGCGATGACGCGCCTGCGCATGCCCGAGCGCCGCGTCCTCGACACGCTCGTCGACGCCGGCGTGGCCAGGTCTCGAAGCCACGCCCTGGCGTGGTGCGTGGCCCTCGTCGCCGAGCGGCAGGACGAGTGGCTGCGGGACCTTCGCGCGGCGCTCACCCACGTGGAGAAGGTTCGGGGCGAGGGACCGAGGAGCGACTAGAGGAAGACCCGGACGGAGCTACTCGGCCCCGAGGCCCATCCGGTAGACGGTGCGACCGCGAACCTGATCGAAGAGCACGACGGCCTCGATCCCGTTCTCGAGCAGGTCCCGCCACGACGTCCCGATCCAGTCCTCGGCGGCCTCAGCATCGGGAAAGTGCGCCGAGTGCCCGACCTCCTCGCCGCTCTCGTCCAGATAGGTCCACGCGAACACGCGCCGCTCCCTCTCCGCTCGCAAAGCCTGTTGCCCGCCTCGGCCCGACGCAAGCACCCCCGCCTCTGACGGGCACGGGCGCGAAGGCTAGCGCAACCGCGCCGGATCGCCCTCCCGCGAACGCCGTGAATCTGTTCGCGCTCCGCGCACAAACCTTGCGCTCAAGGATCCCGGCGCTAGGGTCGAGGACTCTTCGAGATGAGCTCGCGGCCCCTGCGGCGTCTCGTCGCCGTTCTCGCATGTCTCGTCGTCGTGCTGCTTCCCCAGCCGGCGTCCTCGGCACGCCCCGCGCGGGCCGTGGTGGCGGGCGACCGCCTCGCCGGGCCGCCGCAGTGGCGCGTCTTCGCCCCGGCCGCCACGAACGGCATCCGGTGGGCCGACGTCAATAAGAAGCACTGGGCGAGAGCCGCCGTCGACTACGTCGGCGCCACCAACGACTGGATGCGCGACTACAAGGAGATCGAGCCGGGGCTGTACCCGTTCGAGCCGGACACGATCGAAACGCGCGCGCTGTTCGCCCGCGCGATGTTCCGAGCCTTCGGCGCCGCGCTCGCGCCGGATCCCGAGCTCTCCTTCGAGGACCTGCCGAAGGACGACCCGTTCTTCACGGCCGCCAACGTGACCGTCGACCAGGGATGGCTCGACGCCGTCCACGGGACCTTTCTCCCCGATGAGCCGGTGACCACCGCCGACGTGCATCGAGCGATCGTGCTCGCGCTCGGCCTCGCTGATCTCGCGGCTGGCGCCGACGCGCTGCACCTGCGCGACGGCACGACGATCCCCACCCCGCCCGGCTTCGGCACGATGCTGATCGGGATGCGGCTCGGCCTGCGGTACAACCACGACGACGAGCCGCTCGACGTCGACCCCGACACCCCGCTGCCCCGCGCCGAGGTCGCGTGGTCGCTGTATCGCGCCGCGACCGCGCCCGAGTGGGTGCACGACTCCCTCGCCGCGTACGCGGCGATCGAGCTGCCCAACCTGTCGGCGCACATGCAGCGCGTCGTCGGCTGGGGCGTCCGGTACGTCGGGTTCCCCTACCTCTGGGGCGGAGACTGGGCCCAGGCCACGCCCGCGGACTACTGCTGCGGATGGCAGCCGCGCGGCGGCTTCGACTGCTCGGGCATCACCTGGTGGCTCATGAAGCGCGCCGACGGCAGTTGGGACAACACGCCGCCTCGCGACTACAACGGCTGGGAGCTCCCGCAACGAAGCTCCGCGCAGATGGCCTCGCTCGGCGGGAACCTGAAGTGGGACGAGATCAAGGCCGGCGATCTCTTGTTCTACGACGGCGACGGCGACGGGACCGTCGATCACGTCGACACCTACATCGGCAACGGGTGGGCGCTCGACTCCGGCAGCAGCAACGCCGGCGTCACGATCACGCAGGTCGAGGGCACCTGGTACCAGGAGCACTTCGTCCATGCCCGGCGCATCAAGCCGGTCGCACCACCTCAGCCCTCCGGCTGAAGCGCTCGCTCGAGCGCCGCTCGCTCGGGTTCGGTGAGCGATCGAGCGCGCCCGCTGCTCGGATCGCGCGGCACGACCACCGACTCGGCGACCGCGGACACGGTCCCGTCGAGCTTGACGATCTCCTCCCGGGTCCGCAGGCTCGCGCGACCGATCGAGCCGAGGGCGCAGCGCGCGAGGATCGCGCCGTCGCCCTGCACCAACTCGGAGCGGTAGTCGATCGCGACGCGGGCGAGCACGAACTCCCACGTATCGGAGATCGAGCCGAGCATTTCGTTCACCCACGCGTCGCGGGCCTCCTCGAGATACGTGAGGTACACCGCGTTGTTCACGTGTCCGTAGGCGTCGAGGTCGCGCCAGCGGATCTCGATCCGCCGCTCGAGCATCAGCCGTCGATCCGGTCGACCTGCAGCCCCTGCCCGGTGAGCCAGGCGATCGCGGCCGCGATTGCCCCGTCGTCGCCGTCCACCTCGAGGATCACCCAGCCTCCGCGATCCTCCTCCAGGTTCGCGCGCCGGATGTTCACGAAGAGCCGGAAGTCCGAGCCGACGCGCTGGATCACGGGCTCGGAAATCAGGTTCGCGGGGAACGTGAGGTGCAGCCGGGCGCGGCTCATCTAGGCGGATTCTCGCACGCGCGCCTCGGCCTCTTCCGCCGAACGCGAAGGGGGCTCCGTTGCCGGAGCCCCCTTCGACGTGCGAGCCGGTCCGAGAACTCAGAAGTCCATGTCGCCGCCGCCCGGCATGGGCGGCGCCTTCTCCTTCTCGGGCTTCTCGGCGACGACGGCCTCGGTGGTGAGGAACAGCGCCGCGATCGACGCCGCGTTCTGCAGCGCGGACCGCGTGACCTTCGTCGGGTCGATGATCCCCGCCTTGAACATGTCCACGTACTCGCCGGTGGCCGCGTCGAGCCCCCAGCCGGCGTCGAGGCCGCGGACCTTCTCGATCACCACGCCGCCCTCGAGGCCTGCGTTGTGGGCGATCTGCTTGAGCGGCTCCTCGAGCGCCCGTCGGACGATCGCCGTGCCGGTGAGCTCGTCGCCCTCCATGTCGACCTTGTCCAGCGCGGCCTGCGCGTTCAGCAGCGCGACGCCGCCGCCGGGAACGACGCCCTCTTCCACGGCCGCCTTCGTCGACTGCACGGCGTCCTCGATGCGGTGCTTCTTCTCCTTGAGCTCGACCTCGGTCGCCGCGCCGACCTTGATCACCGCGACGCCGCCGGCCAGGCGCGCGAGACGCTCCTGCAGCTTCTCGCGGTCGTAGTCCGAGTCGGTCTTCTCGATCTCGGCCTTGATCTGGTTGATCCGGCCCTTGATCTCCTCGTCCTTGCCGCCGCCCTCGACCAGGGTTGTGTCGTCCTTGGTCACGACGATCTTGCGGGCGGTGCCGAGGAGATCGAGCGTGGCGTTCTCGAGCTTCAGGCCGACCTCCTCCGAGACCACCGTTCCGCCCGTGAGGACCGCGATGTCCTGGAGCATGGCCTTGCGGCGGTCGCCGAACCCGGGCGCCTTCACGGCGACCGAGCGGAACGTGCCGCGCATCTTGTTGACGACGAGCGTCGCGAGGGCCTCGCCCTCGACGTCCTCGGCGATGACCAGGAGCGGCTTACCCGTCTGCATGACCTTCTCGAGCACGGGCAGCAGGTCCTTGACCGCCGAGATCTTCGAGTTGGCGATCAGGATGTACGGCTCCTCGAGGTCGCCCTCCATCCGCTCGGGGTCCGTCACGAAGTACATCGAGATGTAGCCCTTGTCGAAGCGCATGCCCTCGACGAGCTCGAGCTCCATGCCGAAGGTGTTGGACTCCTCGACCGTGATGACGCCGTCCTTGCCGACCTTGTCCACGGCCTCGGCGATCTGCTCGCCGATCTCGGGGTCGGCGGCGGAGATGGCGCCGACGTGGGCGATCTCCTCCTTCTGCTCGACCTCCTTGGACTGGTTCTTGATGCTCTCGACCGCGAGGTCCACGGCGCGCTCGATGCCGCGCTTGATCGACATCGGGTTCGCGCCTGCCGCCACGTTGCGCAGGCCCTCCTTCACGATCGCCTGCGCGAGGACGGTCGCGGTGGTGGTCCCGTCGCCCGCGACGTCGTCCGTCTTCTTGGCGACCTCCTTCACGAGTTCGGCGCCGACCTTCTCCAGGGGGTCGTCGAGCTCGATCTCCTTGGCGATCGATACGCCGTCGTTCGTGATGGTCGGGGCCCCCCACTTCTTCTCGAGCACCACGTTGCGACCCTTGGGCCCCAGCGTGATCTTCACGGCGTTCGCGAGCTGGTCCATGCCCCGCTCCAGCGCCCGACGGGCCTCCTCGTCGTACGAGATGATCTTCGGTGCCATAAGCCTGCCCTCCTTTGGGCCTTCCTGACCGTCTCCGGTTTCTGCGCCTCTCGGCTCACGACTGCTAGCACTCTGGGCCGATGAGTGCTAACGCATCGTAGCGAGCCGAGTCTCGAGTGGCAAGGCGACAGAGCCGGGCCGGCGCGATTCCCGCTCAGACCCTGCCCGAGCAGTTCGCGGCGACCTCCACCTGATCCAGGAGGTCGCCGGGGTCGGCGTCGAACGTGTCGATCCCGGGACCGCCGTTGGCCACGTCGTTGCCCGAGACCCCGTCCTCGGTTCCGACGCAGAAGTCGAGCCCCCGGCCCCCCTGGACGATGTCGGCGCCGGCGTCGCCGCCGAGGGCGTCCCGGCCGGGCCCTCCCTCGACGTGGTCGACGCCGGGGCCGCCGAACGCGAGGTCGGCGCCGCGCATGCCGTCCATGGCGTCGTCGCCGCCGCCCCCGTCGATCCGGTCGTTGCCGCGACCCCCGAAGAGCTGGTCGTCGCCCCCGAGCCCGACGATCGCGTCGTCGCCGTTCAGTCCGCAAACGACGTCGTCCCCGTCGGTTCCGCGCAGCACGTCGTCGCCCTTCGTCCCAACGATCGTGCACTCGACGTCCGACTGCACGGCAGGACGGGTCACGGGCGGTGGGGTCGCCGGCGGGGCCGTTGGCACCGAGGTGGGGCCGGTGGGTTCCCCACCGCCGTCCGACGTGCACGCGGCCGCGGCGCACAATCCCACGAGCAGGACCAGGGCTCCCGCCCCGCGGATGGTCGCGATGGTCTTCGTCGGCCGAGAGCTCACTCCTCGCCGGTGCCCGCGCCCGAGTCGACCATCGTGTGGATCTGCTCGACGATCTCCGCGTTCGCGAGGGTCGTGACGTCGCCGAGCGGACGCCCCTGCGCGACGTCGCGAAGCAGCCGTCGCATGATCTTGCCCGATCGCGTCTTCGGCAGGTCGGCCGTGAAGATGATGCCGTGCGGGCGCGCGATCTTCCCGATCTTGTTCGACACGTGCTCGCGGAGCTCCATGGCCACCTCCTCAGTGCCCTCGAAGCCCGTTTTCAGCGTGACGAACGCGACGATCGCCTCCCCCACCAGATCGTCCGGCCGAGACACCACCGCGGCCTCGGCCACCTTGGAGTTGTCGACGAGGGCGCTCTCGATCTCGAAGGTCGACAGACGGTGCCCCGCCACGTTCATCACGTCGTCGATCCGGCCGAGGAGCCAGTAGTACCCCTCCTCGTCGCGCTTGGCACCGTCGCCGGCCACGTAGGTCTCGGGGCCGTACTTGGAGTAGTACGTCTGCACGTACCGGTCCGGGTCACCCCAGATCGTCCGCGCGATCGCCGGCCAGGGCCGCTTCAGCACGAGGTACCCACCCCCGCCGAACGGCACCGAGTCCCCCTGCTCGTCGAGCACGTCGGCCACGACGCCGGGAAACGGGAAGGTCGCCGACCCGGGCTTCAGCGCCGTGATTCCGGGCAGCGGGGTGATGAGGATCGCCCCGGTCTCCGTCTGCCACCAGGTGTCGACGATCGGACATTGCTCGCGGCCGATGTACGTCCAGTACCAGACCCAGGCCTCGGGGTTGATCGGCTCGCCCACCGAGCCGAGGAGCCGCAGCGAGGACAGGTCGTGAGCCTTGGGGAACTCGACGCCCCACCGCATGAACGCGCGGATCGCCGTCGGGGCCGTGTACATGATCGTGGCCCGGTACTTCTCGACGAGCTGCCACAGGCGGTCCTTGTCCGGCCAGTCCGGAGCGCCCTCGTAGATGATGCCCGTGGTGTGGTTCGCGAGCGGTCCGTACACGATGTACGAGTGCCCGGTGACCCAGCCGATGTCCGCCGAGCACCAGAACACGTCGTCCTCGTGGATGTCGAAGATCATCCGGTGGCTGGCGGCCACCTGCGTGAGATAGCCGCCGGTCGTGTGAACGATCCCCTTCGGCTTGCCCGTGGTCCCGCTCGTGTACAGGAGGTAGAGGGGGTCCTCGGACTCCATCTGCTCGGGCGGGCACTCGGGCGACTGGTCGGCGACCAGCTCGTGATACCAGAGATCGCGACCCGGAGTGAACGGGTGGTCGCCGCCGGTCCGCCGGACCGTCACCACGTGCTCGATCGACTGGCAGTCGGCGACCGCCTCGTCCGCGTTGGCCTTGAGCGGGACCACCTGTCCGCGCCGGTACCCGCCGTCGGAGGTGACCAGCACCTTCGCCTGCGCGTCGATGATCCGGTCGCGGAGCGAGTCGGCCGAGAACCCGCCGAAGACCACCGAGTGCGGTGCCCCGATCCTCGCGCAGGCGAGCATCGCGACGGGGAGCTCGGGGATCATGCCGAGGTAGATCGCGACCCGGTCGCCGCGCTGCACGCCGAGCGACCTCAGGGCATTTGCAAAGCGGCAGACCTCGTCGAGGAGATCCTTGTAGGTGATCGTGCGCTCCTCGCCCGGCTCGCCCTCCCAGTAATAGGCGATCTTGTCCCCGCCCCCGGCCTCGACGTGCCGGTCGAGACAGTTCACCGAGGCGTTGAGCGTCCCTCCCGAGAACCACTTCACCCAGGGGGGCGTCCAGTCCATGACGCGGTCCCATGGGCGGTACCAGGAGAGGCGCTCGGCCTGCTCGGCCCAGAAGGCCTCGTGATCTTCCTGCGCCCGGTCGTACGGGGAGCGGTCCCGCACGATCGCGTTGGCGCGGAACTCCTCGGAGGGCTCGAAGACCCGGTCCTCCGAGAGCAGGGCGGCGATGTTCTGCGGCGCGTCCGACATGGTCTGGCAACCCCCTCGTCCCGTGGGAACCTCGGGCGGCATCCTAGCCCGCGGGCTGTGGCGCCGGGGATCCGCCCGGCCCGCGCGCGAGCGGCCCGAACGGCCCACGAGGGCTCCCGCGGAACCCGAGGCGGCGGATGCTTGCATCCGTGCCTGGGACCGGCAACCATCGTGCCTACGAGGCCGTCGAGCGGCGGCCTCGAAGCGTGTGGGGAAGGAGGCCGGGGTGGCGATGTACGAGGCGTACTGCGTGAAGTGCCGCGCCAAGCGCGAGTTCGAGGGCACGGTCGTGGAGCTGAAGAACGGCCGCAAGGCCGCACAGGGCATCTGCCCCGTCTGCGGCACGAAGGTAATGCGGATCCTGGGGAAGACCGCCTAGGCACGGATCACGCAGTTCGGCCGGGCCGAGGCCCGGCTCGTACTGCCCTCGTCCGGCTCAGTTGAGGCCGGAGAGCAGCTGCTCCGGGGTGAACACGGCGGGTCCCGTGCTCCGCCGATGCCGCCGGGCGAGATCGGCCACGGTGGTCTCCTCGAAGACCCGCTGGATGGCTCGGGCGACCTCTCCCCAGAACCCCTGCAGCCCGCACCGCGAGTCCGCGAAGCACGTGTGGTCCGTGGGCTCGAGACAGAACATCGGATAGAGCTGGCCCTCGATCGCGTCGGCGATCTGCGCCACCGAGATCTCGGCCGGCTCCTTCGCCAGCCGGCAGCCCCCTCCCGCCCCTCGGAAGCTCTCCACCAGGCCGGCCTTGTGCAGGGCCCCCAGCTGCTGCTCGAGGAACCGGAGCGGGATCTGCTGCGCGGTCGCGATCTCGCGGGCCGGCACCAGCGCGCCGCTCTCGCGCCGCAGGGCGAGCTCGATCATCGCGCGCATGGCGTACTCGAGCTTCTGCGAGATCTTCAGCACGGGCGACCCTTCGGGCAGGGTAGGGACGAGGCCAGGGGGTGTCAACGAGGTCACCCGCCGCGCGGCGACCTCCCCATCATCGGGTAGGCGGAGATGGCCAACTCTGGTGATGGGGGTACTCGGTGCCTCGTGCCGACAACTGTTGGAGGATCCATGCGCGTCCTGGTGATCGACGACGAGCCGGACGTCCTCCTCCTTTGCCGCGTGAACCTCGAGATCGCCGGCCACGAGGTCCTGGAGGCGGGCAACGGCGAACGGGGCCTCGAGCTGGCGCTCAGCCAGGGGCCCGACGTCATCGTGCTCGACGTCATGCTCCCCACGAAGGACGGGCTCCAGGTCCTCGGTGAGCTCCGATCGGACGGGCGCACGAAGGCCACCCCGGTCATCCTGCTCACCGCGAAGGCTCAGGCGGAGGATCGGCTCGCGGGCTGGCAGGCCGGCTGCACCGAGTACGTCACGAAGCCCTTCTCCCCGGTCGCGCTCGCTCGGATGGTGGAGGGGATCGCCGAGATGCCGTTGGCCGAGCGCACCGCGCGGCGCGAGGCCGAGCTCGCGCGCCTCGCCGATCCCGACTGACCGGTCCGTTCGAAAAGGGGCGGGGCTAGACTCGAGCGGTGCTTCTCGTCCACGGGCGGCGATCCGCCGCCGTCGACCGCACGCAGCCGACGGGCGCCTCCGCGTGAGCGGACACGGCCGTCCCTTGATCGTCGCCTCCAATCGTGGCCCGGTGACCTTCGAGCGCGGCGCCGACGGCGCGCTCGAGCCCCGTCGAGGGGCAGGCGGGCTCGTCACCGCCCTGCTCGGCGCGCTGCAGGAGTCGGGCGGCCTGTGGGTCGCCGCCGCGATGTCCGAGGGCGACCGAGACATGGTTGCCCGCTCCGAGGGCCTCGTCGACATGCGGTCCTTCGGCTCGGCCTACCGCGTCCGCTACCTCGACATCCCGCCCGAGATGTACGACGGCTACTACAACGGCATCTCCAACGGCATCCTGTGGTTCGCGCATCACTACCTGTGGGACACCGTGACCTCTCCGGTGTTCGGGGACGACGTGGCCCCTGCATGGGCGCAGTACGTGGAGGTGAACCGGCGATTCGCCCGCGCGCTCGCCGAGGAGGCCGAGCGCTTGGAGGAAGAGCCGGCGTTCCTGATCCAGGACTATCACCTCGCGCTCGTCCCCCGGTTCCTGCGGGAGCTGCGGCCCCAGGCGCTGATCGCCCACTTCTCGCACACCTCGATCGCCGGACCGACCTACATGCGGATGATCCCCACCGAGGTGCACGATCAGCTGCTGGACGGCATGCTCGGCGCCGACGTCCTGGGCTTCCACTCCCAGGGATGGGCGGAGAACTTCATGCTCTCGGCCCGGCAGCTACCCGGCGCTCGGGTGGATCTCGCGCGATCGCGAATCCTCTTCGGCGGACACGACGTGGCCGTGCGCATCCACCCCATCTCCGTGGACGCGCACGCGATGCGGGAGGCGGCGTCGACGCCGGACGTCCGCGACCTTCGGCGTCGCCTCGCCGCCTGGCGCGGCGACGCCAAGCTCGTCCTGCGCGTCGACCGTCTCGAGCTCACGAAGAACATCGTCCGCGGGTTCCTCGCGTACGAGCTGCTGTTGCAGCGCGAGCCGTCCTGGCGCGGCCGCGTGCGGTTCCTCGCGCTGCTCTCGCCCTCGCGCGGCGACGTGCCCGAGTATCGGGAGTATGCCGAGGCGGCGATCGCCCAGGCCGACCGGATCAACCGATCGCTGGGCACCGCGGACTGGCAGCCGATCGAGCTCCGACTGCGCGACGACTATCCGGGGGCCCTCGCGGCGTACGGCCTGTACGACGTGCTCTTCGTGAACCCCGTGATCGACGGGATGAACCTCGTCGCGATGGAGGGACCGGTGCTCAACCGCCGACGGGGCGTCCTCGTGCTTTCCCGCAACGCCGGCGCCTTCGGGCGCCTCGGCCGGTACGCCGTCTCCGTGAACCCGTTCGACCTCGGCGAGATGTCCGATGCCCTCCTCGCGGCGCTCGAAATGCCTGCGGACGAGCGCGCGCGCCGGGCGCGCGGGCTCTCTCGGCTCGTCCTCTCCAACCCGCCGGAACGCTGGGTGCGCGGTCAGCTCGAGGACCTCGAGCGGGCGCGGCGACGCCGTGCCGCCGCGGCGACGCCGCGCGCTCAGGCGAGCTGACGCAGCAGGGCCACGAGCGCGACCGGACCTTCCACCACGACGTCGGCCGCCTCGACGAGCTCGGCGGGCGTCTCGGGGCCGGCCACCGCCACCTTGTACGTGAGGAGACCGCGCCCGGCCAGGCGGTCGAGCGCGCGAAACGCGTCGAGATCCGCGTGGTCGTCTCCCGCGTACAGGACGGTCTCGAGCGCGTGCTGGCCGGCGAGCCGCTCGACCGCTCCGCCCTTCAACGGCCGGCCGGGCGGCACGAGCTCCAGCACCATCTTCCCCTCGACGAGGTCGAGGTCGTTCTCGGTCGCGAGCGGCTGCAGGGCGAGAAGGAGCTGCGCCCGCGCCGCCGCGGGGTCGGACGCCTGCCGGTAGTGAACCGCGATCGAGACGCCCTTGTCCTCGACCCACGCGTCGGGGACGGCGGCCGCCGCGGCCTCCACGTTCGGCGCCAGAGCGGTCACGAACTCCGGAGCGTCCTCCAGGCCGTACAGACCGAAGAAGCGCAGGTGCGGGACCGGCAGGAGCTCCGCCGCCTCCTCGGACCGGCGGCCGGTCACGATGCCGACGAGACGGAACCGCTCCGCGAGCGACGCGAGCACCTCGAGCGCGCCGTCGACCGGTCGCGCGAGCTCCGGGCGGGCGACGATCTGCGAGAGCGATCCGTCGAAGTCGAGGAGGATGCCGGCCGCGTCGGCCCGCGATCGGAGGGCGGCAAGGTCAGGCGACGGCGGCCCAGTCCGTTCCGACGAAGATCGCGAGCTGGGCGGTGGGGTCGAGCTCCTGGTCGTCCGGGAGCGGCGCCACCCGAACCGTGTCCTCGATCTTCTTGAAGAAGTCGTTCGCGAGGAACTCCGCCTCGATCTTGTCCTTGCGCTTGGCGTAGTAGATCGTCGTGTTCGACGAGAGCGAGGGCGCCGTGCCGGGCTCGAGCGCCTCGTACCCGTACTTGTCGACCAGCTTGGTGGTCAGGTCGCCCGCGAGCCCGTCCACGCCCGCCGCGTTCTCCACGACGATCACCGTCCCGGCCACGGTCGGGCTCGGGGTGCTCTCCGTCGGCGTCTCCGACGGGCTCGGCGACGGCGACGGCGACTCGCTGACGGTGATGCCGCCGTCGTCGGGCAGGCCTCCCGCCGACTCGCCGGCGCCCGAGACGTCGAACGCGTTGTTGATGAGGACGACGCCGGCCACGACGAGCGCCACGAGGATCGCGAACCGAAGGGTGCTGGCGGCCACGGAGAAGTAGAAGCTCCTGTTCGTCGGCGGCTCGTGCCGGCCCATCCTACTCGGGGGTGGCGGGATGCCCAAACGCCGATCCGGCCCCCCGCGGCGAGCCGGGACCCGCGGCCCCGCGTCGCTCCTTGCGGCCGAGCCGGCGCGCGCGGCGGGTGCCACGCCGGGCGTCCCGAAGCCGTCGGAGTCGGCGCACAAGCATCGGATCGAAGGCGAGCGCGGCCGGACGGTCGAGGGCGCCGACGAGCACCTGGTGGTACCGGGTCGGCGTGATGCCGAGCCCGTCGCGGATCGCCCGAGCCTTCGCGCGCGGCGAAAAGGCCCGGGCGCGCTCGAACTCGAGGATGCGGCGAGTGAGCTCGTCGAGCTCGGGCAGGTCCGTCGTCGAAGCCGTCACGCAGTCAGGCTAACAACCGCCTCCGACGACCGCCTCCCTCAGCCGGCGAGGGCCCGGATCTGGCGGACGGCCACGGTCACCGCGGCCAGATCGCTCACCTCCTCGAGGGCGAGGCCGCGCATGAACCGCGCGAGGCGCTGGGCCGGATCGTCGTGCTCGGCGGTGAAGGTCGCCATCGCCTCCTCGACCGACCCGCCGCCTGCATGCGCCAGCACCCGCTCCGCGAGCCGGCGGCGCGCGGTGAGCAGATCGTCCTCGACGGCCTGCAGGGCCCAGCGGTGCCACCTCGTGGTCGCGGGGACCTCGAGCAGGCGAGCCTCGAGCCAGTCGATGTAGGCGGCCTCCCCGACCAGGAAGAACACGCGGGCGACGTCCTGCTCGGACCGTCCCGTCTCCGCCGCGACGCTGACGACGTTCGGCCCGTGCACGAGGAAGGGCAGGATCACATGACGGCGCGCGACGTGCTCGGGCACCCCGGCGTCCATGAGGGTCCACGCCTCCCGCTCGCGCTGGAGTCGCCACGCCTCCGGCGCGACCGCCGTGACGGCGTCCGCGAACCGGCCGAACGGCTCACGATGGGCCTCGATGGCCCGGCCGAGCTGTCCCGGCGCGTGGTGCAGGTACCAACGCGCGGTGACCTCCACCAGGCGGTCGATCCCCCCGAGGAGCGGATCGAGCCGGATCGGATCGAGCGACCCGACGAGCGCCTCGACCGCCGCCCACCGATCCACGGCGCCCGTGACGTCGCGAGCGATTCGGTAGGCGCGCACCACGTCGGCCGGCTCCGCGCCCGTCTCGGCGACGACCCGCGAGACGAACGTGATCCCCATCGAGTTCACGACGTCGTTCGCCACGAGCGTCGCGATCAGCTCTCGCCGGAGGGGATGCTCGGAGAGCACGTGCCCGAAGCGCTCGACGACCCTCGGCGGGAAGTAGGCGCGCAGATCCTGCTCGAGGTACTGCGAATCCGGCAGCGACGAGGAGCCAACGGCGTCGGTCAGGCTCTGCTTGGCGTACGCGAGCAGGACCGCGAGCTCGGGCCGCACCATCCCCCTGCCGGCCCGGCGCCGCTCGGCCATGTCCTCCGCCCCCGGCAGCGACTCGAGCGGCCGGTCGAGCAGGCCCTGCGACTCGAGGCCCTGCATCAGGTCCTCGAACGCCTCCATGCGGCCCGCGGAGAGCTCGGCCTCCTGCGAGAGGACCTGGGCCTGCAGGAAGTTGTCGTACAGGACGTGCTTGACGACGTCGGTCTCGACCTCCTGCAGCAGCGCGTTGCGCTGCTCGATGGTGAGCTCGCTCCGCTGCAGCGCGAGCCCGAACAGGATCTTGAGGTTCACCTCGTGGTCGGAGCAGTCGACGCCGCCCGAGTTGTCGATGAAGTCGGTGTTGATCCGGCCGCCCCCCAGCGCGAACTCCACGCGTCCGCGCTGAGTGAACCCGAGGTTGCCGCCCTCGGCGACGACGCGGCACCGAAGCCCGGCGGCATCCACGCGAAGACCGTCGTTCACGCGGTCGCCGGCGTCGGCATGCGACTCGGTCGAGGCCTTGACGTAGGTGCCGATCCCGCCGTTGTAGAGCAGGTCGACCGGGGCGCGCAGGATCGCCTGGATGAGCTCGTTCGGCTCGAGCTCCTCGTCCTCGATCCCGAGCGCGAGGCGGGCCTCCGGGGAGACGGGGATCGACTTCATCGACCTCGCCCAGACGCCCCCGCCGGTCGAGAGCTTCTCGCGGTCGTAGTCGTCCCAGCTGGAGCCCGCGAGCTCGAACAGGCGCCGGCGCTCGGCGACCCCGACCGCCGGGTTGGGCGCCGGGTCCAAGAAGACGTGGCGATGGTCGAACGCCCCGACCAGGCAGATCTGGTCCGAGGCAAGCATCCCGTTGCCGAACACGTCGCCCGACATGTCGCCGATCCCGACGACGGTGAACGGCTCGTTCATCACGTCGGTGCCGATCTCGCGGAAGTGCCGCTTGACGGACTCCCACGCACCCCGCGCGGTGATCCCGAGCGCCTTGTGGTCGTAGCCCGCCGAGCCGCCGGAGGCGAAGGCGTCGCCGAGCCAGAAGCCGTACTCGCCCGCGACCGCGTTCGCGGTGTCCGAGAACGTCGCCGTTCCCTTGTCGGCGGCGACCACCAGGTAGGGGTCGTCCTCGTCGTGCACCAAGACGCGCTCGGGGTGAACGACGGCGCCCTCGACGAGGTTGTCGGTGAGATCGAGGAGCCCGTGCATGAAGCGGACGTACTCGCGGATAACCTCCTCCTTCAGCGCCTTGGGGTCCGCGATCTGGCGTTTCAGCACGAAGCCGCCCTTGGAGCCGGTCGGGACGATGACCGCGTTCTTCACCATCTGCGCCTTCATCAGCCCGAGCACCTCGGTGCGGTAGTCCTGGCGCCGGTCGGACCAGCGGATCCCGCCTCGCGCCACCTTGCCGCCGCGAAGGTGGATGGCCTCCATCTCCGTCGAGTACACGAAGATCTCGTACAGGGGCGTCGGCTTGGGCATCTCGGGCACGTCGGCCGAGCGGAACTTGAAGGACAGCGTTGTCGCGCGCGGCTTGAAGGCGTTCGTGCGGACCGTGGCGTCGATCACCCCCAGCGCGTTGCGCAGGATCCGGTCCTGCTCGAGGGAGACGATGGCGTCTAGGTCGGCGAGGATCTCCCGCCGGATCTCCTCGAGGGCCCCGGGATCGCGCCGGCGCGCGGGATCGAACTTCGCCTCGAACATGCGGACGAGCTTGGCCGCGACGTGCGGGTGCGCGGCGAACGCCTCGTTCTTGTACTCGACCGGGAAGCTCGCGTTCACCCGGTGGTGGTACTTGCGGTAGGCGCGCAGGATCTGCACCTGCCGCCAGTCGAGTCCGGCGGTGACGACGAGGCGGTTGAGCGAGTCCGATTCGCACTCGCCCTTCCACACCGCCACGATGCACTCGGCGATCCGGGTTCCGGTCGCGTCGACGTCGAGCGGCTTGTGGTCGGCGCCGAGCACGCCGAAGTCGTGCAGGTAGCGCTCCTCCTCCCCGCCGAGGTGCGTCGGCCACTCCTCGACGACGCGCAGGCCGAGGGACTCGAGCGTCGGCACGAAGTCGGAGAGCTGGATCTTGCCGCCGACCTTGTAGAGGCGGACCCGGGTGAGCGTTTCGCCGTCGTCGGTCTCGTTGGCGAGGCCGACGATGAAGGCCTCGTCGCTCGCCTCGAGCTCCTCGAACCGCAGGATGTCCTCGCTCGCGAGCTCCACCGGGGTGGTCGCCTTGTAGTAGTCCGGGAACCGGTGCGCCCACCGCTCCATGAGCACGCGGGCGCCCTCCTCGCCGTGCACCTGCGCGAGGCGCTCGGCGAGCCGGTCGTCCCACGTCCGCGCGATCTCGACGACGTCGCGTTCCAGGTCGTCGAAGGACACCTCCGGGATCTCGCCGATCGCCACGTGCACGGTGTAGTGGAGCTGCGCGAGCCCGCTCTCGCCGAACTCGAGGTGCTCGTCGATCGAGGAGCCCTTGAACCGGCGCAGGAACAGGTCCTGCAGGCGCTGGCCGACCTCGGCCGTGTACCGATCCCGGGGGAGCGCGACGAGCAGCGACACGCTCCGCCCGTAGAGGTCGCGCCGGACGAACAGCCGGACGTGCTGCTGCTCCTGCAGGCTGAGCAGTCCCATGACCTGCCCGCGAAGCTCCTCCGGCGAGGCTGAGAAGAGCTCGTCCTTCGGAAAGCTCTCGAAGATCGAGACGACGGCCTTGTAATCGTGCGAGCCCTCGAACAGGTCCTCGGCCTCGAGGATCTGGTGGAGCTTGCGCTGCAGCAGCGGCGTCTTGCTCGCCGGCTCCATGTAGGCCTTCGAGGTGAACAGCCCGATCATCCGCGCCTCGCCGACGATTCGCCCGTCCGCCGAGACCTTCCGCACGCCGATGTAGTCCATGCGCGCGCGCCGATGCACGGTCGATGGGCGGTTCGTCTTCGAGTAGATGAGCTGGTCTCCGCCCTCGATCCGGCCGCGCAGGTTCGGCTCGATCGTCGAGAGCAGCACCGGCGTCTCGTAGGCCGACCACCCACTCTTGGACAGCATCCCGAGCCCGCTCCCCGGCACGGCCGCGAGCGCCCGGCCGTCGGGCGTGTCGAGGAGGTCGTATTCGCGGTAGCCGAGCAGGACGAAGTTAAGGTCCAGCAGCCATTCGAGGAACGCGACGGTCTCGGTCACCTCGGCCTCCGCGTACAGCGGGGTCCCCGCCCGCGCGATCTCGATCATCCCGCGGAGCGCCCGCTGCATCGCGTCGAAGTCGCGGACGGCGAGCCGGACATCGCCGAGCACGCGGCGAATCGCGTCCTCGAGATCGGTCATCTCGGCGCCGGTGAGGCGCCGCTCGAGGTCGAAGTGCATCACGGACTCTCGCGAGACCGCGTCCCGAACGTGCAGGACCCGCCGGATCCGGCCCTCGGCATCGCGCTCGATCCCGATCACCGGATGGATCACCCGGCGGACGGAGAGATCGCGCGCCTCGAGCTCCTCGTTCACCGAGTCGAGCAGGAACGGCGAGTCCACCGTGTTGGTCTCCAGGACGGTCCCGAGCGTCTGGTACCCGTCGTCCGCGATCGAAGGGTTGAACACCCGCACCGCGACCTGGTCGGGCGCTCGCGCATCCACGAGCCGAAAGGCCCCGAGGACCACGCCGAGGAGCTCGTCGGGGGTGAGGCCCTCGACGTCTGCCGGCGAGAGCCGCCGGGCGAACACCCTCGCGAAGGCCTGGACGGCCTCGGTCTGCTCGGACGGGACGGTGGACGGGAAGTGCTCGACCAGTCGATCGAGCAGGCGCTGGGCCGGAGGAGCAGCCTCGTCCGTCGCGCTCACCGGCCCATCGTAACCGTGCCCGAACCGCCCGCGAGCCCGACGGATCGCTTCACTCCGCTGCCCGAGACGCCGACTGAGAAGATGAGGCCGGAGGAACCGGCCAGGAGGCCGGCCGAGCGGCGTGGTGAAGGTGCGGGGCGAGGCGGAGACGCCGGCGGGCGATCACGAGCTGCGCTCGGTAGCGCAGCTCCGGTTCCTCCACGGGCTGGCCCCTCGGCTGAACACCCTCGACGACGTCGTGGAGATCGCCCGGGCGATCACCGTCGAGCTGGAAACGCTCATCGACTACCACAACTGCCGGATCTACCTGCTGGAAGAGGACGGCGTCACCCTGCAGCCGATCGTCTTCCGGGGCTCGCTCGGCGAGTACGAGACCGAGACCTACGAGGAGCTCGTCACGCTCGTCGGCGAGGGCGTCACGGGGCATGCGGCCGAGACCGGCCGCACCCACTACTCGCCGGACGCGCTCCACGATCCGCTCGGGGTGCAGATCGAGGGCACCTCGGAGATCGACGAGTCCATCCTGTGCGTCCCGATGAAGGTCGGCGATCGGGTCAACGGTGTCATCGTCCTTTCGAACCTCGGCATCGACCAGTTCGACGACGAGGACATCCGCGTGCTCGAGGTCCTGGCCTCGCATGCCGCCGTCGCGTTCGAGAGCGCGCGGCTCCTCCAACAGGAACGTGAGACGGCCCAGACGGCCTCCGCGCTCCTGGGCCTGTCGCAGGCGCTCACCGGGGCACACGAGACGGCGACGGTGCTCGAGCGCGCCGTCGCGGCGGCCCCGCTGCTGATCGGCTCGTCCGTCGTGGCCGCGTACGTTCACGACGCCGACGACGGAACCTTCCGGCTCACGACGCACCGCGGCGTCGATCCCGCACGGGTCGACTCCCTGCCGGCCGTCCCTGCCGAGATCGCCAACGAGTTCCTCGCGTCGATGACGCAGCCGTTCGTGATCCCCGCGGACGTGACGGCTCGGATCCCGCGCGAGTACTGGCTGACCGACGAGCCGCGCGGGGCGCTCGTCGTTCCCCTCCGCTGGGAACCGGACGGGTTCGCCGTGATCGTCGTCCTGTCTCCCGGCTCGACGGCGGGGTTCGCGGAACGCGAGGTGGCGCTCGCGCGCGGGATCGGCGACATCGTGTCGCTCGCGCTCGGGAGCGCGAAGCGCGTGCACGAGCTCGAGCGCTTCCACGAGCTCGTCGAGAGCCTCGACGCGATCTTCTGGGAGGCCGACCCCGACACGCTCGCTTTCACGTTCCTGTCACGCCGGGCCTCCGTCGTGTTCGAGACGAGCGGCGGCTGGCCGGCCGGCGGCCCGTCGGCCTGGGGCGATCACGTCCACCCCGAGGACCGAGACCGCGTCGTCGCGGCGGTGCGCGACGGGATGGCGGCGCCGGCCGAGGACCTGACCCTCGAGTACCGAGCCCCCGGCCCTCAGCGAGATCCGATGTGGCTCCGCGACCTCGTGCACGTGGGAACCGACGCCCGGGGCGGGACGCTGCTTCGCGGGCTGATCGTCGACATCACCGAGCGAAAGCGCGCCGAACAGGCGCTGCGTCGCAGCGAGCAGAAGTACTCCGAGGCGTTTCGTCGCGAGCGCGAGGCGACGCAGCGCCTGCGCGCGCTCGACGACATGAAGAACACGTTCCTCGAGGCCGTCTCGCACGACCTGCGGACGCCGCTCACCTCGATCCTCGGCTCGGCGGTGACCCTCGAGCAGGCGGGCCTCGAGATCCCGCGCGACGACGCCCTCGACCTGCTCCGGCGGATCGCGGCGAACGCACGCAAGCTCGAGCGGCTGCTCTCGGACCTCCTGGATCTGGACCGGCTGCAGCGCGGCATCGTGTCCCCGCAGCGACGGCCCACGGACGTCTCGGCCCTGGTGGCGCAGACGGTCCGCGAGTCCGACCTCCTCGAGGGCCGGCCGGTCAGCGTCGACGCCGACGAGGTCGTCGCGAATATCGACGCCGCGAAGGTCGAGCGGATCGTCGAGAACCTCCTCGCGAACGCCGGGCGACACACCCCCCCGGGATCGCCGCTGTGGGTACGCGTGACGCGGGACGAGCGCGGTGTCGTGATCGTCGTCGAGGACGCCGGCCCGGGCATCTCGGACGAGCTGAAGGCGGCGGTGTTCGAGCCCTTCCGACAGGGCGACGGGGGGCCGAATCCCTCGCCGGGCGTCGGCGTGGGACTTTCGCTCGTCGCGCGCTTCGCCGAGCTCCACGGTGGCCGGGCCTGGGTCGAGGACCGCCCGGGAGGCGGCGCCTCGTTCCACGTCTTCCTTCCCGACGCCGCCTGAACGCCCTCTCGGCGTGGTGAGGGCCGGGAGGTGGTGGGGGACATACCCTCCCGGCCCTCATTGTCGGGGTGCGATGGACGATTCCCGACAATCCCTGCCGCTCAGATGAACAGCGTGATCGCGTCCTGGGCCTCGAGGAGCATCGCGGTCGCCCCGACCGGCTCCCCGAGCCCCTCGATCATGTCCTCGCGCTTGAGCCCGAGCAGATCCATCGTCATCTGACACGGCACGAGCTTCACGCCCAGGTCGACCGCCATCTCGAGGAGCTCACCCGGGCTCGCGACCTTGTGCTCCTTCGCGAGCCGCTTCATCATGGCCGGCCCTGCGCCCACGAAGTTCATCTGGCCGAGCTTGAGGTGATCGATCCCCGGCCGGTCCATCATCGACAGCATCTTCTGCATCCAGTTGTCGCCGGTGATGCGCTGATCGTCTTTCACGACGGCGAGCAGGCCCCAGAACGTGAAGAAGACGGTCGTCTCCATTCCCATCGCCGCGCCCGTCGTCGCGAGGATCATCTGCGGCCACACCTTGTCCAGATCGCCCGACCAGGCGATGATCACCAGCTTCTTGTGCGGGGAGTGCGCTCGGTCGGGCGCCGGCGCCTCCAGCTCCCCTGCGGCAACCGCCATCGTCGACACCTCACTTCTTCCGAATCACGAATCGATACACGCCGTCGGACTCGGTCTGTCCGACGAGCTCGTTGCCGGTGCTCGTGCACCACGCCCGGAAGTCGGCGACCGACCCCGGGTCGGTGGCGAGCGCCTCGATCACCTCCCCCGACGCGAGCTCCTTCGCCGCCTGTGCCGTCTTCACGATCGGAAGCGGGCAGGACAGCCCTTTCAGGTCCAGGGTCCGGACGATCTGCGTGCTCATGGTTCGCTCCTTCCGGTCGGGATCGGCAACGGCAGGTTGTCGGGCAACCGGCCCTGCGGCACCGTCTCCCAATAGATCCGGTTGAACATCCACTTCGCCGAATGCCAGAGCAGGCTCGGCTGGGGCGGCGCGGGCGGGTGCTCGTAGTCGAAGCGGAGCACGGTCGCCTTGCGGTTGCCGGTCTCCAGGAAGCACATCACGCGCCCGCCGTAGTTGGTCTTCGGCGCCGTCCCCCGGACGAGGCTTGCGATGCGACTCGCGACCACCGGCGCCTCGAAGTGCGCGGTCGAGCCGCTCTTGCTGATCGGAAGGTTGGTGGCGTCGCCCATCGCGAAGATCCGCTCGTGGCCCTCGACCTGGAGCGTGTGCCGGTCGGTCGGCAGCCACCCGGACGGGTCGCCCAGGTCCGAGTCCGTCACCACCTGCTGTCCCTTGTGCGGCGGCACGAGCACGAGCAGGTCGTACTCGTCCTTCTCGCCCTCCAGCGAGGACACGGTCTGCGACGCCGGGTCGACCTCCTCGACGTTGAAGAACGTCGTGAGCCCGATGCCGCGTTCCTCCAGGATCGGCTGGATCAGCTTGCTCGCGGACTCGATCGTGAACGCCCGGTTGAGCGGCGACAGGAGCGTCACCTCGCTGCGATCCCGGATCTCCCTCTTGCGCAGGTACTCGTCGAGCATGAAGACGAACTCCACCGGCGCCGGCGGGCACTTGTACGGGATGCCGGCGATCCCGACCAGGACGCGCCCGCCCCGGAATCGCCGGAGCCGCTCGCGGAGACGCTGTGCGTCCTCGAGCGAGTAGAAGCCGTACGCGCCCTCGAGGAGTCCGGGCACCGCCTCCCGCATGAGTCGCGCGCCCGTCGCGATGACGAGGTAGTCCCATTCCAGGCCTGCGCCGTGCTCGAGCTGGACGGTCCCGGCGTCCGGATGGATGCGGATCGCCTTCTCGACCACGAGGTCGACGTTCGGGCGAAGGAGCGTCCGCTCGTCGCGGACGAGCCAGCGGCCGTTCGCCTGCCCGAGCGCCAGGTACAGGTAGCCGGGCTGGTAGTGATGCATGCCGGTCGGATCCACGACGGTGACGCGCGCCTCGCCGCCGAGCTCCTTCGACAGGAGGTTCGCCGCGAGCGTGCCACCCACCCCGCCGCCGAGGACGACGACCCGTGCCGGCATTGCGGGTCACCGAACCTTTCGGACCACGAACCGCGCGTGGCCGTCCTCGTCGACGACCTCGATCAACTCGTGCCCGGCCTTGCGGACCCAGGCCGGGATGTCGGTGCGAGAGCCCTCGTCGGACGACAGCACCTCGAGCACGTCGCCGACCTCGCCCTCGCGGATCCCGCCGATCAGGCTCATCAGTGGCCCCGGGCACGGCATGCCGCGCGCATCGATCGAATGGGTCACGTTCGCCGTGGTCATGATCCCCACCTCCGTTGCGTGAAAGGTCCCCCGTCAGATGAAGGTCACGGGGCCGTCGACGTCCAAGAAGAACGAGGCGACCCCTTCCTGATCGTCCACGAGCGGGTCCAGGTCCTCGACCGTGAGTCCGAACATCTCCATCGACAGCGAGCACGCGTGGATCGCGACCTCGCCGATGTCCTTCGCCTGCCGGAAGATCTCGCTCCAGTGCTGCCCCCCGTGCCGCTGGTAGGCGGCGAGCCCCTCGGGGCCCGCTTCCGGTGCGACGCCGTGCTCCTTGTGGATCCGCTCGGCCCGGAAGGCGTCCAGGGCCCAGTACTGAAGGAACACGTTGACCCGGCGGCCCATCGCTGCGGCCCCGGCAGTGAGCACGGAGGCGGCGTTCAGCTTGTCGTCGGTTCCCGAGAATAGAACCAGCGACAACGTCGACTCGTCCATCTCGCACCCCTTCGGTTCCATGGTTCTGGCCCTAGGGTGTGCTTCGGGCGCCGATGCAAGAGGGGTCGCCCCGCCCTGCGCCCGCGGGACCTTCGGGCCGGCCGAGCGGCAGGCACGGTCACGGGAGTTCTGGCCGTTCGGTGGTTGTCTCGACTCCGGCGCAGCCGGTAGCGTGACGCGGATCTTCCCCTCGACCATGGCGAACGACTGAGCGTGACCGACGTGCCCGACAACGCCGCGCCGACCCCGGCGCCCCCCACGATCATCGCCGACGCCGAGACGGATACCGCCGTCGCACCCAAGGCGGCTGGGCGGGGACGCGACTGGCTCGCCATCGCCGGCAAGGTTGTGTCGTTCGCCGTCGCGCTGTTCCTGTTCGTCCTCGCGATCCAGCTGATGAAGAGCGGCGCGAAGGCGCTCGCGCCCGCGCTCTCGGACAGCCCGCTCTTCTCCAACGCGTTCTCGACGCTCGGGGCGGGATGGCTGGGCGCTTACATCGTCCTGTCCGGCTCCCCGATCGCGGCGGTCGCGCTGAGCTTGTACGTGGGCGGCGCGACGACCGAGCTGCAGACCTTCACGATGCTCTCGGGGTCCCGGCTCGGCGCCTCGTTCGTCGTCCTGCTGGTCGGCTTCCTCTACGCGGTTCGCAATCGCGGCCGCAACCGCGGCGAGTCGATCGGCATGGGTGTGCTGGCGCTCTCTCTCACGGCGATCGTGTACGTCCCGGGCATGCTCATCGGATACGAGATCCTCAAGTCGGGCATCCTCGACGGCATCCACTGGCAGGCCTCGGGCGACGTCCTGTCGGCCGTCGACCTCATCTGGGGGCCCGCGCTCGACCTGCTCACGAAGCTTCCCGGATGGACGCTGCTCCCCATCGGGCTCGGCATCATCCTGCTGTCGTTTCGCTTCCTCGACAAGGTGCTTCCGCAGCTCGACGGCGAGCGCGCCGCGAGCCGGCGGATGGAATGGCTGAAGCGGCCGTGGCCCATGTTCGCGCTCGGCTGCATCGTGGCGACGGTCACGCTGTCGGTGTCGGTGGCGCTCACGGTGCTCGTGCCGCTCGCGAGCCGGGGCTACGTGAAGCGCGAGGAATCGATCCCCTACATCATGGGCGCCAACATCACCACGCTCGCGGACACGCTGGTCGCCGCGATGGTGCTCGGCAATCGCGTGGCGGTGCACATCGTCCTCGCGGAGGCGATCGCGGTCTCGATCGTCTCGCTCGTGTATCTCGCGTTCCTGTACGGCCCGCTGAAGCGCTTCATCATGGCGCTCGACGACTGGGTCGTGACCTCGAACCGGAGGCTCTGGCTGTTCGTCGCCGTGCTCTTCATCCTGCCGGCGATCTTCCTCACGTCCGGCATCTGGATCGGCCCGATCGCACCCTGAGCGCGCCGTGACCGGCCTGCTGATCGCGGGGGCCACCATCCTCGACGGCACGGGCGCGCCCGCGCGTCCGGGTTCCGTGCTCGTCAAGGGCGACCGGATCGAGGCCGTGCTCACGCCCGGCGAGGAGCCCGTCGCGGAGCGCCGCATCGAGGCCGGCGGACTGGCCCTCGCGCCGGGCTTCATCGACACGCACAGTCACTCGGACGTGTCGCCGCTCGTCGAGCCGACGATGGACTCGATGCTCCGCCAGGGCGTCACGACGGTGGTCGTCGGCAACTGCGGCACCTCCGCGTATCCGATCGAGGGGGCGGCGGAGGCGGCGGCGCTCGCGGGCGCGGACGCGGACGCGATCGGCGCCGACTGGCGCTCGTTCGAGGAGTACCTCGGGCGGATCGAGGAGAGCCGGCCCGCGCTGAACGTCGCGGCGCTCGTCGGGCACGGCGCGCTGCGCACGGCGACGATGCGCGACGACCAGCGGCGCGCCCCCGCCGACGACGAGCTCGCGCAGATGCGGAGGCTGCTTCGCTCGGCGCTCGAGGACGGCGCCTTCGGGATGTCCACCGGCCTCATCTATGCGCCCGGGCTGCACGCGACCACGGACGAGCTCGTCGCCCTCGCCGCGGAGATGTACGTGGCCGGCGGCGTGTACGCCAGCCACGTGCGCGGCGAGAGCGAGACCGTGTTCGCGGCCGTCGGCGAGGCGATCGAGATCGGGCGTCGCGCCGTCGTCCCGTCGCACGTCAGCCACTTGAAGGTCGAGGGAGGCGTGATGTGGGGAAGGGCGGAAGAGCTCCTCGAGCTCCTCGACGGCGCCCGCGCGGACGGCGCGGACGTGACGGCAGACCAGTACCCGTACACGGCGTGGGAGACCTCGCTCTCGGCGGCCCTGCCGGATTGGGTGACGGCCGCCGAGCTCGAAGACGCGGCCGCGGACCCGATCACCCGATCGCGCCTGGAGGACGAGGCGGCGGCCGGCCAGTCCATCGGCTGGGACCAGATCGCGATCGGGACCCACGCGCCCGATCCCGGCCTCACCGGGCGAACGGTGGCCGAGATCGCCGAGGCCCGCGGCCTCGCGCCGGGCGGGACCATCGTCGAGTTGCTGCTCGCGGACCCGAACACGGGCATGGTCGGCCACGGGATGCACGAGGACGACGTCCGCACGATCCTCGCGCGGCCCGACGTGTTCGTCGGCACCGACGGCCTCGCCGTTTCACCCGACGGCCCGCTCGGCGTCTACGCGGTGCACCCGCGCTACTACGGCACCTTCCCGCGCGTGCTGGGCCGCTACGTGCGCAACGAGCGGGTGCTCACGCTCGAGGGCGCCGTGCGGAAGATGACGTCCCTTCCGGCCGACCGGTTCGCGCTCGCGGGGCGGGGCCGGATCGAGCCCGGCGCGGCCGCCGACCTCGTGCTGTTCGACCCGGGACGCGTGGCCGACACCGCGACGTACGAGCGACCGCACGCGTTCGCCGAGGGCATCGACCTCGTCGTCGTGAACGGGCGCGTCGCGTGGGAGGAAGCCCCAGGCGAACGGGCCGGACGGGCCCTCCGCCGCGGCGTCCGCTAGCTCGGACAGTCCGCTTTGCCGCTGTCCCGGTCGACCATGCACGCCGACTCGTCCACCGCCTCGAACGCCGAGGCGGGGATCGTCTTCAGCTGGTCGAGCAGGCCGTTGCGCCAGTGGTGGTCCCGGGTTCCCTGGAAGTACCAGTCCGACCCGTTGTCGGTCACGAACATCCCGTAGCGCTGCATCGCGCGCAGGATCACCTTTGCCTTCGCGCTGAAGCCGTCGAGATCGAAGCTCGCCTTCAGGCGGAAGCGCGCTCCCATCGGTGGGCAGTCGGGATCGCTCTGCCCCGCCTCGTGGCGAGCCGGCCACAGGTAGTCGTCGGTCGTGCACGCCACTGTGAACCGGATCGCGTGGTCGATCTCGCCCGCCTTGACCTCATCCCATCGCACCAGCCCCGCGAAGATCGACATGCCAGCCGCGTCGGCCGAGGTCCAGGTGTCGGGTCGCAGACGGTTCTTGTCGAGGTCCCAGATCGCGCCGCTGCCCGCCTGCGGGTCGCCGCCGTTCCACTCGGCGGCGAACAGCTCGTACAGGCGGCAGGTCCCGCGCTCGACGATGAGCGCGTGCCGGTCCGAGCCGCCCTCGATCGGCGTGGCGCCATCGAACGGGTAGGGACCCGGGTCGCTCTCGTCGTCGTACTGGAAGTCGATCGGCACCTTCGCGTGGTTCTTGTTCACGGTCGCGTACGGCAGGCCGTAGCTCGGCGGGCCGAAGTCCGGGTGCAGGTCGGTCGACGAGGCATGCATCGACTCGAGCCAGGTGTCGCTCATGTCGTGGACGGGCAGACCGTCGATGCGGGTGTTCCAGACGTTGTCCTCGGGAAAGACGACGCAGTCGGTTCCCGGGACCTCGCCGGCAAGGGCCGGGACCGCTCCGGCGCACAGCCCGGCGGACAGCGCCAGCGCGACGGTGAACGCTCTTCGCATCACCGGGTTCCCATCGGCACGCAGGATGCAGAAACTTGACCGGCGCGAGTCCCCCTCGTCTCCCATTGGATCCGACCGTACCCCGAGCGCGTTCGGCAGGAACCCGACATTTCTCGACCGGAACCCGACACTTCCGGGCTCACCCTCGTCCGTACCAACGGTCGATCGGGCTTCCGATCACGTCCGTGATCGAGGAGGTGGGAGGGTGAGGAAGCGCATTGCGCTCGTTTCGTTCCTGGCCGTGCTCGCGATCGTGGCGACGGCCTGCAGCAGCGACGGCGGCGGCACGGGCACGACGGGTCCCACCAGCACGAGCGGCCCGACGGCGACCGGCGGCACCGACACGGCCCCCGACGGCGGCGTCCTGCGCGAGGAGACGACCGACTTCGGCTTCACGGGCGCGTTCGACCCGACCGGTGAGTACCTCGGGTCGGCGTGGTCGCTGTTCGGCAACTTCCTCATGCGCGGGCTCGTGAGCTACCCCTGGCTGCCCGGGGATCAGGGCGGGAACGAACCCGTCCCCGACATCGCGACGGACATCGGGCAGGTCTCGGCCGACGGCCTGACGGTGACCTTCACCCTCAAGCCGGGCATCATGTGGCAGGCGCCGATCAGCCGACCGGTCACGTCCGCGGACGTGGCGTTCGCGTTCCAGCGGATCAACACGGCGTCGCTCATCGCGCAGTACGGCAACTACTACTGCGGGACGATCGTCGGGATGGACTGCGCCGGAAGGTCGCAGGACAAGCCCATCGAGGGCATCGAGACCCCGGACGACAGCACGATCGTCTTCCACCTCGAGCGTCCGACCGGTGACCTGCTGTACCGGCTCGCGCAGCCGGCGGCGGCCCCGGTCCCGCCGGAGGTCGCCGGGTGCTTCGACGAGGCGGGCGCTTACGGCCGCTACGTCATGTCGAACGGCCCCTACGAGCTCATGGGGTCGGAGGACCTCGACATCTCATCCTGCGACGCGATGCAGCCGATCTCGGGCTACGACCCGGACCGGTTCATGTACTTTGTCCGCAATCCGGCGTACGACCAGGCCACGGACGACAACCGCCAGAACCACATCGACGGGTTCTCCTACGTGGTCAACACGAACCTCGACGACATCTACAACCGGGTGCTGAATGGCGACATCGACATCGTGCACGGGCCGCCCCCCGCGGCGTTCCTGCAGCAGTACCTCACGAACCCGGACCTCGAGGACAACTTCAAGACGGATCCGGGCGACCGGATCGGGTACATCACGATGAACCTGCTGGTCCCGCCCTTCGACGACATCCACGTCCGCAAGGCCGTGAACCTCGTCGTCGACAAGGCGGCGTTGCTCCAGGCCACCGGCGGGCCCTCGACGGGCGTGGTCGCGACGACGATCGAACCGCCCGCCGTGCTCCCCGACACGGCCGAGTACGACCCGTACCCGACGCCGGACTCGGCGGGGGACGTCGACGCCGCGAAGGCCGAGATGGCCCAGTCCCGGTACGACTCGGACGGCGACGGCGTCTGCGACGATCCTGTGTGCAACGACGTCCTCATGATCAACCGCAACTACGACCCGTGGACGCAGTACACGCCGATCATGCAGGACAACCTGGCCCAGGTCGGCATCAACCTGAAGGTTCGCGAGCTGGACATCTCCACCGCGTACACGACGATCCAGACCATGAACAACCTGGTCCCGATCGCGATCAACACCTCGTGGGGCAAGGACTACGCGAGCCCGTACGGGTTCGACTTCTTCATCTTCAACACGGCCGGCGTCGCCTGCGAGGGCGCGGCGAACTACTCCAACGTCGGGATCACCGAGGACATGGCGGCCGAGTGCGGCGACAACGTCGTCGCGGCCTACAACGCGGCCGTGGCGGCCAACGGGCCGATCCCGAGCGTCGACGAGGACATGGCCAACTGCGTGGCCACCCCGCCGGGCGACGCGTACAACGCGTGTTGGGCCGCCGTCGACCAGAAGCTGATGGAGGAGATCGTGCCCTGGGTCCCGTACCGCTGGGGATCCCAGAACACCGCGATCGCCGACTCGGTGGTGAGTTGGACCTACGACCAGTCCGCGGGCTGGACGGCCTACTCGCGCGTCGCGGTCGACAACGGCCTGACGATGGAGGAGGTCGCGGGGTAGACCCCCCCGGGGCAGGAGGGACCTTTTCCTCACGGGGTCCCTCCTGCCACCGGCGGTCGGCGAACGCCCCGCGCCCGCCGAGCGGGCCGACTTGACCGAACTCGCCCGGCCCCGATTGACTCTCGGCGACGCCGGAGCGATCGGGGAGCGTGGTGGACTCCTACAGCACGTCCGCGCTGCTCGCGATCTTCCTCGCGGGCGCCGTCGCCACGTGGGTCGCCGGCGTCTTCCTCTCGGACGCCACCGACGTGGTCGACACGCGCTTCAACCTCGGAGAGGCGATGGGCGGCCTCATCCTGCTCGGCGTGGCGGGCACGCTTCCGGAGATCGCGATCACCGCGTCCGCCGCCCTGAGCGGGCACCTGGGCATGGCGACCGGGAACCTGCTCGGCGGGATCGCCATGCAGACCCTCGTGCTCGTGCTCCTGGACGCGACCTCGCGGAGCGCGACGCCGCTCACCGCGCTCTCCAAGGTCCTCGAGCCGATCATCGAAGCGATCTTCGTCGTCATCCTGGTCACGATGGCCCTGCTCGGGCCGCTTCTGCCGCCGTCGGTCGCGATCGGCCCGGTCAGCCCGATCTCGATCCTGATCGTTGTCACGTGGCTCTTCGGGCTCGTCGTCCTCAATCGTCTCCGCACGAGCGAGCGCTGGACGACGGTGGCCAAGACCGTCGAGTCCCACATGGTCGCCCCGAGCCCGGGCCCGGTCGAAGGCGTTCGCCCCAACCGCTTCGAGCGCTCCGGGACCACGAAGGTCGTGCTCGCCTTCCTGCTCGCGTCGGGGGTCACCCTCGTGGCGGGCGTGGTGCTCGAGCAGAGCGGGAACGCGCTGGCGAACGACTGGGGCATCAACGGCGTGATCTTCGGGGCCACGATCCTTGCCGCCGTCACCGCGCTGCCCGAGATCAGCACCGGGATCCGCGCCGTGCGTCTCGGTCAGGTCGGGCTCGCGATGGGCGACATCTTCGGCGGCAACCAGGTGCAGATGACGCTGTTCCTGCTGGCCGACCTGTTGGCCGGCAAGCCGGTCCTGCAGACGGTGAGCGCGAGCTCCTCGTGGCTGGGCGGGATCGGCGTCGTCGTGACGGCGGTATTTGCCGCAGGGCTCGTCATGCGACCCCCGCGCAAGCTCGTGGGGATCGGCCCCGATTCGTGGTTGGTGCTGCTCTTCTACCTCATCGGGCTCGCCGGGCTGCTTCGAATCAGCTGACGAGGCATCGGCTCGTGCACGGGAGGGGTTCGGCTCGCCCTCAGGGCTCTGGGCCGATCGGTCGAGCCGGCGGTCGGATTCGAACCGACGACCTGCTGTTTACAAGACAGCTGCTCTGCCCCTGAGCTACGCCGGCGCTCGAGCGAGTCTACGCGCCGTCGCCCGCCCGAGCGGGCAGGACGAACGCGTACAGCACGGCCGCAAGCGAGGCGGACGCGTTCAGCGAGCCGACGCGTCCCCGCATCGGCAGCGAGACCAGCACGTCGCACGCCTCCCTCGTGAGCCTCGCCATACCGGTCGCCTCGGAGCCGAGCACCACGGCGACCCGGCCGTCCGGGGGCGTCGCCTCGTAGACGCTGGTCGGCGATCGCTCGTCGAGCCCGACGACCGTGAACCCCGCGTCCTTCAGCCGCTCGAGCGCGCGCGGGATGTTCGCGACCCTCGCGTGCCGCAGATGAAGCAACGCCCCGGCCGAGGCCTGGATCGCCGCGGGGGTCACGTCGGCCGCTCGCCGCGTCCGCGTGACGATCATCGCGGCGCCTGCCGCCTCGGCCGAGCGCGCCGCCGCGCCGAGGTTCTGCGGGTCCTCGATGCCGTCGAGCACGACGACGATCGCGTCCGGCGCGAACGGCGTCGCCGCGAGCTCGCGCTCGCCGATGGGCTCGACCGGGCGAACGCGGGCGACGACGCCGTGATGGTCGGCCGCGAGCGGGTCGAGCTCGTGCAGGTCCACCTCGCGGACGGCGACCGGCCCCGCGGCCTCGAGCACCTCGCGAAGCCCCGGCGTGGCGCGCGACCCGCGGGCGATCAGGACCTCGGTCGCGACCCCGGCCCGCAGGGCCTCCAGCACGGATCGCCGGCCGGCGACGATGAACGGCGGGCTCACCGCTCGCGAAGCGCGGCGAGCGCCAGGCATCCGATCCCCTCGCCCTGCAGGCCGAGGCCCTCCGGCCGCGTCGCCTTGACCGAGACGCGCTCGACCCGAAGGCCGAGGACCTCGGCCAGGCGCCGGCGCATCGCGTCGCGGGCGGGGGCGATCGCGGGCCGTTCGGCGATCACGGTGACATCGACGCCGTCGGGCTCGAACCCCGCCTCGAGGACCCGCGAGACCACCCCGCCCAGGAGCTCGAGCCCCCCGATGCCCGCGATCGCCGGATCCGTGTCCGGAAAGTGCTCGCCGACGTCGCCGAGCGCGGCGGCGCCGAGCAGGGCGTCGGCGATGGCGTGGCACACCGCATCGCCGTCGGAATGCCCGCCGAGGCCGTCCTCGCCCTCGAACCGCACGCCGCCGAGCAGGAGCGGTCGACCGGGAGACCACGGGTGCACGTCGAATCCGAGCCCCGTCCGCACCCCGCCGCGCCCCTCACCCATGCGATTGCTCTGCGAGGATGGCCTCGGCGCGCGCGAGGTCCTGGGCGGTCGTGATCTTGAAGTTGCCCGGCTCGCCGTCGATCGCCCGCACGCGGTAGCCGGAGAGCTCGAGCGCCGACGCGTCGTCGGTGAGCTCGACGCCGTCGCGCTCGGCGCGGGCGTGCGCGTCGCGAAGGACCCCGGCGAGGAAGGCCTGCGGGGTCTGCGCGAGCCCGAGCCCGCTTCGGGCCTCGGTCCCCGTCACGCGCTCGCCGCTCAGCCGCTTGACCGTGTCCGTCACCGGCACCACGGGGACGACGCCGTCCCAACCGTCGAGCGCGCCGACGACGGCCGAGAACAGCTTCGGCCGGGCGAGCGGACGCGCGGCGTCGTGACACAGGATCACGCGGGCGTCACGCCCCACGGCGGCGAGGGCGGCCCGGACCGAGGCCTGTCGCGTGTCACCGCCGACGATCACCTCTCCCGGGCCGAGCGGCTCGAGAATCTCGCGCGCGCGATCCTCCCACTCGGGCGGCGCCGCGATCACCACCTCGGCGACGGCGAACGAGCCGAACGCGGACGCGAGCGCCAGCTCGAGCAGGGGCCTGCCGCCGAGCGGGACGAAGGCCTTCGGCATCCGTTGTCCGAGGCGATCCCCGCTCCCGGCGGCGAGCACGATCAACGCGGCGCGCTCCACGGCGCGGAGCCTAGCGCGCGTGGAGGCACGCAGGCTGCCCGCGTCGTCGTCCCCCGAGGCGGCCTACTTGAGGTTCGCGAAGACCATCCGGCCGGTCGTGGTCGCGATGACGTTGCGGACGACCACCACGACCTCCTCGCCGATGCGATCTCGGGCCGAGTCCACGACGACCATCGTCCCGTCGTCGAGGTAGCCGATGCCCTGGCCGTGCTCGCGGCCCTCCTTCACGAGCTCGAGCTGGAGCTGCTCGCCCTGGATGACCGGGACCCGGAAGGCGGCCGCGAGGTCGTTCAGGCCCGGGACCGGGACCGAGAGGGCCTGAGCCACCTTCGAGAGGTTGTGATCGGTCGTGATGAGCGAGGCGCCGCGGTCGCGCGCGAGCGCGACGAGCGCGGCGTCGACGTCGGCGATCCCGTCCTCCTCGACGAGGTGCACCTCGACCGTCGCCGCGCGTTTCAGCTGCGCGACCGTGTCGAGGCCATGCCGCCCGCGCGTGCGGCGCCTCGGGTCCGAGGAGTCGGCGATGCTCTGGAGCTCGCGCAGCACGGAGGTGTGGATGAGCAGGTCCCCCGAAAGGAAGCCGGTCCGCACGAGATCGAGCACCCGGCCGTCGATGAGCGCGCTCGTGTCGATCACGCTCACCTCGCCGCGCGCGACGCCCGCGGCCCGCGGCTTCAGCCCAATCAGACCGAAGAGCTCGTCGCTCTTGGTCCGGCCCACGCGGAAGCCGACGTAGCCGAGCGTCACGTAGCAGAACGCGACGGAGGTCCAGGCGGCGAGCGGCGGCAGCCGAAACACGGGGACCGACAGCAGGGCCGCCATCGCGAGCCCCATCAGCATGCCGGCGATGCCGGCCACGACCTCGGCCGCCGGCACCCGGCGGAGCTCGGCCTCCATGGATTTGACCGCGGTCGCCGTCTGCCGCCCGAGGACGCCTCCGAGGACGAACCCGGTCGCCGAGCCGAGCACCACCGCGAGGATGGTCCGGGTGGTGGTCGGCTGCCCGACGTTGGTCCCGATCGTGTACCCGGCGACCGTGAACAGGACCACGAACAGGAGCCGGACGAACTCGACGAGCCTCCCGCGCGGGAGGCGCTCGCGGTCGTCCGCCACACGCGCGCGCAGGCGGCCGGCCTTCGACCGGGCACCGTGGACGAGCATCTCCCTGAATGCCTCGACGCCCGGCCACCGGGACTTGACCATGGCGACGGATCCCGCGGCTGGGAGGCCTTCGAAGCCTCCCGGGCACGCTCACGCGGGCCGGGGAGGCCCGGAGGCTGGGCGGTGCGGAAGCGCTCTCGGGAGGGTCGGCTCCGGGTCAGGCCCGGGCCATCACCCGGGTGCCGTGGGAGTCGTCGAGCACCTTGTCGATCATCGCCTCGGCCTTGTCCTCGTCGCCGCCGGTCGCGTACGTGAGCTCGGAGACCAGGATCTGGCGGGCCTTGGTGATCATGCGCTTCTCGCCTGCCGACAGGCCGCGCTCGCGCTCGCGGATCGAGAGGTTCCGGACGACCTCGGCGACCTGATAGATGTCGCCGGAGCGCAGCTTCTCGATGTTGTTCTTGAAGCGCCGGCTCCAGTTGGCGGCCATCTTCGACTCGTCCTCGCGCAGGACGTTCAGCACCTTCTTGACCTCGTTCTTGCTCACTACGGAGCGGAGGCCGACCTCCTCGGTGCTGTCCACCGGGACCATCAGCGTGAGGTCTCCGTAGGAGACCCGGAGCTTGAAGTACTTGCGCTTCTCCCCCAGGAACTCCCGGACGCAGAGCTCTTCGATCACTGCTGCGCCGTGTTCCGGATGCACAACCGTGTCGCCTTTGCGGAACACGAGACCCCCTCGGATCGACGGCAGGTGGGTTGAACTGCTCGCCAGGGTAGCACGGGGATGCCTTGCGCCGCAAATCAAAAGCGCAGGTCAGAGGGCATTTCCGCCCCCTGGGGAACTACCCCCGCCCCCCCCGCGGGCGGTCGAGCCGCCCAGGTCAGGGCCTCTTTGAGATGGTGCACCGGCACGACCCGGACGCCCTGATCCGAGCTCGATCCGACGGGGGCGAAGACCGTTCGAATGCCGGCCGCCCGGGCCGCCGCGAGGCGACTGCCGATCGCGCCCCCCGGCCGGACGGTCCCCGTCAGCCCGACCTCCCCCACGAACGCGGATCCTTGCGGCGGGGGGACGCCGCAGGCGGCCGAGGCGAGCGCGGCCGCCATCGCGAGGTCGCACGCCGGGTCGTCGACCCGGATCCCCCCCGCCGAGGCGCCGAACAGGTCGGAGCGTCCGAGCGCGATCCCGGCGCGCTCCAGGACGGCCGCAACCAGCTGGAACCGGCGCGGGTCGAGCCCGGTGACCTGCCGGCGGGCGGGCGCCTCCGCTCGGGCGACGAGCGCCTGCACCTCGACAGCGAGCGCCCGCCGGCCGGCGCGGGGCAGGCCGACCGCCGCCCCGACGTCCGCCTGCCCGGGGACCAGCAGGTGGGTCGGATCGATCTCGCGCAGGCCCGTGCCGGTCATCTCGAACCACGCCACCTCGCCCTCCGCTCCGAACCGGTTCTTCCCCCCCGTGAGCACTCGAAGCTCCGAGCGCGGGTCGCCGTCGAACGTGAGCACGACGTCGACGGCGTGCTCGAGCGCCCGGGGGCCCGCTACGTCTCCCTCCTTCGTCACGTGGCCGGCGAGCAGGACCGCGATCCCCTCCGCCTTCGCGAGTCCGACGAGGGCGTCCGCGCACGCGCGAACCTGGGCGGGGCCGCCGGGAACCTGGGCGGCGGCCGGGTCGCGCAGCGCCTGCACGGAGTCCACCGCCAGCAGCACCGGCCGGGCAGCGGCGGCCGCCTCCAGGAGCGACGGGAGCTCACGGCCGGAGACGAACGAGACCGTCGCGCCATCGATCCCGAGGCGGCGGGCCCGGGCGGCCACCTGGCGGCGCGACTCCTCGCCGGAGGCGAGCAGGCAGGGAAGCCCGGCAGCCGACAGGTTCGCCACCAACTGGAGGAGAAGGGTCGACTTGCCGATGCCGGGCTCCCCGGCCAGGAGGGCGACGGTGGCCGGGACGAGGCCGCCCCCGAGCACCCGGTCGACGCCGGTAAGCCCGGTCGGGATCCGGCGATCGTCCTCGGGCTCGTGGGCGAGCGTGCGGAGGCCGACCGGGGCCGATGCCGTGCCGGCGACCCGGTCCTCGATCGTCCCCCATGCCCCGCATCCCGGACAGCGCCCCGCCCACTGCGCGAGCTGCTGCCCGCAGTCGCGACACAGGAGGAGGGTGCGCACCTTGCCCATGTCGCGGACCCTAGCGGGCGGGTCCGACACGGCGGCCGGGTGTCGGCGGCGGCCGGTAGGGTCGCCTCGGTCGCCATCGGTCCTAACCCGAGCCCGCCCCGGAAATGCCCTCCCTCGACCATGTGCTCGGCGTCCGAAGCTTCCGACACCTATGGGAAGGAGGACGGCATGCGGGTCGTCGAACCGAACGGACACGGGGAGCTCCGCTCGCCCGTCCGAGACGCCCCGGGACCCGCCCCCGCACCGCCCGCCGCCCCCGACTACCCCCTGGTCGTGGTGGACTGGCACGACGCCTGGTTCGACCTCGACCAGACCTCCCCGGACGACGCGCGCGCGGATTACCCGGTCCGTACGGTCGGGTTCCTCCTGCGCGAGGGCCCCGCGTTCCTCTCGCTCGCTCAAGAGGTCCTGCCCGACGGCGAGGGGTTCCGGGCGGTGACCCACATCCCGGTCGCGATCGTCGAGCGCGTGCAGCGCCTCTCGCCGCCGGCGCCCTGAGCCCGTATACTCGCGGGGCACCGTTCGGTCGAGCGCTCGAAGGGAGGGATGACCACATGGCCGAGATCTCCGCCGCCGTGTCGCCGCATCCCTCGAGGAGCGTGTGGTAGCCGGGCCCGACTCGGACCCGAGAGCGTCCCGCCAGCCGCCCCGAGGGGCGGCTTTCTCTTTGTCCCGGCGGAGACGTGCCTGCCCGCAAGATGGCTGCGCCGCAAGGCGAGACAACCACACGCGACCGAAAGGAAACGACGTTGAACGACGGATCGGATCATCGGCAGGACGCCGTGCAGCACTTCCTCGACGAGGGGCTGATCACCGGCGTCGTGCGCATCGTGAAGACCGGCAAGGAAGCATCCGTGTATCTGTGCCGCGCGAACCCGTCGACGGGCGAGGAGCTGCTCGCGCTCAAGGTGTACCACCCGCTCGATCGCCGGGACTTCCGCGACGAGTCGCTGTATCGCGACGGCGAGTGGATCAAGGAGCGGCGCATCCGCGCCGCGCTGGAGAAGAAGACGCGCTTCGGGCGCGAGCTCCAGGGCTCGCTCTGGGTGAGCCGCGAGTGGGAGACACTCCGGCTGCTGGCCGACGCCGGGGTCCCTGTCCCCCGTCCGCTGGCATCGACGGGGGACTCGATCCTGATGACCTACGTCGGGGACGAGGCGGACGCCGCGCCGCAGCTTCGCTCGTACCGCCCGGACCCCGGCGAGGCCGAGGACCTGTTCGGGCAGGTGGTCCGGGCCGTCGAGCTGATGCTGTACCGCAACGTGATCCACGGCGACCTGTCCGCGTACAACGTCCTGGTCTGGGAGGGTCGCGCCACGGTCATCGACCTCCCGCAGGCGGTCGACCCGCGGAAGAACCGGCACGCGCACGCGATGCTCGAGCGCGACCTGACGCGCATCGCCCAGCACTTCGAGCGCCACGGCGTGCGCTCGGCGCCGGCGCGGATGGCGAGCGACCTGTGGAACGGATGGCAGTTCGCCGACCTCGTTCCCGAGGAGCTGCGGGTGGAGCTCGAGCTCTAACCCTCGCGCGCGCCGCGGAACTCGAGCACGTAACGCCAGCTCGAGCCGTCGTCGGCGTGCTCGAAGAGCTGGAGCCGTCCGATCTCGCCGCCGGCGAGCAGCATCGGGAGCCCGCGGTGCTCCTCGTCCGGCCACAGCTCCTCACGCTGGCGATCCTCCATCCGGACGAGCGTCACCGGGTGTTGGCCGCTCGCCTCGACCGGCTCGCACCACTCGGAGTCCTCGTCGGGCAGGAGCTGGCGGAAACGAACGAACCGGACGGACGGGTGTAGGAGCACCGCTTCGCCGGGCGACTTCCAGGCTTTGCCGAAGAACCGCCAGCGTTCGCCGTCCTTCGACGACTCCACCGCCCAGCACTCCTCGTTCCCGAGCACCGGCTGAGACTACGCGCTCCGACCGACACGCACCTCGCCGCGCTCGTGCCCGACCGACGGCGGGGCGATCGCCTCCGAGGAGAGCGGGAACCATCGGATCCGCTCGAACTCCGGAGACAGGACGGGGTCGGGCGTATGGGCGCGAGGAAGGGCGTGCGCCGCCCGGAGGATGCGACGAGCCTCGTCGAGGTACCCGGACAGCTCCGTCTCCGACTCCCGGACGAGGGGCGGGTCGTGTCGATCGCTCGAGCTCCCGAGCCAGGCGTCGTCGAGGGAGACCGGGGGACGCCGGTCGCCGCGCTCGTGCTGCCACAGGCCCGAGCGCGGGTCGAATCGGTAGTGCGGGAGCAGCTTCCACCCCTCGTCCGCCACGAGATGGACGGCCTCGATGAGATAGTCGACGACGGCGTCGCTCGTGAAGTAGTTGAAGCCGATCCGCACGAAGGAGAGCTTCGCCCCCACGAATCCGCGGGCGACCTCCGCATCCATCGCCGTTGACCATGCGTCGTCGATCGGGTACTCGCGATGGATGTACGGACCCGCGCAGAAGCATCCGTTGCGCACCTGGATGCCGAACAGGTCGTTGAGGAGTGCCGCCACGAAGTTCGAATGGAGCAGGCCGGGCGGGTGTCGGATCCCGAAGGACACGATGGCCAGCCGTTCGGCTCGCGGATTCCCGAGGATCGCGATCTTCGGGTTGGACCCCCACGATCGGAGGGCGCGGCGGGCGAAGGCATCCTCTCGGCGTCGAATCTCCTGCACTCCGACTCGGTCCTTGAGTCGGAAGACGAGGCCCGCCCGAATCGACTCCACGATCGCGGGCGTTCCCCCTTCCTCGCGAACGACTGGATCCGGGTGATACGTCTGGCTGGTGGGGCTCACGAACAAGATGGTTCCGCCCGCGGGCACGGTGGGCACGCGGTTGCGGAAGAGCCCGCGCTTGGCAACAAGGACGCCAGGAGTTCCCGGGCCTCCGACGAACTTGTGCGGCGAGATGAACACCGCGTCCTTAGCTGCGAGCGCGCCCCCGCTCGTGAGTGGATCGGGATTCATGTCGATCTTCACGTAGGGACCGGCCGTCGCGTAGTCCCAGCAGGCGAGGGCGCCGTGACGATGCAACGCGCCCGTCACGGCATCGACGTCGGTCAGGATGCCCGTCACGTTGGACGCGGCGCCGAAGCTTCCGATCTTGAGCGGGCGGGCTGCGTGGAGCTCCAGCTCCTCCTCGAGGTGCGCGAGGTCCACGCCACCCTCCGGCGCCTCTCGAATGGTGATCACATCGGCAACGGACTCCCGCCACGGCAGCTCGTTGGAGTGATGTTCGTACGGGCCGACGAACACCACGGGCCGGTCCGTCGGCGGGAGCGCGTTTCGATCGGTTCGGCGATCGATCCCGAGCACCCGGATGAGCTTGTCGATCGCGCCGGTGACGCCCGACCCGCAGAAGACGACGACGTCGTCGTCACCGCCGTTCACGGACCGATGGATGATGGCGCGGGCCTCCTTGCGAAGCGCCGTCGTCTGACGTCCCGTGGCGGAGACCTCCGTGTGCGTGTTGGCGTAGAGCGGGAGCACCCGGTCTCGGATGAAGTCCTCGATGAACGAGAGCGAGCGGCCGGAGGCCGTGTAATCGGCGTAGACGAGCGGCCGCGGCCCGAAGGGTCCGGGCACCACGGCGCCGTCGCCGATCACGGCACCGCGAATCGCCTCGACGAGACGACGAGCCTCCGACCCCGACCCGGGGCGAGCGGCGTCGCGACGCCCGCGAGTCGGTGCCGGGGGGTCGATCGAGATCGGCCGCGAGCCGAGCCGCATCGACGTTGGCCCTTCCGGCCTCAGCTGGGGGCCGGCGTCCGAGTGACGACCGCCTCTCGACGCGCTCGGCGGGACCACCACGGCCGGCGAGCGGTGGAGGCGACCTCGCGTTGCGCGCGGGAAGGCTCCGCGTGTCCGCGGCGGCGATCGCCGGAGGACACGAGGGCCTCGGCCGTCGCGAGCGCTGCGAGTGGGTGGCTCATGGGACGCTCCTTTCGAAGGCTCGACCCGTCGAACCTACGAAACGGCCCGGCGGGCAACGAGGGGGCTTCCCCTCGACCTCGCCTCCCGGTCCCTACGCCGGAGGCTGCGGACCCCCGGGTGTCCCCGGCTCGTCGGGGATCTCGAGGTGCCCGTCGGCCACCAGGCGGGCGAGCTCGCTCCGCGTTCGAATCCCGAGCTTGCGATACAGGCGCGTGAGGTGGGCCTCGACGGTCGCGACCCCGATGAACAGCGCGTCCGCGATCTCCCGGTTCTTGAGCCCTCGGACGGCGAGTCCGGCCACCTGCAGCTCGACCTCGGAGAGCCCTCCACCGCCGCTTCCCGGCGCGGCGCGCTCGAGCTGCTCGACCGCTCGCGCCTCCCAGAGCGGGGCGGGCATCCCCGAGAAGCGGGCTCGAGCCTCGCCGAGGACCTGCGCGGCGGCGGCGCGGTGACCGGCCAGGAGCAGCGCCCGGCCTCGAGCCAGGAGGGCACGGGCCGCGTCCGGCCGGTGGCCCAGTGCGTCGAAGGTGGCTCCGGCGCGTTGCAGGGGATCGATGGCGGCGCCCGGGTCCCCGTTCGCGATGAGCAACGTGCCTCGGCCGCGCTCGACCACGGCCCGGCACCACTCGTGCCCGAGCTCCGCGGCCTGATCCTCGAGTCGCCCCAGGGCACCTCGTGCGGCGTCGGCGTTCCCGTTCATGGCGTGAGCCTCCACGAGGTCCGGGAGGATGGGGATCGCTCCCGGGTGCGCGAAGCCCCACCGGTCGAGGAGCTCGTCGCCCCGGGTGAGCTCCCCGACCGCGCGCTCGCCGTCTCCCTCGGAAAGGGCGAGCAGACCGAGGACGCTGCGCGCCCGCGCGCTCCCCGGAAGACCGCCGCGGCCTCGATCGAACATGAGCAGTCGTTCCGCGGCGGCGCGCGCTTCGGGCGCCGACCCCAGCCAGGCCTTCGCCAGCGACTCCGGGTACATGAGCCACCCCTCGGCGTCCGCGTTGTTGGCGTCGCGAGCGGCCTCGATCCCCCGCACGGCGTGCTCGAGGGCCACGCCGGGGTTGCCGGAGACGCACTCGAGGAGCGCGAGGTCGTAGAGGCGATAGGGCCGTTCGAGCTCGTTGCCCGTGCGCAGGTCCTCGGCCAGGACCGTCTCGAACAGGGCCCTCGCCCCCGGGATGTCTCCGGCCCACAGGAGCTGCTTGGCACGCCAGGCGCGCGGGCCGCCGCCCAGTCGCGGGCCGCCGATCTCGTCGGCGAGCGCGATCGCATCGGCCATCGTCTCCGGGCGCGGCGAACCCGCGAGGGCCTGCATGTGGGCGAGGTGGGCGCTCGCCAGCATGCGGAGGCCGGCGTCGCCGAGTCGATCGGCGATGTCGACCGATTCCCGCGCGCAGGCGATCCCGCTTCGGAGATCGCCTCGGAACATCCCGCGCAGCCACCCGAGGATGTCGAGCACCCGCCCGCGCAGCAGGTCGTCCCCGCGCGCATCGCCGAGCGCGCGCTCGAGCAGGGCATCCGCTCGCTCGAGGTGATCGTCGCCGACGTAGAAGCGCTGGACGAGCGCCTCCGCCCTGGTGGGACCGGGCGGGAGATCGGCCACCAGCCGATCGACGAGCGACAGGGCCCGCCTCGTGTCGCCCGCGGCGGCGAGGTCGACGACCTCGACGACGGCGCGACGCCGGCTCGCGTCCTGGTCGTCGGCCGGGGTCAGCCGGAGGCTGTGGCGCGCGAACTCGGCCGCCAGGTCCGGCGCGCCCCGGCTCCGCGCGCGCTCGGCCGACTCCTCCAGCAGCCCCGCGATCTCGGCGTCCGGCTCGTCCGTCGAGAGCGCCAAGTGGCGCGCCCGCCGGTCCTCGTCCGTCGCGACGATCGCAAGGCTCGCGTGCAGCGCTCGTCGCTCGAGCGGGCTCATGCGCCCGTAGATGGCCGAGCCGACGAGCGGATGCGACATGCGGACCTCCAGGTCCTCCTCAACGACCACGAGCCCCGTGCGTTCGGCAACCACGAGCAGGTCGTCCACCTCGAGATCGGGAAGGGTGTCGCGGAGCTCCCGCACCGACGTGGGCCCGAGCGCGGACGCGGCGCGCAGCAGCGGCGTGAGCTCGGGCGGCACGCGGTCGAGCCGATGGGCGATCGCACCCTGGAGCGAGCCGGGGAGCGTCACCGCGCCCGGTGCGCTCGGGGAGCCCCCGTCGGACTCGAGGCCTCGGGCGAGCTCGATCGCGTACAGCGGATTGCCTCCCGAGACCTCGTGGATCCGGCGCAAGGTGGGCCTCGAGATCGATGCGACGGTACCGACCAACACCCTCCGCAGATCCTCCAGACCGAGTGGTCCGAGATCCACCACGTCCGTCGCCGTGGCCGGAAGGCTCGTCGACAACGCGAGCGGGTCGGGCGCCTCCGAGTCGGAGCGAACCGCCGTCAGGGTCCCGACCCGTTCGGTCTCGAAGCGGCGCAACGCATACCGGAGGGCTCCCGCCGACACGGGATCGAGCCACTGGACGTCGTCGATCGCCACCACGGTGGGCGCGCGGTCTCCCATCGATCGCAGCGCGTCGAGCACGAACCGTCCGCGCGCGAAGGGATCGTCCTCTCGACGCAGCGCGACGAGGTCGACGTCGGCGTCCTCGAAGAGATCTCCCAGGCCGACGAGATCGAGGGCCATCTCCTCCTGGGCCGGCCGTGTGGTCAGAACCTGGTATCCGACCTCGTGACATCGCCCGATCGCGTGGCGCCAGAGCGCGGTCTTCCCGATACCCGGCTCGCCGCGGATGACGAAGGCATGGGGCCCGCTCGCGAGCGCGGCGGCGAAGGCGCCCACCCGTTCGATCTCCTCGCCTCGGCCCATCAGGCTCGCCGCGTGAACGGGCGTCACCGACTCGCCGCTCATCGCCACGATTCTAGGAAGGTCGGCCGGGCGCTCAATCGGGCGACCGGCGTACGGCGGGGAGGCCGTCAGTGCTCGTCGGAGCGCTCGAGCGCGACGCTCCCGTCGGCGACGAGGCGCGCGAGGTCGCTGCGCGAGCGGATGTCCAGCTTCCGGTAGATGCGCGTGAGGTGGGCCTCCACCGTTGCGACGCCGATGAAGAGCGTCTCGGCGATCTGCCGGTTCTTCATTCCCTCGGCCACGAGACCCGCGATCCGGCGCTCCGTGACGGTCAATCCCTCGGCGGAGCGCCCGGGCGAGGCGCGCTCGAGCTCGTGCGCCGCCCGCCCAGCCCACAGCGTCGCGCCCATCGACGCGAAACGGTCGCGGGCGTCGGCGAGGATGGTCGTCGCCGCGGCACGTCGGCCACCCCGAAGAACCGCGCGTCCCCAGGCCAGCGCTGCTCGAGCGGCATCCGGTCGGTATCCGAGTCGATCGAGCTCCCCCGTCGCCCGCTCGAGCGACTCGACCGCCTCGTCGGCCCGGCCCCTCGACAGCAGAAGGAACCCACGGCTGCGTTCGACCACCGCCCACGGCCAGGGTGATTCGAGCGCGGCCGCCTGCTCCTCGAGTCGCGCGAGCAGCGCCTCGGCTCCCGTCGCGTCGCCGGAGTGGGCGAGCGCCTCGATCGCGTCCGGCAGCGCGGGGATCGCTCCTGGATTCGCGACGCCCATCTCCTCGAGCAGCTCGACGGTCTCGACGAGCTCGCGGGCGGCCCGTTCCGTCTCCCCTTCGGAGAGCGCGAGGAGGCCGAGCGAGCTCAGAGCTCGGGCGACCCCCAGACGATGTCCCCGACGGTTGGATTCCTCGAGCTGGCGGCCGATGATCTCGCGCCCCTCCACGACCCGGCCGAGCCAGACCTGCGCCAGCGCCAGCGGGTGGAGCAGCAGGTTCTCGGCCCACGTGTCCTCGGCATCGCGCGCCGCGGCGATCGCCTCGCGCGCGAGCTCCGCGGCCTCCCGCAGGTTGCCGGCGGCGCACTCGGCCAGGGCGAGGTCGTAGAGGCAATACGGACGGAGGACCTCCTCTCCCGAGCGAAGCGCGTCGGCGTAGACGGCGTCGAACAGCTCCTTCGCCGCCGGGAGGTCGCCCGCCCACAGGAGATCCTCCCCGAGGTGCGCTCGCGGGCTGTCCCACTGGGAGGGCTTGCCGAGCTCGGCCTCGAGCTTGACCGCCCAGGCGAAGCGCTCCGGTTGCCGCGCGCCGGCGAGCGAGCTCACGATCGCCCGCGCTCCCGACAACATCTGCAGCTCGGGGTCCCCGATGCGCTCCACGATCAACGCGGCCTCTCGCGAGTAGGGAGCCCCTCCGCGAAGATCGCCCCGGATCATGCCGCGGGCCCAGCCCAGCTGATCGAGAATGGTCGCGCGGAGCGATTCGTTCCCCCCGGCCTCGTCGAGCGCCTGGAGCAATCGCGCCTCGCCCGCGTCCATGTCCTCGTCCTCGAGGTAGGAGCGCTGCAACAACGCCTCGGCCCGCCGCGGCCCGGAGGGAAGCGTCGAGATCAGCCGGTCCGCGAGGGTGAGCGCCTGGCGCATCTCGCCGCCGCGCACTCGGCCGTCGATTTCCAGCATGGCCCGGCGGTAGCTGCCGGCCTCGTCGCGCCCCGGCGTCAGGCGACGGCTGTGCGACGCGAAGTCCGCCGACAGATCGAAGGCCCCTCGATCCCGCGAGCGCAGCGCGGCCGCCTCGAGCTCGGCGGCCACGGTTGCGTCGGGCTCGTCCGTGGAGAGGGCAAGATGCCGGGCCCGGTCGTCGGGATCCACGGCCTGCTCGGCCAGGCGGGCGTGCATCGCTCGGCGGGGCAGCGGACTCATGGCCGCGTAGACCGCGGATCCGATCACCGGGTGCGCGAACCGGACCCCAAGGTCCGCGTCGAGGACCAGCACCTCCTGCCGTTCCGCCTCGGCGAGCAGGCTCGCGAGATCCGACCCGGGGAGGATCCGCTCGAGCTCTCCAACCGACGTCCGGCCGAGTCCGGCGGCGATCTGCAGCACGGGGAGGATCTCCTCGGGAGCGGCGGCGATGCGCTCCTCGATCGCCGCCTGAAGGGTCTGCGGAAGAGGGAGCTTGCTGATCGTCCCGCTCGACTGGCGCGCTCCCATCCCTCGCGCCAGCTCGATCGCGTACATGGGGTTGCCGCCGGACACCTCGAAGATCCGCCGGAGGGCCGGCCGCGAGATCGAGCTCACGGTGCCGCTCAAGATCCGGCGAAGCTCCTCGATGCCGAGCGGCCCCAGGTCGACGACCTCGGGCCGGATCGAGGGCAGCGGCCACTCGGGATCGAGCGGGTCGTCCTGATCGCTCCCCACCCGCACCGTGGCGACGACCCCGACCGGCTCGTCGTTGAGCCGCCGAAGCGCGAAGCGCAGGGCGCGAGCGGACGCCGGATCGAGCCACTGCACGTCGTCGACGGCGACCACGGTCGGTCGAGCGGCGGAGGCTCGACGAAGCTCGCCGAGCAGGACCCGGCCGCGCGAGATCGGGTTGGCGTCGCGGTGGAGGACGGCGACGTCGAAGTCGGAGCCCTCGAAGAGATCGAGGAGCCCGCCCAGCGCGAGCGGCATCTCCTCCTGGGCGGGCCGTGACAGCAATACGTCGAAGCCGCTCTCCCGGCACCGTTCGACGGCGTGGCGCCAGAGGGCGGTCTTGCCGATGCCCGCCTCGCCCCGCAGGATCAGCGCGCGCGCCCCGTGGGGAAGGGCACCGACGAACGCGCCGACTCGGGCGAGCTCGTGCTCGCGACCGACCAGGGCCGGGGTTTCCTGGGCGTCGCCGATGCCATCGCCCATCGCCCGATGATAGGCGGGGGGCCCTCGCCGCCGCCCCGGATCGAACTCGGCGCCACTCCGTAGCCCGGACACCGAAGGGCCCGGCAGCCACGTGGTTGCCGGGCCATCGGTCTTGCGGTCGAGCGGCGGGGACCGCCCGACGTCTGGATCCTCCGCTAGTTCCAAGGTCGCGAGGCGACCTTGGAACCGATGCGCTATCGCTTCGCTGCTTGAGCGCCTCCCGCTAGCTCTCCTGTGACCCTGCGAGCTCCACGGGCGGCACGTCCGGCGGGACGCCCGCGCCCTCGAACACGATCTCGCCGTCGCGCGCGTCCACGATGATCGTCTGGCCCGCGCGGAACTCCTTCCAGAGCAGCTTCTCCGACAACGGGTCCTCGACGAGCCGCTGGATCTCGCGCCGCAGCGGCCGGGCCCCGAGCGCCGGGTCGTAGCCCTTCTCGGCGAGCAGGGTCTTGGCTGCGTCGGTGAGCTCGATCTCGAGGTCCTTGGACTTCAGCTGCTCGCGCACGCGCTTGGTCATGAGGTCGACGATCCGCTTGACGTCCTCCTGGCTGAGCGAGTGGAAGACGATGACCTCGTCGATCCGGTTCAGGAACTCGGGGCGGAAGGAGCGCTTGAGCTCCTCCATCACCTTGTCCCGCATCTTCTCGTAGGTCATCTTCTCGTCCGGCCGGGCCGCGAACCCGACGCCGGGGCCCTTCTGGATGTCCCGGGTGCCGAGGTTGGAGGTCATGATGATGATCGAGTTCTTGAAGTCGACGTGGTGGCCCTGCGAGTCGGTCAGGCGCCCGTCCTCCAGGATCTGGAGCAGGGTGTTGAACACGTCCGGGTGCGCCTTCTCGATCTCGTCGAACAGGATCACGCTGAACGGCTTGCGGCGGACGGCCTCCGTGAGCTGGCCGCCCTCCTCGTAGCCGACGTAGCCGGGCGGCGAGCCGATCAGCCGGCTCACCGTGTGCTTCTCCATGTACTCGGACATGTCGAGCTGGATGAGCGCGTCCTCGTCGCCGAACAGGAACTCGGCCAGCGCCTTGGACAGCTCCGTCTTCCCCACGCCCGAGGGGCCGAGGAAGATGAACGAGCCGGTCGGGCGTTTGGGGTCCTTCAGGCCGGCGCGGGTCCGGCGGATCGCCTTGCTGACCGCCCGGATCGAGTCGTCCTGGCTGATGATCCGCTTGTGGAGCTCGTCCTCCATGCGGAGCAGCTTCTCCGTCTCCTCCTCGGTGAGCTTGAAGACGGGGATGCCGGTCCAGGTCGAGAGCACCTCCGCGATCTCCTCCTCGTCGACCTCGGACAGGATGTCCATCTCGCCGGACTTCCACTCGCGCTCGCGGCGCTCGCGCTCGGTGCGGAGCTGGCTCTCCTCGTCGCGCAGGCTCGCGGCGAGCTCGAAGTTCTGCCCGTCGATCGCCGACTCCTTCTTCAGCCGGACCTCGGCGATCTTCTCGTCGATCTCGCGGACGTCCGGCGGCGCGGTCATGCGGCGGATCCGCATACGGGAGCCGGCCTCGTCGATGAGGTCGATGGCCTTGTCCGGCAGGAAGCGGTCGCTGATGTAGCGGTCGGCGAGGTTGGCCGCCGCGACGAGCGCGTCGTCGGTGAAGTTCACCCGGTGGTGCGCCTCGTAGCGGTCCCGCAGGCCTTTGAGGATCTCGATCGTGTGGGCGACGCTCGGCTGCTCCACGCTGATCGGCTGGAACCGCCGCTCGAGCGCCGCGTCCTTCTCGAGGTGCTTGCGGTACTCGTCGCGCGTCGTCGCGCCGATGGTCTGGAGCTCGCCGCGCGCGAGCATCGGCTTCAGGATGCTCGCGGCGTCGATCGCACCCTCGGCCGCGCCGGCGCCGACGAGCGTGTGCAGCTCGTCGATGAACAGCACGATGTCGCCGCGCGTGCGGATCTCCTTCAGGACCTTCTTCAGGCGCTCCTCGAAGTCGCCGCGGTAGCGCGAGCCGGCGACGAGCGCGCCGAGGTCAAGCGTGTAGATCTGCTTGCCCTTGAGCGTCTCGGGCACCTCACCCTTGACGATGTCCTGCGCGAGGCCCTCGACGATCGCGGTCTTGCCCACGCCGGGCTCGCCGATCAGGACCGGGTTGTTCTTGGTCCGGCGCGAGAGCACCTGCATCACGCGCTCGATCTCCTTCTCGCGCCCGATGACCGGGTCGAGCTTTGACTCGCGCGCGAGCTGGGTGAGGTTGCGCCCGAACTGGTCGAGCACCATCGAGCCCTGCCCCTGGCCCTCCCCCTGGCCGCCGGGCGTCGTCTCGCCCTTGCCGCCGGTGTAGCCGGACAGGAGCTGGATGACGGTCTGGCGAACGCGGTTGAGGTCGGCGCCGAGCTTCTGCAGGACTTGAGCGGCGACGCCCTCGCCCTCGCGGATCAGGCCGAGCAGGATGTGCTCGGTCCCGATGTAGTTGTGGCCGAGCTGGAGCGCCTCGCGGAGCGAGAGCTCGAGGACCTTCTTGGCGCGCGGCGTGAACGGGATGTGCCCCGTGGGTGCCGCCTGGCCCTGGCCGATGATCTCCTCGACCTGCTGGCGCACGGCCTCGAGCGAGATGTTGAGGGACTCGAGCGCCTTGGCGGCGACGCCCTCGCCCTCGTGGATCAGGCCGAGCAGGATGTGCTCGGTCCCGATGTAGTTGTGGTTCAGCATCCTCGCCTCTTCCTGGGCGAGGACCACGACCCGGCGGGCTCGGTCCGTGAAGCGTTCGAACATCGCTCTCCCTCAGGGCTCGCGAGCCCAGCTATCGAAACGCGCCTCGGGGATCAACGGACCCCGTCCTACCCCCGAGGCAGGTCGGGCGCCCCGGTGGTGCGCTTTTCAGCGCGCCTTCCGAAGCGCCCCACGGCGGCCAGTATACCCCTGAGCCTCCATACGGCCGTTCGGCCGACACGTCCCGTTTCCCTGCCTCAACCACGCCTCTGTACCGTATATTCGGTCGCGACCCCGCCGAAGATGAGCGGCGCTGAAAGATGTAGCCCTGGGCCGCCGGATATCGGGCAAAAGACCGAATCGAGATTCCCCCTTTCGGGGCGTTGCCCCAGATAGCGAACCTCAGCGAGGATTCCTACGAAGGCGTGCCTGGACCTTCCCCCCGAGGATCCTTCCCCAGAAGGAGACGATCGCCCTTGCGGGTCTTGGTGGTCGATGACCATCCGGCGTTTCGCCGGGCCCTCACGTCCGCCCTGCGCATGGTGAAGGACATCGAGGTCGCGGGTGAGGCGGGGGGAGGCATCGAGGCCGCCGAGCGAGCCCTCGAGAGCGACGCCGACCTCGTGCTGATGGACCTGTCGATGCCCGATCTCGACGGCATCGAGGCCATGCGGCGGATCCACGAGCGGCGACCAGACCTGCCGGTGGTGATCCTCACCGCGCACGCGGACCCCGGCGTCGAGAAGGAGGCCCGCGAGGCCGGCGCCTCCGGCTTCCTCGCGAAGGGGACGGCGCTCGAGCAGCTCGTCGTCGTCCTGCACGAGGCGGCGCCGGACAGCTAGGCAGTTCGCGGCCGAGGACTAGGAGCTCAGCGCCTCGGTCTCCTGCATGAGGCGATCCGCCTCCGTGAGGTTCGGCATCGCGCCCACTCTCGCGAAGAATTCACGCGCCATACCAAGCGGCTCCGCGGCCTCAGGCCGGCTGAGCGCGACGAGGCATCGACCCTGCCCGAGGCGAGCAGTAGCCTCCGCGTATCCCCATCCACCCGGGGCGAGCTCCCGGGCGGCCTCAGAGAACAGTCCGGCTGCCTCCTCGGTCTTCCCCTCCGCCTCGGCGACGAGGGCGAGGGCGGGCACCGAAGCTCGGTCGAGGACCCTCGAACCGTCGAGATCGACGACGAGTCGGCGGGCCAGCGGCAGATCTAGGGCGACGGCGAGCCCCACGAGCCTGGGGAGGTAGAGGGAGAAGTTCCACGATGTCCGTAGACGCTCGTCATCCGCGATCTCCTCGAGAAGACGAAGGGCCCCCGCTCGGTCGCCCCCGTGGAAACGAGCCGCCGAAGTTGCCGCGAACCCCTCGACCAACGACTGCGCCTCGTCGAGGTTGCGGACGCAGCGGTCCGTCTCGTCCACGAGCCTCATGGCCGCGCCGTATCTCCCGCGCGCGACGTGAACACGAACGTCGCTCGTGAGCACCTGCATGCGCATCGACGTGTCGTCGTCCCATTGGGGCAGCCGTCGCAGCGCCGACGATTCCGTCTCGACCTCGTCCCACGCGCCGGCCTCGAAGAGAATCTCGAGGCCGTTGCCGCGGGTGAACGCTTCCATCTCGGCGAGCCCCCGCCGGGCGGCCAGATCGACCGCCTCACGGTGCGCGGCGATCGCCTCACGCGGACCGCGTTGGATGAAGAGCTCCATCGCGAGGTTGTTGTACGCGATCGCCGTGGAACGCCCCTCGCCTCGGGCGAGCCCGAGCTCGATCGCGCGGCGCACGTCGTCGAGCCCTCGCGGGTCACCGAGGAAGGCCCTCGCCGCGCCGAATGTCCCCAGCGCCTGGATGCTCTCGGGAAGCCCGAGCTCGGCGGCGAGGGCGAGCGAGCGCTCCGCCCATTCGACCGCCTCGCGCTCCTCACCCTGGGTGTACTTGTTCGAGGCCATCTCGGCATAGGCATCCCCGAGGGCCGGGTCCCCGGGCGCCGCCTCGAGGACTCCAATCGCTTCCAGGAGAACCGACATGGCCGAAACGGCACCGGAGGTCGCGCGGATCACGTTGGACAGACGAACCAGCACCCGAGCCCGATCGACTGCTCGGCCCGCCTCCTCGAAGAGGGTGGCGGCTTCCTCCAGTGCCGCCATGCCCTCGGAGATCTTGCCGATCTGCCGCTGGGTGTCGCCCCACCGTTCGAGGACCGTCGCGCGCTCCGGATGCCCCGCCGGCGCGAGGTCGAGCACGCGCGACCACATCGTTGCCGCCCGGGCGGCGTCGAGCCGTCCGGCGCGGTCGGCGCCGAGCATCAGGAACCGAAGTGCTCGATCGGGGAGATCGCCGACGTCCCCTCCGGTGGCCTCGGTGAGCTCGAGCGCCTGGCCGTAGTGGTGCGCGAGCACCTCCGCGAGATCCTCGACCCGGTCCCCGGCTTTCGCCTCGATCCACGCCGCGGCGGCGACGTGCTTCGCGGCTCGATCCGCCCGTGGGATCTGCCCGTATGCGACGTCGCCGACGAGGACGTGCCAAAAGCTGTACTCGGCTTCGCCGGCCATCGAGCTGTCCCGGAGCGGCCGAATGAGCTCCTTTCGCGTGAGGTCGTGCAGCACGTCGCGGACGTCGTGGTGATCCCGCCCGCCCATCTCGGCGACGGCACCGGCCCAGAACGTCTTGCCGATGACGGCCGCGTCCTGCAGGAGCGACTTCCGCTCGGGCGAGAGCGTGTCGAGCCTTGCGGCGATCAGCGCGTGGACGCCGTCGGGCGCGGACAGCTCGCCGTCGCCGACCAGCTCCCACGTCGCGGCCGTTCGGACGAGCTGCCCTCGATCCTTGAGCATGCGGATGAACTCCTCCGCGTAGAGCGGGTTGCCCCCGGAACGCTCGAGGATCGCCGCCTGCACCTCCGCGGGCAGCACCGTCTGCTCGAGCAACGCTGCGACCAGGCGTGCGGTCTCCTCGTCCGTCAGCGGATCGAGCGTGATCGTGGTGGCGTTGCGCTTGCCTCCCGCCCAGTTGGGGTGACGCTCGTAGAGCTCCGGTCGCGCGGTGCAGACAAGCAGCATCGGAGAGTTCTCCGCCCACTCCGCAACGTGCTCGATGAACTCGAGCAGCGCCTGGTCCGCCCAGTGCAGATCCTCGAACACGAGGACACCCGGCCGGTCGCCGACGATGCTCTCGAGGTAGCGTCGCCAGGCGGTGAAGGCCTCTTCCCGCTCGACGGGGTCCCCGCCCTCGAGTCCGACGAGCGGACCGAGTCGAGCACGGAACCACTCCCGCTCCCCGTCCGAAACGCCGATCGCCCGATCGAGCTTCGCCGCGGCCTGCTCCGGGCTGTCCGAATCGAGGATGCCGGCCTCGTTCTTCACGATCTCGCCGAGCGCCCAGAACGTGATCCCGTCGCCGTAGGGGAGGCAGCGTCCTTGCCTCCAGACGATCAGATCGGTCTTCTCGTCGATGTAACTCTCGAGCTCCAGCACGATGCGGCTCTTGCCGACTCCGGGCTCGCCGACGATCGTCACGAGCTGTGGCGATCCGCTGCGCTCGCAGCGGTCGAACAGCCCGCGGAGGATCCCGCGCTCGACTTCACGGCCGACCATCTCGATCGTGTGGTGGCGGGTGAGATCGGTCCCGAACCTCGCGCGCGCGGCGTGTGCACGCCAGAGGGCGACCGGCTCGGCCTTGCCCTTCAGTTCGACGGGCTCGAGCGCCTCGTACTCGAAGACGGCTCTCGTCGCCGCGAACGTCGGCTCGCCGACGACCACCGCGTCGACGGGTGCGGCCGATTGCAGACGCGCCGCGGTGTTCACGACGTCGCCGGTGACCATGCCCTCGCCCTCGACGACGCGGGCGCCGAGCACCACGACCGCCTCCCCCGTGTTGATTCCCACCCGGACCGCGAGGTCGAGACTCGGTCGCACGTCGTTGAGGTGCTCGATCGCCTCGAGGATCCGCAGCCCCGCGCGCACGGCGCGCTCCGGATCGTCCTCGTGCGCGACGGGGGCGCCGAACACGGCCATGACGGCGTCGCCGATGAACTTCTCGACGGTCCCGCCGTGGCGCTCGATCTCGTCGCGCAGGAGGCGGTAGTACTCCCGCATTGCGGCGCGAACGTCCTCGGGATCGGCCTGCTCCGATCGGGACGTGAATCCCACCAGGTCGCAGAAGAGCGCGGTGACGACCTTGCGCTCCTCAGTTTCCGCGCGCGCAGTCGCGACGAGCGATGCTCCACATTCGAGACAGAACTTTGCCCGCTCGGGGTTCTCCTCACCGCAGGAAGGACAGACAGCCACAATGGGTGGAGTCTGACGAGCGCGAGCGGACCTGCGCAAACGCGGGAAGGCTCGCCAGTGCCTAGCCTTCCGGTCGGTGATGGGGGAAAAGGATCACGTCGCGGATGCTCGGCACGTCCGCGAGGATCATCACGAGCCGGTCGACCCCGAGCCCGAGGCCCCCAGCCGGCGGCATGCCGTGCTCGAGCGCCCGCAGGAAGTCCTCGTCCATTGGGTGCGTTTCCTCCTCACCGGCGGCCCGGGCCGCCGCCTGGATCTCGAAGCTGCGGCGCTGCTCGTCGGGGTCGGAGAGTTCCGAGTACGCGGGGATCAGCTCGGTCCCGCACAGCACGAGGTCGGCGTGCTCGACGACGCCGGGCTTCGACCGGTGCGGCCGCGCGAGGGGCGAGACCTCTCGTGGCAGATCGGCGACCCAGATCGGGCCCCAGAGCTCGCCCTCGACGAGCTTCTCGTAGAGCTCGTACACGAGCTTGCCGGGTCCCCATCCCGGCTCCGGTTCGATCCCGTGGCGGGCTGCGACGTCGACGAGGTCGGTCCGCTCGAGCGTGACCCCCTCGCCCACCGCCTCCGACACAAGATCGAGCATGGGGCGGCGCCGCCACTCGCTCTCGAGGTCCACCTCGCGGCCCTGGTAGTCGAACCGAAGCGACCCGCGAACGGCGAGGGCGGCGGCGCGGATCAGCGCCTGTCCGACCTCCATCATCGTCTCGTAGTCGGCGTACGCCTGGTAGAGCTCGAGCATCGTGAACTCCGGGTTGTGGTCGCGGTCGATGCCCTCGTTGCGGAAGATCCGGCCGATCTCGTACACGCGCTCGAGGCCGCCGACCAGCAGGCGCTTGAGGTAGAGCTCGAGCGCGATCCGCAGGTTGAACTCCACGTCCAGCGCACGATGGTGCGTGAGGAACGGGCGGGCGATCGCACCTCCGGCGGTCGCATGAAGGACGGGGGTCTCGACCTCGACGAAGCCGCGCTCGTCGAGGGTGCGGCGGAAGGCCGTCAGGGTGCCGGCCCTGGCGCCGACCACGCGCCGGTAGTCGAGGTCGGTCGCGAGCTGGAGATACCGCTGCCGCTGCTGGAGGTCGGGGTCCTTCAGGCCGTGCCACTTCTCAGGCGGCGGACGCAGCGCCTTCGAGAGCATCGCGAGGTGCTCGACGAAGATCGAGAGCTCGCCCTTACGCGTCGCGCCGACGCGCCCCGTCGCGCCGATCACGTCGCCGAGGTCGACCTCCGCGAGGAGCGCGAGACTCTCGGGATCGGTCTCCTCGTTGCAGACGAGCTGGATGTCTCCGGTGCGATCGCGCAGGACGAGGAAGACCAGCTTGCCGATGTCGCGCTTTCGCACGACGCTGCCGGCAACGGTCCGGCGATCGTCGGTGACCGCGTCGGCCCCGAGCGACGCGTGCTGTGCCCTGATGATCGCCGCGGTGTCGGGCTCGGGGACGCCGAGCGCCTGCTCGAGGGTGAACGCGAACGCGCGCTCGCCGAGCCGCTCCCGGCTCGCGCGGCGGGCCGCCAGGACCTCGGCCTCGCGGCCGGTCGGCTCCTCAGGCATCGTCGACCGGGCCGACGTTGCGCTCGAACACCAGGCGGAGCCCTTCGAGCGTGAGCCACGGGTCGTGCTCGTCCACGAACTGGCAGTGCGGGACGACCAGCGGGGCGAGGCCGCCGGTGGCGACGACGGTGGCGGAACCCCCGAGCTCCTTGCGCATCCGGTCGATCATCCCGTCGGCCTCGGCGGCCGTGCCGAAGACGAGCGCCGACTGGATCGCCTCCACGGTGTTCTTCCCGATGCCGGCCCGCGGCGCCGCGAGCTCGACCTGCGGCAGCCGCGCCGTCTCGCGCGAGAGCGAGGCGTTCTTCGTCTGGACGCCGGGCGCGATGGCGCCGCCGAGGAACTCCCCCTTCTCCGAGACCACGTCGTATGTCGTCGCCGTGCCGAAGTCGATCACGATGCAGGGGCCGCCGTAGCGACTGAACGCCGCGAGCGCGTTCACGACGCGGTCGGCGCCGAGCTCGCGCGGGTTGTCGGTGAGGATCGACAGGCCCGTCCGCGTCCCCGGCTCGACCAGGACCGGCGGGAAGTTGAAGTAGCGCGTCACCATGTCGCGCAGCGCCGTCGTGGTCGAGGGCACGACCGAGCTGACCACGACCCCGGTGATCTGGTTCGAGAACGACAGGTCCGCCTGCTGCAACAGGCCGGCGAACAGCACCGCGAGCTCGTCCGCGGTGCGCTCGGGCTCGGTCGAGGCGCGCCACTGGTGCTCGAGGGTGGCCCCCCGGAAGACGCCGAGCACCGTGTTCGTGTTGCCGACGTTCACCGCGAGCAGCACGCGCCCCTCACCTCCTCGGATCGATCATCCTGCCACGCAGCCCCGGAGCCCGACATCCGAGCTCACGTCGGCAGGAGCAGGTTGTCGATCAGCCGGACGTCGCCGAACCGGGCCGCGACGAGGGCGCGCGCGGGGCCGTCGATGCGGCGGACCTCCTCGAACGTGGCCTCGTCGACGACCGCGGCGTAGTCCAGGCGCGCCTCGGCCGTCGCGCCGACCTCCCGGGCCATCGCCGCCACGAGCACGGCGGCCTCGCGTTCGCCGGCGCGCGCGAGCGCGGCCGCCTCCGAGAGCGCGAGGAACAGGCAGCCGGCGGCCTCGCGCTGGGCGGCCGAGAGGCGCGCGTTCCGCGACGACATCGCGAGGCCGTCGGGCTCGCGGATGGTGGGACACCCGACCACCTCGACGGGAAACGAGAGGTCGCGCGCCATCCGCCGCACGAGCGCGAGCTGCTGCGCGTCCTTCTCGCCGAAGTACGCGACGGACGGCCCGACGGCGTGGAACAGCTTGGCGACGACCGTGGCGACCCCGCGGAAGTGCCCCGGGCGCGACGCCCCTTCCAGCCGGTCGCCGAGCGGACCCGGATCGATCGCGACCTCGGGATCGCCGTCCGGATACATCTCCTCGACGCTCGGGGCGAAGACGAGGTCCGCGCCCAAGACCTCGAGCGTCGCGAGATCGCGCGCCTCGTCGCGCTCGTACGCCGCGAGGTCCGCGGGCTCGCCGAACTGCAGCGGATTCACGAAGACGGAGACGACGACGACGTCGCGCTCCTCGCGCGCGCGGCGGACGAGCGAGGCGTGCCCGTCGTGCAACGCCCCCATCGTGGGCACGAGCCCGACCGTCCGATCGCGCGCCCGCGCGTCCTCGCACGCCGCGAACATGCCCGCCACCGAGCGCATCACCTCCAGCGGGCGAGCACCTCCTCGACCGCCTCGCGTCCCTCGGCCGGCAGGCGGCCCGACCGCTCGGCGAGCTCGAGCGCGAGGTCGGCGAGCGAGACGTAGGGACGGACGGCCTCGGGAGCGCGGTCGGCGAGCGCCTGGAGGTTGCGCGCGACGGTCGCGGCGTCGCCGCGGACGGCCGGACCGGTGAGCGCGTCCGCAGGCCCGACGCGCTCGATGTTCGCGAGCGTCGCCTCCTGGAGCGGCGCGAGGATCGCCGCGGGATCCTCCACGCCGACCGCCCGCTCGAGCTCGTGCGCGATCGCCGTGACCGTGACGAGGTAGTTCGACGCGAACACCGCGGCCGCGTGGTACAGCGGCTTGGCCTCGTCGGCGAGGCGAAAGGGCCGCCCCCGGCCTCGGTCGCGAGCCGCTCGCCGAGGGCGAACCCGTCCTCGGTCTCCGCGGTGATCGCGAACCCCGCGCCGGGGATGCGCTCGACCGCCGCCTCGACGGTCGGGCAGGTCTGCAGCGGGTGGATGGCGAAGGTCGTCGCGCCGGCCGAGCGAGCGGACGCGAGCGCGCCGAGCCCGGTCGCCCCGGACGCGTGGGCGACGGCCACGCCGGGACCGACCGCGCCGGCGCGAGCGATCTCTTCGCACACGCCCGCGATGGCGGCGTCGGGCGTCGCGAGCAGCACGACGCCCGCGTCGCGCGCGGCCGCCACCGCATCGAACACCGGGACGCCGGGGAGGAACGCCGCGGCGCGTGCGGGCGTCGCCGCGCCGCCGGCCACCGCGAGGATCCGATGTCCCGCCCGCCGCCACAGCACCGCGAGGGCGGTCCCGACACGACCGGCGCCGATCACCGCGAGATCCATGCGCCGCAGTATCCCGCTCGGGGCGGGCGATGCCCCGGCTCGACTACGATGCGCGAGATGGAGCAGCACGACTGCCAACCGCCGCGGCCGGAGTTCAAGATCCTCGGCGACCAGCTCCCCATGCGATGGACGTGCCCGGAGTGCAGCGCCGCGTGGGAGTCGCGAATCGTCGAGGGCGACGCGGACGTGGACGCGTTCGCGTTCTTCGTGCCGATCGGCGGCGAGCCTCTCGGCCTCCTCGAGTGGGTTCGGTCCGGCTCCGAGGGTCCGCCGCCCTCGGCGATCGCGGAGTGAGCCTCAGGGCAGCCAGGTGATCGGACCGATCGGCGGCGGGACGCCCGATGGAAGCGACACCGGGAACAGCGCCGTGCCGGTCGAGGCGAGAACACGACCGCCCGCGACCACGAACAGCGTCCCGTCTCCCCCGAAGGCGGCGCCCACCGCGTCGTCCGTGAGTGGGTAGCCCGGCGGGGGAAAGTGCTCCGCGGTCCCGGCCGCGGCGTCGACGATCCACGTGCCCTCGGCGTCGTCCATCGTTCCGTCGAGGACGACGTAGCGGCCGTCACCCGACGACGCGAGGATCCGTTCGGGGACGGTCACCGACCCGCTGACGAGCGGCCGCGGCGTGCCGCCCCCCGGCCACGTCAGGAGCTCATTCGTCCGGTCGTCACGCAGGAGCAGCAGCCCGCTCGCCGACGCGGCCTCGAAGGCGAGCCCACGAAACAGCACTTGGGGATCACCCGGCTGCAGGAGATGGATCTCGGAGGTTCCGTCGTGAACGACGTCGATGATGGGGACGTCCGACCCCAGGAGCGTCGCGCCCACGAGCGTGCCGCACGAGAGCTGCCCCCGGAACGCGGTCTTCTCGGTCGAGGTCGACAGCTCCACGCGCCGGAGCTCGTAGGAAGCGTCTCGGCACGTCGCGGAGCGAACGCGCTCGACGAACGCGGTGAGCAGCGCGTTCCCGTCCGTCGAGACCGAGACCAGGTCCCCCCGGGCCACCTCCTCCGGGACGTGCCCCGCAGCCGGATCGCGGACCAGCCAGCCCACCATCTGCCGTCCGTCACGCCCCACGAGCACGACCCAGTCGTTGACGGGACCGGCCGCGCGAATCTCGTCCACCTCGTGCACGACCGGTCCGCGCACCGCCGCCCCCGTCCCGAGGTCGATCACCCAGAGCCGGGCCCGACCCGTCACGTCGGGGTCCGCCGCCACGAAGGCCAGCCGGCCCGTCGGCGAGCGCTCGAACGGAGGCGAGGAACCGACGGAACCCGCGGGCTCGGCCGGGGAGGGAGCGGGCTCCCGGCGAGCGCCGACCACGAAGGGCAGGGCCGCGAGGATCCCGAGACCGGCGATGGCGGCGGCGACCGACCAGCCGCGCCGGACCCTGCGGCCGGCCGGTTCCTCCGGAGCGGTCATCGCGCGGCCCGAAGCGGCGGGGCGAAGGGGCGGACGTCGCCGGGCGCGAGCCGAAGGGTCGCGAGCGACCGGCCCCCGGGAAGCATCGGATCCGGATCGAGCTCGCGAAGGGGGACGAGGACGAACGCGCGCTCGTGCATCCGGGGATGCGGGATCGTCAGGTCGGGCTCGTCGACGGTGCGGGCGTCGAACGTGAGGACGTCGACGTCGAGCGTGCGCGGGCCCCAGCGCTCGCCGCGAACGCGCCCGAGCGCGGCCTCCGCGGCCCTGCAGGCGTCGAGCAGCGCGCGGGGCTCGAGCTCGGTCCGGATCTCGAGGACGGCGTTGAGGTAGGCGGGTTGCGGCGGGCCGACGGGATCGGTCTCGAACACGCGCGAGGACCGCACCACCTCGACCCCCTCAGCGGCGTCGAGCAACGCGACTGCGCGTCGGAGCGTCTCGAGCCGGTCGCCGAGGTTCGACCCGAGCGCGAGGTACGCGGAGACGGTCACCGGGTCGGGATCAGTCGCCGCGGCCGGCGGTCGCCGCGGCCGCGACGCCCTGGACGTCGTTCGAGCTGGCGGCGGCGGGCTTGTGAACGATGGCGGTCGCCCGCACGACGCCGGCCTGCCCCGCGACGGCGCGCGCCACGGCATCGGCCACGTTCTCGAGCAGGTCGAACCGCTCCTCGCGCACCGTCTGCCGCGCGATCCGGATCAGCCCTCGGTAGTCGGCCGTCGCCCCGATCTCGTCACCGGACACGGCGACCTCGACGTCGAGGTCGACCACGAACTCCTGGGGGCGATCCTTCTCGCCCGGGTTCGCGCCGTGACGTCCCTCGACGCGGATGCCCGTCAGGAACAACCTGGACGTCGTCACCCGTCGCCCCCCTCCCCCGGCGGTCGCCGGCCCAGATAGACCATCACGGGACCGGCGTCCTCGTGCCGATGCTCCATCTTGAGGTACTGGGAGCGCAGCCACTGGAACAGGAGCGGCGTGAGCGTCTCCGGCGCGTCCTCGAGCACGAAGTGCCCGCATCCGGGCAGGAGCGCGACCGACGCCCTCGGCAGGACGTCGCCGAGCCGTTCGGCGAGCCCGGCGTCGAGGAACGCGTCGTCCTCGCCCCACACCACGAGCGCGGGGATCTCGAGCCCGCCGAGCCCGGGCTCGATCGCCTCCAGACCGCGCCCGTCGACGGCCGACAGCACGCGGGCGAACGCCCGGACGCCGTCGTCCCCGCCGAACGGACGCAGGCACTCCTCGAGGTCCTCGGGCGGCAGCCGGTCCCGGTGGGACATCCCCACGTCGAACGCGCCGCCGATCCACGCATGCACGCGCGCCGGATCGGCGATCGCGAGCCCGCGCTGGATCTCGCGCATCCGGTCCGACGGCCACGCGGCGAACGCGATCGTGTCGAGGAGGACCATCGCCTCGACGCCGCCCCGGAGCGCGAGGAGCTGGGCGATGCCGCCGCCGTAGGCGAAGCCGACCGCCGCGAAGCGCTCGACGCCGAGCTCGTCAAGGAGCTCGCGCACCAGCCGCGTCTGGCCGCCGAGTGACAGGTCGGCGTCCTCGGCGAGCGGCGAGTCGCCCCGGCCGGGCAGGTCGGGGGCGACGACGCGCATCCACGGTGACAGCAAGGGGATCAGGTGCCGCCACTGGAACGACGACGTGAGGTGGCCGGTGAGAAGGACCACCGGCGGCGACTCGGGATCGCCCGAGTCCACGAACGCCAGCTCGCCGCCGGGCAGCCGCACGCGACGCTTTTCGATCTCGGTCACGCGCCCGACCCGGCGATCGCGTCGACGACCCGCACGGCGCGTACCACCTCGAGGACGTCGTGGACCCGGACGACGTGCGCGCCGTGGGTCGCGAGCCACGCGACCGCGCCGATCGTCCCCTCGACCCGCCGGTCCTCGGGCAGGTCGAGGATCGTGCCGATGAAGCGTTTGCGCGAGGGCCCGACCAGCACGGGCCGTCCGAGATCGAGGAACGCATCGATGCGACGGATGACCTCGAGGTTGTGGCGCAGGTCCTTGCCGAACCCGATCCCCGGGTCGACGGCGATCCGCTCCGGGTCGATCCCGGCGAACTCGGCGGCCTCGACGCGCTCGCGCAGGTACTCGTGCACCTCGCCGACGACGTCGGCGTAGACGGGATCCGCCTGCATCGACTTCGGCTCGCCGCGCATGTGCATCAGGACGACGGCCGCCTCGCGCTCGCGCACCAGGTCGAGCATCTCGGGGTCCCGCCCTCCCGAGACGTCGTTCACGATCGTCGCGCCGGCGTCGAGCGCCGCGACCGCGACCGCAGGCTTGCGCGTGTCGACCGAGATCGGGGTCGCCGGGAGCTCCGTCACCAACCGGGCGATCACGGGGACGACGCGCGAACGTTCCTCGTCGTCCGGCACGGGGTCCGAGCCGGGGCGTGTCGACTCGCCCCCGACGTCGACGATGTCGGCGCCGTCGCTCGCGAGCTGCACGCCGTGACGAACCGCCGCCTCGGGCTCGAGGAAGGACCCGCCGTCGGAGAACGAGTCCGGCGTGACGTTGAGGATCCCCATGACGAGCGTACGCTCCGAGCAGTCGAACGCGCGCTCGCCGACGCGCCAGACGGGGCCGCCCACGGATGTCATCGTAACGAGAGGTCGCGTTCACGACCGCCCGACTCAGCTGACGGTGAACGTGGCGTGCATCCCGTTCGCGTAGTGGCCCGGGAGGTTGCAGATCACGGCGTAGGTCCCCGGCGCGAAGTCGAGGCTGAGGGTCGCGGACGTGCCGGGCGCGATGTCCTCGACCTCGTCGAGCGCCTCGAGTCGTTGATCGTCCGCCCTGTCGCCGTCCAGCGGCAGGGCGTTGGCGTCCACGCCCTCGGGAACGATGAACACCTCGAACTCGTGCGTCAGCGTGCCGTCGTTCGTCGCCTCGATCATCAGCTTGCCGGGACCGACCGAGGTGGGTGAGAGCGTGATCCCGTCGTCGCGAAGCGTGGCGGAAAGATCCGCCTCGCCGCCGCCGCTGCAGGCCATCGTCATCAGGCCGATTCCGAGCAGGCCGAACCAGAGCCTCCGTGTCTTCATCGTGTCCTCCTGATGAGGTGTCTTGTGATCAGCCGGCCGTGGTCGCCGGGACCGTGGCGACCTTCGCGCGGCTCGGCCGTTGCGGCCAGAGCACGTACAACGACATCGGGACGGCGTACAGGAGCCAGGCGAGCACCTCGGCGACGGTCGGCACCGGCTGCAGGCCGAGCATCCCCGTGAGCAGCGCGGCCCGCACCGACCCCGGCTGCACCAGCCACGTGACGTCGAACGCGGCCTGCTGCCCCACGGTCACGACGCCGGCCTCCGCCAGGCTGTGGACCGCCGAGGACAGCAATCCGGCCGCCACCAGCACGAGCACGAACCCGGTGATCCGGAAGAACCGCGAGAGATTGATCTGGACGCCGCCCCGGTAGATCGCATACCCGAGACCGATCGCGGTCGCTACGCCGAGCATCGCGCCGATCCCGGTCGCGAGCGGGCTGCTCGAGCTCTGGAACGCGGCGAGCAGGAAGATCGCCGTCTCGAACCCCTCGCGCAGGACCGCGAAGAACGCCATCCCGACCAGGGCGAGCGTCGACCCCGTCAGCAGGGCCGCCTCCGCGTGATCCTCGAGCTGGCGCTTCAGCCCCCGCGAGTTCCGGCGCATCCAGACGACCATGTAGGTGACGCCGGCGACCGCGACGAGCGCGAGGATCCCCTCCATCGTCTCGCGCTGGCGGTGCGGCAAGGACTCGCCCACGAGGCGCAGCACGATCGCCACCGCCGTACACAGCGCGACCGCGATCGCGACCCCGATCCACATCGCCCGCAGCGCCCGGCCCTGTCCGCGCTGGATCAGGAAGGCGGAGATGATCCCCACGATGAGCGAGGCCTCGAGACCCTCGCGCAGCCCGATGACGAACGTTGGGAGCATCGCGGTACCTTCCGAACCTTCCCCCGGCGCGCCGCCGATCGGGCCCGCCGAGGCGAATCCTACTCAGCAGATCGGATTCGAGTCAAGCTCGTTCGGTCCCAAACGATACCCTCTGAGCAGCGACGATGTCGCGACGACCTCATTTGTCGATGAGGTCGATGGCCTCCTGGCGGGTTCGCGCGTCGTTGCGGAACAGGCCGCGAACGGCCGAGGTCACGGTCTTGGAGCCGGGCTTCTTCACGCCGCGCATCGTCATGCAGAGGTGCTCGGCCTCGATCACGACGAACACGCCGCGCGGCTCGAGCGCCCGGTCGAGCACGTCGGCGATCTGCGTGGTGAGTCGCTCCTGCACCTGGAGCCGCTTCGCCAGGACGTCGACGACGCGGGCGATCTTCGACAGCCCCGTGATCCGCCCGTCCTTGTTCGGGATGTACGCCACGTGCGCTCGCCCGTTGAACGGCAGGAGATGGTGCTCGCACAGCGCCGTGAGCGGGATGTCCTTCACCATGATCAGCTCGTCGAAATCGGCCCCGGGCACCACCGTGACGATCGGCTCGGGATCGACGCCGATGCCCGCGAGGATCTCCCCGTACATCTCGGCCACGCGACGCGGCGTATCTCGAAGGCCGTCGCGATCGGGATCGTCCCCAACGCCCTCGAGGAGCAGCCGGACCGCCTGCTCGATCTTGGCGTGGTCGATCGTTCCCATGGCTACGCGGGCACCAGGTCGTCGAGCGTCTCGGGCAGTTTCGCGAGGTCCGGGAGCTCGGCCGCTCGCGGGGCCTCGGAGCTCTCGTGCAGCCGGTTGATCCAGACCGCGCGGAGCCCGAGCTCGGCGGCCGGGGCGAGGTCGTGGAAGGGGGAGGCCCCGATATGGACGTGGCGCGTGCGGTTGGCAGCGGTATCGGCGAAGAAGCGATCCCAGTGCCCGTGCGCCGGCTTGTACGAACCCGCCTCGGCGGCGGTCACCCGCACGTCGACGGGGACGCCGATGAGCGCGAGCGAGGCGTCGAGCAGGTCCGGGTCCGTGTTGGAGAGGACTCCGATCCGCCAGCCCTCCTCGCGGATCGCAGTGAGGGAGGCCGGCACCTCCGGAAACGGCGGCCACGACGGCAACGAGTCCGCGAGCGCGGCGCGCTCGTCCTCGGCGAGCTCGAGGCCCTCGCGGTGCGCGAGACGCTCGAGCGTCTCCGTGAGCACCTGCCGGTACGGGATGCCGCGACCGCGCTGCACCTCCGGCTCGATCTCGTGATACGCGCCGAGCAGGAGTTCGGCGTCGTGCTCGGGCCACAGGTCGCCGAGCGTGTCGCGGATGCCGCCGAGCCAGTCGATCAGCGTTCCGTAGCAATCGAACGTCGCCCAGCGCTCGGCCATCGAGCGCTCCTCAGCCGACGGGCTTCGGCGGGATCGTGCCGGGCGTGGGCGGGACCTCCCCGGCGCGGATCGCGCGGCGCGAGACCGCGAGCCCGGCGCCGCGAACCGTGAGGTCGCGCTGCGGCCGCTTGGGCACGTCCGCGAGGAACGCCTCCACCTCCTCGCGGTCGAGCGTCTCGCGCTCGATGAGACGGCTCGCGAGCTCGTCGAGCTTCGTCCGGTTGGCCTGCAGGATGTCGAGGGCCTCGTCGTGGGCCTCGTCGATCATCCGGCGCACCTCGTTGTCGATCTCGAAGGCGACCTGGTCCGAGTAGTCCTGCTGTGACTGGAAGTCCCGGCCGAGGAACACCTCGTGTTGCTTCTGGCCGAGCGTCAGGGGGCCGATCACGTCGCTCATGCCGAACTCGGTCACCATCTGCCGGGCGACCTTCGTCGCGCGCTCGATGTCGTTGGCCGCGCCGGTGGTGATGTCGCCGACGATGAGCTCCTCGGCCACGCGGCCGCCGAGCAGCATGGCGAGCTCGTCCGCGAGCTCCTCGCGCGTCATGAGGAACTTGTCCTCCTCGGGCAGCGTGAGCGTGTACCCGAGGGCCCTGCCTCGCGCGATCACGCTGATCTTGTGGACGGGGTCGGTGTTCGGAAGGATGTGGGCGACGAGCGCGTGCCCGCCCTCGTGATAGGCGATCACGCGCTTCTCCCGATCGCTCATGACCCGCGACTTGCGCTCGGGGCCGGCCATTACGCGGTCGATGGCCTCCTCGACCTCCTTCATCGAGATGGCCTTCTTCCCCCAGCGGGCGGCCAGGAGCGCGGCCTCGTTGATGACGTTGGCCAGGTCGGCGCCGGTGAACCCCGGCGTGCGTTTGGCCACGATCTCCAGGTTCACGGTCTCATCGAACGGCTTGCCGCGCGCGTGCACCTTCAGGACGCCCTTGCGCCCCTCGAGGTCGGGCCGGTCCACGGTGATGTGCCGGTCGAACCGTCCCGGTCGCAGAAGCGCGGGGTCGAGGATGTCCGGGCGGTTGGTCGCCGCCATGAGGATGACCGCGGTGCGCTGGTCGAACCCGTCCATCTCGACGAGCAGCTGGTTGAGCGTCTGCTCGCGCTCGTCGTGCCCGCCGCCGAGCCCGGCGCCGCGGTGGCGGCCGACCGCGTCGATCTCGTCGATGAACACGATCGCCGGCGCGTTCTGCTTGGCCTGCTCGAACAGGTCGCGGACGCGAGCCGCACCCACTCCGACGAACATCTCGACGAAGTCCGAGCCGCTGATCGAATAGAAGGGCACCCCCGCCTCGCCGGCGACCGCCCGCGCGAGGAGGGTCTTGCCGGAACCGGGAGGGCCGAACAACAGGACGCCGCGCGGGATCTTCGCGCCCATCGCCTGGAACTTCGCCGGGTTCTGGAGGTACTCCTTGACCTCCTGGAGCTCCTCGATCGCCTCGTCGACGCCCGCGACGTCGCCGAAGGTCGTCTTCGGCTGGTCCTTCGTGACGAGCTTGGCCCGGGCCTTGCCGAACTGCATGACCCGGCCGCCGCCCCCCTGCGACTGATTCATGATGAAGATGAAGGCCCCGACGATCAGGATCACGGGGATCAGCTGGAACAGGAACCCGACGAGGGCCGAGCCGTTCTGCGGGTCGCTCTCGAACGGGACGCCCGCGGCCTTCATCTCCGCGATGAGGTCGGACTGGTAGTCGAGCGGATAGGTCACGGAATAGGGTGTCCCGTCCTCGAGCTCGCCGACGATCTGCTGATCGGCCTCGAGGAACGTGGCCGTGGCGACGTTGCCGTCGGCGAGGGCCGCCTCGAACTCCGTGACGTTCATGACCTCGCCGTTCGGCGTCCGGTTCGCGAGTGCGACGAACAGCCAGATCCCGATGAGGACGACGAGCACGTAGATCGCCGGCCCGCGGAGAAGGCGCCGGTACGGCGACCCTTGATCCGAAGCCAGGGGTGGAGCTCCTTTCCCGTGGGTTGACCAGCGGAGATGCATCGGGGCCCGAGCAGCGACGCATCGCTCGGGGCCCTGCGCGATGGTAGCACCCAGGTTCGCGTCTGCCGAGGGTGTCCTCAGCTCCCCCCGCCGACCGGAGCCCGGATGCCGGTGTCCAGAAGGATGGTCGCCTCGACGACGGCTCCCGCGGTCACGGTCACGGTCGTGGGTTGCGAATACAGGCCCGGTCCCTCGGGCTCGACCACGCTCTCGAGGACGTAGGTGCCCGGCGCAAGCTCCATCGAGAAGGTGCCGTCCCGGGCCGACACGGCGGTGGCCGTGACGCCGCCATTCCGCAGCGCCCGAACGTCGATTCCGGCGACGGGATGGTCGGGGCAGGGGCTCTCCACCGTCTCGACCGGGCAGGTGGGACCCGCAAGCACCGTTCCGTGGATCGTCCCGAGATCGCCGGATCCCTGCCCGCCGCCGTCCGAGGACCCCGCGCAAGCGGTGAGCACGAGGGCGAGGGGAAGGACGGCCGTGAGAAGCCGCGTCATACCCGCTTGGACGCCGATCCGATCGCCGCCCGTTCCTTCGGCGATCAGGACCCCGAGTAGGCCTCGGACTTGAGCGTGGCGATGTAGGGGAGGTTGCGGAACTTCTCGGCGAAGTCCAGCCCGTACCCGACGACGAAGTCCGGCGGGATCTCGAATCCGACGTACCGGACGTCGAGGTGCACGCGCTGGATCCCGGTCTTCTTGAGGAGGGCGCAGACCTCCAGGCTCGCCGGGCGGCGTCCACGAAGGTTCTTCAGGAGGTAGTTGAGCGTGAGGCCCGAGTCGACGATGTCCTCCACGAGCAGGACGTCGCGTCCCTCGAGGTCGTGGTCGAGGTCCTTCAGGATCCGGACCACCCCGGACGTCTTGGTCGCGGCGCCGTAGGACGCCACCGCCATGAAGTCAGTCTCGACGGGCATCCGGATGTGGCGAGCGAGATCCGCCATCACGACGAAGGCGCCCTTCAGCACCCCGATCAGCAGGAGGTCGCGCCCCGCGTAGTCCCGCGTGATCTGGTCGCCGAGCTCCCGCAGCTTCTGCTGGATCTCGGCCTCGGTGATGAGCACCCGCTCGATGTCGCGCTCGTACGCTTCCGCGTGCGGCTCCACGTCGGGAAGAGTGACCGCGTCCTCGAAGTCGGACAGAACGCCCCGGCTTTCCATCTCGCCCCCCTTCACTCCCGGCTCTCGGGGGAAGTGCGAGAGAGCGAAACATACTCCGGCTCTCGACGAGCCTTCAAACCAACGAGGAGGTCTCTGCGGCGTCCCGGCCGGCCGGCCGCCAGGTCGAGGATGGCCAGGACGTCGGCCTCGGTGGCGTGAACGCCGCAGCGGAAGATCGCCTGCCCCACCAGACGCCGCGCGATCGCGCGCGGCAGGGCGAGGAGTGGCGTCGCCGCCAGACGCGCCTCGGCGTCCGTCTCCCGGACCACCTCGTCCCAGACGGCTCGCATCTGGCGGACGAGCTCGTCGTCGTCCTCGGCGGCGAGCGAGGCGGTCCGGGCGAGCGGCTCGACGACGCCCCGCCCGGTGATCCGCTCGAGCGCGGGGATGGCGTCCAGGCGTACGGCGTTGCGCAGGAACCGACGATCCTGATTGGTCGGATCCCGTCGCGGCCGCAGGCGCAGCGAGCGGCAGAACGCCTCGACGTCGGATCGGGGCACGTCGAGGAGCGGCCGCACGACGGGCCCGGCGACCGGCTTCATCGCCCGGACGCCGCCGCCCATGATCGCCCACTCGAGCAGGGTCACCGCCTGGTCGTCCCGCGTGTGACCGAGCGCGATCCGCTCGGCGCCCGCGGCCCCCGCGGCACGAGCGGCGGCGGCGAGCCGGCGGTCGCGGGCCCACGCCTCGACCGACGCCCCCGCCGGCGCGGCATCGTCGAGCGCCGACGCGTGCACCGCGACCCGCAGCCGATCGCCGAGCCGCCGGACGTAGTCGGCGTCGCGGGCCGAGTCCAGGCGGAGCCCGTGATCCAGATGGAACGCCTCGACGCGGATCCGGAACAGCCGCCGGAGGTACCACAGCGAGTAGAGGAGGCAGACGGAGTCGGGGCCGCCCGAGACGCACGCGAGGACCGTGTCGCCCGGCCGGAACATCTCGTGCTCGCGGGCCGTCCTCGTCACCCTCTCCAGGACGCGGGCCACGGCCGGCGGGCGGCGCATCAGCTCCCCACGACCCTCCCCACCCAGCGGGCCGGATCGGCGATCTCCTCGAGGGTCGGCAGGTGCTCCTCGCGCTCCCAGATGCGATTGAACCCGTCCATGCCGGCGGCGTCGACGATGCGGCGCACGAACCGTTCCCCGGCGTCGTACTGCGCGATCTTGGTCTCGAAGCCGATCGCGCGCTGGAATCCGCGCTCCATCCCGCCGGCGTTGCGCCGAGCCTTGAGCGCCCGGCGCATTCGATCGAGGTCCTCGACGCGCCCGGCCGCGACCCGGTTCATGACGAACGAGGCGTGACCCTCGAGCAGGGACATCATCGCCTGCATCTTCGCGAACAGCGCCCGCTGATCGTCGGTCATCAACAGGAGGATGCCCTGGGGTCCTCGCCAGTCCGCGCCCGCGCGGATCTCGTCCAGGGCCCGCCGGAGCTGGGCCATCAGCTCGCGCGAGTCGACCTGCACCGTTTCGAGATATTCGTCGATGTGTCGCTGCAGATACGGCTTCAGCCATGGCGTCCCGGCGAATTGAACCCGGTGCGTCACCTCGTGGGTCGCGATCCACAGGCGGAAGTCCAACGGAGGAAGGCCGAAGCGACGCTCGGCCTCCACGATGTTGGGGCCGACGAAGTACAGGAGCCCGTCGTCGTCGGGCGGCGTGAAGACGTCGTACTGCCCGAGCACCTTGCGGCTGACGTACCCGAGCAGGCCGCCGATCTGCGCGCCGAGCGCCTTGCGGCGGATGTCCGACCGGTTCGCTCCGGGCGGCACGAGCTTCTCGGCCAGGGGCTCGAGCAATCGCTGGAGGCCGTTCAGGTTCGCGCGGACCCACTCCCCCCGGGACATCACCCACGGGCGGGAGCGGAAGCCCTCGGTGCGAAGCCCGGTGAGCTCGGTGATCGCCGCCTCGGCCTCGGGCACGATGCCGGCCAGGTCCTCTCGGAGCCGGGCGCGATCGACGGCGGGCGTCGTCGGCCCGCTTCCGCCGATTCGTCGCCCCGCCTCCGCGGCGGTGCGCCAGTCGACCAGCACGGCGGCGCGGGAACCCATGGACCAGTCGATGGCGGGGGCCTCCATGACGAGGGCGGTCAGCCCTCGGCTTTCTTCCTGGCCGCGATCATCGCCGCGCGACGGGCCTGCCCCTCGGCCACCCGACGATCGGTTCCCTTGGCGAGTAGCTCCGCGAGCGTGGCGTCGAAGGTCTCCTGGTCGAGCGCGACCTCCTTGTGTTCCGTCGCGGCCGGTGCGGGCGTCGGGGCTGCGGCGGGCGCTTGCGCGGTAGCCGGCGGAGCTGGCTGGGGTGCAGCCGCAGCTGGCGCGGATGCGGGTGCGGCAACGACTGGCGCGGGTGCCGGCACCGCGACCGCGACGGCCGCCGCGACCGGTGCCGCAACGGCCTGCGCGGCGACCGCGACGACGGGCGGCTGCACCACCAGGGGAGCGCTCGTCACGTTCACCGGGCGGCGCACGTCTCCGTCCGGCTGGACCCTCGGGACGCGGACGGTCTTGCGGCCCTGCTCGTCGGTCTGGAACCGCGGCGCGAAGCGCATGTAGCCGAAGATCACCAGGAGCGTCAGCCCGATGCCCGCGAGCGCGAGCAGGATGGCGGCGTTGAAGACCCAGCCGCCGGTGTTGAGGGCAGGTGTGGGGGACGCGGGGTCGACGATGACCTGGGCGAGCACGGCGGCGATTCTAACAAGGCCGTTGCTCGGGCAGGCCGCGGATGGAGCCGGAGAGGGGATTCGAACCCCTGACCTACCACTTACGAGGCGGTTGCTCTGCCAGGCTGAGCTACTCCGGCGGCGCAGGCGAGTCTACTGAACGGCATCGCCGCGGCCACGCGCGTCGCGGCTGCGACCCTGGGAACCCTCTGCGATGATGCGGCCGTCATGGCCGACGGCAACGGGAGCGAGGCGACGACCGGCGTCGGACGCGTCATGGTCGCGACCGACCGTTCCGAGACGGCCGATCGCGCCGTCCGCTGGGCGGCAGCCCTGGCGAGCCGGTACGAGGCGGAGCTGCTTCTGCTCCAGGTGGTGCTGCCTTCGAACCCCGGCGCCACCGAGGGCGGGCAGGCCGAGGCGACCCGGGCCACGTTCGCCGTCGAGGAGCTGAAGCAGTTCGCCGAGGAGCTCGCCGGGCCGCGCGGCCGCGCGCGTGTCGTGATGGACGAGGATCCGGCGCGCGCGATCCTGCAGGTGGCCGAGGAGACCGACGTCGACACGCTGGTCGTCGGCAACGCGGGCATGAGCGGTCGCAAGGAGTTCCTGCTCGGCAACGTGCCGAATCGCATCAGCCACAACGCGCGGTGCACGGTGATCATCGTGAACACCGCGCTGCTCGACGCGGACGGGCGGCAGCGCGCCCCCGCGATGCCCGGGACCCTGCGCCCCGGGGCGCGCGGTCGCGACGACGAGCCCGAGATCCAGCCGCGGCTCATGGGCCGCGCGACGCGCATCGCGTCGGTGATGACGCGCCACGGGCTGAAAGAGCTGTTCGCCAAGAGCGATCCGGACACGCACGCGAACCGACGCCGGCAGGCCCAACGCCTGCGCAGCGCGATGGAGGAGCTCGGGCCCACGTTCGCCAAGCTCGGCCAGATCCTGTCGACCCGGCCCGACCTGCTGCCGCCCGAGTTCATCGAGGAGCTCGCGAGCCTGCAGGACAGCGTCCCTCCGCTCTCCGAGGCCGAGGTCGTCGCGGTCATGGAGGAGGAGCTCGGCGTCCCCTGGGAGGACGTGTTCGAGTCGATCGAGCCGGAGCCGATGGCAGCCGGCACCATCGCGGAAGTCCATCGCGCCACGCTCGCCGACGGCAGCCTCGTCGTCGCGAAGGTGCAGCGTCCGACCGCCCGCGAGGACATCATGCAGGACCTCGCGTTGCTGCAGCTCTTCGCCGAGAAGACGGAGCACCGCCCGGCGTTTCGCCAGGTGATCGACATGCCTGCGGTGTTCCAGCACCTCTCCGAGTCGCTGCGTCGCGAGCTCGACTTCCGCCAGGAGGCGGCGAACATCGATCGGATGCGTCAGGTGCTGGAGCCGTACTCGCGGCTCGACGTCCCCGATGTCCACCACGACCTGTCGTCGTCGCGGCTGCTCGTCATGCAGGAGATCCAGGGGGCGCCGATCCGCTCGGCGCCGACGGGCCCCGAGCGCAAGGAGGCCGCGCGCCAGCTCCTCGAGTCCTACTACGCGCAGATCCTGACGGAGGGCTTCTTCCACGCGGACCCGCATCCGGGGAACCTGATGTGGTGGCACGAGAAGATCTACTTCCTCGACTTCGGGATGGTCGGGCAGATCGGTCCCGAGATCCGCGAGAACCTGATGCTCCTGTTGATGGCCTTCTGGCAGGAGGACGTCCAGTTCCTCACCGACGTCACGCTGATGCTCGCCGGCGGCGCCGATCGTGCCGACCTCGACATCGGCGCCTTCCAGGACGAGCTCGGCGCCGTGATGGCGAAGTACCGCAACGTGTCGCTGCGCGAGATCCAGCTCGGCCCGATCCTGCAGGAGATCACCGAGATCTCCATTCGCCACAACGTCCCGCTTCCCGCGCAGCTCGCGCTCACCGGCAAGGCGATGGCGCAGATGCAGCTCGCGACGGCGGAGCTCGATCCGGAGCTGGACCCGTTCGAGGTCGCGGGCTCGTATCTGATGCGCGGCGTGACACGACGCATGATCACGCGGGCCGACCCGAAGAAGCTGTTCTACGAGGCGCAGAAGGTGAGGGTGCGGCTGTCGCGCCTCGCCGAGGCGTTCGAGCGGCTCGCCGGAGCGCGGCCCGGGCCCAAGCTCCAGGTGAACTTCACGGCGGAGCGGCTCGAGGACACCGTTCGCCGCGTGGGCAGGCGGCTCGCGACCGGCCTCATCGGAGGGGCCGCCCTCCTCGGCGCGGCGATCACCTCGGCGTCGGATCGGGTCGCCTCGTGGATCCCGATCTCGCTCGGGATCGTGGGGGCCGGCTTCACGCTCTTCCTGCTCGGCGACCTGCTCCGGCGCAAGCGCTAGCCGCTCGGCCGTTCGAGCTCGCTCGTGGCCTGATCCGCGAGCGTCGTGCTCCGTGGCTCGGCGCCGCCCCGGCGGCGGATGGACTTCAGCACCCGCCGCTCGACGATCCACGCGACGAAACCGAACACGATGCCGAGCGCGAACCGCTCGAACCGGCGGACGGGCGAACCGCTCATCCTGCCTCGCGATCCGCGACCGGGATGCGCCCGACCACGACCGCCCCCTCTCCGGGCGCGCTCCGCACCTCGAGCACACCCTCGAGCGCCGAGAGGCGGTCGCGCATGCCCTGCACGCCCGAGCCGACGCCGTTCGACGAAGGGTCGAAGCCGACCCCGTCGTCGGCGACCTCGAAGACCAGCCGGCCGTTCTCGCGCGCGAGGCGCACGTCGGCGCGAGACGCGTGCGCGTACTTCGCCACGTTCTGCAGGGCCTCGAGGATGCAGAAGTACGCGGCCGCCTCGACCTCGGGGGCGTAGCGCGTCACGCCGTCGGCGGAGACCCCGACGGGAACGACCGACTTGCGCGCCTGTGCCTCGAGCGCGGCGGGGAGACCCCGGTCGGCGAGCAGCGGAGGATAGATCCCGCGGGCGAGGTCGCGAAGATCCTCGAGGGCCTGGGTGGTCTGTTCCTGAAGCTCGCCGAGCATCGCCTCGGCCCCGTTCGGGTCCTTGCCGACGAGCGCCTGCGCGAGCCGGAGACGGACGGACAACCCCACGAGCTGCTGCTGCGCGCCGTCGTGGATGTTGCGTTCGAGGCGGCGCCGCTCCTCGTCTTGGGCGGTGACGAGCCGCTTCTGCGCCGCCTTCAGGTCGTCGAGCCGGCGGTGGAGCTCGTCGGTCAGCCGAACGTTGCGAAGGACGAGACCCGCCTGCGCCGCGAGATCGGCGACGAGCTTGGCCTTCGACTCGTCGAGCGGGTCGCTCGCCGGCATCGACACGGCGAGGGCGCCGAGGAGCTCCCCGTCTCGCTCAACCGCGAAGGTGCCGTCGGCGCCCGGAAGCGACGGGAGCGCGTCCCCGTCGAGCGACACGGGATCGGGCCGCCCGGCGTCGGCCGGCCACGATGCGGCGACGCGCAGGAGGCCGTCGCCCTCCACCCACACCGCGGCCGACGTGGCGCCGACGCCCTGGCCGACGACGCGCGCCATCCGGGGGAGCACGTCGTCGGCAGCGTACGTCCCGCCCACGCGTTCGGAGAACTCGGAGAGCACCTCGTACGGGGTCGCCCGCTTCCCGTAGACGATCCGGTCGGCCAGTCGTCTGGATCGGGTGAGCACCGGCTGGAAGAGCAGCGCGACGACGGCGGCCGCGACGAACGAGAGCGCCGTCGTGCTGTGCGCTTGCACGAGGGCGCCGATCCCGCCGACGATCACGGCGTAGACCAGCGTGAAGAAGACCGCGATGGCGCCGACGATCACGGCCTTGCGGATCACCACGTCGATCTCGTAGAGGCGGTACTTCAGAACCGCGATCCCGATCGAGATCGGCAGGAGGGCGAACGACAGGACGGCGACGCTCTGGAGGATGCCTTGAGCACCGCTCTCCCCCCACCCCGCCGCGTTCGAGACGAGCGAGGACACCATCGCGAGCGCGTACAGCGTGGCGACGACGACCGCCGCGCTGGCGAGCCATCGGATCTGCAGTCGCTCGGTCGGCCCACTTCGCCGGTGGCGGACCCGCAGGCTGATCGCCGATCCGACGATCCCGATCGGGATCGTGATGATCGCGATGAAAGCCACCGACAGCACGGGCCGGAGCGCCTCGATGCCGAAGCGATTCCGGATGCCCCGCAACCCCGCCTCGTCAAGCGCACCGGGGAGGAGAAGGAGGGCGAGCGACGTCAGCACCATCCCGGCACCGATGACCCACGCGAACCATCGCCACCGCTTCGACGGAAGATGGCCGTCGGGGAAGAGCAGGAGCACGAAGGTGCCCGCGAGCCCGATGATCGGCACCCACGTCCACTGCGTCCCGGACAGCGCCCACTCGGCCCCCGGCAGTCCGGCGGCGAGCGCGTAGTGCCCGTAGCTGCTGACGGGCTCGACCGCGACCAGGCCGATCGCGAGCAGGACCCACCCCAGCGCGTTCCCGGGCTGGCGCGTCGCGATCATCACGCCGAGGATCGGGAACAACATCACGGTCGCGACGAACGTGATGTCGCTGAACCCGTCGGAGAAGCCTTGATCGGGGAGCCGCACGATGAGGATCGAGAAGGCGGCGTCGATGGCAAGCCCGAGAAGCACCACGCCGAACAGGACCTTCGCGAGCCTTCGGCCCCCGGCCTCGGTCATGGGGCCGCCACCGCGACCGGGATCCGGCCCGAGACCACCGTCCCTTCCCCGGGCCGGGAACGAACCTCGAGCTGGCCGTCGAGCGCGTGGAGTCGGTCCGCCATGCCCTGCAACCCCGTCCCGTGGTGCGTCTTCTCCGGCTCGAACCCGACGCCGTCGTCCTCGATCTCGAAGGTGAGCCACCCGCCCTGGTCGTCGAGCCGAACCGAGACGTGCGTTGCCTCCGCGTACTTCGTGGCGTTCTGGAGCGCCTCGAGGATCGAGAAGTAGATCGCCGCCTCCACCTCCGGCCCGTATCGCGCGACCCCGTCGGGGGTGACCTCGACGGGAAGCGGAAACTTCCTCGCCTGCGCGTCGAGCGCCGCCGGAAGGCCCTTGTCCGCGAGCAACGGCGGGTAGATCCCGCGCGCCAGGTCGCGCAGGTCCTCGAGCGCCGTCTGGGTCTCCTCCTGCATCTGCTCGAGCATCGCGGCAGTCTTCTCTCCGTCCCTCGTCGCGAGCCCGCGCGCGAGCCGCATCTTCACGGAGAGCGCCACGAGCTGCTGCTGCGCGCCGTCGTGGATGTTGCGCTCGAGCCGGCGCCGCTCCTCGTCCCGGGCGGCGACGAGCCGACGTTGGGAGGCGCGAAGCTCTTCGACGAGACCGACGTTGCGCAGCACGAGCCCGGCCTGCGACGCGAGGTCGCGGACCAGCCGCTCCTTGGCCGGCGTCATCGGGTCGTTCACGGGCATCGTGACCGACAGGGCGCCGAGGAGCTCGCCGCCGTCGCGAACCTCGACCGTCGACTCCCCCGGGAGCTCCGGAAGGTCGTCGCCCTCCACGTGCACGGTCGCACGCGCCGGCGCGGTCGCCGGCCACGACGCGGCCGGGCGCAGCACGTGGCCAACCCGGAGCCACACGCGCGCGGACTCGGCACCGGCGCCCTGCCCCAGGATCTGGGCCATGCGCGACAGGACGTCCTGCGTGGCGTAGGCCTCCCCCATCCGCTCGGAGAACTCCGTCAGCACCTCGTAGGGCGTCGCGCGCCGGCCGTACACGATCCGGTCGGCGAACCGGCGCACGAACCGCGTGACGGGCCGAAACGCGAGGCCCAGCAGCAAGGCAACGACGAACACCGAGCCGGTGCTCGCGCCCTCGGTCCCCACGAGGCCGTAGAGACCGACCACGACGCCGTACGCGAGGATCGCGAGCACCGCGAACGTCCCGGCGACGAGCGTCTTCTTCACGACGACGTCGAGCTCGTACAGGTGGAACTGCAGGACGGCCACGGCCACGGAGACCGGCAACGCCAGGAACGCCGATCCGACGAGGAGGCTGTCGAGGAGGCTGCCCTCGGACGTGGAGCCAACCAGCAGCGCGTCCAGGAGCAACGCGCCGATGAGGTACCCGACGGCGAGCGCCACCCACTTGATCTGCTGGCGCTCCGTGCCACGCGATCGGCGGAACCGCATCACGAGCGAGAGCAACGAAGCCCCGAGCAGCCCGAGCAGGCTCAGGTTGAACGCGGCGTCCGTGACGGTCCCGAAGACGTCCGAGAACGCCGGGACGAAGAGCGGGTTCTCGACCTCGACCGACTCCACGGAGCCGGTGAGCACCTCGGACCCGAACACCACCATGACCGTCAGCAGCGCCATGGCGCCCGCGACGAGCCACACGAGCACCCGCCACCGCGGCGACGGCGGCCGGCCGTCCGGGAACAGGAGCGGCAGGAGCAGCAGCACGGGGAGCGTGCCGACCACCCAGCCGAGGTTGTTGGCGTACGCGAGCCCGAGCACGAGCGGCCCCTCGGTGGTGCCGTGCCGCCACAGGTACGTCAGCCATTCGCCGCAGACGTAGCTCAGCGCGGCCGCGAACGATCCATAGAGGAAGAGCGCCCCGATTCGGTTGCCGGGCAGCCGGCTGACGAGCAACGCGCCCACCACGCCGAACATCGAGAACGCGATGATGAACGGCACCTGCTGCGCCACGGACTCGCCGTTGGTGGAGACGAGGAACGTGCCGACGAGCGCGAGCGCGAGGAAGCCGACGAGCATCACCCACGGCCATCGCGACGGGCGGCCGCGGGTCGACCCGCTCACGGCAACGGCTCCGGCTGCTCGGAGCGGACGCGATAGACCTCGACGGGCTCCTCGCGGCCTTTCACGTGCCGCGAGCCGACGAGCTCGGCATCGATCCCCGGCGCGGCGGCGACGGTGGAGGCGCTCGCGACGATCTCGCCGCCCTCGGCCTCGCTCTGCAGCCGCTGCGCCACGTTGACCGCGTCCCCGATGACCGTGTACTCGAGACGCCCTCCGCCGCCGACCGCGCCCGCGATCACCTGGCCGGTGTTCACGCCCACGCCGATCCGCAGGCCGTCGACGAGCGCCGTCCCCCACCCGACCTCGTTCAGCTCGCCCTGGCGCCGCTGCATCGCGATCGCGCAGCGGAGCGCGCGGCTCGCGTGATCCGGGAGCGGGTCGGGGGCGCCGAAGATCGCCATCACCGCGTCGCCCTGGAACTTGTCGATCGTCCCGCCGTGCTCGGTCACGACCTCCGCCATCGCGCCGAGGTGGCGGCCGACGATCTCCGCGATCTCCCGCGCCGACAGGCGCTCCGCCATCGTCGAGAAGCCGCGGATGTCGCTGAACAGCACCGTGACCTCGAGCTCCTCCTGCGCCATGTCCCCGGCCGCGAGCCGCTCGGCGACCCGTTGGGGGACGTAGGAGGACAGCGTGGTGGCGGCGGCCTGCTTCGCGACGACGGCCGCGTGCAGTTGCTTCATCCCGTCGACCGCGGCGGCGCTCCCGCTCTCGGCCTCGGTCGCCATGCGCGTGAAGAGCTCGGTGATGCGGCGATCGACCGCCTCCTGCGTGGTCTCCAGGCGCTCGGCCATCTGCTCGTAGCCGAGGCCCTGCGACATCAGCTCGAGCAGCTCGCGATCCTGCTCGCCGGTGTCGCGTCGGTCCGACAGCCGCTCCGCGATCACGGGGTCCACCACGCTGCCGCCCGCCGCCACCTCCCGGATGGCCCGCACGAGCTCGTCGCCCTGACCGATGCGGTCCTTCAACAGGTAGGCGAGCCCGCTCTGGCCTCGGCCGAGCAGGGCGATCGCGTACGCCTCGTCGTCGTGGGCGCTCAGCACGACGACGCCGGTCCCGGGGTGCCGCTCGCGGATCGCGTGCGCGCAGTCGATCCCCTCGAGCTGGAAGTTCGGCGGCATCTTGATGTCGGTGACGACGACGTCCGGCGCGTGCTCCTCGGCCGCGATCAGCAGGTCGGGGGCGTCGGCCGCGACGCCGACGACCAGGACGTCGTCGTAGGTCTCGAGGAGCGCGCGAACGCCCTCGCGCACGAGGACGTTGTCCTCGCCGAGCACGACCCGGATGCTCACGCCGCCCTCCTCGGCCGGATGCCCGCGTGTACGATCCGCGCATGGTCCGCGTGGTCTTCGCGGAGGATAACTACCTTGTCCGCGAGGGGACGGCCGCCCTCCTGCAGAGCTCCGACGAGGTGGAGCTGGTTGGGATGGCCGCCTCGCTCGACGAGCTGCTCGTGGCCGTCGAGGAGCATCGGCCCGAGGCAGTCCTCACCGACATCCGGATGCCGCCGACCAACACCACCGAAGGCATCGACGCCGCCCGGCGCATCCGCCAGGAGCATCCCGAGATCGGCGTCGTCGTGCTCTCGCAATACGCCGAGGAGGAGTACGTCTACGACCTCCTGAAGGACGGCGCCGCCGGCCTCGGCTACCTCCTGAAGGAGCGCGTGAGCGACCTCGACGAGGTCGTCCGCGCGCTGACCGAGGTCTCCAAGGGCGGCTCGGTCCTGGACCCGAAGGTCGTCGAGGCCCTCGTGTCGGCCAAGGACCGGATGGCGCACTCGCCGCTCGCACAGCTCACCGATCGCGAGCGCGAGGTGCTCGAGCAGATGGCCCAGGGGAAGAACAACGCGGCCATCGCCAAGTCGCTCTTCCTGACCGAGCGCGCGGTCGAGAAGCACATCAACTCGCTCTTCCACAAGCTCGGCCTGTCCGAGGAGATCGACGTCCACCGCCGCGTGAAGGCCGTCCTCGCGTTCCTGCGCGAGACCGGCCCCTGACCGCGTCACTGGGCTCGTCGCGTGTCCACGATGAACACCGAGCACGGCGCGTGCCGCAGCACGAGGTTGGGAACGCTCTCGCGCACCCGCCACCAGGAGCCGTGCGTCCCGCGGTTGCCGACGACGATCGTGTCCACGCGTTCTCGCTCGGCGACGTCGACTAGGCGCTCGGCGGGGTCGCCATCCTCGCTCCAACTCCGGACGGGGATCTCGGGGAAGCGCTGCGTCATGCGCGCCAGGTAACCGTCGGGGTCGGCCGACTTCCTCGGGTCCACGGCGTCGTGGGATCCGCCGTTGGCCCGGACCCGCACCACGAGCAGCTCCGACCCGCGCAGGCGGGCCAGGGCGGCGGCGGCCTCGACCGCGAGGTCGGCGGCGCTCGAGGTGTCCGTTCCCACCAGGATCTTGCTCATCGATTGCCTCCTTCGAGCTCGTGCCCACCGTACGCGCCCACGTCGCCGTCGACGACGGCGGCGGCACCACAAGATGTCGGGGGTGCCAGCACCCCGCCCCACGTGAGGTTCCCGCGCGCGAACCCACCGGCAAGCCCGATGGACCCGGCCGGGCCCCGATGCCACCATGCCGAGGTCATGGGCGAGCGCCAGATCCGGTGGGGACGACCGGCGCCGTGGCTCGCCGCCGTGGGCGGCGCCTGCGCCGTCGTCTACGTGGGCGGGTGGCTGACCGGCATCCTCGACGTGTCGAAGGACGACGGCTCTCTCGACCTAATCCTCGTGGCGGCCGTCGCGGCCTGGGGCATCTCGGGGGCGTTGATCGGTCGGCGGCGGCCGGAGAACCCGATCGGATTCCTGCTCTCGCTCGAGGCGTTCATGCTGGGTCTGCTGCTCGTGGTCGACTCGGCGGCGAAGACCAATCCCGGCTCGGCCCTGGCGGCGATCAACGCCGACGCGCAGGGCTACATCGTCCCGATGGTCCTGATGGGCCCGTTCATCCTGCTGCTGTTCCCCGACGGCCGGCCCCCCTCGCGGCGATGGAATCCCGTGATCGCCCTGTTCGCGTTCTCGGCGCTCACGGGGCTGATCGGCATGGGGCTCGCGCCCGAACGCAACATCCCGTGGAGCCCGACGGCGTCGCTGCTCGGGCAGGTGGCGGGCATGTCCGGCGCCCTCGCGAGCGCTCTCGCGGTCGCCTCCGTGGTCCTGCGGTTCCGACGGAGCCGTGGGATCGAGCGTGCGCAGATCCGGTGGCTGGCGATCGTCGGCATCGCCGGGATCCTGGGCCTCATCGTCTCGATCGCCGGAGACATCTTCTACGGCGCGGGCGAGTCGGTCCTGAACTCGCTCGGGTTCCTCGTCTGGGTCCTGGTCCTGACCGTCGGGCTGCCGGCGGCCATCGGCGTGGCCGTGCTCCGGTACCGGCTGTGGGAGCTCGACGTCGTCGTGAAGAGGACCGTGGTCGCGCTCGTCCTCACGCTGGCGTTCGGCGTGCCCGTCCTCGCCGTCCTCGCGATCTCGTCCCGGCTGCTGATCGGCAGCGACCCCGTGTGGACGCTCGTCGGAGGGGTCGTGCTGGGCCTGCTGGTCTTCCCGATCGTCCGGCTCGCGAGGCGTCTCGCCACCCGCATCGCCTTCGGGAGGCGCGCGAGCCAGTACGAGGTGCTCTCGGCGTTCGGCGAGCGCGTCGGTGACGCCTACTCCGTCGAGGATGTCCTCCCGCGGATGGTGCAGGTCCTCGCGAACGCCACCGGCGCGACCTCGGCCCGCGTGCTCCTGCGGATCGGGTCCACGCTCCGGGAGGAGGCCTCGACCGGCGAGCCCGACGGCGAGGAGCACACGGTCCCGGTCCGGTACGAGGGCGAGGACCTGGGGGCGCTCGCCGCCACCTTCCCCCCGAGCGACCCGGTCGACGCCTCGAAGCACCAGCTGATGGAGAACCTCGCCGCACAGGCGGGACTCGTGCTCCGCAACGCCCGGCTGATCGAGGAAGTCCGAGCCTCGCGCCAGCGGCTCGTCGCCGCGCAGGACGAGGAGCGCAGAAAGCTCGAGCGCAACATCCACGACGGGGCGCAGCAGCAGCTCGTCGCGATGTCGGTCAAGCTCCGGCTGCTCGAACGGCTCGTCGGCAGGGATCCGGAGAAGGCGGCGGCCATGGCGCTCGAGCTCCAGACCGAGGCCACCGACGCGCTCGAGGACCTGCGCGACCTCGCGCGCGGCATCTACCCGCCGCTGCTCGCCGACGAGGGGCTCTCGGTCGCGCTCGAGGCGCAGGCCCGCCGGTCCGTCGTGCCCGTCACGGTGGACGCGGGCGGCATCGGGCGCTACCCGCGGGAGGTGGAATCCGCCGTGTACTTCTGCGCCCTCGAGGCGCTGAACAACGTGGCCAAGTACGCGGACGCCTCGAGCGCGACGATCCGTCTGAGCCAGACGAACGGCAGCCTCGCCTTCGAGGTCGTCGACGACGGCCGCGGGTTCGAGACGGAGGCGACGCGCGCCGGAACGGGTCTGCAGGGCATGGCCGACCGCATGGAGGCGGTCGGCGGCGAGCTCCACGTGACCAGCGCGCCGGGGGCCGGCACGACCGTGACCGGGCGGATCCGCGTCGGGAGCCGCCCGTGAGGACGCGGGCGCCGTGGTTGCTCGTCGCGTTCGGCGCCACGCTGATCCCTCCGGTCCTGTGGCTGTCGATCCGCAACGGCTCCTTCGACAAGGACGGGCCGTTCATCGTGTTCGCACTCCTCACGATGGCCGGATGGGCGACCGTCGGCGCCCTGCTCGCGTCCCGCAACCCGTCGAACCCGATCGGCTGGCTCATGATCGCCTTCGGCGTCGGGTTCGTGATCGCGGGCCTCGGCGACGAATGGACGACGTACGCCTACGTCACGGACCCGGGCACGTTGCCGCTCGGGCCGTTCTTCGCGTGGCTGACGAACTGGTGGTTCGCGGCGGTCATCTCCGTGATCCCGCTGCTGCTGCTCCTGTACCCGACGGGACGGGTCGAGTCCCCCCGGTGGCGATGGCTGCTGTGGGCGGTGATCGCGGCGACGGCGATCATCTCGGTGAGCCTCATGTTCCGGCCCGGCCCCGTCGACCTGGACTCGGCCATCGTCCAGAACCCGCTCGGGATCGGCGCCCTCGATCGGCTGATCGAGCTCACCTTGTCGGTCGTCGGCTTCGCGTACGTCGTCCTCCTGATCCCGTTGTGCATCGCCGCGATCATCTGGCGCTTCCGCACGGCGTCCGGCGAGGAGCGCCAGCAGATCCGGTGGCTGGCGTACATCACCGCGCTCGGCGGAATCGCCTTCGTCGCCGCGCTCGTCTCCGGGATCGGGCTCCAGGGCGACCAGACGAACCTCGTGAACGACGTCTCCTTCTACGTCTTCTTCGCCGCGATCGGACTCGGAGTCCCGGCGGCGATCGGCGTCGCCCTTCTCCGATACCGGCTCTGGGACCTCGACGTCGTGCTGAAGAAGACGCTCGTCGCGACGGTGGTCGTCGTGCTGCTCACCGTCGTGTCGATCGTCGCGCTGCTCATCCTCTCGGGCATCCTCGTCGGCCCGATCACGGACAACCCCGCCCTCACGCTCGGCGCCGGCCTCGTCATCGGTGCGCTCGTATGGCCGCTCCTTCGCGTCGCGCGCAGGATCGCGGATCGGATCGTCTACGGCGGCCGAGCCACCCCGTACGAGGTCCTCACCGAGTTCTCGGATCGGATGGCCGAGACGTATTCGACGGAGGACGTCCTGCCGCGGATGGCGTCGATCCTCGGCGCGGGAACGGGTGCCGAGTCGGTGACGATCTGGCTCCTCGTCGGTCGTGAGCTCCGGCCGGCGGCGAGCTGGCCTCCCGACGCGCGAGCAGTCGAGGCGAGGCCGGCCGGCGAGCTCGTCGACGCCGACCCGAACGCCTTCGAGGTCCGTCACCAGGGCGACCTCCTCGGCGCGATCACGGTCCAGATGCCGGCGAACGACCCGATGACCCCTTCGAAGGAGCGGCTCGTGCGGGACCTGACGTCGCAGGCCGGCCTCGTCCTGCGCAACGTCCGCCTGATCGAGGAGCTGCGGGCGTCCCGCCGGCGGATCGTCGCGGCCGTCGACGAGGGTCGGCGCCTGCTCGAGCGCAACATCCACGACGGCGCACAGCAGCAGCTCGTCGCGCTCGCGGTCAAGCTCCGACTCGCCGACGGGATGCTCGACCGCGACCCGGCCAGGGCCCACGAGCTCCTCGGGCAGCTCCAGGCGGAGTCCCACGAGGCGCTCGAGAACCTCCGGGACCTCGCGCGAGGGATCTACCCCCCGCTGCTCGCCGACGAGGGCTTGGCGGCCGCCCTCGAGGCACAGGCGCGCAAGTCGGTCGTCCCGGTTCGCGTCACCCCGGACGGAGTCGGCCGCTACCCGCAGGACGTCGAGGCGAGCGTCTACTTCTGCGTGCTCGAGGCGTTGCAGAACGTCGCGAAGTACGCGAAGGCGTCGGCGGTCGACGTGGCTCTTCGGGCCGACGGGGAGCGACTGGCCTTCGAGGTTCGCGACGACGGGGTGGGTTTCGATCTCGCCATTGCCTCTCGCGGATCCGGGCTGCAGGGGATGGCCGACCGCCTCGACGCCGTGGGCGGCGCCCTCGAGATCCACACCTCTCCCGGCCACGGCACGCGGGTCGAGGGAACCATTCCCGTCACCCGGCTGCCTCCTGCCGAACCCGGGGCGTTCTCCGGAGCGTAGAACCCAGCAAAGCCGCGCTCCGACCGGCTTCGGGACGCCCCCGTGCGTGCCTGGCTCGGGTCTCGTGGCCGATGACACTCCCGGAGGGGGAAGGAGCGTTCATGTCCACGAACTCATCGCCGCGCGGAACGGGTGCGCGAGCGCGACTCATCGTCGTGCTCGCGGCGCTCAGCTTGCTCGCCGGGCTGCTCACCACGACGTCCGCGAGCGCGCGCTTCGCGCCCGATCGGCCGATCGTTCCGGCATCCTCGGCGCGGCGAGCCGCGACGCTGGACGCGGAGCCCGCGGCGTTCGACATCCGGGCCGGGGGAGCACCGGTGATGCGGGGAGGGGCGACGCTCGCGCAGCGCGCGCTCGCGGGGTCCCTGGGCGCGCAGGGCGTCGTCGACATCGACCCCCGAACGGGGACGCCGCGCACGATCTCGCGACTCGACGGGTTTCTTACCGGCCCGAGCGACGCCGCGGCGGCCGACGTCGCGCTCGGCTACGTGCGCGACCATCTCGCGGCGTTTGGGCTCTCCGAGGCCGACGTCGCCGCGCTGCGGCTCGCGCGCGACCACGTCGACATCCTCGGCACGCATCACCTGATCTGGCAGCAGACCTATCGCGGGATCCCCGCGTGGGACAACGACCTCCGGGCGCACGTAACGGCCGATGGGCGACTCGTGGCGATCGGCGGTTCACCGCTTCCTGGTCTGTCGGTCACGAGCGTCGCGCCGCGACTCTCCCCCGGTGCGGCGATCCGATCCTCGTATCGAAGCGTCGGGGCGGCCCCGCCATCGTCGAGCAGCGTCGCGCGCACGGCTCCGGGACCGCAGCGGCGGACGGTCTTCGCCTCGGGCGACGACGCTCGACTGGTCCTGTTCGGGACGGGTCGGGGCGCAACGCTCGCGTGGCGAACCACGTCCACGATCAGCTCGAGCGAGGTCGACGTCTCCGTCGTCGACGCGACGACCGGCGCGATCCTGTGGCGGGCGAACCTCGTGAAGAACGACCAGGCCGGATCGGGCGACGCGTGGGAGTACTACCCGTCGGGCTCCGTTCCGGGCGGCGGCGGCGTCGCGCACACGGTCTCGTTCCCCGTGGCCGACGGCACGAGCCTGTCCGGGAACAACGCGTGGACGTTTCCCGACGTCGACGATGACAACGCGCCGGACCAGCAGATCCCGGCATCCTCGGGGCTCACGTGGGGCTACCCGGCGCCGCTCGACACGACGGACGCCACGAACGCGTGCTCCCCGGAGTTCCCCTGCACCTGGCGCGCGGGCGCGCCCTTCAGCTGGCAGGGCAACGTCGCGGCGGACGCCGAGCAGGTCTACCACTTCCTGAACGCGTTCCACGATCACCTGCTGGCCGCTCCCATCGGCTTCACCGAGGCGGCCGGCAACTTCCAGCTGGACAACGGCAGCGGCCAGGGGCGAGGAGGCGATCCCGTCGTCGCGAACGTCCTCGACGGTGCGGACACGCGCGCCAACAAGCCCGGGCTCCCCGACGGCAACCACGTCTACAACGCGAACATGTTCACGCCGCCGGACGGGAACCCTCCGCTCATGCAGATGTACCTGTTCCCCGCGATCCCCGGGGCGGGCATTCCGTCGACGACGGGCGGCGACGACGCTTCGGTCGTCTACCACGAGTACACGCACGGGCTCTCGAACCGGCTCGTGACCTTCGCCGACGGCGGGGGGGCCGTGAACTCGGCGCAGGCGGCGGCGATGGGCGAGGCGTGGAGCGACTTCTACGCGATGGACTTCCTCGTCTCGCAGGGCCTCGATGTCGACGCGGCGGGCGCCGACGTGATCGTCGGCCGCTACGTCGGCGGAGGCCGGCCGGACTTCATCCGGTTCGAGCCCATGGACTGCAAGGTGAACGTGAGCGACCCGAGCTGCCCGGGCGGCGTGGGCACGGGTCCTGGCGGCTACACGTACGGCGACTTCGGGCACGTCTTCACGGGCCCGGAGGTCCACTCCGATGGCGAGATCTGGGGCCAGACGCTCTGGGACATCCGGTCGGCGCTCGGCTCGAGCACCGCGCTCACGCTCGTGACGCGGGCGATGGAGCTCTCGCCGCCCGAGCCGTCGTTCCTCGACGAGCGCAACGCGATCCTGGAGGCGGACCTGGTCGCGTTCGGCGGCCTGCACGCCGATCAGCTGTGGCAGCTGTTCGCCCATCGGGGGATGGGGTTCTTCGCGATCGCGGTCGACGGCAGCGACATCGCGCCCGTCGAGGACTTCAGCGTGCCGCCCACCTGTCCGGTGGGCTGCGGCTCGGTGAGCGGGAAGGTCGTCGACTCGCAGACCGGCAAGCCCGTGTCCGGCGTGAACGTAGTCATCGCCGGCCACGCGTCCGGGTTCCTCGGCGACCTCGCCGACGTGACCAACGGCGGCGGCGCGTTCTCGATCGACGACGTCCCCTTCCACACGTACGTCGTGACCGTCGAGAGCGACGAGCACGAGACCGTTCGCGTGGACGTAAAGGTGAACGGGACCGAGACGGTGCAGATCGACCTGACCAGGGACTGGGCGTCGCTCGCCGGCGGCGCCACGCTCAAGAAGTTCACCGGCCCCGACTACTCGCCCGCATGCGGCCCCGCCTTCGCGTGGGACACGTCGCTCAGCAACGGCTGGGGTTCGGACCATCCGGACTTCGACGGCAGCGGAACGACCGGGCCGCGGACCAACGTCGTGAAGCTCCCGCGGGCGATCGACGTCTCGGCCTTCGGCTTCGCGACCAACGGGACGTGCGGCGACGGCCCCGAGGCCGCGGTGAGGGTCTTCGAGATCCAGACCAAGACGAAGAACGGCTCGTGGGAGACCGCCGTCGTGCGCTCGAAGTCGCTCGAGCTCGGCGTCCTGAAGACGTTGAAGCTCAACAAGGGGACGAAGAAGAACGTGCGGTTCGTCAAGCTGATCATGAAGGACAACTACGGCGACCCGCTGTTCATGGACATGCTGGAGCTCAGCGTTCGCGGGGTTCCCGCCTAGGAGTTCAGGCGGGCGCGGCGGCGGCCCAGGCCGCCTCGAGGCGATCGGGGCCGAAGGCCGCCTTCGGGATGTACGCGGACGCGCCGCACTCGGCGGCTCGCGGCGCGTACTCGTCCTCCTCGTAGGTCGACAGGAGCAGCACGACGACGGGCTCGGACCGTTCGCCGAGAATCTGCCGGGTGGCCTCGAGCCCGTTGATGCCGGGGAGGTTCACGTCCATCAGGACGAGGTCGGGCTTCAGGTCGCGCGCCATCTCGACCGACTCCTCGCCCGACTCCGCCTCGCCGACGACGTCGAACCCGTCGGTCGCCTCGACCACGAGTCGCGCCGCCATGCGAAACGGCTCCTGGTCGTCCACGATCAATACCCGAACCATGCACCGACCTCCAATACCAGGGTCCCACCGGTTCGCGAGGGCGACAGTGATGCCAGCACCACTGTCCGACGTGGGGTCGGGCGATGAAGACCCGGCTCAGGCGGTGAGCCCGAGTCGCAGGAACGCCTGCTCGAGCACGAGCCGGGAGTTCAGGTTGACGTCCTCCGCCAGGCCGGCGCGTGCCTCCTCCGTGGCCGCGAGGGCGGACGTCGCGGCCGGGATCGGCGCGGGCGCCGGCGCGAGGTCCGGGTTCAGCAGCAGGTCCGGCCCGCCCCCGATGCTCGCGACCACGCGGTCGCGAAGGAGCGCCGAGACGGCGAGCAGCACCCGGTCGACGTACTCGCGCTCGGCGCGGCGAAGCTGACGCTCGTGCCGCTGCTGCAGGCGCCGGATCGGCCCCCGATACGCCTCCTCCGGCCGTCCCCGCTCGTCGAGGAAGGGACCGAGCTCCTCCTTCTGCGCCGCGGCGAGACCCTTCTTGTAGCTCTCCGCGGCCGACAGGACGAGGTCGGCCGCCTCGAGCGATCCGGCCGGGTCCCGGGCCGCGAGGTCGAGCGCCGACCTGGCCACCTCGCGGAAGGCGAGCCCGTCGTCGTCACTCGCGAGTCGTCGTGCCCGGCCGAGGTTCCCGCCGGAGAGTCGAGCCGCGAGCGTGGCCATCGCCGCGTCGGTGCCCTCCGCGCGCAGCGTGTCGGCGACGAACCCCTCCGACAGCGGCAGAAACGACACGATGTGACAGCGCGACAGCACGGTCTCGGGCAGCTCGTCCGGGCGAGCGGAGAGCAGGACGAGCACCGCGTCGGCGGGCGGCTCCTCGAGGACCTTCAGGAGCACGTCGGCGGCCGCGGGGTTCAGCCGGTCGGCCTCGCGGATGAGGAACACCTTGCGGCCGGGCTCCGGGGCGGTGCGGTAGGCCGGATGCCAGATCTCGGAGCGGACCGTGTCCACGTGGATGTCGCGCCCCTCGGGCTCGACGACGACCTCGTTCGGGTGCTTGTCCTCGAGCGCCAGTCGGCAGTCCCGGCACTCGCCGCACCCGTTGCGCGCGCAGAGCAGCGCGGCGGCGAAGGCTCGGGCCGCGAGCTGCTTGCCGCCCCCCTCGGGCCCGGCGAACAGATACGCATGGTGCGGGCGGGCCACCGCCTGCCGTAGGAAGGCGATCGCGCGCTCCTGGCCCGGCACGCGGTCCAAGATCACGGGCTCAGCGTCGGTCGCCGTCTTCCTCACGCTCCTTCAGCACCCGCTGCAGGGACTCAATAACCTGCTCGTGCACCTTCTCCGGCGTGGCGTCGGCATCCAACACCACGAACCGCTCGGGATGCTCCTCCGCGATGCGCAGGTACGCGTCCGCCACCTTCGCGTGGAAGTCCGCTCCCTCCATCTCGATCCGGTCGGGCTCCTCCAGCGAGCGAAGCAGGCCGGCCTCGGGCTCGAGGTGCAGCAGGATGACGAGGTCGGGGAACAGGCCCTGGGTCGCCCACACGTTGAGGGTGAGCACGTCCTGCTCCCCCAGGCCCCGCGCGTCCCCCTGGTAGGCGAGCGAGGAGTCGATGTACCGGTCGCAGATCACGACCTTGCCCTCGGCGAGCGCGGGCCGGATCACGCTCGTCACGTGCTGCGCCCGGCTCGCCGCGAACATGAGCGCCTCGGTCTTCGGCTCCAGGTGCCCGGTCTGGTGGTCGAGCAGCATGCGCCGGAGCTCCTCGCCGACCGCGGTGCCGCCGGGCTCGCGCGTCACGAGCACCTCGACCCCTTGCTCCTCGAGCCACTCCTTGGCCAGGCGGATCTGGGTTCCCTTGCCCGAGCCCTCGACGCCCTCGAACGCGACGAACAGCCCGGCCGACGGCGGCCGCTTCAGCTTCGGCACGAGCCCGAGCGGCTGGGGCTTGCTCACACGGAACCTCCTGAGGCCTCGGCGCGTCACGACGCCCGCGAGAATGGCACCCGTCCCCGCGACCATCAACGCCGCGCGCGTCCCGGACAGGTCGATCGTCCGGTTGCCGATCGTGACGGAGTGCTGGCCGATCACGTTGGCCAGTGCGGGGAACAACGTGAGCGAGAGGAACAGGCCGAGCCGCGAGAGCACGGTGAGCGATGCGAACGTCCGGCCCCGGTACTCGTCCGTCACGTTCTCCTGCAGCAGGACGTAGCCGCTCACCCACGCGGTGCCGCAGAACGCGCCGAGGACGACCGTGATGACCGCCGCGAGCTCGATCCCCGGCATGAGCGCGAGGACGAACAGCGTCGCCGCCGCGCCGATGATCGACCACGGAAACAGGAACTCCCGCTCCACGAACTCGACGAGCTTGTTGGAGCTCGCCATGCCGATCCCCATCCCGATACCGAACGACGTCACCAGGACCCCCCACCCGGGGTCGCCCGCCTGCAGCGCCCGGTCGGCGAACAGGGGCCCGAGCGCGAGCACCGCCCCGACCGCGCTGAACGCCGCCACGATGCCGAGCGTCATGGCGGACGCGAGGGAGTTCTCACGCAGGAACCGCAGGCCGTCCACCACGTCGCGACCGACCTTCGAAAGCTGGAACCGCCCCCAGCCGGTCGGGGCGGGCGACGGGATGAGGATGCGCGAGACCAGGAACGCCGAGAGCGCAAACGTCAGGGCGTCCAGCCAGAGCGCGAGGGACTGCGGGTTCTCGCTGAGCCAGGGGACCATGTCCGAGCCCCCCACCAGGAACGCGTAGACGAGGCCGCCGAGCGGCAGCGTCGCGTACGTGGTGATCAGCCCGAGCGAGTTCGCGTTCGCGAGCTGGCGCCGGGGGACCAGGTTGGGAAGCGAGGCGTCCCGTGCCGGCGTCCACAGCAGCGAGAAGCACTCGATCACGAACGAGAAGAGGTAGATCGCCCAGAGCGGCCCGAGGAGCGGCATCAGGCCGTAGAGCGTGCCGCGGGCGATGTCGGCCGTGATCATCAGGGTCTTGCGGTTGAACCGGTCGACGAACGCGCCGGCGAGGGGGCCGAACAGGATCGCGGGCAGCATCCTGGCCGCCATGACGCCCGCGACGGCGTACCCGCCCGCCGAGCCGCCCTTCGCCAGCACCAGCGCGGCCACGGCGACGAACCCCACCCAGTCGCCGAACGAGCTGGCCGTCTGGGCGACGATCAGCTTGGAGAACTGGGGGTCGGTGAGGAGGTCCTTCAGCGTGGCGGATCGGGTGCCTCGGAGGGCGGCGATCTCCTCGGCGTAGGTCCTGCTGGACACCCCCGGACTATCCCTCCGCGGCGGCCTGGGTGTCGTCCTGCCCCGGCGTCGCTCGCTTGGCGGTCGAACGCTTCGCGGTCGAACGCTTCGCGGTCGCTCGCTTGCCGGTCGAACGCTTGCCGTTCGAGCCTCGCGCCGCCCGCGCCTTCGCCCGCTCCGCCCTGGCCGCGGCCTTCGCCGCGCGCGCTTCCGCCTCGGCCTCGGGGTCGCCGTGCTTCGTCACGGCGAATTCCTTGTCGAGCTCCGCCCCGCAGTTCCAGCAGCGATAGCTCTTCGGCCGCTCGAGCAGGATCGATCCGCACTCGGGGCACGGGTGGTCCTTCACCGGCGGGTTGCTCACCCCGAAGTCGCACTCGGGATACCGGTCGCAGCCGAAGAACATCCCGAATCGCGTCCGTTTCTCGACGACCTCACCCTGCCCGCACTGTGGACAGGTGATCTCGAGGCGCCTCGGCGGGTCCTTCTTGATGTACCGGCAGTCCGGGTAGCCGGAGCAGCCAACGAAGGGTCCGTATCTCCCGTGCTTGCGCTGCAACGGACGGCCACAGTCGGGACAGGTCTCGTCGAGCATCTCGGGCTCCGGCCGCTCCTGCCCGTCCAGGTTGCGGATGTACTTGCAGCCGCCGTCGTCGTCGGCGAACCGCGAGCATCCGATGAAGCGCCCGTACCGACCGAGCCGGATCTGCAGCCGGCCGGGCGGCGTGCGCCCCTCCTCGATGCACCGCGGGCAGTCCTCGTCGAGGTCCTCCACGTACCGCTCGAACTTCTCCTCGGCGCGAACCAGATCCTCGGAGAATGGGACCCAGAACTCCTGCAGCACGGCGGAGCGGCGCGTGTCGCCCTCGGCGATCTCGTCGAGCTCCTCTTCCATGCGAGCGGTGAAGTTCACGTCCACCACGTCCGCGAAGTGCTCGACGAGCTTGTCCGTGACCACCTCGGCCACGTCTTCCGGATAGAAGCGCCTGTCCTCGAGCCGGACGTAGCCGCGGTCCTGGATCGTCGAGATGATCGAGGCGTACGTCGACGGGCGGCCGATCCCCAGCTCCTCGAGCGTCTTGACGAGCGAGGCCTCGGAAAAGCGCGGGGGCGGCTGCGTGAAGTGCTGTTCGGGCAGGACCTCGAGCATTCGCAGCACCTGCTCGGCCGAGAGCTCGGGCAGTCGGTTCTCGGCGTCCTCGTCCGGCCCCTCGTCACGGCCCTCGGTGTAGACGCGGATGAACCCGTCGAAGATGAGCGTCTGGCCGGTCGCCCGCAGGCCGTACGCGGCGCCGCCGGCCGCCGCCTCCACGTCGATCCCGACCTGGTTGAACCGCGCCTCGGCCATCTGCGTCGCCACGGTGCGCTGCCAGATCATCGTGTACAGGCGGAGCTGGTCCCGATCCAGCGTGCTCGCGAGCCGGTCGGGGCTCCGCAAGACCGAGGTGGGACGGATGGCCTCGTGCGCCTCCTGCGCGTTGCGCGAGCGGGTCTTGTATCGGCGCGGCTCCTTCAGGGAGTAGTCCGCGCCGAACTCCCGGCGGACGACCTCGCCGATCTCGTGCAGGGCCGACTCGGCGAGGTTCACCGAGTCGGTGCGCATGTACGTGATCAGGCCGACCGTCCCCTCGCCGGGCAGGTCGAGCCCCTCGTACAGCCGCTGCGCGATGGTCATCGTCTTGCGGGCGCCGAACCCGAGCTTGCGCGCCGCCTCCTGCTGCAGCGTCGACGTCGTGAACGGCGGCGCGGGCGAGCGCTTGCGCTCCTTGCGCTCGACCTTGACGACGCGATACGCGGCCTCGCGGAGTCGCTCGACGTGGGTCGCGGCCTCCGCCTCGGTCGACAGGACCAGGCCCTTCTTGTCCGGCGACGCCGCGAGCTTGCCCTCGGGGAGCTGCGCGAGGCGCGCGACGAACGGCTGCTCGTCGCCCTCGGGCGTGAGCCGGACGTCGACGCTCCAGTACTCGACGGGCGTGAACGCGCGGATCTCGCGCTCGCGCTCGACGATCAGACGGACCGCGACCGACTGGACGCGGCCGGCCGAAAGACCCGGGCGGACGCGCCGCCACAGGATCGGGCTGATCTTGTACCCGACCAGGCGGTCCAGGACCCGGCGCGCCTCTTGGGCGTCGAAGAGCTTCAGGTCGATCTCGCGCGGATGGCGGAACGCCTCGAGGATGGCGTCGCGGGTGATCTCGGTGAAGGTGACGCGCTTGGCGGCGACGGGATCGACGCCGAGCAGGCTCGCCACGTGGAACGCGATCGCCTCGCCCTCGCGGTCGTAGTCCGTCGCGAGCACGAGATCCTCGGACTGCTTGAGGGCGCGCTTCAGCTCCGCGACGTGCTTCTTGGAGTCCTCCGGCACCTCGTACGTGACCCGGAACTCGTCCTCGACGTCGACCCCGAGGTCGCTCTTGGGCAGGTCGCGGATGTGCCCGTAGGAGGCGCGGACGGCGTAGTCCGCGCCCAGGTACTTCTCGATGGTCTTCGCCTTGGCGGGCGACTCGACCACCACGAGCGTTCTCGCCATACGGGCATCACGTCCGTTCTTGGGGTCGGAGGTCCGGCCGCCCGCGCAGGGGGACCTCGCGGCGCAGGGTACCAGCCCCCACGGCCAACCCCGGGATTCTCGGCGGGCCCCTCCGAGGGTCCCCGGCCCGCCAACCCGGCCGCCCACAGAACGCGGTGGTAGGGTCCTTCCATTCCCGATGGCCACCCGCGGTGGCCATTTCCGCAGGTCACGGGGGTCGTCGCGCGTGCTCGCGATCCTGAACTCGTTCGTCACGGACGAGATCGCCCGGTACGGCTACCTGGCGATCTTCGTGCTCATGGTGCTCGAGTCGGCCTGCGTCCCGATCCCCTCCGAGGTGACGATGCTCTTCGGGGGGGCCCTGGTCTCGGCCTCGTTCCTGGCCCCCGAGCAGCAGCTCGAGTTCTGGGCGGTGGTGGCCGTCGGCACGCTCGGGAACCTGGTCGGCTCCTGGATCGCCTACGGCGTCGGCTACGTGGGCGGCCGGCCCTTCGTCGACCGATGGGGGCGGTTCCTCCTGATCCGGCCGCACGAGGTCGACCGGGCCCACGAATGGTTCGACCGCCACGGCGAGCTCGCCGTGTTCGGTGGGCGGTTCGTGCCGGTGGTCCGCACCTTCATCAGCCTGCCCGCGGGCGTCGTGCGGATGGGGCCGGTGCGGTTCACCGTCTACACGGTGGCGGGGTGTTTCCCGTGGTGCCTCGCGCTCACCTGGCTCGGCTATCTCCTCGGCGCCCGCTGGGACCGGGTCGAGCGGGTGCTGCGGCCGGTCGCCTGGGCCATCGCCCTCGTCCTGATCGCGGGCCTCGTGTGGTTCGTCTGGCACCGGCTCCGTGCCATCCGGCTCGAGGAGCGGGAGCGCGCGACCCGCCGGCCGGAGCGCGAGGGCGAGGAGCGCGACGAGGTCAGCCCAGATCGGCGAGCATGACCCAGGAGTCGCCGTCCTCGCGGACCTTCTTGAACCCAGCCCGCTCGTACATCATCCGCGAGCGGTTGTGCGGCGCGACCGACAGCGACAGCGACGTGAACCCCTCCTCGCGCGCCTGGACCATGAGTGCTCGCAGCAATGTCTCGCCGATCCCCTTGCGGCGATGGAGCGGGACCACTGCGATGCCGAGCTCGGGCGTCTTCTCGTCGACGAACCCCCAGCCGGGCTCCTCCTCGGTGAACAGCCGGTACCAGGCGGCGCCCACCGGCTCCCGGTCGAGCTCGGCGATCACGCCGGCGTCGCCGGGGCGTCCCCAGTCGCGGTGGTAGCGCTCGACCATCGGATCCGCAAGGGCGGCGATCGTCTGCTCGCGCGGCCAGTCCGGATTCCACGCGGCCGCCTCGTAGAGCATCTTCTTCAGGAACTGGACGTCTTCCGGCCCGGCCGGTCGCGTGTTCACGTGTCCTCCAGCGGACTCCCGAGGAGTCCGACCTTAGCGCACGCCCCCCCGCCCGGCCCTCCTTCCTTTCCCAAGCCCGGGCGTACGCTCGAGAGGTGACGCTTCATCCGCTTCCCCACCCCCGAGCACTCGACGGAGCCGATCCTCGGCTGGCGCGCCTGGCGCCTGCACCGAGACGAAGACGGGCTTCTTCGCATCGCGCCGACGACGCCGCGGCCGGACTGGGATCCCGGCGTCGCGATGCACGCGCGGTGCTCGGGCGCGCACACGCGGATGTATCTCGTCTTCAACCCCGACCTCGAGGCGTCGCACCGCAGCCCCGAGCCCGGCTGCACGTGCGGGTTGCACGCGATGAAGGATCCGGCGCGCCTGGCGCGGGGGAGCCGGTTCGCGGGCGTCATCGGCAGGGTGGCGATGTGGGGCCGCGTCCTCGAGCACACCAAGGGATGGCGGGCCGAGTTCGCCTACCCGTCGCGGCTCCGCCTCATCTGCGCCTGGTGCCTTCCCCGCCGCCGGTTCCCCGGCATCCCCGAGCACGTCGTCGAACGAAAGGGCTGGCTCCGCCCCGTCTGCGCCGAGCACGCCGCCAAGCTGCTCGTCCCGGGCGAGGAGGCGGACGCGGCGTCGGTCGAGGCGGAGCTGCTGGACACGTACGGCGTCGAGCTGCTCCCCGAGGGGGCGTTCTCCGGCTAGAGCTCGATGTCGGCGGCGACCGACTGCAGGCCCTCGATCGAGACCGCGAGGAACTCCTCGAGCGGCAGCCCGATCGACTCCTCGACCCCGGTGACCTCCTCGCGGTTCACGCCGGGAGCGAACGCCTTCTCCTTCAGCTTCTTCCGCACGCTCGCGACCTTCATCCCTTGGCTCCGCTCCGGCCGCACGAGCGCCGCCGCCACGAGCAGGCCGGCCACGGCGTCGGCGTGCACGACCGTCCTCGACATCAGGTCGGTCCGATACTCGGGCCACGCGTGCGCGAGGACGCCGTTGATCACCCGCTCGTCGACCCCGGCCTCGCGCAGCCAGTCCGCCGCAAGGCGCGCGTGGTTCTCCGCGTCGTCGCCCGTGTGGTCCTGGTCCAGGTCGTGGAAGAGGCCGGTGAGGCCCCAGAGATCCACGTCCTCGCCGAATCGGTTCGCGAGGGCGCGCATGACGCCCTCGACGGAGATGAGGTGGCGGACCGTCGTCTCCTTCAGGCACTTCTCGCGTGCCAACGCGTGGGCCTGCTCGCGATCCATCACTCGGTCGTGACCCCCTTCTTGGCCGCCGTCTCCCCGAGCACGAACGGAACGCTCGAGAGCACGACGTTCGGCTCGAACAGGAACAGCCGCTTCACGAACAGCGCGTTCTGGTTGTGCAGAAACAGGTGACGCCACTTCGAGACGATGAACTCCGGGACGACGACCATCGCGAGCGTCCCCGGCCTCGACGTGAACCGTCGGACCTCGTCGAGCATCGGGCCGGTCAGGTCGCGGAAGGGCGTCTCGACGATGTCGAGCGGGATCCGCATCCCCGCGCGACCCCACTCCTCCTGCATCCGGTGCGCCGCCTCCGGATCCAGGTCGAAGTAGATCGCCCGGGTCTCGGCCGCCTCGAGCGTCTCTGCGAAGTTCACGGCGCGGATCGTCGCGTCGTTCACGCCCGACACGAAGACCAGACTGACCGTCCGATCCGGGATCAGCGCCCGCGCGTCGACGCCGACCGGCCGGCCGTCCCGCATCACGACGGGGACGTCGGTGACGACGATGTTGCGTTCGCGAAGGAGTCCGGACTTCAGCCGGATCAAGGCCGCGCGACGGAAAAGGTAGGCGAACATGGAGCCCTCCACCACCTCCGGAATCACCACGTTCACGAAGTCGTGGGGTCCGCGTTCGATCCCCCGCACGTACCGCCGGAGCGCCTCGAGCTGGCTCTCCTTGCCGAGCGGCAGCGGCTCCAGGGGCGGAGCACCCCTCGAGAGCTCTCGCCACCGATCCTGGAGCTCCGCCGGGATCGGCCCGCCCGTCGGATGGACGATGCGCAGCTCGGTCGGACGCACGGACCGGATCACGCCGACCGCCTCCGCCGCCGCCGGGTCCAGGTCCCGGATCACGACGACCATGTGGTTGACGCCCACGTCGCCCGTTCGCACGGTTCCCCGCCCGACCTCCGCGGCGACGGCCTCGTAGTGACGGTGTACCGAGAGGAACACCCCGAACAGGATCGCCATGAACAGCATCGAGAGCCACCCGCCCGCGGTGAACTTCGTGACGGTGACGACCACCAAGACGACGCCGGTCGCGATCGCCCCGATGAGGTTGATCACGATCGAGCGGCGCCACCCGCGAGCGGCCTCCGGGCCCTTGTGGCGCTCCCGGAGCCAGTGCACGATCATGCCGCTCTGCGAGAGCGTGAACGACGTGAACACGCCGATCACATACAGCTGGATGAGCCGGGTCAGGTCCGCATCGAACGCGTAGATCAGGACCGTCGAACCGATCGCCAGCACCAGGACACCGTTGGAGAACACGAGCCGGTCTCCACGGTTCATGAACTGTCTCGGCATGTATCGGTCTCGCGCGAGGATCGACGACAGCCTGGGGAAGTCCTGATACGCGGTGTTGGCGGCCAGGATCAGGATCGCCGCCGTGAAGAACTGGACGACGTAGAAGCCGAAGCCGCCGTCGAACACCGCGTCCGCGATCTGCGCGGGGATCGAACGGACGTCGCTTGCCACCGTCCCGGGGATGTGCGTCGCGAGCCACGAGATGCCCAGGAACATCGTGATCGCGATCACGCCCATGATGGCGAGCGTTTCCGCCGCGTTGCGTGCCTGCGGTCGGCGGAAGGCGGGGACCCCGTTGGAGATGGCCTCGACGCCGGTGAGCGCCGTCGCCCCCGAGGAGAAGGCCCGCAGGATCGCGAACAGGCCGATGGCTGCCGCCGTCGTCGCGGCGTTCGGGATCGGCTCGACGGGCGCGGTGGCGGGGCAGCCGCCGAGACACTGCACGAGCCCGAACGCGATCATGATCAGGATCGAGACCACGAACCCGTAGGTCGGGATCGCGAACAGAACCCCGGACTCCTTCGTCCCGCGGAGGTTGGCGATCGTGACGAACCAGACGAAGAAGATCGACAGCAAGACCTTGTGCTCGTTCATCGCGGGAAACGCCGAGCCGATCGCGAAGACCCCGGCGACGATCGAGACGATGACCGTCATCATGTAGTCGACGAGGAGGGCGGCCGCCGCGATGAGGCCGGGGACCGCCCCGAGGTTGTCCTTGCTCACGATGTAGGCGCCCCCGCCGGAGGGGTACGCCCGCACCGTCTGCCGGTACGAGATGACCACGATCGCCATGAGCGCCGCGATCGCGGCCGAGATCGGCATGACGAGGTTCTTGAACGCGAGGCTCACGATGCTGAGCTGGATGAAGATCTCTCCGGTCGCGTACGCCACGGAGGAGAGGGCGTCCGAGGCGAAGACCGGCAGGGCCAGGGACTTGGGCAGGAGGGTGTGCTCGAGCTTGTGGCTCGCGAACGCCCTCCCGACGAGGATCCGCTTCAGGACGGGGCCGGACGGCTTGGATGCGGTATCGAGCGTCATCGCAGGGTGCTGATGCTACGACGAGGCGCCTTCGGGCCGGCTCGCGATCCACCGATACCCGACGCCCGGCTCGGTCAGGATCAGCCTCGGCGCCGCCGCCTCGTCGCCGAGCTTGCGGCGGAGCGAGCGAACGTACACGCGGAGATAGTGGCTCTCCTCGACGTACCCCGGACCCCAAACCGTCCGCAGGAGCCACTGGTGGGTGAGGAGCTTGCCCGGGTTCGTGACGAAGGCCTCGAGCAGCGCGTACTCGGTCTTCGTCAGGTGCAGCGGTTCGCCGTCCCGAGTCACGAGCCGCCGCCCGACGTCGACCGTGACCTCGCCGAACGAGAGCACGGGCGGCACCGGCTCGCCGGCGTGGCTCCGTCGCAGCGCGGCTCGCGCCCGGGCCAGGACCTCCTCGACCCCGAAGGGCTTCGTGACATAGTCGTCGGCCCCGGCGTCGAGGGCCTCGACCTTGTCCGCCTGCCGGTCCCGCACCGACAGGACGATGATCGGGACGTCGGAGAAGGGCCGGATTCGACGGATCACCTCCGTTCCGTCGAGGTCGGGAAGACTCAGATCGAGAAGGATCAGCTCGGGGGCACGCTCGGCGGCCGCCACGATCGCCTCCTCGCCCGTGCCCACGGTCTCCACCTCGTAGCCGTGGGCCCCGAGGCTCGTCCGCATGGCCCGGCGGATCTGCGGCTCGTCGTCGACGACCAGCACCCGCGTCACGACGACCGATCCCCGGAGCCCGCCTCCTGGGCGACCGGCTCCGCGTCGCGAAGCGGGAGCTCGAACACCACGGCGGCGCCGCCGGACGGCGTCCCCTCGATCCGGATGCGCCCACCGTGCGCGAGCACGATCGCGCGCGCGATCGCGAGCCCGAGGCCGCTGCCGACGCCCGCGTCCCGGCCACCGTCACCCCCGCGAGCGAACGCTTCGAACACGCGCTCGCGATCCGCGGGAGCGATGCCCGGGCCTTGGTCCGCGACGCGAACCTGCACGCCCGACTGCCAGGGCGCCACCGAGACCACCACCTCACCCCCCGGCGGCGAGAACCGGACCGCATTCTCAAGCAGGTTCGACAGGACCTGGTCGATCTGGACGGGATCCGCCGGCACCTCGGGCGCATCACGAAGGATCGTTCGAACCTGAACGTGACGCAGCGCGGGCTCCATGCGATGCAGGACGGACTCGACGACCTCGTCCACGGCGATCGGCTGCTTCGCGGGAACCAGCGCGCCCGCGCGGACCTTCGCGAGCTCCAGGATGTTGCCGATCAACCGGTTGAGACGGTCGGTCTCCTCGACCACCATCCCCAGCAACTCGGCCCGCTGCTCGGCGTCCAGGTCGACGTCGTCCTGGAGGAGGCTCGTGACGGCGGTCTTGATCGACGACAGCGGCGTCCGAAGGTCGTGCGTCACCGAGGAGAACAGCGCGGCCCGAGCCTGACTTCGCTCCACCTGGAGGCGGGCCGCCGCCACCTGCGCGTCCAGACCCGAACGCTCGAGCACGACGGCGATCTGGCGGGCCGCCGCCTCGAGGAGGCGGGCGTCGTCCAGCCCGAACGCCTCGCCGTCCGGCCGAGCCGCCGCGAGCGTGCCGAACGTCGCATCGCCGCGGTCGATCGAGACCATCAGGGGAATGCCGACGTCGACCACCTCCGGGAGCGCGCGGCGAACCTCGTAGGCGCGGCCGGCGGCCTCGGCGTCGATCCGACAGCTCGCGAGGCGGAGGGCGTCCAGGAGCGCGGCGGCGAGGTCGTTGAGCACCCGCTCGAGCGGCTCGCCCGACAGGGCCTTCGTGGCGAAGTAGTTCAGCAGCCGGGCCTCACGCTCTCCCCGGGCCGCGCGGTCTCGCTCCCCGACGGCCCGCGCGACCACCCAGCCCACGATCAGCGCGACGACGAGGAACACCACCACAGCCACGACGTCGTCGCGATCGGTGATGCGGAACGTGTGGATCGGCTTGGTGAAGAAGTAGGTGAGCGCGACGAACCCGAGCGCCGAGCTCCATACGCCCGCCCAGACGCCCCCCACGACCGAGGCGCCGACGACCGCGAGCAGGAACAGCGAGACCGCGCCGAGCTCACGCTGCGGCTGGATCAGGAGGGCGAGCCCGAGCGCGATCGCCGGAGCGGCCACCGAGACCACCGCCGTCCGGAGGCGGGAGCTCCGGGTCGGCGCCAGCAACCACCGCTCGCTCACGGCCCTCACGCTACGGCTTCCCTACGGCTTCTTCACGCCAGGAGTCCGCCCTTTGACGGCGCCTTTACGCGGACGCGCCGAGGCTGACGGTGGAGGGATGGACGTGACAACGAGAACGGCACCACCTGCCGCGCAGCCGGCGCCCGCGAAGCCCGGCGCACCGCCGGCCGGGCGGCGCCCCGAGCCGCGGGGCCTCGGGCATCTATGGAAGCGGATCGCGCTCGGGCCGGCGCTCCCGACGGCGCAGCTGAAGCACGAGCGACTGGGAAAGCCCACCGCGCTCGCGGTGTTCGCGTCGGACAACCTCTCCTCGGTGGCATATGCCACCGAGGAGATCCTCAAGGTTGCGGTGCCCGTGGTCGGGCTCGCGGCCTTCTCGATGGTGATGCCGGTCACCTACGGGATCCTCGCCGTCCTGGCGATCCTATTGTTCTCGTACCGCCAGACGATCCGCGCGTATCCGAGCGCCGGCGGGGCGTACATCGTCACGAAGGACAACTTCGGGCTGCTCACCGCGCAGGTCGCGGGCGTGGCCCTGCTGACCGACTACGTGCTGACCGTCTCCGTGTCCGTCGCGGCAGGCGTCGCGGCGATCACGTCGGCCGCGCCGGGCCTGTACCCCTACCGGGTCGGGCTCTCCGTCGCCTTCATATGGATCATCGCGTGGGGGAACCTACGTGGGGTGCGCGAATCCGGTCGCTTGTTCGCCGTTCCCACCTACTTCTTCATCGTGATGATGTTCCTGCTGTTGGGAATCGGCGTCGCGCGGGCGCTCTCCGGCAACCTGGAGCCTCTCCCGGTGCCGGACGACGTGGCCGAGACGACCGGGGCCATCGGCGTGTTCCTCCTCCTGCACGCGTTCGCGTCGGGCGGCGCGGCCGTGACGGGCGTCGAGGCCATCTCGAACGGCGTCCCCGCGTTCCGCCCACCCGAGTGGCGGAACGCACGAACGACGCTCCTGTGGATGGGCAGCCTGCTCGGCGTGATGTTCCTCGGCCTGTCCTACCTGGCCGTCCAGATGCACGTCGCGCCCACGGAGACCAAGACGGTCATCTCCGAGGTCGGGCGGGGCGTCTTCGGGAGTAGCTCGCTCGGCACCGCGTTGTTCCTCATGCTGCAGATCGCCACGACGCTCATCCTCATCCTGGCGGCGAACACCTCGTTTGCGGACTTCCCCCGACTCGCCAACTTCCACGCACGAGACGACTTCATGCCGCGCCCGCTGACGAAGCGCGGACATCGTCTCGTCTTCTCCAACGGCGTCATCGGCCTGGCCATCGCGTCGACCGCGCTCGTTGTCTTGTTCCAGGCCGACGTGCACAAGCTGATCCCGCTGTACGCCATCGGGGTGTTCACGTCCTTCACGTTGTCGCAGGCGGGCATGGCTCGGCGACACCTGCGGCTGCGCGAACCCGGCTGGCGGCACGGCCTCGCGATCAACGGTCTCGGGGCGGTCACGACCGCCGTCGTCACCGTCGTCATCGCGATCACGAAGTTCGCGCACGGTGCCTGGGCGGTGATGGTGTTCGTGCCCTTGATGGTGTGGATCCTCGTCCGGATGAACCACCATTACGAGCGCGAGCACGCCGAGCTCGACGACGGGCTGCCGGTCTTCGAGCGCGGCGACCTCCGACGTCCGGTCACCGTGCTGCTGGTCGACGACCTCGACCGCAAGACGACCCACGCGCTCCAGTACGCGAAGACGATCCACTCCAGCGCCACCCATGCCGTGCACGTCGAACGGGACCGAGGCGAGGGCGAGCAGCTCCAGCGGCGCTGGACGGCACTCGGCATCGACGTGCCGTTGGACGTGCTCCCCCGCGACGGTGACGACGCGACGACGATCGCCAACTACACAGCAGCCCTGGGACGCGACTCCGGTGTCACGGTGATCGTCCCCGGCCCGGCCCGCATCGGCAGGATCGAGCGTCTGCGACTTGGCCGCACGGGGGCTCGCCTCGCCCGCGCCCTCGCACCGAACCCCCACGTGCGGGTGACGCTCGTCCGCGACCACGAGGAACCCCACGGCGATCCGGCCGGCGGGACGGGCCCGGCCTGGCCGACCCTCTGGCCGCGTGCCGTCCATCGTGCGGTGGTCCTGATCGACCGGGCCGACCGAGCGGCGCTGTCGGCAGTTCGGTACGCGCTATCCCTCGGCGCCGACGAGGTCATGGCGGTCCACGCGGCAGTCGACCCCGAGGTCCAGGACGAGCTGATCGCGCGGTGGATGGAGCTTCGCATCCCGGTCTCGCTCGACCTCGTCGAGTGCTGGGACCGCGACGTCGCCCGGTCGGTGGAGCGGTATGTGGTCGACCTCATGGCGCCACAGACCGAGGTCACCGTGGTGCTCCCCCGGCGAGACTTCGCGCGCCTCTCGCATCGACTGCTCCACGATCGGACGAGCCGAGGCATCTCTCGCGCCCTCGGCCGGTACGAGCACGTCGACGTCGCCGTGGTCCCATACTTCTTCGGCAAGCACGCCAATGACGCCGCCGTCGCCGCAGGCGAGTCCGACGGCGGGGCTTGACGCGTCGCGCTAGGCTACCGGGCCGTGCGCGTCATCATCGTGGGCTGTGGTCGGGTGGGCATCCTTCTCACGCTCGAGCTCGCCAAGGCCGGACACGACGTGACGGTCATCGACAAGAAGCCCGCGGCGTTCACCCGCCTCCCGCCCGGATTCGAGGCCCGAACGATCGTCGGGCTCGGGTTCGACCGGGACATCCTCGAGGAAGCAGGGGTCCGGGAGGCGGACGCGCTCCTGGCGGTTTCGAGCGGGGACAACTCGAACATCCTCTCCGCCCGGGTCGCGCGCGAGCACTACCACGTCCCCAAGGTGATCGCCCGCATCTACGATCCGATGCGGGCCGACATCTACGAGCGGCTGAACATCCCCACGGTGTCGACCACCCGGTGGGGCGTGAAGCAGATGATGCTGATGCTCACGCACCCGCGCGAGGAGATCAAGGAGACGCTCGCGGCGGGCGACCTGTTCCGCATGCGCGTGCAGATCCCGGCGCACCTCGTCGGACAACCCGTGTCGGACCTGGAGGTTCCCGGCCAGATCCTCGTGGCCGGCGTGGACCGTGGCGGCAAGGGGTTCATCCCGGTCTCCTCGAGCACGTTCCAGGAGGGCGACTACGCTGCGGTCATCGTGCAGAAGGACGCGCTCGAGACGCTGGACGAGATGCTCGCGGCGGCGGCGGAGCACTGACGTGCGGGTCGTCATCAGCGGAGCCGGCGCCGTCGGCCGCCACCTCGCCTCGGACCTCGCGGGCCGCGGTCACAGCGTGACCCTGATCGAGCAGGATCCCGACGTCCTCGAGACGGCGAAGGACTGGGCGCCGGACGTCGAACACCTGCTGGGAGACGCGTGCGAGCCGTGGGTGCTGGAGAAGGCGCAGCTGAACACCGCGGACGTCGTCGTGGCGTCGACCGGCGACGACGAGGACAACCTCGTGACGTCCCTGCTCGCCAAGCAAGAGTACGGGGTGCCGCGGGTGCTCGCCCGAGTCAACCACCCCGACAACGAGTGGCTGTTCAACGAGCAATGGGGCGTCGACGCCGCCGTCTCGCCCCCACACATCCTCACTGCGATGGTGGAGGAAGAGGTGACCGTGGGCGACCTGGTGCGGCTCCTGCCGCTGGAACGCGGCAGGATCTCGATCGTTGAGCTGACGGTACCCGGCCACTCGCCGACCGCCGGGCGACCCCTGTACGAACTGCGGCTGCCGGCCGACACGGCGATCGTGGCGATCATCCGCGAGGACCACGTGGTGATTCCCCAGCCCGAGACCGTGATCGCCGACGGCGACGAGGTCATCGCCCTGACGATTCCGGAGTCCGAGGCCCTGCTGCGATCGGCGGTGCTCGGCGACGCGCCCGACCACGCGAGCGTACGCGACGCCTAGCCGGGCGGCAGGGCCGCCCACCGGTAGCCGATGCCGGGATCCGTCAGGATCAGGGCGGGCCGGGCGGCGTTCGGCTCCACCTTCCTGCGCAGCTGGCTGACGAATACCCGAAGCACCTCGACGTCCTCCTGGTACCCCGCGCCCCAGACCCGCTCCAGCAGCCATCGATGGGTGAGCAGCTTGCCCGGATGCTCCGCCATGGCCTCGAGCAGGGCCCACTCGGTCTTCGTGAGGTGCACGTCGCGGCCGTCGCGCGAGACTCTGTGTGAGGAGAGGTCGATCACGACCCCGTCGTGCTCGAACCGGGGGGGCTCGCTCCCCCGCGGTCGGGTCCGTCGAAGCAGCGCCCGGACCCGTGCGAGCAGCTCCTCGACGCCGAACGGCTTCGTGAGGTAGTCGTCCGCGCCGAGATCCAGGGCCTGGACCTTTCCGGACTCGTCCTCGCGCACCGACAGGATCAGGATCGGGACCTGCGTCCACGCGCGGAGCCGACGGCACACCTCCATGCCGTCGATCCCCGGAAGGTTGAGGTCGAGGACGACCAGGTCCGGCGTCGACCCCTCGACCTCCGCGATCGCGTCCTCGCCGTCGACGGCCGTGACGACGTCGTAGCCACGTGCGGCGAGCGCCCGGCGAAGCGCCCGAAGGATCTGCTCCTCGTCGTCGACGACGAGGATTCGATTCATCCGTCGCCTCGGCTCCCGGGAACGGCGACGGCGAAGGTCGCACCCCCGCCGGGGGTCTCCTCGAGCCAGATCTCGCCGTCCATCGCCGCGACGAAGCCCTTGGCGATCGCGAGGCCGAGGCCCTTGCCGAGCCTCGGGTTGCGCTGGTCCAGGTCGTAGAAGGGGTGGAATAGGACCTCGCGCGCGTCCGGCGGCAGGCCCCGGCCGTGGTCGATGACGCGGATGGTGACCCGGCCGTCGGTGCACCGCGCCGTCACCTCGACCTCCGAGGGGGATCCGTTCAATGCACGCACCGCGTTGTCGAGAAGGTTCACAAGGACGCGGTCGAGGAACACCCGGTCGGCCCGGACGACGTCTCCCTCCTCGATCCGGGTCCGGATCCGCGCGCTCGGCCAGACGCGGCTGACGTTTCGCACGCTGGTGGCGACGACCTCGGTGAGGTCGACGTTCTCCAGACGAGCGTGCAGCACGCCCGCCTCGATCCGCGACATGTCGAGGAGGTTCGCGATCAAGGCGTTCAGCCGCTCGGTCTCCGAGTCGATGGCCTCCAGCACCTCGCGCCGCTCCTCATCGGTCCGCGCGACGCCGTCGTCGAGCAGGTCCGTGACGTTCGCCTTGATCGCCGCGAGCGGACTCCGCAGATCGTGCGAGACGGCGGCGAGCAGGGTCTGCCGCAGGCGCTCGGTCTGGCGATAGACCTCCGCGTCCGTCGCCGTGCGGAGCAACCGGTCGCGCTCGAGCACGAGGGCGAGCTGGTCGCCGAAGGCTCGAAGGATCCGGCTCTCTGCGGGTGTCAGCGCGTCCCGTTGGCCACGCAGCACCAGGAGCCCCACGTTGTAGGCGCCGATGCTGAGCGGGAGCCGCTCGGGCGCCCGATCCGGCGAGCGAGGATCCCACTCGGGGACGATCTCTCCCGGGCCGCAACCCACCGTGGCCTCCTCGCGAAGCCCACCGGTTTGCGCCGTGTCGCGAACGAAGAGCGCCCCTGCCTCGTACTCGAACATCGTGAGCACGAGACCGATGATCTCGCGATACGCGTCCGTTCCCGGGGGGCGCATCACGAGCTCGCGCGAGAGATCCTGCAGCGTCCGGAGCTCCGTCGCGCGCGCCTCGGCGGCCGCCGCGCGCTCCGCGGCCCGCCCGAGCAGGATCGAGATCAGGACGGAGAGTCCCAGAAACACGAACAGCACGACGACGTACTCGAGCTGGCCGATCACGAACGTGTCGTACGGCGGCAGGAAGAAGAAGTTGAAGACGATGAAGCCGAGGACCGAGGTGAGGACGCCGGGCCCGATCCCACCGATCCCGGCGGCCGCCACCACGACGACGAGGAACCCGAAGCCCTTCGTCAGCGGATCGATGTCGTCCCGGAACGGGAGGAAGGCAGCAACGAGCACCACGGTTCCGACGATGCCGACCGCGTAGGCCGCCACCTGCCGGCGCGGCCGGGGGGGACGCATCAGCCGAAGCATGGAGCCGGATGAGGAAGACCGGTCGTTCTGTTGGCTCATGTCGCCGCCTCGGGGCTGTCCTTCCTGGCAAAGCATCCCACGTCGCGCATCTCGGGTGGGCCCGGCACGCCATTCCTCACGGATCCCATACGCGGACCCCGCGCTTCCTTACGGGTCGTTGACGGGCCCGGGCCTAGGCTCGGGTCGGCAAAGGAGAGAGGGGAGCGGAATGCTCGACGTCTTGATGGTCGGCCTCACGGTGGTGTTCTTCGCCGTCGCCTTCGCATTGATCGCATGGCTGGAGCGCGTATGAGCCTCGCCGACATTCTCGAGCTGATCCTGGCCGTCGCGCTCCTCGTCTACCTCGCGTACGCGCTGATCCGACCGGAGCGGTTCTGACATGGTCACCATCGTCGTCTACATCTTGCTGCTGATCGCGCTCACCCCGCCGCTCGGCGCGTACATGTACCGCGTCTACCGGCGCGAGGACATCGGAAGAGCCGAGGGGATCGTCTATCGGCTGATCGGCGTGAACCCCAGTCTCGAGCAGTCGTGGCGCCGGTACGCAACCTCGTGCCTGTGGTTCAGCGTCCTGTCGATGCTGGTCCTCTACGCGATCTTCCGACTTCAGAACCACCTGCCCCTCAACCCGGTCGGCCTGGGGGCCGTGGACCAGTACGTGTCGTTCAACACGTCCTCCAGCTTCATCACCAACACGAACTGGCAGGCCTACGGGGGCGAAACGACGATGACCTACCTCAGCCAGATGCTGGCGCTGACCTTCCAGAACTTCGTGTCGGCGGCGGTCGGGATGGCAGTGCTGATCGCGCTCTTCCGGGGCTTCGTCCGGTCGAAGACCGATGAGGTCGGGAACTTCTGGCGCGACCTCGTCCGCGGGACGGTCTACATCCTGTTTCCCCTCGCCGTGATCGTCGCGGTGCTCCTGGTCACGCAGGGGGTCGTGCAGACGCTCGGATCGAGCGCATCGGCCACCGGCATCCAAGGCTTCGAGCAGACGATCGCCCGCGGGCCGGTCGCCGGTCAGATCGCCATCAAGCAGCTCGGGACCAACGGCGGAGGCTTCTTCAACGTGAACTCCGCGCATCCGTTCGAGGGCGGCATCGGCGGGTTCGGCAATTTCATCGAGATGTTCTCGATCCTGCTCATCCCGGCGGCGCTGACCTACACGTTCGGCAAGTGGGTCGGCAACGTGCGTCAGGGATGGATGATCTTCGCGGTGATGCTCGTCCTGATGATCGGCGGGCTCGCCCTGACCGTCCCGCAGGAGCACAGCGCGTCCGCCGCGATGGCGGCCGCCGGGGTGCCCACCACCGCGCAGAACCTGGAGGGCAAGGAGGTCCGGATCGGCGTGGACGAGTCCGCGCTGTGGGCGGTCGCGACGACGAACGCCTCCAACGGCAGCGTGAACTCGATGCACGACTCCTACCGCCCGCTCGGCGGCGTCGCGCCGATGTTCAACATGGCGATCGGCGAGGTGATCTGGGGCGGTGTCGGGAGCGGCCTGTACGGCATGATCTTCTACGTGATCATCGCCGTCTTCATCGGCGGGCTGATGGTCGGCCGGACGCCCGAATACCTCGGGAAGAAGATCGGCGCGCGCGAGGTGAAGCTCTCCGCCATCGCCGTGCTCGTCCCCTTCCTGTTCATCCTCGCCCTCGCTGCCGTCGCGGTGGTGATCCCGGCGGGGACCGATCCTCGACTGAACCAGGGACCGCACGGATTCAGCGAGATCTTCTATCTGTTCCTCTCGCAGGGAAACAACAACGGGTCCGCGTTTGCCGGGATCACCGCGAGCGGACCCTTCTACGCGATCTCGGGCGGGCTGCTGATGTTGATCGTGCGGTTCGTGCCGCTCCTGGCCGGTCTGGCGCTGGCCGGAAGCCTCGGCCGGGCGGGGACCGTGCCCCAGACCTCCGGGACCCTGCACACCGACACGACGCTGTTCGGGGTGCTCCTGACCTTCGTCATCCTCATCATCGGCGCGCTCACGTTCCTGCCCGGCCTGGCCGTCGGACCGATCGTCGAGCACCTGAGCAACGGGAGTCTGTTCTGATGTCCGTCGACACCACACCGAAGGCCGAAGCGACCGAGCACGCGACCGTTCGTGCGCGTCCGTTGTTCGACGGGCCCATCGTGCGCCGGGCCATCGTCGACAGCCTTCTCAAGCTGAATCCCATCACCCTGATGAAGAACCCCGTGATCTTCGTCGTCGAGGTGGTCTCACTCGTCGTCACGATCCGGATCGTCGCGGACATCGTGAGCGGCGGACCGATCGCCTTCGACGCCGCGATCGCGCTCGGCCTGTGGTTCACGGTGCTGTTCGCCAACTTCGCCGAGGCGATGGCCGAGGGACGCGGCAAGGCCCAGGCCGAGGCCCTCCGCAAGACTCGGGCCGACCTCGTCGCGCGCCGCCTCTCGAGCGACGGGAGCGAGGACACGGTGCCGGCCTCGCAGCTGCGAGCCGGCGATCTCGTCATGGTTTCGGCAGGCGACCTGATCCCCGGGGACGGCGACATCATCGAAGGCATCGCCTCGGTGGACGAGTCGGCCATCACCGGCGAGTCCGCGCCGGTGATCCGGGAGTCCGGCGGCGACCGCTCGGCCGTGACTGCCGGCACCAAGGTCCTCTCCGACTGGATCAAGGTGCGGATCACGGCCGACCCGGGTCAAACGTTCCTGGACCGGATGATCGCGCTCGTGGAAGGCGCCGAGCGACAGAAGACGCCGAACGAGATCGCGCTCTCGATCCTGCTGGCGAAGTTCACGATCATCTTCCTGATCGTCTGCGTGGCGCTGCAGCCGTTTGGCATCTACTCGGGCGGTCGTCTCTCCGATGCAGTCCTGATCGCGCTCTTCGTCTGCCTGATCCCGACGACGATCGGGGGTCTGCTCTCGGCCATTGGGATCGCCGGAATGGACCGGCTCGTTCAGCGCAACGTCCTCGCGATGAGCGGGCGGGCCGTCGAGGCCGCCGGCGACGTGTCGACGCTGCTCCTGGACAAGACGGGCACGATCACCCTCGGCAACCGACAGGCGGTCGCGCTGATCCCGGCTCCCGGCGTGGACGAGCGCGAGTTTGCCGAGGTCGCCCAGCTCGCCTCCCTCGCGGACGAGACGCCCGAGGGCCGTTCGATCGTCGTGCTCGCCAAGGAGCGCTTCGGCATTCGCGAGCGTGAGCTGATGGAAACGCGGGCGACCTTCATCCCCTTCACGGCGCAGACGCGAATGAGCGGGGTGGACGTCGACGGCATCGAGATCCGCAAGGGCGCCGTGGACGCCGTTGTCGGCTGGTCGGGACGCGAGCTCCCTCGAGAGCTGGCCGCCGAGGTCGAGCGGATCGCCAGAGCGGGGGGAACGCCGCTGGCGGTGGCGAAGGACCGGGTCCCGGTTGGCGTCGTCGAGCTCAAGGACGTCATCAAGGACGGCCTCGTCGAGCGATTCGGCCAGCTCCGAAAGATGGGCATTCGCACCGTGATGATCACGGGCGACAACCAGTTGACGGCCGCCGCGATCGCCCAGGAGTCGGGCGTGGACGACTTCCTCGCCGAGGCCACCCCCGAGGCCAAGATGGATCTGATCAAGCGCGAGCAGACGGGCGGCAAGCTCGTGGCGATGACCGGGGACGGCACCAACGACGCGCCCGCGCTCGCGCAGGCCGACGTCGGCGTGGCGATGAACACGGGAACGACCGCGGCGAAGGAGGCCGGCAACATGGTCGATCTCGACTCGAACCCCACGAAGCTGATGGACATCGTCGAGATCGGCAAGCAGCTTCTGATCACCCGCGGAGCGCTCACGACGTTCTCGATCGCGAACGACGTGGCCAAGTACTTCGCGATCATCCCGGCGATGTTCGCCGGCGTGTTGCCAGCGCTCGATCAGCTCAACGTCATGAACCTGGCGACTCCCGAGTCCGCCATCCTCTCCGCGGTCATCTTCAACGCGCTCATCATCGTTGCGCTCGTGCCGCTCGCGCTTCGCGGTGTTCGATACCGGCCGATCGGTGCCAACGGGCTGCTTCGCCGGAACATGCTGATCTACGGACTGGGAGGAATCATCGTGCCCTTCATCGGCATCAAGCTCATCGACATGCTCCTCGAGGTGGTGAAGTTCCCGTGATGACCAACGTCCTGCGGGCTCTTCGCGCCGTCGTCGTGCTCGGACTCCTCACCGGTCTCGCCTATCCCCTCGTGATCACCGGCATCGCGCAGCTGACGATGCCGGCCAAGGCCGACGGGTCCTTGGTCACCGTGGATGGGAAGGTCGTCGGGAGCTCGTCGATCGGGCAGGCGTGGGAGGGCGACGAATGGTTCCACGGCCGGCCGTCCGCGATCGAGTACGACGCCTCGACCTCGTCGGGCTCCAACCTCGGCCCGAACTCCCAGGATCTTTCCGACCAGTTCGCGGAGCGGGCGGATGCCATCCTCGCGCTCGAGGGCCCGTACAACCACGGCATGACGATCGCCGACATTCCCGTCGACCTCCTCGCCGCCTCCGGAAGCGGGCTCGATCCGCATATCAGCGTTGCGGCTGCGGAATTCCAGGCGCCCCGGATCGCCGCGGTGCGGGGTCTCACGCTCGACCAGGTCGAGGCCTTGATCGAGGACAACACGGCGGAGCCCGCGCTGGGGTTCCTCGGGCAGGAGCGCGTCAACGTCCTCGACCTCAACCTCGCGCTCGAGCGGGCGGCATGAGAACAGTGACGCGCACGCGCACGGTCGTGGTGGTCGGATCGCGACCGCGGGCCAGGGCGGCCGACGTCCTCGGCGACGTGAGGCCGGGCGAAGAGGCTGCCGTCTTCGTCCTCGGCCTGGATCCGACCCCCGGGCAGCGGAGGCTCGCGGATGCGGCGCTCGTCCTGGCCGCCGAGCACCGTTTCGCCCTCACCGCGGAGCTGATCCCTGCCCCATCCTGGCTCCGCGAGCGGCTCCGTGACGGCGACGACGTCCGCGTCATCGCACGCAAGCGCGAGGCCCGCCGCTGGAGGGTCGCGCCCGGCCCCGCCGTCAGTGCGCCCGGCGCATGACGTGGATGTCGAGGTTGGACGCCGCACGGATCAGTCTCGTGACGAACGAGCCCTGCATCAGCTCCTTCCATCGGGAGCGCTGCGACTCGCCGACGACGATCTGCGTGACCGACTGTCGGTAGGCGTATCCGAGCACCGCCTCCACGGGTGACTCGGCGTCGACGACGTCCATCGTCCCGCCGAGGTCGTGGACGAGGGTCTCGACGTGCTCGAGCCACTCGGGATCCGTTGCGTTCTCACCCTCGCGCACGTGCAGGACGAGGAGGTCGCCTCGCGCTCGCTGCGCGATCCGGGCCCCCCTTCGGATGAGGTTGTCCGACAGCTCGCCGGGCCGCGAGACGCAGACGAGGACGCGCTCGCGCACGTCCGGAGCCGCGCCCTGCCTCGTCCAGCGGTCGAGCAGCGAGTCGTCGACCTGGTTCGCGACCTTCAGCAGCGCGAGCTCGCGGAGCGCCGTGAGGTTCTCCGTCGTGAAGAACCTCTGCAGCGCGAGCTCCGCCTTTCGGCCGTCCGGATACACGTTGCCGTGTGCGATCCGGCGCCGGAGGGCGTGCGGCGACATGTCGACGAGCTCCACCTGATCGGCCAGATCGAACAGCCAGTCGGGGATCGTCTCCTGCTGCCGGATGCCGGTCACGTTCGCGATGACGTCGTTCAGGCTCTCGAGGTGCTGGATGTTGATCGTCGTGATCACCTCGATCCCCGCCGCCAGCACCTCGATCACGTCCTCCCATCGCTTGCCGTGGCGAGCACCGGGGACGTTCGTGTGCGCCAGCTCGTCGACGAGCGCGACCTGCGGCGCGCGATCGATCACCGCGTCGACGTCCATCTCCTCGAAGTGCCGGCCGCGATACTCGAGCAGCCGCATCGGGACGATCTCGAGGCCATCCAGCATCGCGATCGTCTGCTTACGGCCGTAGGTGGCGACGAACCCGACCACGACGTCGGTGCCGCGATCGTTCCTTCGGTGCCCCTCGGACAGCATCGCGTACGTCTTGCCGACCCCCGGGGCCGCACCCAGGTACATCCGAAGCGGAGCCGACTTCCGGCGTTTGGCCTCCTCCTGCGTCCACTCCGCGGCCAGCTCCGGCTGCAGGACGGCGCGGCCCGAGAGCGCTTCGATCGACTCCGTCTCGATCGCGACGCCGTCCGGTTCCTCGTTCGTGCTCGCGAAGGGTTCGCCGACCACGGAGCGCCCCTATCCCGCGAACTCGAAGCTCGGGTTCACCATCCGACGCTCACTCCGTATCTCCCCCACCATGCCCTCGACGACGAGGCGCGTGCCCAGGTTGAGCCCGGGGATCGACCGCCGCCCCATCCAGATCAGCGTGACCTCGCCCGTGCCGTCGTACAAGAGCGCCTCGAGGGATTCGTGGCCCTCGAGCGGCCGAACGGTGATCCGCCGCACCACCCCCGCGAGCTTGGCCTTCGAGCGGGTCCCGGCATCGCGGATCCGGACGCTGTCGGGAACCCGGGAAGCCCAGGCCTCGATCTCCTCCGCGTAGCGCTGCTCGTCACTCTCGCCCATGCGGCGGAGGAACCGCCGGAAGGGGTCGAGGAGGCCCATGGAGTCGCGCCGATCCCGCTACGGGACCTTCGAGACCTCGCGGGCGGGCTGGCCCGAGGGGTCGGCGCGCTCGATCATGAGCTCGGACTTCCGCGACTTCGAGACCCAGACCGCGGCGCCGACGACGATCACCGCCGTCACCACCACGAGGACCCGCACGACGTCGCTGTCCGCCTGCTCGACGATGACGGGCGCGAACAACAGCGCCACCAGGTTCATGACCTTGATCAGCGGGTTCAGCGCGGGACCGGCGGTGTCCTTGAAGGGGTCGCCCACCGTGTCGCCGATGACCGCGGCCTTGTGGCTGTCGCTGCCCTTGCCGCCGTAATGACCCTCCTCGACGAACTTCTTCGCGTTGTCCCAGGCACCCCCCGAGTTGGAGAGCATCACGGCAAGCAGCTGACCGGTGAGGATCGCGCCGGCGAGGAACGCGCCGAGCGCCTCGGCCCCGAAGGCGAAGCCGACGATGAGCGGCGACAGAACCGCGAGCAGCGCCGGCGTCATGAGCTCACGGAGCGAGGTCTTCGTGCAGATGTCGACCACGCGCGCGTAGTCCGGCTCCTCCTTGTACTCCATGATCCCGGGGTGGTCGCGGAACTGGTTCCGCACCTCGACGACCACTTGCGCCGCGGCGCGTCCCACCGCCCGGATCGCGAGCGAGGAGAACAGGAAGGCGACGGAGCCGCCGATCAGCAGGCCCACCAGCACGTTCGGCTGGTCGACGCGGATCCCGAGGAAGTCGAAGCCCGCCAGCCGGAGCGCCTCCTCGAAGGATCCGAACAGCGATGTCGCGGCGATGACGGCCGTCGCGATCGCCATCCCCTTCGTGATCGCCTTCGTCGAGTTGCCGATGGCGTCCAGGCCGGTCAGCACCTGGGCGGGCCGCCCCTCGAACTCGCCCGACATCTCGGCGATGCCCTGCGCGTTGTCCGAGACCGGCCCGTAGGTGTCCATCGAGACGATGACGCCGACCGTGGTGAGCATTCCCATGCCGGTGAGCGAGATGAAGTACAGCGCCTCGGCGGTTCCGTCGCCGAGGATGTACGCCGCGGAGATCGCCGCGGCGATGATGAGGGCGGACCAGACCGTCGACTCGAGGCCGATCGAGAACCCCGCCAGGATCGTCGTCGCCGGGCCGGTCTGCGTGGCCTCCGCGATCTCCTGGACCGGCTTGTACTTCGTGTCGGTGAAGTACTGCGTGAGGACCTGGATCACGCTCGCGAGGATCAGCCCGATGAGGACCGCGATCGCCGGACGGTAGTCCTTCATGTAGACGCCGCTGATGACGAACACGGCGGCGGCCGAGACCGCCGCGGAGAGGAAGAACCCTCGGTTGATGGCGCGCATCCCGTGCTCGTCCTCGCTGCGCGGCGTGACCGCGAGGATCCCGATGATCGAGGTGATCACCCCGACCGCCCGCACGAACAGCGGGAACATCACGCCGGCGATCGCCCCCACCTCGCTGCCGGCGAACGCCGCCGCGCCGAGGATCAACGAGGCGACGAGCGTCACCTCGTAGGACTCGAACAGGTCGGCCGCCATCCCGGCGCAGTCGCCGACGTTGTCGCCCACGTTGTCGGCGATCACGGCGGCGTTCCGCGGGTCGTCCTCCGGGATGCCCACCTCCACCTTCCCCACGAGGTCGGCGCCGACGTCGGCGGCCTTGGTGAAGATCCCGCCGCCGACGCGCATGAACATCGCGAGCAGCGCACCGCCGAACCCGAACCCGATCAGGACCGCCGTCGCGTCTTCCTGGTAGACGAGGAGGATGACCGTGGCGCCGAGCAGGCCGAGGCCGACCGTGAACATCCCGGCGACGCCGCCCGCCCGAAACGCGATCCGCATGGCGCGGCGCAGCCCAGACTCCTTCGCGGCTTCCGCGGTCCGGACGTTGGCGCGGACCGCGAGCCACATGCCGGTGTACCCGGTAATCGCGCTGAACGCCGCGCCCAGGATGAACGCAATCGAGCGCCCGAGGCGGATCGAGATCTCGCTGTGGACCGCGAACTCGGAGACCGGCAGCGCGAAGAACAGCACGACGCTCAGGATGGCCATGAAGACGGCGACGGTTCGGAACTGGCGGCGGAGGTACGCCTTCGCGCCGACCTGGATCGCCCGGGCGATGTCCTTCATCTTCTCGGAGCCCTCGGGCGCGGCAAGCACCTCTCGGACCAGGTAGTAGGCGAACGCGAGCGCGATCAGCGAGATGAAGAGGATCACCCACAGGGAGTTGTTCTCGAAGGACCCGAAGACGGCGTTGATCGCGCCGCCCTCCTGGGCGAGGACACCGTGCAACTCGATTCCTCCTCGGTCGGCTTCGGAAAGAGGCTATTGCGGGTCCCGGCCGAGCCGGGAACCCGAGCAGTATAGAGAAGAACCTACCGCTCGTGACCTGCGGAGATCCGGAGGCGGGCGGCCCTCAGCATTGCGTAACCGAGGACGCCGGCGGCGACCGCGGTTGCCAGCACGGCGAGCTTCGCGGCGTCCAGGAGCGAATCGGGCAGGGCCACGTCCGCGATGAACAGTGAGACCGTGAACGGGACCCCCGCGGCCATGCCGATCCCGGCGAGCCGGCGCCCGGTGAGGCCCTGCGGCAATCCCGTCCCCAGAAGCCGGCCGGCGACGACCGTCGCCAGCACGATCCCGATCGGCTTGCCGATCAGGCGCGCGACCAGGACACCGAGCGCCAGTCGCCGCTCGACGCCGGAATCGAAGGCTCCCGCGTTGAGCACCACGCCCGCGTTCGCCAACGCGAACAGCGGGACCACCAGGAAGCTCGTCCAGGGGTGCAGCGCAGCCTCGACTCGAGCGAGTGGGGAGACGGCCTCACGGCTGAGCGCGGCCAGTCGAAGCCATTGCGGCGCGTCGGCGTCGGGCGTCGGAGGGAAGTCGAGCGTCGCGTCCGCGACGCGATGAGCCTCCTCGCTCACCGCGCGCGGCCGCTGGAACGGCGAGGCGGGCGTCATGAGGCCCAGGGCCAGGCCTGCGAGGGTGGGCGAGACGCCGGCTTCCCGGACGGTGAGCCACAACAGGACTCCGAGTCCCAGGTACACGGCCGCGGCGCGGACGTGGATCCGCTGGAGAGCCACGATCGCGATGCCGAGGGCGACGGCGACCAGCACCCAGACCCACGCCACGTCGCTCGAGTAGCCGAGGGCGAGCACGGCCACGCTCCCGATGTCGTCGACGATCGCGAGCGTCAGCAGGAAGATCCGCAGGGCCGGAGGGGCACCGGGCAGAGCCAGGGCAAGCACCGCGAGCGCGACGGCGAGGTCGGTCGGCATCGCAAGGCCCCACCCATCCGCGGCCGGGGTGCCGGCCGTGACGGCGAGATACAGGAGCGCGGGGAGGGCCATGCCGCCGATCGCGGCCAGCACCGGAACTCCGGCGACTCGACGGTCGCGAAGCTCCCCCGAGATGAACTCTCGCTTGACCTCCAGTCCGACCACGAGGAAGAACAGGGACATGAGGCCGTCGTTCACCAGGTGTCGGAGATCGCCGGAGACGCCGATCTCCCCGATCTGGATCGTGACCCTCGCCGACCACAGTTCGTCGTAGCTCGCCCGCCACGGCGAGTTGGCCCAGATCATCGCCACGGCGGCCGCACCGACGAGGAGGATGGCAGAGGAGGCTTCCTCCTCCATGAAGGATTGGAGCGGCTGCACGACCCGTCGAGCGACCGCACCCCCGGATCGCGACCAGGGGACGCGAAGCGGACCCTCCACCCCAGGGTCGCCGGTCGGTCGCCGCATGTTGGCCATGGTCGGGTCACCTCGCCGACCAGGCTTCCCGGCACACCTTTGGAGCAACGTCATCCTATCGTCATCGATCGGTGGTTGTGACCCGGTCTCTCGCCCGCTAACCTCAGCCGCGTTTTGACCCAGAGCCGCATCGACCCCCCCGTCACCGCGAACCGTGCCCAGCGCCGGTCCGCGAGCCGCAAGCGCCGATTCCCGCTTGCCCTGGTGCTCGTGCCCGTCCTGCTCGTGGCCGCGGGCGTCCTGGTCATCCTGGCCCTGCAGGGTGGCGGGGCGGGAGGCATCATCGGCACCATCACGGGCGGGGAGCAACAGGACGACACGGTTCCGCCGTTCGACTTCACACGGGCGCAGGCGGGTGTGGTCGCGACCGCCGAGAACGCCGACGCCGACGCGATGGCGACGCAGGCGGAGGCGGCGGCCGACGAGATCACGCCGATGCTCGACGACCTCTACACGAACGCCTTCCTGGACCCGACGAACTGGCGCGACGGCGACTACGAGGAGATCTTCGCGATCTTCGCGCCGGAGGCGCTCGCCGACGCCCAGCAGGGCGTGGAGACTCTCACGCTCGGCGCGACGGCCGGCGACGTCTACGAGCGCGTCACCCCGAAGCGCGGCACGATCAAGTACCGAGTCCTGTTCGACCAGGACGGGAACCCCGCCACGGTGGTGGCGACGGTGAGCTTCACCGCCCTCGGGCAGCGACTGGACGGGACGTACACCGCCATCGTGAGCTCCGGCGAGTACTTCCTGAGCGACGAGGACGGCTGGAAGGTGACCGCCTTCACCGTGTCGAGGTCCGATCACGGCGCGAAGCCGCCCGCATCGCCGACGCCCTCGGCGAGCGGTTCCACGTCCACCGGCGCATCGGGGACCACATGAGCCGGACCACCACCCGTAGGCTCGCGGTCCCCGTCGCGCTGCTGGCGGCGTGGATCGCCGGAACCACCCTCGGGGCGGCACCGGCGCCGAGGCGAGCGGAGGCGGCGCCCTTGTTCCAGATCGAGCCCGCCCACGCGCAGCACCTGCCGGCCCTGGACGGCTCGGAGCCGATCTACATCCTGCTCCTGGGCAGCGACGCCCGGCCCGGCGAGCAGATCACCGGCCAACGGGCCGACTCGATCCACATCCTCGCGATCAACCCGGCGAAGAAGAAGGCCACCATCCTCGGCTTCCCGCGCGACTCCTACGTCACCATCCCCGGCGTCGGCACGAACAAGATCAACGCGGCCATGGTGGACGGCGGCCCCGACCTCGTGGTCAAGACCGTCGAGTCGCTCACCGGCCTCACGATGGACTACTGGGCCCTCACCTGGTTCGAGGGCTTCGAGGCGATGGTCAACGACGTCGGCGGCCTGACGGTCGACGTGCCCTTCGACGTCTCGGACAGCTACTCGCACGCCCAGCTCGAGGCCGGCCGACAGGTCCTGTCCGGACGGAACGCCCTCGCGTTCGCCCGCGCCCGCCACTCGCTCCCGAGCGGCGACTTCGGCCGCTCGGAGGATCAGGGTCGGCTCATGGTGGCCGCGCTCGCCCAGTTCAAGAAGGAGTTCACGAAGGACCCGGCCCGGATGCTCACCTGGATCGGCGCCGGGCTGCGCAACGCGCGGACCGACGTGCCGCTGGACGAGCTCATGACGCTGGCGTTCACGGGCGCGACCCTGAACCCCAAGCACATCGTGAACGTCGTGCTGCCGGGCAGCACCGGGATGGCCGGCAACATCTCGATCGTCAACCTCGATCAGACGGTGCTCCAGACGATCTCGGCCGACCTCGCGGACGACGGGTTGCTGCAGAAGAAGAACATCCCACCCTCGCCCACTGCCGGCCTCGTCGCGGAGGCGAGTGGCGCCACCGGCGCCACCGGCTGACGGCCTACCGGGTCAGCACGTACACCACGTACCCGGCATAGAAGCCGCCCTGCAGAAGAAGGAGCGGCGCCGTGAACCGGTGCCGGATCCGGATCGTGAGCCACAGGACCGAGCCCGCGATCAGCGCGATGCACGCCGCGACGAGCGCCTCGTGAGCGAGGTGCCAGGGCGTGAGGAGCAGGCCGACCGAGACCGGGAACGAGGACTGGAAGACCATCGCGCCGGTCATGTTGCCGAGCGCGAGAGTGTCCTTGCGGCGGCGGATCCAGATGACGCTGTTGAACTTCTCCGGCAGCTCCGTTGCGAGCGGCGCGACGAGCAACGCGAACACGAGATGTGAGACGTCGAACTGCCGGGCGATCACGTCCACGGCGGCGACGAAGATGCGCGCGCCGCCGATGATCAGCAGGAGCGAGACCACGACCTGCAGGATGCTCGGCCACCTCGGGGACGCGCTCGACCACGCCGGCAGCCGACGGCGCAATCGCCGTGCCCATCCCCACAAGTAGAGCGGACTGATCTCGCTCTCGGCCTCCCGCTCGAGCTCCTTCTCGCCGGGCGTCCGGAAGTGCCGGCGGACGTAGAAGCCGTAGCTCACGATCAGCACGACCGCGAGGGTCCAGTGCAGCGGCCGGACGTGGATCAGTCCCGCCACCATCGCGAGCGCGTACATCACGAGGAAGTACCCGAGGTCGTGGCGCAGGACGCCGTGATCGCCCTCGAGCTCGATGCTCCGCCCGTTCGTGCGCGCGTAGATCAGCGTCGCGACGGCGATCACGAACATCGCGAGCGTCGTGAGCATGAGTGGAGCGCCGAGGATCGCGCCGATCCCGATCTCCTCCCCGGACGCATGTCCCGACAGGATCGCGATGATCGGCAGGATCGTCTCCGGCAGCGCCGTGCCGACGGCGGCGAGGACGCTGCCGACGACGCCGTCGGACAGGCCGTACCCCTCGCCGATCCACTCGACCCCGTTCGTGAACAGCTCGGCACCGCCGAGGATCACGAAGAGCGATGCCAGGAGGCCGATCCACTCCATTCGGAGCGGCATCCTCCCACACGGCTGCGTCGGCAACGGGCTGTTACGCTGGCCCCGTTCCGGAGGGGAGTAGTCCGCAAGCGGACCTCGTCGTCATCACGGCCGCGCGACGGCCCGGCGGGTCCCCCGCACGACGCGGGGACGAGACCTTCGGCCTGGATCACGGGCTGGAGGTCGGCGTGAGGACGTTGCAGGAGGAGCCCCGGGAGGTTCATCCCGGACGCCAGGGGCTGGCGATCGGGCTCGCGGTCGGGCTCACGGTCCCTGCCCTCCTGCTGCGCGTCGGGAACCCGGAGCTTTCTCACCCGATCGAGGCGCTGCTCTTCGGTCTCGCGATCGTCGGCGCGGCCTTCCTGTTGTCCTGGGCCGCCGAGGCGGCGCAGCTGGACATCTCCGCCGGGCTCGCGATCGCGGCGCTCGCGTTCATCGCCGTGCTGCCCGAGTACGCCGTCGACATGGTCTTTGCGTGGAAGGGCGGCAACGCCTTCGAGCAGTACGGGGCGGCTTGTCAGGCACCGGGCGCCACCGGCGAGAACCCCTGCTCGTTGGCGCTCGCGAACATGACCGGGGCGAACCGGCTCCTCATCGGCATCGGGTGGTCGATGGTGGTCTTCATCGCCTACCACCGGTCGAAGCGGCGGCCGCCGGTCCGGCGCGAGATCGCGCTCGAGCGGACGCACGCGGTCGAGGTCTCGTTCCTCGCGCTCGCGACCGTCTACTCGCTGACGCTGCCGTTGAAGTCCGCAATCACGCCGGTCGACGCGGTGGTCCTGATCGGCATCTTCATCGCCTACACGGCCCGCGTCTCCCGGGCCCCGGCCGGGGAACCCCACCTCGTCGGTCCCGCGCGTCTGATCGGAACCCTCTCGAAAGCGAGACGACGAGCGGCAGTGATCGCGATGTTCGCGTTCTCCGCCGTCGTCATCCTGCTCTCGGCCGAGCACTTCGCCGACGCCCTCGTCACGACGGGGCGCGAGCTCGGGATCAGCGAGTTCCTCCTCGTCCAGTGGCTGGCACCGCTCGCCTCGGAGGCTCCCGAGCTCCTCATCGCGGGCCTGTACGCGTGGCGGTTGAGCACCGACGCGGCGCTCGGGACCCTCGTGTCGTCGAAGGTGAACCAATGGACGCTGCTGGTGGGCACCCTCCCGATCGTGTTCAGCATCGCGGCGGGAGGCCTGCACGGTCTGCCGATCGACGCGCATCAGCGCGAGGAGCTGCTCCTGACGGCGGCGCAGTCGTTCTTCGCGCTCGCGGTGCTCGTGACCCTGTCGATCACCGTCCGCGAGGCGTTCCTCCTGTTCGGGCTGTTCTGGGCGCAGTTCGTCATCGGGGCGATCGTGCCCGAGTCGTGGATCGCGCTCGAGCGCATCGGCGTCTCGGTCGCCTACCTCGCGCTCGGCGTCGGGATCTTCGCGCGCGATCGACGCCTCATCGGTCCTCTCCTGCGCGACGGATTCCGAACGCCGTATCGCAAACTGAACGCACAAGCGGAAGCAGCTCGCGAGTAGCGGCCGCGCGTCCGCCCAGTCCGCCGCTACCATCGCCGACGTGGACCCCCGCGCGTTCCTCGCCTCGCTCGAGCGCGACGAATCCCTCGTCCACCTCCGCGAGCTCCCCGCCCGGAACGTGGAGCCGGGTCCGCTTCCCGAGGACGCTCCGGAGCTCCTCGTCGACCGGCTCGGGTTGATCGGGATCACGGGCCTGTATGAGCATCAGCGCCGTGCCGTCGACCTCGTCCGGGACGGCCGGAACGTGATCGTCGCCACCGGCACCGCGAGCGGCAAGACGCTCGTGTACAACCTCGTCTTCGCGGCCGAGGCCGTGGCCGACGCCAAGCGGACGGCGCTCTACCTGTTCCCGACGAAGGCCCTGGCGCGCGACCAGCTCCGGCAGATCCGCGAGCTGAAGCTCCCGCAGATCCGTGCCGCCGTGTTCGACGGCGACACGCCGAGGGACGAGCGACCGCTCGTCCGGCGCAACGCCAACCTGGTGCTCTCGAACCCGGACATGCTCCACGCGTCGATACTCCCGGACCACGCCCGGTGGGCGGACTTCTTCCTGCGCCTGTCGCTCGTCGTCGTCGACGAGGCGCACGTCGCGCGCGGGGTCTTCGGCTCGCACGTCGCCCACGTGCTGCGCCGGCTCCGCCGTCTCGTCGCCCACTACGGGGGAGCGCCGCGCTTCGTCCTGACCAGCGCCACCGTCGGCAACCCGGCCGAGCTCGCCGAGGACCTCGTCGGACTGCCGTTCGAGGCCGTCACCGAGGATCGCTCGCCGGGCGGGGAGCGCCTGTTCGCCTTGCTCAACCCTCCCGTGATCGACGAGGAGTCGGGCGCTCGACGCAGCGCGCTCACCGAGGCCTCCCAGCTGATGGCGCGGATGGCCGAGGACGGCGTCAAGTCGATCGGCTTCGTGCGCTCGCGCCGTGCCGCAGAGCTGCTGGCCGAGTTCGTACGCCGCGAGCTCGACGCCGAGCTCAGGCCGCGCGTGAAGTCGTACCGCGCGGGATACCTGGCCGAGGACCGCCGGGAGCTCGAGCGCCAGCTCGCGAACGACGAGCTGCTCGCCGTCGCCTCGACCAACGCGCTCGAGCTCGGCATCGACATCGGCTCGCTGGACGCGGCGGTCCTGGTCGGATACCCCGGAACGCGCGCGTCGATGTGGCAGCAGGCGGGGCGTGCCGGCCGCCGCGCCGAGGGCGCGCTCGCCGTCCTCGTGGCGCAGGACGAGCCGCTCGACCAGTACCTCGTCACGCACCCCGAGGACCTGTTCGACCGCCCGCCGGAGGCGGCGGTGATCGACCCCACGAACCCGTTCATCCTCGAGCCGCACCTCGCCTGCGCGGCGCGCGAGCATCCGCTCACCGACGAGGAGGCCGCGGAGTTCTGGCCGGGCTCGGAGGCGGCGCTCGAGCGGCTCGCCGCCGAGGGCGCGCTCGCCCGGCGGCGGGACCGCTGGCACGATCGCTCGCGGGAGGCCCCGCACCGGCACGTGAACCTGCGGAGCGCGAGCGGTCGGGCGTTCGCGATCGTGATCGAGGAGACGGGCGAGCTGCTCGGCACGGTCGACGAGTCGCGCGCCTACTCGCAGGTCCATCCCGGCGCGATCTACCTTCACCAGGGCGAGCAGTTCGAGGTGCGGGAGCTCGACCTCATGGGCCGGGTCGCCCTGGTGGCGCGGAGCGACCCCGACTTCTACACGCAGGCGCGCGACACGACCGACATCGGCGTGGAGGCGGTGGACCGCGAGGGCGTGTCGTCGGGCGGCGTCCCGGTGTTCTTCGGCTCGGTGCACGTCACGGACCAGATCGTCGCCTTCGCGCGCAAGCACGTGGCCACCGGCGAGATCCTCGACGTGGTGCCGCTGGCGCTGCCGCCGCAGACGCTCGGAACCAAGGCCGTGTGGTGGGCGATCCCGGGCGGGACCATCGAGCGGGCGGGCATCGGCGAGCGATCGCTCCCGGGCGCGGCGCACGCGGCCGAGCACGCGGCGATCGGCCTCCTGCCGCTCGTCGCGACCTGCGATCGCTGGGACGTCGGGGGCGTGTCGACTGCCTACCACCCGGACACGGGCTCGTGCGCGATCTTCGTGTACGACGGCTACCCCGGGGGCGCGGGGATCACGCAGCGCGGCTTCGCGGACGCCGACCGCTGGTTGGCGGCGACGCTCGAGACCGTCCGGCGCTGCCCCTGCCCGAGCGGGTGTCCCTCGTGCGTCCAGTCGCCCAAGTGCGGCAACGGCAACGAGCCGCTCGACAAGGCCGGCGCGGTCACCCTGCTCGCCGCGATGCTGGGAGCCGGTCCGGTCTGAGTATCGCGCACGCACGCGCGTCGGCCGGCCGGCCTGCGATGAGGCCGGCCGGCCGAACGCTCTCGCCGCGAGGGGCGACTAGGCGGCCGCGTGGAAGATGTTCTCGGTGAACCCCTTCCGCGGGATGAACCGCCGCATATCGGTCCAGACGAGGTGCGCGACTCCGTCGGACCCATAGCTCACGTTGATGTAGTCGCCGTGGAACGTGGCGCAGTGCCGGCACCCATCGACCTGCGCCTGGAACCACGCCGAGGTCACGGGGTTGGACGACGCGGTGCTCACCTTCTGGAACGCGAAGCCCGTGTCGAGGTTCCCGGTGGCGAAGACGGCGTTGTAGAGGATGCGAGCAGCGGAGCGATCGTTGTAGACGACCCCGACCTTCCCGGTGACCGGGTTCACGTCGGCCCACGGGAACCACTGGTCCTTGGGCGCATCCGTGACCGCGATCGGGCCCCGCCACTCGGTTCCGTTCCGTGACCACATCAGGTAGACATTGGTATTGGTCACCGGGCTGGCGACGTCGTGCACGCCCGCCCGGTTGTCCGAGAAGACCAGGTACAGCTTCCCGTCGTTGGGGTCGGCGACGATGTTGCCGGCCGAGTTCACCCGAACCTGGAAGCCGGACAGCGTCTGCCGGCCGTCGACGTTGACCGGGTAGTCGAGCGTCCCGTCCTCGAGGTCGACCACGCTCACCGGGTTGGACCACGTCGCTCCGCCGTCCCAGGACTGCACGACCATGTACTGGCTCTCGAAAACGTCGCCCGGCTCCCAGGCCGCCTCGTGTTGCCCGTTCTCGAAGGCCACGGACACGGTGCCGTCGGGGCCGACCGTCGGGACGGAGAACTGGTCCTCGTCGCACTCGAGCGCGGCGCCCTCCTCCTGGAAGGTGCACGTCGGGTTCGAGCCCGAGATCTCCTGCCCGGGCGACCACGTGAGGCCGCCGTCGTCGCTGTGGGACTCCCAGATCGGCGACTCTGCGTACGCGCCGTTGAACGACAGGAACCGGCTCCACGTGACGTACACGCGCCCGTAGAAGGGCGAGCTCGGGTTGTTGTCGGCGACGATCCACTCCTTGTCGTTGAAGACCTGAACCGGATCGAAGTCGAAGCCCTCGCCGTCGTAGACCTCGATCGCCTGCTCCCACGTGACGCCGCCGTCGTACGAGGGAGACACGACCACGTCGCCCTCGCCGCAGGCCACGTCCGTGCAGATGAAGTTCAGCGAGGTGTGCAGGGCGACGTCGTGCTTGGTGTCGAACGCGGTGACCGGGTCGCTCCCGATCCGGCCGTCCTCAATCGTCGACATGTCGCCGACGCTCCACGTCGCCCCGCCGTCGAACGTCGTATAGAAGGCGTCGCAGCACGACTCGTAATCGTTGGCGCTCGCGATCATGTGGTTCGGATCCGAGGGGTCCACCTCGATATCCGGCTCGTTCTTCGGCGCCAACGGGTCGTCGCAGTCGAGCAGCGTGTTCGGCGGCGTGCCGAGCGCCGTGCACTCGAGCTCGTAGTTGGGCCCGCCGGTGGCGCTCACGTTCGGGTTGTTGAGCAACGCCCACACCTTGAGCTGTCGAGGCGTCAAGCCCTCCGGCGCCTCGGCCGCGGCCGGCGCGAGCCTCGTCGCGGGAACGGACCGGCGGCTCGCCATGCCGCCGGCGTACCGACCCTCGGATTTCGGCGCCGCGCCGGTGGCTGCCGGTACCAACAAACCGGCCGCCAGCACGGCGCCGAACGCGACCGAGAAGAACCGCGCGCGTGGTCGGCGCACCTTCCTCACCCCTTCCCCGCGCGCCGGACTCGTGGGCGGCGCGCCCTTGGGCGCGCGGTTCGCGCGCCGCCATGACTCCTCACGCAACCTCAGTCCGGGCACGACGGGCCCACACCATCCGTTTCACGTATTTCGCCTACGCGGCCTCGGCACGACACCGGGCGGTAGCCTTGTTCGGCGCTACGGGGAATGTGGGTTCGCGCCGCGAATCGGTCGCACCGAGAGAGGACGTGGGATGAAGGAGGCGTACGTCGCCGTCGTGGGCCCTTCCGCGGGCACGCCCGCCGAGCTCGCGCTCGGAGAGGCGGTTGGCCGCGGGATCGCCGAGGCCGGGGCCGTGCTCGTCTGCGGCGGGATGGGCGGCGTCATGGAGTCGGCGGCCGGGGGAGCGATGAAGGCCGGCGGGAAGACCGTCGGGATCCTTCCCACGAGCTCGCGGCTTGAGGGCAACCCCTACCTCACGATCGCCGTCGCGACGGGCATGGGCGAGGCCCGCAACGCGATCGTCGTGCGAACCGCCGACGTCGTCATCGCGGTGCACGGCGAGTTCGGAACGCTCTCGGAGATCGGGCTCGCCCTGAAGATGGGAAAGCCGGTGGTGGGCCTCGGGACGTGGGAGCTCCGCAAGGCCGGCGAGGGGATCGACGCGATCATCCGCGCCACCTCTGCGGAGGATGCGGTCGCCCGCGCCCTCCAGCTCGTCCCGCGCTAGCAGCGCCCGCGAGCTCCCGGCATTCGGCTCCGTCGAAAGTCCAGGCCGAGAGTCGACCGACGGCCGATGCCGCGCTCCCCCACGAGGGGGCACCCTGATGGCACTACAGCGTCGGGAGGAGCACAGCGTGACCCTGGGCATCGTCCTTCTCGTTCTCTCCGTTACCGGCTCGATCACGCTCGCCGCCGTGCTGATCGGCGCCGCGGACAACGGCAGCCTCGCGATCGCCGGCTTCGGGTCCGTGAGCCCCCCGGGCGCGACCGCCCTCGCCGCCGTCGCGGCGGCGGCGGTCGCCGCCGGGTTCCTGATCGGCTTGCACCTGATCCGGGAGGAACGGCGGCAGCGCGATCGGATCGTCGTCTGGGACCAGCGAGCCGCCGACGCCGAGCGCGAGGCGCGTGCCCGGCTGCTCGCGATGCGCCTCGAGCAGCTCGAGGTCGAGGTCGAACAGCTGGAGAGCCGCCGACAGGCGGTGCTGCACCGATCCACGTCGTCGCTCGGAACGAGCTGGCACCTCGCGGAGGATGCGGAGGAGCCGGAGAGCGACCTCGTGGTCGTGCCGGACGCGCAAGAGCCCGCCGAGTCCTAGCCGATCGGCGCGCGCCACTCGTACTCGAGCTCGTCCCGGATCGGCGTTCCGCGTGCGCCGACGTGGGGGATCTCGGGCTTCAGCTCCCTCGATCGGGCGACGGCGCCCTCGTGCACGGCGACCAGCCGGAAGCCGACGCGCTCGTAGAAGCGCTGCGCGCGCTCGTTGTCGTTGGTCGTGACGAGCCACAGGCGCCGACTGCCGAGGCCGCGAACGGCATCCACGAGCGCGGCCCCCACGCCGCGGCCCTCGTCGAAGGCGTCGATCGTCACGACCTCGCACGCATCGCCCTCGATCACGTAGGTGAGCAGGCCAACCGGCCGGCCGCGTTCGAGAGCGACGAAGCCCTCCAGCGCGGCCGGCTCGTACACCACGCCGTGTCCGACGACGACCTCCGAGCCCCAGCGGTCGCGGATCGTCTCGCGAACCCACCCACGCTCGTCCTCGCGCAGGGGGCGGATCTCGAAGGTCACGCGGCGCCCGCGGGACGGCCGAGGACCCGGCCGGCGAGCCGGAACACCGTGCCGCGCTCGGCCGGCTTGAGCCCGATGAGCAGGAGCAGGACTCCGTACACGACCGACCCGACGAGGATCGAGCCTCCGAGGTCGATCAGCCACTTCGGGCCCTCGAGCGCCTGGTGGGTCGCCCACATCGCGAGCCCGCCGGCCAGGGTCGGGGGGATCAAACGCAAGTACCACCGGTCGAACGGCCAGATGTGCACGAAGTGGCGCACGAGCATCAGCCGCGCGAACGCCGAGACCGTGAGGGTGACCGCCTCCGCCAGCGCCGCCCCCCGCATCCCGTAGCGCGGCACGAACACCACGGCGATCCCGACGGCCGTGACGAACGAACCCATGTACACGATGAGGTCCCAGCCGGTGCGTCCCACCATGATGAGGATGAACCCGACCGTGCCGACGATCACCGGCACGATCAGCCCGATGATCAGGATCTCCAGCGCCGCGCTCCCCTTGACGAACTCGTCCCCGTACACCCGCATGATCGTTTCGGGCAGGATCGCGAGCGCGAGCAGGATCGGCAGCGTGATCGCGAGCCCCCACCGCGTGACGTTCTTGTAGAGCGCGTCGAGCTTGTCGTGCTCGCCGCGGTAGTGGAGGTCGGCGACGAACGGGCTGAACACGAGCGAGAGCGACGTCAGGAACAGCAGGAGCGACTGGCCCGTGCGAACCGTTGCGCCGTAGACGCCCACCTGCCCCGGGCGCATCGTCGCGAGGACGAACGTGTCGATCCAGAACAGGAGCTGCGCGAACAGCGTGGCCGGCGCCCGGAACATGCCGAACGTGAGGAGCTCGCGCGTGCCCTCCTCGGGGATCCCTCCCCCGTCGGTGCGTCCCTGGAACCCGCGCGTCTCGCGCTGCCACGCCCACCAGGCCGCCGCGCAGGCGACCATCCACGAGAACGCGTACGCGAACGAGGTCCATCCGGCCGTCTTGGCGACCACCACCCACCCCGCGATCGCGATCGCGATCCAGCCGACCGGTTGGCCGATCCAGAAGATGTAGAGGGTGTGCCGCATGATCTTCAGGCCACGCGTGCCGCCGAGGTAGGTCCACGTGACGGCGGCGAACGGGATCGCGAGCGCGGCCGCCCAGAACGAGACCGTCCCCTGTTCGTGCAGGGCCGGCTCCACGAAGGTGCTCGACAGCCAGGGGGCGAGCAGGAAGACGATCACCGCGACGATCGCCGAGGCGACCACGGCGATCATCACGGCCTTGCGGACGAGGGCTCGGACGCGGCCGGCCTCCCCGCGTCCCATCAAGATGGCGACCAGGCGGACGTTCGCCACGTCCATGCCGAAGCGCGTCGCGGTGCTCGCGATGAACGCGAACTGCGTCGTGAGGGTGACGACGCCGAACAGCGAGCTGCCGAGCGTCCTCGTCATGATGACCTGAGTCGCGAAGGTTGCCATCACCCCGGCGACGAGCCCGACGACGTTCTGGCCGGCCCCGCCGAGGATGTCGCGTTGATCGGCGAACTGGCCGCGCGGCAGCACGGACTCGAGGGCGGAGCGGAGTCGGCTCCCGGAGGGCTGGGGCTCGGTCACGACGCGTCAGTATCCACGAGCCGAGCGTGGGCGCCCCGGAAGACGCTTCGGCCGGTCGGATCCTTGCGACCCGACCGGCCGAGGCACTTCTTCCCGGAGCGGGGAAGAGTCCCGGCCCGGGCGCCCTCGAGATTTGCGCGCCGGGCCGTCTTGCCCGCCTACGGTGGGGCCGCGGGGCTCTGGCCGCATCCGGCGATCCGCGTATTTCGAATACGCGGCGCGGGGGGCGCATGAGGCGGCCACGAGGTACGGTCCCGCCACCTACGTCGAGGAGGCTTCCGATGTCCGACGACCCCCGCTACGAGCGCGGCCGCGAGCGGCTCCGAGAGGTGCACGGCGAGCGGTCCCTCGCCACCCTGGAGTCGCTCGGCGACCTCGGCCGCCTGATCGTGGAGACCGCCTATGGCGATATCTACTCCCGGCCCGGGCTGTCGCTTCGCGATCGCCAGATCGCCTCGGTCGCGGCCCTGGTCGCCACCGGACGGTCGTCGCAGCTCCCGGTCCATCTCCGGTCGTCGCTGAAGGCGGGCCTGACGGCCAACGAGCTGCGAGAGGTGATCATCCAGACGGCGACGATCGCCGGGTTCCCGCCGGCGATGAACGCCTGGTCGACGCTGAACACCATCGTGTCCACCGGGGACGAGGACTGAGCCGCCGCGCCAGCCGGACGTCCGCGGCGCTTGACGTCGGCCTTGAGGTCCGCACGAGCTCAGCCGAGCTCGGAGTACGGCAGGGCGGCGATCGAGGGCGGGACTTCGATCCCGAGATCCCGAAGGACCTCGATCGCCGCCCGCTGGCCGCTCTCGACGCCGCCGTTCAGGTACCCCTGGCTGTAGGTCGAGGTGTGCTCGCCGGCGAAGTGGACGTTGCCCTCGGCCCGGCCCGTGTAGCCCCACAGTCGCGTGTACTGGCCGGGCAGGAACGCGGCGTAGGCACCGTTCGTCCAGGGGTCGCGCGTCCACAGATCGAGCCAGGTGGTGCCGTTGAAGCTCGCGGCGGTGCCGGCGACCACCTCGTCGATGTGGCCGACGTACTCGGCCGCGAATGCCCCGGGCGCGGTCGCGTGCGGCTCGTCGGCGGTCCAGCTCGCGCCCGTGCGACCGCCCGCGTACACGGTGATGAGACAGGACGAGCCGGGCTGGCCGGACGAGCTCTCCCACGTCTCGAAGTGCGGATCCGTGTGCTCCATCCCGCCGCTCCACGGGCGACCGTCGACGGTGAACTCGGCCGGTCGGCGGTCGTATTGCAGGAACAGCTTCACGTCCATCCCCATCCCGAGGCCGAGGATCGCCGCCATCCGCTGCGCGTCGAACCCGGCGTCGTCTAGGTCCGCGAACCGCAGCGTGGTGAACGGCAGCGCGAGGACCAGCACGTCGGCGACGACGGGATCCGCCACGCCGCCGAAGCGGAGCTCGTACGAGCCGTCGACGTGAGCCCGCAGGGCCTCGAGGGGCGTCTCGAGATGCATCGAGCCCGCGGGAAGGGCCTCGGCGAGCAGCGCGGGCACCTGGTCGTTGCCGCCCTTGACGTGCCAGCGCTCGTCGGCGCCCGGCGCCGGGAGGACGAAGTAGTCCATCCACGTGCAGGCGGAGAGCTGGTCCATCTCGAGCCCGTACCAACCCGACATCGACTCGTCGAGGTAGCCGCCGAGCGGCGAGCCGACGACGCCGGGGACCGCCGAGTCCAGCCATTCGGCCATCGACTGGGCGTCGAGCTCCGCCGCCTGCGGCGTCGACGTCCCGTAGGAGATCGCGGCCGTCGAGGGCGGGCTTCCCTTCGCGATCACGCCCACCCGCCGCGCCTCCTCCTCGACCGCCGCCACGATCGGGTCGAGCTGCTCGCGAAGGTCGGGGCCGAGCACGACCTCGCCCTGGATCCAGTTCGGCCAGATCGATCCCGGGACCCAGGCCGCGTCGAGGTCGTCGAGGTCCAGACCGAGCTCGTCGACCAGGCCCAGAAGATGCACGTGCCGGGTGTCGATGAACTCGCCGCCGTGCTCGGCCGTCTGGCCGTCGGCGAACCCCCGGGCGGTCCAGCAGCGACCCCCGACCCGGTCGCGCGACTCGAACACCTGCACGGCGACGCCCGCCTGCGAGAGCCGGTACGCGGCGGTCAGCCCGGCGAGCCCCGCGCCCACGACGACGACGCGCGGATCGTGCGGCGTCCGTCTCGGCGACGGCGGGGCGGCGCCTGGCGACGACCCTCCGCCGGGCGTGCAGGCGGCGAGCGCCATACCCGCGCCGAGCGCGCCGCCCATCCGCAGGACCTCGCGCCGGGACCACGACCGAGCCGCAGCGCCGCCGTCCGACCCGATCCGCGTGAGGGCGTACTCGCGCATCGCGCGGGCGAGCGGAGGCCGGCGACCGACGTGCATCTCGCGAGGCTACGACAGGGCCGTCGATTGATCCCGCCCTCGATCCTCGAGCGCGAGACACATGACCACGACCGCGCCCCCGCCGGGGGCGTTCGCCGCCTCGACGGTGCCCCCATGCGCCTCAGCCACCGCGCGGACGATCGCGAGCCCGAGACCGACGCCACCCTGCTCCCGACCTCGGCCGGTCTCGGGGCGCGCGAAGGCCTCGAACACGCCGGGGATGGAGCCGGGCGGAAACCCCCCGCCCGAGTCGCGCACCTCGATGCGGAGGGCGCCGTCGCGCCGGGACGCGTCGACCACGACGGTGCCGCCGGCCGGCGTGCTGCGGAGCGCGTTGTCCAGGAGGTTCCCGATCGCCTGGCGCAGGCGGACCTGGTCCACGTCCGCGCGCAGCTCGTCGGCGACCTGCACCCGAATCCGGACGCCCCGTCCCGCGGCCACCGCGGCGAACGTGTCCGCGGTGCCCGCCACGAGCCGACCGATCTCCACCGATTCCCGGCGCACGGGGAGCCGGCCGCCGTTTGCGCGCGCGAGCACGAGGAGGTCGTCGGCCAGCCGGGCGAGCCGGTCGGTCTCCTCGGACGCGCTGCGCAGGGCCGCCTCGAGCTCCTTCGGCGTGCGCGACCGGGCACGCGCGAGATCGAGCTCGGCCTTGAGGTTGGCGAGCGGCGTCCGGAGCTCGTGGCTCGCATCGTCCACGAGCCGGCGCTCGCGCTCGCTCGCCTCCTCGAGGCGCTCGAGCATCGCGTTCAGCGTCTCGCCGAGGCGCGCGACCTCGTCGCCGGTGTTGGGGACGGGGAGCCGGCGCCCCGGCTCCGACCCGGAGATCGCCGCCGCCTCCTCCCGCATCGACTCGACCGGCCGCAGCGTGGCGCCGACGAGCAGCCACGTGAGGCCGACGGTCACCACGAGCGCGAGTGGCCCGGCGATCCACAACAGGTGCGCGAGCCCCGCGAGCGCGTCGCGCTGATCGTCGATCGGCACGGCCACGACGAGGACGAGATCTCCGCCTGCCGGAATCGCGAGGATGCGGGACGGCTCGGCCTCGCCCCACACGGTCAGCTCGTGCTCGAAGAAGGTGGGCCCGTGAACGTCGGCGATCTCGGAGGTGGAGAGCAGCGGCGGGTGCTCGGGGTCGACCGCCCCGGTGACCGTGGGGTCCAGGACCTGGGTGGCGGCCTCGTCCGAGCCGGTCGGGACGCCCTGCGTCTCGACGTCGACGGTGTCGGTCGCACCCTCGACGTTCGGCAGCAGGCCCGCCGCCCAGACGGACAGGCTCTCGTCCACCGAGCTCATGAGGTCGGCCTCGAGCCGCACGGACAGGAAGACGCCGGTCGCGGCGAAGATGATCGCGAGCATCGCCGCGGAGGCGAGCGTCACGCGGGCCCGGAGCGACCACCGCATCAGCGCTCGCCCTCTTGTCGAAACCGATAGCCGGCGCCGCGCACCGTCTGGATCGAGTCCCGTCCGAACGGCCGGTCGATCTTGTTGCGCAGATACCGCACGTACACGTCGACGACGTTGGAGTCGCCCTCGTAGGCGAAGTCCCAGACGTGCTCGATGAGTCGCGCCCTGCTCAGCACGTCGCCCGGGTGCCGCAGGAAGTACTCGAGCAGCGCGAACTCCTTGGCGGTGAGCTCGACGGGCCGGGACCCACGATGGACGGTCCGCGTCGTGGGGTCGAGGGCGAGGTCGCCGACCTGCAGGACGGCGGGTCGCGCCACCGCTCCCCGACGGATCAGCGCGCGCAGGCGCGCCATGAGCTCGGCGAGGGAGAAGGGCTTCGTGAGGTAGTCGTCGGCGCCGGCGTCCAGGCCCGCGACGCGGTCCGCGACGGCGTCGCGGGCCGTGAGCATCATGACGGGGCTCCACCTGCCCGCCTTCCGCAACCCGCGGCAGACCGAGAAGCCGTCACCGTCGGGAAGCAGGACGTCGAGGACGACGGCGTCGTAGGCGTTCTCGGTCCCGAGCCACAGGCCCTCGTCGGCGCGGCCGGCCACGTCGACCGCGTAGCCCTCCTCCTCGAGCGCGCGCCGGAGCAGGCCGGCCATCTTGACCTCGTCCTCGACGACGAGCACGCGCACGCGCAGCCTCCGCTCGAAGATCAAGGGTAGGGCCGTTCCGATGAGAGCGCGATGAGAAGCTCGCGAAGGCTTGGGGAGTGCTATCCCCTCAGATAACGCTCGCTTGGGGCGACCCTGCGTACTGTCGGCGACAGGATCCTTGAGCCGAGCTGGGCGAGCGGCACTGGCAGGCGGAAGCGCCCCGGCCCATCCGCATGGTTGCCCGAGCGGCCGACGAGAAGGGCGGTGTGGAGCCTGCTGCAGGAGGCTCCACGACCGTCTCTCGGTCGTGGGCGGATCCCTAACCTCCCCTTAACCATGCCGAAAGAGCCCCCTATGCCCTCTCGTGCTCTCCTGGGTCTTGACAGCGTGGGAGGTGGGGCCATGAAGCGAAGCATCATCGCCGTCGCGGCCGTCGTCGCGGTGCTCCTCGCGCTCGCGCCGGCTGCGGCGTTCGCGAGCGACGACCCGGGCGAGGACGACAACGAGGTCGAGGGCGTGATCCAGAGCCTGCCGGGTACGCCGGACTTCGTCGGCACCTGGGTCGTGAGCGGCACAACGGTGCACGTCACGCCGGCCACCGAGATCGACCAGGAGCACGGCGCGGTCGCCGTCGGCGCGACGGTGAAGGTGAAGGGCACGGCCGAGTCCGACGGGTCGATCACCGCCGCGGAGATCGAGGTCAAGGAGTCCGGCGACGACGACGGCAACAACGAGGACGAGGACGAGTTCGGCCAGATCGAGTTCGAGGGCTTCGTCCAGGCCCTGCCGTCGACCACCGGCTTCCTCGGCGACTGGACCGTGAGCGGACTGACCGTGCACGTCTCGACCGACACCGAGCTCGATCTCGACGGCGGGACCGTGGCCGTCGGCGACGCGGTGAAGGTCGAGGGAACGCTCGCCCAGGACGGCTCGGTGACGGCGCGCGAGATCCAGAGTGAGGACGCGGAGAACGTCGACGAGGACTCGACGAGCCTGACGGGGACCGCGACCGCCGTTCCCGGCGGCGACCACGTGGGTCGGTGGCGCGTAAGCACGCACGCGGTCCGGGTGACTGATGCCACGCGGATCGTGCACGAGCGCCATCTCGACCAGGGATCGACCGTCCGGGTCGTCGGGGCATTCCGCTCGAACGGCTCGATGCGCGCGTCGAAGATCGTGGTGAAGAGCTAGCCCGACGCGCGTTCCGGGGACATCGGGGGGGCGGTGCCCGTGCCGCCCCCTCGATCGATCAGAGCTCGTGCCAGATCCGGGTCTCCCACTCGATGCCCTCGGTCCCGGCCTCGCGGTTGAAGTCCTCGCCGAAGCGATCGGTCGCGGCCATCATCGCGTCGTGCGAGTCCCACTCGCTGAACGTGGTGACCTCCTGCGGGTCCGACTCGGCGTAGTAGGCGCGATGGTTCCGGCCGCCGAGCTCCTCCATGACCGGGAGGTACTTCTCCTGTGTGGCCTTGAAGCGCTCCACGTCGGGAACGCGAACGCGAAACTGCACCAGCACCATGGTCGTCTCCTCGCCTCGCGGGTGGACGGCCCGAGACTCTCCACCCGAGACCCGCCGGCGTCAAGCGCGCGAGCGAGCCGACGTGTCATGCTGGACGTTCGATCTCCGAGGAAGGGAGGCGGCGATGACCGACTACCTGCTGCTCTACAGCGGCGGTCACATGCCGGAGTCCGAAGAGGAACAGGCCATGGTCATGAAGGCCTGGACCAACTGGATGGGCGACCTCGGCAGTGCCCTCAAGGACGGTGGCAACCCCTTCACCCCCGCGGCCAAGAGCATCTCGGCCGAGGGAGCGGTGAACGACATGCCCCCGGCCGCGAGTGGCTACTCGATCATCAGCGCCGACTCGCTCGACGCGGCGGTCGAGATGGCCAAGGGCTGTCCGGTGCTCCAGGGCGGCGCGCAGATCGCCGTGTACGAGACGTTCGCGGTCATGTAGCCGGGGTCGAGGCGGGTGACGACGTCCAGCCGCTGATCGACGCGATATCGATCGCCACGATGGCGCCCGAGAGCGGCGCGGCAAAGTACTGCGCGTACTTCGAACGGAGCGCCTGCACGGCCACCTGCCGCTCGGCGGCCGCTTCCACCACCCTGCCGGTTCCGGACGCGCGGACCCACCACAGGCGCTCCCAATCCTCCTCGTAGCCGTCGACGACGACCTCGACGGCAGCCTCGTGCTCGAGATTGCGGAGGCGCTGCACGTTCGGCGTGCGTTTCGGCTTCTCGTCGACGGCCCAATAGAGCCGCACGGCGTCGCCGTCCTGCACCAGCGCGAACACGAACGGCACGACGTGCGGCCGGCCGTCCGGGCGCACCGTCGCCATCCGACCCACCCGCGCCGACCGGAGCCGAGCGAGCGCCTCTCGCCGCTCCACCCGGTCGCCTCCTCCGCCCTCGTCGAAACGCGTCGCCGCCCGTAGTGTGGACCACGACCGCCGGCCGCGGCGACGAGGAGCGGGGATGACGAGATTCGGCCTGCAACTGCCGAGCTTCACGTTCGACAATGTCCCGACCTCGAGCATGTTCGATCGAATCGTCGAGACGGCCCTCGCGGCCGAGGAGTCGGGCTTCCATTCGTTCTGGGTCATGGACCACTTCCACCAGATCTGGGTGCAGGGCCCGCCGTCCGATCCGATGCTCGAGGCCTACACGCTGCTCGGCGGCGTCGCGGCGCGGACCTCGCGCCTGTCCCTCGGGGCGATGGTGACCGGCGTGATCTACCGCAACCCCGCTTACCTCGCGAAGGTGGTGACCACGCTCGACGTCGTCTCCTCGGGCCGGGCGATGCTCGGCATCGGCGCGGCGTGGAACGAGGAGGAGGCTCGGGCGTACGGCTACGCGTGGCCGTCAACGACCGAACGCTTCGAGCGGCTGGAGGACGCGCTGCGGATCTGTCGCGCGATGTTCACGCAGGAGCAATCGACGGTGCAGGGAACGCGCCACCGCGTTGACGGCGCCTACAACGTGCCGCAGCCCGTTCGGGAGGGCGGGCCGAGGATCCTGATCGGCGGGGGCGGCGAGCGGAAGACGCTCCGGCTCGTGGCCCAGTACGCCGACCTGTGGAACGGGTTCGGCGCCCCCGAGACGATCCGCCACAAGATCCAGGTCATCCACGAGCACTGCCGCGACGTCGGTCGGGACCCGGCGGAGATCGCGATGACCCGTCTCGGGACGCTGATCGTCGCGGACACGATGGAGGAGGCCGAGCGGCGGCGCGAGCGGTTCCAGGAGTTTCGCGACGTCGACGACGAGACCCTGCGCGCCGCGCTCGTCTGGGGCACGCCGGACTCGATCGGCGACCGGATCCAGGAGTACGTCGACGCCGGGCTCGACGAGCTGTTGTTCAACATGGCGGTGGGGTCCACGCCGGAGGACGTCTTCCGGGCGGGGAGGGCGCTGGCCGCGCTGGAGCTGCGGGGCCCCGCGAGCGGCTGACCGAGAGCGGCCTGTCGAAAGCCGGCCCGCCCGTTCGTCGTACCGGCGTCGGACGAACACGGCCCTTGGGCCGGGAAAGCGAGGGGAGATGGCGGACTTCGTGCTGCTGTACTCGGGTGGGAGCATGCCCGAGGGCGAGGAAGAGATGGCCAAGGTCACCCAGGCCTGGACCGACTGGTACGGCCAGATCGGAAGCGCCCTGAAGGACGGGGGAAACCCGTTCGCGCCCGCCGCCAACACGATCGCGAGCGACGGGTCCGTGGGCTCGGCCTCGGGCAAGCTCCACACCGGCTACACGATCGTCAGCGCGGACTCCCTGGACGCCGCGACCGCGCTCGCGAAGGGGTCGCCGGTGCTGCAGGGCGGCGGCAGCATCACCGTGTACGAGACCTTCGACGTCATGTAGCAACGACGGAGGGCGGGGGGCGAGGAGCGTCCCCCCGCCCCCTCACCGTCAAACTACCGAGCCCGCATGCGGTTGTTGCGCGCGTTGTGCTCGAGCTCGGCGAGCCCCTGGGCCTCGAGCAAGGGCGGGACGTACATCCCGAACCGTCCCCGCAGTCCCTTCTTGACGCCGTACCAGCCCCCGACCGGGTTGTCCGGGGAGCGACCCCAAGCCTCGACCGTTCCCTCCCCAGCGGGCTTCTGCTCGTCCGCGGCGCCGAGCGGAACCCAGTCGCCGTTGGCCTTCAGCATCGCGTGCAGGTCCTCGATACACCGGAGCTGATACCCGAGCTGGGTCTTGCCGACCTGGCACACGAGCGTGGGCGGGTCCGCGTCCTCGTCGCGCCACATCTGGTACTCGGAGGTGCCCGGTGGCGTCTTCAGGATCCAGGGATCCGCCTTCGTCCCGCTGCCCTTCGTCCCGGCCATGTCGTCCTCCCCCCGTCCGGCTGGCGAGAGTATCGCCGACCTCACGGCAGCGATGCCGGCGACGACGACGGCCAGGCCGGTGGCGAGGGCAATCGACGGGACCACCGCCGCATGGCGGAACGACGCCCACCCGTGCTCGGCGAGGTCTTGCGCGATGAGCAGAGCCACGATCGAGGCCGCCGCGAGCACCGAGCCGAGGACGATCGCCAGCCACCCCAGCCACAGTCGCGCGCGGCGGCTCACGCCACGAGTCTGCACGTCGCGAGACAAGAGAGCGCGACCTTGCGCACCGGCCCCCACTGCATCGGCCCGAAGACCACGTTCGACGCGCTGAACTCGAGGAGGCGTCCCCAGGCCCGATCAGCCGCTCCACGGATCGTCCGGGTGGAACACCGCCACGAGGCCCGGGCCGCCGTCCACCGGCTCGAGCCACAGCTCGCGGACAACGGCCAGATCGACCGGCAGGTTCCGGCCCCACGAGGACCGGCCGCCGCCCAGCTGGGCGTGTCCAAACGGGACGCGCCTCCCGTCGGACGTGAGGAGCCACGCCCGGAACGACCGCGAGTCGCCGATCGGTGCGCGCATCGAGACGAACATCCAGGACGGGTCGCCGGCGTATCCCCAGGCGGTGCCGACCTCCCCGCCGCCGTCGAGCAGTGGCGCGGCGGCGAAGGACGACCCGTGGCCGACGCCGAGCAGCGCCCGGTAGTCGCCCGCGACACGCCGGTCCCCCGCGGTCGCCCCGAACATCGCGCCGGCGCCAACCGCGATCGCGAGCACGAAGCCGGCCGCCACCGCCAGGGGCCGCGCCCACGAGCGGCGTGGGGGGCACGCCCGCCGCGCGTCCTCAAGCGACACGAGCTCGGCCGGCCCCGGTCCCGCGGCGAGGTCGATCGCCCCGAGCACGCGCGACGCGAGCCCCGCGGGCGGCCCGTGCTCGGGCGCCAGCAGCAGGAGGTCGTCGGCCGTCGACGACAGCTCGGACACCAGCCGACGGCACGACGCACAGCTCCCCAGGTGCCGCAGGCTCGCGTCCCGCTCGAGACCATCGGCGACGTCGAGCGCCAGCTCGGGCGCCAGCGCGACGACCTCCTCGCAGCTCAGGTCACGACCCATCGCCCACCCCCAGTTCCGACCGGAGCTTCAGCAGCCCCGCCCGGATCCTCGACTTCACGGTCCCGAGCGGCACGCCGTCCATGTCGCTCATCTCGTGCGCGGTGTAGCCGTAGAACGCGGCGAGCACGAGCACGCGACGCTGCTCCTCGGGGAGCCGGCGGACCGCGTCCCGCAGCGACCCCTCCTCGTCCGCCTCGCTCGAGGCACCGGGTTCGCTCCTCGACTGGACGAGGCCGACGAGCGCGTCGGGCTCGACCGGCTCGATACCCCGCGACGGCAGCATGCTCAGCGCCGCGTTCCGCGCGATCGTGAGCAGCCAGGCTGCCACCTTGCCCCGCCGCGGGTCGAAGGAGGCGGCGTGCCGCCAGGCTCGCACGAACGTCTCCTGCGCCGCCTCCTCCGCCGCCCCGCGGTCCCGCAGGATCGACTGGGTGAGGCCGAAGACGCGCCGCTCGAACCGCCGGACGAACTCGGCGGCGGCCGCAGGGTCGCCCGAGCCCATGCCGGCCAACAGCGCCTCGTCCGAGGGCGTCAGCAGGGCGACCGGGTCGGGGGTTCCCACGGGAAGAACTACCGGCCGGCCGCCCCGTTCGGATGGTTGCGGGTCCGATCTCGTCCGGATCGATCCGCGAGCGCCTCGCGCCCGGTAGTACCCGCCGTTCACAACGGCCGTCAATCGACGAGAAAGGAGTCGACCATGTTGAGAACGAAGGGAAGGGTGCGGCTGCTCGGGGCCGTGTTCGCGATCGGGATCTTCGCGGCCGCGTGCTCCAGCGCGGGCGCGAGCGCTGGGAGCGGCGGGATGTCGCTCTCGATCACGTCGCCCGGCGACGGCGCGAGCGTGTCAGAGCCGTTCACCGTGAAGTTCGACGCGAGCGTGCCGATCGGCGACCCGAGCACCGGCGACCACCACGTGCACCTGTGCTTCGACGGTGGGAGCTGCGACGACGTCGCGGGGTCCGTGATCGCCTACGCGAACTCGGCGCAGGTCACCGGGCTGTCGCCCGGGACGCACACGATCACGGCGTCGCTGCGCAACGCCGACCACTCCGACGCGGGCGTGAGCACGCAGATCACCGTCACCGTGAGCGGCGGCAACGCCGGCTCGGGCGGCGGGATGACGACCGGCGCGACGGGCTCGGGCGGCGGCCGAGGGTATGGCTACTGAGCCGCTGACCCGGCATCCCCGGCGCGTCCGGTGGCTGCACGCGACCGTCGCGCTGACCACGCTCGTGCTGCTGTGGACGGGCGGGTGGCTGCTGGCGGGCGAGGAGGGCCATCCGAGCCTCCTCGCCCGCGCGTTCGGCGTCGCCGACATCCGCGTCCACGTGTGGGCGGGGCGGGTGCTCGCGCTCGTGGCGCTCGTCGCGATCGTCGCCGGTTGGCGTGGCGCGCGGACGTTCGTGCGAGAGACCTTCCGGCACGACCGCGGCGACGCGCGCTGGTGGCGACGCTGGCCGCTCGGCGCGCTCACGGGACGCTTCGCGCGGCACGAGGGCACGTTCGACCCCGGCCAGCGGGTGGCGAACGTCGTGATCGTCGGGGGACTCCTGGTCCTCACGGCGACGGGGATCGCGCTCACGATGCTGCACGGCGGCCCGGTCTTCGCGGTCCTCGCGAAGATCCACCTGGTGACCGCGGTCGTCGTGACGCCGGTGATCGTCGGCCACGTGCTCGTCGCGATCGGCGTGCTTCCCGGCTACCGGGGCGTGTGGCGGGCGATGTTCCGCGGCGGGCGGGTGCCCGAGGAGACGGCGCGCCGCGTGTGGCCCGGCTGGACGGAGCGGATGCGCTCGACGCGGCCGGCGCCCGACGACGAGTCGGTCGAAGCTGAGCCTCGAGAGCCCGTCAGCCGTCCTTCTTGACGACGTCGCTGAGGGCTACGGACTCGGGCTGTTCAACCCCGCCGGCTTCACGGAGGCCGTAAGGCACGTCGGCGGGAACTTCGGATACGTGTCGTGGGCCGGGTGCCTGCTGAACGAAGGCGCGGTCGTCGTCGTCCTCAGCGATGTGGAGTTCGATGACATTGCGGGGATGGCCAGACCGCTGGTCGAGGCCGTGATCGCACACTGACACCCGCGGTCCCACCGGCTGATCGCGAACGCCGGCTCGGGAGGCTACCACCCCTCCCGGGACACCAGACAGCCGGTGTGACCGCCGTCCATCGTCCGTCTAGCGTCGGCCGCGGGAGGTGGCGCGATGGACCGCGACGATCCCTCGTACAAGGGCCAGGCCGGCTACACGCGGTTCCTGCTCGCCATCTACGACCCCTGGGTCATCGGCTTCATGGCTCCGGTGGTGTGGAAGGCACCGGCCCGCCCGGCCTTCGAGAGCTACCGGCGTCACATGGGGCGTCGGCATCTCGATGTCGGTCCCGGGACGGGGTACTTCATCGAGAAGGCGGAACCGGCCGAGGGCACGGAGATCACCCTGCTCGACCCCAATCCGAACGTGCTCGCGCGTTCAGCGCGTCGGCTCGCGGCGTTGCACCCCTTCACCGTGGAGGCCGACGTCATGAAGCCGCTCCCGCTCGAGGGCCGATTCGACTCGGCCGCCCTCAGCTTCGTGCTCCACTGCCTCCGGGGGCCGCAGGAGCACAAGGCGGTCGCGATCCGCAACATCGCCGCCGTGCTGGAACCCGAGGGCGTGCTGTTCGGCGGCACGGTGCTGGGGACTCAGGCGCGACACTCGTGGGCGGCCCGCCGTTTCCTTCGAGCCTTCAACCGCCACGGGGACTTCGACAACCTCGGCGACACGGCCGACGGTCTGCGCGAGATCCTCGAGGGATCCTTCGAGACGGTCGACGTCGAGGAGTTCGGATCGGTCGCGCACTTCACCGCCACCCGCCCGATCTCGGGATAACCCACGGCGAACCGACCTGTTGCCGCTGGTGGCCGGTCGCGAGCTCCTGGAGAACGTTCCTGCGGGGGGCTACTCGAGGTACCCGAGGCCGCGGAGGTGCTCCTCCATCTCGTCGGCCTCGGTGTCGGTGACGGTCGACTCCTCGTCGCCGGTCGGCATGCCGGGAATCGCGACCGCGGGCTTCGACGACGGCTCGGCGTGCTTCACCGCCGCGTCCGAGCCGACGACCTCGTGCAGCACCCGGCCGGTGTGCTCGATCGACGCCGGCGCGTCGAGCGCGGCGAGGATCGTCGGCGCCAGGTCGACGAGCTGCGGCTGCGAGGTGAACGGCTTCACGGACGGCCCGGCGGCGACGATCACGCCGTCGATGCGGTGGTCGCCCGAGATCCAGTCGGCGTCCTCGATCGCGGACTTCGCGTGCGTGAGCGAGTACTGCTCGGCCGGCTCCATGAGGATGTCGGGCGCCGTGTCGGCGTGCTTGCCCTTGAAGATCTCCTCGCGCCGGAAGATCGCCTTCACGGGCTTGCGGCCGGTCTTCGGGTCGACGAAGCTCGAAAGCGCGTCCATCACCTGGTCGCGCACGCGCTCGAAATCGCCCGGGTCGACGATGCCGTCGGGCTCGCGCCCGGCGAGGTTGATCGAGACGCCCTCGCCCGTCGAGCGGATCGTCGTGAACGCCTTGGTCTTGGACCAGTTCACCGACTGCGGCAGCGAGACCTTCCCGTGCAGGCCGAGCAGGTCGTACGCCTTGCGCGCGATCCTGCGCACCGGCCCCCACTGCATCGGCCCGAAGACCACGTTCGATGCGCTGAACTCGAGGAACCCGAACTCCTTCAGCAGGTGGTCCATGTGGATCGTGCGCGTGACCGACTGGAACCCGTGGTCACTGATGAACAGGACCAGGTCGTCGGGCCGCGTGCGCGAGACGAACGCGCCGATCGCATCGTCGAGCTGCTTGTAAACGTCGCGCACCTTCGCGCCGGTCGCGGTCTTGGCATTGCGCGCCATGTCCGGGTGATCGGGGGAGACGTAGTTCGAGAGCGCGTGCTGCGTGCGGTCGACCGAGACCCAGACCGAGGCCATCAGGTCCCACTCCGAGTTGTCCATCAGCCACTCGGTCGCGCGGATCCGCTTGCCGGTGATCTCGAGCGCCTCATCCAGGTACGGCCCGGGCCGGTTGCGGAACGTCGTCCAGGACATGCCGTTGATCGCCCACGGCACGCCGGCCTTCTCGAGCTGCTCGGGCAGGTCGGCCGGCTGCGAGTAGGTCCGCCCCTTCGGCAGCACCCCGCCGGCGAGGATCTTCCCGTTGATGTCCGGCGGCGGGAACATCAGCGGCACGTCGGCGTAGACCCCCACCCTGCCGGCCGCGGAGAGGTCCTCGACGAACGTCCGCTCCTTGATCGAGCGGTAGGTGACCGGGTACTGCTTGTGGGTGCCCGGGACGGTCTCGAGGATGTCGTAGACCCCGTGGTCGGCCGGATCGACGCCCGTAAGGAACGACGGCCAGGCCGCCCACGAGTGGGTCGGGATCGTCGACTTCAGTACCCCCCGCTGCCCACGGTCGATCAGGGCCTGCAGGTTCGGCAGGTCACCCCGCTCGAGCAGCGGGTCGAGGATGCGCCAGTCGGCGCCGTCCCATCCGATGAGCAGTACTCGTGGCATGCGTTCGGTCCTCTGAAGCCCTTCGAATCGACCGAGTCTACCGAACAGAATCGGAGCCCTAGCACGCGCGTCCGAAGGCAGCAGTGATTCACCCCGCCGATTCCTGACGCTAGTATCGCGCCATGCGAGAGGAGTCGATGCTGGCAGAGGCTCTCGCCGTCATCGGTCGCCGACTCGCCACGTACTCCGGGCGTTCGATCGGCGAGCAGAACACCAAGGTTGGCTTGATATCACCACTGCTTCGTGCACTTGGTTGGGAAGTCGAGGACCTAAGCGAGGTGCATCTCGAGTATCGGCGTCGCCCGGGTGACAAGCCAGTCGACTACGCACTCCTAATCAATTCCACGCCACGGCTGTTCGTGGAGGCAAAGGCACTTGGGGAGAACCTCGAGGATCGGAAATGGGCGAACCAGATCATGGGATACGCCACTGTTGCAGGCGTTCGATGGGTCGTTCTGACGAACGGAGATGAGTACCGCCTCTACAACTCGCATGCGATCGTCCCCGTTGAAGACAAGCTGTTTCGCACAGTGCGAATCAGTGACGCCTCCGGCGCGGCAGCAGAGACATTGGCTCTTCTGTCGAAGGAGAACATCGCCCAGCTTGAAGCTCTCTGGCAGGAAGACTTCGTCGACAGACGGGTCCAGGTAGCTCTAACCGAACTCTTCGAGCCGGAACCGGATGTTGCACTCGTTCGACTGATTCGACGACGTTTGTCGTCAGAAATCTCTACACGAGAGATCAAGCAGGCCCTCACTCGTGCCACCCTTCGCCCATCGGGGCGATCTGCCGCTACAGCTGTGGATCCCGTCCCCTTTGTAGCCGCAGAACAGCCACGAAGCGCGAAATCGTTCGGTGAGGGCACGCCTTGGAGCGGAGTAACTCTTGGCGACGTTGTTTCTGCTGGCCTATTTGCGCTCCCCGCTGATCTGTCGCGTCGATACAAGGGATACGACCTCCGAGCCCGCGTCGAGGCCGACGGCCGAGTCAGCTTCGCAGGGCAACTGTACGGCTCATTGTCGGTGGCTGGCATGATGGCTCGACGGTCAGTCATCGGCGAAGACCGGCGAGCGCAGACGAACGGCTGGACCTTCTGGAAGTACACAGGCAAGGATGGCAGCCTCCACCCTATGGACGAACTCCGGCAACAACTCTGGGCTGCCCGAACAACGAACTGACTTTCGCGCCCCACGGCCGCCACTGTTAGTGGTCTGGGGCCTCAGTCAGCTTGACGTTCTTTCAGGTAGGCGCTTGGGCTCTGTGCGTTCAGCCCGCAGTCCCGCAGGAAGCGTGTGAGGCTTCGCTGCTCCACCTCCTTTTGCCCAACGTATCTCTGTGGCCCGGCCGACGAACACAAGCAGAGACGACAAGACGTCTCTTGGCCCTCGTGAGAGAGACGTACAGCAGGCGACGGGCCTCGTCGAGATCACGGTGGGTCGCATCGTGCGGTTGCACCTCGTCCTCCGCCTGCAGCACGTACACCACGTCCGCCGTGAAGTCCTTCGCTCCGTGCCATGGTGGTGAAGGTGACCTTGTCGGAGACCTGCGGAGGCATCGCAGAACCACTCGGGATCGTTGGTGCAGCCACCCGTGGGCCGGAATGGACTCTCCGAACCGAGGGAGGGCTCTACGCGGCGATCACCACCTTCGGTCGCTGCGTAGCGTGCTCAGTCCGTCGCGCGAGGTGCCGGACGACGTACTCGGCGTCCCGACCCACGCCGGGGAGCACGTCCGAGGCCGCCGAGTACTGGAACGGCAGACCGACGAAGTACATGCCCGGCTCGTCGGTCGCGACGCCGCGCTCGTGCATCGGCGCGCCGTCCTCGCCGAAGATCGGAAGGTCGATCCAGGACAGGTCGTGCCGGTATCCCGTGCACCAGATGACGTTGGCGACGTCCAAGACGGTCCCGTCCTCGAGCACCGGGGCGCCGTCCCGCACCCCGACGATCTTCCCGACCCGGCGGACGCCGGCCCTGTCGAGCCACTTCGGCTTGACTCGGATGAGCGGATCGCCCTGCCTGGCGGACTTCGCGCGGGCCTTGCGGCCCATCGGCGTCCGGATCGTGAGCACGTGCAACCCGATGAACCGGACGATGCGGAACGCGATATGGCGCGCGAACCCCGTGTCGATGTCCGCGGGGATGTGGCCGCGGATCGGCCCGGAGAGCCACGTCGGATGCGTCGCGGACGCCTCGAGCGCGATGTCGGCGCCCGAGTTCCCCGCGCCGACCACCAGGACCCCGCCCTCGCGGAGCTGGGACGGATTCTTGTAGGTCGTCGCGTTGAGCTGCACGATGGCCGGGTCGAGCTCGGCCGCGATCGCCGGGACCCGCGCCTCGCGGTGCGCGCCCGTCGCGACGATCACGTTGGCGGCCCGGAATGTCCTTTCACCGGCCGTCACGACGAAGCCTTCGCCGTCGCGCCGAACGCCGTCGACGTGGACGCCGGACTCGACCGGGAGCGCGAACCTCTTCGCGTACGCCTCGAGGTAGTCGGCCAGATCATCCCGCATCGGCGTGGTGAATCCCTTCGCGGGGAACTTCCATCCGGGCAGCCCGATCGCGTAGGCGGGCGTGAACAGCCGGAGCGAGTCGTACCGCTGCCGCCAGTTGTCGCCGACGCGGGCGTTGGCGTCGAGGATCACGAACGACCGCCCCGCCCGCTTCAGGTAGTACCCGGCCGACAGGCCGGCCTGCCCCGCCCCGATCACCACGGTGTCGAAGGTCTCGTCCATCTCGCACCCCTTCCGTGAGCCGTCGATCGGACGGTAGGGCGCGGGGCGCCGGCGGCTCATCGCCGGGAGGCACCATCTTGTCCGGCGAGGGCATGGTGCATTCGCACCACGCCGTGCCTAGGTCAGGCGGTGCTCGAACGCGAAGGCCGTGGCCGCCGCCCGGGACGAGACTCCGAGCTTCGCGAACATGTTCTGGAGGTGCCGCGCCACCGTGTGCTCGCTGATCACGAGCTCGACCGCGATGTCGCGGTTCGTCTTCCCGGCGGCGACAAGCCGGAGGACCTCGGCCTCCCGCGCCGTGAGGCCGGCGGGAAGGGCTCGAGGCCCGTCCAGCGTTGCGCGCACCTCGGCGACGTCGCGGGCCGCGCCGAGCTTCTCGAAGGCGGCCAGAGCCCCACGAAGCTCGCGCCGGCCCCCCTCCTCGTCGCCCCCCGCGAGGAGCGCCCAGCCGAGGACCGATCGCGCCTTCGCCGTCTCGTACGGCAGCCGAAGGTCCTGCCAGGTCGCGGTGGCGCGGCGGAGATGGTTGATCGCGGCGGGCGCCTCGCCCTCGGCGAGCGCGAGGGAGCCCTCGGCGGTCGCGGCGGCCGCGGCGAAGGCCGGCAGGTCGACCTCGCCGGCCATCCCACGGAGCTCGTCCGCGGCGGCCCGGGCCTCGTCGATCTCGCCGGCGGCGAGGGCGGCCTCGACCTGCGCCGCGAGGAGCCGGGCGCGAGCGGGCGGATGGAACTCGATCGCCAGCGCGGCTCGAAGCGCCGGCCCGGCCGCCCCGGGGTTGCCCTGCGCGATCCGGACGAGCGCGAGCCCCGGCTGCGGATCCCCGCCGAGCTCCTGTGCCCGCTCGAACGCGGCCTCGGCGCCGGCGAGGTCTCCGACCCGGCGCCGGATCTCGCCCAGCTGGACGAACGCGGAGGCGGCGAGCCACCCCGGGACGCCGCGGGCCCCGTCGGTCGCGAGCCGCACCTCGGCCTCGGCCTCGGCCCACGAGCCGCGCAGCCGGGCCACCTCGGCGCGGTTGATCCGGCACTGCGCCGGGAACGGCGAGTCCGGCGGCAAGGTGTCGCACCACGCGACCGCCGCGTCGCTCCACTCGCCCGCGCGCCGCAGGTCGCCGAGGTCGAGGCAGGCGCCGATCACCGCGCAGTAGATGACCCCGGTGAAGTACGGGCTCAGCTCGCCCGCGACGACCGCCGCCATCGCCTCGTCCAGCAGCGCGATGCCCTCGCCGACGCGGCCCCCCGCGACGAGCGCCAGGCCCTCGACGTGGATGCCCATCGCGACGAGGTCGCTCACGCCGTGACGACGGCCGAGCTCGATCGCGCGTTCGGACAGCTCGATGGCGCGCTCGAGGTCGCCGGTGAACCGGGCGACGCTCGCCTCGACCATGGCGAGGAACCCGGCCTCGGGCTCGCTCGCGATCCCCTCGGCGTGCCGCTGCGCGCGCATCAGGAAGCCCGCGCCGACGGAGGGCTCCTCTCGGATGAAGTGCTCGATGGCGAGCCGCGCGGCCACGCCGGCCGCTCCCCGCTCGTCGCCGGCGGCGACGAAGGCCGCGTAGGCCTTGTGCCGAAGGTCGAGAGACTCGTCGCTCTTGGAGAGCCACCAGGCCGCGTCGGCGAGCCCCTCGAGGTCTCGAGCCGTGAGCTCCGAGGGGTCGGCCGCCCGGAACCCGGCGTAGGCGTCGGCCCACGCCGTCGACGCGATCGCCGCCCGTGCCCGCTCGATGTCCTCGACGCCCACGCCGTCCTCCCGCAGCGGTCGACGCCCAAGGGTAGAACCAAGATGCGTCTACCGCGTGCCGGCTTCGCGCGTTTGCCCTTCCGCTGTGCGTCGAATAGCTTGCCTGATCCGATCAGGCGGGAGGTTCGCCGTGAGGCACACCGTGAAGATCATCATCGCCACAGCGCTGGCCGCTTCCGCGTCGTTCGTATCGCTGCCCCGCGCGCAGGCGGCGTTCCCGGGTACGAACGGCGGCATCGCGTTCAACCGGCTGAAGCACAACCAGTTCGACATCTTCGTGGTCGATCCGAACACGACGAGCACGATCCGGCTCACGCAGACCGACACGAAGAACGAGGACATGCCGGACTGGAGCGCCGACGGGACGAAGATCGCGTACGCGCGGTGCGGCCACAGCGAGCTCTCGAACTGCGACATCTGGGTCATGGACGCCGACGGGTCGAACAAGACCCGGCTCACGACGACCGATGCCCAGGAGACCTGGCCCGCCTGGTCTCCGGACGGGACGCAGATCGCGTACACGTCGAATCTCGACGACCCCTTCCAGGACGTCTACGTGATGGACGCCGATGGGTCGAACCAGACCCGGCTCACGACGACGGCCGGGTTCGACGCGTTCCCCGAGTGGTCCCCCGACGGCACCCTCATCGCGTTCAGCAGCGACCGGTCGGCGCTCGACGACATCTGGGTCATGGAGCCCGACGGGTCGAACCAGACGCGCGTCACGCACGGCCAGAAGATCGACGAGCGGCCGGACTGGTCGCCGGACGGCACGACGATCGTCTTCTCGAGGAACGGCAACGACATCTGGACCGTCGCGCCGGACGGGACCGGGCTGACTCAGATCACGGTCACAAAGAACAAGGACGAGTTCGCGCCAGCGTACTCGCCGGACGGGACGATGATCGCCTTCAACCGCGTGACGAGCTCCGGTGGCCTCGGCGTGTGGGTCATGAACGCCGACGGGACGGGCCCGAGCCAGGTGAGCTTCGGCCAGCAGGACCTCTTCCCCGACTGGGGGCCCGCCTAGGCTCCCCCGTCACTCCTCGTCGTGACCGCCGATTCCCAAGCGGTGGCGATGGTCCGACCGTGCCATCATCCGAGCGTGACTGAACGGTCGAGCGGGACCGTCACCTTCTTGTTCACGGACGTCGAGGGCTCGACGACGTTGCTGCGGGACCTCGGCGCCGATCGGTACGCCATGGTGCTCGAGGAACACCGGCGCCTCCTCCGCGAGGCGTTCGCGGCGCACGGTGGGGACGAGGTCGACACGCAGGGCGACGCCTTCTTCGTCGTGTTCGCCCGGCCGCGCGACGCGCTCGCGGCGGCGGGAGAGGGGCAGCGAGCCCTCGCCGGCCACGCGTGGCCGGACGGACGGGAGGTCCGGGTCCGGATGGGAATCCACACCGGAGAGGCAACGGCGACGAGCGAGGGGTACGTCGGGGTGGGGGTCCACCGTGGCGCGCGGGTCTGCGCGGCCGGGCACGGCGGGCAGGTGCTCGTGTCCCACACCACGCACGAGCTGCTCGCCGGAGAGGACGCCGGCTTCTCGTTCGCGGACCTCGGCGAGCACCGGCTGAAGGACCTCACCGAGCCGCAGCGCCTGTTCCAGCTCGTGGTCGAGGGGCTGCCCGAGCAGTTCCCGCCGCTCCGCACGCTCGAGAACCGGCCGACGAACCTGCCCGTGCAACCGACCCCGCTCGTCGGGCGCGAGCGCGAGGTCGCCGACGTGATCGAGCTCCTCCGCCGCCCCGACGTCCGCGCGGTCACCCTCACGGGGCCGGGCGGCACCGGGAAGACACGGCTCGCGCTGCAGGCGGCGGCGGAGCTGATCGAGGACTTCCCGAACGGCGTCTTCTTCGTGACGCTCGCGGCGACCACCGATCCCGAGCTCGTCCTGCCGCAGATCGCGCAGACGCTCGGGGTGAACGAGACCGCCGGGCAGGAGCTCGCGGCGTACCTCGCGGAGAAGGAGCTCCTCCTCGTGATCGACAATCTCGAGCAGGTGCTCGACGCCGCTCCGCTGCTCGCGCGGGCGCTTTCGGCGACGCGCGCGGTGAAGCTCCTCTCGACCAGCCGCGAGGCCCTGCACGTCGCGGCCGAGCGCGTCTACCCGGTGCCGCCGCTCGGAGTGCCGGACCCCGCGCACCTGCCCGGGCTCTCGGCGCTGTCGCAGTACGACGCTCGCTGGGCGACACGTGGGCCGAGCACTTCGGCTACCACTTCCTCGCCGACATGGTGCTGATGAAGGGCGAGTTCGAGACCGCCGCACACTGGTACTCGCTCAGCCTGGACGCGGCCGCGCGCTCGGGAGACGCGGTCGAGACCTGCTTCGAGCTCCAGGGCGTCGCCATGTCGTCGGCGGGCCTCGGGCAGGCCGAGCGGGCGCTGCGGATCGCCGGCGCCGCCGACGCCCAGTTGCGTGCGCTCGGCGTCCAGGACTCCGTCACGTTCTGGAACGACCTGATCGAGCGCTTCACCGGCATCGCGCGCGAAGCCCTCGGCGCGGAGGCCGACGCGGCGTGGGAGGCCGGTCGCCGGCTCGATTTGCGCGAGGCCGTCGCCGAGGCGCTCGCCGATCCGGCGTCCGGCTGACGTCGCGCCTCATGCCGAGATCACGCCGGCGCCGTCGGACTCGCTGAGTATCGTGCCCGGGTGGCCCCACCCCGCGTCCTGTCGAAGCGCGCGCTGAACCGCGCGCTGCTCGAGCGCCAACTGCTGCTGCGGCGTCGGCGGGTACCGGCGCTCGACGCCGTGGAGCGGCTCGTCGCGCTCCAGTCGCAGGTGCCGCGCGATCCGTACGTCGCGCTCTGGTCAAGGGTCGAGGGGTTCCGTCCCGAGACGTTGTCCGACGCGCTCGAGGAGCGCCGCGCCGTCCGCATGACCCTGCTCCGCGGGACCCTGCACCTCGTCACCGCGCGCGACGCGATCGGCCTGCGCTCGCTGGTCCAGCCGAGCATCAAGCACGTGATCTACGGCTCGAGCCCGCTCCGTCGTGCCGCCGGCAGCGTCGACATGGACGAGCTGTCCGCGGCGTTACGCGGCTGGCTCGAGGAGCGGCCGCGCACGCGCGCCGAGCTCGTGAAGGAGATCGCGGCGCGCTGGCCGAAGTCCGACGCCGACTCGCTCGGCTACGCGATGTACGCGCTGCCGACGGTGCAGGTGACGCCGCGAGGGCTCTGGCGGCGGAGCGGCGGATCGGCCTTCACGACGATGCGGGCGTGGCTCGGCGCATCACCGGATCCGGCGCCCGACGTCGAGACGCTGGTGGTGCGGTACCTCGCGGCCTTCGGGCCGGCGACGCCCGCGGACATGCTGTACTGGTCGGGCGTGCCGGGACTGCCCGAGGTCTTCGAGCGGCTCCGGCCTCGGCTCCGCACCGTCCGCGACGAGGACGGCCGCGAGCTCTTCGACGTCCCGCGCGCGCCGCTCCCCGATGCGGACGTCCCCGCGCCGGTCCGGTTCCTGCCCGAGTACGACAACGTCGTGATCGGCCACAAGGACCGCACGCGGATCGTCCCCGAGGGCATCCCGCGGTGGACCGAGGTCGGCTGGGGGTCGGTGCTCGTCGACGGGATGGGCGCCGCACGGTGGCGGCTCTTCGAGACGAAGACCGACGCCACGCTCCGCATCGAGCCGTTCCGAAAGCTGACCCGCCACGAGCGCGCCGAGGCTCGGGAGGAAGCCGAGCGGCTCGCGACATTCCTCGCCCCCGAGACGCGGGTGCGGGTCGAGCTCGCCGCTCGAGCTGCCGTCACGTAGCGTCGCATCGTCTCCGCCTCCGCTGCGAGCCGTACGTCCCCCGCCGATCCCGTGAGGACGTACCGTTGGATCGAGCGGAGCCACCGGGTGAAAGGAGCGACCCGTGAGAGACGACGCCGAGCGCGAACACGACCGCATTGCCGACGCGGCGAGACGAGAGGCTCGAGAGGCGGAGGTGCGGGCGAGGGCCGAGGCCGAGCGCGTCACGGCCGGGGCGCTGTCCGACGAGAACCAGGCGGAGGGCCTCCGGCAGGTCGGAGCGATCTACGGCGGGCTGATCGGGATCGCGGTGGTCATGGTGCAGCCGTTCCTCATCGCCTCGACGCTCGACACGTCCGCCAGGGTCTGCATCATCGCGTTCTCGGTGGCCATCCCGCTCCTGGCGGCGCTCGTGATGGTCAATCGGCAGGAGAACTTCCGTGGCCGCCGAACGACGTCCGTCTTGGTCGCGATCGCCCAGTCGATCGCCCAGCTGGCCGCCCTCGTGGGGATCGCCGCGGGCTTCTGGCACATCACGTGGGTCGCGGGGGTGACGTTCCTCGGCGCCGCACTCGTCGCCATGGGCGTTCACTCGGCCGGCTGGTGGCGCGTGGAGAGCACGCGCTCGCCGTCGTCCGAATGACGCGCGTGCTCATGCCGCGGCCGTTGCGTACTGCGGGCGCCCGCCGGGCCGGTAGACCTGGATCGTCACTCCCGTGGGGGTGACCGCCTGCGATCCGAGCAGCTCGAGGGCGATGTCCTTGCCGGTGTCGGGGAACAGCCGCGTGCCCTGGCCGACGACCAGGGGGATGGTGAGCAGGTTGATCTCATCGACAAGGTCGTTGTCGAGCAGCCACCGGACCAGGACGCCGCTGCCGTGCACCTGCAGCTCGCCGCCCGGCTTCGCTCGTAGCTCGCCGACTGCGCCCACGAGATCACCGGAGCACGGTCGTGTTCGCCCACTGCGGGTCGGTCAGTGTGGTCGAGACCACGTACTTGGGCCTCGTGTTCAACGCCGTCCAGATGGGACTGTCGCCCGGGTCGTCCCACGTTCCCCACGACCCGGCGAAGATCTCGTAGGTTCGCCTGCCGAAGAGGAACGCGTCCCCGCGCCCGTAGACCTCGTTCAGGAACCCCATGGTCTCGTCGTGGGCGTACGGCGTGACCCATCCGCCGCGCTCGAATCGGCCCCTGCGGTCCTCATCCGGCCCGCCGAGCCCCTGCATCACTCCGTCGACGGAGACCATCGTGGTGGTTGTCAGCTTCATGGTCGCTGCTCCCCTCGTGGGTTCGAGTCGTCGTTCGGGTCGGTGTCCTCCCTCTACCCAGCAGCGTCCGCCACCAATCGCCGCGCTCGTGCCGGCTTCGTGGGTCGACGCACCCACGGGGGCGTGATTCCGGTCACGCACAGAGGCTGGTGGGATGCTCAGACGGGCTCGGCGACCCAGCGGATCGGGTCCCCGGCGTTCAGGTCGGTGAAGCCCGCGTCGTAGAGCGCGCCAACCACGAGCGTTCGCCGGTGGGCCGCGAACGTCAGGACGTGCGCGATCATCCCGCCGTACGTGAAGACGGTGGGCGGGCCGCACGCGGCGTCGACGAAGGTCTCGTCGACCCGGCCCTCGTCGGCCACCTGCCGTACGGTCTCAAGGAACGTCGGTCCCTCCTCGGCGAGCCGCGCGCGCATCCCGTCGATCGACTCGCCTCGCTCGATCGCGAAGTCGTATGCCCGGGCCGCGACCGCCGCGTTCCACATCCCCATCTGCCCGATCAGCCGCGACAGGAGCGATCGCAGGGTCGGCTCGTCGTCGACGCCCTCGACCGAGATCTCGATCGGGGAGTCGAGTTGCTCGTCGGTGAGCGTCGAGGCGCGTTCGAGGAGCTCGCCGAGCAGCCACACGTGGTGCTCCACCATCTTCACCATCAGGTCCATCGAGGACACCTCCGCTCGTGCCGGCAGCCGCAGGCTGCTCGGCGGATGGAAATGGACGTCGCTCGGCGCCGGGAGCTGGATCCTCGTCGGGGTCCGCCGCCATCGGGCCGGCGTCGAGCCGTACGCCTTCGCGAACGCGCGCGTGAAGGCCTCGTTGGAGGAGTAGCCGGCTTCGATCGCGAGATCGAGCACGGTTCGGTCGGTCGTGAGGAGGCGGTACGCCGCCCGCTCGAGCAGCACGCGCCGCCGGAAGGTGGCCGGCGGCTCGCCCGCCGTCGCCGAGATGATCCGATCGAAGTGGTACCGGGACAGGTGCACGCGCGAGGCCAGGTCGGCGGCCGTCGCGTCGTGATCGTCGAGCGCGTCGGACAGCACCTCGACGAAGGCGACGAACGGATCGGTGTCCGGCAGGACGCTCATAAGCTGGCCGTCATGATGAACCGTGGCGCCGAGCTCCGACTTGATCGTGCTTGCGGGATCCTTAGCCCGGGCCGAGGGATCGAGCCGGCACGCGGCCGACGATCGACGCTCCCGCCCCGGGTGTGCTGCGGACCTCGAGCGCGCCGCCGATGGCGTCCAGCCGGTCGGCCATGCCCTGCAGGCCGCTGCCCCGCCCCGCCGAGGCCGGGTCGAAGCCGACGCCGTCGTCCTCGACCGTGAAGACGAGGCCGCCGTCGCCAGCGGAGAGCCGCACGGTCACGCGACTCGCCTCAGCGTACTTCGCCACGTTCTGCAGTGCCTCGAGGCAGCAGAAGTACACGGTCGCCTCGATGTCCTGGGGGTAGCGGCCGGTTCCGCCGGCCTCCACCTCGACCGGGACCGCCGCCTTGCGCGCCTGCGCGGCGAGCGCGGCGCCGAGCCCTTGGTCGGCGAGCAGCGGCGGGTAGACGCCCCTCGCCAGGTCCCGCAGGGTCTCAAGGGCGCCCTGCGTATCGGCCTGGATCTCCGCGAGCATCGCCTTCGTGCGCTCGGGGTCGCGCTCGACGAGGCCCTCCGCGAGGCGCTGCTTGACGGCGAGCGCCACGAGCTGTTGCTGCGCCCCGTCATGCAGGTTCCGCTCGAGCGCTTTCGCCCGAGCGTCCTGCGTCGCCACGATGCGCCGGCGCGACTCGCGGAGCTCCTCGATCAGCCGGACGTTGCGCAGCACGAGCGCCGTCTGCGCCGCGATGTCGCCGAGGAGCCGCTCGCGATCGGCGGCGAGCGGCTCGGCGGCCGGCGTGACGACTGTGATCGCGCCGAGCAGCTCGCCTCCCTGGCGCACCGGGAACGCCCGCTCGGGCTCCGGGAAGGCCGGCAGCTCGGATCCGGGGGCCGACACCGGCGCTCGGTCCCCGTTCGTCGGCCAGGCCGCCGCAACCCGCAGCTCCGAGCCCACGTGGAGCCACACCCGCGCCTCGCTCGCCCCGATGCCCTCGGCGAGGATCCGGACCATGCGCGGCAGGACGTCCTCGGTCGAGTACGTGTCCGCCGCGCGCGACGTGAAGTCCGAGAGCACCTCGTACGGCGTGGCTCGCTTGCCGTAGACGACGCGGTTCGCGAGCCGCCGCGCCCGCTGTCGCACCGGGTTGAACGCCAGCGCGACGAGCGCCGCGGCGAGCGCGGACAGGAGCGGGCTCCCCCGGTCGCCCACGAGCGTGCCGACGCCCACGACCAGGGCGATATAGACGACGGTGATGAACGCAACGAGCGTCGCAAACACCACCGTCCTGCCGATCACGACGTCGATGTCGTAGAGGCGGTACTTGAGGATGGCGATCGCGATGGCCACGTAGAGCGCCTGGAGCGCCAGGGTCCCGAGGACCGAGACCACGGGATTGTCGAGGAAGAACCCGAGAATGAACGTCACCGCGACGAGTGCAGCGGCGCTGGCGAACCACTTGAGCTGGAGTCGCTCGTCGCCGGTCGATTCCCGGAACCGCAGCGCCGCCGAGACGAACGATGCCACGATCACGCCGGCGAACAAGGGGGCGCCCACAAGGAAGATGCCGTCGACGATGGCATTGGCGATCGGTGCGCCGCTGAGGTCGTCGGAGAACGGGTTCTGCCAGCTCGCCGTCGCGACGATGAGCGTCCCCACGGCGAAGGCGATGCAGATCGCCACGTCGAGCCAGACCACCGCCCTCCACCGACGCGACTTGGCTCGGCCGGTCGGGAACCACAGCAACAGGAGCGGCAACGCGCACACCGCGATCGGCCACGTCCAGTTCGCCAGCCACCCGAAGAACCGACCGCCGGGAAGCCCCGGGTTCGCGAGCAACGCATGGACCGCCCACGTCCCCGCGAAGGCGTTGAGCGCCAGCCCAAGTCCGGCGACGATGAACAACCAGCCCATGCGGTTCTCGGGTCGCCGGACCGCGAGCAGGATCCCGAGCGCCGGCACGGGGATCCCGCCGATCATGTCCAGAACGTCCGGGAGGTTCCAGGATGGGAGGTTCTGCGTGGGCGGAACGTTGCGGTCAACGAACGCGAGCAGGATCGCGCCGAGCAGCAGCCCGATCGCCAGGGTGCCCAGGAGCCACGCCCAACGGCGGGTCGATGCCTTCGTCCTGGCCGCCATGCCCTGGATTGTGCGCCTCTACAGGCCCCGTCCGGGAGCGGGCTCGCCGAACGATCTCGGGCAGAGAACCGCCCGAGATCGGTGGCGCAGCCACCCGTGGCCGACCCAGGACGGCACCCGCGGGTGCCGGTTTCACATCGACGGGTAACTCGGCCCGGTACCGGGGACAAGGGGGCGAGTCGGGATCGATCCCGACACCGTGGTCCCGGTGCCGGGCGACGACTCGACGGAAAGCGAGCCACCGAGCGCCTCGAGACGGTCCTTCATGCCCTGGACCCCGGTCCCGAGCTGCGTCCGAGCCGGATCGAACCCGGTCCCGTCGTCGACGACCCCGAACGTGATCGTCCCGTCCTGGTCGGCGAGCCGCACACGGGCCGTCGACGCGTTCGCGTACTTGGCGACGTTCTGGAGTGCCTCGAGGCAGCAGAAGTACACCGCCGCCTCCACCTCCTGCGGGTAGCGGCCGATCCGCTCGCCCTCGACCTCGACGGGGAGCGCGGCCTTCCGAGCTTGCGCGTCGAGTGCCGCGACCAGCCCCTGGTCGGCGAGCAGGGGTGGATAGATCCCGCGGGCGAGGTCGCGCAGATTCTCGAGGGCATCGGTCGCCGCCACTTGGAGGCCGTCGAACGTCGCGGCCATCTCGGGGGCGTCGCTCTCGGCGAGCCGGCGTGCGAGGTTCAGTTGAATGCCGAGCGCCACCAGTTGCTGCTGCGCGCCGTCGTGCAGGTTGCGCTCGAGCTGTTTGGCCCGTTCGTCCTGCGCCGTGACGATCCGGCGGCGCGAGGCACGCAGCTCCTCGATCAGCCGGACGTTGCGGAGCACGAGCCCGGCCTGCGCCGCGAGGTCGCGGACGAGCCGCTCCTTCGACGGATTCAGTGGGTCGCTCGGCGGCATGGTCACCGAGAGCGCGCCGAGGAGCTCACCGAGGTGGCGAACCTCGACGCCGTCCTCCCCTTCGCCGAACCCGCCCGGGCGCCCGTCCTCGACCGCGACGGGAGGCGCCGAACCGTTCTCCGGCCACGACGCGGCCGGACGAAGCTCTTCCCCGAACCGCAGCCACACGCGGGCCGAGCTCGCGCCGGTCCCGGTCGCGAGGATCTCCGCCATGCGCGGCAGCACGTCCTCGGCCGCGAACGCGGTCGCGACCTTGTCCGAGAACTCGGACAGGACCTCGTACGGCGTGGCGCGCTTGCCGTACACGATGCGGTTCGCGAGATGCCGGACGCGTTCGCGCAAGGGTTGGAACGCGACCGCGATGGCGACCGCGGTCACGATCGTGAGGAAGGAGTTCCCACGGTCGCCGACGAGCGTGCCCACGCCGATCACGAGCGCGACGTAGACGAGGGTGAACAGGGCCGCGAGGATCCCGTACACGAGCGCCTTGCTCACGACGAGGTCGAGGTCGTACAGCCGGTACTTGAACAACGCGAGAGCGATCGACGCGGGGACGCCGAAGAGAATGATGAAGATCAACACGGTAAACGCCACGACCCCGACGAACGTCTCGTCGCAGCCGCAAGCGATGAGGCTCGCCAGCGAGCTCAGGACGCAGGCGCCCCCGGCCGCCGCGACGAGCCCCAGCCACTTGATCTGCTGGCGAAGTTCCGCGTCCCCGTGGCGGAAGCGCTGGATCAAGCCCGCGAAACAGCCGACGACCGCCTCCACGGTCACCCACGCGGCGATCACGAGCGCCGGCCCGACGACGCCAAGCAGGCCGGCCACCCCGAACGGGTTCGGAAAGGAGCCCGCGGTTCCCGACGGTGCGACCGGCATGGGCTTGAGGAGGAACAGGACGTAGCTGGCGACCGCGCCGCCGATCCCCATCCACAGCACGGGACGCCACCGGGGGACGGCGGACGGCCGTCCGGGAAGAGCAACAGGACGAGCGCGATCCCGACGAGCGCGAAGATCCAGAACTGCGAGAGCGCAGTCAACACCCCTTCGACGGCCGGGAGCGATCCGGGGAACGTCACGAGCCCGACCGCTCCGTACGCGTTGCCGAGCGTCACTACCCCGGTGCTGATGCCGACGGCCGCCAGGAACCAGCCGATCACGTTCCGCGCCCGGACGGCGATGAGGAGCCCGATGGCGACGTAGAGCACGGTCCCGATCACCGTGATCCCGTCGAAGAACAGGTCAGCTTGGGCGTTGGTGAGTGCCTCGTGGCCCAACACGAGCAGGACGACGTTCGCCAAGGTGAGGGCCGCCGCGAACAGCCCTACCGCGATGGCCGCCCACCTCGTCGTCCGATCGGTCATCCGACCACCGCCTCGAATTGTGACCCCATCGACAGGGCCTGCGAAGGGGTGGCTGCCTGCTTGAACGAGGTGGGCCAAGCACCCGGGACCCAGCAAGGTTCGGCAGCCCGGCCGGACGGCTGGGAGGCGCGGGCATCGACACCCTAGACTCGCCCGGTGGTCGCCTGTCCCGCCTGCGGTGAGGAGAATCCGGATCGCGCGAGGTTCTGCCTGAACTGCTCGACGCCGCTGCAACCCACGACCTCCCGCCACGAGCGGAAGTTCGCGAGTGCTCTTTTCGCCGACATCGTGGGCTCGACCGAGCTCGCCGAGCGCGAGGATCCCGAGGTCGTCCAGGCGCTCGTGAGCCGCGCCTTCGACCGGCTCTCGACCGAGATCGAGCGGTACGGCGGGCTGATCGAGAAGTTCGTCGGCGACGCCGTCCTCGCGGTGTTCGGCGTTCCCTCGGCGCACGAGGACGACCCCGAACGTGCCGTCCGCGCCGGCCTGGAGATGCAGGCGGTCCTGTCCGAGCTCAACCGCTCGTTCGCGGCCGAGGGACGGCCCGAGCTCGAGATGCGGATCGGGGTCGAGGCGGGTGAGGTGCTCGTCGACCTCGAGCGGGCCGGCGGCACGCGCGACCGGATGCTGACCGGCGACGCGGTGAACACCGCCTCGCGGCTCCAGTCCGCGGCCGATCCCGGCCACGTCGTGGTCGGGCCGGCCGTGTACGCGAGCACGAAGGAGGTCATCGACTACCGCGACCTCGAGCCGCTCGACCTCAAGGGCAAGGCCGGGCCGGTCCCCGCGTGGGACGCGCTCCGGGTCCGCGCCCGGCGCCGCGGCGAACGGCCGCCACTGGGCCTCGAGTCGCGGCTGGTCGGTCGCGACGAGGAGTTCGCCGTGCTGAAGCAGACGCTGCAGCGCGTCGAGTCGGAGGGTCGCCCGGCGCTCGTCACCGTCCTCGGCAACGCCGGCGTGGGCAAGTCGCGCCTCGCGTGGGAGTTCGCGAAGTACGTCGAGGGGCTCCCGCAGATCCTGTACTGGCGGCGCGGGCGCTCGCTCGCGTACGGCAACGTCTCCTACTCCGCGCTGGCCGAGGCGGTGAAGGCGCAGTGCGAGGTGCTCGAGGACGACCCGCCCGAGGTCGTCGTCGAGAAGGTCGACCACACCGTGAAGGAGCTCTTCGGCGACCTCGAGGTCGCGCCGCACGTGCGCGCGCTCGTCGGCGGCCGCACCGAGGAGCGTCTGTCGCGCGAGGAGCTGTTCGATGCGTGGCGGCGGTTCCTCGAGCGGATGGCCGCGCGCTACCCGCTCGTCCTCGCGCTCGAGGACCTGCACTGGGCGGACGCCGGGCTCCTCGACTTCGTCGACCACCTCGCCGACTGGGCGACCGGGCCGATCTTCATCCTCACGCTCGCGCGCCCGGAGCTGCTCGAGGTCCGGCCGAGCTGGGGCGGCGGCAAGCGAAACTACTCGGCGATCTTCCTCGACCCGCTCTCGGCGCCCGAGTGCGAGGCGATGGTCGAGGATCTCCTCTCCTCGGACCTGCCGGAGTCCGTGAAGCGGCTCGTCGCCGAGCGCAGTGAGGGCAACCCGCTCTACGCCGAGGAGATCGTGCGGATGCTGATCGACCGCGGCGTGCTCCGCGCGACCGAGGCGGCCCGCTGGGAGCTCGCGCAGCCGATCGACGAGGTCGAGATCCCCCGCTCGATCCAGGCGCTGATCGCCGCGCGACTCGACACTCTGCCGGCCGAGGAGAAGGCGGTCGTGCAGGACGCCGCCGTGGCCGGGCGCATCTTCTGGCTCGGCGCGGTCGCCGCGCTCTCGGAGGGGGGCGGCGCCGGCGTCCGCGACGCGATCGGTCGGCTCCGCGTGAAGGAGATCGTGATCCCGCGGGAGCCGTCGGCCTTCTCCGGCGAGCTCGAGTTCGCGTTCCGCCACGTCCTGATCCGCGACGTCGCGTACGAGTCGCTGCCGAAGCTGCGCCGCGCGAGCAAGCACGTCGAGGTCGCCCGCTGGGCGGAGGAGCGCACCGGGCATCGCGCGCGGGAGCTGGCGGAGGTTGTTGGCGCGCATTACTTGCAGGCGGTCGAGTACCGCGACGAGCTCGGCGAGCCGGCCGACCACGAGCTCGAAGCCGCCGCCGGACGCTGGTGCTCAGAGGCCGGCGAACGGGCGTGGGACCTGTGGCAACAGGAGGAGGCGCACCGATGGTTCTCGGAGGCCCTGCGCCTCGGCGAGCGACGTGACGCCGACCCGGAGCTGCTCGCACGGACCGCGGAGGCGGTGGCCGTCACCGCCGAGGGGATGCGACCGTTCGATGAGGTGCTCGACGCCTACCGCGACGCGATGACGCGGTACGAGTCGCTCGGCCGAGACCGCGACGTCGGCCGGATCCAGGTCGCGATCGCCTACGCGATGCTCACGGTCGCTCGGCTCGAGGAGGGGCGGTCCTGGGCCGAGCGCGGGGTCGCGACCCTCGAGCCTAACGGCGACAGCGCCGAGCTGTCCCACGGGTTCATGACGCTGGGCAACCTTGCCCGCCGCCGCGGGTTCCCTGCCGAAGCCGAACCATCGCTCCGGCGCGCGGTGGAGATCGCCGCCGCTATCGACGCCCCAATCGCACAGGGACACGCAGCGGTCGCGCTCGGGATCGTGCTGCTCCACCTGGGGCGGGTTCCCGAGGGCATCGCGCACATAGAGGAGGGCTGGGAAATCGCCAACCGCGCGGGCGATCTCGATCTCTTGTTGCGAGTCCACAACGCGCTGCCGTCGACGCTGATGGACTACGCGCCCGACTACGAGCGCGGGCGCAGGATCCTCCTGGAGGGCATCGAGCTCTCGCGTCGCTCGGGCCGGCGTGACCACGAGGCCTGGATGTGGTCGAACGTCGGCAACTACGCGTTCGACCAGGGAAGGATCGACGAGCTCGAGCACGCCGGGCGGATGTGTGTCGAGATCGGCCGGTCGCAGGACAGCCCGTACGCGCTCGCCGCCGGGACGCTCGGGCTCGGCCAGGCGGCCTTCTTGCGCGGCGACCTAGAGGCCGCCTCGATGCTCGCCGCGGAGACGAGGCAAGTCCTCGACCCGAGCCTGGAATCGCAGGCCGTCCCGTACCAGCTCCTTCTCGAGGCATGGATCGCCCACGCGCGGGGCGACGAGAACGACGAGCTGCGCTGGTGCCTCACCGGACTCGAGCTGTTGGGCGAGGACCTGATGGCCGGGATGGTCGACGAGCTGCTGTGCGAGACCGTGCGGGCGCTTGTTCGAAGAGGGCGCCTCGCGGAGGCGGCGCCGCATCTCGAGCAATTGCGTGAGGTAACGCCCGGCCGGCCCAACGCCGAGGCGTTCCTCTGGTGGGCCGAGGGCGTGGTCGAGCGGGACCCGGCGAAGCTCCGGGCGGCTGCGGATCGCTTCGCCGAGCTCACCCGCCCAATCGACGAGGGGCGCGTGCTCCTCGACCTCGCGGAGCTCGGCGAGGACCCGGAGGCGAACCGCACGCGAGCTCGCGAGCTCTTCGCCGCGTGCGGCGCCGAGGTCTACGTTCGGCAGGTCCCCGCCACCGTCGAGCGCTGACGTCGCACCACCGGGTTTGCCCGCGATGCGTGCGCATGACATCGTCGCGCGGCGCCGCTCGGCGCATATCGGGGGGCGTTGCGACTCGGGATGCCCCAGGGGGAGGGGTTAAGGTGAAGAAGCTCACGGTGTGGGGGCTCACCGCCGTGCTCGTGTTCGGCGTGGCCTCCGTCGCGGATGCGATCCGACCGCATCGACTGGCCGCCGAGGCCATGGCGGTCGAACAAGCGTGGACCGCGTGGCTGCTGGGAGGCAGCTCGAACGCGTTGTTGGCGAACGACTTCTGCGGCGAGGTCGTGGACGGGCAGTTCTTCCTCACGGTCGCGCTCGGAACGGGCGCCACCGAGCTGGACTGCCAGATCCCGGCCGGTGTCGAGGCGATCGCGTCGCCGTTCGGTGGCATCGCCTGGGCGCCCACGGACGGGAAGAACGCGACCAAGCTGTTCCATTCCGCCCTCGGCTACGTCGGCGGTGCCGTGCCGAAATCGGTGGACGTGGCCGTCGACGGCGTGTCGCTGCCGAAGGAGCCGATGATCTGCTCGCAAGCGTTCGACATCGCCCTCGAGCCGGGCAACTCGCTGCAGCAGATCGATTCGAACGTCACGGGTGACTCGACGAAGGTCGTGATCTGCGCGTGGATGTACGCCGTCGGACCCCTCTCGGTCGGATCGCACACGATCGACATCACCGGCAAGTCCAAAGGGAGTACGCCCTTCGAGCTGCGCTACAACGTGACCGTCGTCTGATTCGCTTGTCGCGAAGGGCCGGCCATTCGGCCGGCCCTTCGCGTCGGTCGCCGCGCGCCCGAACATTGGACACGTGACCGCAGGTTCACCACGCTGAGCGACCATTTGCCCTCGCAATCGGACTGGGCATACCCTCGCCGGCAGAGAATCGATCCTCGCCCGGACTCGAGCGGTGGCCGGGCGTTCGGTCGGAAGAGCCAAGGGGAGGGGAACCCACCATGAACGGTCAGGCTCGCGTACGGCATGTCTCTCGCGCGGGGTTCCTCGCACTGGCGCTCGGACTCGCGGTGGCCGGCCTCTCGGTGCCCGCGGGGGCGGTGTCGCCGAACGCCGTGATCAGCCAGGTGTACGGCGGCGGCGGCAACACTGGCGCCCCCTACACGAACGACTTCATCGAGCTGTTCAACCGCGGCAGCAGCTCGGTATCGCTGGCCGGGTGGTCGGTCCAGTACACGAGCGCCACCGGCACCGGCAACTTCGGGTCCGCCACGAACCTCATCACCCCGCTCAGCGGGTCCCTCGCTCCCGGGCAGTACCTGCTGATCCAGGAAGCGGCGGGCGCGACGCCGAGCACCCCTCTGCCGACCCCCGACGTGACCGACTCGACCCCGATCAACATGGCCGCCGGCGGCGGCAAGGTGGCGCTCGTCAACACCACCACGCCGCTTGGATGCAACGGCGGCTCCACGCCCTGCTCCCCTGCCGCCCTGGCGACCATCGTGGACCTGATCGGATGGGACGGGGCCAACTTCTTCGAAGGCTCGGTCGGTCCCACGACGAGCAACACCACCGCGGCGCTGCGTAAGGCGGGCGGATGCACCGAGACCGACAACAACGGCTCCGACTTCGAACTCGGGGCCCCCAACCCGCGCAACACCGCGTCACCGGTCGCGGTCTGCTCGACCTCCACCGACCCCACCGGCGTCGGCGCGGCCGCTCCCGGCGCCGTCTTCCCCGGGGACTCCACGCTGCTCACGGTCGCCGTCACGCCCGGAACCGGCCCGACGAGCACGGGGCTCGCCGTCACCGCCGACCTGTCCCCCATCGGAGGTTCTGCAAGCCAGACCTTCTTCGACGACGCCACCAACGGGGACCTCGCCGCCGGCGACAACACCTTCTCGTTCCAGGCCACCGTGAGCATCTCGACCACCGCCGGGGCGCAAGAGCCTGCCGGCCACCATCACCGACGCCGAGGCGCGCACCGGCGGAGCGACCATCTCCGCTCACCGTCCGACCCCCGATCGTGCCCATCCACGACATCCAGGGGGCCGCCCACATCTCGCCCTACAACGGCGCGGCGGTGTCCACCCAAGGCGTGGTCACGGCCGTCCGGACCAACGGCTTCTACGTCGAGGACGCCACGCCCGACGCGAACGACGCCACCTCCGAGGGCATCTTCGTGTTCACCTCCTCGGCTCCGTCGGCGAACGTCGGGGACTCCGCCCTGGTGAGCGGGACCGTGTCCGAGTTCCGCGCCGGCGGAGCCACGAGCGCCAACCTCACCACGACCGAGATCGCGGGCTCCCCCGCGGTGACGGTGCAGTCGACCGGCAACCCGCTCCCGGCACCCGTGATCATCGGGAACGGGGGCCGGGTCCCGCCGACCGACGTGATCGAGGACGACGCCACGGGCGACGTGGAGACGACGGGGACGTTCGATCCGGCCTCGGACGGGATCGACTTCTACGAAAGCATGGAGGGAATGCTCGTCCAGGTGAACGACGCGGTGGCGGTGGGACCGACCAACGCGTTCGGGGAGACCCCCGTGATCGGGGACGACGGGGCCAACGCGTCCGTGCGGACCGCGCGCGGCGGGATCGTCGTCCGCTCGTCCGACTTCAACCCCGAACGCATCATCCTCGACGACATCCTGGTCCCGATGCCCACCGTGAACGTGGGCGATCACTACCCGGGCGCCGTGGTTGGGCCTCTCGACTACAACTTCGGCAACTTCATGGTCGAGGTCACCTCGCCTCCGACGACCGTCTCGGGCGGCCTCACGCCCGAGACCACGAGCCCGGCCACGATCGACCAGCTCTCGGTCGCCACGTTCAACGTGGAGAACCTGGATCCCACCGACCCGGCCTCCAAGTTCGACCGGCTGGCCGGGCTGATCGTGGACAACCTCCAGTCCCCCGACATCGTTGCCGTGGAGGAGATGCAGGACAACACCGGTCCCACCGATAACGGGACCACCGACGCCACGCTCACCTTCACGACCCTGATCGGCGCCATCCAAGCCGCCGGAGGCCCGACGTACGACTTCCGGCAGATCGACCCGGTCAGAACGACCAGGACGGCGGTGAGCCGGGCGGGAACATCCGGGTGGGATTCCTGTTCCGCACGGACCGAGGCCTCAGCTTCATCGACCGTCCGGGCGGGACCCCCACCGCCGCCACCACGGTGGTCGGCTCGGGGTCCGGGACCCAGCTCTCCTTCAGCCCGGGCCGGATCGACCCCACCAACGCGGCGTTCGCGACCAGCCGCAAGCCCCTGGCGGCGGAGTTCTCCTTCCGCGGCCACCACCTGTTCGTGATCGCCAACCACTTCAACTCCAAGGGCGGAGACCAGCCCCTGTTCGGCCACTTCCAGCCGCCGACGCGGATCTCGGAGGTCCAGCGCCACCAGCAGGCCCAGGTGGTCCACGACTTCGTGGCCGCCTTGCTCGCTGCGGACCCGGATGCGGACGTGGTGGTGGTGGGCGACCTGAACGACTTCGAGTTCTCCGATGCCCTGACCACGTTGAGAGGGCACGATCCTGAACGACCTGATCGAGACCCTGCCCCCGAGCGAGCGGTACACCTACGTCTTCGAGGGGAACTCGCAGAGCCTCGACCACATCCTGCTCTCCGACGCGCTGTTCGACGGCTCGTTCGCGCTACGACGCGGTGCACGTCAACGCCGAGTTCGCCGACCAGGCGAGCGACCACGACCCCCAGGTGGTCCGGATCACGATGAACGACCCGCCGACCGTGGACGCCGGTGGCCCCTACACCGTCGTGGAGGGCGGGTCGGTGGTGGTCACCGCCACCGGGAGCGATCCCGAGGGCGGCCCGCTCACCTACGCGTGGGACCTCGACGACAACGGGACGTTCGAGACCCCCGGCCAGAGCGCCACGTTCTCGGCGGCGACCCTGACCGCTCCCGGCACCCACACGATCGCCGTTCGGGCGACCGACGACGGTGGCCTCACCGCCACGGACACGGCGACCGTGACCGTCATCTACGTCTTCTCCGGGTTCTTCCCGCCGGTGGACAACCTCCCGGTGCTGAACGTGGCGAAGGCCGGCCAGGCCATCCCCATCAAGTTCAGCCTGAACGGCGACCAGGGCCTCTCGATCTTCGCCTCGGGCTACCCCAAGTCCGAGCAGATCACCTGTGACTCCACGGAGCCGACCGACGGGATCGAGGAGACGGTGACCGCCGGCGGAAGCAGCCTCTCCTACAACCCCACCACCGATCAGTACACCTACGTGTGGAAGACCAACAAGGCGTGGGCGAACAGCTGCCGTCAGCTCGTCGTCCAGCTCAACGACGGCACGTTCCACCGGGCCAACTTCAAGTTCACGAGATAGGAGGAGTGCCCTCCGGAGGAGCGGACGACCCGGGCGTTCGGTCAGATGCCGAGCCGCGGCGCGACCCGCTCGCCGAAGCGCTCGAGCTGCTCGATCGGCTCGCCGACGGGCCAGAGGAACACGCGCTGGACGCCAGCCTCCGCGTACCGCGTCGAGCCGCTCGGCGCACTCCTCCGCCGGAGCGACGAGCAGCCGGTCGCCGAGCTCGTCCGGGTCGCGGCCGAGCGCCGGCGCCACCCACCACTCGAGAGCGCGACGAGCGGCCTTCGGGTCGTCCTCGACGCGGAACCATCATCGTGGCGAGGGCGTTCGGGAACGTCTCGGGGTCCTTGCCGTGCAGCGGGAGCTGCTCGCGTAGCTTGGCCCACGCCTCGGCGAACCCCTCCGGGTTCGTGTTGTAGGCCGAGGCCAGCCACCCGTCGCCGAGCCGGGCCACGCGCCGGAGCCCGGCGTCCGAGCCCCAGCTCCCGACCCAGATCGGCGGTCCGCCCGGCTGCGCCGGCTTCGGCTCGAGGCGGATGCCGCGGGTGGAGTAGAACTCGCCCTCGAACGGCTCGCCGTCGGGGCGCCAGAGCGCCCGGAGCGCCTGGATGGCCTCCTCGAACCGCGGCCAGCGCTCGTCCCAGTCGATCCCCGCGGCCTCGTAGTCGGGCCGATACGAGCCCGGTCCCACTCCCGACAACCAGGCGGCCGCCGGACAGGAGGTCGATCGCGGCGAGTGACTTCGCGAGCGCGAGGGGACCTCGGACGACGGCGAGCGCGATCGTCGTCGCGACCGTCATCTCGCCCGTCGAGGAGAGCACCGACGCGAGGGCGGTCGGCCCGTCCAGCCACGGCTTGCGGAACTGCAGGTGGTCGTTCACCGACACGGCCTTGAAGCCGAGCCGCTCGGCGGTTCCGACGTACTCGAGCAACGACGCGAGGTCGTGCCGCGGCTCGTCCCACGCGAGCAGCGGAAGGTGCACGCCGAGGTCCACGTCGCCCTTCAGTTCCCGTACTGGAGCGTCTCGGGCCGTTCGAGCATCAGGGTGACAGCGCGTTCCTCGGCGACCGGGCGGTGCTCGACGCCTCTCGGAACGACGAAGACGTCCCCGACACTGAGCTCGACGGGCTGTCCATCCCGGATCTCGATCCGGAAGGACCCCTCCCAGCAGAGGAACAGCTCGTCCTCGTCGTGGTGGTGCCACGGGAACTGGCCCTCGATCGCCGCGATACGCACGACGGCGTCGTTCACGAAGACGAGGTCCTCCGGCTCGAATGGTCGCTGCAGCCCGCTCGCAGTGGCGGGGATCGAGATCGGCGGCTGGTATGGGCCTTCGCTCATCCCTCCACCGCCGCGAGACGTTCGCGATCCGGAGACGGCGCCATCCACCGAACCGCGAACGAGCGCGTCATCGCCCACGAGTATGAAGGACATCCCGACGATGATGGCGAGCCGCGAGTACCATGCAAGCGTGGCGGGGATCCCGATCCCGGAGGCGGCACGAGCGCTCCTCGAGAGCGACGCCGTCGCGCACGTGGTCACGATCGACGACGACGGAGGGCCACAGGTCACGGCGGCCTGGGTCGGGATCGAGGGCGACGAGATCGTCCTGGCGACGATCCCGGAGCAACGGAAGCTCCGGAACCTCCGTCGCGACCCGCGAATCGCGATCTCCGTCCCGTCGACGAACGTGAACGCGTGGGGGTTGCTCGAGTACCTCGTGGTGTACGGGACGGCGCGCGTGACCGAGGGCGGCGCGCCCGAGATGCTCCAGCGCCTGGCGCACACGTACCTCGGACCCGACGTCGTGTTCCCGCCCATGCCCGATCCGCCGCCCGGGTTCGTCACGAGAATCACGCCCGAGCGCTTCGGCGGCGTCGGGCCGTGGAACCCGCCCCGCGGCTAGGAAGCTGCGCGCTCAGCCGACGGTGGCCAACCGTCGGTCGAGATACGGGCCGAGGCTCTCGAGCGCGGGCGTCTCGATCCCGAGCTGCTTGGCTGTCTCCACCATCGCGTCGTAGTTCGCCTTCGCCTCACGGATCGCGCCCGGCGATGCGGCGTGCGCGGTAAAGCGCTGCATGCTCTTGTTCGTGCGATACAGGAAGCGCATGAACGCGATCACGAGCCAGGTCGGCCAGCGGCGAAACGAGACCTCCGGGTACTTCGAGAGGTCCACGCCGCGGCGCTCGCAGAGCGCGAGGAGCTCGCGGGTCGCCTCGACGCACGCCTTCATGAGCGCGCGGTCCCTAAGGGTGCGTCGGTAGTCGCCGTACTTGGCGAAGCCGGCCTCGAAACCGACGGTCGATGCGTTGTGCACCCACAGCCAGTGCAGGATGTCCTCCTGCACGTCGGGCTTCATGTCGGCCCGTTCGAACAGCGACCGGACGTCTCGCAGCGCCTGCGCGGAGCCGCCCGCCACCATTCCCAGATGGACCTCCGAGCCGAGGTTCGTCCAGTAGAGACCCCCGCGGATGGTCCCACCCCCGTCCGGGTAGCCGAGGAGAAACCGGTCGCGCGGAAGGACGCGGTCGATCGCCCCCGTGCCCTCCCAGTTCGAGGTGAACACGAGGAAGCACGCCTCGCCCGCCACGGGAGCGACCGCGGAGAGAGCGTCCCCGAGCTCGTGCTCGTTCGTCGGGACGACGACGAGCTCGTACCCGTCGGTCGGTGAGAGCTCCTCGATGACCTTGGGCGCGTATGCCGCCACGTTCTGCTTCGCGTGACCCTTGCGTTCGTCGAGCACGTCGAGGCGCAGGCGATCGCCCGTCGACACCTTCCCGCGCCGAACGAGGTGGGTCACGTCGATGCCGGCCTCGGCGAGCGCCCAGCCGTAGATCGTGCCGATCACGCCAATCCCGATCACGAGCGTCTTCATCGCCGCCACCGGCTGCCCTTCGTACTCCGAGAGTGCCTTGTGCTCCGCGGTCATCGTTGCACCTCCCTCGCGCCTCTAGAGTCGCCGAGGGGCGCGCCCGCCGAGGGGGAGACCCGGCCCGTTCCACGTGGGCGGAACGGCTCACCGTCTCGGACGCACCACCTCGGCCGTCACATCTGCCACGGGGTCACGGAACCCGGCGGAGTAAGCTCCCTCGCCTCATCCGGATAGGGTTCTCTTCGATTGGCGTTCGACCCATGGCGCCTCGCCGACCACGAGGGCCTGCGGCCAAGGGCGACGCCGCCGTTGTTGTCGTGAACGAGTGGGCCTGCCTTCGGTGTGACTGGTCCGGCGAGGGGGACGGGATCACCTGCCCCCGGTGCGGGGTCCCCCTCTACCGCCTCGCCCGCCCTGCGCCGACCGGGTACCAGGCGGCCAGCGAAGCCGCCCCGTCGCACCCGGCCGCGGGCGAACGGGTCTGCCTCCGCTGTGACTGGTCGGGTGTGGGGAAGGGGTCCGCCTGCCCCACGTGCGGGGCGCCGCTTTATGGGATGGGCGGCTCGGAGCCTGCAAAGCCGCGCGATGTCGTGGCGGTCGCCTCCGCTCCCCAGCAAGCGAGCGACGCGGCCCGCAGCGTGCCCATCGCTTCGCCCAGAGACGACGAAGGCGCTCTCCCTTCCGTACGCGCCGTCCCCGGGAAGCGGTGGGTGGTGATCCTGCTGGCCCTCGTCGTGGCGACGGCCGGCATCGCCTTCGCGTTCCTGGACCGAACGTCGCCGGATCCCTCGTCCGCGCTCGGCGGCACCGGGGAGGTCTCGGGGTTCACCCCCACCCCCTCGGCCGAGGCCTCTCCGCACGTAACGACGGTGGTCCCGTCGGAGAGCGGTCTCTGCTCGGGTACGCCCACGGCGCCGACCGAGGTGCCGGTCGGGGCCCAGACCGAGGCGGTGGCGGAGTCCGTCGCCGCGGACTACCGGTTCGAAGGAACGCTCGCGAGCTCGGTCGGAGCCGTCCCGAACCTCGCCGAGTTCGGCAACCACTCGGGCGGCTTCACGGACGACGCAACACTCGGGCGCGTCGTGCTGCGTTTCGCCGGAGGCGGAGGGCTCGTAATCGCTCCGCCGAACGCGGCCGTCGAAGGCCGCACGTACTCGATCGAGCTCGTGTTCCGCCTCGATCACGTCAACGGCTATCGCAAGCTGATCGACTTCAAGATGGCATCGGACGACGGGCTGTACGACCTGGACGGGTGCCTGACCTTCTACCCGGAGGAGAGCTACTCGCTCGCGGGGATCGAGGCCGAGTCGTGGGTGCAGGTCGTGCTCACGCGGGACGCTTCCGCGAGGATCACCGTGTACCTCAACGGGGTTCGGGAGCTCTCCTTCCACGACACGAGAGGTCGCGCCGTGATCGACGCGGACGAGGGCCTTCGATTCTTCATGGACGACCCGATCACGAACGGCGAGTACTCGAGCGGAGTCGTCTCGCGGATCCGGCTGTTCGATCGGCCGCTCACCGCGGCGGAGGTTGCGACGATCGCCTGCACCGAGCTCCCGCCCTCGATCGACCTCGCACCCAGACTGTGTCTCGGCCCGTAGGCGCGACGGGCTCGGCTACACGGCTCGCACGATGAGCTCCTGCAGCGCCACGAACCCAAACGCTCCGCCGACGCCTGGCAAGGACGACGATCAGGTAGACGACGCCCCTGGGATGCCGGTCCTTCTCGAACACGAAAGGGAGCGCGAGGCCGCCGAGCAGCAGCGCGAGCATGACGCCCAGGTCGATGAGGCGATACGGCTCGGCCCCGAGGGTCCAGCGCCAGACCCGGCTGTCGATCGCGAGGAAGATCGCCTCGGCCACGAGCATCGCCGACGGGGCTGCCACGGCCCAGACCGGTGGTCTCGTGGGGCGAGACTTGACGGCCGCGCCGCTCAGCCCCATGACCGGGCCGGCCACGAACGCGATCATCATCCACACGAGGTTCGCCCCGTTCGCCTGGTATCCGCGGGCGGCGACGCTGATGTAGTACACCGCGACGCCGACCACCAAGGTCAGCCCACCGGCGAGCGCGCCGCGCTTCCACGACGTGGAGCGGTGCCCGACGAGGAAGGCCGCCAACCCCCACGGCGCGGCGATGTTCCCGAGGATCCCGAACAGCCGACCCGGGAGGATGCCGTCGGCCAGCACCGAGAAGACGCCGAGCCCGGCGCCGACTCCGACCGCGATCAGCAGCGCGCGGTCTCGCACAGCATCCATTCCGTCCCGGGGGAACGGCCCAGGCTATCCGGCAGCCCGGCCCACCCGGGAGAGGTCCTTCGTCTCCTGCCGCTTCATCCCACCCCGTCCACGCTGGTCTCGGCATGGCGACACGCCCGCCGCACGAGGAGGCGCATCCATGGACGACTGGTTCGAGCCCTACAAGATCAAGGCGGTGGAGCGCATCCCGATCACCACGGCCGAGGAACGCCGGGCGGCGCTCGAGGAGGGCGGCTGGAACACGTTCCTGTTGCGCTCCGACCAGGTAACGATCGACCTGCTGACCGACTCCGGGACCAACGCCATGAGCGATCGTCAGTGGGCGGCGATCATGGTGGGCGACGAGGCATATGCGGGGAGCCGCAACTTCTACCGGCTCGAGGAGACCGTCCGCCGCGTCTACGGGTACGAGCACGTGATCCCCACGCACCAGGGGCGGGGCGCCGAGCACATCGTCTCCGAGATGCTGATCGGGGGCGGCGACGAAGTCCCCGGCAACATGTACTTCACCACCACCCGGTTGCACCAGGAGCTGGCCGGCGGCGAGTTCGTCGACGTCATCGTCGACGAAGCTCACGACCCCCAGAGCCGCCACCCGTTCAAGGGCGACGTGGACATCGACAAGCTCGAGAAGGTGATCGAGCGCGCCGAACGCGTCCCGTACCTGTCGATCGCGGGGACGGTGAACATGGCCGGCGGGCAGCCGATCTCGCTCGTGAACCTGCGGAAGGTGCGCGAGGTGGCCGACCGCCACGGGATCATGGTCGTCTTCGACGCGACGCGTGCGGTCGAGAACGCGTGGTTCATCAAGGAGCGCGAGCCCAGCTGCGCCGACATGACCGTCGCCGAGATCCTGCGCGCGATGTGCGACCTGACCGATGCCTGCACGATGTCGGCGAAGAAGGACTCCCTCGTGAACATCGGCGGCTGGATCGGGCTGCGCGATCCCGAGCTCGCGGCGCAGGCGCGGAACCTCTGCGTCGTCTACGAGGGCCTGCACACCTACGGCGGCCTCGCGGGGCGCGACCTCGAGGCGATGGCGGTCGGCATCGAGGAGTCGATCGACGAGCACCACATCCGCGCGCGAATCCTCCAGGTCCGAGAGCTCGGCGAGCAGCTGCTCGCCAAGGGCGTCCCCATCGTCGAGCCGATCGGCGGGCACGCGGTGTTCCTGGACGCGAGGCGCTTCTTCCCCCACATCCCGCAGGAAGAGTTCCCCGCCCAGCGGCTCGCCGGCGAGATCTACCTGGACTCCGGAACCCGAACGATGGAGCGCGGCATCGTCTCGGCTGGCCGCGACCCCGAGACGGGCCAGCATCGGCACCCGGCGCTCGAGCTCGTCCGCATCACGATCCCCCGCCGTGTCTACACGGGGAAGCACCTCGCGGCCGTCGGGCGCTCGGTCGCCGACGTCCACGCTCGGCGAGAGACGATCGGCGGGCTCGAGATGACGTTCGAGCCGAAGTACCTGCGCTTCTTCCAGGCTCGCTTCCGGCCGCTCGACGCCTGAGGTCGCCCAGCCCGGCCATGCACGTCAGGGAAGCGGCACGAGTCCGACGTCGCCGACGAGCCTGACGGCGAGCTCACCGGGCTCGTCTCGGATATCCCACTCCCGGAAGAACGCGCTCGCTCCCTCGCGGGTGTCCCACTCGGCCACCGCATAGAAGGCGGACCCGTCCTCCGCGTACCAGGCTCGGTGGAACCGGCAGCCGTGCTCGCGGGCGCTCGCGCGCATCTCGTCGGAGATCCACGTCACCCGGCGCTCGTACAGGTCGCGGGCCGACCGCCCGTCCGGTGTCGGACACGGAACGACGAACAGGATCCACACGCCGCACCTCCCGATGGCTCGTCGCCGCGAGTCTCGCGACGACGAGCCGCCGGGTCAACGTGCTCGCACTTTACGAAGCCGACGCGACCTTCCAGAGATAGCCGTCCGGGTCGCTGAAATACCCGAAGTACCCGCCCCAGTCCGAGGCCGCCGGCTCCTTCACCACGGCGCCGCCGGAAGCCGCGGCCTTGCCGACGACCTCGTCCACCTGGTCGTGCGAGGCCACGACGAAGTGGAACGAGACGCCGCGGAACCCGGAGCCATCGGACGAGACGCCGGCGTCCTGCGCCGCCGCCTCGCGCTCGTACAGGGCAAGCGACGAGGATCCCTCACCCAGCTTGAACGAGACGAAGTTCGGATGGTCCTGGTCGATCGTGCAGCCCAGCCCGTCGGCGTAGAACGCCTTCGAGCTGGCGAGGTCCTCGACCCCGATCATGATCGCGGTGACTTCAAGCGCCACGGTCGTCTCCTTTTCGCCGATGCGGTCATCCGTCTGACGGACCCGCTCGGCGAAGTGTGACGCGTGGGGTCGTTCGGCCCTAGCCGGAGCTCTCCCACAGGCCGAGCACGTTGCCGTCGGGGTCCTTGAAGTAGGCGAACGCGCCCATGCCGGGGATCTCCGTGCGAGGCGTGACGATGCTGCCGCCGCCCTCCTCCACGAGCTTCAGCGAGTTGTCGATGGATTCGACGCCGACGGTGATGACGGGCGCCGGCGTCTCGGCCGACCGCGTCATGATGCCGCCGTTGATCGATCCCGGCTCGGTCGGCATCATCTTGTCGTCGACCGGCACGGTCGTGACCGTCGTGTACGTCATTCCTCCGCCCATGTCCACGTCCTGCAGGTCCCACTCGAACGCCGAGCGGTAGAACTCCTTGGCACGGCCGACGTCGTCGACCGGGATCTCGAAGTGCACGACCTTGTCCATCCCCTCACTCCTTCCCGTCCACGGCCGCGGGTCATCGGAACGCGACCCACGCATTCGTTCTACCCACTTCCGCTGCGTTGCCGCAAGGCCTCGGGCGTGAACGTTGGTCGGCTTCTGCCCTCTCCTCACCCGGCTAGCATCGAGACATCCGTTCGATGCGAGGAGGGCGGTCGATGAGCATGTACCTGCTGCTCTACAGCGGTGGCGGTATTCCGGAGACCGAGGAGGAGACCGAGGCGGTCATGGGCGCCTGGGAATCGTGGTTGGCCCGCGTCGGTGACGCGCTGGTGGACGGCAACCCCTTCACCGACAACGCGAAGAGCCTCTCGCCCGACGGAACGGTCGCCGACGGCCCCGTCGGGCCGATGGCTTCCGGTTACTCGCTGATCAAGGCGGGGTCCATGGACGAGATCGTCGCGATGGCCGAGGACTGTCCCGCGAAGCTCAGCGGTGCGAGCATCTCGATCTTCGAGGTGAGGTAGCGCTCGCCACGAGGGTTGGGTGGCGAGCGCCAGGACCGGCGTTCGAGTCCTCGGGTCGGCGGAGCGGCCAGACCACCGACGAGGTTTCGACGAACGCTGAAGAGCGTCACCCATCCTCGAGAGCGAGCTGGGCGAGATGCAAGCGAGGGGTGGCGGCAACACCTCCACCCCTCGAACTTCAGACCCGCGGGTCGCGCCCAGCGCACGTCTCGGTCAGCTTCCGGCGGCGGCCTCCATCTCGGCCAGACGCGTGTAGTAGTCGGGGATCTCGCGCAGGTGCGCGAGGGCGATCTTGCCCGTGACGGCGGGGTCGTCGTGGCTGACGTCCGTCTCCGGGTCGACGCGTCCGTGCTCGAGCTCGACCCGAGCCCCATCCGGAACTGCTCGAGCTCGATCCCCTCGGCGGCCAGGTCGATCCCCAGGCTGCCGGCGATCCGCGCGGCCTCCTCCGCCGTGAACTCCTTCTTCGCCATCGCGACCTCCTCATGCTCGGACGTGCCCGACCGTGGCCGAGCTCGGCTCCGAGTCTCGCCACGACCGCGAGCGGCGGCAGGGGCCGAACGTCCCCCGAGATTGGCGACGCCGCGGCCGCCGGTTACGTCCCCGGGATGTACACCAGCGTCAGCTGCCCGCCCTCGCCCGTCGCGGAGTCGGGCTCGAGGCTCTGGTCGGGGACGCTCATCTCCGTGTAGTGCGCCTGGACGTCGAGCAGCCACCAGCCGGGTCCGAAGATCGCGCTCGCGTCGACCATCCCGCTCGACTCCCAGGCGCCCGGCCCGCGATCGTCGACGATCGCCTGATCGGGATCGGTGCGCGCGGCCGGCGTCAGCGAGCCCGAGGCCAGGTCGTAGACCAGGACTCGGTTGTACCCGGACCCCTTCCAGTTCCGGTCCTCCTGGATCACCAGCGCCGAGTCCGAGATCCCGAGGTTGTCCGGCTGAACGAGGTCGTCGCCGGCCGCGGCGTCGAGAACCACGGACAGCGTCGCGTGCGTCGGGTGCGCGGGGTCCACCTCGAGCTTGTAGATGCGGCCGTGGGTGACCTCCTGGTTCGCCCGCCCGGTCTCGGCGAAGTAGATCGTGCCGGGAGCGTTCGGGGCGTCGATCTGGTCTTCAATCCGGTTGAAGTCGAACGCGCCCATCGACTGGACGAGCTTGTCGAGCTCGCGCGGGACCACGTCCTCCGCGTGCGGGATCCTCGCGAAGTGGCCCGCCATCGTCTCGCCCTTGTCGAGGTCGTCGTCCGACGGGTTCCCGTCCTTCACGGCCTCGTCCGGAACCCAGACGCGCAGCGACCCCTCGCTCCCGTCGAGCGCGCCGTCGAAGCTGTGCGCGAAGTACGCGTAGTACTGCGAGAACTCGCCGAACCCGTCCTCGGAGAGGCCGATGAACGCCCGCGAGAGGCCCTGGACGGGCACCACGTTCTCGTGGCTCAGGTGCCCGAACCACGGGGTCTCGTGCACGGCGCCGGTGCTCGCGTCGATGGCGATCGACATGCCCTTGCGCGGGCTGTGCACCGACTCCTCGCCGGTGAGGTACCACGGGATGCCGTCGATGATCTCGAGCGTGCTCGAGCAGAACCACTCGTAGCCCTCCGTCCCGTCGACGACGTACTCGGCCGCCGTCACCTCGCCGTCGGCGTTCAGCGTCACGTGCGAGACGCGAGCGCCCGACGGGTCGTAGGCCTGGTGCAGCTCGTGGTTGAAGAAGACCTCGATCACGCCGGGGGAGGACTCGTACCAGCCGATGCCGTCGGGCACGCCGGACATCTGGTAGTCGCCGACGACGTCGCCCGTCGTGAGGATGGGTTGGACCACGACGCCGTCCTCGAGCGGCACGAGGAACGGCCGCGCGCTCGTGACGAACGGCGCGGGCGCGATCGCCGTCGCGCCGGAGGCGCCGCTCGGAGCGAACAGCGAGAACGCCGCGACGGCGCTCGCCACGGCGGCGACGATCCTCGGACGACGCATCGGGCCCCCTCAGGTCGGTCGACGGACGCTATCCGCGGGCGAAGTTCGCGGTCAAACGCGCTCGCGAAATCGAGCCTTCGGGACGAGCGGCCCCGTAGACCCCTTTGAGAGCCCGTTCCTCCTCAGGCGACCCGCTCTCGCCTTTCCCGTCGTCATGGGACGGTCGCGCGCACGAGCACCTGCGAGTTGCCGCCCGGATTGCCGTCGTGGGCCACGATAAGCCAATCCTGGTGCGGGCCGGGCTGCGTCGACGTCAGGCTCACGGTCACCGAGAGATCGGTGCCGGGCGGAAGCTTCGCGGGGAGCGCCGGCACGCCGCTCACGTCGAAGTCCGCCCCGGCCTGAAGCGTGACCTTCTCCACGGTCACGGGGTCGGTGCCGTCGGAGTGGAAGGTGAGCGTCGCCGAGGTCGGACTCGGCGGCACCTCGCCGAGGTCGAGGACCTCGCTCGGGTCCGTCAGGTGTGGCCCGGCGGCCCTTCCCCGCACGCGCAGCTCGGCGGTGTGGCGGAGCGGGTCGTCGCTCAGGACCAGGAACTCGCCCGCCGCGATCAGCCCGGGCACGGGGAAGGCCAGGAAGTCGCACGGCACCTCGAGCTCCTCGCCGGGAGCCAGCGTGGCCGGGAAGATCGTGACGTTCGTGATCCCGAACCTCTGCTGGTTGACCACGGCGATCCCCGAAACCGTGAGCGGCGCGTCCCCGACGTTTCGGATCCAGAAGGATGCCGTCGCGGTGCCACCCGGTGGAGCCGCGCCGAAGTCGAGCTCCTGCAGCTCGGGGTCGAGATCGACCGGTGTCGCGTCCGGCACCGGCGGGACCAGCGGCGGCCCGAGTGGCGGCGGGCCGATCGGACCGCCCGGAGGCCCGACGGGAAGCCCGGCCGGCATCGCGCCCTGCGGCCGGCGCGAGAGAAAGATGATCGGCCTGACGGCGCGGCCGAGCAAGGGGGCCTCGTAGCGGTGGTGGAACTCGACCGTCCCGAGGTCCGTTGGGCTGCGCAGATCCACGGCGAGGATCCCATGCGCCTCCCCGCGACTCGTCGGCGTGAACGACACGAACACCGTGCCGGACTGGCCCGGCGCCAGGCTCCACGGAAGTGAGTACGGGATCGCGAACTGCCCCGGCGGCGAGTCCATCGTCACCGCGTAGTCGAGGCTCGCGGGGCGAGCGCCGGTGTTGGTGATCGTGAGGTTCCTCCCGACGGAATCACCGACCAGCACGTCGCCGAGATTCAGCGGGCTCGGCGTGAGAACCAGCTCGGCGTGCGCGCCGAGGGCGGTCGACGCGGTCGCGAGCGGCACGCGCACCGTCGGCGTCAGCGGGTCGTCGCAGTCCACCTCAGCCAGGCCGGTGATCGATCCGGCTGCGGGAGCCGAGAAGCGAACGTCGACGAGGCGCACCTGACCGGCCCCGATCGCAATCGGAAACGGGGTCACCACCTGGAACACCGGGGCGCCGGGCGCATCTTGCTGCGTCGTGATCCGCGCCCCCGTGACGTTCGTCGAGTGCGTGGAGCGGTTCCAGAGATAGAACCCCGTGCTGGTCACGCTCCCCTCCGCCTGCGGCGTGGGATCCCACAGGCGGATCTGCGACCCGAGGTTGTTGCTGAACACCAGCTCCCCGGTCAACGGCTCCAGCCCTCGGTCCACGGAGAACGACGTGCGGAACGTCCCGGGCTTCCCTCCGCCCTCGTCGGTCAATCGGCCCAGCGCGAGACGCCAGTCGCGCAGCCGGCCGCCGTACAGGCGCGTCACCTCCCCGGCGTCGATCTCGTGCATCAACCCCCAGTGCGGGATGGCGTCGTGGTCCTTCGCGACCACATACAGGCGCTTGAGGAAGTCCTCCTCTCCTCGCAACCCGCGAAGGATCACGAACTCCACCATGGCGTTCCTCGAGGCCTGCTGCATGCCGATCAATGCCGTCGTCTTGCTCGTGAAGCGCATGGATGCGACGAAGCCGATCGGCATCCCGGCGGCGAGGAACTCGTCGGAAAGGCCGATCACGTCGTCGATGAACTCGAAGAGCTTCTCGCTCGTCGGGCTGAGATCGAGCGCGAACTCGAGACCGTCCACGGCTCGCAGGCATTTCGGAGGCGGCGTCCACGCACCGCACGGCTTCTGCCCGGTGAGCATCTGGAAGCTCTTTCCGACCTCGTCGTGCCGGAGCGGTCGCAGGGCGGTCAACAACTGGTCTGTGAGGAGCGGGATCAGCTCCGGACGACCGAGATCCGTCATGGTGTTGAGGATCGTGACCATCTTCTGCCCGAGATCCTCCCCGGGCACCGACCGAGCCGCCGTCACCGCCGACTCGAGGAGGATCAGTCCGCCCGTTGCGGCGGTTACCGCGGCGGAGACCGCGGTCGCGTAGAGCCCAGGACCGACGATGGGGATCAGCAGCAACCACGAAAGCCCCGCGATGGCGGCGGCGCTCGCGGCGGCGATGAGTCCCGGCAAGGTCAGCGTGATCTCGTCGAGCACCACGTTCAACGGCGCGACGTCGCACACCAACTCGAAGGCGTCGGGCGTGCCGTTCGTCGTGGTCACGGGGGCCGTCGTCGCCCTCTTGCGAGTGATGACGCAGTCGTGATCGCCCGCGGCGTTGGCGAACGGGTTCAACACGATCTCGATCCATTCCTCCTTCGGAGGGGACGCGTCCCGGATCCCGTCCCGGATCGTCTTCGCGGCCTCGGACCACGGCTTCTTCTCAGCGTTGATGTCCAGGTTGAACGCGTTTCGGACCTCGACCACGTAGCTGTAGACGATGCCCATCCGCCCGACGGAGACGAGCGCCGCGTCGAAGAGTTGATCGTCGTACTCGATGCGGATGTCACGGCAGAACCGCCCGGCGGTGCGCGCCTGGTTCATGCGTTGAGGATCGGTGATCGCGCGCTCGCCCTCGCCCTCGATCCACCATTCCTGGCCACCCGGACCCACCAGGTGGATGGCTCGAATCACGTCGGGGATGGGACCGAGCCCGACGTCGCTGCCGTGGGTCCCCGTCGACACGACGCCGGCAACCGACTGGCCGGTGGCGCCGCCCAGCGTGCGCATCGCGAGCCCGAGATCGTCGAGCTCGCAGTTGAGCTCGTGGACCTTGATCCCGGCCTCGACGTGCACGTAGTGGCGCGCCGAAGGAACCGCGTCCTGGGGTGCGTTCCGAATGGAGTCCTTGAGCGCGAAGGGAATCACGTTGTCGGGCTTCGTCGCGTCCGTCCCGGACAGGATCCTCTTGAGCTCGTCCGTGTTGATCGCCCACGTCACCTCGGGAGCGATCGCGACGTCCGAATACGACCAGCCGCTTCCGATCGCCTTGACGACGCCGCTCAAGCGCTCCGCCTCACGGACGGCGGCGACGATCTGGGTCACGTCCGTCGGCGTCGTTCGCAACGCGACGGTGTGGGCTCGCGTGCGCGACCAGTTCTCGAACGCCCACGGGGTGGAGCTCGTCCCGAACGTGCCGTTGCCGATACACGCCATCGCTCAGCTCCCGCGTGAGGACGAGGGGCGCATCCCACCGTCGAGTCCTTCGGTGATCAATACGAGCCCTCGTGTCGGGGCTTGTCAAACGCGTGCTCCGGACGACACGGCTCGCGTCGTGCCGTGTTGGGCCGGGCCGCGATCCGTCCGTGCGCGCGGTCATCAACCGCCGTAGGGCGATCGGGCGTGACGACCGCCACGCGCCGAGGGTGACCGGCGTTGCGGACCGCGCATCCTCCGCCTCCTAGCCTCGTCGCATAGGAGTTCGGATCGAGGAAGGAGGCAGAGATGGCCGCCAACATCGAGGTCACCGGGTACGGAGAGCGCCACTCGTACGCGCCGCTGATCGTGCTCCTCCTGCTCGCCGCCGCGGTCGCGACGACCTACTTCGTCACGCGTCCGGCCCCCGCGCCGGCCGAGCGGACCGAGAGCGCGACGTCCTTCGGGCTCGGCCGTGACGCGCTCGTCGCGGCCGGCTACACGGGACGGCTCGGCGCCGTCACGCCCTCGGCCGAGAGCTGGGTCGCCCAGGCGATCGACGCCGGATTCACCGGACAGGTCGGCGCCGCGACGACCGCAGGCACGGACTGGACCGAGGCCGCGAAGCAGGCCGGCTACACGGGACGCGCCGGGGCGACGAGCCCGATCGACTGGTCCCAGGTCCGAGTGGACCCAGGTCGCTGAGAGCCGGGATCCCAGCAGCTCGTTGATCACATCTCATCCGCAGCAGAGCCGCCCCGAGCCGGGCGGCTCTGCCCGCGTCTTCAGGACGGCGTCTCGTCGATGCGATCCACGACGCCCTGCGCGACGTACGTCGCCTCGTAGCCAACGGTCCCGGCGGCGCCGACACCGCCGTAGATCGCCCCGCCCCCGCCGCTCTGCACGTCGATCCGGCTGTCGTCGACGAGGACGTAGCGCTCGCCGAGGAGCTCGGCCGTCTGCGGATCGAAGATGAATTCCTGCCGCGTCGCGCCCTCGCCACGGTCGGACGTGTAGGCGACCGCGACGCCGGCGCGACCGGCGCCGTCCTGCACGCGGCCCACGAGCTCGACGCCGGGCAGGTCGGCCGCCACCTCGTAGAGCGCGGCGCGAACCGCCGGTGCCGTGTGGGCCTCGCGCAGCAGGTCGCCGACGATGCTGAACGTCTCCCAGTCGCCGTCGGGACCGCCGACGATCTCGCGGCGCTCGATGAGCTTGCGGAGCTCCACCGGATCGGTCGGGAGGTCGGAGTAGTCCTGGTAGCTGAGCTCCCCTGGCGCGAATCGGTCGTCGGTCGTCTGGTTCTCGAACAGGTCGGGCGAACCGGCCGCGACCCACGCGGCATCGTCCCGCGACGAGACGAACTCGGCCGGCCCCGTGGTCTCGAGGATCCGGCCCGAGCCGTCGGACGCGATCCAGAACTCGCGCGTGAGCGTTTGCCGGTACGCGAACGTGGTCCCGTCACCGACCACATACGTGAACACCTGGGCGCTCTCGGCCTTCGTATAGAGGAACTGATCCGCCCGCGGCGCCGGCGTCGCGGGCTGCTCGGCGGCCCGGCGCGCCACCTGCCGGAGCATCGCGGCCGCGGCCGAGTCCGTCCGACCCGCGGGCAGGAGCATCGGCACGACGAGCGCGAGCGCGATGGCCCCCGCGACGACCGCGATCGTGGCCGCCCACCGGCGCCGCAGCCGGCGAGGTCGCGCCGACGAAGCACGGCGCAGCGACGGACGCTCCTCGAGCGCGGTGACGAGCACCGGCAGGAGCCGCTCCTCGAACCTCGTCCGCTCCCCCGGGCCCGTCGTCGTCATGTCGAAACCTCCTCGAGACTCTCGATCGCGCGAACGCGGTGGTCCGCGGCGACGCGCCGGAGCTTCCGGCGCGCGCGGGCGAGCCGCATGCGAACGGCGGCCGGGTGCAGGCCGAGGGCGGTCGCCGCCTCGGTCGGCGTGAGCTCGTCGAGCAGGACGAGCTCGGCCACGGCGCGTTCCCCGCGGGGAAGCCGCCCGAGCTCGTCGCGGAGCCGGGGGGCGATGCCCGCGGCGTCGATCTCGCGCTCGAGCCGCACCGCGTCCTCCTCGTCGAGCGCGCGATGGCCGGCCAGGAGTCGGACGGCCTCGCGCTCGCGCGCGACCCGGCGGCGCTCGACTGCGCACAGGTTCGCCGCGATGCCGAGGATCCATGGCAGCCCCTCGCCCCGCGCGGGATCGAACCGCTCGAGCGAGGCGACGACCTCGAGCCAGACCGCGGCCACGAGGTCGACGACGTCGGCCGGCGTGCTGGCCCGGCGGGCCGCGAACCGCACGATGCGCTCCGTGTGGCGCAGGTAGAGCTCCTCGAAGGCCGCGGTCTGCGTCCGGGCGGCGACGAGCAGCTCGGCGTCGGACCGGTCGGCGCCCTCGCTGGATCTGGCCATCACCCACGTATTGTCGGCGCGGCGGGAAACGCAACGTAGCGAGAGAGCGCCGACACCCGTCGATCGCCGGATCAGGCGCGGACGCCGAGGCGCTCGAGCAGCTCGCGGGCCCGCTCCCGCGGCTCGTCGGCGCCGGTCAGCCGAGCCTGGCCGAGGAGCGCCATCGCCTCCTCGAAGGGATCGCCGTACGCGCGGAGGCGTTCGGCGATCGTCGCGTAGGACTCGGCCGAGTCGGGGTCGCCGTGGGCCTCGGCGAGCATCGCTCGCGCCGCGTCGCGGCGCAGCCCGTCGCGCAGGACGTGGGGTCCGTCCGCCGCAACCAGCCGCTCGGCGATGTCGGACCGCCCGGCCGCCAGACACAGCCGCACGGCTCGCGCGAGCTCGACCGCGCGGTACTCGGGCGCGACGCCGTCGGTGAGCGACTCGAACGACTCGAGGAATTCGGCGGCCCGCTCGGGGTCGCCGTCGGCCAGCGCGATCGCGGCGGCGGCGACCAGCGCCGGGACGAGCGCGTGCAGCTCCTCGATCCGCTCGGCGAGCGCGACGAGCTCGCCGTCGTCGACGACCTCGGAGCGTCGCCCGCGCGCGAGCAGGACGTGCGCCCGCGTGACCTGCGCGACGACCGACACGGCCGGATCCCGCCGTTCGGCCGGCGGCGCGAGCAGCTCGGCGCTCCACTCGAGCACGCGCTCCCACTCGCCGGCCTCCAGCAGGACCCACAGGGCCGCGGCCTTCGTGTAGATCGCCTGTGAGTGCACGTTCCGTCGCTCGGCGAGCTCGAGCGCCGTCTCCCACTCCTCGAGACCGGCGGTCGGGCCCTCGGTCGCCCACCGCCACTCCGCGAGGTAGTTTCGCGACGACACGATGTCCGTGACCCGACCGGCGTCCTCGGCGCGACGGAGCGCATCGGTGAGGTCCGCGAGACCGCCGTCGAGGTCTCCCATCGAGCACCTGGCGTCGCCGCGCAGATGCAGCGCCATCACCGCGATCTCGTCGCGGTCGTCCTCGAGCAGCGCGAGCGCGCGATCCGCGAGCGCCATCGCTTCCGGCGTGTCCCCGGCGAACAGCTCCTCCTCGGCCCGAAACGCGTACGCGCGCGCGAGCGCCCGGCCCGGCGGACGCCGCTCCAGGGTGTCGATCGCCTCCGACAGGGACGCCCGGGCCCGCTCGACCTCCCCGGTCGCCGAGAGCTGGCTGCCGATCCGTGTGAGCGCCGCACCCACCGCGATCTCGTCTCCTCGCGTCCGCGCGATCGCGAGCGCCTCCTCGTGCCGGGCGAGCACGTCGTCCGCCTCGAGCAGGCCGCTGCGCCGCCCCGCGAGCGCCGAGCGCCAGAGCGCCTCCTCCCGCTCGAGCGTCCCCGCCTGCGCGAGCGCGAGCGCGCGGTCGAACGTCGCGAACGCGGCCGCGGGATCCAGCGCGAACGCTCGATCTCCGGCGGCGACCAGCCACCGCTGCGCGGGTGCCGACGCGCTGTCGACGACCTCGGGCTCTCCCGACGCCCGGCCGAGCTCCGCCGCCGCCGCGTAATGGCGGGCGAGCGACTCGGCCCATTCGTCCGCGCGCGCCCCGGTCGCGCTCTCGAGCCAGTGCGCCGCCGCGAGGTGCCGTCGGGCCCGTGCGGCGCGTGGGAGGCGACCGTACGCGACTTCGCGGATCAGCCCGTGCGCGAACCCGTAGGCCTCGACGTCGGGCAACGAGGACGCGCGCCGCTCGAGCAGCCGTCGACGTTCAAGCTCCCCGAGGCCTTCCCGAACATCCCCCAGCTCGCGGTCGGCCAGGCTCGCCAGCGCCTCCGGCCACACCTCTTCGCCGAGCACGGCGGCGTCGAGGGCAAGGGCGCGGACCTCGGCCGGAACCGCGTCGAGCCGGGCGGCGATGACGGCCTGGACCGATGCCGGCGTCGAGGCGTCGAGCCCGCCGGACTCCGCCAGCATCCGGGCGAACTCGATCGCGTACAGCGGGTTTCCCGCCGACCGCTCGAGCAGCGCCGCTCGGGCCGCCTCGGACGCGGAGCCCTCGGGGAGCACGGCGTCGAGCAGCGCCCGCGACTCCGCCCCGTCGAGCGCGCCGAGCGGGAACGTCCAGGCTCGCGAGCTCTTCACCCAACGATCGGGGACTCCACCATCGGGCCGCGTCGTTGCGAGGATCAGCACGGGGCGTGACTCGAGGAGCTCGGCCGCATCGGCGAGGACCTCGACGAGGGCGGGGGCGGCGACGTGAAGGTCGCCGATCTCCAGCAGCAGCGGGCGCTCCTCCGCCGCCGCACCGAGCACGCGCGCCCACGCCTGCGCGATCTCGTCCGCTCCGATCGTCGGCCCCTCGGGAGCGGCCTGGAGCGCGAGGACCGCGTCGAGCGTTCGCGTCAGCCAGCGACGTTCCCGCGCGTCGGCCTCGATGCGACGGGCATGGGCCTCGAGCCGCGAGACCCGGGTCGCGGCGTCGTCCGACGGTCCGATGCCGGTCAGCGCCCACACGGTCTCCTCGACCGGCGCGAACGTGACGCCCTCGCCGTACGGGCGGCAGTCGCCGGTGAGCCGTCGCGCGCGGCGACCAAGGCGCGCTGCGAGCTCGTCGACGAGACGCGACTTGCCCACCCCCGCGTCCGCCACGATCGTCACGACGCCGCCCGAGCGCGATCGAACGACCTCGTCGAACCGCTCGCCGAGCGTCGACAACTCCCGCTCACGACCGACGAAAGGCGTTCGGTCGGCCTCGGCCTGGACGTGCTGGGCGACGACTCGCCAAACCTGCAGCGGCTCGCTCTTGCCCTTGACCGTCGCGGCCGGCAGCGCCTCGACCTCGAACCGGTCCCGGACGGATCGCAGCGTTGCCTCTCCGACGACGACCGAGTCGCGCGGCGCGAGCGACTGCATTCGCGACGCGGTGTTCACGACGTCGCCGGCGACCGCCTCCCCCACCTGGGGTCCCACGCCGAACGAGACGACGGCCTCGCCGGTGTTGACGGCGATCCGGACCGCGATGTCCGGGTCGTGCCGCCGCAGGTCCTCGATCGAACGCAGGATCCTCAGCGCCGCGTGCACGGCTCGCGCCGGGTCGTCCTCGTGTGCGACCGGCGCGCCGAACACGCCCATCGCCGCGTCGCCGATGAACTTGTCGAGGGTGCCGCCGAACCGCTCGAGGTCCTCCTTCACTCGACGGTGGAACGGGACCAGGACCCGACGGACGTCCTCGGGATCGGCGTGGTCCGAGCGTTCCGTGAACCCGACGAGGTCCGCGAACAGGATCGTGACGATCCGTCGCTCCTCGGACACGGCCGGCCCCGCCTCGATCGCCGTGCCGCAGAAGGCGCAGAAGCGGGCACCGGCCGGGAGCTCGGCTCCGCAGGAAGGGCACACGGCCACGGATCGAGTGTAGGGAACGGATGGACACCGTCGCGCGTCCGCCACGTACCAGGTTGTCGCCCTTCAGGTCGCACGGAACGCGAACGTCTCGGAGTCCTCAGCTCGCGATCGTGATCGCCACCTTCCCGCGGGCGTGTCGCTTCCCGACGAGCCCGAGCGCCTCGGGGAGCAGCTCGAACGAGAAGGTCCGCGTCACGGGCACCGTCAGCGTTCCCTCGCCGGCCATCTCGATCACCCTCGTGAACGCGCCCGGGTCGGACTGGCCGTAGACGCTCGCGCCCTTGATCCCTCGGGCGGCGAGGGCGTCGATGTCGCCGCCGACGATGGTGGCGAGCCTGCCCCCCTCCTTCACAAGCTCGGCGGTCGGGCCGAACCCGTCTCCCAGCGGCACCGCGACGATCAGGGCGTCGACCCCCTCGGGGTGCCGGGCGCGCACGGCCGTCGGGACGTCGCCCGAGTAGTCGACGAACTCGTCGGCCCCGAGCTCGCGGATCCAGGCCTCGTCCTCGGGGAGCCCGGTCGCGACGACGGTCGCCCCGCGAGCGGCCGCGAGCTGCACGGCGAACACGCCGACGCCGCCGGTCGCGCCGACGACGAGCGCGACGTCGCCGTCGGACGGGCCGATCGCGTCAACCGACACGAGCGCCGTGAGCGCCGCGAGGCCGGCCGACGCCGCGTGCTCGAAGTCCAGGTTCGCGGGCTTCGGCTCGAGGTACCCCTCGGCCGGCACCGCGACGAGCTCGGCGTAGGAGCCGCGAGAAACGTGCGGCTCCGGCGGCGTGATGCCGGTGACCTCGTCGCCGACCGAAAAGCGCGTGACGCCCTCGCCGACGGCCTCGATCACCCCGGCATAGTCCTTGCCGACCACGACGGGATACCGGTGCTCCATCATGCCGCGCGCCATGCCCGAGGCGACGAAGGCGTCGAACCCGTTCACCGAGGACGCCCAGACGCGAACCAGCACCTCGCCGGCGCCGGCCTCGGGTGTCGGGACCTCGATGATCGCCGCCGTCGCGTTCTCATCGGCCAATCCGAACGCCTTCATCGGCCGCTCCTTTCGCTCCATGCGCCGTTGGGGATTCGGTCACGTCGTCGGGGGTCTCCGACCTCTCACGGGCACGCTAACCCCTTGTCACGACCGTTGATTCCGCTGAGGCCCACACGGCCGGGTTTCCGCCCGACCTGGTACGGTGGCAGTCTCGGACACTCGTTCGAGGGTTCGCGTCGAGCGATCAGAGCACCTGTGGCCCTTCGCCCTCCACGAGCCCCATCGCTAGCGCGAGGAGGCCGCCGTGATCGACGTCACGCTCTTTTCCTCGGAAGACCGTCTGCAGTTCGACGACGAGGTCAACGAGTACTTCTGTCCCGTCTGCGGCGTCGAGCTCTCGCGCTCGAACTTCCTCACTCCTGCGGCGGACTACTACTGTCCGTTCTGCGCCACGCGACAGACGCCCGCCCTCGTCTAGCGGGCGGGGCGCATCCCCCGAACGATCAGGACCCGGCGAATCGATTCCCGGTCGGCCGCCGAAGGCATCGATCGGGCAATGCCGGACCCGTCCGACCCCGCGGGCGGGTCGGACGGGTCCGATTCGTCGTCCCCGACCCTCAGAAGACGCGGATCGGGACGTCCGCCGGCGCCTCGAGCAACGAGATCAGCTCGTCGTCCAGGCGCACGAGCGTGACCGAGCACCCCGCCATGTCGAGCGACGTGCAGTACTCGCCGACGTAGCTCTTGCCGACGGTGATCCCGCGGCTGGCGAGCTGCTCGTGCGCGCGTCCGTACAGGAGGTAGAGCTCGCTGATCGGCGTGCCCCCGAGCCCGTTGATCATGAGCGCGACGTTGTCGCCCTTCTTGAACGGAAGGTCGGACGCCGTCGCCTCGACCAGCTCGTCCACGATGGCGTTCGCGTCGGCGAGCTTCTCGCGCCGGCGCCCCGGCTCGCCGTGGATGCCGACCCCCATCTCCATCTCGTCCTCGCCGAGCTCGAACAGCGGTGAGCCCTTCGCGGGCGGCGTGCACGAGGTGAGCGCCATTCCCATCGTGCGCGTCACCGAGTTCACGCTCTGACCGATGTCGACGAGCTGCTTCAGCTCTGCGCCGTTCTCCGACGCCGCCCCGACCGCCTTGATCACGAAGAAGTTGCCCGCGACGCCACGCCGCCCGACGGTGTAGGTGGAGTCCTTGACGGCGACGTCGTCGTCGACGAGGACGGTGCCCACCGTGACGCCCTCGGCCTCGGCCATCTCCTTGCCCATGTCGAACGCCATGCGGTCGCCGCTGTAGTTGTTGATGAGATGGAGGACGCCCTTGGCGGAGTTGAGCAGCTTCGTCGTCTCCAGGACGTAGTCCATCGGCGGCGCGGCGAAGACGTCGCCCGGGCAGGCGGCGTCGAGCATTCCCTTGCCGACGATCATGACGTGGGCGGGCTCGTGGCCCGAACCCGAGCCCTGCACGATCGAGACCTTCGCGTCGCTCGGCGCGTCGGTCCGCATGATCAGGTTGTACTCGGGCACGTACTTGATCTTGCCGGGGTTCGCGAGCGCGATGCCCTTGAGCATCTCGGGCACGAACTCCTTCGGATCGTTGACGAACTTCTTCATGCTCCCTCCTCCTGTCCGTCGGCGGGCCAGACCTCCGCGAGCCGTTCGAGCATCACCGCGACGGCGATCGCCCCGGCGTCGAGCGTCCCGATGCTGCGCTCTCCCGTGTACGCGGCTCGGCCCTTCTTCGCGACCATCTCCTTCGTCGCCTCGGCCCGCTCGCGGGCCGTCGACGCCGCCTTCTGCAGCGCTCCGGATGCGTCGTCGCCAGACGCGAGCGACTCCTCGAGCGTGTCAACGGCCGGCACGAGGGCGTCGAGCAGGGTCTTGTCGCCGAGGTCGGACTGACCTCGCTGCTTGATGCCCTCGATCGCCGCGCGCAGCATCTCGATCGTGTCCTGCGTCGTGAGGGTGGTCTTGTCGGCCGCGGCGGCGCCGGCCCGCAGGAAGGCCGTTCCCCAGATCGGGCCCGAGGTCCCACCGATGCGACCGGTGATGACCACCGCGACCTTCTTCAGGAACGTCCCGACGTCGGTGCGATCGAACCCGTCGAAGTCGGCAAGGACGAGCTCGAATCCTCGAGCCATCGAGTAGCCGAAGTCGCCGTCCCCCACGACCGCATCGAGGTCGCCGAAGTACTTCTCGTTCTCGACCGCCGTCTCGGCGATCGTCCGGACCACCAGTTCGACCCCACCAAGACTCGATTCCGCCATCCACACCTCCGTCCTTCGTCGCGTCCCGTGGATCGATCACCGCTCCTCGAGGCACGCCTCGAGATCCGCCAGCACGATGTGGTCGCCGGGCTTCGCGCGGCCGCGGTTCTCGAGGATGGTCGTCGTCTCCCCGCCCGGGTCGCCGAGCGAGGTCACGACCATGACGGCCTCGGAGAAGTCCTCGTGCTCCGTGTATCCGTTGACCGTCACCACGCACGGCAGGCCCGCGCCGACGGCCGCGAGCAGGCCGTTGCGCGAGTCCTCGATCACGAGCGTGTCCGACGGATCCGCTTCCAAGCGCGCGACCGCGAGCTCGTAGATGTCGGGCGCCGGCTTCTTCTTCTCGACGACGTCGCCGGCGAGCACGAGCGAGAAGCGCGCGGCCCGCTCCGGGCCGACCACGTGCTCGAGCACGGCGCGCACCGACTCCTCGGACGAGGTCGAGGCGACGCCGAGGACCCACCCCGCATTCAGCGCCTCGCCGACGATGCGGGCGACGCCGGGACGTCCCGGGAGCCGGCCGGCCGCCACCATCTCCGTGTACAGGGCGGTCTTCCGCTTGTGCCACTCGGCGATAGCCGCTTTCTGACCGTCGGCGTCGGTCGGCAACCCGGCCTCGCGAACGACGTCAACCGTCAGCATGCTCGCCATCCGTTCCTTGCCACCCGCGATCTCGAGCTTGCGTCCGTACTCGTCCTCGGACCAGCGGAAGGGCAGGCCGAACTCCTCGAAGGTCTGATTGAAGGCCGGCAGGTGCCCGTAGCGTTCCGTGTCGGCGAGCACGCCGTCGCAGTCGAAGATCAGCGCGGTCACCAGGCCTTGCCCTCGCTCCCGAACCGTCGGATGTGGTCGGCCGCCATGTCGACGACCTCGGCGCGAACGTGCTTGAACAGCGAGGGCGGATCCCATTTGTCCTCGGTCTCGGCCTGGCGGAGGAACTCGAGGTTCGCCTTCATGAACCGCCGCTTGAGCGCGGTGGAGATGTTGACCTTCGCGCACCCGCGCGCGATCAGATCGGTGAACTGCGCGTCCGTCATGCCGCTCCCGCCGTGCAGCGCGATCGGGATCGGCTCGCCCGCCTGGATGTCCGACACGCGCTGCGCGTCGAGCTTCGGCTCGCTCGCATACCAGCCGTGCGCGTTCCCGATCGCCGGCGCGAAGCAGTCGACCCGCGTTCGCCGGATGAAGTCGAGCGCCACCTCGAGCGATTGGCGGTCGGGCTCCTCGTCGGAGCCGAGGTCGTCCTCCACACCCTTGAACGGCTCGATCTCACCCTCGACGTGGGCGCCGTACCGCCGCGCCTCTTCCACGATCTCCTTCGCCTGCCGAAGGTTCTCCTCCACCGGGAGCGACGACCCGTCGAACAGGACCGAGTTCCAGCCGGCCTCGAGGCACGACGTGATGACCTCGCGCTCCGGGCAATGGTCGAGATGCAGCGTGACGGGCACCTCGATCCCGGCCGTCATCGTGGTCCACATCCCGTACAGGACGTCGCGGCCGATGGACTTCACGGTCTTGACCGAGGTCTGGACGATCAGCGGCGCGCGTAGATCGACCGCGGCCGCCAGCACGGCCTCGAGGGTCAGGTCGTTGACGATGTTGAACGCGGCGACCCCGTACCGCTCCTTGTACGCCCGATCGATGATGTCCTTGAAGGGCACGACCGGCACCGCACACCCCCTTGCCCGGGAGAGACGGCACGAGCGTAGAGACCGGGGTCGATGTCCCACATCGGGGAAACCACCCCTTCGAGAGGCCTGGGAACCCCTACCCCGCGACCCCGTCCCTGGCCCGGGCTGCGACCTGCGTCCGGTTGTGCGCGCCCGTCTTTCGAAGGATCGAGCCGACGTGCTTCTCGACGGTCTTGACGGAGATGCCGAGCGCGGACGCGATCTCGCGATCGGGGGATCCCCGCTCCAGGAGACCCAGGACCTGCCGTTCCCGCTCGGTGAGCGCGTGGAGCTCGTCCGTCCCGTTCATCCGCGCCTGGAACCGGTCGATCGCCGGGCCGGACAGGACCAGGCCCCCGCGGGAGGCGGCCAGGACGGCCCCGGTGAGCTCGACCTCCGACGCGTCCTTGCCGATGTAGCCGCGCGCCCCAGCGCGGAAGGCGTCGGCGACGGTGTCGTCGCTCGCGAACGCCGTCAGCGCGACGATGTTCGCATCGGGATCCTCGGCCCGGATCCGCGCGATCGCCTCCGTGCCGTCGCCGTTCGGCATCTTGAGATCCATCAGCACCACGTCGGGATGCAGCGAGCGCCAGGCAACAACCGCCTGCTCACCCGAGGCGGCCTCGCCCACCACCAGCATCGGCGGATCGGCCTCAGACAGGAGCCGGACGATTCCCGCTCGGGTCACGGCGTGGTCGTCGACCACCAGCACCCGGACGGGGCCGGCCGAGGAGGCCTCGTCGGCGGGGCCTCCTCGCGACAGCGGGATCGACGCGCGAACCCGCGTCCCCCAGCCGGGCGTGGAGTCGAGCGCGAGAGTGCCGCCGAGCAGACGCGCGCGCTCGGCCATACCCTCGAGTCCCTGGCCGTGCAGCACGCCGTCCTGCCGGATCTGGATTCGATCGAAGCCGACGCCGTCGTCCTGGACGAGGAGGGTGACGCTCGTGGGCGAGTAGACGACACCGACGCGGACCGACGTCGCGCGCGCGTGGCGGAGCGCGTTGGTCATTGCTTCCTGCGCGATGCGGAACAGCGTGTGCGCGAGATCGGTCGGTAGCTCGACCGGCTCGCCCGCGGTCACGAGGCGGACGTCGGCCACGCCCGTGCGGTTCGCCCACGCGAGCTCGAGCGCGAGCGCCTCCTCGAGCGAGCGCCCCTCGAGCGGCGAGGGGGCTAGCCCGAGCACGCTGCGGCGGGTCTCCTCGAACGCGGCCTCGGCCGCGGCGCGGGCCTCGCCAAGCGCGGCGACCGCGTCGGCCGTCTTTCCCCCGGTGATGGCGCCGTGCGCGGCGCGCAGCTGGATGAGCACCGATGCCAGTCCCTGCGCGACCGTGTCGTGCACCTCCCGGGCCATCCGGTTGCGCTCGGCGGCGGCGGCCTCGGCCCGGGCGTTCGCCTCGGCCTTCTCGTGCAGGCGGGCGTTCGTGATGGCGATCGCGGCGTGCTTCGCGAACAGCTCGAGCAGCTCGGCGTCGTCCGTGCCGAAGATACGCTCGGGATCGCGGGTGAACACCACGCAGGAGCCGACGATCGCGCCCCGCCACCAGATCGGAACGCCGATCACGGCCTTGAGCGAGGCCCGGTCCTCGGGACGGACGTGGCCGCCCGGCACCTTGCGATACTCGTCGAAGGTCACGGGTCCCCGGCGGGCGACGACCGCTCCGGTCACGCCCTCGGTGAGCGGAAAGACGCGCCCGGACTGACAGGCGACGCCGATGTCGGCTTCTTTCCGATACACCCCGGCCGCCTCGTCGACGAGGCAGATCGAGCCGGCGTCGCAGCCGAGCAGCTCGGTCGAGCGCCGAAGGATCCGTTCGAGGAGCGGCCGGAGCGACAGCTCGCCGGCGAGGTCCTCCACGACGGCGGTCAACGCGGCCGTGGGCTCGTGCTCGCCGACCTCCGGGGCATGACCTGCATCGCCGTTGGTGACCCGGGCGTCGCCGCTGCGCATGCCGCCTATCCGGTCGGGAAGGAACCTCGAGACCGACTGTAGGTGCTCGGCCGGATTCGGGCAACGCGAGCGATCTCTGCGGCGTGACCAGGTTCCGCCACGGCCATGACACGCTGCTCGTCGGAGATTGCGTGACGCTCAGCGTGCGGCGAACCGGTCCGTGGTGCGCACGATCGCGTCCTCGATCCCCGGCGCGCTCGAGTCGTGCCCGGCGTCGTTGACGACCACGAGCTCGGATCCCGGCCACGCCCGATGGATGTCCCAGGCCGAGCCGAGCGGCGCCTGGAAGTCGAACCGCCCCTGGATCAGCACGGCGGGGATCCCGGCGAGGGCGTCGAGCCCATGGAAGACGACATCGTCAGGAAGCCACGCGTCGTGCCGGACGTAGTGCGTGACGAGTCGGGCGAACGCGAGCGCGAAGGTTGGGTCCTCGAACCGCTCGGCGAGGCCCGTGGTCGGCGGCCACGATGGGGTCGCGGACTCCCAGAGACACCAGTCGAGGGCCGCGCGAGCTCGCACCTCCGGGTCGGGATCGAACAGCAGCGCGGCGTAGGCGTCGACGACGTCGATCCCCCGCAGCGCGGGCGGGATCGCGTCGCAGAGACGCTCCCACTCCTCGGGGAAGAAGACGCGCACGAGGCCGCGAAACAGCCAGTCGAACTCGCGCCGTCTCGCCGCGGCCACGCCCCACAGCACCATCGCGGACACGCGATCGGGGTGACGTTCGGCGTAGGCGAGGGCGAGCGCGCTCCCCCACGACCCGCCGGTCACCAGCCAGCGCTCGACGCCGAGGTGCTGCCGAAGCCGCTCGATGTCCGCGAGCAGATGCTGCGTGGTGTTCGCCGTCAGGTCGACGTCGGGCTCGCTCGCGTGGGGCGTGCTCCGCCCGCAGTTCCGCTGATCGAACAGCACGATCCGGTAGCGCCCGGGGTCGAAGAGGCGGCGCTGCCACGGCGCGCAGCCGGAGCCCGGACCGCCGTGTAGCACGAGCGCCGGCAGCCCCTGCGGGTTCCCGCACGTCTCCCAGAACATGCGGTGGCCGTCGCCCACGTCGAGCAGCCCATGATCGGTCGGCTCGATCTCGGGATACGGGGCCATTGCGGACGAGGCTACCCCCCAGCGGCGGGGTGACCCCTCCGAGTGGGGCCGCCCGACCCTGATGGCTCGTGCTCCCGGCGTCACGATGGCCGCAAACGATCAGGGGGAGAAGGACCGATGAAGGCGCTCGTGGTCTACGAGTCGATGTTCGGGAACACCGCCGAGATCGGCGAGACGATCGCCGAGACCCTCCGTGCACACCGCATGGAAGTGGAGTCCGGGCCCGTTTCGGAGATCGAGCCGTCGCGGCTCGCCGAGTTCGACCTGCTGGTGGTCGGCGCGCCAACGCACGCGCACGGGATGAGCTCGGCGGGGACACGAAAGGCCGCCGTGAAGGACAAGCGGTATCCGTCGTCCCGGCCGAGCGACCCGGGCCCCGGGATGCGGGACTGGCTCGGCACCCTGCCCCCCGGGCGCGAGCGACCCGCCGGGGCGTTCGACACGCGATTCGACAAGCCGGCGTGGTTGACCGGGTCGGCGGCCAAGGGCATCGCCCGACGCCTCGAGAATCACGGCTATCACCTCCTCACGGCGCCGGAGAGCTTCTTCGTGACGACCGAGAGCCGGCTCGAGCCCGGGCAGATCGAGCGCGCGACCGCCTGGGGCGCCGCGCTCGCCGAGCGGGTATCGGCCGCGGCTCGCTGAGGCACCATCCCTCGGCTCGTCGCGTCGTTCGACTCGAACGGCGGCGAGGAACGTCGAACGTCGGCGAATCGATCGGTGGGGCGGACGATCCCGTCCTCGATACCGGGCGACGTCGAGCACCCCGCTTTTCGTGCGGCTCGATCTCGGGGTAGGCGGCCACGGCGCCGATGAGGCTAGCCCGTCGGAGACGTCGAGGGCGTCGGCTCGGTCGAGGGCGACACTTCCGGCGACGGCGATGGACTCGGATCCGTGTTCGCGTCGGGCGGAGGGTTCTCCGCACCGGAGCCGACGGCCCGAACGATGTCGCTTCCGGCGAACGTTCGTCCACCCACCACACCCGATACGGTGAGGACCACGTCGATCGGGGGTGCAAGTCCGACCAACAAGGCGATCACGTCGGGCTTGGCGAACTGGACCTTCAGCAGTCTCCGGCCCACGACCTCCGGCACGGCCGTGGGGAGCCGTTGCGTCGTGGCGGCGGAACGGGCCAGGATGAGCTCGATGGGTCGCGACATCCGGTACGCGTGGAACGGGCAGTCCGACGAAGTCATCGGAGGCGGACCGACCGACCTCGTCTATCTGCAGGGGTACGTCTCGAACCTCGAGGTCAACTTCGAGCATCCACCGCTGGCGTCGTTCCTGCAGACGCTCGCCGCCAGCTCGCGGCTCATCGTCATGGACCGCCGAGGACTCGGGCTCTCGGAGCGGTTCACCCCGGCCGACGTTCCCCCGATCGAGACGCTGATGGAGGACCTCGGCACCGTGCCCGACGCCGCCGGCGCCGAGCGCCCAGTGCTGTTCGCCGTCGGCGACGTCGGGTTCTTCGCCTGCCCGTTCGCCGCGACGTACCCGAATCGCCTCTCCGGACTGATCCTGTACGCGGCCGCGCCCACCTGGCGGTGGACGGAGGACACTCCCCGGGGACGCAACGAGGCCGACCTCGACGAGTCCTTCCACTGGGTCATGGAGCACTTCGGCGACGGAGCCTGGACGCGCCGCGCCAACCTCTCTCTCGCCGACGCGGACGAACGGTCGATCGCCTGGTACGCGCGATACGAGCGCCTGTCGCTCTCGCCCGGCGCCCTGTACGCGGAGGCCTGGCGGTTCGGCAGGACCGATGTTCGGTCCTGTCATCGATCCAGGTCCCGACGCTCGTCCTGCATCGTCGCGACGATCCCGAGGAGTTCGTCGAGGGCAGCCGCCTGATCGCCTCGCGGATCCCCGGCGCCCGGTTCGTCGAGCTCGAGGGACAGGACCTGCTTCCCTGGGTCGGCGACTGGCACCCGATCGTCGACGAGGTGGAACGGTTCGTCGCCTCCATCCGGGACGAGGAGGCCGAGCTCGATCGCGTCCTCGCGACGGTCCTGTTCACCGACGTCGTCGGCTCGACGGAGGCGGCCGCGCGGCTCGGCGACCGGACCTGGCGCGAGGTGCTCGAACGGCACCACGCGGCAGTCCGCGGGCTGCTCGCTCGGTATCGAGGGACGGAGGTGGACACGGCCGGCGACGGGTTCATGGCGACGTTCGACGGCCCCGCGCGCGCCATCCGATGCGCGACGGCGATCGTCGCCGCCGTTCGTCCGCTCGGTCTCGAGGTTCGCGCCGGCCTGCACACGGGCGAGGTCGAGACGATCGACGGCAAGGTCGGCGGGCTCGCGGTGAACATCGGGGCTCGGGTGGGGGCGCTGGCGGACCCCTCCGAGGTGCTCGTCAGCCAGACGGTGCGGGACCTGGTCGCGGGGTCCGGGCTCACGTTCGTCGACCGCGGCGAGCACGAGCTGAAGGGCGTGCCCGATCGGTGGCGGCTGTACCGGGTGGAAGAGCCGCCCGATGCGGGCTGACGCCCGGCCTCTCGGGAAGATCATGTCCAACCCATGTCGAGAACCCGGTGGCGGCTCCGACTCAGAGGTGTACGCGCCGCCCGGTGCGGGAAGGAAGGAGTGAGGGGATGAAGTACATCATCATGATGTTCGGGGACCAGAACACGATGATCGAGACCCGGACGCCCGAGTGGATCCGGGAGATGATCGCGTTCATGCAGGCGATCGACCAGGAGATACGCGACGCCGGCGAGTTCGTCGACGGGCAGGGTCTGGTCGACCCGAGCGAGGCGAAGACCGTTCGGATCGTGGACGGCGCCCCCGTGGCCACCGACGGCCCGTTCGCCGAGGCCAAGGAGTCGCTCGCGGGCTGGTGGATCATCGACGCATCGCAGGAGCGCGCGATCGAGATCGCCTCGCGGTGCGTTGCCTTCACCGGGGGCGAGGTCGAGGTTCGCCAAGTGGCGGACGCCCCGCCCGAGATCTGACTCACCAGAGCGCACGCCGACGGGAAAGGAGCACCAGCGATGCAGTCGATCACTCCGTACCTCTGGTTCGACGACCAGGCCGAGGAGGCCGCCGAGTTCTACGTCTCGATCTTCACGGAGCGCGGCGGCAAGGAGGACACGAAGATCCTGGACGTCTCGCGCTACGGCGAGGCCGGACCCGGGACGCCCGGCAGCGCGATGACCGTGCGGTTCGTCCTCGAGGGGCAGGAGTTCACCGCGCTGAACGGCGGGCCGGACTTCCACTTCACCGAGGCGATCTCGTTCCTCGTGCCTTGCGACACGCAGGCCGAGGTGGACCAGCTCTGGAACGCGCTCACCGCAGACGGGGGCGAGGAGAGCATGTGCGGCTGGCTGAAGGACAAGTACGGTCTCTCGTGGCAGATCGTGCCGAATCGGCTGATGGAGCTGCTCGGCGATCCCGACCCCGGGCGCGCGCAGCGCGTCATGCAGGCGATGCTGCAGATGCGCAAGATTGAGATCGACGAGCTCGAGCGCGCCGGCGAGGCCGCCTAGCGATGGTGGGAGCGCGCGAGCTTCGCTTCGTTCTCGTCGTCGACGACTTCGAGGCGGCCGCGCGCCTCTACCGGGACGTCTTCGGCCTCGAGGTGCTGATGGACCTCAAAGAGGACGGCGGCCGGGGCCTCATCCTGAAGGTCCCGGCCGCGAGCCTCGAGCTCGCCGACATCGAGCACGGCCGGATCGTCGACGAGATCGAGACCGGCCGGGCGCTGGATGCCCGCGTTCGGATCGCGGTCGAGATCGACGACCTCGCCGAGGCGACCGACGCCATCACGCGGGCGGGCGCCGAGGCCCTCACCCCGAACCCCGTCGAGACGCCGTGGGGCGATCGCAACCGGCGGTTCCGTGCAAAGGACGGGCTGCAGCTCACGCTGTATCAGACGCCCCGATGACCGGCCCGGATGTCGAGGACCTGCTGCGCGGGCTCGCGCCGCAGGTCCTCGGCGCGTTGGTGCGCCGGTACGGACAGTTCGACGCGAGCGAGGACGCGACGCAGGAGGCGCTCCTCGCCGCTTCGCAGCGGTGGCCCGACACAGGCGTGCCCGACGACCCCAAGGCGTGGCTGACGACCGTCGCCTCCCGGCGCCTCGTCGACGCGTGGCGGAGCGAGAGCGCCCGCCGACATCGCGAGGAGTCGGTGGCCACGCTCGAGCCGACGGAGCCCGGAGCCGTCGCCGCCGACGACGACACGCTGACGCTCCTGTTCCTGTGCTGTCATCCCTCGCTCTCGCCGCCCTCGCAGCTCGCGCTCACGCTGCGCGCCGTCGGCGGGCTTTCCACGGCCGAGATCGCGAACGCGTTTCTCGTCCCGGAGACGACGATGGCGCAACGCATCAGCCGCGCGAAGCAGAGCATCCGGACCTCGGAGCTCGGGTTCGCCATGCCGCCGCCGGCGGAGTTCGCCGAACGCCTGCGCGTCGTGCTCCAGGTCCTCTACCTCGTGTTCAACGAGGGCTACACCACGAGCTGGGGACCCTCGCTCAGCCGGGGCGACCTGACCGCAGAGGCGATCCGGCTCACGCGACTGCTCCTGCGCCTGGTGCCGGACGAAGGCGAGGTCGCGGGCCTGCTCGCGCTCATGCTGCTCACGGACGCTCGGCGCGCCGCCCGGACCGAGGCGGACGGCTCGATCGTTCCGCTCGCCGACCAACGCCGCGAGCTCTGGGACCACGCCGAGATCGAGGAGGGCATCGCGCTCGTCACGCGCACGCTCGGCTCCGGGCCGGTCGGCCCGTACCAGCTCCAGGCCGCGATCGCGGCGGTGCACGACGAGGCGCCGAGCGCGGAGGAAACCGACTGGCCACAGATCCTCGCGCTCTACGACGTGCTCGAGCAGGTCGCACCCGGCCCGGTCGTCACGCTGAATCGCGCGGTGGCGCTCGCGATGGTGGACGGGCCGCGGGCGGGACTGGCGTTGCTCGGGACGTTGGACTCGGACGAGCGCATGACCCACACCCACCGTCTCGAGGCGGTGCGCGGCCATCTGCTTGAGCTCGCGGGCGACCTCGACGCCGCCCGCGAGTCGTACCGACGGGCCGCGCGCATGACCGCGAGCCTTCCCGAGCAGCGTTACCTCGCGCTCCGCGCGGCGCGACTCACCTGAGGGTCATGGGATCGCGTCACCAGCAGCTCGACGCCGGCCATCACCATCGGCGCACCGATGAACAGGAACAACATCGACATCGCGAACGGAATGCCGATCACGATGAGCGCGAGCCCGACGATCACATCGCCTATGTTCGGGTGCCGCATCTTCCGCCTCCTCGTGGGTCGTTGCCCAGCAGACGGGAGATCGCGCCCGTCCGTGACAGCGCCCGCGGTGTCACAGCGCGGCGGCCCGTCTCGTCTTGGAGGAGGATGAGCGGCAGGCCGAATCGGGAGGTCCGGGTGGGCGAGGCGCACGAGGCGCCGCAGCTGAGCGAGCTCTACGAGGAGCTCAGGGCGCTGCTGTTCTCGATCGCCTACCGGATGGTGAGCAGCGTGGGCGAGGCGGAGGACATCGTCCAGGAGTCGTTCCTGCGGTTCCATCGCGTGACGGCCGACGGACAGGTCGTCGACGCGCCGAAGGCGTTCCTGTGCTCGATCGCGACGCGGCTCGCCATCGACCACCTGCGCTCGGCCCGCGTGCGACGCGAGCGGTACGTCGGCACCTGGCTCCCGGAGCCGCTCCTCACCGAGGGAGAGCTGGACGCCGCGCAGCACGCCGAGACGGCCGACTCGCTCTCGATGGCGTTCCTCGTCCTGCTCGAGAACCTCACGCCCGTCGAGCGCGCGGTCTTCCTCCTGCGAGAGGTCTTCGAGTACGGGTTCGACGAGATCGCGTCGATGGTCGGCAAGACCGAGGACAACTGTCGGCAGATCGCTGTCCGTGCCCGGCGTCGCATCGATGACGGGAAGCCGCGGTTCGAGGCATCGCGTCGCCGGCGCGAGGAACTCGCGCGGCGTTTCTTCGCGGCGGCCGACGAGGGCGACAGCGAGGCGCTGATCGGCATGCTCGCCGCGGACGTCGTCGCGTACGGCGACGGCGGCGGCAAGGCCCCGGCGTTTCCGAAGCCCGTCTACGGCCGCGAGCCCGTCGGCCGGCTCCTGGCGGCGCTCCGCGACCGCCGCGATCGGCTGCCGTTCGTGCGGTGGCGAAACGCCGAGATCAACGGGCAGCCGGGCGCGGTGTTCTCGGACGAGCACGGCGCGACGGTCCTCATCGTGGTGCTCGACATCGCCGACGATCAGATCCAGACCATCCGCGCGGTCGCCAACCCCGACAAGCTTCGCCACCTCGGGGGCTCCTAGCCTCGTTCCTCCTACTTGCCCTCTTCCAGGAGACGACGAAGCACAGGCAGCACCAGTCGGTCCTTCTCGCGCCCGGCGGCCTCCTTCGAGCGAATGACGTCGGCGAGCGAGGCGACGTCGACCTCGACGCCGAGGATCACGAGGTGTACGGCGCCCCGCTCGAGATCCTCGAATCCGGATGTGCCGCTCGGGACGAACGTGAGGTCGAGCCGCCCGTGGTCCGTCACGAGGTTCCACACGCGCGAGCCGCCCAGAGACACCGCATCGTGGTCGAATGAGATCCCCTCCGGCTCACCGGACGTCCAGACCTTCGCGTGCAAAGCGTGAAGCGCCGCCGAGAGCCGCTCGAGGTTCTCCGCCGAGCGCTCCGGGACGATGTCGACGTCGGTCGTGACGTATGGCGAGCCGTGGATCACCGCGGCGAACCCACCGACGAGTACGAACCGGACGCCCTGCTCGGAGAGCACCCCGAGGATCCGCTCGGGAGCGAGCTCAGGCTCCACCGAGTCGCTCCATCGCCGCGCGTCCGGCCCGCCCGAAGCGGAGCGCCGCCTGATGCTGGCGAACTCGCGCATCCACGTCGAGCCCGAGGTTCGCCTGAGCCACCGACCAGTCCGAGTCGTCGGCCGGCGGCAGCGTGGGGACGAGGTCGAGTCCACACGCCCGGACGTACCGCCGGACCCGCTCGAGGCTCGGCTCCGTGTTGCCGCCCTCGATCCGGGCGACCGCGGACTGGGTGGTCCCGACCCGCCGTGCAAGCTCGGCCTGCGTCAGACCGGCGCGGCGACGCGCCTCTCGGACAAGGAGGCCCCCCGTCATGCAGCGACTATAGCAGAATCGCTATGAACGAGAAACTCCGCGATCACGGCTCGGCACCGGGGCGTAGGCTCCCGACGATGGAGTTCGCCACCCCTCAAGAGGAGTGGTACGCGTTCCTTTCCGGGACGCATCCGCACCTGCAACACGGGAGCCCGCTGCGGTTCGTCCCGTCCTCGCCGCGCTGCCGCATCTGCCGGGCCCCGTTCGGGAAGCCGGGCTCGTTCATCCTGCGGCGGTACGGGTACGTGCCCTGGGAGAAGAACCCGAGGATCTGCGGACGCTGCCTCAAGGGCCTCACGGACCAGGCGGGACAGTGCCCGGGCTGGTCCGACGACCAGCAGATCGGCGGCGCCGAGGTCGAGCTGTCGATGTTGTTCGCCGACGTCCGGGGCTCAAGCAAGCTCGCGCGGCAGATGCCGACGATGGACTTCACGCGGCTGATGAACCGCTTCTATCGGGTCGCGAGCGAAGTGCTCTTCGCGGCCGACGCGATCGTCGAGAAGTTCGTCGGCGACGAGGTGGTCGGACTGTTCCTTCCGTTCATGACCGGACAGGAGCACGCGCGCAGGGCGCTCGAGGCGGCCCAGACGCTGATGCGCGAGACGGGGCACGGCTCGACCGAGGGCGAGTGGATCCCACTGGGGGCCGGCGTGCACACCGGGACCGCGTTCGTCGGGATCGTGTCCTCGGCGGAGGGGACGAGCGACTTCACGGCCCTCGGCGACCCGGTCAACGTGACGGCGCACCTCGCGGCGCAGGCCGCCGACGGCGAGATCCTCGTGACGACGCAGGCCGCCGAGGCGGCGTCGCTCGCGGACGACGAGCTGGAGCGCCGAAGCCTGTCGCTGAAGGGGTATCCCGTCGACGCCCTGGTTCTCCGCGCGCATGCCGAAGCACCCGGCGGGGCCGCCCCCGCCCCGTGAGACGGATCGGGAGCCGGGAGCGCCGGGCACGGCTCGGCGTCCGGCATGCGCTCGCCGGCGCCACCGCGACACCGGAGGCGGCCGCATCGGCCCTCGTCGGCCTGCACTCGAGCGATCCGGCCACCGTCTATCTCTCCGCCCGCGCGCGGGTCGAGGGGTTCGCTCCCACAGACCTCGAGGGCGCGCTCTACGTGGACAGATCGCTCGTCCGCATGCTCGGCATGCGGCGCACCCTGTTCGTGGTCCCGCGCGACGTCGCCGCGATCATGGACGCGGCCTGCACGCAGGCGCTCGCGCCCGGCGAACGGTCGCGGCTCATCCGAATGCTCGAGGAGCAGGGCGTCGCGAATGCGGGAACGGGCGAGCGATGGCTCGAACGCGTCGCGGATGCCACGCTCGACACCCTCGCGGTCCGGAAGGAGGCGACGGCCCGAGAGCTGACCGCCGACGTCCCCGAGCTCGGCGCCAAGCTCTCGTTCGGCGAGGGCAAGACCTGGGCCGGGACGATGGGCGTCTCGACGCGCGTCCTCTTCCTGCTCGCTGCGGAGGGCCGGGTCGTGCGCGGGCGGCCGCTCGGAACCTGGACCTCGGGCCAGTACCGCTGGGCGCGGATCGAGACGTGGCTCGGCTCAGCGCTTCCGGCGATCGGGCACGCCGACGCGTGTGCCGGCCTCCTCCGCCGATGGCTCCGCGCGTTCGGGCCTGGGACTACGACGGACATCCGCTGGTGGATGGGGTGGACGGCGAAGCTCACGACGGCCACTCTGCGGGCGATCGAGGCGGTCGAGGTGGAGCTCGACGAGGGAACGGGGTGGATCCTGCCGGACGATCTCGAGTCGGTCGACGCGCCGAAGCCGTGGGTCGCGCTGCTGCCCGGGCTCGACTCGACGGTGATGGGATGGAAGGAGCGCGCCTGGTACCTCGGCGAACGCGGGCGCGAGCTGTTCGACCGCAACGGCAACGCCGGGCCGACGGTGTGGGCGAACGGCCACGTGGTCGGTGGGTGGGCGCAGGCCGCCGACGGCGACGTCGTGGTCGAGCTCCTCGAGCCGGTCGACGCGCGCACCCGAAAGGCCATCGACCGGGAACGGAACTGGCTGCGCGAGTGGCTCGGCGACGTGCGGATCAAGACGCGGTTCCCGGCACCCCACGAGAAGCGGCTCGCGCCGCGCACCGGCGCCGCCCGGTCGTAGGGTGCCCTCGGGGTGAGGACCGCGTTCGAGCAGCTCGACTTCCTGTACACGCCGAGCCGCGACGTGAAGGCCGACGCCGACTACTTAACGCGGGTGCTCGGCGGGCGCCTGGTCTTCGCGGTCGAGGGCATGGGCACCCGGGTCGCCGCGGTCGAGCTCGCCGAGGGATCGCCGCTCGTGCTGCTCGCCGACCACGTGGAAGGCGACCGCGCGATCCTCGTCTACCGAGTCCCGGATCTCGCTGAGGCGCTCGACGAGCTCGAGGGGCGCGGGTGGGAGCGGGAGGGAACGTTCGAGATCCCGCACGGGCCGGTGTGCTCGTTCCGCACACCGGGCGGCCATCGCATCGCGCTGTACCAGTTGACGCGGCCCGAGGCTGCCACGCACTTCTACGGCCGCGTCGACTTCTAGCTGTCGCCCCTACCATGTGGGCTCGATGCCCATCCGCTCCGACATCCGCAACGTCGCGATCGTGGCCCACGTGGACCACGGCAAGACGACGCTCGTGGACGCGATGCTGTGGCAATCGGGCGCCTTCCGCGAGAACCAGGACGTCGCCGAGCGCGTCCTGGACTCGACGGACCTCGAGCGCGAGAAGGGCATCACGATCCTGGCGAAGAACACCGCGGTTCGCCACGGGGACCTGAAGATCAACATCGTCGACACGCCGGGCCACGCGGACTTCGGCGGCGAGGTCGAGCGCGGGATCACGATGGTCGACGGCGTTCTGCTGCTGGTCGACGCCTCCGAGGGACCCCTGCCACAGACGCGGTTCGTCCTGCGCAAGTCGCTCGAGGCCCACCTGCCGGTGATCCTGGTCGTGAACAAGGTGGACCGGCCCGACGCGCGAACCAAGGAGGTCGTCGATGAGGTCTACCAGCTGTTCCTCGACCTCGACGCCGACGAGCACCAGATCGAGTTCCCGATCCTGTACGCCGACGCGCGGGCGGGACGATGCGGCCCCGACCCCGATGCCCTCGCCGAGGACCTCGAGCCTTTGTTCGCGGCTCTGCGGCTCCACATTCCCGCCCCGACGTACGAGGAGGGACACCCACTCCAGGCCCTCGTGACCAACCTCGACGCCTCGCCGTACGTGGGCCGTCTCGCGCTCTGCAGGGTTCGCCAGGGAACGATCCGCCGCGGGCAGGCCGTCGCGTGGTGCCGCGCCGACGGCACGATCGAGCCGGCGAAGATCACCGAGCTCTACGTCAGCGAGGCGCTCGACCGAGTGGACGCCGAAGAGGCGGGGCCCGGCGAGATCGTGGCGGTGGCGGGAATCGACGAGATCACGATCGGTGAGACGCTCGCCGATCCGGACGACCCGCGCCCGCTGCCGGTCACCCGCGTCGACGAGCCGTCGCTCTCGATGACGATCGGCATCAACACCTCGCCGCTGTCCGGCCGCGACGGCACGAAGCTCACGGCGCGGCTCGTGAAGTCCCGCCTGGACCAAGAGGTCGTCGGCAACGTCTCGATCCGCGTCCTCGAGGGCGATCGCCCCGAGCGCTGGGAGGTGCAGGGTCGCGGCGAGCTGCAGCTCGCCGTCCTCGTGGAGGTCATGCGGCGCGAGGGGTTCGAGCTCACCGTCGGCAAGCCGCAGGTCGTCACGCGCACGGTGAACGGCGCGCTGCACGAGCCGGTCGAGCGCGTGGCCATCGACGCGCCCGAGGAGTACCTCGGTGTGGTCTCGCAGCTGCTCGCGCTCCGGAAGGGCCGGATGGAGAACCTGGTGAACCACGGGACGGGATGGATCCGGATGGAGCACCTCGTCCCCGCGCGAGGACTCATCGGCTTTCGCACCGAGTTCCTCACCGAGACGCGGGGAACCGGGCAGCTGCACCACGTCTTCGACGGCTACGAGCCCTGGCACGGCGACCTCCGCACCCGCCCGACCGGCTCGCTCGTCGCCGACCGCTCCGGCCTGTCCACGGCGTTCGCCCTGCTCACGCTCCAGGAGCGCGGGTCGATGTTCGTCGGACCCGGCGAGGACGTCTACGAGGGAATGATCGTCGGCGAGAACGCCCGGGCGGAGGACATGGACGTGAACCCCACGCGCGAGAAGAAGCTCACGAACATGCGTCAGTCCACCGCCGAGGAGTTCACTCGGCTGATCCCCAAGCGCACGCTCACGCTCGAGCAGGCCCTCGAGTTCCTCCGCGAGGACGAGTGCGTCGAGGTCACCCCGCAGAACGTCCGGCTCCGCAAGGTGCTGCTCGCCCAGCAGGACCGCGCGAAGGCCGCTCGACGGGGTCGGCCCGCCGTGTGATCAGAGAACTCGAGGTGGGTGCTGCCATCCTCCGTACTCGGGTGCCTGCCGCCGTGCGTGCGCCCACCGATCCAGGCGAGGATGGCGGCTGGGAGGGGGGCGATGAGGACGAGGGATTCCTCGCCAACCACGTGACGACATCGACGGCAAGAACGGCGTCGATCGCCGGGGTCGTCGCCGCCGCGGGGTTCGGGCTCGGATCCTTCGTGTTCGTGTCGTGGGAGGTCGCGGCGATCCTGTGGGCCACGTTCCTCCTGCTGGCCGCCGTCGCCTACGCGTCGGTGGGCGGGCTGATCGCGACCCGGCACCCGCGAAACCCGATCGGCTGGCTCTTCGTCGCCGTCGGGGCGGGCCTGGGTATCACCTCGTTCGCGACGCACTACGCGAACCACAACGGTGCGCCTGGGGGGTCGACGGTTGCCGGAGTGCTCGCGGTCGTCGTTCCCGCGCTGGTCCTTCCGTTCGCGCTTCCGACGTTCCTGTTGCTGTTCCCCGAGGGGCGCCTCCTCTCCCGGGCGTGGCGCGCCGCCGTCGGCGTGGCCGCAATGATCAACGCGATCGCGGACGCGCCGACCATGACCCCGAGCATGGTCATCAGCCACTTGAGCTGCTGACGGGCCTCCGCGGTCGCTGCCGGGCCGCAGCTTCGCCGTCCGCCATCAGGGAGAGCTGCTCGGCGCGTTCTCCGGTCGAGATGCCGGCCAGCGAGTGTCTGCGACGAGCGAGCGCCTGGCCGCCGACCTCGCCACGCAGGCGGGGCTCGTGCTGCGCAACGTCCGGCTCACCGAGGAACCAGGATCCCGCACCCGGAAGCGGGACGCGGCTCTCAGGGCGGGTACCCGCGCCGACGCGGGGGTGGGGAGATCCCCCATCCGGCCCTCAGCCGCATCCGTAACGAACGGGCCTCGCCGGTCGATCACGCGTTGAGGGTCGTCGTTCGACGCGCTCTCAGTCGGGAGAAGGAGGGGCGATGAGATCCACCCGTTTCACCATGGCCGCTCGGCTCGGCCGCGGCCTGATCCTGTTGGTGGCGTTCGCGACGACCCTCGGGGTCCTCGCGGTGCCCGCCGGCGCCGCGTTCCGGTTCGCCGACGTCACCGTGCAGAAGACGGCGACGGCGGCGTCGATCGAGGCCGGCGGGGCAGCCGGCTTTACGATCACCGTCAGCAACATCGGCAACAGGGACGCGACCGGTGTGACGCTCTCGGACGTGCTCCCGGACTCCGGGCTCGCCTGGGCCGAGAACCCCGACGTGGGCGCCTGCACGGTGACCGACGCCGTCGGCGGTGATTTGCTGTCGTGCTCGGTGGCGACCCTGGCCGCAGGCGCCACGTTCTCGGTGACGGTCCAGGCCGCCACCAACCCCGAGATCTGCGACTACACGCTGAACAACACGGCCACGGTCGCAGCGGCCAACGAGAGCCCGCGGAAGACGGCCAACAACACGGCCAGCGCGAGCATCTCGGTGACGTGTCCGCCGCCGCCTCCGGATGGAGGGTGCACGTTCACCCAGGGCTTCTGGAAGAACCACCCAGAGGTCTGGCCGGTGTCCTCGCTCACGCTCGGCACCGTCAGCTACACGGACGTCCAGCTCGGGGAAATCTTCGACCAGCCGGTCGCCGGCAACGGGCTCATCAGCCTGGCGCACCAGCTGATCGCGGCGAAGCTCAACATCGCGAGCGGCGCGGATCCGACGGCGATCTCTCAGGCGATCGTGGACGCCGACGCCCTGATCGACGGCCTCGTCGTGCCGCCGGTCGGCTCCGGCTTCCTGTCGCCGGATGACACGAGCGATCTCGTCGACGCCCTCACGGACTTCAACGAGGGAGTGACCGGACCCGGCCACTGCGACGAGGAGGAATAGCAGGACCAGCCGGTTCATCGGCTGAGCGGGAGGGCGACCCCCCTGGGCCGCCCTCCCGCTGCTTCTCTGGCCCGGTACCGAGCCGGCCCCCTCCAGCCGTCCCGCGCTTGGCCGATACTCCCAATGGCATGGCGCTCGCGGACGACTTCGAGCAGACGCTCGAGCAGGCTCGGGAGGGTCACGGCTCCGCACTCGGCGAGCTCTTCCGCGACCTCTACCCGCGAATCCTGCGCTATCTGCGCGCCCTCGAGCCGCGTGAGGCCGAGGATCTCGCGTCCGACGCCTGGCTCGACGTCGCCAACGCAATCCGAGGCTTCGAGGGAGACGAGAGCGGACTCCGTGCGCTCGCGTTCACGATCGCGCGGCGCCGACTCGTCGACCTCCAACGGCGCCGGATCCGTCATCCGGCCACCCCCCTCGACGCGGAGTCCATCGCGGAAGAGGGATGGATCGGCGACGTGGAGGAGGAGGCGATGACCCAACTTGCGACGGAGGCCGCGCTCACGCGCGTCTCGTCGCTCCCTCCCGATCAGGCAGAGGTGATCCTGCTGCGCGTGCTCGGCGGCCTGCCGGTCGCCGAGGTCGCGCGCATCGTCGACAAGCGGCCGGGCACGATTCGCGTGATCCAACACCGCGCGCTTCGGCGGCTCGCCGAGCAATTGGAGCGGGAAGGCGTAACGGAGCCGACCCCCCGAACGATTCCAGGACAGCGATGACGACGGCTCCCAGACTCGACTCGGGCACGATTGAGCGCATGCTCACCGGTGGGCTCGCGCCCGACGACGCGCCGCCTCGGTACGCAGCGGTCGCCGGGCTCTTGCGCGCGCTGGAGGCCCCCGCGACGAGCTCCGAGCTCGCCGATGAGGCCGGCGCGGTCACCGCGGCGCTGACCATCGTGACGGCGGCGAGGCCGGTCGGCACGCCGGCTCCCTCGACGCTGCGCGCTCGGCTCTATCGGGCCAAGGTCCTGTCGCTCGTCGTCGTCGGAACCTTGGTGGGGACGACCGGCCTCGCGGCCGCCGGCGTGCTGCCGGACCCGGTCCAGGATGCCGTACACGACGTCCTCGCGAAGGTCGGCATCGACGTTCCGACCTCCGACGAGGCGACCGAGCCGGCCGAGGGCGACGAGTCGCCGACCGGTGATGGCACGCAGTCGAGCAACCCCGGAGACCACGAAACCGGGACGGGCTCGTCCGACGACGCCGACGGTCAATCGGACGAGTCCCACGGCAAGTCGGACGACCCGCACGGCAAGTCCGATGAGCCCCACGGACAGGCCGACGATCCGCACGGGCAGTCGGACGACCCGCACGGCAAGTCCGATGAGCCCCACGGACAGGCCGACGATCCGCACGGGCAGTCGGACGACCCGCATGGGCAGGCCGGCGATCCCCACGGCAAGTCCGACGAGCCCCACGGCAAGTCGGACGAACCCCACGGGAACGGGAACGGGAACGGTTCCGGGAACGGAAACGGGGCCGGGAACGGAGGCGAGCCGCCGGGACAGTCGGAGGACCCGCCGGGCAACGGGGACGGGGACGGCGGGAACGGGAACGGCAACGGCGGCGAGCCGCCGGGACAGTCGGAGGACCCGCCGGGCAACGGGAACGGCGGGAACGGGAACGGCAACGGCGGCGAGCCGGAGGGTCCGACGGGGAGCGGGGTCGGCTAGCGGTCGACCGCCTCGAGCGGGACGAATCGCGTCCCTTCGGGAAACACGAGCCCGAAGCGCTCGGCGAGCACCGTCAAGAGATCCGCCTCAGCGACCGAGGTCTCCATCTCCCCCGAAGGGGTGTGCTCGAACAACGTGCGGTCCCGCAGGATCAGTGACCGCTCCGCTGACGAGCTCTGCACCGTGAGGGTCCGGGTGAACGGCGAGTCCGGGTGCGTCGACGTGTAGTGGTTCGCGATCTCGTAGTCGATGGGCAGCTGCGGCTCGAGCGTGAACGTATAGAAGTCCTCCCACCCCGCGGGCCGCAGGGCCTGCAGCGTCGTGGGCTCGTCCTCGTCGATCAGCCGGAACCGCCAGCCGAACTGGTCGACGACCACATCGGACTCGAGTGGGATCGGGCGCAGGATCGAGCCCCCGCCGAAGCCGACGTCGGCGAGCCACGACACCCCACCCGCCTCGACGCGAAGGACCATGTGCGTCCGCCCGCCGGTCCCTCCGTGCACCCGAGCCGCGAGCCGCGTGACGGCGAACCCGATCGCCTCGAGCGCGGCCGCGAACAACGCGTTCTGCTCGAAGCAGTAGCCGCCCCGGCCACCGCGCACGAGCTTGCCCTGCACCGAGTCCAGGTCGAGCCGGATCGGGCGGCCGAGCAGGATGTCGAGGTTCTCGAACGGGATCGTCGTGACGTGAGCGAGGTGGAGCGCGTCGAGGCAGTCCACCGTCGGCTCCACCGGACCCCCGTGACCGACCCGCTCGAGATACGCGTCGAGATCGAGCGCCATCGCCGCATCATCGCAGCGATCCGCCGGTGGGCGTCAGGCGATGCGGTCGGGTCGCTCGGGAAGATCCTCAGGATACAGCGCCCGCGCGGCGCGGGGGATCCGCTGCACGAAGTCCGCCAGCATCCGCAGCACGCCCTCGAGCTCCCAGGGCTGCACCTGATCACGGCAGCCGAGGATCCATCGTCCGCGGATCTCGAACCCCGATTCGTTGCCGAGGCCCAGCAGCCACTCCATCAGGCGCTGATCGACCACCGCGCTCGCGAAGCGTCGATCATCGCAGCGCACGTCGAATGCGCGGTTGAATGCCTCGAGCTCGAACTCGATCCCCGGCATCGCGACCTGGTCGCCCAGCCGCGTAATGGCGCTCTCCGGACGGATCACGAGGGTCGGCCAGCCCCCGGGGATGGCGGCGAGCGCGCAGCTGTACCGCCGCTCGTCGTTCTCGGATCGGGTGTAGGCGTAGTCGAAGACCCGCACCTCGAGATCGCCCCACGCCCCCCAGAGCACGTTGTCGATCTCCGAGTAGGCGTGCTGGAACAGCGCGAACGGCTCGTCGAGCAGGTCGAACGGATCGCGAGCGGCGAAGCGCAGCCGCAGCCGCCGGGCCTCCGAGCCCATGAGATCCGATCGCCCGCGCTTGCGAAGCAGGACCGCGGCAACGAAGAGGCCGACGAGCAGGCCCGCGGCGAGGACCTCGCGCGCGGCCTGGCGGCCCTCGATGAGGAGCATCGCCGGTACGAGCACGACGAAGGTCCCGGCCAGCACCTTGAGCGCCGTCGTCCGCCTCATGGGGATTCCCTCGACGCGCGCCGGGCGCGGATTGAGCGGGGGTGCCCGCCACTCCGGGTCGTGGTGCCTGCACCCCTGCGGACCGGCGCCCGGAAACGGAGACTCGGCGCGTGGATGCCGTCGCCGCTCGGCTGTCGGTCCGGGCAGGGCCCCTCGCCGCCGCCAGAGCCGTCGCGGCGGGCGTCGCGGCCGGGATCGTCGCCGGGTTCCTGATCGGCGGGATCGGCGGGCGGCTCGCGATGCTGATCCTCCGGCTCACCTCGGATCCCGCGCTCCACGGACTCGAGACCGACGACGGGTTCACCATCGGCATCATCAGCACCTCGACGATCTTCCTGCTGACGCTGACGACGATGCTCGGGGCGCTCGGCGGCGTCTTCTACCTGATCGTCCGATCCTGGATCCCGGCGACGACGCGGCGATGGTGGTTCGGCGCGCTCGCGGCCCTCTACGGCGGCGCGGCCATCATCCGCCCGGACGGCATCGACTTCACGCGGCTCGAACCGCTCTGGCTCGCGGTCGTGCTGTTCGTGGCGATCCCGGGCGCGGGCGGCGTCCTGACCAGCGTGCTGGCTGAGCGGTACCTGGCGCCCGACTCGCGGTTTCAACGGTCCAAGGTGGCGCCGGCAGCGCTGATCCCGATCGCGCTCTTCGCGGCCGTCGGCGCGGTCGGCATCTCGCTCGCGGGCGCCGTCCTTGCGGCGATCCTGCTGTGGCGATCCTGGCCTGCAGCCGCAACCTTCTGGACCTCGCGTCCGGTGACGATCGCGGGGCGCATCGCGCTTGCGGCGTTCGGGATCGGATCGGCGCTCGCGCTCGGCCGCGACGTGACCGCCGTGCTGTAGCCCGGCGCGTGGCTACTCGCGCAGCGTCTTCTGCCAGAACTCCCAGCCGTAGACGACGTGCATGCCGGCGCGCTGGTACAGACGGTTCGCGCCCGTCGGGCTCTCGGCGTCCACGCTGAGCTCGACGCGGGGAATCCCCCGGCGCCGCAGCTCGGCGAAGGCCGTGAGGACCAGCGCGAGGCCGATACCACGGCGCCGCCAGGGTCCTCGGACCCCGAGGTCCTGCACCTGGGCCGTGCCCTCGTTCCTGGCCGTGCTCGCGCGACAGCAGATCCCGCCGACCACCTCGTCGCCGACGACGGCGAGGAACCAAAAGCTCGGATCGAACGCCGCCGACTCGAGCTCGAAATGGCGCCACTGCTCGAACGACGGGAACGCATGCCCCCAGTGATCGGCGAAGGCCTCGGCGAACGCCCCATACAGCGCCCGATCGTCGCGGCCGGGCTCGAACACCCGGATGACGACGGCCTCGGGCACGACGAGCGGGACGGGCTCGTCGCCGAGGTCCATGCGCATCATCTGGAAGATCCGCACGGGCTCGAACCCGAGCGACGCGAACAGCCGGGCTGCGGCCTCGTTGCCGACGAACATCGGCACCTGCACGACGACGCGCGTTCCGGCGGGCGCGACGGCGGCCTTCGCCCGCGCCCGCTCCTCCCCCAGGCGGAGGAGGAACGCGTTCAGCCCCCGGCCCCACAGCGAGGGCACGACGTACGAGATCATCTCGATCTCGGTGTGCGGCGCGAGGAAGTCCCACACCTGCAGGAAGCCCACCAGGCTCCCGTCGTCCGCGACGAGCATGACGTCGTCATCGGGGTCCCGGTCCGGGATCGTGAGCTCCTCACGGATCTCGTCGGCGTTCGTCCACGGGATCCCGATCTCGCCGACGGTGCACGCGTTGGCCACATCGGCGATGGCCGCGACATCGTCCACCGACGGCGTTCGGAGCCGGTAGCCGGCCGGAACCTCCAAGAACGTCACAACGCCAAGCCTAAGCTCGCGGACCCGGCCTGGTGCTAGCCCCACTCCGAAGACGCCCGGTGGCAGGATTGGGACCTCGACCCGACCCGCCTAGCGTTGGGGCATGGACACCTCGATGACACTGCCGTCGCCTCCCGATCCCATCCGCGCCCCGAGCCCGGTCGCCCGCGCCCTGCGGGCTCCCTTCGAGGCGCGGACATGGAAGGAGACGCTGTACCTGCTGTTGAACCTCCCGGTGGGGATCGCGACGTTCACCGTGATCGTCACCGGCCTGTCCCTGGGGCTCGGGCTGCTCATCACGTTGCTCGGGATCCCCGTGCTCGTCGGGACGATCTACGCGTCGCGCCTGATGGCCGGCATCGAGCGAGCGCGCGCGAACGCGATGCTCGACGCGGACGTCTCGGCCGCCTACCGCCCCGACCCGCCGGCCGACCGGTGGTGGCGGGTCCATCTGGCGCGCTTCCTCGACCCCGCGACGTGGGTCGAGGTGGCCTACCACCTGCTGATGCTGCCGGCGGGGATCTTCACGTTCACGGTGGCGGTGACGTTCTGGTCGCTCGGCGTCGGCCTGGTAACCGCGCCGATCTACGGATGGGCCCTTCCCGAGCCCACGACCATCTTCGCGAACGGCGCGGCGCACTGGTGGGTCATCGACACGCCGCTCGACTACGCGCTCGTGGCCCTGCTCGGCGTGCTCGTGCTGCTTGCGACGCCCTGGATCCTTCGCGGGCTCGCGACGGCAAACCGATTCCTGGTTCGCGGGATGCTGGGCACCGACGTGCTGGCGCGGGTGACCACGCTCACCGAGACGCGCGCGGCCGCGGTCGATCTCGCGGCGGAGGATCGGCGCCGGATCGAGCGCGACCTCCACGACGGCGTCCAGCAGCGGCTCGTCGCGCTCGCGATGGACCTCGGACGCGCGAGGGACAAGCTCGAGACCGACCCGGAGCGAGCCGGCGAGCTCGTCTCCGAGGCGCACGAGGAGGCCAAACGCGCGCTTGCCGACGTCCGCGACCTCGCGCGCGGCATCTACCCCGCGGTGCTCACCGATCGCGGGCTCGATGCGGCCCTGTCCGCCCTTGCCGCCCGCTCGACGGTCCCGGTCGACGTGAACGTGCAGCTCTCGCGACGACCGCCGGCGTCCGTGGAGACCGCCGCCTACTTCGTCGTGAGCGAGGCGCTCGCGAACGTCGCCAAGCACGCGCGCGCGACGCGAGCTCAGGTCACCGTCCGGCTCGCGCAGGACGGATGGGTCACCGTGCAGGTCGAAGACGACGGCATCGGAGGCGCCGACCCGACGGGATCCGGGCTGGCCGGCCTTCGCGACCGGGTCCGGGCGCTCGACGGGGAGCTGCACCTGCTCTCGCCCGTCGGCGGACCGACCGTGCTGATGGTGGAGCTCCCGTGCGCGTCGTGATCGCCGAGGACGGCGTCCTGCTCCGGGAGGGGCTCGCGCGGCTGCTCGCCGACGAGCACCATGAGGTCGTGGCTTCGGTCGACGACGCCCTCGGCCTCGTCGCGGCCGTCGAACGCGAGCGCCCGGACGTCTGCATCGTCGACGTGCGAATGCCCCCGACGTTCACCGACGAGGGGCTCCGCGCGGCGATCGAGATCCGTTCGCGGTGGCCCGGCACACCGGTCCTCGTGCTGTCGCAGTACGTGGAGGAGCGCTACGCGACCGAACTGCTCTCGAGCGACACGACCGGCATCGGCTACCTGCTGAAGGACCGCGTGGCGGACGTGCGCGACTTCCTCGACGCGCTCGACCGAGTCGCCGGAGGAGGGACGGCCCTCGACCCGGAGGTGGTCTCCCAGCTCCTCGCTCGCGCGCGCCGGCACCCGCACGACGAGCTCACCGCTCGAGAGACCGAGGTGCTCGGGCTGATGGCCGAGGGACTGTCGAACGCGGGGATCGCCCGGCGGCTCGTGATCACCGAGGGCGCGGTCGAGAAGCACGTCACGAGCATCTTCGCAAAGCTCGGGCTCGAGCCGGCCGACACCGACCACCGGCGGGTGCTCGCGGTCCTTCGGCATCTCGAGGGCCGGTAGGCGCTCGAAAGCGTTTTCGCCCTCGGCGCCGACCTGCTACCCTCCGCTTGAGGGTACCGATCGCGGTTCAGGCTACGAGCAGTCCCTCCCGGCTGTCACGGCCGGTGCCGAGAAGGGCAGCAACCAGGCCCGGACGGCAGAAGGAAGGAGGGATCGCACGTGGCAACTGGCACCGTGAAGTGGTTCAGCCCTGAGAAGGGCTTCGGCTTCATCACTCCAGAGGACGGTACCGCCGACGTGTTCGTGCACTTCAGCGCGATCAGCGGCGAGGGGTATCGCAACCTCGAGGAGAACCAGCGGGTCGAGTACGACGTGACCCAGGGGCAGAAGGGCCCCCAGGCCGCGAACGTTCGAGCCGTCTGACATTCGTCGAAGACAAACCGAGGGCCCGGCGCATTCGCGCCGGGCCCTCGTGCGTTCGGTCCTTCGAATCGCCTACGCCTCGCTCACTTCGGCCTCGGCGGCGTCGAGCTCTCCCGGCGCCGGCAGCCACTCGTGTTGCTCCGCCGGGCCGATGGGCGGGCCGGCCTCGATCAGCCCGGCCTCGCGATCGCGCTTGCGGGCGGCTCGGGCGACGCGGCGCTCCTCCCGGGCGACCGCCTTGCGCGCGTTCACGTCGCGGCGCTGGCGCTTCCCTGCGCTGTCGGCCATGGAACCTCCTCGGTGTGTTCCGCCGTGCGGCGGCCCTTAGTCAGGCGCGCTCCAGCGGCGTTCGCATCGACGGCGCCGTGTGCAGGTAGCAGGTCCTCGACGTGTTGTACGTCGAGAGCACCGTCGTGCACTCGGGCTCGGCGCAGCGACGACCCTGCTGCGCCCGGATCGGCGACCCCTTGCCGCGCTCGGGCGTTCCGAGCGTGACGCCACGATTCGGTCTGGCCAACGATCGCCTCCTGATCCCGCACGTGCACTCGACCGGTGCGAGAGGCGTGGGCCCCGTTCGTGGGGCCGATCCGTCGATCGCTCGTCGCGAGTCCGGGCTTGATGCCCGGTGTCACCAGCCTACTAGACCTCGAGGTCTCGACGCCGGGGAGCCGTGTCGGGGACCCGACAGCGACGCCGGCCCGATCGTCCCCGCGTCGCCGGGTCGCCCGGCTCCCCCCGCCCACGATGGCCACCGCTTTTCTGGATGCGAGCGAGCGAAAGGAGGCTTCGATGAGCGTGCTGGTGACGTGCGCGAGCAAGCACGGAGGAACGCAGGGGATCGCGACGCGCCTGGCCGAGCGACTGCGCGTGCGCGGCCTCGATGTCGACGAGCGACCAATCGCCGCCGTGACCGATCCGGCCGAGTACGACGCCGTCGTCCTCGGCAGCGGCGTGTACGCCGGCTCGTGGATGAAGGAGGCGTCGACCTTCGCACACCGCCACGGGGCGGCGCTCTCCGCCATGCCGACCTGGCTGTTCAGCAGCGGCCCCACCGGACCCGACACGGAGCACGCCGTCTCCGACAAGCAAGCGGCGAAGCTGGAGGAGTCCGTTCACCCTCGAGACCACCGCGAGTTCGGCGGCGTGCTCGACGCGAACGCGCTCGGGTTCGTCGAGCGCAAGGTCATCCGGATGGTGAAGGCGCCCGAGGGCGACTTCCGGGATTGGGACGCGATCGTCGCCTACGCGGACGAGATCGCGGACGCGCTCGCCCGCGATCTCACGCCGGCGCCGGGAGCTCGGGCCTAGGCGGGAGCCGGCGGAACGAAGACCATCGGCGCGCCCTCCTCGCTCCGCCCACCGGCGCGAGCGGCGACGACGAGCACACCGAGTCCGAGGAGCGCGGCGACGAACCACACCACGCCGGCCAGATAGGGCACGAGCGCGATGAGTCGCAGGATGCCCCAGCCCACGAGGAATCGGAGGAACCGCGACGTCGGCGGCTTCACCAGCAGCGACCCGAGGGCGTGGGCGCCGGCCACGTAGCCCGTCGTGTACACGAGCGCGTACGCGAGCAGCAGGAACACGCCGAGCGGGATCGCGACGATGACCACGAGCGCGAGGACCGCGACGATCGGCAGGAGGAAGAACATCGCCGCCCCGAGTCCGAACGAGGCGCCGAGCTTGCGCCGCACGGCGTCGCCGATCGCCTCGTCGAGCCGCGGGGCGAACCCGAGCAGGACCAGGCCGAGGATGAGCGTCGAGACCGAGTAGGCGATCCACCAGGCGATCCGGCTGAACAGCTCGAGATTCCCGAAATCGAACCCGCGCGTGATGCTCTGCAGAGAGCCGTCGACCGTGGCGCCCGACTCCACCAGCGGAGTGCTCCGGCTGATGACGTTGCCGCCGATGTGGGCGCTCGACCGGATGATCACGCGTCCGTTGAAGACCACGACGTCGCCGTCGACCGTTCCGAGGATTTCCGTGCGGCCGTTGAAGACGACCAGCGAGCCGGTGACCGTGCCCGCGATCACGACGGGGCCGTTGAACATCACGGCCGTGTCGACGGTCGCCCCCTCGGGCACCGTCAGGCGACCGGTCAGGACGACCGCGTCCTCTCCCAAGTCGCTGCCGTCGTCCTGCGCGAACGCGACCGGAGCCACGAGCACGACGAGCGCAACCGCGACGGCGGCAGCGAACAGCGCTCGGCGACCGGGGCGCATACGGGCCTTGATCATGTCGTCGACCTCCCGCGAGATGTGCGGGCCTCAGCCTATGGGGCCGACCGCTCGAAGCGCAAAGGCCTCCCCGGGGGACTCCCGAACCGAGGTCGACGGTCGACGCCACGAATCGCTTCTGGGACCGGCCCGAGAGCTTTCCGGAGTGGCCGCCCGAGCTCGACCCGGAGGAGCCCGGGGATCCGCCACCCCTGAACCGCCGGAGCTACGCGGACGGAACGAACAGCAGCTGCAGCTCGATCGTCCCGTTGTCGCCGACCCTTGCCGGGCCGAGCGACGGTGGGACGATTTCGTAGTCGGCGAACTCGATCTTCAGGCTCCCGACGACGGCGATCTGCCCCCCGTCCCATCGCGCTTGGAGCGGGAACGTCACCTCGCGGGTCACCCCGTGCAGCGTCAGGTCCCCCGTCGCCTGCACGTCGACGACCTCGCCTTCGGCCGGCTGCTCGTCGAAGGCGATCGGCTTGGTGAGCTCGAACGTCGCGGTCGGAAACGTGTCGGACTGCAGGCCGTTCATGTGGATGGCGAAGTCGCGGCGGGACTCGTCGCTCTCGAGCTGCGTGAGGTCGGCGGTGACGGTCGTCGCGACGATCTGCAGTCCGTCGATCTCGAGCGAGCCCTCGACCGCGGTCGAACGGCCGACCGCGTCGTTGGGCGCCGGCAGGAAGGCCAGCTCCTCGCGAACGCGATACCCGACGAAGGAGTCGCCCCGAAGGACCGCCCACGTGCCGTCGAAGTCGCCGTCGAACGCGGCGGTCGAGCCGGACGAGCTCGAGGACGTTCCGGTCGACCCCGATGCGGTCTCGGACGGGACGTCCGAGATCGACACCGGTGCCGCCCCGCCTCCACTCACGAACGAGAAGACACCGTAGGCGCCGGCGAACAGCACCAGGATCCCCCCGACCGCGACGAGCGCGATCCGCCGCCTGCTCCACCGCTTCATGGCGTTCCTTTCGAACGATCGAGTCCCGTCAGTGAACCGGGGCCGCATGAGAGCGGCCTGAGCCGGCGTCGAGCGTCGTTCAGGGCGCGGGCGGCAGCTCGTCGGCCGCGAGGGGGATCTCCAGTCGAACGATCGCGCCGCCGTCCGGCGCGTTCTCGGCGACGACCCGTCCGCCGTGGGCCGCCGCGACCTGCCGGACGATGGCGAGCCCGAGTCCGGAGCCGGGCGTTGAACGGGCGGCCGTGGAGCGGTAGAACCGGTCGAACACGTGCGGGAGGTCCTCGACGGGGAAGCCGGGTCCGCGGTCGCGCACGGTGACGATCCCGTCGTGCACGGCGACGTCGATGATTCCGTCGGGCGGGCTCCACTTCGCCGCGTTGTCCAAGAGGTTGCGCACGGCCCGGCCGAGGCGCGCGGCGTCTCCCACGACGACACAGGCGTCGAGGGACGCATCGATCGTCCGTCCCCCGGCGTGCCGGCGGAACGACTCGACGCAGGAGCCGACGACCTCGTCGAGCCGAACCTCGTCCGACCCGACGGCCTGCTCGCCGTCGCGCGCGAGCTCGACGAGGTCGTTCACGATCATCGTCAGCTCGCCGAGCTGATCGCGCACGTCCCCGAGGAGTCGCTCGCGCTCGTCGGGCTCGAGCGACGTGCCGCTCGCGAGGACCTCCACGTTCGTGCGGATGCTCGTGATGGGGGTTCGGAGTTCGTGCGAGGCGTCGGCGACGAGCTGCTTCTGCGCGTTCACCGACGTCTCGAGCGCGCCCAGCATCTCGTTGAAGCTGGTCGTCAACCGGCCGATCTCGTCGTCGGGTGAGGAGGGCTCGTCGATCCGCAGGGACAGGTCGCCGGTCTCCGTCACGCGCTCGGCGGCCTCGGTGAGGCGGGCCACCGGGGCCGCCGCGGTGGCGGTCACCCCGCCGCCGAGCACGACCGCGAGCGCGACCCCGCCGCCCGTGAGCACGAGCAGGATGAAGGCGAGCCGCCGAAGCGACTGATCGACGTCGGTGAGCGGGACCGCGAGGGTGAGGATCGACTCGCCGATCGCCTCCCGGTACACGCGGTAGTGCGTCCCGGCGACCCGGCGATCGAACAGCTCGGGCGCGTCCGGTGCGGGTCGAGTCCCGAAGACCATGCGCGGAGCGTCCGCGGTGCTGATGACCTGTCCGTCGGGCGTCACGACCTGCATGAAGAACGTGCGCTGGCCCAGGATCGGCGGCGGCGCCTCGATCACGCCGTCGACGACGTGCAGCGGGAAGTGGCGAATCGCCTCCGCGCGGTTCTGCAGCTGCTCGTCGATCTCGCCCCGCAGCTGCCCCCGGACCACGAACCAGGCGGCGAGCGAGGCCAGGACGACCGCCACGGCCACCGCGCCCGCCGACACCAGCGTCAGCCGGCGGCGAAAGCTCACGAGGATTCCTTGAGGACGTAGCCGACGCCGCGGACGGTGTGGATGAGCCGCGGCTCCCCGTCCGCCTCGGTCTTGCGGCGCAGGTACCCGACGTACACCTCGAGCGCGTTCGAGGTCGGGCCGAAGTCGTAGCCCCACACGCGGTCGAAGATCACCTCGCGCGTGAGGACGCGCCTCGGGTTGAGCAGGAAGAGCTCGAGCAGCAGGTGCTCGGTCCGCGTGAGCTCGATGGCCCGCTCGCCGCGGCGGACCTCGTGGGTGACGGGATCGAGTTCGAGATCGGAGAAGCGCAGCGGCTTCTCGTCCGCGTTCGGGGTGCTCCGCCGCAGCAGCGCCCGGATCCGCGCGAGGAGCTCGTCGAGGGCGAACGGCTTGACCAGGTAGTCGTCGGCGCCCGCGTCGAGCCCTTCGACCCGATCGCCGACGGCGTCGCGCGCCGTGAGCATCAAGATCGGCGTCCGGTCGCCGGCGGCGCGGAGCTGGCGGCACGCCTCGAGCCCGTCCAGGCGCGGCATCAAGATGTCGAGCACGACGAGGTCCGGCGTGTCGCTCGCGACGTGTTCGATGCCGTCCACGCCGTCGACGGCCATCGAAACCCCGTAGCCCTGCGACCGGAGCGCCCGCTCGAGCGCATCGCGCACGGCGGGCTCGTCGTCGACGACCAGGATCTTCATCACGGGCAGAGTCTCCCTCACCCCGCTGAGAGGTCGCTGAGATCCGAACGGGGCGATCCCCGGCGCGGGCACCGCCGGGGATCGCCTTCGCTCGTCCCGCGGGGGGTCAGGACAGCGACGTCTGCGTGGTGCTCGCGCCGGAGCCGTCCGGCATGTCCGGACCCTGCCATCCGGGATGCGGGAACGGGAACGGCATCAGGTCGCCGTTCACGAGCGCGGTCGCCTGCTCCCGCAGCTGCGCCGCGCGCTCGTCCGCCTGCTCCTGCGTGATCCAGCCGTTCTCGACGGCCGAGTCCAACCGCTCCCGCAGCGACGCGACGACGGCGTCGACGACCGTCGAGACCTCGACGCCGTTGTTCTCAGCAACGTCGGCGATCGTCTTGCCGTCGCGCAGCTCGCCGAACAGCTCGGCGGGCTCGATGCCGATGGCGTTGGCCGCGGCGGCGAACGGGCCGTCCGCGAATCCCCAAAGCCCAGGGTTGCCGATCAGCGGGGGCCCCGGGTGAAACGGCATGGACACGTCGCCGTTCACGAACGCGGTCGCGTGCTCCTGCAGATCGGCCGCGCGCTCGTCGGCCTGCTCCTGCGTGAGCACGCCGTCGGCGACGGCCTGATCCAGCCGGTCCTGCGCGTTCGCCACCATCGCGGCCACGACCGTCGCCGGGTCGACCCCGTGTGCCTGCGCGACCTCGGCGACGGTCTGGCCGTCGCGCATCGCCGCGAGCAGCTCCGAGGGCTCGATGCCGATGGCCTCGGCCGCCGCCTCGATCGGTCCGTTGCCAAGGACGCCCGCGCACACCGCGGCGACGTCCTGCCCGGTCTGCGAACCGGGCGCCGCGAGGCCGACCCCGGGCGCGAACACCACCGCACCCACCAGGGCTCCGACGGCCATCGACCCGGTGATGACCCCGGCCATCACGAGCCTGCCTCGGTTCATCCCGTCTCCTTTCGCCGGTCGCGAGCTCCCGACGGCCCCACGGTGATCCGCCTGGATGAGGAGAACCTGAGGACGACCTGAAGGTTCCCTGCGAGCTCGTGCCGATCTCCGGGAAGCAACGGCGCCGTGCGACGCACGGCGCACGGACGTCTCGCGCTCACCCTCGTTCTTCGGCACGTTCCGGCCCGTCACGAAGCCGACGCTCTGAGCGACGCGAGCGACGGGCGCTCGCCCGGGGCGGCCGCGCGCCAGCGCTCGAACGCGGATCGCGCCGCCGGCCACTCGCCGTCGAGCATCGAGAACCACGCGGTGTCGCGGTTGCGGCCCTTCACGACCATGTGCTGGCGGAACACGCCCTCGTACGTGAAGCCGAGCCGGATCGCCGCGGCCCGCGAGCGCGCGTTCAGCGCGTCGCACTTCCACTCGACCCTCCGGCACCCGAGCTCCTCGAACGACTCGCGCAGCATCAGGAAGGTGGCCTCGGTGTTCGCCTCCGTCCTCTGCGCGGCCGGCGCGTACCAGATGTGGCCGAGCTCGAGCCGTCGCATCGCGGTGTCGACGTTGAGGAAGCTGGCCATCCCGAGCGGGCCGTCCGGTCCCACCGCCGCGAGAAACAGCGGGTCCTCCGAGAGGGCGACCGACGCGATCCACGCGCCCATCTCCTCGGCGTCCGCGAAGGGCCCGTACGGCATGTACGTCCACAACCGGGCGGCCTCCGCGCTGCCGTCGTGCGCGGCCCGCCACAGCTCCTCGGCGTGCCGATCGCGGTCGACCGGCTCGAGCCGGACGAACCGCCCCTCGAGGGTCCTGCGAAGGGGCGGGCGGGCGGGATGGCCCTCGACGGCGGGGCCGACGGGCAGGTCGGTCGTCACTGCCGCGACAGCATCCCACGGGCTCGGCATCGTGCCGTGGGGGCTATCCTCGGGACATGCCCCTTGCCCGAGTTCGCGAGCTTTCGGAGCCGCTGATCGCGCCCGCGATCGTTGCGGCGTTCGACGGGTGGATCGACGCCGGGGGGGCCTCCACCGCTGCCGCGGAGCACCTCGCGGACGACGGCGAGCCCATCGTGACGTTCGGCAGCGACCTGCTCTACGACTACCGCTCCCGGCGGCCGATCCTCGACATCGTGGACGGCACCCTGACCGAGCTCACCTGGCCCGACCTCGCGATCAAGCGCGTCCGCGCGGGAGCCCGCGACCTCCTGGTGCTCTCGGGACCCGAGCCCGACTTCCGGTGGCGCGAGCTCGGCGGCGACGTCCTCGACGTCGCCGTGCGTCTCGGCGTGGTCGAGTGGATCAGCATGGGGGCGATCCCGGCCGCCGTCCCCCACACGCGGCCGGTCCCGATCCTCGCGACGGCCTCGCGGGCCGGGCTCCTGCACGAGGACGAGCAGCAGGGTCCGCAGGGCCTGCTACGTGTCCCCGCCGCGGCGCTGTCGACGATCGAGCACCGGGTGGCGGGCGGCGGAATCCCCACCGTCGGGTTCTACGCGCAGGTACCGCACTACGTGGGCGGCTCGTACGCGGCCGCGACGATCGCGATCCTCGAGCACGCCACGCGGCATCTCGGCGTGGACGTGCCGATGCGCGGGCTGAGCGACGAGGCGATGTCCCAGCGTGAACGGCTGGACGCCGCGGTCGCGGCCGACGAGGAGTCGCAGACCTATGTGGCGCGCCTGGAGAACGTGGTCGACAACGAGGAGATGCCGACCGGCGACCAGCTCGTGAGCGAGATCGAGCGCTTCCTCCAACAGGGCGACGGCGCCGGCGACTCGGGCCCGGGACCTCGCGGCTGACCAATTGGCCGGTGGCGACCCCCGAGGCCGTCGGTAGCATCCAGCCATGTCGGCACCTCCGCCCTCGGCGCGCACGCAGGTTCACCGGCACCCCGAGCGCGGCGTCTACGACCGCGAGACGATCGACGCCATCCTGGACGAGGCGCTGATCTGCCACGTCGCGTGGGTCGCGACGGACGGCGCGCCGCGCATCATCCCGACGATCCACGTCCGCGACGGCGACGTCCTGTACATCCACGGGTCGGAGGCCTCGCGGACGCTGCGCGGGCTCCGCACGGGGATCGAGTGCTGCGTCGAGACGACGCTGATCGACGGGCTCGTCCTCGCGCGCTCGACGCCGATGCACTCGCTCAACTACCGCTCCGTCGTCGTCTTCGGCGTGGCGCGCGAGATCACCGACCCCGACGAGAAGGACCGGGCGCAACGCGCGCTCGTCGAGCACGTGATCCCGGGTCGCACCGCCGAGGTCCGGATGCCCACCGACAAGGAGCTGAAGGAGACGACGATCCTTGCGCTCTCTCTCTCCGAGGCCTCCGCCAAGATCCGCACGGGCGACCCGAAGGATCCCGAGGAGGACCTCGACCTGCCCGTGTGGGCCGGCGTCCTGCCCCTGCGGACGGTCGCCGGCGAGGCGGTCGCGTCGGCGGACCTGCGCGGGGACCCCACCCCGCCCGCGTACGTCGTCGGGTACTCGCGCCCGCCGCGCTGACGCTCGCGGCTGTCGTCGGACTCGACCCGTAGGCTGGCCCGGCGATGGACGCCGCCCCCACGCCCAGCCTCCGCGCGAGCCTCCGCTCCCTGCCCGCGGCGGTATGGATCCTGTTCGCGGGCACCTTCGTCAACCGCCTCGGAACATTCGTCCTGCCCTTCTTCACCCTGTACCTGACGAGCCACGGCTTCTCGGCGGCGCAGGCGGGCGTCGCGATCGGCGCCTACGGCCTCGGGGGACTGGTCGCCCAGGCCGCGGGGGGACTGCTCGCCGACCGGATCGGGCGACGCAACACGATCGCGCTCTCGATGTTCTCGACCGGCGCCGTGACCCTGCTGCTCTGGCAGGCGCAGAGCCTCGCGCTCATCTACCTGCTGATGTTCGTGCTCGCGTGCCTCGGCGAGCTGCATCGACCCGCTGCGAGCGCCCTGATCGCCGATCTCGTCCCGAGCGAGCAACGGATGGCGGCGTTCACCGTCTTCCGATTGGCGATCAACGTCGGGTGGGCCGCAGGTCTCGCGCTCGGCGGGCTGCTGGCGCAGCGGAACTTCGACCTCCTGTTCATCGGCGACGCCACAACATCCATCGTCTTCGGCGTGATCTCGCTCGTCGCGCTCCCCCACGGCGTGCGGACGAGCCGTCGCGAGGAGGCGAAGCTTCCGACCGCCCGCGCGTCCATCCTCGCCGACCGCGGCTTCCTGCTGTTCCTCGCCGCCGCCCTGCTGAGTGGATCCGTCTACGCGCAGAACGTCTCGACGCTCCCACTGCACGTGCGCGACGCCGGCTACGGCCCGGCCGCGTACGGCTTCCTGCAGTCGCTGAACGGCATCATCGTCGTGCTCATCGAGCTGCCGGTGATCGCGTGGGCGCAGCGGCGCGAGCGACTGCTCCTCGTCGGCGCGAGCGCCCTGCTCATCGGCTTCGCCTTCAGCGCGCTGCTTTTCGCCGACACCGTGCCGCTCCTGGTCGGGATGGTGAGCGTCTGGACCCTCGGCGAGGTCCTCGGATCCTCGGCCTCGATCTCGATCGCGGCCGATCGCGCTCCCGAGTACGCCCGGGGCCGCTATCAGTCCGCGATCGGCGGAGCCTGGAGCCTCGCGTTCGTGCTCGGACCGGTCGTCGGAACGAGCGTCTACACGGCGAGCCCCGCGATCCTGTGGCTCGGCTGCGGCGCGGCCGGCGTCGTGGCCTTCCTCCTCTGCCTGGCCGCTCGTCGCCACCCCGCGCCGGTGCCCCCCTCGCTCGAGGTGGTTGACGACGCCGGACGTAGCGGGTAGATATATCGAAACGATATAGTCAACCGATATATCGAAGCGCAACAGGGCCCGGACCGCCGGGCCGCGAAAGGAACCGGTTTCGATGCTGGAGCTCGCGATCCTCGGGCTGCTGAAGGAGCGGTCCATGCACGGCTACCAGCTCTCGAAGCGCCTGACCGACACCCTCGGCGGGTTCTGGCGGGTCTCCTACGGCTCGCTGTATCCCTCGCTGAAGCGCCTGGAGAAGCAAGGCGCCGTGGAGCAGGTCTTCGACGAGCAGGAGGTCGGCCGCCGAAAGAACGTCTACCGGATCACCGAGAAGGGCGAGGGGATCTTTCGCGAGCTCCTCGAGGAGACGGGCCCCGACGCCACGGGCGAGGAGAACCGCTTCCGGGTGCGGCTGGCGTTCTTCAAGTACCTCGCGCCCGAGTCGCGGATCCGGCTGCTCGAGCGCCGGCGGGCGTTCCTCGAGGAGCGCCTGGACACGATCACCGCGTCGCTTTCGACGAACCACGACACGTACACGCTCTCGCTGATGCAGCACGGGCGCGAGAGCACCGAGCAGGACATCGCGTGGCTGTCGGGCCTGATCGCCGCCGAGCGCCGCACGACCGAGTCGATTTCCACGGGGGGGTCGAAGCGTCGCGACCAGCGCACGCTTCGAAGGAAGGAGCGCACCTCATGAGCAAGGTCAAACTCGCGATCGTCGGCGTGGGCAACTGCGCGTCGTCGCTCGTGCAGGGACTGGAGTACTACAAGGACGCCGAGCCGACCGAGACCGTCCCCGGCCTGATGCACGTCGACCTCGGCGGCTACCACGTTCGCGACGTGGAGGTCGTCGCCGCCTTCGACGTCGACGCGAAGAAGGTCGGCCGCGACGTCGCCGAGGCGGTCGTTTCCGAGCCGAACAACACGATCCGCTTCGCCGACGTGCCGCACCTCGGCGTCGAGGTCCGGCGCGGCCCGACGCTCGACGGCCTCGGCCGCTACTACCGCGAGACGATCGAGGAATCGGAGGCGCCGCCGGTCGACGTGGCGCAGGCACTCCAGGAGACCGAGGCCGACGTGCTGGTCTCCTACCTCCCGGTCGGATCCGAGGAGGCGGCGAAGCACTACGCGCAGGCGGCCATCGACTCCGGCGTCGCGCTCGTGAACTGCCTCCCGGTCTTCATCGCGTCCGATCGTACGTGGGCGCAGAAGTTCGTCGCCGCCGGCGTGCCGATCGTCGGCGACGACATCAAGAGCCAGGTCGGCGCGACGATCGTCCACCGCATCCTCACGAAGCTGTTCGAGGACCGCGGCGTGAAGCTCAACCGGACCTACCAGCTGAACTTCGGCGGGAACATGGACTTCATGAACATGCTCGAGCGCGACCGCCTCGCCTCGAAGAAGAAGTCCAAGACCCAGTCGGTGCAATCGCAGATGCGCAAGCAGCTCGACGCGCGCGACATCCACATCGGCCCCTCGGACTACGTGCCCTGGCTCGAGGATCGCAAGTGGGCGCAGATCCGCCTCGAGGGCCAGGCGTTCGGCGACGTGCCGCTGAACATCGAGCTGAAGCTCGAGGTGTGGGACAGCCCGAACTCGGCTGGGATCGTGATCGACGCCATCCGCTGCGCCAAGCTCGCGCTCGATCGCGGCGTGGCCGGACCGCTGATCGGCCCGAGCGCGTACTTCATGAAGTCGCCGCCGGTGCAGTTCAGCGACGAGGCCGCCCGCGAGATGGTCGAGGAGTTCATCATCGGCAACGGCGAGAGCAAGTCGGCCGACTGGACCGCCTTCTTCGACGCCCAGCCCGCCGAGGCGGAGGCCAGGGGCCACCGGTAAAGCTCCCGGGGCGGCGCGTGCGCCGGGTTCTGGGAGCATTGCGCCTCGATGAGCCTGCCCCCGCCACCGCGGTTCGCCGACGACGACGAGTACGAGCGTTCGCTCTCCGACGCCGAGTTCTGGGCGCCGTACGCCCGGGCATCCCTCCGCCTCGCGGGGCTCGAGGACGGCGGCGAGGTGCGGACGCACTTCCCGACGACGCACGTCGCCGCGCTCGTCGGGAACCGGTACCTGGTCAAGCTCCATTACGAGGACTGGTTTGGCGAGGACTGCTTCCAGACCGAACGCGAGGCGTATCGCATGCTCGCGGACCGCGACCTGCCCGTCCCCGAGCTCCTGGCCGAGGGCGCGCTCTACGACGAGGGGTGGCGCTGGCCGTTCCTTGCGATGACCGCCATGGGAGGCCGCTCGCTCCGCGAGGTCGGCGCTGCGGCCACGCGGGAAGATCGCGAGCGCGTCGCGGCGTGGACCGGCGAGGCGGTCCACGCGCTGCACGGCGTACCGATCCACGACGGCGAGCGGATCAGCCGCGAGGGATACATCGACCTGATCCAGATCCGGACGCAGCGCGCCCACCGCGACCACGAGCTCTGGGGATCGCTCCCGCCGCGGCTGGCGGCACAGGTGCGCGACTACGTCTGGAAGGCGGGCGACCTGATCGATCCCGAGCGCGAGCGCCCGGTGTTCCTACACGGCGACCTGCACGCCGGGAACGTGTTCGTCGACGGCGAGCCGGGAGCCCTCGAACCACGCGGGCTCGTCGACTTCAACGACGCGTACGAGGGCGACCCGCACTACGACCTCGTGGCGGTGCACGCGAAGGCCTTCGGCGCCGACAAGCAGCTCCTTCGCGCCTTCCTCGACGCCTACGGCTGGGGCGAGCTCGGCAAGAAGTGGCCGCGGCGGATGATGGCCCTCACCCTCGCGCACGACTACGACATGGTCGAGTCGTACGCGGCCCGGATCCCCGACGACGTCGAGACCCTCGACGACCTCGCGACCCTGGTCTGGGATCTCGACGCGCCCGGCCTGCCGGCCCGCGACGACGGATAGAGGAGGCAGGATGCGGACCACCCGAATGAACCCCGAGTCCGTCGCGCCGCCGATCGGCAGCTACTCGCACGCCGTGCGCGTGGAGACGAGCGACGCGACGTGGATCTACGTCTCCGGGCAGATCGCGCTCGACGCCGGCGGAACGCTCGTCGGGATCGGCGACCTGCGAGCGCAGACGACCCAGGTCTTCGAGAGCCTCCAGGCGATCCTTGCCGCCAACGGCGCCACCTTCGCCGACGTCGTGAAGCTCACGACGTTCGTCACCACGCTGGAGGATCTGTCAGGGATGCGGGAGGTCCGGAGCCGATATCTCGCCGGAGACTACCCGGCGAGCACCGCGGTGCAGATCGCGGCGCTCGTCGACCCCGACGCCCTGATCGAGGTCGACCTCGTGGCGGTGGTGGCGGCATGACGAGGGTCGCGTTCCTGGGCCTCGGCGCGATGGGGCGGCCGATGGCCGCGCGCTTGCTCGCGGTCGGCCACGACGTGCACGTCTGGAACCGGACGGCGGGGCGGGATGAGGAGCTCGTGGACGCCGGCGCCGTCCGGGCCGCGACGCCCGCCCGGGCCGCGACCGAAGCGGAGGTGGCGATCACGATGCTCACCGACCCGCCGGCGCTCGAGGCGGTCCTGTTCGGGCCCGACGGCGTGGCCTCGACCATCCGACCCGACGCGACGGTGATCGACATGTCCACGGTCGGTCCCCTGCCGATCCGATCGGCGGCGGAGCGTCTCGCGCCGACCGCCGTTGTGGACGCCCCCGTGCTCGGCAGCGTTCCGGCCGCCGAGTCCGGGCGCCTGGCGATCCTCGTCGGCGGCGACCGAGATGCGGCCGACCGGATCGAGCACCTGCTCACGGCCCTCGGCACGCCGATGTACGTCGGCCCATCGGGCTCCGGCGCCCTGCTGAAGCTGATCACGAACGCCGCGACGATCTCCACGCTGGTCGGCCTGGGCGAGCTGCTCGCGCTCACCGATCGAGCGGGGTTGGACCCCGCCGTCGTGCTCGACGGGCTGAGCGTTGGCCCCCTCGCCTCGTTCGTCGAGCGATGGCGAGAGCGTTTGGAGGGCCAATACGCGCGCCCCGACTTCCGACTCGCGTTGGCGCGCAAGGACCTCGGTCTCGTCGCCGGGGAGGCCGAGCGCGCGAGCCGCGAGCTCACGGTGGCCGCCGTGGCGGCGGAACGGTGCGACGAGGCGCTCGAGGCCGGCCTCGGCGATCGGGACTTCGGCGCGATCGTCGAGTTCCTTCGCCGCTGATCTCGCCTACCATCGCGCGATGGAGGGCACGCTCGCCCGGGCTCGCGGCGCGCTCCGGAGTCCGGACTTCCGCCGGCTGTTCGCGATCCGCCTCGTTTCCCAATCGGCCGATGGGCTCTTCCAGGCCGCGCTCATCGCCTCGATCGTGTTCTCGCCGACCGAGCAGAGCACGGCGACGAGCTTCGCGATCGCGACGCTCGTGGTCTCCCTGCCGTTCTCGCTCCTCGGCCCGTTCACCGGCGTGTTCATCGACCGCTGGTCGCGGCGGCGCATCCTCGTCATCGCGCCGCTGCTTCGCGTCGGGCTCGTCTGGCTCGTCCTGTTCGACCCCGAGTCGGCCGCCCTCGCGTTCTACGCCGGCGCCCTGTGGGTGCTGTCGGTGAACCGCTTCTACCTGGCTACGGCCGTGGCCGTCGTCCCTCGGCTCGTGCCCACCGAGGACCTGCTCATCGCGAACTCGATCTCGACGGTCGGCGGAACTGTCGCGCTGCTCGTCGGCGTGTTCGTCGGGGGATGGCTGTCCGACCTCGCCGGCAACACGATCGTGATCGCGCTCGCGGGCGCGCAGTGGCTCGTCGCCTCGGGCATCGCCGCGAGGATCGGCTCGCCCCTCGCGCCGCACCACATCCCCGAGGCGCCGGTCGGGGACGAGCTGCGGCAGGTCCTGCACGAGTTCGCCGACGGTGTGAGCCGGCTGGTGCACACGCCGCGCGCGCTCGGCCCGATCGTCTCGATCACGGTTGACCAGCTCGGACAGGGCATCGTGCTCGTGCTGTCGCTCTTCGTGTTCCGCGACCAGTTCGAGGCCGGGGTCGCCTCGTTCTCGAATCTCGTCGGCGCCGGGGGCCTCGGCGTGCTGGTCGGAATCCTCACGGTCGGCGCGCTCGAGGAGCGGTTCGCGAAGGAGCGCATCGTCGCGGGGTCTTTCCTCATCGGCGGGCTGGTCCTGATCGCGGTCTCGCTCGCGATCACGCCGGTCACGGTGCTCTTCGCGAGCTTCGCCGTCGGGCTCACGTTCGCGTGGAAGAAGATCCCGGTCGACACGCTGGTGCAGGAGGCGCTGCCCGACGGCTACCGCGGGCGCGTGTTCGCCGTGTACGACGTCGCCTACAACCTGTCGCGCGTCGTCGCGGCGTTCATCGCGATCCCGATGCTCCGCCTCGGGCCTGCGTGGTCGGTCGCCCTGATCGGCTTCCTGTTCGTCCTGTGGTCCCCGGTGCTGCCCCTGTGGCTCGCCCGACAGCCGGAGCTCCGGCTCCGCTTCTACGAGGGTGCGCGCGCGGAAGAGGAGCCTCGGTCGGTCGTGTGGGGCGGCGTGGAGGAGGAGGTCGACGTCGTTCGCCGTTGGCTCGATGAGCGCGACGGCCGGCGACGGATGCGCTACCGGCTCGCGCTTCGCGACGGCACCGTGATCGAGGTCTCCAAGGGCGAGACCGAGACGGACTGGCGGCTGGACCGCGAGCTCGAAGGCTAGGCGGGCAGCGCCTCGCCGACAGGTTCGGCGAGCACCGGCTCCCGCGGCTCCTCGAGCCGTTGCTGGGCTGCGCGCCGGCGCGACAACAGCCACAGGCCGACGAGGCCGGTGATCAGCGCGATGACGCCGCCCGCGGCGAGGGCGGCCCGCGGGTTGAGGTGCTCGCCCACCCAGCCGGCGATCGGGCCGCCGATCGGCGTCGTGCCGAGGAACACCATCCCGTACAGGGCCATCACGCGACCGCGCATGTCCGGCCTCGACGAGAGTTGCAGCGTCGAGTTCGCCGTCACGAAGAACACGATCGAGGCCGCGCCCATGGCCAGCATCGCGAGCGCGGCGAGATCCAGCGTGGGCGCGAGCGCGACCAGCATCGTCACGATGCCGACGGCGACCGCCGCGAGTGCGAGCGGCCGCTCGCCGGGCCTCGGCCTCCCGGCCACCACGAGCGCGGCGACGAGCGAGCCGACCCCGGCGATCGAGAGCAGGAGGCCGAGCGTGCCGGCGTCGCCGTCGAACGTGCGCTCGGCGAGCAGCGGGATCAATACCGAGTAGTTGAATGCGAAGAGGTACAGCACGGTCATCAGCACGAGCGGCCTGCGGAGCTCGGCGGTCTCCCAGACGTATCGAAAACCCTCGCGGATGGCGCCCGCCTCGCGCGGCGCGCGCTGCGGTCGCAGCTCGCTCACGCGCATCTCGAGCAGCGCCCCGATGACCGCCACGTACGAGACCGCGTTGATGAGGAAGCACCATTCCATGCCGAAGCCGGCGATGAGCGCGCCGGCGAGCGCGGGCCCGACGATCCGCGTCCCCGTCATCACGGCGCCGTTCAGGCTCACGGCGTTCGGCAGGTCGGCCGGCTCGACCATCTCGGCGAAGAAACTCTGCCGCGTCGGCTGGTCGATCGAGGTCACGACGCCCTGCAGGAACGAGAGCGTGTACACCATCCAGAGCTCGACGACGCCGCTCGCGACGATCGCCCACAGCGCGAGCGCGAGGGCGCCGAAGGCCGCCTGGGTGCCGAACAGGATCGTGCGCTTGTCGTGGCGGTCGGCGAGCATGCCGCCGAAGGCGCCGAGGAACAGGATCGGCCCGAACGCGAGCGCCGTGTCGATGCCGAGCGCCACCCCGCTGTGCGTGAGCTGCAGGACCAGCCAGGCGGCGGCCACCATCTGCATCCACGTGCCGGTGACCGAGACGGCCTGTCCGATGAAGAACAGGCGAAAGTTGCGCGAGCGGGACAGGGACCCGAAGGTCCGGTGCACGACGCGACCGACCGGGGTCACGGTTGCACCTCGGTCAGGCGCTCGAGCACCGCCGCCGCGTCGCCGAGCGTCTCGAGCTCTCGGGGATCGAGCGAGGCGAGCGCCTGCGCGAGGAACGCCTCCTTGCGCTGCCGGCTGCGCTCGAGGAGCCGCCGCCCCTCGGTGGTCACCCGGACCCAGGTCACGCGGCCGTCGTCGGGGTCGGCCTCGCGCGCGACGAGTCCGGCCTCGACGAGGGCGGCGACGATCCGGGTCATCGTCGGGGGCTGGACCTGCTCGGCGCCGCAGAGGTCGCCCATCGTGAGCGGCCCCTGGCGCTCGACCGAGGAGAGCGCGGCCAGCATCGAGGGGGTGATGCCCGCCTCGGCCTCCTGGCGAAGGCGCCGGGCGAGGCGCGTCACGCCGAGGCGGAGCCGGGCGGCGAGCGCGGCGGTGTCGGGGGGAGCGGTCGTGGTCACGAGCCGATGATACTACGCATTGCTAATTAGCGTGGCGAACTAGTTCGCTCGGAGGAACCGGCATCCCCCGGTGCGAGTCCGTTCTCCAAGCTGGTGGCAGACTCGTGGGAGGTGATGGGCTCGTTCCGCGTCCGATCAGGGATCCTCGCCGGCGCGCTCGCGTGCCTACTCAGCGCGTGCACTGCGGCGGCGGGAACCGACGAGGCAGCGACGGCAGGGGCCTCGGCCGGCGCGAGCGGCACGACGCTCGACGCCGGCGCGAGCGGCACGACGCTCGACGCCGGCGCGAGCGGCTCGACCGGAGACGGAGCCGCGGCGAACCCGCCGGCCGTGACGCCGTCGATGGGCGGCCCCGCGGCCTCGCCCTCGGTCGATCCCGAGCGGACCCGCTTCGCCGGCCGCATCCAGTCGATCCCCCCGGCGGTCGCCGCGGAGATCCGGGGGACGACCTGGAATCCGGGCTGCCCGGTCCCGCTCGAGAACCTCCGGCTGCTGCACTTCAACTACTGGGCCTTCGACGGGGAGATCAAGCGCGGGCCGATGGTGGTGAACGCCTCGGTGGCGGAGGACGTGCTGTGGGTGTTCGAGCAGTTGTTCGGGGCCGGGTTCCCCCTGAAGCACGTCGACCTGGCGAGTCCGTTCAACGAGCACCGATGGGAGACCCATCCGGACTCGAGACACAGCGTCACGGCGTCGTTCGACTGCCGGGTGGTGATCACGCCCGCCGGGCCGGGCGACACGTTCTCGCAACACTCCTACGGAATCGCCATCGACGTGAACCCGTTGCAGAACCCGTTCGTGCGCTCGGACGGCTGGGTGCGCAACCGGTTCGCCGAGCCCTACGTCGACCGCTCGGCCGAGCTGCCCGGCATGATCCACGCCGGCGACGTGGTCGTGCGCGCGTTCGCGGCGATCGGGTGGACGTGGGGCGGCACCTGGAGCGGCGACAAGGACTACATGCACTTCAGCCTGACGGGAACATAGGCAGGCCCAAGGGCCCGAATCCGGTGTGATCGCCGCGGAACTCAGTCCAGCGGATCGGGGCTCCGCAGGGCTTGGACCGCACGACGCGTCGCCTCCATCACGAGCTGCTCTCGGAGCTGGGCGAGCTCGGCATCGGGGTCGAACGCGACCGGGCGGGAAGCCCTGACGCCCTCGCCGAACACGTAGGCGCCCTCGCCGTGCTGCGAGCGATCCAGCCCCTCTTCCTCTGCCTGCTCGTCCACCCGCAGCCCCACCAGCCGGTCGACGAGGCGCAAGATCGCCATCGTCGCGGCGAACGAGAAGACCAGTGTCACGCCCACCGCGGCGGCCTGACGCCCGACTTGCGCGATACTCCCATCCGCGCCAGCGGGGTTCACCATCAGGCTCGCGAACACCCCGGTGAGCAATGCACCGACGATGCCCCCGACCAGGTGCACGCCGACGACATCGAGCGAGTCGTCGAGCGCCAGCCGCCCCTTCAGCTCGACCGCCGCGAAGCACACGATGCCCGCAACGAGGCCGATCACGAGGGCCGGGAGCGGCGCGACGTACCCGGACGCGGGGGTGATCGCGACGAGGCCGGCCACTGCACCCGTTGCGGCGCCGATCGTCGTCGCGCGCCCGTGGCGCCGCCGCTCGGGTACGAGCCATCCAAGCATCCCGCCGGCGGCGCCGAGGTGGGTGGCGACGAACGCGCTCGAGGCAAGCCCGCCGGCCGAGAGCGCGCTGCCGGCGTTGAACCCGAACCACCCAAACCACAAGATCCCCGCTCCGAGCAACATCATCGGCACGTTGTGCGGGCGCAGCGCGCCCGTCCCGAACCCGCGCCGGCGCCCGAGGTACAACGCCGCCGCCAGCGCGGCTGCGCCGGCGTTCACGTGCACGACCGTCCCACCGGCGAAGTCCAGCGCCCCGAGGCCGGCCGGGCCCAGGAATCCTCCGCCCCAGACCCAGTGCGCCACGGGCGCATACACGAGGACCGACCACAGCGCGAGGAACAGGAGGTATCCGCCGAAGCGCATCCGCTCGGCGAACGCACCCGTGATGAGCGCGGGCGTGATCACCGCGAACATCAGCTGGAAGATCATGAACGCCGAGGCGGGGACCGTCGGTGCCAGGGCGATCGGCTCGGCGCCGATCCCGCGCAGGCCCACGTGGTCGAGCCCGCCGATCAGCATGCCGAGATCGGGTCCGAAGGCGATCGAATAGCCGACGAGCACCCACAGGACCGTGACGATGCCGAGTGCGATCAACGACTGCATCACGGTGCCGAGCACGTTCTTGGCCCGTACGAGCCCCCCGTAGAACAGGGCGAGCCCGGGGGTCATGAACATCACGAGCGCCGCTGCAGTCAGCACCCACGCCGTGTCGCCGCTGTCGACCCCCATCGCCTTCCTCCTCGTGTTCGCCGATTGGGGGCAATTGAGCGCCTGCGGAGAACGGAAGGCGTGAGCCGCAGGTAACGAACGTGTTAACGCCAACCAGGGCTCCGTTGAGCTCCGCGTGCACGGGCGCCGACCAAGCTGGGCTCGACCCTCTCTCGCACCGATGTCGTCCAGATGGCGGAAGGCCCGTCCGTTTGGGTCGACGATGAGCCGGTCGAAATCGAACTGCCCCGCAAGCTGACGAATCGCGCCTGCGATACTCGGGCCCGGTGCCGAGGGACTGGGACGCCGCGACGTACGACCGCCTCGCCGATCCGATGTTCCGGTGGGGCCAGGTCGTCGTCGGTTGGCTCGAGCTCGATGGCGCGGAGAGGGTGCTCGACGCAGGGTGCGGCTCCGGGCGCGTCACCGAGGTCCTCCTCGAACGCTTACCGCGTGGACGCGTCGTCGCGCTCGACGGTTCGGCCTCGATGCTTGAGGAGGCGAGGCGCCGGCTCGAGTCGTTCGGCGATCAGGTCGAGTACGTGCTCGCCGACCTCGCCGAGCCGCTCCCGCTCGAGCGGCCGGTCGACGCGATCCTTTCGACCGCCACGTTCCATTGGATCCGCGACCACGACGCGCTGTTCCACAACCTGGCGGCCGTCGTTCGTCCCGGCGGGCAGCTCGCGGCGCAGTGCGGCGGCGGCGGGAACGTCGCGAGCGTCGTCGCCGCGCTGGCGGAGCTCGGGGGCGCATCGTTCGACCGCAAGACCTACGCGACGCCCGAGGAGACCGACGCCCGGCTCGAGCGCGCCGGGTTCGTGGGCGTCGAGTGCTGGCTGCACGCGGAGCCGACGCCGTTCGAGGACCTCGAGTCGCTCGAGACCTACCTGCGGACGATCATCCTCGGCGACCACGTCCAGTCGATGACGCCGGAGGCGGCGAAAGCGTTCGTCCACGACGTCGCCGCGCGGATGCCTCGTCTCGAGATCGACTACGTGCGTTTGAACATCCGCGCCCGACGCGCGGGGTAGCCGGCGCGGTCCCGCTTGGCAGGGGCCGCCCGACCCTTCCTTCGGGCCAGGCCCGCGCCGCAGGATTCGGCCACCGGCCGTCCAGCCGATCAGGAGGTGGTGGGTCCGGTGGGCGGCTCCAGGCATCGATCCCCATCTTGATGGGAGGGAAAGCCATGGAGGTCGGGCTGATCATCCGCTACGGCAAGCTGGTGCCGGGGCGCGAGACGCAAGCCATCGAGCTCTTCGAGGAGGCCACCGAGTACTTCGAGGGCAAGCTGCGGAAGAAGGTCATCACCTTCTTCGAGCCGTTCTTCCTCTTCACGAGCGATCTCGACGAGGAGACCGGGTTCTTCGTGCTGAAGGGACCCGCTCCCGAGATCTTCAAGATCATGGAGGAGGAGAAGTATCTGCGGCTGATGCAGAAGGGCTACGTGCTCGTCGAGCACCTGCGGGCCGACCTGCTGACGGTTGGCGAGGGCATCCGCGAGCAGATCGAGCGCGGCGTGAAGGTTCGGGCCGAGCTCGGCATCTGATCTCGTTCGCAAAGGGACTTCGATGCGGCCGGGGCGGGCCGCGGCCCGCCCGGCCGCCCCAACGACCACACCGCGCTCAGATGAAGAGCTGGATCGCGCTCTCCTTCATCTCGAGCAGCGCGGTGGCGGCGCCGATCGGCTCCTCGAGGCCCTCGATGAGGTCGTCCCTGGAGATGCCCATCAGGTCCATGGTCATCTGGCACGGGATCAGCCGAACGCCCATGTCGCGGGCGAGCTCCAGCAGCTCAGTGGGATGGGGCGTCTTGTAGCCCTCGGCCACCTTGCCGAGCATCCAGGGTCCCATGCCGGCGAACTGATACCGCGAGAGCTTGGCCTTGCTCGTTGAGCCCGGGTTCATCACGCCGAGCGCCTTCGTCATCCAGTCCTTGCCGGTCTTTCGGCGACGGTCGGGACGCACGAGCGCGAACAGCCCCCAGAAGGTGAAGAACACGCTCACCTCCATCGCGGAGGCCGCGGCCGTCGTCGACAGGATGAGCGTGGGCCAGATGCGGTCCAGGTGACCATCCCACGCGATGATCGTGATCTTGTTCTTCTTGTTGATGCCCGCACCGTCGCGCTCGGCCAGCGCGAGGTCGATCAGCTCGCGAAGGGCGGCCTCGTCGGTCGGCAGCGCCGCGGAGACCTCGGTCATGCCGCCACCTTCCGGATCACGTAGCGGAAGACGCCGTCGGCCTCGCCCCACTCGACGAGCTCGTTGCCCGAGAGCTCGGCCCAGCTCGGGACGTCCGACCTCGAGCCCGGGTCGGTGGCGAGCAGCTCGAGCAGGTCCCCGCGCTGCGCCTGCTTCAAGGCCTTGTGCAGCGTGACGAGCGGCCCCGGGCACGATTGGCCCCGGGCATCGACGGTGGTCAGGATCATGGTCATTCGGCGGCTCCTCGGTGATCGATCGAGGCGGACGGTGAGGGACGGTGCCGGGTCGGCGGGCCTATCGGCCGGCGCCGGGCACCCCAGGACAGCAGCATCGGTCGGGGATCATGGCCCCCACGAGCCCGCGGCAGCGTGTCCGGATCATTTGCAGGTGCAAATCCTACCGTGGCCGTGCGCTTTCGGGCAAGGGGCGGGGGCGGCGCGGGAGGAGGCCGCGGGCCGCGCACGCGGACGTCTCAAGGTAACGGGACCGTGGGCCGATGGGCCGGTATCGTGAACCGGATGCGTCGTGGCCCGCGCCTGTTGCTCGTCGCGGCCGTGCTGACCCTCGCGGCAGTGGGCCTCGCCGCCCCCGCCAGCGCCGCGACATGCACCGTCAACGCCGCCGCCGTGGCGATCGACGTCGGCGCCGGCGAGTCGGCGATCATCGCCCAGAGCAGCGGCGCCATCACGATGAACGGCGCACCGTGCGGCACCGCAACCGTGTCGACCATCGACACGATTGCGGTCACCACGAGCAGCGCGCTCGACGTCGCGATCGACCTCACCGGCGGGCCGTTCGGTCCCGGGATGACCGACGAGGGCGACGGCGGCTCCGAGATCGAGTTCACGGTCGCCATGACGAGCGGCACGTTCCGGATCATCGGATCCGCGGCGGCCGATCAGATCGTGATGGGGGCGAACGGCATCAACCTGAACGCCGCGGAGACGACGGGCGACCCGGACGTCGTGATCACCGGCACCCCGCAGCTGGCCATGCTCGGCGGCGACGGCAACGACTTTATCTCGGTCGGGGGCGGCTCAGGGACCGGCGCGGTGGGGCCCGCGGCGACGCTCTCCGGGCAGGCGGGGAACGACCGGATCGGCGGCGGCGTCGGCGGCGGGCAGTTCGACGGCGGAGACGGCGCCGACGAGGCCGACTACTCGGGCGCGGTCGCGCTGACGCTCGCGGACCTCGTGAGCGGGGTCGTGACCCACAGCGCCGGCGGCGTCGACATGCTCACCGCGATCGAGGACCTGACGGGCTCGCCGGGCGACGACGTCATCCACGGCAACGACCAGGCCAACGCCCTCGACGGCGGGGCGGGGGCGGACGTGATCGTCGGCGGACTCGGCGACGACACGATCGACGGCGGGCCCGGCGGCGACGCGCTCGACTTCTCGAACGCTGCCGCGGCCATCTTCGTGGATCTCGGCAACAACCGCGCATCGGGCGAGGGCACCGACACCGTCCAGGGGATCGAGAACGTCGTCGGCTCGGCGTTCGACGACAACCTGACGGGCGACGGCCAGGCGAACATCCTCGCCGGCGGGGCCGGCAACGACACGATCGACGGCGGCGGCGAGGACGACACGCTCCTTGGTGGGGACGGCGTGGACACGGCGTCGTTCGCCTCGTCGTCCGCGGCCATCGACGTGGACCTCGGCAAGGGAACGGCCTCGGGTGACGGCGCCGACACGCTCGACGCCTTCGAGAACGTGACTGGGAGCAAGAAGGCCGACACGATCAGCGGGACCAAGCTGGCGAACACGCTCGACGGGAAGAACGGCGCCGACGCGATCAACGGCGCGAAGGGCGCCGACGACGTCCTCGGCGGCAACGGCAACGACGTCCTGGACGGCGGCAACGACAACGACATCATCAAGGGCGGCAACGGCAAGGACCAGCTGAACGGCGGCAAGGGGACCCACGACATCTGCAAGGGCGGCGCCGACCCCGACTCGTTCGTCAACTGCGAGAACTTCAGCTAGCCGCCCGTCACACGAGCCGGCGGCGATCCGGCGGCCAGTAGACCAGCCGAACGGTCCCCTTGATGTGCCCGCGACGGACGGGCCCGAACGCGCGGCTGTCGGTGGACTCCTCCGGCGCGTCGCCCTCGACCCAGAACTCGTCCTCGCCGAGCAGGAGTCCGTCCGGGGTCAGATCGCCGGGAACGGCCACGAGCCGCTTCACCATCTCGAACCCCGGGCGGGCCGGATGCTCGACCACGACGACGTCGCCTCGGCGAAGGCGAGTCGCGGCCACGGCGAGCGCCCAGTCGCCCGGCTCGAGCTCGGGACGCATCGATCCGCCGGCGATCTCCACCCGGACCGGCTTCCAGCGCAAGAAGGCGTACGAGGCGCCGATCATGAACGCGGCCGCCGCCGCGATCGACTTCCGCCTTGCGCGAGACCGGTGGTAGGTTCGCGGGGAAGGAGTCTCGTCCGCGGGATCCGAAGGAGGAGGAACGCTCATGCTCGAAGCTTTGCTCAGGCCGCGTCGTCTCGTCCACGCCCACTGCGACCTGCCGTGCGGCGTCTACGACCCGGCGCAGGCGCGCATCGAGGCCGAGTCCGTCAAGGCGATCCAGACCCGCTACCAGGACGCGGAGAAGTTCAAGACCGCGGGCGAGAGCGTCGAGGACTACCGCTCGCGCTGCCTCGGGATCAAGGAGCTGCGCGCCGACATGGTCAAGGAGCACCTGTGGGTGCTCTGGACCGACTACTTCAAGCCCGAGCACCTCGAGAAGTACCCGCAGCTGCACGACCTCTTCTGGAAGGCGACCAAGGAGGCCGGCGCGGCGAAGAAGTCCCAGGACCCCGAACAGGGGCAGAAGCTCCTCGACGCGATCGACGAGCTGGGCAAGATCTTCTGGGAGACCAAGGCGTAAGGCTTGTCGCGAGCACCACGGGGCGGGACCGCCGACGCGGGTCCGCCCCGTTCGCGTTCGGGTAGGGTCCGCGCGCATGAAGGAGATCGGCCTCGTCGGGCTGCCGTTCAGCGGCAAGTCGACGCTGTTCACCGCGCTCACGCGCTCGGGATCGCACGGCGGGCAAGCGAACCACGCCGTCGTGGCCGTCCCCGACCCGCGCGTCGAGGTCCTCACCGAGATGGAGCGCTCGCGCAAGACCGTCCACGCGCAGGTGGGATTCGTCGACGTCCCCGGCGGGATCGCGTCGGCCCAGGGCGTGGCCCGTCTCCGCGAGACGGACGCGCTCGCCATCGTCGTGCGCTGTTTCGGCCCCGACGCCGCTCCGGCCCGCGAGCTCGAGGAGGTGCGCGCCGACCTGCTGCTCGCCGACCAGGCGGTGATCGAGCCCGCACTTGCGAAGGCCATCAAGCGCGCGCGCGGCAAGGCGACGCCCGAGGTCGAGGCGCTCGCGGGGGCAAAGGAGGCGCTCGAGCGGGAGACGGCGCTGCGTGAGGCCGGCCTGTCGCCGGAGGACCGGCGCGAGCTGAAGCCGATCGCGCCGCTCACGCTGAAGCCCGAGGTGGTCGTCGCGAACCTCGAGGAGGGCACGAGCGTACCGGGCGAGCTCGGACCCGAAGCCGCCGGCGTGTACGCGTCGATCGAGGCCGAGACCGCCGAGATGGACCCCGAGGAGGCACGGGCGCTGCTCGACGAGTTCGGCGTCCACGAGCCCGGGCTCGAGACGGTGATCCGCGCCTGCTACGGCGCCCTCGACCTCATCACGTTCCTCACGACCGGCGAGGACGAGACCCGCGCGTGGGAGGTCCGCCGCGGCGCGAAGGCGCCGGAGGCGGCGGGCGTCATCCACACCGACCTCGAGCGCGGCTTCATCCGCGCCGAGGTCATCGGCTACGACGACCTCGTCGCGGCCGGCTCGATGGAGAAGGCCAAAGCCGCGGGGACGATCCGGGTCGAGGGCAAGGACTACGAGGTGCGCGAGGGCGACATCCTGCACGTCCGCTTCGCGGTCTAGCTCCACAGCCAGCTTTCGCGGTTTACAACACCAGAGAAACGTGGCTATTGTCGCTCCTCAACATGGTGGATGAGGCGTACCGGATCGGGGAGGCGGCGGCCATGCTCGGCGTTCGCGTCGAGACCCTTCGGCGCTGGGAGCGCGACGGCAAGCTCGAGATCGAGCGGACGAAGGGAGGTCAGCGGCTCGTCCCGGCGACCGAGATCGCCCGGCTGCTGACCGAGCGTCGGGAGCGCCAGCGCGTCACCGCCGGCAGCGTCCGCAACCGCTTTCCCGGCGTCGTCACCGAGGTCAAGCGGGACAAGCTCTCCGCGACCGTCGAGATCCTCGCCGGACCCCACCGCATCCTCGCGTTCGTGACGCGCGAGGCCGTCGACGAGATGCAGCTCGAACCGGGGATGCACGCCGTCGCGACCGTGAAGGCGACCAACGTGATGCTGGAGGTGGACGAGGAATGAAGCGGTTGCTGATCGCGATCTCCTGCGGTGCCTTGCTCCTCGGGGCGTGCAGCGACTCGGGCAACGACACCGGCGCGAGCGGCTCGACCGGCGCCACCGCGGCCACCGGGTCGACCGGCGCCACCGGATCGACCGCCGCGGAGGAGCACGAGCTCGTCGTCTCCGCGGCATCGTCGCTGACGGCCGCGTTCACGGACATCGGCACGGCGTTCCAGGACGCGAACCCCGGAACCGCGGTGACCTTCAACTTCGGCCCGTCCGACGGCCTGGCCGGCCAGATCAACGAGGGGGCGCCGGTCGACGTCTTCGCCTCCGCGAGCCCGACCTGGATGGACTCGGTCCAGGACGAGGGCCCCGGCGTGACGGGCAGGGCCGACTTCGCGAGGAACCGCCTGGCGATCATCGTCCCCATCGACAATCCCGCCGGGATCGAGGACATCAACGACCTCACCGAGGACGGCGTGAAGCTCGTCGTCGCGGCCGAGGGGGTCCCCGCCGGCGACTACGCGCGGCAGATCTTCGAGAACTCGGGCATCACCGACGCCGCCATGGCGAACGTCGTCTCGAACGAGGAGGACGTGAAGGCGGTCATCACGAAGGTGCTCTCGGGCGAGGCCGATGCCGGCATCGGCTACGTCACCGACGTCACCCCCGACGTCGCCGATCAGATCACCTTGATCAAAATCCCGGACCACATCAACGTGATCGCGACCTATCCCATCGCGGTCGTGAACGGCACGGCCGAGCCCGACCTCGCACAGGCCTTCGTCGACTATGTCCTTGACGACGGACAGCAGATCCTCGCAGGCTACGGCTTCCTCCCGGCCGACTAGACGCCGCACGCCGGCCGTCTTCGTCGTCCTCGCGGCGCTCGGCGTCGCGCTGGTCGGCCTGCCGGTCCTCGGCCTGCTCGTCCGCACCCCGTGGACGCGGGTGTTCGAGATCCTGTCGAGTGAGACGGCCCTCACGGCGCTGCGGCTGTCGCTCGTCGTCGCCACCGCGGCCGCGGCCATCTCGTTTCTGCTCGGGTTCCCGCTCGCGTGGACCCTCGCCCGCGCCTCGTTTCGGGGCAAGTCCCTCGTCCGCGGCCTGGTGATCCTTCCCCTGGTCATGCCGCCCGTCGTGGCGGGCGTCGGACTCCTTGCCGCGTTCGGGCGCAAGGGCGTCGTCGGGTCCTGGATCTACGAGCTGTTCGGCGTCCAGATCACGTTCACCACGTGGGCGGCGATCCTTGCCGCGACGTTCGTGTCGTTCCCCCTCGCCGTCCTGGCGCTCGAGGCCGGCTTTCGCGGGCTCGACGTCCGCCTGGAGGACGCCGGCTCGACGCTCGGCGCGTCGCGCTGGTACGTGCTCCGCCGGGTGACGATCCCGCTCCTCGGCCCGCAGATCGCGGCGGCCCTCGTTCTGTCGTGGGCCCGAGCGCTCGGCGAGTTCGGCGCCACGATCACCTTCGCCGGCAACCTCATCGGACGGACCCAGACCCTGCCGCTCGCCGTCTTCGAGCAACTCCAGAAGGACCAGGAGGCCGCGTTCGCCCTCTCGATCCTGCTCATCGTGGTGGCGCTCGTGGTGATCCTCGCGCTCCGGGGCCGATTCCTTCGATGAGCCTCTCGGTCGACGTCGTGACCCGTCGCGGGGAGTTCACGGTTCGCGCCGCCTTCGAGGCCGAGGCCGGCCAGACGGTCGCCCTCGTCGGGCCGAACGGCGCCGGCAAGTCGACGCTCGTCGCATCGGTCGCGGGGCTGCAACCGCCCGCCGAAGGCCGGATCGAGCTGGACGGCTCGACCCTGGACGACGCTGCAACGGGGACGTACGTCCAGCCCGAGCGGCGGCCGATCGGCGTCGTGTTCCAGGACCTGCTGCTGTTCCCGCACCTGTCCGCCCTCGAGAACGTCGCCTTCCCGCTCCGGGCGCAAGGCGTGGAGCGCTCGCAGGCTCGGCGCCGGGCCGAGGAGCTGCTGGCGCGGTTGGACGTCGGCGACCGAAGCGGTGCCCGGCCGCGCGACCTGTCCGGAGGGGAGGCTCAGCGCGTCGCGCTCGCGCGGGCGCTCGCGGCCGAGCCGGCCCTGCTGCTGCTCGACGAGCCGCTCTCGGCGCTCGACGTCGGAGCGCGCGCTCGCGTCCGCGACCTGATCCGCGAGGAGCTCGCGAGCTTCCCAGGGGTTCGCCTGCTGGTGACGCACGACCCTGTCGAGGCCGGGACGCTCGCCGACCGGCTGGTGCTCCTGGAGGACGGTCGGGTCACGCAGATCGGGACGCCCGAAGAGATCCGCTCGACGCCGCGATCGCGCTACGCGGCCGACTTCGTCGGGGTGAACGCCTTCACCGGCACGCTCGAGCCGTTCGAAGAGGGCGCAGGTCGGATCCGCGTGGACGAGGCCGAGCTGATCGTCCCGTGGCCGGAGGGGTTCGACGGCGGCCGGGTGATCGCCCTGCTTCGTCCCGCCGACGTAACGCTCTCGCCCGAGCCCCCGAGCGGGTCGGCGCGCAACGTGTTCGGCGGGCGCGTCACGACGATCGCGATCGAAGGGGAACGCGCCCGCGTCCGTCTCGCGACGACGCCGCCCATCGCCGCCGAGATCACCCTCGGGTCGCTCGAACGGCTCGGCCTGCGCGAGGGCGGCGAGGTCTGGGCGTCGTTCAAGGCCGTCCAGGTGCAGGTGGTTCCGTCGTAGCCATCGGCAACCCGTAAGCTGAGGGGCTCATGGCCGACACCGAAGCCCGCGACCTGCCTGCGACCGAGCCCGCCGAGCCCCCTCCCGATACGCCGGAGACGGGGGGTTCCCGAGGCGCCGAGCGGGCCAGACGGTTCGTCGGCTCGACGCCCTTCCTGATCCTCGTCGCGATCGTCATCGCGATCGTCGTGAAGACGTTCGTCGTGCAGGCCTTCTACATCCCGTCCGCCTCGATGGAGCCGACGCTCGACGTTGGCGACCGCGTCTTCGTCAACAAGTTCGTCTACAACTTCAGCGACATCGGCCGCGGCGATGTGATCGTGTTCGAGAACCCCAACTCGGCCGAGCTGCCGAACCGGGGCCTCGTCGGCGGCGTGCTGCACTGGCTCGGCGAGGGCATCGGGTTCGCGCAGCCGGAGAACGAGGACTTCATCAAGCGCGTCATCGGCCTGCCGGGCGAGACGATCGAGATCCGCGACAACGTCGTGCACATCGACGGACGGGTCCTCGACGAGCCGTACCTGACCGAGGAGGCGAAACGGTCCAACGGCGATCTGCCTCCCACGCGGATCCCCGAGGGCAGCCTGTTCGTGATGGGCGACAACCGCGGCAACTCGGCCGACAGCCGCTACGGCCTCGGGTTCGTGCCGCTCGACAAGGTGATCGGGCGGGCCTTCATCATCATCTGGCCGCCCTCGCACGTCGGCGGGCTCGGCTAGGCCGACTCAGGGAGGAGCGGGCGCGGCGCCCGGTCCCACGGGCCGCTCCGGCGGCAGGAACAGCCTCGCGAGCGACCAGACCAACGCCGCGATCCCGAACGCCGCCAGCGAGATGATGAGGCCCGGCGGGTCGAGCGCGAAGAACTCGCGCGTGGCCGGGACGAGCATGACCAGCGCGAACAGCGCCGGCATCGCCCAGACGAGCACGAGCCGCCACGCCGTGAGCGGCGCGGCGATGATCGTGAGCACGAGGAAGCCGACGTAGAGCAGCACCATCGTCGCCGTCGTCCGCGCCTCCGCGAGCGTCACCCCCGGCGCGTCGCGTGCGAGCACGTAGCCGAGGAACGTGGCGATCGCGGCGAGCGCCCCGGCGGGGATGGCGAACCGGAGCACGCGCCCTAGGAAGCCCGGTCGGGCGCGCTCGTCGTTCGGGGCGAGCGCGAGGAAGAACGACGGGATCCCGATCGTGAGCGCCCCGATCAGCGAGAGGTGCCGCGGCAGGAACGGGAACGGCAGGCTCACCACGCCCACGCCCAGGGCGATGAGCATCGCGTAGACGGTCTTCGTGACGTACAGGTTCGAGGTCCGCTCGATGTTCCCGAGCACGCGCCGGCCCTCGCCGACGACGGCGGGAAGCGCGTCGAACGAGGAGTCCAGGAGCACCAGCTGCGCCACCGCGCGGGTGGCGGAGCTTCCCGAGCCCATCGCGATCCCGATGTCGGCGTCCTTCAGCGCGAGCACGTCGTTCACGCCGTCGCCGGTCATCGCGACCACGTGCCCCCGGGACTGGAGCGCGCCGACCATCGCGCGCTTCTGCTGCGGGGTCACGCGACCGAAGATCGCGTGGGACTCGAGCGCCTCGGCGAGGCCGTCGCGATCGCCGGGCAGGGTGGCGGCGTCCAACGGTTCGTCCGCGTCGAGGCCGACCCGGCGGGCCACGGCCGCCACCGTCTCCGGGTGGTCGCCGCTGATCACCTTGACCTCGACGCCCTGCCGCGCGAAGTACGCGAGGGTCTCGGACGCGGTCTCGCGCACCCGGTCCCCCAGGATCACGAACGCCACGGGCTCGAGCCCATCCGGAGTCCGCTCGTCCCGCAGCCCGTCCTCGGAGCGCGCGAGGAGCACGACGCGCCGGCCCTCCTCCGCGTAGGTGAGCGCCGCGCGCAGGTGCGCGTCGTCGCCGCTGCCCCGGAGCAGGACGTCGGGCGCGCCGAGCACCCACGTGCCGTGCGCGCCGAACGCCGCGGCGCTCCACTTCCGGGCCGAGGAGAACGGGACCGTCTCGGCAGCTCGCCAGCCTTGCGGCGGGTTCGCGAACGCCTCCCCGATCGCGAGGAGCGTGGCGTTCGGGTGGGGGTCCGACGCGGCGAGCGCCGCGAGCGCGTCGCCGTGGGCGTCGCGGTCGCTCAGGACCTCGACCTCCTCCACGACGAGGCGGCCCTCGGTGAGCGTCCCCGTCTTGTCGATGCACAGGACGTCGACGCGCGCGAGGACCTCGACGGCCGGGAGCTCCTGGGCGAGCACCCGCTGCCGGGCCAGGCGCATGACGCCGACCGCGAACGCGACGCTCGTGAGCAGCACGAGGCCCTCGGGCACCATGGCGACCGTCCCGGCGACCGCTCCGCGGATCGCGTCGTGCAGGCTCGCGTTCGAACGGAGCTGGCTGATCGTGAGCAGGATCGCGGTCGGGATCATCAGCCACGTGACGATCCGCAGGATCTGATCGATCCCGGCCCGCAGCTCGGAGCGCGTGAGCGTGAACCGTCTCGCCTGCTCCGCGAGCTGGGCGGCGTAGGCCCCGGCGCCGACGCGCGCCGCCCGCACCCGCCCGCCGCCGGCCGCCACGAACGAGCCGGACAGGACCTCGTCCCCCACACTCTTCGCCACGGGATCCGGTTCCCCCGTGAGCAGCGACTCGTCAACCTCGAGCCCGCTCGCCTCGAGCACCGACCCGTCGACCACGACCTGGTCGCCGGGTTGCAGCTCGAGCACGTCGTCGAGGACGACCTCCGTGACCGGCGCCTCGCGAACCTGCCCTTCGCGCACGATCCGCGCGTGGGGAGAGGTGAGCACCGCCAGCCGGTCGAGGGTCTGCTTTGCGCGGAGCTCCTGGAAGATCCCGATGGCCGCGTTCGCGATCAGCACGAGCCCGAACAGCGCGTCCTGGATCGGCCCGACGATCAGCATGACGACGAGCAGCGATCCGAGCAGCGCGTTGAAACGCGTGAAGACGTTCGCGCGGACGATCTGCCAAACCGTGCGCGAGGGCGCCGTGGGAACGTCGTTCACCTCGCCGCGCGCGACGCGCTCGGCGACCTCCGACTGCGTCAGGCCGTCGAGGGACGAGACCACGGATCCCGGGTCAGTCGCCGCCCGGGCGCTCGCGCGCCCACCACTTGTCGAGGAGCCGGATGGCCTCGGCCTCCTCGATCGGGCCGCGCTCGAGCCGGACCTCCACCAGGAACGCGAGCGCCGCCCCGACGGCCGGGCCGGGCTCGATCCCCAGGTGCTCCATCACCCGCTTGCCGTCGAGCGGCGGGCGCATCGCTTCGAGGTTCTCCTCCTCCGCGAGGCGCGCGATCCGCTCCTCGAGGTCGTCCTGGAGCGCCTCGAGCTTCTTCGCCTTGAACCGGTTCTGCGTGGTGCAGTCCGCGCGCGTCAGCTGGTTGAGGCGGTCGAGCAGCGACCCGGCGTCGCGCACGTACCGTCGCACGGCGCTGTCGCTCCACTCGCTGTAGCCGTGAAAGCGCAGGTGGAGCTCGACGAGCCGCTCCACGTCGTCGACCACCTGCCCCGGGTAGCGCAGCGCCTGGAGGCGCTCGCGGGCCATCCGCGCGCCGACGATCTCGTGATGGTGGAACGACACTCCCTCGGGGGTGATCTGCCGCGTGCGCGGCTTGCCGATGTCGTGCAGGAGCGCCGCGAGCCGAAGCGTGAGGTCTTGCGGGTCGCACTTCTCGACGACCGCGTAGGTGTGGTGCAGCACGTCCTTGTGGCGCTGGACGGGATCCTGCTCCAGCCGGAGCGCCGGGAGCTCGGGCAGGAACTCGTCGGCGAGGCCGGTCTCCACGATCAGGTCCAGACCCTTGGAGGGCGTCGCGCTCGCGAGCAGCTTCGAGAGCTCGCCGGCGATGCGCTCGGCCGAGACGATCGACAGGCGCTCGCGCATCCGCGCGAGCGCCTCGACGACGCGGGGGGCGGGCACGAGGTCGAGCTGGGCGACGAACCGGGCCGCGCGCAGCATACGCAACGGGTCGTCGCCGAACGCGAGCTCCGGATCGAGCGGCGTGTCGAGCCGCTTGGCAGCGAGGTCCTTCACCCCCCCGAACGGGTCGACGAACTCGGCCCCCGGCAGCCGGACCGCCATGGCGTTCACCGTGAAGTCGCGGCGCGACAGATCGGTCTCGAGGTCCTTGCCGAACGTCACCGCCGGCTTGCGATGCTCCTCGGCGTAGATCTCCTCGCGAAACGTCGTGATCTCGAGGGTCCAGTCCTGCTTGCGCGCTCCGACGGTCCCGAACTTCACGCCGACCAGGTACAGGCGGTCCGCCCACCCCCGCAAGACCTTTGCCGTCTCCCTCGGGAGCGCATCGGTCGCGAAGTCGAGGTCGCCGTGGGGACGCTGGAGGAGGAGATCGCGCACGACGCCGCCGACGAGGTGCAGCTCGTGCCCGGCCACGCGGAAGCGTTCGCCCAACTCCTTGGCGATGGGAGGGACCTCGAGGAGGGCGCCGGCGTCGCCGCGAGACCGGTCGGCCATGACCGGGCCAGGATACCCCTGCGTCCGAGGCCCCCTGCGGTAGCGTCGCCGCGTGCGCCCCATCGAGCTCCTCGGTTTCGCGTGGACGCTCCCGAACACGCTCGTAGGCCTCGCGCTCGGCGCGCTCACGTTCCAGCGCCCGCGGCTGCACGGCGGCGCGATCGTCTTCGACCGGGGACCGCGCGGCGTCACCTCGCTGCTCGCGGGGATGCGGCGCAGCGCGATGACGGTCGGCTTCGTGATCCTTTCCGCTGTCCCCGTGGAGGGGCGGCTCCTCGTGCACGAGCGACAGCACATCCGCCAGTTCATGGCGTGGGGGCCGCTGTTCATCCCGGTGTACTTCGCGCTCGCGATCCCGTACGGCTACCGCCGTCACCCGATGGAGCGCGCGGCCCGCCGAGCGGCGGGCGAAGCGGTCTGAGCCCGGCTACGGAATGCCGGCCGGGACGGTCCGCACCGTCGATCCGTGCAGCGCGAGGACGAAGTCGTGCGGGTTCGTCGACGAGCGCCGCGCGTCGTCCTCGGTCACGAGGCCCTGCGTCACGAGCTTGACGAGCGCCTGGTCGAACGTCTGCATGCCGTAGAACTCGCCCTCGGCGATCACGTCGTGGATCTCGACCGTCGCCGACGGGTCGACGATCCGGTCGTAGACGCGGCCGTTCGCGATGAGCACCTCGACGGCCGGCACTCGCCCCTTGCCGTCGGCGCGCGGCACGAGCCGCTGCGAGACGATGCCGCGTAGCGCGCCGGCGAACGAGGAGCGCACCTCGCGTTGCTGCTGTGGTGGGAACAGGTCGAGCAGCCGGTTGATCGTCTCGGTCGCGTCGATGGTGTGCAGGGTGGAGATCACCAGGTGGCCGGTCTCGGCGGCCTGGATCGCCGACAGGGCCGACTCCGGGTCGCGGATCTCGCCGACGAAGATCACGTCGGGGTCCTGCCGGATCACGTGCTTCAGCGCTGCCGCGTACGACTCGGTGTCGAGCCCGATCTCGCGCTGCTGGATGATCGAGCGGTCGTCGTCGTGCACGACCTCGATCGGGTCCTCGACGGTCACGATGTGCGACCGGCGCGACCGGTTGATGTAGCCGATCATCGAGGCGATCGACGTCGTCTTGCCCGTGCCCGTCGGGCCGGTGACGAGCACGAGGCCGCGCGACGACTCGGCGAGCTCGACGATCACCGGGGGCAGCAGCAGCTCCTCGATCGTGGGCACCTCCGAGCGCACGCGCCGGATCGCGAGCCCGACCATCCCGCGCTGGCGGAAGACGTTCACCCGGAAGCGGCCGACGCCGGGCATCGTGTAGCCGAAGTCGGCCTCGTTCGAGACCTCGAACTCCTTGCGCTTGTGCTCGGGCATGATGGCGATCGCCGCGCCCACCGTGTCGTTGCTCGAGAGCGCGGGGAACGGCGTCGGCTCGAGCTCCCCGTCGACCCGGATGAAGGGCACGTTGCCGGCCTTGACGTGGAGGTCGCTCCCCCCCATCTCGACCGTGTAGCGAAGCAGCTCGGTGACGTCCATCCGTCAGTCCCCTTCGGGGCCGGGGTCGAGCCCACGCTCGCGCCCGACCTCGATCTCCTCGAGGTCCTTCTTCATTTTTCGGCGCGCGGCGAGCAACTTTGAGGCCCCGATCGCGAAAAGCAGGACCACCAGCAGGGTCAGGCCGAAAGGGGTCGCGTAGCGCTCCCAGCGCTGGTAGGAGGCCCCGAGGGCGTAGCCCAGGGTCGAGTGCCCGACCCCCCAGAGCACGGCCCCGGCGAGGTCGTAGACGAAGAACCGCTTCCAGGGCATCCGCGAGATGCCGGCCGTGATGCAGCCCACGCTCCGCAGGATGGGGATGAAGCGGCCGAGGAAGACCGTGATCCCTCCGTGCTCGGCGTAGTACCGCTCCGCCGTGTCCAGGCGCTCGGGCGTCACCATTACCTTGCGGCCGTGCCGCTCGAAGAACCCCCGGCCGAACCGGCGCCCGAGCCAGTACCCGAGGTTGTCCCCCAGCACCGCGCCGACGATCGCGACCATGGCCACGCCGGGCAGCCAGAGCTCGCCGATCCGCGCATAGAATCCGCCGACGATGACGAGGGTCTCGCCCGGGACGATCACCCCCGCGCCGACCGAGTTCTCGAGGAACGTGGCGACCCCCACGATGACGTACCCCCACGGCACGCCGAGGTACGGCTCGAGGAACTCGATGATGCGGTCGAGCACGGCGGCCCAGTATAGGGAGGGGCCGGCTCCCGGCCGGCGCGGCGCCGAAGGATGATGCAGACGCGTCACGAGGTCTCGGCCGGGGGCGTCGTCTATCGAACCAGCGACGAGGGGATCGAGCTCTGCCTCGCGGCCCGCCGCACCCGCCGCGGCGACCTCGCGTGGGGCCTGCCGAAGGGCAACGTCGAGCCCGACGAGACGCCGGAGGTTGCGGCCGTGCGCGAGGTGCTCGAGGAGACGGGCCTCGAGGCCGAGATCGAGCAGGACCTCGGGACGATCCGCTACTTCTACGTCTGGGAGGGAGTGCGCGTCCGCAAGCAGGTGCGGTTCTTCCTGATGCGCGCGACCGGCGGCGACGTCGCGAACCACGACGACGAGATGGAAGACGTGCGCTGGTTCCCGATCCGGCGCGCGGGAAAGCGCGCCGCATACCGGGGCGAGCGCGAAGTCCTCGAGCGCGCGGTCGAGATCCTCACGTGACCGCGTGGCAGTGGGCGCTCGGCATCGTCGTCGGGTTCGTCGCCGGCGTGCTCTCGGGACTGTTCGGGGTCGGGGGCGGAGTCGTCACGACCCCTGCGGTGAACGGGCTGCTCGGTGGGACGGCCATTCAGGCGGTCGCGACCCCGCTCCCGGTGATCTTCCCGACCTCGCTCGTCGGTGCGTACACGTACGCGAAGGCCGGCGAGGCGAGCTTCCGCGCCGCGAAGTGGGCCGTGGGGCCCGGGATCGCGGGCGCCGTCGCCGGCGCGTACCTGACCGAGTTCGTGAACGCCCACCTCCTGCTCGTCGTCACGTCGGGACTCATCGCGTGGACCGCCGTCGAGGTCATCCGCGGCCGGCAGCCGCGCACGCCGTGGGAGAAGGGCGCCACCCCCGGATGGAAGTACGGCGCGATCGGCCTGGTCGCCGGGTTCGTGTCCGGGCTCCTCGGCGTCGGCGGCGGCATCATCATGGTTCCCGCCTTCACGGTGCTCATCGGCATGCCGCTGCGTCGCGCGCTCGGCACGTCGCTCGTCGTCATCTCGGCCCTCGTGGTGCCGGGGACGATCGTGCACTGGGCGCTCGGTCACATCGACTGGGCCATCTTCCTCGCGCTCACGATCGGCGTGATCCCCGGCGCCCGACTCGGCGCGCGGATCGCCCTCACCACCACCGAACGGACCCTTCGCGTCGCCGTCGGAGTGTTTCTGCTGGTGGTCGCGGCCGTCTACGGCCTCGCGGAGACCATCGCCCTGCTCGATGCCGGGCGGGTAGGATGACCGCGCCGACCATGCGACGGCTCGTCCGGGTCTTCCTCGCGCTGTTCGCGTTGCTCGCCCTCCCCCTCGGGACGGTCTCGGCGCAGAGCCCGTCGCCGAGCACGAGCCCGTCGCCCGCCGTCGTCCGACTCACGCTGCTGTCCCAGACCCCGTGGAACTCGCCGAGCCAGCGCGAGCTCGTCGTCCGCGTGCGAGCCGAGAACCTCGGAGACGCCCCGCTCGGGGAGCTCTCGATCGGAGCGTCGCTGTTCGGCCGCGTCATCTCGCGAAGCGCCTACGAGGCGGCTCTCGTCACCGACCCGCCCTTCACGATCGACGCCGAGACGTTCCCGCGCGACGGCGCCCTCGAGCCGGGGGTCCCTCGCGACTTCGAAATCACGTTCGCGCTCGACTCGCCGGGGATCGATCCCGACGACTCCGGCGTCTACCCGTTCAAGGTGGACATGCGGAGCGGCCCCGTGTCGCTCGCGGCGATCCGCACCCCGGTCGTGTTCCTCGTCCGAACCCCCGAGCAGCCCCTCACGGTCTCGTGGACGTTCGTCCTGGACGAGCCGATCACCTTCGGCCCGGACGAGGTGTTCGACTCCGATGCGCTCGCGGTCGCGCTCGCGCCCGGCGGGCGGCTCGCGGGCCAGATCAACGCGCTCCTGCGCCTGTCGACGGACTCGACGCTTCCCGCCTTCGACGTCGCCGTCTCGCCGGTCCTGCTCACGCAGCTCGGTCGAATGCGCGACGGCTACGAGGTGGCGACCGAGGACGGCGGGGTTCGCGAGGTGCCCGAGGGACAGGCCGGCGCGCTGCTCGCCCAACAGGCCCTCGAGAACCTCCGCGCGATCGCCGCCGCGCCGAACGTCCGGATCACCGCGCTCCCCTTCTCGATGCCCGAGCTGCCCTCGCTGCTGTCCGGCGGGCTGTCTCGCGATCTCGACGTTCAGCTCGGCCGGGGAACAGACGTCGTGAGCGAGATGCTGCAGACGACGCCCGTGTCGGGTCTGCTCCGGCCGCCCGGCGCTGCGCTCGACGACGAGACGCTGCAGGCGCTCGGCGGGCGGGGCATCACCAAGCTCGTGGCCGATGCCTCGACGGTCGTCGCCTCGCCCCAGCCGCTCGGCTTCGCCGGTCCGCCGACCGCGGCGATCGGCGAGGGGGGCGAGATCACGGCGATCGTGCCGGAGCCCGCGGTCACGGCGCTGCTCGAATCCACGGTCCAGAGCGACCCGATCGCCGCGGCGCAGATCCTGCTCGGCGAGCTGGCAACGATCTGGCAGGAGCAACCCGGCGTGGCGCGCGGCATCGGGCTCGTGCTGTCGGAGGACCTGCTCGCCCCGGCGGCGTTCTACGGCGCGTTCTCGCGCGGCGTCGCCGGGGCCCCCTGGCTCGACACGATGCACGCGGTGGAGTTCACGATCGCGTTCCCCCCTCCCGAGCCGACGGTGCTGGCCGCGCCGCTGCCCCGGGCGTTCGCGGCGAGCTACGTCGATGAGCTGAAGCGACAGCGCCGACGCGTCGACACCTACCGCTCGATGCAGGTCGAGCCGAGCGACGAGCCCGACCGGCTCGACCGGATGCTGCTGCTCGCGGAGTCGCGCCAGTACCTGTCCGACCCGACCGGCGGCCTCGCCTTCATCGGGTCGGTGCGCGACTCCGTCGACACGGTGTTCCAGTCGATCTCGGTCGACTCCGCGGACTCCATCACGCTCACCTCCGAGACCGGGAGCGGGATCCCGGTCACGGTCGGCAACGTCGCCGACGAGGCCCTGCGCGTCAGCGTCCGTCTCGTGTCCCAGTTCCTCCGCGGGTCGCCGAACGTGGACCTCGAGCTCGCGGCGGGCGAGTCGCAGACGGTGACCTTCCGCGTCGACGCCCAACGCGCGGGACGGTTCGACGTGGCGCTGCAGGTCGTCGCCCCCGGCGGGCGAATCATCCACGAGCAGACGCTCCACGTGCGCTCGACGGTGTACAACCGGATCGCGCTGCTCATCACGATCGCGGCGGCGGTCGTGCTGCTCGGGCTGTGGGCGAGGAGGTTCCTGCCACGTCGGGCGTCGTGACGCCGGAAGGGCCCCCGACCGGGGGAGTGCCACCGGAGGATCCGGGCGCGGCCGACGCCGCCCCCGACGACTCGTCGAGCGCGTTCGTCCGCCACACCGCGGTCATGTCGGTGGGCACCGCGCTCTCGCGGCTCACCGGGTTCCTGCGGCTGGCGGCGATGGCCTATGCGCTCGGCATCACCGAGAGCCGCCTGGCCGACGCGTACAACATCGCGAACATCACCCCGAACATCCTGTACGAGCTCGCGCTCGGCGGGATCCTGACCTCGGTCGTCGTGCCGGTCCTCGTCGAGTGGCTCCAGGAGCGGGGGCGGGATGCGGCGTGGGACGTCGCTCGTCGGCTCCTCACGTTCGCCATCGTGGCGCTGTCGGCGATCACCGTCCTCGGCATCCTTCTCGCGCCGTGGATCGTCGACCTGTACACGTCCGGCGTCCCCGCCTCGCAGCAGCCGGAGGTTCGCGACCTCGCCACGTTCTTCCTGCGCTGGTTCATGCCGCAGATCGTCTTCTACGGGGTCGGCGCAATCGCGGGCGCGCTGCTGAACTCGCACCGGCGGTTCGCGGCTCCGATGTTCGCGCCGATCCTGAACAACCTGGTCGTCATCGCGACGTTCGCGATCTTCGCGGCGATGCCGGGGCCGCCCGCGGGATCGGGTGAGCTCGCGACCGCGGCGCAGCAGCTCGTGCTCGCCATCGGCACGACCGCCGGCGTCTTCGCGATGACCGCGGCCCTGTGGCCGGCGTTGCGCTCGACGGGCTTCCGATTCCGGTGGGTGGCCGGGTGGCGGCACGAAGCGGTGATGCAGATCGCCCGCCTGGCCCGATGGGTCTTCGTCTACGTCGTGGCGAACCAGGTCGGCTACCTGGTCGTGATCATCCTCGCGGGCGGCGTGGTCGGGGGCTACACGGCGTACGCGGCCGCGTTCATCCTGTTCCAGCTCCCCTACGCGATCTTCGGCGTGTCGATCTTCACCGCGCTGCTCCCGGCGATGTCCGGCCGCTGGGCCGCCGGCGACCTCGACGAGTTCCGCCGGCTCCTATCCCAGGGGCTGCGCGCGACCGCCGCCGTCATGATCCCCGCGGCGCTCGGATACCTCGTCCTCGCGCGTCCCATCGTTCGCCTGCTGCTCGAGCACGGCGTCGCCGGACCCGAGAGCGCCCAGCTCGTCTCGGACGTGCTCATCGCCTTCGCGATCGGGCTGTTCCCCTTCGCCGCATTCCAGCTGTTGCTCCGCGCCTACTACTCCATGCAGGACACGCGAACCCCGGCGCTCGTGAACGTGATCGCGCTCGCCATCAACGTCGGGCTGAACCTGCTCTTCTTCTTCCCGCTCGACCTCGGGGTGCAGGGCCTCGCCCTGGGCCACGCCGGCTCGTACGTCTTCGGCTCGCTGGCGCTCGTCGTCCTCATCCGCCGGCGCGTGCACGGCCTCGACGGCGGACGCATCCTGGCGAGCATCGCGCGGACCACCGTCGCGGGGGTCGCCACAGCCGGCGTGGCATGGCTGGTCGCGCGGGGGCTCGGCGACGCGGTCGGCACGCAGACCGTCGCCGAGCAGGCCGTCCAGGTGTTCGGTGCCGTCGCCGCGGGCCTCGCGACGTTCGTCGCCGGCGCGACGATCCTTCGCATCGAGGAGGTCGCGATGGTTCGACGGCAGGTGGCCGCGAGGTGGCAACGATGAGGCTCCACCGGGACGAGCGCGGGCTCATCGGCAAGCTCATGCTGCTCTGGCTCCTCGTCCTCGCGCTCGTGGTCGTGGTCGCGATCGACGGCGCGTCGATCCTGGTCGCGCGCGTGCACGTCGGCGAGGTCGCGCAGGCGGCGGCCGATGCCGGCGTCAAGCCGCTCGAGCAGGGCCGAAGCGAGGAGAAGGCGCTCCGCGCCAGCCTCGCGGCCCTCGCCAAGGCGGACGAGAACGCGAAGATGAAACGCTTCGACGTCTCCTCGGGCACTGTCACCGTCGAGGTGTCCGATCGCGCCGACACGATGGTCGTCGGGCTCTTCGGGCTGTTCGACGGGCTCGCGAACGTCTCCGCGACGCGCTCCGCTCACACGGCGAGCTAGCCGGTCGGCGCAGGTCAGAGGCATACACTGCCCGCGTGCCCACGCGCGACGCCACCGCGATCCTCGCCGGGCGCTACGCGCTCGAGCGGGAGCTCGGGCGCAGCGACACCGGCCTCGTCTGGCGAGCCGAGGATCTGCTGCTCGGCCGGACGGTCGCCGTGAAGCTCGTCCACCCCAGGCTGGGCGACGATCCACGGTTCGCGAGGCGCCTGGAGCTCGAGGCCCGCAAGATCGCCTCGCTTTCGGCACCCGGCGTCGCCCGGCTGCTCGATACCGGCGAAGAAGACGGCGTCCCGTTCCTCGTCCGCGAGCACGTCGAGGGAACGAGCGCGACCGCCGTGCTCGCCGCGAGTGGGCCGCTCGCCCCGGCGGAGGCGGCGCGGATCGCGGCGGACGTGCTGGACGCGCTCATTCCCGTTCATCAGGCGGGGGTGCTGCACCTGCATCTCGAGCTCGACGACGTCCTGCTCGAGGGCGACGGGCACGTGCGCGTCACGGACCTCGGCATCGGGGCCGCGGTGACGGCCACGTTCGAACCGGCGGAGGCGGCGGCGCTCCTCGGCGGTGCCGGCCTCGCCCCGGAGCAACGGGCGGGCGGGACGCCCGACGCGCGCACGGACGTGTTCGCCGTCGGCGCGCTCCTGTTCACGCTGCTCACCGGCGAGGCGCCGCAGCAACGTCGCCTCCCGAGCGCGATCCGTCCCGACGTTCCCCGAGCCCTCGATCGGGTCGTCGTCCGCGCCCTCGCCCCCGATCCGGGCCAACGGTTCGCGAGCGTCGCGGAGTTCGCCGCGGCGCTTCGGGAGACGGGGGTCGCGGAGCCGCCCGCGGAGGGCGGATCGATACGCGGGGGGTGGCGGGGGTGGCTCCTGGTTCCGATCCTCGTGGCGGTCGTCGCGGCCGCCGTCATCGGCGCCGGGCTCTGGCTCGGCCGGCTCGAGGTCGGCGGCCCCCTCGGCATCCGTCCCGCCGACGACCACGCGTCGCCGACGCCCGCGCGCACGCAGGGCGCGTCGGGCGCCCCGGCGATCGCCGCGACGATCCGGCCGGTCTCGGTGCAGGTGTTCGACCCGCCCCCCGGCGATGGGAGCGAGAACGACTCCACCGCGCCGCTGGCGATCGACGGTGACCCCGCCACCGCCTGGAGGTCGGAGAACTACTTCGACGGCCTGCTCCACAAGGACGGCGTGGGCCTGATCTTCGACCTGGGCTCTCCCCGGGCGGTCTCCGGGTTCGCGCTCTCCACGCCGTATCCGGGCTTCGCGTTCCAGGTGGCGATCGGCGACGACCCCGACGCCCTCCTCGCCGAGGTCGGCCCTCCAGCGACGGCAGAGCTCGTGACGCGCGGCGCCCTCACCGGATCGGGACAATACGTCCTGGTCTGGATCACGAGCGTCGTGCCGGTCCCCGACGCCAACCGGGCCGAGATCGCCGAGTTCGCGATGGTGGGCGCGCCCGATGCCTGACCGGGACGACCGGGACGAGGATCTCGTCCGCCGATTCCTTTCCGGCGATCGCGCCGCGTTCTCGATCCTCGTCGAGCGGCACGAACGACGCGTCTACAACCTCGCGCTGCGGATGACCGGGAAGGAGGAGGACGCTCGCGACGCCGCGCAGGAGGCGTTCCTCACCGCGCTGCGCAAGCTGTCGTCGTTCCGCGGGGAGGCGGCGTTCACGACCTGGCTGCATCGGGTGACGGTGAACGCCTGCTACGACCTGCTCCGCAAGCGCCAGCGCCAGCCCATGCTCGAGCGAGGGGGAGAGGACGACCCTCCGCACTCCGATCCGCCGGCGCCCGATCACGCGGACGACGCCGCGCTCTCGATCGACGTCCAGCGGGCGCTCCTGGAGGTTCCCGAGGACTTCCGCGTCGTGATGATCCTGCACGACGTGCAAGACCTGCCGCAGGAGGAGGTCGCCGCGATCCTGCGGATCCCGGTGGGCACGGTGAAGTCCCGCCTGCACCGGGGGCGCATCGCGCTCGCGAAGGCCCTGCACGTCGAGCGGGAACGCGGCGGCGCTCGCGGGCCGTCTGACGGGACGGTATCCCGATGACCCATCCCGAAGAGCTCCTCGCCGGCTTCGTCGACGGCACGCTCGAAGACCCCGAGCGCGCCGTCGTCGACTCCCACCTCCAGGCGTGCGAGACCTGCCGGGACGAGATCGAGTTCGCACGGACCGCGCGGACGGCGCTCGCCTCGCTCCCCGAGGTGCCCGTGCCGTTCGGCGTGACGGGGCCGGTGCTCGCCGAGGCCGGGCGCCGTTTCGAGCGCCGGGAGGCGACCTCCCGAGGTCGCCTCCGTTGGGTCGCCGGCGTCGGCGTCGCGGCGGCGCTCGTCCTCGTGGTGGCGCTCAACCTCGACCTCGGCGGTTCCGGCCGGCGGTCGGGACCTGGAACCCTTGCTGCGGACTCGGCGACGACGGGGGCGGCCGCGGGTGAAGGTAGCGCCGAATCCGCGACCGCGGTCGGCCTTGAGCGCCAACCCGACGTCAACTACGACGACGCGGGGGTCCACTCCCTCGCGACCGATTTCGCGGCCAAGCGCTCGGTGGCTCTCACCAGCCCGCAGGCGTCGGGCGCGGGGGCGACTCCCCCGGGACCTGCGGCGGATTTCGCCGGTCCCGGGCCGGCCCTCACCTGCCTGCGGACCGCCGAGGTGCCGGTCGACGACCCACGGGACGAGCTCGTCCGCCTGATCGAGGCCAAGTACCAGGGCACGCCCGCCTACCTGGCGGTGTTCCTCGAGAGCCCCGGAGCCGGACAGGCCGCGGACAAGGTGGTGATCTGGGTCGTCTCCAAGGGCGGCTGCGGGTTCCTCGCGGCGCAGCAGCAGCGCCTCTGACCGCGCATCGGTCGGGCGCTTGGATGGTTCGAGCGCACACTCGTAGAGTGGCGGGTTGTGCGGTATCGGGTGGAGCAGCTCGCGGCGGCCTGCGACGTCTCCGTGGACACCGTCCGCTACTACCAGTCCCGAGGGCTGCTCCCGCCGCCCGATCGCGAGGGCAGGCTCGCCTGGTATGGACCCGAGCACGCCCGGCGGATCCGCGACATCCGGACGTTGCGGGGCAAGGGGCTGACGCTCGCCGCGATCCGGCGGGTGCTCGACGGCGACCTTGGGCGAGCCGACGCGGACCTGGCCGCCGCCGTTCACGCCGCGCGAGGCACCGGGGACCAGGAGGAGCTGCTGCCACTCGAGGAGTTCGCGCAGCGAAGCGGCGTCCCCGCGTCGCTCATCCAGGCCGTCGAGCGCGAGGGGATCAAGCTCGGGCGGACCGTCGGCGATCAGGAGCGCTACACCGCGTCCGACATCGAGATGGTCCGCGGCGCGCTCCGCCTCCTCGAGTTCGGGCTCCCCCTCGGCGAGCTCCTGGCTCTCGCCCGCGAGACGAACGAGGCGATGGTGCGCCTCGCGGACCGGGCCGTCGAGCTGTTCGACGAGCACGTGCGAAAGCCGATCCGCGACACGGCGGGCTCGGACGCGGCCGCGGCGACCGAGCTGGTCGAGGCGTTCGACACGCTGCTTCCCGCCGTGACGAACCTTGTGGCGAACCACTTCCGGCGGGTACTCCTCGCCCGTGCCGAGGACCGGCTCGAGTGAGCGCGCCCGAGCTCCCCCAGGGCGAGGAGAAGGCACGAGCGGTCCGCCGCATGTTCGACGACATCGCGGGTCGCTACGACCTCGTGAACCGGGTGATGACCCTCGGCCTGGACGTCGGCTGGCGGCGCCGGACGGTCGCCGAGCTCCGTCTGCCCGGCGGGTCCCGGGTCGCCGACCTCGCGTGCGGGACCGGCGACCTCTGCTCGGACCTCGGTCGCGGCGGCTATCGCGCCGTCGGATTCGACTTCTCGCGCGAGATGCTCGCGAACGCGACGACCGACTCCCCGCTCGCGCAGGCCGACGTGCTCGAGCTCCCGCTCGCCGACGGGGTCGTCGACGGCACGACGTGCGGGTTCGCGCTGCGCAACGTCATCGATCTCCGCGCTTTCTTCGCTGAGGTCGCGCGTGTGGTGCGCCCGGGCGGCCGCTCCGCGTTCCTCGAGACGAGCGAGCCCGAGGGCCGCGTGCTTCGCGCGGGCCATCGCGTGTATTTCGGCACGATCGTGCCGCTGATCGGCGGGGCGCTGTCGAACCGAGAAGCCTACCGGTACTTGCCTCGATCCATGGCGTACCTGCCGTCGCCGCAGGAGCTCGTCGCGATGTTCGGGGCGGCGGGATTCGAGAACGTCGTCCGGACGCCGCTCGGCGGCGGCGCGGCGCAGCTGCTCGCCGGGACGCGCACGTGAGCGCCGCGCCGCTCGTCGCGCGGGCGGCGCCGCTCGGTCCCGCGTTCGACCTGCTCGCGAACTACCGCGCCGGAGGGTTCTTCTTCGAGCGATCGGGGCTCGGCGTCTCGGCGTCGGGGACCGCGGAGATCGTGTCGGCGGGCTCGGGTCCGGAGCGGATCCTTCGCCTGTCGAGGCTGCTGGGCGAGACGCTCGCGGGCGTGCGTGGTCATCCCGATGCCCCTCCCCCCGTGGCCGTCGCCTCGATCCCGTTCGACGACCGGGCAGCCGCCGAGGGAGTCGTCCCCGCCCGCACGGCGATTCGCCTGGCGACCGGCGAGACCTGGCGGCTCGACGTCGGGCCCGAGGGGTTCGCCCCGGCGGCCGACGTTCGCGAACGCTGGACCGGTTCCTCGGCTCCCCACGACGCGTTCGAGGACGTCCAGCTCTTGCCGGAGCCCGAGCCGGAGGAGTACGCGGCGGCCGTCGAACGCGCGACGGCGCGGATTCGCGCCGGCGAGCTCCGCAAGGTGGTGCTCGCCCGATCGCTGCTCGTCGACGCGGATCGAGCGCTCGACGTCAAGCAGCTGCTGTGGCGGCTGCGCGCGGTGGATCCCGATTGCTACGCGTTCGCCACGCCGGCCTCCGGAGGGGCCACGAACGCGATCCTCGTGGGCGCGACGCCGGAGCTCCTGGTTCGCAGGCGGGGCCGCGTCGTCGAGGCGACGCCGCTCGCCGGCTCGGCCCAGCGGTTCGGCGACCCGGTCCGCGATCGCGCCTCGGCTGACCGGCTCTTCCGGTCCGACAAGGACCGCGAGGAGCACGCGGTGGTCGTCGAGGACGTCGATCGGGTGCTCGGTGCGTTCTGCGACGACGTGCGACATCCGCACGAGCCCGAGCTGCTCGGGACGGCCAACGTGTGGCACCTCGCGACGCCGTTCCGCGGCAGGCTGCACGAGGCGTCGACGCCCGTCCTCGATCTCGTCGCCGCCCTGCACCCGACGCCCGCGGTGTGCGGAACGCCGCGAGAGATCGCCCGCGAGGTTCTCGGCGAGCTCGAGCCGATCGACCGGGCCGGGTACGCCGGGCCCGTCGGATGGGTCGACGCGAACGGCGACGGCGAGTGGGCCATCGCGCTCCGGTGCGCCGAGATCACGGGGAAGACCGCCCGGCTGTTCGCCGGTGCGGGGATCGTCGCCGACTCGGTGCCCGAGGCTGAGGTCGACGAGACCGAGCGGAAGTTCCGCGCCCTGCTCGACGCGCTCCGCTGGGGCTGAGCCGGCCCTAGGGCGCGACCGACGAGGACTCGCCACGGCGAAGCACCCGACGGGCGAGCACCGCCGAAGCGACGCCGAGCACGATCCCCGCTAGGACGGCGGGGAGCAGTGGCGGCTGGTAGCCCGCGCCGCCCGAGTAGTCCAGGCCAAGCACGTTGCCGCACGACGTGGACTCGAGGACGGTCCGCCCCGGCGCGCCCGACCCCGTGGCCGCGCAACCGATCGGCCCGATCAGGACGAACCCGAGTACGAACGCCCAGATCCCGATCAGCGTCGGCCACAGGATCGTGCGTTCGGACCGGCGGGGTGCGAGGGCCGCCATCGCGATCCCGGTGAGCAGGAATGGCAGCCCGATCGACAGCAGGCCGAGGACGCCGAACGCAATGAGGGCGATCGCGAGCGACCAGTAGACCACCGAACCGGTGCGGGAACCCGTCACGACCTCGACCCTCACAAGAGAGGGTACGACTCAGGATCCTCGGAGAGCGCCCCGGCGGCGGCCTCGTGCACCTCGGCGTGGCGGCGGACGTTGAGCCCCGCGTCGACGGCGACCTCGACCACGCGAACCCCGCCCGCCGCTCGCGCGGCGTCGACGGCCGGCAGCAGCTCCCCCGCACGGCCGACCCTCGTGTGTCCCGCACACGCGGCGACGCACACGGCGCCCAGGTCGAGGCCGTGCGGCGTGGTGAACAGCTCGCGGAGCTCCGGCAGTTCCCGCTGCGGAAGGAACGAGAAGATGACGCCGCCACCGTTGTTCGGCACGACGAACACCGCGTCGAGACCGCGTCGCGCCGACCAGAGCAACGACCCCGCGTCGTGCAGGAGCGTCAGGTCGCCGCAGAGCGCCGTGGTCGTCGCGCCGCCCGCGGCGACGCCGAGTGCGGTCGAGACGAACCCGTCGATGCCGCTCGCGCCCCGGTTCGCGAGCACCCCGAGGCCCTCGCGCGGGAGCATGTACGCGTCGAGGTCGCGGACCGGCATGCTCGAGCCGACGACGAGCACCGACCCCGCCGGCGCCGACGCGGCGACGTCGCGGGCGATCCGCCCCTCGAACGGCTCGTCCCAGGCGTCGATCGTCTCGTCGACGGCGGTGCGGGCGAGGAGGTCCGCCGAGCGCCACGCGCGGAGCCACGACGATTCGGGGGGGTCGACCCCCTCGAGCAGGTACGGTACGAACGCCGCCGGCTCCGCCCGGATCGACCACGCCGCCTTTCGGTGGGGATCGGCGACGAGATGATCCGGATCGACGATCACGAGCCGTCCGGTCCGGCGCACGACCTCCAGTCCCGCACGGGACGTCGGCGCGGCCCCGAGCTGCAGGACCACCTCGGGAACGTGCGCGTCGGCGAACCTCGCGTCCCCGAGGAGGAACTGCCCGGCCGTCAACGCTCCGGGAACGCGCAGGTTCGAGGTGGGCTCCGCCAGCAGCGGCCACCCGGTCCGCCTGGAGAGCGCGGGCAGGCCCGGCGGCGACTCGCGCATCGTCCCCGCGAGGATCAGCCCGTGGCTCGTCGACGTGAGCTCGCGCTCGAGCGCCGAGAGCTCCTCGGGCTCCGCGTCGGTGGACAGCGAGTGCTCCGTTCCCGAAGGATCCGCGGACGGCAGCGGCGGCGGCGAGCCGACGAGGGGCTCGCGAAAGGGCAGGTTCAGCTGCACGGGTCCCGGGGGAAGCCCCATCGACGCGCGGGTCGCCTCGAGGACGAGCTCGTGCCACGTCGACGCGTCCGGAGCATCGCCCGGAACGGGAGCGTCGATCGCGGCCCGGACGTACGAGCCGAACATGCCCGGCTGCTCGATCGTCTGGTTCGCGCCCACGCCGCGCAGCTCGGGCGGACGATCGGCGGTGAGCAGGACGAGCGTCGTCCTCGACATCGACGCCTCGACCACCGCGGGGAACAGCTCGGCGGCCGCGGTCCCGCTCGTGCAGGCGACGGCGACGGGCCGCCCGGTCGCCTTCGCGATCCCGAGGGCGAAGAACGCCGAGGCTCGCTCGTCCAGGTGCACGTGCACCCGCACGTGCGGATGACGCCACAGCGCGAGCGCGATCGGCGTCGACCGCGACCCCGGCGACACGCACGCGTGCTCCATCCCGAACCGCACGAGGTCGTCCACGATCCACCAGCAGGCGGCGAAGGCGGCCTCGGCCTCGGACGTCACGATGCGGTCGCCCCGCCGATCCACAGGCCGAGCGCGAGCAGCGCGCCGAACGCGACCTGGAGCAGCCCGGTGTCCACGAGCACCGGCACGAGGTCGCGTCCCGTCGCCTCCCCGACGCGCTCCATCGGTCGGATCGCCACGATCCAGGCGGCGAGGGACAGGAGCGCCCATTGCGACATCCCGCTCCCCTCGTCCGCGATGTCGACCACGACCGCGAGCACGACGACCGCGAACGCCGCGACGACGCACGCCCGGTAAAGCACCCTCGTGCTCCGGTCGCCGATCCGCACCGCCAGGGTGTGCTTTCCGGCCGCCGCGTCGGTCGGGATGTCGCGCAGGTTGTTGACCACCAGGATCGACACGGCCAGGAACCCCATCGACGCACTCGCCCACCAGGCCGCGCTCGAGACGGTCTCGGCCTGGACGTACGCGGTCCCGGCCGTCGCCATCACGCCGAAGAACAGGAACACCATCAGCTCGCCGAGACCGAGCTCCGCGTACGGCCTCGGGCCTCCGCTGTAGAGCCAGAGGGCGAGCATCGCGACCGCCCCCAGCGGCACGAGCCACCAGGAGGTCGCCGCCGCGAGCGCGAGGCCGGCGAGGCCGGCGACGCCGATGGCCACCAGCGCGGCGATCAGGACCGAGCGGGGCGAGGCCGCCCCCGAGGAGGTGAGCCTCGGCGGGCCGAGACGATCGGCCGTGTCCACGCCGCGGACGCCGTCGTGGTAGTCGTTCGCGTAGTTCACGCCGACCTGCAGCCCGAGCCCGACGAGGAGGGCGGCGACGAACCGCCACAGCTCGGCATGCCCGGCGGCGGCCGTCCCGACGACCACGGGCGTGACGCTCGCCCCGAGGGTCCGAGGCCTCGCGCCGTGGATCCAGACGCCGAGCCGGCTCACGGACGCTTGGGGAACCGCGTGAAGTCGGGGTCGCGCTTCTGCACGAACGCGTCCCGGCCCTCCTGCGCCTCCTCGGTCATGTAGTAGAGGAGCGTGGCGTCGCCGGCGAGATGCTGGACGCCGGCGAGGCCGTCCACGCCCGCGTTGTACCCGGCCTTCAGCATCCGGAGCGCGAGCGGGCTCATCCGGAGCATCTCGCGACACCACTCGAGGGTGCGCTCCTCGAGCTCGGCGAGCGGCACGACGGCGTTCACGAGCCCCCATGCGAGCGCCGTCTCGGCGTCGTACTGCCGGCAGAGGAACCACACCTCCTTCGCGCGCTTCTCGCCGATCTGGCGCGCGAGCAGGTTGATCCCGTAGCCGCCGTCGAACGAGCCCACCTTCGGGCCCGTCTGGCCGAAGCGCGCGTTGTCCGCCGCGATCGTGAGGTCACAGCACAGGTGAAGGACGTGGCCGCCGCCGATCGCGTAGCCGGCGACCATCGCCACGACGGGCTTGGGCAGACGGCGGATCTGGATCTGGAGGTCGAGGACGTTCAGACGCCCGATGCCCCGCTCGTCGACGTACCCGTCGTCGCCGCGAATCTTCTGATCGCCCCCGCTGCAAAACGCCTCCGGGCCCTCGCCGCACAGGACGACGACGCCGACGGCCGGATCGCCACGCGCGTCGTCGAAGGCGCGGATCAGCTCGCGGACCGTGAGCGGCCGGAAGGCGTTGCGGACGTCGGGGCGCGCGATCGTGATCTTCGCGATCCCTTCGCCCGTCTCGTACCGGATGTCGGTGAACTCGCCGGATCCCGTCCAGTTCATATGACCGATCACTCCGAGAGCAACTACTCGTATGGTCTGGGCTAGCCTAGCGGATGTGAGAGCCTCGCACCCGCTCCAGGGCGGACGCCTGCGCGAGCGGGACCTCGTCGCCGTCGCGCTCGCGCCCGGCCCCGCCTGGCTCGACCTCGTCCGCGAGGTCTGGTCGGCGGGCGCGGCCCTGCTGCCCATCGATCCCCGCCTGCCGGCCCCCGAGGCCGAGGCCCTCCTGGGGCTCGCCCGCCCAACCCTGGTGGTCTCGGAGAGGGGCGGCCAACCCGAGTGGCGCCGGCTCGAGGAGGGCGAGCCCGCGCAGGGCGGCGTCGTCCTGGTCGTGCACACCTCGGGAACGGCGGGGACGCCGAAGCTCGTGCAGTTCGAGCGCGCGGCGATCGACGCCGCCGTGGCGTCCTCGACCCTTGCGCTGGAGGCGACGCCGCACGATCCCTGGCTCTGCTGTCTGCCGCTGTCCCACGTCGGGGGCATGCTCGTGCTGCTCCGGGGGGTCCTGCTGGGGGCACGGGTCTCCGTGCACCCGGCGTTCGACCCCGAGCGCGTCCGCGCGGAACGGGAGGCCGTGTTCGTGTCCCTCGTGCCGACGATGCTCGGGCGGCTGCTCGACGCGGGCGTGGATCTCGGGCGCTTCCGCGCGATGCTCGTCGGGGGTGCGCACCTGTCGCCCGACCTTCGCGAGCGCGCCGAACGGACCGGCGCGCGCGTCATCGAGACCTATGGGTTGACGGAGTCCTGCGGCGGCGTCGTGTACGACGGGCTCCCGCTCCCGGGCGTGCAGACGCGCGTCAACGCGGACGGCGGGATCGAGCTCCGCGGGCCGACGCTCATGCTCGGCTATCGGTTCGACACGGAGGCCACCGCGCGCGCCTTCACGGATGACGGGTGGCTCCGCCCGGGCGACGCCGGCGAGATCGACGCGGAGGGACGCCTCCACGTGATCGGGCGCATCGACGACCTCATCAACACGGGGGGCGAACGCGTGTGGCCCGACGAGGTGGAGGCAGTCCTGCGCTCGCACCCGAAGGTGGCCCAGGTCGGCGTCGGCGGCCGGCTCGATCCCGAGTGGGGCCAGCGCGTCGTCGCGTTCGTCGTGCCGGCCGACCCCGGAGACCCGCCCACGCTCGAGGAGCTCCGCGACCTGGTCGCCGAGCGGATCGGCCGCCACAAGGGCCCTCGAGAGCTGGTGCTCGTCGACCAGCTCCCCCAGACAGTCTCGGGGAAGCTGCGCCGGGCTGCGCTGGCCGGGCAGGAGGGCGGAATACGCTCCGGTTATCCTCGGTGAGAGACGTTTCCTGGGGAAATGGGATGACGCAGACGCACGACGTGGTGATCCTCGGCTCGGGCCCGGCCGGCTACACGGCCGCGCTGTACGCCGCCCGCGCGAACCTGAAACCGCTGGTCCTGAAGGGTCTGGAGGCCGGCGGCCAGCTCATGCTCACCACCGAGGTCGAGAACTACCCGGGCTTCGCCGACGCGATCATGGGCCCCGAGCTCATGGACGCGATGGAAAGGCAGGCGGCGCGGTTCGAGGCCGAGATCGTCCCTCAGGGCGCGACGCGCGTAGACCTGTCGGAGCGGCCCTTCGGGGTCTGGGCGGGAGACCAGGAGTGGCGGGCGCACACCCTCATCGTCGCAACGGGCGCGAGCGCGAAGTGGCTCGACGTCCCGGGCGAGGAGCGTTTGCGCGGCCGCGGCGTCTCGGCCTGCGCGACGTGTGACGGCTTCTTCTTCCGCGATCGGGAGCTCGTCGTCGTCGGCGGCGGCGACACCGCGATGGAGGAGGCCACGTTCCTCACGAAGTTCGCGAGCCGGGTCACGATCGTGCACCGCCGCGACGAGTTCCGCGCCTCGAAGATCATGCAGGAGCGCGCCCTGTCGAACTCGAAGATCGAGGTGATCTGGAACTCGGTGGTCGAGGAGATCGTCGGCAACGGAGCCGTCTCGGGCGTGCGCCTTCGCGACGTCGAGAGCGGGAAGGTGACGGAGCTCGCGACCGACGGCGTCTTCATGGCGATCGGGCACACCCCGAACACCGAGCTGCTCCGGGGGCAGCTCGAGCTCACCGACGGCGGGTACATCCGCGTGGAGGAGCCCACCACCCGGACCAGCGTGGCCGGGGCGTTCGCGGCGGGCGACGTCACCGACGTGATCTATCGTCAGGCCGTCACCGCCGCCGGCCAGGGATGCAAGGCCGCGATCGATGCCGAGCGCCTTCTCGAGGCCGAGCGGCACGGCGCGTTGCAGGAAGCACATCGAGCGTCCGGCGGTTGACCCGGACGAGGACGACGAAAGGAACGGACGAGGTGGCACTGATCGGCGAGGTGACGGACGGGGACTTCGAGGAGCGGGTGTTGAAGGCGGGCGGACCGGTGCTCGTCGACTTCTGGGCCGAGTGGTGCGTGCCGTGCCACATGGTCTCGCCCGTCGTCGAGGAGATCGGGCGCGACAAGGGCGAGGCCCTGCAGGTGGCGACGCTGAACATCGACGAGAACCCGGAGGTCACCCGCAAGTACGGGGTCATGAGCATCCCCACCCTCATGCTCTTCAAGGACGGCGCCGAGGCGACCCGGGTGATCGGGGCACGAGGCAAGGACGCCCTGCTGAAGGAGATCGACCCGCACCTCGCCGCCTAGGCACGCGGTTCGCGCCGGCGGGTTGCCGAGGCCGACCGCGGACCGACAGACTCGCCGCGTGGAACCGATCCGACCGGGCAACCACGGCGAAGCCGTTCGCGACGTGCAGCATCGTCTGCTCGCGTGCGGGCTGCGCGTGGACCCCGAGGAGCTCGACGGGTCGTTCGGCCCCTCCACGGAGACGGCCGTGGGCGAGTTCCAGCGACGCCGAGGGCTTCCCCCGGACGGCGTGGTCGGCATCGACACCTGGACCCAGCTCGTCGAGGCCGGCTATCGCATCGGCGATCGCACCCTGTACCTGCGGTCCCCGGCCTTCCGCGGCGACGACGTTCGCGACCTCCAGCGGATGCTGAACGCACTCGGCTTCGACGTCGGCAAGGAGGACGGGATCTTCGGAGCCGCCACGGCGAGGGGGGTCCGCGAGTTCCAACGCAACGTCGCCGCGAAGGTGGACGGCATCGTCGGCATGGACACCTTGCGTTCGCTCGAGGGGATGCGTCCGGCGCTCGAGGGTCCGAGCCGTGCGCTCGTGCGCGAGGAGGAGGCGGTGCGCCGGATGGGCTCCACGCTCGCCGGCTCGGCCGTCGCGATCGATCCCGGGCACGGTCCGACCGACCCGGGAGTGCGCTCGGGCGATCTCGTCGAGGCCCACGTCGTCGACGCCGTCGCGGCGGCGCTCGCGGGCGAGCTGGAGCGGCGTGGCGCGCGGTCAGTGCTCCTTCGGTCCGGGCAGGAGGACCCCGACGTGAGCGACCGGGCCCGTCGCGCGAACGCCGCGGATGCCGCCGTGTGCGTCTCCATCCATCTCGGGGGCGGCGAGCTCGTCCCTGCCGGGGCGGTGTGCTGCTACTACGGCACTCCGAACACGCACTCGCCCATGGGGCTCCGGCTCGCGGAGTCGATCCGATCCGAGCTCTTCGAGCTCGGACTGCCCGACGGCGGGGTGCGGCCGCTCGCCATCGCGATCCTGCGCGAGACGAGGATGCCGGCCGTCCAGATCGAGCTCGCGGTCCTTGCCGACCCGGGCGACGCCGGGCGTGTGGCCGACGCGGGGTTCGCCGAGCACGCCGCGTCCGCCATCGCTCGTGGCATCGAGAGCTTCCTCGGCTCCGGCCGCGAGGTGCCGTCGAGCGTCGCGTCCGTCTGACGCAGCTCAGTCGCGGGGCGATCGCCTCGCGAGGAGCAGGAGCAGCAGGCCGAGAAGGACCCCCAGCCCGAGCGCGCGGCCCGCGCGGCCGACCTCGTCCGTGGTCGGAGCCTGCACCCGGGTATCGTAGCGACCCGTCCGGGACGAGGAGCCGCCGGTGCGCGCGAGTCTGATGCTCGAGGGCCAGGAGGGCGTCACCTGGCCGCAGTGGCTCGCCATCGCGCAGGCGTGCGAGCGACTCGGGTACGAGGGACTCTTCACCTCCGACCACTACCTGTCCGTCGCCGGGGCGGAGCCGGGATCCAACGAGGCGTGGTCGATCCTCGCGGCGCTCGCGGCGCGCACCGAGCGGCTGCGGCTCGGCACGATGGTCTCCCCCGTGACGTTTCGCCTTCCCGTCGTGCTTGCCAAGGCGGCGACGACGGTCGACCGGATCTCGGGCGGCCGCGTCGACCTCGGGATGGGCGCGGGCTGGTGGGAGGAGGAGCATCGAACCCACGGGATCCCCTTCCCCCCGGCCCCCGAACGGATGGAGCTCCTCGAGGAGCAGCTCGAGATCGTGCACGGGCTCTGGTCGCACGAGGTCTTCTCGTTCGAGAGCCGCCACTACGCGCTCGAGGCGTGCCGCTTCGTGCCGAAGCCGGTGCAGCGCCCGCACCCGCCGATCATCGTCGGCGGCGAGGGCGGCCCGAGGATCGCGCGCCTGGTCGCGCAATGGGCCGACGAGTTCAACCGCGTGGGTGGCACTCCGGACGAAGTGCGCGTGTCGTTCGAGCGCGTTCGCGAGGTCGCCGATCGCGCCGGGCGCGATCAGGCGAGCCTGACCACGTCCCTCATGACCTGGGTGTTCGTGGGACGCACGGAGGGCGAATGGCGGGCGCGCGCCGACCGAGCCAGGACGCTCGACCCCCGCACGGCCACGCTCGAGACCTATCTCGAGGAGCTCGCGAACGACTGCATCGTCGGCACCGTCGAGCAGGCGATCGATCGCATGAACGCGTACGCCGAGGCGGGGGTGCAGCGCTTCGTCCTGAACCACGGCCTGTTCGACGACCTCGAGCAGATCGAGCTCGTCGCGACCGAGATCCTGCCGAAGGTCGGCCGGTGACGGGACTGCCCGCGCCGACCTGCCCACCAAGACGCCGCGATCGGGGCAGGAGAAGGCGTTGCTGTGCGCCCAGCTCGACCCGGACTTCGACTTCCCGCCCGAACCCGACGAGACCCCGGAGGACTCGCCGCGCGCTACCGCAACGAGGTCGAACGCTCGCGGGCCATCGTCGCGGCCGCCGACTTCGACGATCTCGCTCTCGACCCGCGCTCCGTTCCCGAGGCGACCCTACGCGAGATCCTGCTCCACATGATCCAGGAGGCTTCCCGGCACCTCGGCCACGCCGACATCATCCGCGAGAGCATCGACGGGGCGACCGGCGACTGAGCCGGGCTCGCTCCGGGGTCGCTGACCTGCAGCGTTGTACCATCGGCGGCCCATGGCCGAGTTCACCGTCGACCCGTTCGCCGATCGCTACGCGCGTCGGGCCGCGGGCATGTCCGCCTCCGAGGTCCGAGCGCTGTTCGCCGTCGCTTCGCGACCCGACGTCGTCTCGCTGGCGGGGGGTATGCCGTTCGTGGAGGCGCTGCCGATCGAGCACGTCGTGGAGGTGGCCGAGGCCGTGCTTCTCGAACGCGCGGACGTCGCGCTCCAGTACGGCGCGGGCCAGGGGTCCGAGCTGCTCCGACGGCGGCTCGCGATGCTCATGGCGGAGGAAGCCACGGAGACGGACCCCGAGGACCTCGTCGTCACGACCGGCGCGCAGCAGGCGCTCGATCTCGTCGGCAAGATCCTGATCGACCCCGGGGACACCATCGTGGTCGAGGCGCCCGCGTACGTCGGGGCGCTGTCGGCGTTCAGCGCGTACGAACCGAGGATCCTGCCGGTCGACCTCGACGACGACGGGATGATCGTGGATCAGCTGGAGGACGCGCTCGTTCACGGCGAGCACCCGAAGTTCGTCTACACGGTCCCGAACTTCCACAACCCTGCGGGCGTGACCATGTCCACGACCCGACGTGAGCAGCTCGTCGCGCTCTGCCGCGAGGCGCGCCTGCCGATCGTCGAGGACAACCCGTACGGGTTGCTGCGGTTCGAGGGCGACTCGCGGCCCACCCTTCGATCCCTCGATCCCCACAACGTCGTCTATCTCGGCACGGTGTCCAAGGTGTTCTCGCCCGGCGTTCGCGTGGGATGGGCGGTTGCCGAACCCGGTGTGCTGCAACGGTTGGTGCTCGCCAAGGAGGCGGCCGACCTGTGCGGGAGCCAGCTCAACATGCTGATCACGGAGCGCTACCTGGACGGCGAGGGGTGGCGGCGCAATCTCGCCGGGCTCGTCGACACCTATCGGCGACGCCGCGACGCGATGCTCGCAGCGCTCACCGACCACTTCCCGGCCGACGCGACGTGGACCACCCCGGCGGGCGGGTTCTACGTGTGGGTCACCCTGCCCGAGTACTTCGACACGCCGACGCTGCTCGCGGCCGCCATCGAGCACAAGGTCGCCTACGTGCCGGGAACCGCCTTCTACTCCGACGGCCGCGGCCGCCGACAGCTGCGACTGTCGTTCAGCTACCCGACCGAGGAACGGATCCAGGAGGGGGTGTGGCGACTGGGCGAGCTCCTCTCGGACGAGGAGGAGCTGTACCGGTCGCTCTCGGGATGACGCGGATCGCGGTGCTGGGAGGGGGACGGTCGCCCGAACGCGAGGTCTCGCTCCGCTCGGGACATCGCGTCGCGTCGGCACTGCTCGGCCGCGGCTACGAGGCCACGTTGCTCGACCCCGCCGAGGGGCCGTTCATCGAGAACGTCTCCGCCGCAAGAGTTTCGGCGTGCTACGTCGCGCTCCACGGGAAGGAGGGAGAGGACGGCACGGTCCAGCGACTGCTCGACGTGCTGGCGATCCCGTATACGGGCAGCGCCCCGCGCGCCTGCCAGCTCGCGTTCGACAAGGTGCTCGCGAAGGAGGCGCTCGACGCCGCGGGCGTGCCGACGCCGCAATGGACGGCGATCGAGGCGACCGCCGTTCGCGACCTCGCCGCGGGCGCGGTGCTGCGAACGGTGGTGGAGCGGCTGGGGCTTCCGCTGGTGGTCAAGCCGTCGCGCTCCGGCTCGGCGATGGGGCTCACCTTCGTCGATCGCGAGTCCGACTTGCCGCACGCGGTGATGAACGCGCTGTCGTTCGCGGACGCGGCGATCGTGGAGCGGCGGATCTCCGGGCCCGAGGTCGCCGCGGCGATGGTGGCCGGGGCGGACGCGCTGCCGCTCGTCGAGATCGTGCCGAAATCGGGCGTCTTCGACTACGCGGCGCGGTACACGCCCGGCGCGACCGAGTACTACGCGCCGGCGCGCCTGGCCCCGGAGACGGCCACCGCGGCGCAGGAGGCCGCGAGCCGCGCGTTCGGCGCGCTCGGCGTCCGCGACGTCGGTCGCGCCGACGTCCTGATCGACGCGGCCGGCGGGCCGTGGGTCGTCGACGTCAACGTCTCCCCCGGGATGACCGACACGAGCCTGCTCCCGATGGCGGCCCAGGCGGCCGGGATCGGGTTCGAGGAGCTCTGCGATCGCGTGCTCCGGCTCGCGCTCGAGCGATCGCACTGAAGGTCTAACCGGACACCCTTGCGCTGCAACGCGATACGGCCGATCCTCAGTCCGGCGCCAGGCCCGGACCCGAACCCACGATCTCGGACACGATGCGATCGAGATCGTCGGCGGAGCCGAACTCGATGATCACCTTCCCCCGTCGCCTTCCCATCTGAATGCTCACGCGCGTCGCGAGCTGCTCGGAAAGGATCTCCTCGACCTCGGCGAGCGGGTTGGCGGCCGGCTCGGGCACGGCCTGGAGCACCGCCTTCGGCGCGGCGGCGCCGGCCGGATGCTCGAGGTAGTTGCGGACGAGCTCCTCCACCTCGCGCACGGTGAGCTCCTCGGCCGCGATCCGAACCGACAGCGTCTCCTGCGCCTCGGCGTCGGCGAGGGAAAGCAGCGCACGTCCGTGCCCGGCCTGCATCTTGCCTTCCGCGAGCAGCCGCTGAACCCCGGTCGGGAGCTGCAGCAGGCGGATGGTGTTCGCGATGTGCGATCGCGACATGCCGAGCCGCTCGGCGAGCGTCTCCTGTTTGAGGCCGAGCTCGTCGAGGAGCTCGCGGAAGGCCTCGGCGAGCTCGATCGGGTTGAGGTCCTCCCGGTGGATGTTCTCGATCAGCGCCTCGCGCAGCGACTCCGCGTCGTCGCTCTCGCGCACCACGGCCGGCACCGTCGCGAGCCCCGCCCGCTTCGCCGCCCGCAGGCGCCGCTCCCCCGCGATGAGCTCGAACCCGCTGGCGGTCTTGCGGACCACGATCGGCTGGAGGATCCCCACCTCCTGGATCGACAGGGCGAGCGCGTCGAGCGACTCGTCCTCGAACACAGTCCGCGGCTGTCGCGGGTTGGGCGCCACCGCCTCGACCGGAATCTCCAGCAGCCCCGTCCCGCCGGTCTCCTCGATGGCACCGGGGATCAGCGCGGAGAGTCCGCGCCCCAGCCCGCCTCGCTTGGTCATCCGTCCCCCCCTCGCCGAAACAGGCTCCACCGCTTCCTCGGCGCCTCCTCGGGCTCCGCCTGAGGTCCGAGCTCTTCGCTCTCCCGCTCGGTCTGCTCCTGGTCTTCGAGCACCACCACCCGCCCCACCTCGACCCCCGCCGGGACTTCAGGTCGAGACCGGACGTCCTCGGCGGAAGCCTCGACGCGCTCGGGCGCGACCTCGGACTCGATGGCAGGTTCAGGCTCTCGCTGGGCCGCAGGCTTCGACGCGGCCGGCCGGTCCGAGGGCGGGCCCTCGACGTCAGGCTCCGCCGCGGGATCGCGGCCGTTGACCCTCAGCGCCGCCGGGCCCCTCGCACCCTCCACCCCCGGCTCGGACGGTCGCACGTCCTCGGTGAGCTGGACCTCCTCCTCCCCGTTGGCTTCGGGCGCGGACGGGGAACGGGTCTCGGGCTCCGAAGCCGGCTCCGTACGGCTCGCCTCGAGGTCGTCCTGCTCACGCACCAGAGGTCGGGGCGCGCGGGCGGGCTCGGGCTCGGGCGCCGGCAGCACCACGGAAGGCAGGTCGTCGATCACCGGCAGCGGGCCGGGCTCGGGAAGCTTGTCCACGACCTCGGCCGCGAGATCCCGATAGCACTGGGCACCGCGCGACTTGGGGTCGTAGACGGTGATCGGTTGGCCGAATCCCGGTGCCTCGGACAGGCGCACGGTCCGGGGAATGATCGTGTCGTAGACGCGATGGCCGAAGTAGCGACGGACCTCCTGCACGACCTGCTCGGAGAGCTTCGTCCGCGGATCGAACATCGTCATCACGATGCCGGTGAGCCGGAGCTCCTGGTTGACGTTCTGCTGGACGAGCCGCACGTTGCGAAGGAGCTGGCCGAGCCCTTCGAGCGCGTAGTACTCGCACTGGATCGGCACGATCAGCTCGTCGGCGGCCGCGAGGGCGTTGACCGTGAGCAGGCCGAGCGAGGGCGGGCAGTCCAGGAAGATGAAGTCGTACGCGCCGTCCTTGAGGGGCGCCAGGGCCTTTCGAAGCCGCAGCTCGCGGGAGAACTGGCTGACGAGCTCGATCTCTGCCCCGGCCAGGTCGATCGTCGAGGGGATCGCGTAGAGGTTTTCGACCGGCGTCGGCACGATGGCCCCCTCGATCGGGGCCTCGGCCGCGAGCACGTCGTAGACCGTGATCTCGCGGGCCTCGTGGCGGATGCCGAGCCCCGTCGAGGCGTTGCCCTGGGGATCGAGATCGACGACCAGCACCCGCTTGCCGAGCTCGGCGAGGGCGGCCCCGAGGCTCACCGCCGTCGTGCTCTTGCCGACGCCGCCCTTCTGGTTCGCAACGGCGATGACACGGGCTCCCTCGGGAGCGCCCGCGGCGGCGCGAGAGGAGGAGGCGGGCTTCGGATTCGAGGACGCGCGAGCGTCCCGCTTCGCCCCCTTGGAGGCAGCCGTCGAGGACGCGCGAGCTGCCCGAGGGGCGGTGCGCTCGGCCACTACCGCGTCATGATAGTGAGCGACCCGGAGCTTTCAAGCAGGGGTGCCTCCAGGACCCGGATCTCGGTCGCTCCACGCGGTGGATCCTCACCTTCGGCGAGATCGCCGAAGTACACGAGCCGCCCTCCCGGCCGAAGGTGGGCAGCGGCGAGGTCCCAGGCGGTCGCCAAGGGGGCGAGCGCCCGAGCGAAACAAAGGTCGGCCGGCTCAGCGAGGTCCTGGATGCGACCGGCGAAGACTGCGGCGTTGTCGAGGGTAAGCCGCTCCACGGCGAGCTCGAGGAAGGCCGCCCGCGACCGGCGGGACTCGACGAGCGTCACCCCGAGTTCCGGTCGCGCGATCGCCACGACCACACCGGGCAGGCCCGCGCCAGACCCCATGTCGTACGCGAGCCGATCCGACTCGATGACGGCAGCGACGGCCCGGAGGCAGTCGAGGACGTGGCGCTCTACCAGTCGCGGGCGATCGGACTCGGCGATCAGCCCCAACGGAAGCGCCCGATCCCGCAGCAGGGCCTCGAACGCCCCGAGGCGCTCGATGGCTTCGGGCTCGACGGCGATCCCCAGGGCCGAGGCCACCCAGGCCTGCGAGAGCCGGGGGTCGTGTTTCACGTGAAACAGAACCTTGAGGGAGCCGACGCCATGGACTCACGATACCGACACCGACCCCCCGCCGGAGATCGAGGCAGGATCAGGAGGGACTGATCACGACGCGGCGCTCGGGCTCCTCACCTCGGCTCGAGCTTTGGACTCCCGAGACCGTCGAGACGGCGTCGTGAACGACCTTGCGGTCGAACGCACTCATCGGCTCGAGCTCCTCCTCCCGACCCGACTTCGCCACCCGCTTGGCGAGCTCCCGAGCCCGGGCCTCCAGGCGAGCCCGCTGACGGCGCCGGTAGTCCTCGACGTCGACGACGACCCGCGCGCGCATCCCGGTGCGCTGACCCACGACAACCCGCGTGAGCTCCTGCAGGGCCTCGAGCGTCTGGCCGTGCCGGCCGATCAGCAGTCCCATGTCCTCGTCGTCGGGTCCCTCGCCGAGGACGTCGACGTACATCGTCCCCCCGTCGAACGCCGGCTCGACCTCTGCGGAAACGCCCATCCGCGTCAGCAGGCCCTCGAGGAACTCGGCCGCGATCTCGCCCTGCTCCTCGAGATCCTCGTCGGAGACGTCGGGCGCCGAGCGCCGGACTCGGACGATCACCTCGGCCGGCTGCGCCCCGATCCCGAGCAGGCCCTGCCGCGGCTCCTGCAGGACGGTGACGTCCACCTCCTGCTCGCTCACCCCAAGCTCGGCGAGGGCGGCCTCGACGGCCTCCTCAACGCTTGGGGCGCTTCTTTGGATCTCCTCCACCGGGGCCTCCGGGGCCGGGCTTCTTGGGCTGGTTCGGGCGCGAGCTCGACCCGGGCTTCGGCGTCCCGGGCTTGGCGTTCCGGGCTTCGGGGTCCCGGGCTTCGGGGTCCCGGGCTTCGGGGTCCCGGGCTTGCGCTCGCCGTCGCGGCGCTGGCGCTCCTGCTGGGCGCGCTCCATCATCGCCGAGATGAACCCCTTCTTGGGCGCGCCGTCGCCACGCTTGCCGTCGGCGGCGGCCGCGAGGGCCTCGGCCGTCGGGCGGGTCCGGAGCATGTAGTACTGCTGCCCGATCTGCCAGGCGTTGGACGTGGTCCAGTACACGACCAGGCCGGCCGGGAAGAAGATACCGAACACGCCGAACATGATCGGCATCACCTTGAGGAGCGCCTGCTGCTGCGAGGACGAGGCGCCCGGTGGGCTCGCCTTCTGCATCTGCCGCTGCTGGAAGAAGGTGGTCCCGAACATGAGCACGGCGAACACGTAGTAGGGGATGCGATTGATCGCCTTGCCGCAGTTCACCGGGTAGGTCAGGTTGACCGACTTGTCCGACAGCGTCGCGTCCGGCTTGCCGGCGTTCATCGCCGAGCACAGCAGGTTCATGCCGAGGAACGAGGTCCCTCCGACGGGGCCGGGAAGGGGCGGCTCGTAGGCGTCGATCTGCGCCTGGGTGGTGATCGGCGTGTCGTCCGGCGGCGGCGTCGTGATCGGAATCTGGGCCGTCACGGCCGCGTAGAGCTCTGTTCCCTCAGGGATATGGATCGGGTGCTGGGGGAAGCGCACCACCGAGTACATCGCGATCAGGATCGGGAACTGCAGGAGCACCGGCCAGCAGCCGGAGAACGGGTTCACCCCGTACTCCTTGTAGAGCTTCATGATCTCTTCCTGCTGACGCTGCTTGTTCCCCTTGAACTTCTGCTGGATCGCCTTCACCTTCGGCTGGATGATCTGCATGTGCTGCATCGACCGGATCTGTCGCACGCCGAGAGGGAACAGCACGAGCCGGATCAACAGCGTCAGCACGATGATCGTGACGCCGTAGTTGGGGATCACGGAGTAGATCTGCGCGACCACCCATCCGAGGCTGTTCAGCAGCGTCTGCCACGGCGCGAGCGCGATCACGTCGCCGCCCCGGGGTGTAGGACCTCGTCATACTTCGAACGCTCGGAGCGACGTGGCGGCACGTGATCCACCCCGCCGCTCGTGAAGGGCCCGCACCGCGCGATCCTCCACGCGGCGAGCATCGACCCGCGGACCGCCCCGTGCGTGCGGATGGCCGTCTGCGCGTACGCGGAGCACGTCGGATAGAAGCGGCACTGACCCCCGAGCCAGCCCGAGAGCGTGACCCGATACAGCCCGATGAGCCCGAGCAGGACGAACCGAGCCGGGGCTCCGGCCGTCCACAGCAGGCGCCGGGCGCGCGTCACGGCGCGATCACCTGCGCGCGCGAGAGCAACCCCTTCACCTCCGGCACCAGATCGTGCGTTCGTGCCCCGCGAATCGTTCCCCGAGCGACCAGCACGACGTCGAATCCCTCTCGGATCTCGGGCGCGAACTCCCGCCACGAGGCCCGAAGGATTCGCCGGGCCCGATTGCGAGCGACCGCGCCGCCCACACGACGGCCGGCCACGAACGCGACCACCCCCGAGCCGGGCGCGACAAACACTACCACCCGATCTCCGTGAAATGCCCGGCCCGTCGAGAGCAGCCGAGCGACGTCGGTGCCGCTCGTGGCCGGCTACGCCGACAGGCGGGCGCGGCCCTTCGCCCGCCGGCGGGCGAGGATGGCGCGTCCCGCGCGGGTTCGCATGCGAATGCGGAAGCCGTGGCGCTTGGCCCGGCGACGGTTGTTCGGTTGGTACGTTCGCTTGGACATCGATGCGCCCCCGGCATCTGCTGGTCGAAGAAGGGGCCGATCCGAACGACCGGCGATCCACGAGTATACCGAGCGGGCCGGACGGGGACATCGCGGGAGGCCGCGGCGGGCCCCCGGCCCTGATCGACGAGAAAGTGCGCCAAAAGGCGCACGCCGACGAGCCTTGGGAAAAACGCCGGTGCTATAGTCCGGCGCGCTTCCCCCCGGCGCCCGGTCTCCTCACGGAGCGCCTTTGCCCTTCCCCCAAGGGTTTCCACACATGTGGAAAGGCTCTGTGGATAGGTATGGCCGTCGCATCGTTCGAGGAAGCCGCCGCGACCACCTGGTCGCACGTCGTCGATCGCGCGCGTCGTGAGCTCCCCGAGAGCTCGTTCTCGATGTGGTTCCAGGACGTCCACGCGACGACCTTGCACGACGGCGTCCTCGAGGTCCTCGCGCCGAGCGACTACGTCAAGGATTGGCTGGCCAAGCACTACCTCGACCTGATCCAGAGCGCGGCCACCGAGGCCGCGGGGCTCCCCGTTCGCATCCATCTGGGCGCCGCTCCTCCGGAAACCGCTGCCCTGCAACACGATGCAGAGATCGTCGTTCCGGCGAGGACCTCGGTGGAACGACCGGCGCCGAGGATGGGCGCTCCGGGGCTGCCCTTCCCGAACTACACGTTCGAGGCGTTCGTGCCCGGGCCGTCGAACCGCTTCGCCCACGCGGCCGCGATGGCCGTCGCCGAGGCGCCGCCGTCCAAGGCGTACAACCCGCTGTTCATCTACGGGGGCGTCGGCCTCGGCAAGACGCACCTGCTCGTGGCGATCGGTCACCAGATGCATCGGCTCTCTCCGCGACTCCGCGTCAAGTACGTGACCAGCGAGAGCTTCATGGCGGAGTTCATCAAGGCGGTGCGCGAGCGACAGGGCTATCAGTTCGCGGCGCGGTATCGCGACGTCGACGTGCTGCTCGTCGACGACATCCAGTTCCTCGCCAAGCGCGAGGAGACGCAGACCGAGTTCTTCCACACGTTCAACGCCCTGCACGAGAAGGAGCGGCAGATCGTCATCGCGTCCGACCGCCCCCCGCAGGAGCTCGGCATGGAGGAGCGACTACAGTCGCGATTCCGCCTGGGCCTGTGCGTCGACGTCCAGCCGCCGGACCTCGAGACGCGCATCGCGATCCTGCAGCTCAAGGCCCAGCGCGAGCACGTGCACGTTCCCGACGACGTGATCGAGTTCATCGCGAGCAAGTTCGACCAGAACATCCGCGAGCTCGAGGGGGCCCTCGTGCGCGTGGTCGCGTGGTCCGACCTGACCGGTCATCCCATCGCGACCGATCTCGCCGAGCAGGCGCTCGAGGACCTTCTGCCCCAGGCCGAGGCGGAGATCCCGCCGCAGCTGATCCTCGAGGAGAGCGCCAAGTACTTCGGCCTGTCCGTCGACGATCTCACGAGCCCGAACCGCTCGCGACCGCTCACCACCGCCCGCCACGTCGCGATGTACCTCATGCGCGAGTGCAGCGGCCAGAGCCTCGTGAAGATCGGGGAGACCTTCGGCGGGCGCGACCACACCACCGCCCGCCACGGGATCCTCAAGATCGAGCGCGACATGCGGGCCCGGAGCACCACCTATCGCCAGGTGCAGGACCTGTCCCGCATCATCCGGGGCCGCGCGAGGAGCACATGAGGGCCCCCGGGACTGTCCTGTGCAGAGTCCGGGGACGCTCGGGGACGGACACGACGCCGTCCGGGCGCACTGCACCGTTTCCCCCACCCGATCCCCATGTCGGACGGGGCCGATACGCTCGGAAAACGGGGTGGTTATCCCGTTTTCCCCAGGACCTACTACTACTGAAGTAGAGAAACGATGAATCTAGAAGCAGCGAGGGGGTGGACACGTGAAGTTCCGGTGTGACCGCGACGCCCTGTCCGAGGCGCTCCAGACCGTCCAGCGCGGCGTCTCGTCGCGGCCCGGGATCCCGGCCCTGACGGGCGTCCTGCTCGAGGCGTCGGCGGAGGGCACGCTCACCCTGACGACCACGGATCTCGAGGTCTCCGCGCGACTGTCGATCGACGTGCAGGTCACCGAGGCGGGGATCGCGCTCGTCCCGGCCCGGCTGCTCGGCGACACGGTGAAGAGCCTGTCCGACGCGCCCGTGGAGTTCGAGGCCGATCAGTCCCAGGCGCGGATCCGGTGCGCGGCGTACGAGGGCGCGCTGCGGCTGCTCCCGGCAGAGGACTTCCCGGCGCTGCAGCCGCCGTCGGGGACGCGCCTGGTGGTCGAGGCGCCCCGCTTCGCGGAGGCGATCGGGCAGGTGGCCCGCGCGGCGTCCCGCGACGAGGCGCGGCCGGTGTTGACCGGCGTGCTGCTGGAGGTCAGCCGCGAGGGGGTGACGCTCGTCGCCACCGACTCGTACCGGCTGGCGGTGCGCGAGGTCGTCGCCACCGCGGCCGGCGAGGCGAAGGCGATCGTCCCCGAGCGGGCGATGTCGGAGGCCGGCCGGGCCGCAGCCTCGATCGAGAAGGGCGACATCGAGCTCTTCCTGGACGAGAGCCAGGTCTCGTTCCGCGTCGGCGCGTTGACGCTCACGTCGCGGCTCATCGAGGGCGAGTTCCCGAACTACCGACAGCTGCTTCCCGAGCAGTACGAGAACCGGCTCTCGGTGTCCCGGCAGCAGCTGATGGACGCCGTTCGCCGCGTCGGGCTGCTCGCGCGCGACACGTCCCCGGTGCGACTGGAGTTCAACGCCCTCGGCGTGAAGCTCTCGTCGTCCTCGCCGGACGTCGGCCAGGCCGTCGAGGCCGTCGAGGCGAGGTACGAAGGAGAGGACCTGACCGCGGCCTTCAACCCGAACTACCTGGCGGACGGGCTCGCCGCCGCGACGGGCGAGAGCGTCCGGCTCGAGGTGCGCGACGGCCTGAAGCCCGGCATCGTTCGGGGAGACTCCGACGAGTTCACCTACCTCGTGATGCCCGTTCGCCTGCCGACGCCGGTCGGCTGAGTCACCCCCGCGCGGTGCGCCTGTCCTGGGTCGAGCTCCGGGACTTCCGCAATCACGCGGAGACCCGGCTCGATGACGTCCCGGAGGGTCTCGTGGTCGCCGTGGGATCGAACGGCGAGGGAAAGACGAACCTGCTCGAGGGCATCGCGTTCCTCTTCTTCCTGCAGTCCCCCAGGACGTCGTCGACCGAGCCGATCGTCCGCCGCGGCGCGGAGGCGCCCGCGTACGTGCGCGGCGAGGTCGAGACCGAGAACGGCAAGATGCTCGTCGAGGTCGAGATCCCCGGTCACGGCGCCAACCGCGTGCACCTGAATCGCTCGCCGATCCGCCGCAAACGCGACCTGCGGCGGCAGGTCCGGGGCGTGTTCTTCGGCCCGGACGACCTCGTCGTCGTCATCGGCGACCCGTCGCGACGACGCGACTTCCTCGACGACGCGATCCGCACGCTGTGGCCCTTGAAGGAGGGGGTCATCACCGCGTACGACCGCGTGCTCCGTCAGCGGAACCGGCTCCTGAAGGAGTGGGAGGGGCGCGGCGCCCCGAAGGACCTCGACGTGTGGGACGCCGAGCTCACCCAGGCCGGATCCGCGCTCGTGCGGCTTCGGCGGGAGGCGGCGCTCGCGCTGTCGCCGGGCGCGAGCGAGGAGTACGAGCGGCTCGCGCGGCTACGGCCTCGCCGTCGAGTACGCGGCCAACGTCGGCGAGGAGCCGCTCGAGGATGCGTTCGCCGAGCGGCTCGCGGCCAGACGCTCGGACGAGGTCGTTCGTCGAACCACGCTCGTCGGGCCGCACCGCGACGAACTGGCGCTCGCCGTGCGCGACCTCGGCGCCCGGGCCTTCGCGAGCCACGGCGAGGGCTGGGCGGCGGCGCTCTGCCTGCGGCTCGGGCTCGCGGGCGCGGTCGCCGAGGAGGCCGGCGAACGGCCGGTCCTGCTGCTCGACGACCCGTTCTCGGCGCTCGATCCCGTCCGCCAGGGCCGCGTCGCCGACCGCCTGCGGGCCTTCGGGCAGGTGTTCGTGAGCGTGGCGGATCAGGCGCACGTGCCCGGGGGAGCCGATCGCGTCTGGGACGTGGCCGGCGGCGCCGTGGCGGTCCGCACGGGCGGCACCGCGGACGGCGGATCCTGATGCCGCACAGCAAGGGATGGCGCACCCGAAAGGACGAACGGACGCTGCGCGAGACGCCGATCGGCGAGATCGTGGACGGGCTCATGCGCGAGCGGGTGTTCGCGCGCGGGGTGCCGATCGGCCAGCTCGCGTCCGATTGGGCCGCGGTCGTGGGGCCGCGGCTGGCGGCGGAGTCGGCTCCGGTGAGCCTCGAGGAGGGCGTCCTGACGGTCGCGGCGAGCGACGGCCCCTGGGGTGCGCAGGTGCGATTCCTCGCCTCGGAGATCCAGCGGAAGGCCAACGCCACCCTCGGTTCCCAGGAGGTCCGAAGGGTGCAGGTCGTCGTTCGGCCCGATCTCCCGAAACGGTTGTAGCGCAGTCGTTTCGGCAAGGGCCGACGGGCGAGGAATCGTGCTCGAAACGGCATCGCGCGTCACCACCGGTTGGTAGAATTTGATGGCGTGAAACCGCGGTTTCGCGGTGCTCCCAGACGCCGAGTCTGAGCGCCCGCGTGTCCGCACCCCCCGACTGGAGGTTGGTTGGCCACAGCAGCACGAGCGACGAGGACCCGCAAGCCGCGACAGTACGAGTCGGCCGACATCCAGGTCCTGGAGGGCGTCGAGCACGTCCGGCTCCGCCCCGGGATGTACATCGGCACCACGTCCAGCCGAGGTCTGCACCACCTCGTCTACGAGGTCGTCGACAACTCGATCGACGAGGCGATGGCGGGGGAGTGCGACCGGATCGTCGTCCGACTCCTCAAGGACGGCGGCTGCCAGGTCGAGGACAACGGCCGCGGCATCCCGGTGAAGCCGATCCCCAGGGCGAAGGACCGGCGTCCGGCGGTCGAGGTCGTGCTCACCACGCTGAACGCCGGCGGCAAGTTCGGCGGGCAGGGGTACCGGATCTCGGGCGGCCTGCACGGCGTGGGCGTCTCGGTCGTGAACGCGCTCTCCTCCAAGCTGACGGTCCAGGTGATGCGCGACGGCGGGACGTGGACCCAGTCGTACTCGCGGGGCAAGGCCACCACCAAGCTGGTTCGCGGGAAGGCCACGACCAAGCGGGGAGTGATCGTCACGTTCTGGCCCGACCCGGAGATCTTCGTCGAGGGCGTCGAGTTCGATCCCAAGGTCCTGGCCGAGCGGCTCCAGGAGCAGTCGTTCCTCACCCGGGGGATCGAGATCCAGCTGATCGACGAGCGAGGGGACAAGCCGGTCAAGCAGGTCTTCAAGGCGACCGGCGGCATCGTCGACTTCGTGAAGCATCTCGCGGGCGGCAAGGAAGCGGTCCACAACAAGGTGATCTCGATGGAGGCCCGGGAGGCCGACGCCGAGGCCGACGTCGCCCTGCAATGGACCTCGGGCTATGCGGAAGTGATCGCCTCGTTCGCGAACACGATCAACACCCACGAGGGCGGCATGCACGAGGAGGGCCTGAAGAAGGCGCTCACCAACGTGATCAATCGCTACGCCCGGAACAAAGGTCTGCTGAAGGAGAAGGAGGAGAACCTCCTCGGCGAGGACGTGCGCGAGGGACTCATCGCGATCGTGAGCGTCCGCTTGCGCGAACCGCAGTTCGAGGGCCAGACCAAGACCAAGCTCGGCAACACGACGATGCGCTCGCTGGTCGAGACGACGGTGAACGAGCACTTCATGACGTGGCTCGAGGAGCACCCCGGCGACGCCAAGCGCATCGTCCTGAAGTCCTCGGCGGCCGCCAAGGCGCGGCTCGCGGCCAAGCAGGCGCGCGACCTCACCCGGCGCAAGTCGTTCCTGGAAGGCGGCGGGCTCCCCGGCAAGCTCGCGGACTGCCAGCTGACCGACCCGGCCTCGACCGAGCTCTACATCGTCGAGGGGGACTCGGCCGGGGGGTCCGCGAAGCAGGCGCGGGATCCGCAGACCCAGGCGATCCTGCCGATCCGCGGCAAGATCCTGAACGTCGAGAAGGCCCGTCTGCACAAGATCCTGGAGAACCTCGAGATCCAGGCGCTGATCACCGCGATCGGCACCGGGGTCGGGGACGAGTTCGACATCGAGAAGGCTCGGTATCACCGGATCGTGCTGATGGCCGACGCCGACGTCGACGGCGCCCACATCCGCACGCTGCTGCTCACGTTCTTCTTCCGGCACATGCAGCAGCTCATCAACGAGGGCTACATGTACATCGCGCAGCCGCCCCTGTACCTCCTGAAGGAGGGCAAGGAGGAGCGGTACTTCTACACCGAGCGGGAGTGGGAGCAGTACCGCAAGAGCGTCGACGGCAACCGCAAGCTCGACCCGCAGCGCTTCAAGGGCCTCGGCGAGATGGATGCGGCGCAGCTCTGGGAGACCACGATGAACCCGGAGCGACGGACCCTGCTGCAGGTCACGCTCGAGGACGCCGCCGAGGCGCACCGACTCTTCACGATCCTGATGGGCGAGGACGTGCCCGCACGGAAGGAATGGATCGAGTCGAACGCGAAGGACGTGCAGAACCTCGATGTCTAGACGGCGGGCGAGCGGCGGCGGCGGGGGCACCAACCTCACCCTGCTCACGGGGCGGGTCGAGCCCGTCTGGCTCGAGGAGGAGATCCAGCGCTCGTACCTGGACTACTCGATGTCCGTCATCGTCGGGCGCGCCCTCCCGGACGTCCGCGACGGCCTGAAGCCGGTCCATCGGCGCATCCTGTGGTCGATGCTCGAGGGCGGCCTGCGCCCGGACCGCCCGCACCGAAAGTCGGCGTGGGCCGTCGGCGAGGTCGTCAAGAAGTACCACCCGCACGGCCTCGAGGCCGTCTACGACTCGCTGGTGCGGATGGCCCAGGACTTCTCGCTGCGCCACCCGCTCGTCGACCCGCACGGCAACTTCGGGTCCGTCGACGGGGATCCGCCGGCCGCGATGCGCTACACGGAGGCGCGGCTCGCTCCGATCGCGCTCGAGCTCTTGCGGGACATCGACGCCGAGACGGTCGACTTCATCCCGAACTACGACGGCTACGAGATGCAGCCGACGACGCTGCCGTCCCGGTTCCCGAACCTACTCGTCAACGGTTCCGGAGGGATCGCGGTCGGGATGGCGACCAACATCCCGCCGCACAACCTCGGCGAGGTGATCGACGGTGTCGTGCACTTCATCGACCACCCGGAGTCGAAGCCCGCGGACCTGATGAAGTTCATCAAGGGCCCGGACTTCCCGACCGGCGGGATCGTCATGGGCCGCGAGGGCATCAAGGACGCCTATCTGACCGGTCGCGGCTCGATCAAGGTGCGCGCGGTGTGCTCGATCGAGGAGGCGGCGAACGGCCGTCAGCGGATCGTGGTGACCGAGCTCCCGTATCAGGTGAACAAGGCGCGGCTGGCCGAGAAGATCGCGGAGCTCCACCGCCTGGGCCGGCTGAAGGACATCGCCGACATCAAGGACCACTCCAGCGGCCGCGAGGGCATGCGACTGGTGCTCGAGCTCAAGCGCGGCGCGAACCCGCAGGTCGTGCTCAACCAGCTCTACAAGCACACGCAGCTGCAGGACAGCTTCGGGGTGATCATGCTCGCGCTCGTCGACGGCGTCCCCCGGACGCTGACCCTGGCCGAGGTGATCGGTCACTACGTCGACCACCAGGTCGACGTCGTGACGCGCCGCACGCAGTTCCAGCTGAAGAAGGCGGAGGAGCGCGATCACATCGTCCAGGGGCTGCTGATCGCGCTGCAGAACCTCGACGCGGTGATTCGTGTCATCCGGGGATCGCAGGACGCCGAAGAGGCGCGCGGCAAGCTGATGAAGCAGTTCAAGCTGAGCGAGATCCAGGCCAACCACATTCTCGACATGCCGCTGCGGCGGCTGACCAAGCTCGCGCGCGAGGAGCTCGAGCAGGAGCACAAGGAGCTGCTCTCGCGGATCCGCTACCTGAAGGCGCTGCTGAAGGACCCCAAGAAGATCCGCGCCGTCATCAAGGAGGAGCTCCTCGAGATCAAGCAGAAGTTCGGGGACGCGCGCCGCACCCAGCTGAAGGCCGACGAGGGCGACCTCGACGTCGAGGACCTCATCGCCGAGGAGGACGTCGTCATCACCGTGAGCCGGGCTGGCTACGTGAAGCGACAGCCGATCGAGAACTTCCGGCGGCAAGGGCGGGGGGGCAAGGGCATCCGCGGTGCGAACCTCAAGGAGGAGGACGTCATCCGGGACGTCTTCACCACCACCACGCACCACTGGCTGCTCTTCTTCACGAGCAAGGGGAAGGTCTACCGGGTGAAGGTGCACGAGGTGCCCGAGTCAGGCCGCACCGCCCGAGGGACCTACGCGGCGAACCTGGCGGGCGTCGGCATCACGGGAGACGAGAAGGTCCAGGCCGTCATCGACCTGAAGGAGTACGCGGACGGGCGGCTCCTGCTGTTCGCCACCCGCAAGGGGATGGTCAAGAAGACCGCGCTTCCCGAGTACGACTCGCCTCGCACCGGACTCGCGGCGATCAACCTCAAGACCGGCGACGAGCTCATCGACGTCCGGCTGACCGACGGCAAGGACGACGTGTTCCTCGTCTCGCGCAAGGGGCAGACCATCCGGTTCAAGGAGAGCCTCGTCCGCCCGATGGGCCGCCAGACGGCCGGGGTCATCGGGATGCGTCTGGCCGAGGACGACGACGTGATCGCGCTCGGCATCGCCTCCGAGGGCGAGGAGATGATCAGCGTCACGCACCAGGGGTACGGCAAGCGCACGCCGCTGAAGGACTACCCGGTCAAGGGCCGAGGCGGCAAGGGCGTGATCGGCCACACCCTGACGGGAAAGACCGGGCAACTCGCCGGTGCGTTCGTCGGGTCGAAGGACCAGGACATGTTCGTGATCTCGTCCTCCGGGATCGTGATCCGCGTGGCCGCGGCCGACATCCGGCGCGTCGGGCGCGCTTCCCAGGGCGTGCGCACGATGCGGGTCGAGGAGGGCGCCACGGTGGTGGCCCTCGCGCCGGTCATCGCGCAGGCCGAGGAGGAGTAGGCCCAGGCCCGTCCTCCTCGGGCAGGCGAACCCGCCGGAACGACACGTAGAGCGCGATGTCGTAGACGGACTTCAGCGTGCCGGCGATGACGAACGGGGCCCCGACCGCCACCTGCTGCATGACGAGGCCCGCGCTCGCGGCCCCGAAGGGGCGCGCCAGATACCGGGCGGTGTTCGTGTACGCGGCGGCCGCGGTGCGCTCCTGCGGATCCACGAGCGTGACGACGAACGCCTGCCGCGCCGGCACGTCCATCTGCGACAGCGTCGAGCGGAGCAGGAGCATGGCGACCGCCGACGAGAGCGTGGGCATGAACGGGACGGCGATCAGCATGAGGTTGGACGGCAGGTGGGTGAACACCATCGTGTTGAGCATCCCGATCCGCCCCGCGAGCCGTCCGGACACGATGGCGGACCCCGCCTGCAGGATTCCCACGCCGAACAGGATCGTGGCGATCACCTCCGGGCTCGTGTGGAACCGTCGCGAGAACCAGAACGCCACGAACGTCGCGACGATGAAGCCCCCGGCGAACGCGTCCAGGCCGAACAGCGCGGCGAGCCGGGCCACATTGGATCGCGAGCGCTCGAGCGGGTGCGCCGCCGGCGTCTCGCTCTCGACGAGGGGGGACAGGCGCGTCGCGAGCAGCACGCAGACGATCGCGACGACGGGGAACAGCAGCAGCCAGCGTTGGTCGGGGGGAAGGTGCGGGACCGATCGCCGCAGCAGCGCGGGGCCGCCGGCAGCGAGCGCCCCGGCCGCCCCGGCGAGGTAGGCGACGGCGTTGTAGCGACCGAAGACGCGCGTCCGGAGCGAGGCGGGCGAGCTTCCCATCATCGCCTGCTCGAGCGAGGTGATCGGACCCGACTCGTTCGGATCGGTGGACAGGGTGCCGCTCAGGGCAACCACCACGAGCACCGGGAACGAGGAGGCGAACGCGTAGGCGGTTCCCGCGACCCCCATGGCGGCCAGCAGGAGCGCGTAGAGCCGCCGCCGGCCGACTCGGTCGCCGACGGTCCCGACCGCGATGGAGACGAGCGCGTTGCCGGCAAGCATCGCGGTGAACACGAGCCCCACCCGCGCGTCCGAGAGCCCGCCGGCTGCGAGCGCCGTGCCCAGGATCACGCTCGCGAACCCGTACGCGAAGGCGCGAAGCGCCTGAACCGCGAGGATCCGCCGCAGGTCGCGTTCCACGGACACCGGGGCGATCGCCGTCATCGGTCGCGGCGATAATCCCATCGTGGGATGGGGGATCGCGCTCATCACGTCGGGGACCCTGCTCGCGCTGCTCGTGGTCTTCGGCGCGTGGCGGCGCCTGCCCGCCGCGGCGGCGCTCGCGATCCTCGCCGGCTGCGGCATGCTCGTCGGCGCGGGCGCGCTCCTCGTGCAGGAGGAGGTGACCGCGATCGAGTGGGCGCTCACCCTCGTGGGGTTCGCGGTGTTCGCGCCGGTGCACGCCCGTCTCGTCTTCGGGCCAGCGGGACCGCCGGCCTGAGCGGCGCATGGTTGCCGTCGGCCCTGGCGCCGCGTACAAAGGGCCGATGAGCGAGCCCGCCGGTCCGACGCCCGTGGTCACGGAGACCCCACCCAGCACCGGTGTCGGGACGCCCGAGACCGGATCCCCGAAGCCGGCGAAGCCACCCAAGCCGAAGGGACGCCAGGCTCGCGTCGTGCTCCGCAAGCTCGGCCCCTGGTCGGTGCTGAAGCTCTCGATCCTGTTCTACCTTTGCGTCATGGTGGTGATCGTCGGCGCGTTCGTGATCCTGTACGCGGTCCTGGACGCGATCGGGGCGCTCGACTCCGTCACCCGGCTGATCCGAGACCTCTTCGCGGACCAGACGTTCGAGATCCACGCGGACTGGCTGCTTACGCGCGGCGTGCTCATCGGCCTGGCGATGGTGGTGCTCTGGTCGCTGATCAATCTGTTCGTCGTGTTCCTCTACAACCTGCTCTCCGACATCGTCGGCGGCGTCGAGGTCACGCTCTCCGAGCGACGTTAGCGTTTTCGCAGGTCACGACCACGATTGACACGATTTCGAGGCCGCGCGTACGCTTGCTCGTGCGCCGGGTCGATGGCCCTCGCGCCGTGCATGCGGGCCTGTAGCTCAGCTCGGTTAGAGCGCATCCCTGATAAGGATGAGGTCGTTGGTTCAAGTCCAACCAGGCCCACACGGAGAAAGAGGAGGGCGGGATGGCCGAGGATTCTGAGGCGGGCACGAAGAAGCGAGGCTTCTTCGGCAAGCTCATGCGGATCGCGTTCATCGCGGCGATCGTCGGCGCGGTCGTCGCGATCTTCAAGCGTCGCCGGGGCAAGGATCTCGACGAGGACGAGTGGCAGGAGCTGCCACCGCCCGCCGGCGGCTGAGCAACCCGCGCATCGCATCCGCCGCGGCCCGCTCGGGCCGAGCTTCGTCGAGGGTCGCTCGCGGCGTGTGGCGCTCGTGACGAGCGAGGCGTGGGAGCTCGCGCACCGCGCGGCCGCGACGGCCGGCGTCGAGCTCCGGCCGCTGTCGTCGGTGCAGGACGCCGACCGCATCGCTCGGGTCGCCGCCGTCACGTGGGGCGAGGAGCAGCCGGTTCCGCGCGAGATGGTGCGGGCGCTCGCCGAGAGCGGCAACGTCCCCTACGGGGCGTTCGCGGACGGCGAGCTCGTCGGCTACGTGCTCGGGTGGGCGGGGGTGGACGCCGAGGGCCTGCACGTCCATTCGCACATGCTCGCCGCGGTCCCCGACCGTCGTCATCGAGGCGTCGGGTACGCGCTCAAGCTCGCGCAGCGCGCCCAGGCGCTCGATCAGGGGATCGCCGTCGTTCGCTGGACGTTCGATCCCCTCGTCGCCCGGAACGCCTACTTCAATCTCCACAAGCTCGGCGCCGTCGTCGATCGGTTCGGGCGCGACTTCTACGGTGAGATGACCGACGCGCTGAACCGCGGCGATCGCAGCGACCGGTTCGTCGTTCGATGGGACGTCCGCGACGAGCCCGGCCGGCGCGGACCGTCGGTACCGCAGGCCCCCACGCTGGTTCGGCGGGGACCGAACGAGCGGCCGGATCGAGTCGGCGGTCCCTCCGGGGACGCCGCGATCGTCGAGATCCCCGCCGAGCACGCCGGGCTCCGCGCCTCGCGACCGGAGGTCGCGAGGGCGTGGCGAGACGTCGTGGCCGAGGCGGCCGAGGCCTGTCTCGCGCGCGGGCTGCTCGGCACCGAGTTCCTGCGCGATCGGAGCGCGTACATCTTCACCCGGACCCAGGGCCGCGCGAGCGAGGACGTCACGGCGTGACGCGCGTTCGCTCGATCGAGCTCCGGCTGGTCGGTCTCCCGCTGGTGCGACCGTTTCGCACCAGCTTCGGCGAGATGACCCAGAAGGAGTGCGTCCTGGTGCGGGTCCTGACCGACGAGGCCGCCGGTTGGGGGGAGTGCGTCGCGGGCCAGGAGCCCGACTACTCGGAGGAGTGGAACGAGGGCGCCTGGTTGGTGCTTCGGGAGTTCCTCGCCCCGGCGCTGCTCCGCGCGGGGGAGGTCGGGATCGAGCACGTCGAGCGCGTGCTCGACGGCGTCCGCGGCCATCCGATGGCAAAGGCTGCGCTCGTGGACGGGTTCGTCGACGCGGCGTTGCGCGCCGAGGGCCGTTCCCTCGCAACGTTTCTCGGCGCCACGCGGGAACGGGTCGACTGCGGGGTCTCGATCGGAATCGCGGCCAGCACCGACGGGTTGCTCGAGCAGGTGAACGGCTACCTCGCCGAGGGGTATCGACGCATCAAGCTGAAGATCGAGCCGGGGATCGACGTCGAGCGCGTTCGCGCCGTTCGGCAGGCCCACCCCGACATCCTCCTGTCCGTCGACGCGAACGCGGCCTACACGCTGGGCGACGTGGACGTGTTCAGAGAGCTCGACGCGTGCGGGCTCCTCATGGTCGAGCAGCCGCTGCACCACGCCGACCTGCTCGAGCACGCGAAGCTCCAATCTCAGATCGAGACCGCCATCTGCCTGGACGAGTCGATCCGATCGGCCGCAGCCGCGGCGGCCGCGATCGAGCTCGGGGCGTGCCGGATCGTCAACGTGAAGCAGGGCCGGGTCGGCGGGGTCCTCGAGGCGCGTCGCGTCCACGACGTCTGCGCGGCGCAGGACGTGCCGGTGTGGTGCGGCGGGATGCTGGAGACGGGGATCGGCAGGGCGACGAACCTCGCGGTCGCCGCGATGCCGAACTTCACCCTCCCCGGGGACACCAGCGCGAGCCGCCGGTACTTCGACGCCGATCTCACCGAGCCGTTCGAGCTCGCGCCCGACGGGACGATGGGGGTGCCCGGCGGTCCCGGAATCGGCGTGGATCCGCTGCACGACCGGCTCGAGGCGTGCACGCTCCGTGTCGAGCGGATCGAGAAAGAGTGACAAGACCGTCGGCGTCGGCTTGACCGATCCGAGCGGGCGCCTCTAAGGTCTAGCTGAGAGACCGCTGCGACCCTCGGGTCGCGGCGGTTTCTCGCATCTCGGGCCGGTTCCGCCAATCGCTCGCCGAAGTTGCGCGGTTCGCGCGCTGTGCCGTCCTAGACTGCGCGAAAGCGTGCGGGCCCTAGCTGCGAGGTTCGGCTCATGAGGAAGCGCGTCATCCGCGCGGGCGAGATCGAGATCGAGGACTCCGAGGGACGGGTCCGTGCACGCTTCGGCGTCACGAACGACGACCTGCCCTTCCTGTCGTTCTACGGCCCGGACGAGAAGCTTCGAGCCCGGTACGGTGTCCAGCCCGACGGCTCGGCGGGCCTGGCCATCGCCGACGACGACGGCAAGGTGCGCGCCACGTTCGGCCTGTTCTCCGACGGGTCGGCGAGCCTCGCGATGGTCGATCGGAACGGAAAGGTCCGGGCCAAGTTCGGGCTCGGGTCCGAGGGCTCGCCCACGCTCGCGCTGCGCAACAAGGACGGCGAGCTCGGATTCGTGTACTCGCTTGCGCAGCAAGGCTCTCCGACGATCTCGCTCCAGGACGAGGACGGGAAGGTGCGGGCGCGTCTCGGGCTCGCGGCCGAGGGCTCGCCGATCCTTCGCCTCCTGAACCAGGAGGGCGAGCTCCGCGCCATCCTCGGCCTCACGGGCGACGGCACGCCCGTCCTGCAGTTCCTCGGCAAGGACGGCGACCCGATCTGGACCGCCCCGAGCACCCTTCCCGCACCCTCTCCCAGGGACGAGCCCGCCCCGGCCGAGCCGGAGGCCCCGGGGGAGGGCTGACGGCCTCGTGTCCGGGTGGTGGGCGGCCGCGTTCGTGGTCCAGTGGATCCTGCTCCTGGTGCTCGCGGCGGTGGTCGTGGCGCTCGCGCGGCAGATCGGCGTCCTGCACCTGCGGCTGGACCCCCTCGGCGCCCTGGAGGTCGACGACGAGGGGCCGCCCCTCGGCGCCGCCCCCGAGGTCCGGACCGCCCGCGCCCGCGAGGGCACACCGACCCGCGTCGGCGGGCCGGGCTCGCGCCGGCTCGTCGCGTTCGTCTCGCCGACCTGCCCGATCTGCGAGCGCCTGGTTCCCTCGCTGCCGGCCGCCGCGCGGGCCGGTGGGCTCGTGGCGCAGGTCGTGTCGGATCCGGACCTCGAGCTCGCCTATCGGGTGCCCGGCGTCCCGTTCCTCGTCGTGCTGGACGAGCTCGGGGTCGTCCGGTCCAAGGGCACCGTGAACTCGCTCGAGCAGATCGAGGGGCTGATCGACACCGCCCATCGCCGGATCTCCGAGGCCGAGGAGCTGCGCGCCAGCTGATGGGGCACGTCGAGCGCGCCGGCACCGAGCTCGCGAGGAGGACGAGCCGCCGCTCGTTCCTCGGCAAGCTCGGTCGCGGCGTCGTGGCGCTCGCCGGCGGCTCCATGGTCGCGGTCGCCCTCGCGCCCGAGCGCGCCGAGGCGCACCACATCTGCGGCCACACGTACACGACGAAGTCGTGCCCGCACCCGTACGCCCCGCTCTCGCGCACGGACGCGTACGGGTACCCGGTCCACCCCGTGTACGGGTATCCGGTCGCCGACAGCGGCGACCTGTACGTGTCCGAGCGGCAGCGCCGGCGGAAGGTCTGCGAGAGCGCCGTCCCGGATCGGTTCCCGTTCGTGCACCACCCGCGGTACGGGGGCGGGTGGAGCCGGTGCTGCGACGGCCGGGTCCGCCACATCCAGGATTGCTGCTCGCACTCGCGGATCCGGATCAACGGGGACGCCTCGGTTCGCGGCTACTGCCCCGCAGACCTGCGCGTGTTCTGTATCACCTACCAGGAGCTGAACCTCCGGTGCTGACCGCGCCGCTGTTCGCGGCGGTGGCCGCGTCGTCGGTCGTCGCCGGCCTGACCACGCTGTTCGGACCCTGAGGGCTGTCGATGGTGGAGACCATCACCCCCGTGGTCCACGGGGGCAGCCGGAGGCGATGGGGGCAGTTCCTGGCGCTGCACGTCGCCGGCGCGGCGCTCGCGGCCGCCGCGTTCGGGCTCGCGCTCGGCGCACTCGGTGCCTTGCTCGGCGCGCCGTGGGGGCGGGCGAGCGCGCTGCTGGTAGCGCTGCTCGCCGCCGCCTACCTGGCGCGCGAGGCCTTCGGGCTGGCCGTCCCGGTCCCGCAGCTCCGGCGGCAGGTGCCGGACTGGTGGCGAACGTTCTTCCCGTTCGGCCCCGCGTCGTTCCTCTACGGGGTCGGGCTCGGCGTCGGGTTCCTGACGTACCTCGCGCACGGGACGCTCGTCGTGGTCGCCGCAGCGGCGGTCGCGAGCGGCCGTCCGGCGATCGGCGCGGCGATGCTCGTTCCGTTCGGGATCGCGCGGGGGCTGAGCGCGGTCGTGGCGCGGCGAGCGAAAACGCCGGCCGAGGGCTCGACGCTCGTCGAGCGGCTCGCCCGGTCGGCGTCCTGGCCCGGGTGGCGCATCGCGCACGGGCTCGCGCTGGCCGCCGTCCTTGGTGCGGCCCTGCTCGCGGCGGCGAGCGCGCCGGCGCCGGGCGATGCGGGCGCCGCGGCGGCGGCCGTCCTCGCGATCGCGTTCGGGGCGGCCGCAGCGGCCAAGGTCCTTCGCCCGCGAGCGTGGCGCCGCGCGCTGGGCTCGTACCGGCTCCCCGGCGCCCTCGAGCGGATCGCCCTCACCGGGGTCCCGGCCCTCGAGGTCGGGATCGCGATCCTTCCGCTGCTCGGCCTCGCGTCGACGGCCGGGATCGCGGCGGCGGCGGCGCTGATCGTCTTCTCGGCCGCCGTCATCGCCGGCCGGCTCCGCGTCGGACGTCGCCTCGAGTGCGGCTGCTTCGGGACGGCGGCGGTTCGGGACTACCGGCTCCTGCTCGCCCGCAACGCGGCGCTCCTCGCGGTCGCCTTTGTGGCGTGGGGGCGCGGCGTCGACGACCTCGTCGTCGCGTCGCCGGGAGCTCCCTCGGGCGGTGAGTGGCTCCCGGCCACGCTCGTCGTTCTCGGCCTCGCGACGGCGATCTGGGTCGGCGCCCGCGTCGTCGGCGCGACGCGCCGGGGTGCGGCGCGATGAGGCGGGGCGCAACCGCGCTCGTCGCCGCCGCCGTCCTGTCGTGCCTCGCCGCGGTGCTCCCGGCGAGCGCGCACCACGCCGACCAGGGCGATGCCAACGACACCCCGGGGAAGCTCGACGTCCGCCTCGTCGAGTTAGATCACGACGCGCGACCGCCGAGCTGGCGCATCGAGACGTTCGCGCCGTGGACCGTGCACGAGATGTGGGACAAGGGCTTCTTCGTCGTCCTGCTCGATACGAAGGGGGATGCGGACGTCGATCGCCTCGCGGTCGTCCGCTCCGACGGCCGCGATCTCGTGGGCTCGCTCTACGCCGTGCGGGAGAACGGCACGGAGAAGCTCATCGGCGACCTCGCCGCCGCCAAGGGCGGCTCGCGGGCGGCCTCGGTCTCCATCCCGCTCGGCAAGCTCGACATCGGCCCCAACCGCCTTTCCTATCTCTGGTCGGTGCTCGTGACGTACACCGGCAACGCCTGCCCGCAGGCGTGCCTCGACAGCGTGCCCGACACGGGAATGGTCGAGCAGCTCCTGCCCGGCGTCACGCCCTCACCCACGCCGACCCCTTCACCGACGCCGACCGTGACGCCGTCGCCCTGAGCCGAAACGAGGCCCGCGGGGGGAGTCGTTCAAGGGGGCTCGCCGCCGATACCAGGCCCAACAGGCTCAGGGCGGTACGCCCGCATTGCGGGAGAAGCGTAGTTTCTCTACCGAAGCTGCACCCTGGCGTGACACGGCCATGGGCCTACGTTGCGGAATCAGATCGGGAAGACAGGACGCCCTGAGGAGGGTGCCAGGAGCGGGAGAGGGGAGAAAGCGATGAGACATCGCGTTCGGCTTGGCGCGTTGTTCGCGTTCATGATGGTCTTTGCCCTGTTGCCCATCGGCCGAGCGGGCGCGAATCCCGGGCTCGCCACCGAAGACCTGTCCGGGACGCTCACTCCCGACGACCTTGCGAACGCCCTCGTGGGCGTGGGAGTGACGGTCTCCAATGTGACGTTTACCGGTGCCGACGTCGCCGCCGGGACCTTCTCCGGCGGGACCGGGATCGTGGGCTTCGACGGCGGGATCGTGTTGAGCTCGGGCGACATCGCCAACGTCGTTGGCCCCAACGTCTTCGACAACATCACGGCCGACAACGGGACGGCAGGAGACGCCGATCTCGACGCGCTCACCGGCTTCACCACCTTCGATGCCGCCGTCCTGGAGTTCGACTTCGTGCCCGATGCCAGCCAGGTCAGCTTCCAGTACGTGTTCAGCTCCGATGAGTACAACGAGTTCGTCAACAGCGAGTTCAACGACGTGTTCGCGTTCCTGGTCAACGGCACCAACTGCGCCACGATCGATGCCGATCCCGTTTCCATCAACACGATCAACAACGGCAACCCGTTCGGAACCGACCCCCGGTCGCACCCGGAGCTCTACCTCAACAACGACCTGGGCGACGGCGGCGGGGCCATCGACACGGAGATGGACGGTCTGACCGTGGTCCTCACCTGCGAGTCGGCGGTCAACCAGGGCCTCACGAACCACATGAAGCTCGCGATCGCCGATGCGAGCGATGGCATCCTGGACTCGAACGTCTTCCTGCAGGCCGGCAGCCTGACCACCGCCGAGCCGCTGACGACGGCCAAGACGGCCGACGTCCCAAGCTCTCCCGCAGGGGCAAGCAACGGCTACACCATCACCGTGTCCAACCCCAATTCGAGCGCCATCACCTTGAACACGATCAGCGACACGCTGCCGGACGGCTTCAGCTATCAGGCGGGATCCACGAGCGGGCTCACGACCACGGATCCCTCCATCGCGGCTCAGGTGCTCACCTGGACCGGGCCGTTTTCCGTTCCCGGCGAGGGCCAGGCGTCGCTGCACTTCGGTGTCACGGTGTCGCAGACTCCGGGGGACTACCTGAACGAGGCCGGTGGGACGGCCGAGGGAGCGCCCGTGACCGGCACCGGGCCGACCGCGCAGATCACGGTCACCGCGGTCTCGGAGGACACCACGCCGCCGAGCTGCGCGAAGGTGGCATTCGACCGGAGCTCTCGGACCGGGACCCTGCAGATGCAGGACACCGGGAGCGGACTCGCCTCGATCTCGGTGCTCAGCACGACCAACGCGACGGTCACCATCTCGTCGTTCGAGGTGGGCACCGTCGACCCGGTCCAGGTGCTGGTCACCAGGATCCCCCGCACCCCGCGGCCGTGGGGCGCCGTGCTGGAGGTCCGCGACGTGGCGGGCAACGTGACCGTCTGCAACAGCAGGGGGCAGACCCAGACGTAGCGACCCGCGCGGAGGTCTCGAAAGAGATTCCGAGCGTGAGTGGGGGTGGCCCCGGGGAGGGTAGATCCTTCCCGGGGCTATCTCCTAGTCGAGCGCCGCCGGAGGCTCCCGGGATCCCGGTCCTCGTCCTCCTCTATCATCGCGTCATGGCCGCGGAGGGCCCGCGGACGTGGCGTCGAGACACTCCCGGACAGGGGAACGCGATCGCATCGGCGATCCGAGCGCGCGCTTTCGCAGTCAAAGTTCGGGGACGTAGCTCAGCTGGTAGAGCACCTGCTTTGCAAGCAGGGGGTCGGCGGTTCGAGTCCGCTCGTCTCCACGAAGAAATCCGACGGGAACCCGTCGGACCAGCGAGGGCCTCGGTCGCCTCCAGCACGATCGCCCGGACGCAGGTCACCTACCTTCACGAGCACCGGCGTCACGCGATGATGAGGCTCGGTCGGCTGTGGCACGGTTCGCAGGAGGAATGCCATGAAGCTCGGGGCGGTGCCAGGCGTTCGGGTCATCCGCACGTACGAGCGGGCCTGGCTCCGCAAGGACGTCGTCGCCGGGCTCGTCCTGACCGCGCTGCTCGTGCCGCAGGGCATGGCCTACGCGGAGCTCGCCGGACTCCCGCCGATCACCGGCCTCTACACGTCCATCCTCTGCCTGACCGCCTACGCCCTGGTCGGACCCTCGAAGATCCTGGTCCTCGGCCCGGACTCGTCGCTCGGCCCCATGATCGCCGCGACGATCCTCCCGCTCGTCGGGGCCAACGGCGACCCGGCGAAGGCCGTCGCGCTCGCTTCGATGCTGGCGCTGCTGGTGGGCGCGATCATGCTGCTGGCGGGCATCGCGAAGCTCGGCTTCATCGCCGACCTCCTCTCGAAGCCGACGCAGATCGGCTACATGAACGGGCTCGCCCTCACGATCCTCGTGGGTCAGCTCCCCAAGCTGTTCGGGTTCTCGGTCGACGCAGACGGCTTCATCCCTGAGCTCAAGGCGTTCGTCAACGGCGTCACCGGTGGTGAGACCGTGGCGGCGGCGCTGGCGGTGGGGGTGGGCGCGCTCGCCCTGATCCTCGTCCTGCAGCGCGCGATGCCGAAGGTGCCGGCGGTCCTGGTCGCCGTCGTCCTGGCGATCCTCGCGGTGAGCGTGTTCGACCTCACGGCATCGGGTGTGTCGGTGGTCGGGCCGCTGCCGAGCGGGTTCCCGCCGTTCACGATCCCCGACGTGTCGTTCTCGGAGCTCTCCCTCCTGCTCGCCGGCGCGTTGGGCATCGTGTTCGTGGCGCTCGCCGATACGATCTCGACGGCCTCGGCGTTCGCGGCTCGCGCCGGCGACCGGGTGCATGGGAACCAGGAGATGATCGGGATCGGCGCCGCGAACGTGGCTGCCGGGATGTTCCAGGGGTTCCCGGTGAGCACGAGCGGATCGCGGACCGCGGTCGCCGAGCAGGCCGGCGCCAAGACCCAGGTCGCGGGTCTGGTCGGGGCGGGGGCGATCGTGGTCCTGTTGGTGGCCGTTCCCGGACTGCTGAAGAACCTGCCGCAGCCGGCCCTCGCGGCCGTCGTGATCGCGGCATCGCTGTCCCTGGCCGACATCCCTGCGGTCGTCCGCCTCTGGAAGGTGCGGAAGACCGAGGCGTGGCTCTCCATCACGGCGTTCCTCGCCGTCACGCTCCTCGGCGTGCTCCCGGGGATCGGGGTCGCGGTGGCGCTCTCGATCCTGAACGTGTTCCGCCGGACGTGGTGGCCGTACCAGGCCGTCCTCGGGGACACTCCCGACCTCCCCGGCTTCCACGACGTGGCCCGCCACCCGGATGCGACGACGACACCGGGCCTCGTCCTGTTCCGGTTCGATGCGCCACTGGTGTTCGCGAACGCCCGAACGTTCCGGGAGCAGGTCACCGAGCTCGCCGAGGGTTCGGGCGTGCGTTGGATCGTGATCGCCGCCGAGCCGATCACCGATATCGACACGACCGCCGCCGACATGCTCGAGGATCTCGACGAGTGGCTGAACGCCCGCGGCATCTCCCTGGTCTTCGCGGAGATGAAGGACCCGGTGCGCGAGAAGATCACGCGGTACGAGCTCAACCGCACGATCGATCCGACGCATTTCTACCCGACCGTCAAGGCGGCCGTGACCGCCTTCAAGGCGTCCGATGCCGGTGCGCGGGACGAGACACGCTGAAGGCTCGGTACGGACCTACGGCTCGAGCACCGGGGGGCGACCGATGGCCGTCCTCCATAGGTTCCGCGTCGCCGCTCGCCACCCCATCGCCCTGGCTGCCGGTGAGTAGCCGATCGCATGGCCGGGCAGCCGAACGCTCAACGCCTGCGCCCGGATCGAGAACGTGAGGGGTGGGTCCAGCTCGAGCGTCTCGCCGTCGAGGCCGACGTCGATGGCCGATCCCGACGACACCTCGAACGCCGGAGTCGCCCAGGACGTGAGCCCTGCGAACCGGTCGGGGTGCCCGGTCGCGAGCGCCGCGAGGAAGGCGGCCGCCTCCTTGTCGCTCCGGATCTCGAGGGCGACGACGCCCAGCACTCCCGTGTCCAGACGCGAACGGCTGCCGAGCGTGGCCAGCGTCGTGCCGTACGGGTTGTTGGAGATCTGGATGATGTGCGCGCCGCGGTGGGGCTCGCCGTTCGGTCCGGTGAACCGCAGGTCGAACGGCTCGGTGCCGGGTGCGAGGACCGACGGGAGCGTGCTGAGGGTGGTGTCGACCTTGGCGTTTCGGTACTCGGGGGATCGGACGATCGCCGCGTACAGACCGAGCGAGACGTTGTTCACGAAGACACGCCCGTTGACCTCGGCGAGGTCCATCGGTCGCTGCCGCGCCTCTCCGAAGGCATCGAGCGCTCCGACCACGTCGTCGCGGTCGAGCCCAAGATCGAGCGCGAGGTGGTTTCGTGTTCCCGCGGGGATGACCACCATCGGCACCCCACGCTCGGCCGCGACGCTCGCGACGAGTGCCTGCGACCCGTCTCCTCCGGCCATCCCGATCACGTCGGCGCCACGATCGATGGCTTGGCGAGCGAGCTCGAGCAGGTCATCGCCCGGTCGGAGCACCACGGGTTCGATGCCCCGTTCGCGACACTCGTCCTCGAGGTGGAACCGCTCCGCCTTCCCGCCACCGGACTTGAGGTTCATGATCACGACCCCGCGGGTGGCGGCGGGCACGGGGGTCCCCGGGGTCTCGCTCCGCTTGAGCGCATTCACACTCCGACCGAGGGCGAATCGCGAGAGCGCGACCGCGAGCAGGAGCGGCACGACGCGGACGACCAGCGACAGGGGCCCGCCGCTCTCCTTCGCGAAGCCGAGGAGCACGAGGCCCGTGAGCGCGGCGAGGGCGATGAGGGCGGCGATCGCTCGACGTCGCCCCAGGCGCGTCAGCCCGTACCAGGCGGCGAGCGCGGCACCGGCCAGCAGCGCGAGCTGGGCGACGAGGAGGGGGATGTCGTCGGTGACGGTCAGGAACGTCGCGACGACGACCAGGGCCCCGAGGAGCAGCGCGGCGACAGCGGCCAGCCGGCGCGTGAGGTCCGGTCGCTCCGAGGGTGCGGTCATCGCGGCGAGCGTAGGCCCATCGCCGGGCGCTGTCAGTTCGTCCGGTCGGCGGCCGTGCCCATGAACGCGAGGGTGAGCAACCCGACACCGGCACCGACGCAGAGGCCTCCGACCACGTCGGTCAGCCAATGCACGAGCAGGTAGGTACGGCTCCACGCCATCGCGATCGCGACGCCCGCCGCGAGCACCGCCGGTCCGGCGCGTCGCCCCGTGGGAACGAGGAGCCCCACCAGCAGGACGGCGGTTACGGCGGCGAAGGCTGCGTGGCCCGACGGGAACGACGACAGGGAGCTCTGGAGGAGCGAGCCCGGCGGCCGAGGGCGGTCGACGACGGCCTTGATGAGGTTGTTCGTCGCCCACGACGTCAGCTCTCCGATCAACAGGACGGCGATCGCACGTCGACGCCGATCGCGCCAGAGCACCAATCCCGCCAGCGCGACGATCGACCAGCTGACCGGGAACCTTCCGAGCGGGTCGAAGACGCGCTCGGCGATCGACGTCGGCGCATCCCGGCGCATCGTCGTCACGACCTCGACCCACGCGCGATCGATCCCGAAGGCTTCTCGATGGTTCCCCACGACGACCGCACCGACGACCACGAGGAGGAGGAGGGTTCCGCCGACGACGGCCGCCCTCCTCGGGTGGGCGAGCCCGTAGCGCCGCCCGGTCGCTGGTGGAGGGGTCGCGAGCGGCGCGGCCGGCGGCGTCGAACCGGGGACGGGGATGACCGCGCTCGCTTACCGTGCCGCCCGCGACCGCCTACGGAGCAAGGCTCTGCCGGCGAGCGAGGTCGCCTCCCCGATCGTGGCGCCGATGAGCGATCCGACGACGACGTCACCCGGGTAGTGCACCCCCGTGTGGACGCGCGAATACGCGACGAGGGCGGCGAGGCCGCGGAGCGGGACCGCGAGGCCCGGCATCGACCCGGCCACGGCCCCGGCGAACGCGAACCCGGACGCCGAGTGTCCCGAGGGGAACGAGGTCGACGTCGGCATCGGGACCCGTCGCTCCGCCGGCACGCCGGCCGTCTCGCGATCCGGGCGCGCGCGTCCACTCGCGAACTTCATCGGGACGTTGACGAGCGCGGAGTTGACGCCCACGGCCACGAGACCGGTCAGAGCCGCTCGACGACCGGTACGCCCGCCGAGGAGGAAGAGTGCGCCGGCGGCGCCGAGCCACAGCTTCGAGTTGTTGGCCAGGCCCGAGAGCCGTCGGAGCGGCTCGTCGAGTGTGGGGGTCGGCGTGCTCGCGATCGCCCGATACACGGCTCGATCGACCTCGGCGAGCTCGTGAAGGACCGTGGCGGTCGCCGACCGGCGTGGTGTGGGACTCGCCTCCAGACTTCGGGCGAGGCGTTCCTCGACCGGTCCACGTCGGTCGAGATCTCGGGCGTCGCTCACCGGGCGATGCTAGTCGGCCTAGTGGTGAGGAGCCAACGCGCCGTGCGGCCACTCGGCCGATGAGAAGGCGACGCTAGACGACCTCTTGGAGGCGCTCCGCGACTCGCTCGGGCGCGTCGAACTCGAGCAGCATCGGCGGGACTCGACGCAGCAGCGCCTCGACATCGCCGATCAGCTCCGCGAGTCGCCCCGGTTCCGCCGACACCGTCATGAGCGCCGTGGACACGAGCTCGGCCCATGCGGGGTCCGCGCCGATCCGCCACATCGCCCACGCCCGAAGCCGGTACCGCCCGGGCAGCGCGCGCGAGAGCTCGGACCGGCCGAGGCTCGGCTCGCCCAGCTCGTCGAGGACGTCGCCGGCGAGGTGGACGGTCGGCTCGGGGACCACGAGCTCGTCGGTCGCGGGGTCGATCACCGCGTACGGCTCGTCGACCGGTCGCCAGCCCCCGCGGGCGAGGCGTGGTTGCAGCTTCTCGAGGTCACCCATGATCGACGGCGGCAGCAGGACGGCCTCGCCCTCCCGCACGACCGCGACGTTGGTGGTGCGCAGCAGCCCCTCCGGCGTCGAGAAGAGCGACGACAGGTGAGCGCCCAAAGAGTGAAGCACTCGATCGGTCGACCGGCTCCGCACGACCGTGGTGTTCTGCCACAGGAGCAGGCGCAGGTCCTTCGACGGTCCCGACACCGGATCTCCGAGCACCACCGAATAGTTCGGCGGAACGGCGGGGTCGGGCTCGCCGCGGTACGCGGAGAGGGCGCGGTCGATCAGCTCAGCAGCGGCGGGTGAGTCGGCGCGGATCCCGACGTGGTGATCGCCGATCCGGTACGTGGCGTTCTCCGTCCAGACCCGTGGCTTCTTGCCGCTCGCGCCGGGGCCGCACACCTCCTCGATCGCGCCGGGGAGGTACCGCACGTCGGCGCGGGGCGCGGCCGGCGCCTCGGCGAGGCCGGCCGCCCGCCGTGCGAGCGCCGGAACCGCCGAGGCGCCGAACGCGAGGGGCTCCGCCACCCTGCCCTCGGCGTCGAGGAGGTACGCCACCGGCGTCCCCATCTCGGGGAAGGGATCGACGAAGTCGGCCGCGGCGCCGGCCCGCAGGAGCGTCGGCGTCACGAGTCCGTGCTCGTCCAGGAGCTCGCGGTTCGCCTCGGCGTCGCCCGCGGTGACGAGAACGAGCCGGGTGCCCAGCAGTTCCAGCGGCTCACGGAGCGTGGCGAGGTCGCCGGCGATCCGCGCGCAGTAGCCGCAGTGGGGGCTCCAGTTGACGAGCAGCACCGAACCGTCCCGCAGGTCGGCGAGGTCGAGCGTGCCGCCGTCGAGGTCGGGGAGCCGGAAGGGCTCGAGCTCCTCGCCGACCTCGATCCCGTCGGGATGCAGGGTGAACACGGGCCGCGCGACCCCCTCGAGGAGCCCGAGGCGCGCGAGGGTGCGCGTGAGCGCGAGGAGGTCCTGCCGGACGACCTCGGGCGAGGCCCCGAACGCCTCGGCCAGCTCGTCCGCGAGGACCTCGAGCGCGACCACCCCGTCGAGGCAGCGCCACACCACCGAGCCTATGGGGTCGAGCACGTGGACGAGGCCGGTCGCCCCGTCGATCAGCACGGACCGGTCGTCGAGCTCGACGCCGGCGATCCGTTCGGCCGGGACCGGCACGAACGCGAGGTCGATGTCCTCGACCGCCACGCCGCCGGCCCGATCGTCCCGCACCTCGGTCGCCATCCGCACCCGTCCCCGATGTCCTTGCAGCGAGGGTATCGACCGGAGGGCGGACCGCCATCTCGAGGCACGTGGGGGTTTTCTCCGCCGGCACGGCCGCCGCCCCTACGGCACGTCCCGTCCCCCGTTTGACCGACGTACGTGAACGCGGATACGGTTCAAGTCCGTGCGCCGCCGTTCCCCACCCCCAGGCTCCCTCCTGGCCGCGATCGCGTTGCTGGTGGTCGTGTCCGGCCTCGGCGCCTGGGACCGGCCGGCCGAGGCCGCCTTCGCCCAGCGCGTCGACGCCGGCGCCGCGACCGCGTACACGGATCTCGCAGGCAACCCGTGGGCGGCCGATCAGCCGTACACGGCCGGCGGCTTCGGGTTCATCGGCGGGAACGGGTTCGCGACGACCGCCGACATCGCGGACACGAGCGACGACGCCCTCTACCGCACCAACCGCAACGCCACGTCGTTCGAGTACCGCTTCGGCCTGGCGAGCGGCAGCTACGAGGTGTCGCTGCGGTTCGCGGAGATCCGGGGGAGGAGCGCGGCCGTGGGGGCGCGGGTCTTCGACGTGACGATCGAGGGCGCGACCGTCCTGAACGACCTCGACGTCTTCGCGACGGTTGGCGCCAACACGGCGCTCGATCGGACGTTCGACGTCACGGTCGCCGACGGCACCTTGAACGTCGGGTTCCTCGGCTCCGTGGGCAACGCCATGGTCTCCGCCATCGCGGTGCAATCCGCCGCGACCGGCGACTTCACGTTCACGGCGATCCCCCCGACGGTGACGATGTCGCCGGGGGGGTCCATGGGTCTGTCCACCGAGGTCGTGTTCGTCAACGGCTTCACGAGCACCAACACCGACCTGTCGGTGTCGGGGCTCCCCGCCGGCGTGACCGGGGTCTTCGCGCCCGATCCCCTCACCCATGAGGGGATGAGTCAGCTGACGCTCACGGGCAACGGCACCACACCCGACGGCGCGTATCTCCTCACGCTCACCGCGACGGCGGAGGGGATCACGCACACGCAGGCCGTCACGCTCATCATCAGCTCGGCGCCCGACTTCGGGCTTTCGGTGTCTCCCGCGACCCAGAGCGTGGCCGCCGGCGGATCCACCGCCTTCACGGTGAGCCTGACGTCGCTGAACGGATTCCGGCGAGCGGTCGCACTCACGGTGTCGGGACTGCCGACCGCCGCCTCGGGCGTTTTCTCGCCGAGCTCCGCGCGACCGCCGTCCACCTCGACGCTCACCGTCACCACCACCGGCACCGTCGCGCAGGGGGTCTACCCACTCGCGGTCACGGGCACGAACGGAACGCTCTCGCACGCCGTCCCCATCACGCTGATCGTCGGCGGCGCGGGCGGCGTCTGGGGCGTGAACGCCATCGGCTCGACCGGCGTGGCCAACAACAGCCTGATCGTGGGGCCGGGGCGCAACGATGGCGTGAACCGCGTCTACACCGGCACCGTGAACACCGGCCGGGTGATGGAGCTGTCGTGGAACGGGACGTCGTGGGGGGCGCCGGTCAACATCGGCGGATCCCCCTCGGGGCTGGAGATCCACAACCTGACGATAGGCCCCGGCCGCAACGACGGCCGGACTCGGATCTACGCGTGCAGCCTCGACGGCAACCTGTACGAGCTGTCGTTCAACGGGTCGAGCTGGACGCAGGCGACCGTCGGCGTCGCCGACCCGCCGTGCACCCACGCGGTGGTGGGCAACGGCAGAAACGATGGCGTGAACCGCCTGTACGCGACCCGCGACCAGGTCGTCTGGGAGTACACGTGGACGGGATCGTCGTGGAGCGCGGTCCAGGTGGGCTCCGTGACGCGCGGGATCGTCCACGGGATCGACCTCGGGCGCGGCCGCGGTGGGACGCTGAACCACCTCTACGTCGCCTCGAGCGCGATGGGCACCTTCGAGGCGACGTTCTCGAGCGGTGCGTGGTCGATGGTCTCGATGGGCGACGACGACGACGTGCGCAACGTGTCGCTCGGACCCGGCCGAAACGACGGCGTCATACGGGTCTACGCGGGCGTCGCGAGGGGGGTGATCCGCGAGTTCACCTGGACGGGCACCGCGTGGTCGTCGGTTGAGATCAACCAGCCGATCGGCAGCGTCATCGTCCACGCGTACGTCCGCGCCGGGCGCAACGACGGGGTGATGCGCGTCTACGCGGCCGCCGGCGACGGGAGCGCGTACGAGTTCACCTGGACCGGCTCGGCCTGGACGATGGTGGACATGGGTGGCGGCTCGGAGTACCTCTACGGCTTCTTCCCGGGTCTCCGGCCGGGCGATCCACGCCAGCGTCTCTATGGCGCGGCGTTCGACGGCCACGTCTACGAGTTCACCTTCGGGTAGGCGGGGACAGTGGCGCGAGCCGTAACGTCCGCGTAACCACCCGGCGACGGGGAGCCCCCAGACTCGCGGGATGGACCCGGCCACGCTCGAGATCGGCGCCGCGACCGGCGACGACCTCGGACGTATCAACGAGATCTACAACCGCCACGTCGCCAGCTCGCCCGTGACGTTCGACCTCGAGCCGCGTTCGATGGCGTGGCGGCGCGAGTGGTTCGAGAAGTACAGCGAGACCGGACGGCACCGCCTGCTCGTCGCGCGGGGGCGGGACGGCGCGATCGCGTACGCGACGAGCTCGCCCTACCGGCCGCGCGCCGCCTACGACCCGTCGGTGGAGACGAGCGTCTACGTGGCTCCGGATCACACCGGTCGCGGCATCGGCCTCGCCCTGTACGAGGCGTTGCTGCGCGAGCTCGAGACCGAGGACGTCCACCGGGCCGTCGCCGGGATCACCCTGCCGAATCCGGCCTCGGTTCGCCTCCACGAGCGCTGCGGCTATCGGGAGGTCGGGCGGTTCTCCGAGCAGGGGCGGAAGTTCGGCCGGTACTGGGACGTCGCCTGGTACGAGCGCGCGTTCGACTCCGTACCTCGCTGAGCTCGGGCCGAGCGGCTCGTCTCTGGGAGCATCGAAGGGATGGGCCCGTTCCTCGCCATCTCGAACCTCGAGGCCGGACGCGCCCAGATGGCGGTCTCGCTCGGATTCCACATCATCTTCGCCTGCCTCGGGATCGGCCTGCCCGTGCTGCTCCTGTTCGCCGAGTACCGGGCCAACCGCACGGGCGACGCCGTCTGGATGGCGCTCGCGCACCGGTGGGCCAAGGCGTTCGGGATCCTGTTCGCCGTCGGCGCGGTGAGCGGCACCGTCCTGTCGTTCGCGCTCGGGCTGTTCTGGCCGGGGCTCATGGGCCGGTGGGGGAGCGTCATCGGGCTCCCCTTCGCGCTCGAGGCGTTCGCGTTCTTCTTCGAGGCGATCTTCCTCGGCATCTACCTGTACGGGTGGGATCGCCTGTCGCCGTGGGCACACTGGTGGTCGGGCGTGCCGGTCGCGATCTCCGGGGTGGCGAGCGCCTGGTTCGTGGTCACCGCGAACGCGTGGATGCAGACGCCGGCCGGCTTCACCCTGCGCGACGGCACGATCGTGGACGTCGACCCGATCGGGGCGATGTTGAACCCGTCCACGCCGGTGATGACCACCCACATGATCCTCGCGGCCTACATGGCCACCGGCCTGTCGGTCGCGGCGGTGTACGCGATCGGCATGCTGCGCGGCCGGCGCGACGAGTACCACCGGCGCGGCATGGCCGTCGGTCTCGTGCTCGGGCTCGCGCTCGCGCCGGTGCAGGTCGTCGTCGGCGACTGGGCGGCGCGCCACGTGGCCTCGACGCAGCCGGTCAAGCTCGCGGCGCTCGAGGGACAGTGGGAGACGACGGCCCGCGCCCCGCTGCGGATCGGCGGGATCCCGTTCCCGTCGGAGGAGCGGACGCGGTTCGCGATCGAGATCCCGGGGGGCCTGTCGTGGCTCGCCTACGGCGATCCCAACGCCGTCGTCGCGGGCCTGAAGGACGTCTCGCCCGCCGACCGGCCGAACACGGTCCTGGTGCATCTCGCGTTCCAGGCGATGGTGGCGATCGGGACGGGCCTGCTCGTCCTCGGCGCCTGGACGGCCGTCGCCCGGCTGCGGCGCCGACGGCTGCCCGACGGACGCTGGTTCCTGCGCGCCGTGCTCGTCGCCGGCCCGTCTGCCTTCGTCGCCGTCGAGGCCGGATGGATCGTCACGGAGGTCGGACGGCAGCCATGGGTCGTGCAGGGACTGCTCCGCACGGCCGACGCGGTGACGACTCGGTCGGGCATCGCGGTGGACCTCGCGGTCACCATCCTCATCTACGCGCTGCTCGGGACGGCATGCGCGTGGCTGCTGCTGCGGCTCGCCCAGCGGTCCCGGGAGCCGGCGCCCGCGGAATCGACGGAGGTCCCGTGAGCCCCGAGGCGTACGTGGTCGGGCTCCTGTGGCTCGGCATGACGCTCTACGTGCTGCTCGGCGGCGCCGACTTCGGGGGCGGGGTGTGGGACCTCCTGGCTCGAGGCCCGCGTCGAGAGCGGCAGCGCAGTCTCATCGCCGACGCGATCGCCCCGGTGTGGGAGGCGAACCACGTCTGGCTGATCTTCGTGATGACCGGATTGCTCGCCGCGTTCCCCACGGTGTTCGCCGACCTGTCGGTCGCGCTCTACGTCCCGCTCAGCCTCGTGCTGCTCGGCATCGTGTTCCGGGGCGCGGCGTTCGCGTTCCGGGCGCACGGCGATCGCGACACGCCGTGGGTGCGATCGTGGACGCGGGTGTTCGGGGTGGCGTCGCTCGTGTCGCCGTTCCTCCTCGGCGCGGCCGCGGCCTCGGTCGCGAGCGGCAGGATTCGCGTCGTCGACGGCGTGGTGGTCGCCGGCCCCGTCGAGGCGTGGACCGCGCCGCTCTCGCTGTTCGCCGGATCGTTCGCGCTCGCCATCTGCGCGTACCTCGCGGCCACCTACCTCGTCGTGGAGGCGGCCACCCGAGGGGACGCGGAGCTCGTCCGCGACTTCCGCGTGCGGGCGTTCGTGGCGGGGGTCGTGGCCGGCGCGTTCGCGGCCGCCGGGCTCGCGGTGCTCCGGGCGCAGGCACCCGAGCTGTGGGACGGCATGACGACTCGCGGGGTCCCGTTCGTCGTGGCGTCGGTCGCCGGCGGCCTCCTGTCGCTTCGGGCGATGCGCGCCGGGGCCTCGCGGCTCGCGCGGGCCTCCGCGGTCCTCGCCGTCGCCGCGGTCCTGTGGGGGTGGGGAGTGGCCCAGTGGCCCTATCTGATCGTGCCCGACGTGACCGTCCAATCCGCGGCGGCCCCCCCGGACACCGTCCGGGTGGTGGCCGTGGGGTTCACGCTCGGCGGGCTGCTCCTGGTGCCCGCCCTCGCCGCCCTGTTCCGGGTATTCAAGACCGCCCCTCCAGGCGCCGAGGGTGATTGAGCGATCCTCGCCGACCTTCTCGGCGGGGGCGCAGTTGGGAGACCATGAGCCCGAGCCGTCGTGGATCCGCAGGCGGGTTGGGCCGCTTCGTCTGGATCGGCGTGGCGGCCCTGCTCCTGCTCGCCCTGGGCGGTTCCTTCCTGATGGCGGGTAAGGCCAAGGCCGGCGCCGAGGCCGAAGCCGCCTCGGTCGCCGAGAGCTACGTCACGGGCGGGTTCAGCGACGTGCTGTCGCCCGAGCTCGTCCAGCGTGACGTCCGCGACCGCGACTACCAGGACCTGTTGCTGGACCTGCAGTCGGGTGTCCTGTCGGACGCGAACGTCGTCCGGCTGCGCATCTGGAAGCCGGACGGCGACCTGATCTTCTCGACCGCGCAGCTCGACGACATCCAGGAGTTCACGGCGGTCGACAGCACGCCGATCGAGCAGGCGTCGCAGGGCCGGACCGTGAGCACCGAAACGCCGGCGACGGCGGCGCCGCTCGCGGGGCTCGAGGGATCCGACGAGCCGCTGTTCGTGACCTACGTTCCGCTGCAGTTCCCCGGCGAGGACGCGCCCGCCGCGGTGGTCGAGATCGATCAGCGGCTCTCCGCGATCCTCGAGGGGGAGACCGCTCTGTGGCGGCCGGTTCGGATCGGGCTCGCCGTCGCGCTCGTCGGCCTCGTCGTGCTGTTCCTGGTCTCGCAGCGCCGGAACAAGCGGCGCCAGCCGGCGCGGTGGTCGACGCGGCCGCCGCGACAGTCCGACGACGCGAGGAGGATCCGCGACGCGGAGGATCGGGCCCTCGCGGCCGAACGCGCCAAGCAACTCGCGGAGGAGCGCCTCGCCGAGGCCCAGGGCCGCGTCGCGGAGCTCGAGAAGGCCGAGGTCCCGCCGGAGGTCGGCGCGCGGCTCGCGGAGCTCGAGCGCAAGGTCCAGATGGAGGAAGCCGAGCGCGAGCAGGCCGCCGGCGAGGCGAAGCGGCTTCGCTCAGCCCTGTCGGAGCGCGAGGCGGAGCTGGCGCTCGTTCGCGACCGCAGCACCTCGACCGAGGCCGAGAAGGCGCGGTCGGTGGACGCCGTGCTTCGTGCCGAGCAGCAGCACGCGGAGGCCGAGCAGCGCGCGGCGGCGGCCGGCACCCTTGCCGCCGACGCGGAGAGCCGAGCCGTGCAGGCGCGCAACAAGGTGACCGAGCTCGAGGCCGCCCTCCGCGACGCCGACCGGCGGATCGCCGAGGCCGTCGCCGAGGCGACGCGGACGGCGACCGCGACCCAGCACGACGAGGAGGTCCGGCTGTCCGGCGAGCTCCGGGCCGCGCAGCTCGAGGCGAGCGCCATCAAGATGAAGCTGTCCGAGACCGAGGAGGCCCTTCGGGTCTCGGAGTCCCGCAACGTCCAGGGCGAGCAGGTGGCGACCGAGCTCGCGAAGACCCGGGTCGGGGCGGACTCGATGCGTGCCGAGCTCGAGGACGCCCGCGCGCAGCTTCAGCGCTCGGCGTTGGAGCTGGATGCGACGCGCGCCGAGCTGCAGGCGGCGCGCAGCGAGGCGCAGGCGACGGGCGCGGAGACCCTCTCGGCGCGGACCGAGGTGCAGGCCGCGCGGGCCGAGCTGCAGGCCGCCGAGTCCGAGGCCCAGCTCGCGAAGGCCGAAACCGAGTCGACCCGCGCCGAGCTCGAGGCTTCGCGTACCGAGGCGGAATCGGCGCGGGCCGAGCTGCTGGCCGCGCGGGCCGAGCTGCAGGCCGCCCAGTCCGAGGCGCAGCTCGCGAAGGCCGAGACCCAGTCGGCCCGGGCCGAAGTCGACGCGACACGATCCGAGGCGGAGGCGACGCGCGCCGAGCTCCTGGCCGTGCGCACCGACCACCAGACGGTCGGATCCGAGGCCCAGCTCGTCCGCGCGGAGCTCCAGGCCGTCCGCGCCGAGCTCGAGGTGTCGCGGGGCGAGCGCGACCGGGCGCTCGGCGAGCTGGACCGGCTCCGCGGCGAGCGCGACGGCGCGACGGCCGAGGTGCACGGCTCGCGCGCGGAGGTTCAGACCGCCCGGGCGGAGGTGCAGGCGGCGCGCGACGAGGCCTCGGCGGCCCGGACCGAGCTCGAGGTGTCGCGGGGCGAGCGCGACCGGGTCGTTTCCGAGCTGGAGCGGGTCCGTGGCGAGCTCGACGAGATGACCGCCGAGGTGCGTCGACTCTCGGCCGAGCGCGACGCCGACGCCGACGCGGCCCCGAGGCCCGAAGGGGGGGCCGGGCTCTCCGACTCGGAGCTCGGAGCTCGGGTGGCCGAGCTCGAGGCGCGACGACGCGAGGACGTGGTTCAGCTGCAGCGCGCGCAGGAGTCCCTCGCGAACACGCAGGTCGAGCTGATGGAGTCCAATCGCAAGCTCAAGGCGGCCGAGGAACGCGTCCGCGAGGCGGAGGGCGGTGCCGCGGGCTCAGACGAGAAGCCCACCCCGGCGCGCCGCCGAACCCGTCGCCTCCTCACTCCTGGACGCGGATCCGGGCTGGACCTCCGAGCCCGGCGAGAACGGGCTCGGGTCACTCGGCGAGTCGCTCTCGGACGAGGGCGACGGCGAGGCCGACGAACCGGCCGAGGACGAGCTCCCGGAGGAGGCCCTCTCCCTGCGCGAGCGGCTTGCGCGGGCCGCCGCGGCGCGGCACCGCACGGTCCAGCCGCACGACTGACGCGGTCTCAGACCGTTCGCGTCGTGCGAAGGGCCGGCAGCGGGTCCACCGCGTACGCGTCCAGCAGGGCCCGCTCGACGATCGCCGGATCGAGCAGCCGCCTTGCCGGGTACCCGTACCGCAGGCAGAGCTCGAGATGCGGCTCGCAGTGCGGGACGAGACGTCCGCCCCGGAGCCGGACGACGACGTCGGGACGAATCGCGCCCTCGGCGCCCCGCTGCCACAGACAGAGCGCGCAGATGAGCGCGAGCCGCTGCGGGTACCCGTGCTCCGCCCGATAGCCGTGCTGGTGCTCCAGGACGCGGCCCCACAGGGCCACTCTCCCGATCGCGGCGGGATCGCGCGTTCGGCGCAGCAGCGCCGTCGAGCGCGTGGCGTGGATCCCGCAGGTGCAGTCGATCCCCGGGACGCGATGAAACCGTCGGCGGCCGCACTCGGCGGTCACGGGGACCCGGTACGGCCAGGGCTTGCCGGTCCCGGCGATCGGCAAGAGCGACGCCTCGGACCCGTCACGCGATCCGGTGACGGTCCAGGTTCGCCATCCCCCGATCGGCTCCGACAGGACGGATCGATCGGGAACGACCGGGGCCTCGAGCATGCGTCAGCGCGCCGGCTCGGCGGGCTCCGGATCGGGTGCGCGCTCGAGGTCGGGGAGCTCCTCGGGGACCGGGAGCGAGACGGGCTCGACCTCGATCACTCGTCGCAGCGGTCCGATGTCCACGCGTGCCTCCTCGTGCTCGCGTTCCCTTCGAGGGTACTCCCGATCGCGGGATCGACGCCAGGGCCTTCGGCGTCAGGCACGGACGAGCTTGTAGATGCTGCCGAAGTCGCTGAAGTAGATCCTGCCCCCCGGGCCGACCTCGAACGAGAGCGTCCCGCTCGGATGGTCGTAGACGACCGTGTGCCGCTGGATGCCCGTCCGCTTGTGGTTCAGGGTCAGCCGTTCGACGCGCCCGTCGTTTACGGCGCCGACGAACGCGGCGCCCTTGCTCGGGCCGCCGAGCCCGCAGTCCTCGCAGAACGCGATCCCGGTGATGCCGATGGTCGAGGAGTAGAAGAGCTTGGGGCGGATCGGGTCGGGCCCGTCGCCGTTGGTGTTGCCGGGGGCCGAGCCGCTGCAGCTCTCCGACGGCCCCCATCCGAAGTTGCCGCCCCTGCGGATCTTGTTCACCTCGTCGTTGCACTCGGGGCCGTTCTCGGTCTCCCAGAGCGCGCCCTTCTCGGGGTCGAAGGCGAAGCCGAACGAGTTGCGGATGCCGTACGCCCAGATGCGGTTGCCGAGCGGGTTCGAGTCGGGCACGTCGCCGTCGGGCTCGAGCCGGATGATCTTGCCGCGGTCGTTGTCCGTGGTGTCCTGCGCGTTCGAGGAGTCGTGGCCGTCGCCGACGATCGCGTAGAGCATGCCGTCGGGCCCGAACGCGATGCGCCCGCCGTTGTGATACGGGCTGGAGCTCGCCGGCGCCGAGAAGAGCACGGTGGGATCGACGCCGCTCCCGTCCTGATCCTCGTAGCGCACGATCTGGTTGCGCACGGCCCCGGAGACCGTCCGCGTCGCGTACACGTACACGAAGGGCTGGTCCGGATACTGCGGATCCAGCGCGATGCCGAGCAGCCCGCGCTCGCCCGCCGCCGTCACGCCCTCGACGTCGACGAACAGCACGTCGTCTCCGGTGTCGGGGTCGACGATGCGGACGCGTCCGGACTCGCGCTCGCCGTACCAGATCCTGCCGTCGGGCCCGAACGTGAACGCCACCGGCTCATCCAGGCCTCCGACCACCAGCTTCGCCTCGACGGCCGCTTGGGCGGGGGTGGCGGCGAGGCCGATCGCCAACGCCAGGCCGACCAGGATCGCGATTCGCTTCGCCATGCTCGCTCCTTCGGTGGTGGGTCGTCGAGGCTACGATCTCCGGCACCCATGACGACCTCGATCTTCGGCAGCGTCGTCCACCGCGTCGAGGATCCCCGGTTTCTGTCCGGGCAGGCTCGCTACGCGGAGGCGGTGCGCCCCGACGACGCCCTTCGCGCCGCGTTCGTCCGTTCCATCATCGCGCACGGGCGGGTCTCGGCCGTGGATTTCGACGAGGCCGCCACGATGCCGGGCGTCGTCGCCGTGCTCGGCGCGCGCGATCTCGGCCTGGGGCCGCAGCCGCCCGCGGGCGTGGTCGACGCCGCGTTCGCCCGCCCGGTCCCCGCCGACGGGGTGGTCCGCTACCTCGGGGAGCCGATCGCGCTCGTTCTCGCCGAGACGCTCGGCCAGGCGCAGGACGCCGCGGAGGCCGTCGTCGTCGAGCTCGAGCCGCTCGATCCGGTCGTCGACGTCGAACGCGCGCTCGAGGAGGGGTCGCCGCGCCTGTTCCCCGAGAGCGAATCGAACCTCGCGCACGAGTTCGCGGAGTTCTGGGAACAGGACGTCCTCGAGGGAGCGGACGTGGTGGTGCGGGCTCGCGTCCGGCACCAGCGGATCGCACCGGTGCCGATGGAGACGAACGGCATCGTCGCCGCGCCCACGAGTGCGGGCGGCCTCGACATCTGGGCCACGACCCAGGTTCCCTTCGACGTCCGCAACGACGTCGCCGAGTGGCTCGGCCTGGAGCGCTCGAACGTCCGGGTCGTCGCGGTCGACGTCGGCGGTGGGTTCGGCGCGAAGCTCCACGTCTACCCGGAGTACCTCGTCTGCGCGGCGGCGGCCGCCCGGCTCGGCCGCCCGGTCGCGTGGCAGGAGACGCGCAGCGAGTCCATGGTGGGCCTCGGCCACGGGCGCGCGCAGGTGCACGACGTGGAGCTCGGCGCCACGCGGGACGGGACCCTGGTCGGGCTTCGCGTGGACATCCTCGCCGACATGGGCGCGTACCCGGGTGGCGCCTACCTGCCGCTCACCACGAAGACGATGCTGCCCGGCGTCTACCGCATCCCGCGCGTCGCCTCCCGGGGGCGCTCGGTGGTCACGAACACCGTCCCCGTCTGCGAGTACCGAGGCGCCGGCCGACCCGAGGCGACGGCGTCGATCGAGCGGGCGATCGACCTGCTCGCGGCCGAGCTCGGGATCGATCCCGCCGAGCTGCGTCGGCGCAACCTGATCCCGGCCGACGCCTTCCCGCACACCACGGCGGTCGGCTCGACGTACGACGTCGGCGACTACGCAGGCGCGCTCGAGCGGGCGCTCGAGCGGGCGGGCTACGACGAGCTGCGGCGCGAGCAGACGTCGCGTCGCGAGCATTCCGACCCGCGCAGGCTCGGGATCGGCCTCGCCGTCTACGTCGAGGTCACGGGCTTCGCGCGCAAGGAGTTCGCCTCGGTGACCATCGAGGAGGCGGGAACGGCCGTCGTCCGCGTCGGCACGTCCTCGCAGGGTCAGGGGCACGAGACGGCGTTCGCGCAGCTCGCGGCGGGCGTTCTGGGGCTCGACGTCGGCGCGGTGCGCGTCCGGCACTCCGACACCGCCGACGTCGCCCGCGGCGAGGGCACGTTCGGGTCGCGGTCGCTGCAGATCGGCGGGACGGCCGTGTTCCGCGCCTCCGAGCTCGTCCTCGACAAGGCCCGGCGGCTCGCGGCCCACCTCCTCGAGGTCTCGGTCGACGACGTCGTGGCGACCGAGTCGGCCCTCGGCGTGGCGGGCTCGCCCGACACCTCGATCTCGTGGGCGGAGCTCGCGGGCGCCGCCGCCGACCCGGACCGTCTCCCCGAGCAGATGGAGCCCGGCCTCGCGTCGGAGGCGCGACCGTTCCAGCGCGACTACACCTATCCGTTCGGGGCGCACGTCGCGGTGGTCGAGGTCGACGAGGAGACCGGCGACGTGCGGCTCGTCCGCCACGTGGCCGTCGACGACTGCGGGCGCATCCTGAACCCCCTGCTCGTGGAGGGGCAGGTTCACGGTGGCCTGGCACAGGGGATCGCCCAGGCGCTGTTCGAGGAGGTCGTGTACGACGAGCACGGCACGCCGCTCTCCGCGAACCTCGCCACCTACGGGATGCCCGCCGCGAGCGAGCTCCCCGCCTTCGAGCGCGGCGTGATGGAGACGCCGACGCCGGTCAACCCGCTCGGCGCCAAGGGCATCGGGGAGTCGGCGACGATCGGCTCGATGCCCGCCGTCGTGAACGCGACGGTCGACGCGCTCGCCGACCTCGGGGTTCGTCATCTCGACCCGCCGCTCTTGCCCGAGCGGGTGTGGCGAGCGATCCGCGACGCCCGACGATAGCTACGGCCCCATCGTTCGCGAGACCGGCCCCTATCATCGACCCCATGGCACGGCGAACGCTCCTCGCGGTGGTGGTGCTGCTCTCGTGCGCCGCGTGCGGCTACGGCGACGAGGTCACGGATGCGCTCTCGCCGTCGCCCACCGCGTCGCCGACGGGCGCCACGGCGACGACGGGAACGACCGGCACGACCGGCACGACCGGGGCGACCGGCGCGACCGGGAGCGGCAGGCCGGCCATCGTGGTGCGATCCCCGTCGAGCGGCGACCAGGTGACGTCTCCGGTCACCGTCTCCGGGACCGCCGACGTCTTCGAGGCGACCGTCAGCATCGAGATCCTGGACGCCGACGGGCAGACGCTTGCCGCGGGCACCACCACCGCGACCTGTGGCACCGGATGCCGGGGTCGCTACTCGACGTCGATCGCGTTCTTCACCGACGTGCGCCAGGCCGGGACGATCGAGGTGTTCGAGGTGAGCGCGAAGGACGGCTCGCCCATCAACCTCGTCTCGATCCCGGTGACGCTGGTGCCGGGTCCCTGAGGCGCTGCTAGGGTCGTCGGCCGTGCCCGACGCGCCGCTTTGGGAGCAACGCTTTCGCGCCGCCACCCGGACCTTCCCGAACTGGGGCCCCGACGCGCCGGATCGGCTCCTGTTCACCTCCGACGAGGAGGGGTCGTACCAGGCCTACGCGTGGGATCGATCCACGGGCCAGATCCGACGGCTCTCGGGCGAGTCGGTCGGCGTGGAGCTCGCCTCGATCTCGCGCGACGGCTCGGAGGCCGTGTGGTTCTCGGATCCGACTGGGGACGAGTCCGGCCGCTGGGTCGCCGTGCCGTTCGAGGGCGGCCCGTGGCGCGAGGTGTTCCCGGGGGCGCCGGTCGGATGGCCCGACGGGCTCGCGCTCGGCCGGGACCGGGCCGTCGGCGTCATCGCGGATCGCGGGGGGTTCGCCGTGCACGTGGCCGAACGCGGCGGCCCGGCGAGGGAGATCTTCCGACACCGCGACTACGTGGGGTTCGCCTCGTCCGACTTCCATCTCGAGGCCATCGACCGGGTAGGGCTCTCGGCGGACGAAGAGCTCGTCTGCGTCGACGTGGCGCAGGACGGCGACAACATCCATCACGCGATCCGGGTCATGCGGCCGAGCGGCGAGCTGGTGGGCGAGCTGGGGGACGGGCCGGGTCTCGGACTGTGGGCGTTCGCGTGGTCGCCGGTTCCCGGCGACGAGCGGCTCCTGCTCGGGCACGAGCGCTCGGACATGATGCGCCCGACGATCTGGGAGCCGGTCTCCGGCGAGCGGGGCGACGTCGACGTCGATCTGCCCGGCGAGCTCGTGCCGGTCGACTGGTGGCCCGACGCGCGATCGATCCTCGTCGCGCAGTTCCTCGGAGGGCGGGTTCGCCTGCATCGCCTGGACCTCGAGGGCGGGCCGCCGATCGCGATCCCGCACCCTCCCGGCGACGTCCTGGGCGCGGCGGTCCGGCCCGACGGCGCGGTGTGGCTTCGCGTCGCGAGCGGTGATCGCGCCTCGCGGATCGTCGACGACCGGGGCGAGGAGGTCCTCGCGGCTCCTGCCGGTGGAGTCCGGGAGGGCCGGCCCTATCGAGCGTGGGGATTTCGCAACCGCGCCCGCGACGACATCCACGGCTGGATCGTGACGCCGGACGGGCCGGGGCCGTTCCCCACGTACCTCAAGGTCCACGGCGGCCCCAACTGGCTGTACCTCGACACCTGGTGGCCGGAGGTCCAGATGCTCGTCGACGCTGGCTACGCGGTCGCGATGGTCAACTACCGCGGCTCGATCGGGTTCGGCCGGCGGTTTCGCGACCACATCATCCGGAACATGGGGTTCCCGGAGGTGGAGGACGTCGTCGACGGGCTCGACGACCTGATCGCGCGGGGGATCGCGGACCCCGGTCGCGTGGTGATCGGCGGGAGGTCCTGGGGCGGCTACGTCGCCCTGCTCGCGCTCGGAACCGACCCCGAGCGGTTCGCCGCCGGCGTGGCCGGCGTGCCGGTCGCCGACTACCTGGGCTCGTACGACGAGTCGGCCCCCTCGCTGCAGGCCTACGACCGTTCGCTCGTCGGCGGGATCGTGCACGACGTCCCCGAGTTCGTGGCGGAGCGGTCGCCGATCACCTACGTCGACCGGGTGCGGGCGCCGGTCCTCGTCCTGGTTGGTGAGCACGACAGCCGGTGCGTCCCGAGCCAGATCTACTCGTACGTCGACGCCCTGCGCGCGGCGGGCGGCCACGTTCAGGTGTACTCGTACGACGAGGGCCACAGTACGTTCATCCAGGAGGAGGACGTCCGCGAGTTCCGTACCGTCCTCGAGTTCCTCGAGCGGACCGTGCCGCCCGCCGAGCCGCGCTAGACGACGCCCTGGTCGAGCATCGCCTCCGCCACCTTGGCGAATCCCGCGATGTTCGCGCCGACGGTGTAGTCGCCGGTGCGGCCGTAGTCCTCGGCCGTCTCCCAGCACTGCTGGTGGATGGCCTTCATGATGTCCTTCAGGCGCTTGTCGACCTCCTCGCGCGCCCAGGTGACCCGCAGCGAGTCCTGCGACATCTCGAGCCCCGACACGGCGACCCCCCCGGCGTTGGCGGCCTTGCCCGGCCCGTAGAGCATGCTCGCCTGCCGGAACAGCTCGACCCCCTCGGGAGTCGTCGGCATGTTCGCGCCCTCGCTCACCACGAACACGCCACCGTTGACCATGTTGGCCGCGTCCTTGGCGTTGATCTCGTTCTCGGTCGCGCTCGGAAACGCGCACTCGGCCGGGATGGCCCACAGCGGGTTCGCGTCTGCGGTCGGGTCGGCGGCGGTGAACGTGACGCCGGGGAAGTGCTCGGCGTACTCGCGGATCCGGCCGCGGCGGACCTCCTTCAGCTCCATCACCCACGCGAGCTTCTCGTGATCGATCCCCGCCGGGTCGTGGACGAAGCCGCCGGAGTCCGACAGCGTGACCGCCCTGGCGCCCATGTCGAGCAGCTTCTCGACCGTGTACTGCGCGACGTTGCCGCTGCCGGACACGAGACAGGTCTTGCCCTCGAGGCTGTCGTCGCGGGTGCCGAGCATCTCGTGCGCGAAGTAGACGGCCCCGTACCCCGTCGCCTCCGGCCGGATGAGCGACCCACCCCACTCGACGCCCTTGCCGGTCAGCACGCCGGTGAACTCGTTCTTGATCCGCTTGTACTGGCCGAAGAGGTAGCCGATCTCGCGACCGCCCACCCCGATGTCGCCGGCCGGCACGTCGGTGTTGGGCCCGATGTGGCGCTGGAGCTCGGTCATGAACGACTGGCAGAAGCGCATCACCTCGGCGTCGCTGCGGCCCTTCGGGTCGAAGTCCGCCCCGCCCTTGCCGCCGCCCATCGGGAGCGTCGTCAGCGCGTTCTTGAAGACCTGCTCGAACGCGAGGAACTTGAGGAGGCCGAGATAGACCGTGGGATGGAATCGGAGCCCGCCCTTGTAGGGCCCGATCGCGCTGTTCATCTCGACGCGGTAGCCGCGGTTGATGTGGATCGTTCCCTGATCGTCGACCCACGGAACGCGGAAGATGATCACCCGCTCGGGCTCGACGATTCGCTCGAGGATCTTGGCGTCGCGGTACTCCGGCTGCCGTTGCAGCACGAGCTCCAGCGACTCGAGCACCTCCTGGACGGCCTGGTGGAACTCCGGCTCGCCGGGATTTCGTGCCACGACCCACGCCAACAACTCGTCGACGTACGCGCTCATGCCGCTCCTCCTGACGCGGACGATGCGTCCAGCGTGCGCCACGAACCCTACCGCGGTGTCGGTCGGATGGCCTATCGGTCGAAAGTCCCTCGGCGCCGTCCGCGTGCGTAGACTCGGCGACGCGGCTCATGAGCGTCTGGGTGATCCTCTCGGCGGTGCTGATCGGGCTCGTCATCGCGTGGATCGGCGTGACGGCGCTCCGCGCGGTCTCGGGGTCGGCGGCCTCGCGGGAGCGCCATCAGGTGGAGGACGTCGAGGAGCTGGAGGTCTTCTTCGTCTGCGGGGAGTGCGGGACCGAGTTCCGGGTTACGCGCCTGGGCGAGCTCCAGGTGCCCCGTCACTGCGGTGAGCCGATGCAGGTCGTCCGCCGCCCGGCGTCCGCCTGAGTTGTCCACGGCCGCACCCTGGTTCTCCACAGCGGACCGGCCGTGCGAGCGGCGTTTTCCCGAGGTTTTCCCATACCCGACGATGAGCGGACGCGGCGCCCAGGAGGCCACCGACGGAGGGCGCTTTCCCCATCTGGGGAACGACCGGGGAAAGAATCACAGGGCTGTGATTTCGCTGCGGAGCCCGACCCTCAGCGCCACCGGGTCGCCAGGGCGAAGCCGCCGGCGATCACGCCCAGCCCGATCCACAGCCAGTGCTGTTGCGTCCCGCCCGGCATGAGGTCCATGTAGTTGAGGACGATCAGGGCGACCCCGAGCAGGATGAGGCCGATGACGAGGAACCCGTACCAGCGGGGGCTCGCCTTCGGGCGCTTCTTCGGGGGCGGCGCCGCGTACGGCCGGGCGCCGCGCTTCTGGCGAGATCGCGACTTCGGCATGACCGGCAGATGTTACCGGGCGGGCCGGAGCACGAGTCGTCGTGTCGCTGCCGCCTCGACCGCCGCGCGCGTCACGGGCGCCGGCCGGAGCTCACCGGCGATCCACCGTCCGGCCTGATCGTTCCAGTGCGGCGAGGCGGGGTTTCCCGACTGACCCGTCGTCAGGATCGCCGCGGACCGATCGACGTCGGCGAGGTCCGCAACGAACCGCCAGGAGGGGACCACCGCCGCGTCGAAGCCGTCGCGCGCGTCGCTCCCGCCCTGCAGAATCGTCGACTCGTCGCCTCCCAGCTCGTGCTCGGCGGCCACGAACACGGGCGCGAGGCCCGGCATGCGCGCGAGCGCGTGCGCGAACCGCACCCGGTGCAGCGCGCCCCATCGCCAGGCCTCGCGATCGGATCCGAACTTATCGGTAAGGAGATCGATCGCGGCGCTCAGCGCGTCGCCGAGGATCGCGGCCCACGAGCCCTCGACCCAGGAAGGCGGCTCGCGCTCGAGCATGCCCGGGAGCGCGAGACAGACGAAGGACTCACGCCATGCGTGATAGCGGTCGAAGGTCGTCCGATCCTTCTCCGCCTCGAGCAGCGACCACGCGATCCGGGCGAGCCACGCGTTGTAGACGGCCGCGGCGGCGGAGTCCGCGCGCTGGTCCCCGTCCCAGTCCGCGAGCAGCCCGATCGCCCATCGCTCGTCGTCGTCGCGCGGCGGGGTGGCGAGCAACCGTGGCAGCAGCGACCGCGCGGGGATCGACTGCGTGTCCGCCTGGAATCGCGCCATGTCCGCGACCTCGAGCGCGTCCGCGGACCCCTCGATCAGCTCGACGATCCGTCGCGCCCGAAACGGCGTGTGGAAGTCGCGCCCGATCAGATGGGGATAGCCATCGTCGTGCGGGCGGTTGTTGGCGGTCGCGAGATGCCCGCGTTCGGGATCGCGCGACCACGGGAGGTCCTCGTAGGGGATCCATCCCTCCCACTCGTGCTCGCTCGTCCAGCCCGGAACCGGAACGGTCCCGTCCCCTGTGCGGCGCACCGGGTACCGGCCGGTCAGCTGGTAGCCGATGGTGCCGTCGACGTCCGCGTACACGACGTTCTGTCCGGGACACGACAGCCGGCGCAGCGCCGCTCGGAACTCGTCGAAGCCGCCGGCGTTCGCGACGTCCACGAGCGCCGAGGGCTCGAGCAGCCCGTCGGCCGCCGTCCAGCGCAGCGCGTACGCCCGGTCGAGCGGCGCGTACTCGACGCTCGAGACGCCCACGGTCTCGACCTCTAGGAGCGGGCCGTGGCGCGTCTCGCGCACGGCGAGCGCTACGGACTCTCCGCCGCGCACCGCGATCTCCTCGCGATGCACGACGAGCGGCTCCCACGTGCCGTCGAGCTCGGCCGCGTCGCCGTCGGCAGACAGGCGCTCCTCGTACAGGTCCTGCACGTCGCCCGACACGTTGGTGACGCCCCAGGCGTGGTGCGTCGTCGTGCCGACCAGGACGCCGGGCGCGAAGGGGAACGCGGCGCCGCGGGCCTCGTAGCCGGGGGCGCGCAGGTGCACCTCGAACCAGGCGGCCGGCTGCTGCACGAGCAGGTGCGGGTCGTTCGCGAGCAGCGGCCGGCCCGAGGTGGTCCGGGATCCGGCTACCACCCAAGCGTTCGATCCCTCGCCCCGCGTCCGCGGCAGCGCGTCGAGGAGGCGGCCGGCGAGGCCACCCGGCGCCACGTTCGGCGGATCCTCGGGGAGCGGGGGCAGCAGGTCGCCGACGCTCTCCGATCCGAGTCGCTCGGCCAGGTGGACCCGAAGCAGCTCCGAGTCCCAGTTCCCCGAGAGCCCCCAGGCCGCGAACGCGAACGGGGCCACCCAGGCGCCGAGCTCGGTCGGCAGCTCGGGCGCGACGGCGAGCAGGGCGTACTCGACCGGGGGCGCCGGCATCCCGGCGATCCACGCGTGGACCCCATCGACGAAGCGACGCATCATCGCGCGGGATCGATCGTCCCAGCGCTCGACCTCGCGATCGCCGATGCGGCGGAACCCGACGACGCGCGCGAACCGGTCCTGGGCGAGGGTGAGCTCGGAGAACAGCTCGCTCAGGCGCCCGCTGGCGGCGCGAAGCGCGAGATCGATCTGGAACAACCGTTCGGAGGCGGTGACGAAGCCCTGGGCGAACCACAGGTCCTCCAGGGACGCGGCGGAGACGTACGGGATGCCCCACTCGTCGCGCAGGACCTCGACGTCCGCGCCGAGCCCGGGCACCTCCAACTCGCCCTCGAGCGGTGGGAGGGCGGCGGCCGCCATCCCGCGAAGCTCCTCGACCCAGTCGCTCGTGGCCATGGTCGGCGAGCCTACCGGTTCGCGGCCCCACGGCAGTCCGGGCTCAAGCAGCGAAGTAGCCCCAGAGCCGGGGCTCAAGCAGCGAAGCGGTAGCCCCAGAGCCGGGGCTCAAGCAGCGAAGCGGTAGCCCCAGAGCCGTGCCTCCCGCGAAGGCACGGCTCTGTGACAAATGGAATGATGCCCGCCATGACCGATCACCGACCATGGTTCGCCAGCTACCCGTCCGGGATCCCGCACACGCTCGAGCCGTACCCGCCGATCTCGGTGTTCGGGATGCTCGAGGCCTCCGCGCGCAAGCACGCCGACCGGCCGGCGATCGCGTGGTTCGGCAAGAAGCTCAACTATCGGGAGCTGCTCGGCGAGATCGAGCGGTGCTCGGCGGCGCTCGCCGACCTCGGCGTCGGCGCGGGGGACCGAATCGCGCTCGTCATGCCGAACTGTCCGCAGTACGTGATCGCGTACTACGCGGCGGGACGGCTCGGGGCGATCGTGGTCGGCAACAACCCCCTGTACACGAAGCGCGAGATGGAGCACCAGCTCCGGGACTCGGGGGCCAAGGTCGTCATCGTGCTCGACCTGCTGTACTCGGACTTCGCGGACGTGTTCGAGGCGGTCGGGCTGGAGCACGTCGTCGTCGCCCGGCTGAACGACCACATGCCGTTCCCGAAGAAGCAGCTCGCGCCGCTGCTCAAGTTCAAGAAGACCCAGCGCGAGCAGGGCAAGCCGTGGCCGCCGGTGCCGAGCGGCGCGCCGGTGCGGTGGTGGGAGGCGTGGCTCAAGTCCGCGGGCCCCGCGCCCGTCGCCGCCATCGTCGACCCCGAGCGCGATCCCGCCGGGTTCATCTACACCGGCGGCACGACCGGCGTGAGCAAGGGGGCGATGCTCTCGCACCGCAACGTCGTCGCGAACGCGATGCAGGGTGCCGCGTACCTCGAGATCGCCGAGGGGACCGAGACGCTGCTCGGCTCCCTGCCGTTCTTCCACTCGTTCGGGATGCTCGTCATGAACGTCGCGATCCTTCGCGCCGGCAAGCTGGTGCCGGTCCCGAACCCGCGAGACCTTCACCTCGTGATGGAGGAGATCCAGAAGGAGAAGCCGACGTTCGTGCCGGGCGTGCCGCGGTTCTTCAACGCGCTGAACGAGTCGCCCCTCGCGCAGAAGTTCGATCTCACGTCGGTCAAGGCGTGCATCTCGGGCGCCGCGCCGCTGCCGACCGCGGTCGCCCAGCGCTTCGGCGAAATCACCCACGGCGCGATCCTCGTCGAGGGCTACGGCCTGACGGAGGCGTCCCCCGTGACCCACGCGAATCCGCTGCGCGGCGAGCAACGTCCGGGGGCGATCGGCATGCCGGTCCCCGACACCGACTGCAAGATCGTCGACCTCGACGATCCCGACCACGAGCTCGGCGTCGGCGAGCGCGGCGAGCTCTGCGTCCGGGGGCCGCAAGTGATGCTCGGCTACTGGAACCGGCCGGAGGAGACGGCCCTCGCGATCCGCAACGGCTGGCTCCACACGGGCGACGTCGCGCTGATGGACCCCGACGGCTACTTCCGGATCGTCGACCGGCTGAAGGAGATGATCATCGTCTCCGGCTTCAACGTGTACCCGAACGAGGTCGAGGAGGCGTTCTATCGGCATCCGAAGATCTCCAAGGTCGCGGTGATCGGCGTCCCCGACGAGCACACCGGCGAGGCCGTGAAGGCGTTCGTGGTGTTGAAGGAGGGCGAGACCGCGACCCCGGAGGAGCTCGTGGCTTGGGGCCGCGACCCGGCGAACGGCCTCACCGCCTACCGCGCGCCCAAGCAGGTCGAGCTCCGCGACGGCCTGCCCGAGACGCTGGTGGGCAAGGTCCTGCGCCGGGTGCTGATGGAGGAGGAGCGTCAGCGCACGGCCGCGAACACTTCGGCGTGAGCCCCCTGCCCGTCGACCTCGGCGACGACGCGCTCCTTCGCCGGCTCACGCTGGACGACCTCGGCGAGATCTGGGCGCTCGTGCAGGCCGAGCGCGATCGGATCGGGGTCTGGATGCCGTGGGTCGAGGGCACGCGGACGCTCGAGGACCAGCGTCGCTGGCTCGAGGGCGTCCTGGCCGACGCTCGGAGCGCCGACGGCCTGGGGATCTTCGTCGACGGCGCCTACGCCGGCGGGATCGGCCTGATGATCGACGCCTTCGGCGTCGTCGGCGAGGTCGGGTACTGGATCGGGTCAGCGCACGAGGGCCGGGGGTTCGTCACGCGGGCGACCCGGGCGCTGATCGACGTCGGGTTCGGCGAGCGCGGATTGCACCGGATCACGATCCGCGCCGGCGTCGACAACGTCCGGAGCCGCGCGATCCCCGAGCGCCTCGGATTCACCGAGGAGGGCGTGCTCCGCGGCGAGGGCAAAGGGTCGGTCGGCTTCTACGACATGGTCGTGTACGGGCTCCTCGAGGACGAGTGGCCGGCCACCTGAGCGGTATCCGCGCGGTCGTCTTCGACCTGTACGGCACGCTCGTCTACGAGTTCCCGCGCGCGGACTGGGACGCGTGGCTCGACGCCTCGGCGGCGATCGTCGAGGCCGAGCCCGTCGCGTTTCGCGCCGCGTGGGCCGCCACCGCGATCGAGCGCCAGACGGGACGGGCCGGCGGCATCGAGGAGAACGTGCGCACCGCCGCGGCGAGGGCCGGAGCCTGGCCGTCGGACTCCCAGGTCGCCGAGGTGCTCGAGGCGCGCGCGACGATGTACCGCAAGTGGTTCGTCCCCCGGCCCGGTGCCGAGCAGATCCTGCACGACCTCCGGCGTCGCCGCGTGCCAACAGCCCTCGTCAGCATGTGCACGCCCGACACGCCCGCGATGTGGCGGGCGTCGCCGCTCGCGGGTCTGGTCGACGTCGAGGTGTTCTCGTCGGAGGTCGGGATGCGCAAGCCCGACGCCGAGATCTACCTGGCGGCGACGAAGGGCCTCGGCGTGGATCCCACGGAGTGCCTGTACGTCGGCGACGGCTCCTATCGGGAGCTCAGCGGCGCGGCGGCGGTCGGGATGCACGCCGTCTTGATCCGCGATCCCGACGAGGCGGAGGGCGAGATGCTGCGTCCGGAGGCCGAGGACTGGCACGGCCCTGCGATCGCGGACCTTCGCAAGATCGCGTCGCTGCTTCCGCCGGCCTGAGCGTGGATCACGGCGGGGGATCGGTCGCGGCGAGCGCGCCAACCGCTCGAGCCGCTCCGAGCGCGACCTCGCGCTCCGCGGGGGTGAGGCCTCGCAGCGGCGCCCGGACGTCGGGTCGAACGGGAACCCCACGTGCGGCCAGGATCTCCTTCAAGGCTGCGTGGAACGGGATCGGGGTGAGGCGATCGCGAAGGGTCACGACGGCCGCGCCCGCATCCGAGCTCCGTTCGTGCACGAGCGCGGCGACGATCTCGGGAAAGGCCGCCGCGAGCCCGCTCACCGAACCGACCCCGCCACGTTCCAGGCTCTCGAGGACGAGCGGCTCCGAGCCGACGAACAGATCCAGCCCCTCGATCACGTACGGCTCGACCGCGGGCCACGGCGCGTCCGACACCTTCATGCCCGCGAGATTCGGCGCGAGATCGCGTAGCCGTTCGACGACCCCGACGGGGATCGCGTAGCCGGATCTCGCGGCGAACTCGTACGCGTAGAACGGCAGCGGATCGCACGCCGCCGCGGCCGCTCGGAGGTGCGCGAGCAGCGACTCGTCGTCGAGCGGGAAGTACGGAGGCGCGATCACCGCGACGGCGTCGGCCCCGATCGCCTTCGCGTGGGCGGCGAGCTCGACGGTGTCGGCGGTCGTCTGCGCGCCTGTATGCACGGCGACGAGCAGTCCCGACGGGCGCTCCTGCAAGAATCCCTCGGCCACGCGGCGGCGCTCCTCCACGGTGAGCAGGATCCCCTCGCCGGTCGTCCCGCACGCGAGCACGCCGTCGATGCCGCCGTCGGCGAGGAACCGCAGCATCGGACCGAACGCGCCCTCGTCGAGCCGGCGCCCGTCGTCGGCGAGTGGCGTGACGGTGGCGGCGACGGCTCCCTTCAGCACGCGCCGCATCGTACTCGCGGGGTCTTCTCGGGGAACCGCGGGTCAGGGCACGATCTTGGAGATCGGCAGCTCGAGGATGTCGGTCGCGCCGCGCGCCTTGAGCTGCGGGATGAGCGTGTTGATCCGGCCCTTCTCGACGACGGTCTCGACGGCGTAGCCGCCGGCCTGCAGCGACGAGACCGTCGGCGACTTCATCGAGGGCACGATCTCGAGCACCGCGGCGAGGTCGGCCTCGGCGACGTTGAGCTTGATGAGCACCCGACCCTCGGCCCGCAGCGCCCCGAGCAGCAGCGTCACGATGTCCTGCATCGCCTGCCGAAGCTCGGGGTCGGCCGCCGCGTCCCGGTTGGCGATCAGCACCGGCTCGGAGGTCATGAGGGTCTCGATGATCTTCATGCCGTGCGCGCGCAGCGTGCTGCCCGTCTCCGTGATGTCGACGATCGCGTCCACGATCTCGGGCACCTTGGCCTCGGTGGCCCCGAACGACCACACGACGTGGACGTCGATGCCGAGCTCGTCGAAGTACCGCTTCGTGAGCTGCACGAACTCGGTCGAGATCCGGGTTCCGGCGGGGATCTCCTTCGCGCTGTCCGCCGGGTGGTCGGCGGGCACCGCCAGGACCACGCTCGTTCCGTGCCCGGTCCCGCTCTTCGCGTAGCTGAGCGACGCGAGGATCTCGACCTCGGCCCCGGTCTCGGCGAGCCAGTCCTGCCCGGTGATACCGAGGTCGAACAGCCCGTCCTGGACGTAGACGGGGATCTCCTGCGGCCGCAGCAGCGACACGCGCTCGATGCGCTCGTCGTCGATCGAGCCGTGATAGTCGCGCTCGGATCCGCGCCGAACGCGCAGGTCCGCCTCCTCGAGCAGGCGCAGCGTCTGCTGCTCGAGCGAGCCCTTGGGGATGACGAGTCGCAGCATCTAGAGCCTCCGGAAGAAGCAGGACCGTTCGCCCGTGTGACACGCGGCACCGACCTGGTGGACGCGCACGAGCAGGACGTCGCCGTCGCAATCGACCCGGACCTCCTCGACATGCTGCACGTGGCCGCTTGTGTCGCCCTTGCGCCACAGCTCCTGGCGCGAGCGGCTCCAGAACACGGTTCGCCGCTCGTCGAGCGTGCGCTGCAATGATTCGCGGTTCATCCACGCCATCATCAGGACGTCGCCGTTCTCGACGTCCTGCACGACGGCCGGGATCAGGCCGCGGTCGTCGAACCGGAGCTCCTCGAGCGTGATCGCGTCCATCAGCCCAGCCGCACCGGGATCTCGCGCCGTCGCAGCTCGTCCTTGACCTCGCGGATCGTGAGCACGTCGAAGTGGAATCGCGAGGCCGCGAGCACGGCGTCGGCGCCGCCCTCGGTGAGCGCCTCGACGAAGTGCTCGACGCGCCCGGCGCCGCCGCTCGCGACGACGGGGACCCCGACCGCGCCGCCGACCGCGCGCAGGAGCTCGAGGTCGTAGCCCTCGCCGGTGCCGTCGCGGTCCATCGAGGTGACGAGCACCTCTCCGGCGCCGTACCGTGCCGTCGCCTCGGCCGCCCACGCGACCGCGTCGCGGCCGGTCGGCGTCCGGCCGGCGTCGACGAACACCTCCCAGCCACCGTTTCGACGCGTGGCGTCGACGGCGACGACCATGCACTGCGTGCCGAACCGGTCGGCGCAGCGCCCGAGGAGCTCGGGCTCGCGGACGGCCGCGCTGTTGACCGCGACCTTGTCGGCGCCCGCACGCAGCAGCGTTCGCACGTCGTCCTCCTCGCGCACGCCGCCGCCGACGGTGAGCGGGATGAACACCTGCTCGGCGGTTCGGGCGATCACGTCGAGCGTCGCCCGGCGGCCCTCGACGGTCGCGGTGATGTCGAGGAACACGAGCTCGTCCGCGCCCTCGGCGTCGTAACGGGCGGCGAGCTCCACCGGATCGCCGGCGTCGACGAGGTCGACGAACCGCGTGCCCTTCACCACCCGCCCGGCGTCCACGTCCAGGCACGGCAGGATGCGTTTGGCGAGCGTCACCCGCGCACCACCTCCTGCATGCGCAGCGTGCCCGCGTACATGGCCTTGCCGACGACGCACGCCTCAAGCCCGAGGTCGCGCAGCGCCCAGACGTCGGCGGCCACGCGGACGCCGCCGCTCGCGATGATCGGTTGGTCGGTGAGCTCGAGCATCCGCTCGTAGAGCGGGAGGTCCGGGCCGTCCATCGTCCCGTCGCGCGCGATCGAGGTGACGAGGAACCGGGGGGCGCCGGCGTCGTGCAGGGCAGGGACCACCTCTTCGAGGCGAGGTCCCTCCTCGCGCCACGCGTTCGTCATGACGCGACCGTCGCTCACGTCCACCGCCACCGCGACTGCGTCGCCGCCGAGCTCGACGGCCTCGCTCACGAAGCCGGGGTCGAGCGCGGCGGCGGTGCCGAGGATCGCCCGCGCCGCGCCGTCCGCGAGGGCCTGCTCGACCGCGGCGAGCGTGCGGAGCCCGCCGCCGAGCTGGACCGGCACGGCGACGTTGCGACAGATCTCCTTGACGAGGTCGCGGTTGGACCCTTCGTCCCGCGCGGCGTCGAGGTCGACGACGTGGAGCCGGCGAGCGCCCTCGTCCTCGAAGCGACGCGCCACGTCGACCGCACCCTCGTCGTAGACGGTCTCGTCGCCGACGTCGCCCCGGAACAGGCGCACGACGCGGCCGCCGCGCAGGTCGATCGCGGGGATGACGATCATCGCGCGCCCACGTCCTTCACGAACGCCGCGTACAGCGCGAGCCCCCAGTCGCCCGACTTCTCCGGGTGGAACTGCGTCGCGAAGAGGTTGTCCTTGGCGGCCGCGGCCGCGAACGGGCGGCCGTGCTCGGTTGTTCCGACGGTGGTCGCGACCTCGGGATCGGGCGCGTACGAGTGCACGAAGTAGAACCGCGTGCCGGTCGGCACCTCGCGCACATAGCGGTGCGACTCTGCCCAGCGCACGGAGTTCCAGCCCATGTGGGGGACCTTGACGTCATCGGGCAGGCGGCGCGAGACGCCGGGGAACAGCCCGAGGCCCGCGACCTCCGGCGCCTCCTCGCTCCCCTCGAAGAGCACCTGCATGCCGACGCACACGCCGAACACGGGACGGCCGCTCGCGGCGAGCTCCTTCACGACGACGTCCAGGCCGCGCTCGCGCAGGTTCGCCATGCACGCGCCGAAGTGACCCACGCCCGGCACCACGAGGCCCTCGGCCTCGAGCACCGTCGAAGCGTCTTCCGTCACCCGCGGCTCGCCGCCGACGTGCTCGATTGCCCGCGCGACGCTTCGCAGATTGCCCATCCCGTAGTCGAGGATCGCGATCGTCACAGCGTGCCCTTCGTGCTGGGGACGCCCCCGCCGACGATCCGCACGGCGTCGCGAAGGCAGGCCGCGAGCGCCTTGAACTCGGCCTCGACGACGTGGTGGGGCGAGCGCCCGGCGACGAGCCGGACGTGGAGGGTGAGCTCGGCCGCGGTCGCGAACGCGCGGAGGAAGTCCTCGGTCAGGCCGGTGTCGTAGGTGCCGATCGTCTCGGCCGGAACGTCGACCTCGTGGACGACGAACGGGCGACCCGACAGGTCGAGCGCCACCTCGACCGCCGCCTCATCGAGTGGGACCGTGACCGAGGCGAAGCGCCGGATCCCGGCTTTGTCCCCGAGCGCCTCCCGCAGCGCCTGCCCGAGCGCGAGCCCGACGTCCTCCACCGTGTGGTGCCCGTCGACGTCGAGGTCGCCCTTCGCGACGACCGACAGGTCGAAGCCGGCGTGCGTCCCGAGCTGCTGGAGCATGTGGTCGAAGAAGGGCAGGCCGGTGTCGGCGCTCGCCGAGCCCGAGCCGTCGAGCTCGAGCTCGACCGAGACATCGGTTTCCTTCGTGGTGCGCCCGACGGCGGCGGCGCGCGTCATGCGAGGACCTCCTCGAGGGCGGACAGGAAGGCGTCGACCTCTTCGGGCGTGCCGGCCGTAACGCGCAGGCAGCCGGGGACGAGCGCGTCGAAGTCGCGCACGAGCACGTCCCGCTCGAGCAGCCCGCGCCAGACGTCGGCGGCGGCACTCGGTGGTCGGAACAGGACGAAGTTCGCCTCGGACGGGAAGACCTCGACGCCCATCGAGTGGAGCGTTCGCAGGATCCGGTCGCGCTCGGCGCGAACCGCGTCGAGGATCGCCAGCGCCTCCTCCCGGTGATCGAGGGCGACGAGCGCGGCGACCTGCGTCAGCGCGCCGAGGTGATAGGGCAGCCGCACGCGGCGAAGGTCGTCGACGACCTGGGCGTCGGCGAGGCAGTAGCCGACGCGGGCCCCGGCGAGCGCGAACGCCTTCGAGAAGGTCCGCACGGCGACGACGTTGGGCCGTTCCCGCGCCAGCGTCGTCACGGGCTCGCCGCCGAACTCCACGTACGCCTGATCGACGACCACGAGCGCCGAGCCGGACGCGGCGAGCTCGGCGACCACCGCGGCCGGGTGCGCGGTGCCGGTGGGGTTGTTCGGCGAGCAGACGAACACCACGTGCGGCTCGTGCTCGATGGCGGTGGCGACGTCATCCGGGCCGATGCGCCAGGGTTCCTCGAGCCGGATCGGGATGATCTCCGAGCTCGTCACGCGCGCGAACTGCGCGTGCATCGCGTACGTGGGCTCGAACAGGACGACGCGTCGACCGTGACCCCCGTACGCAAGCAGGAGCTGGAGGAGGATCTCGTTGGAGCCGTTCGCGACCCACGTCCCCTCGAGCGGGTGATCGTTCAGCTCCCCGAGCCGCGCCCGAAGCGTCTCGGCCTCGCGATCGGGGTACCGGTTGAGGTCGAGATCGCGGATCGCGAGCGCGAGGTCCTGGCGGAAGGACTCGGGCAGCGGGTAGGGACACTCGTTCGTGTTGAGCCGGACCTTCACGTCGAGCTGCGGCGCGACGTACGGTTCAACGTCGCGGAGCCCCGGGCGGGGGAGCGCGCCGGTCACGCGGGGCCGTCCTCGGCTCGGACCTCGACCGCGCGGGCGTGGCCCTCTAAGCCCTCGCTCCGCGCGATCGCCGCAACCCCGGGCGCGAGCCGTCGGGCCGCTTCCGGGTCGATCTCGACCACAGACATCACCTTCACGAAGTCGGCGGTCCGCAGCCCGCTCGCGAACCGCGCGGTGCCGCCGGTCGGCAGGACGTGGTTCGACGCGACGCCGTAGTCGCCGAACGGGACCGGTGTGCTCGAGCCGACGAAGATCGCGCCGGCGTGGTGGATCCACCCCTCGAACGGTCCGTCCGAGACCATCTCGACGACCTGGAGGTGCTCGGGGGCGAGGTCGTTCGCCACCTGCACCGCCTGCTCCCAATCGGCGACGAGCACGGCCCGCGCGCCCTTCAGCGCCGACTCCACGATCTCGCGGCGCCCCGCCCGCTCGACCTCGTCCTCGAGGTGGCGATCGACCCGCTCGACCAGACCGGCGTCCGTCGTCACGAGCGTCGCGAGGGCGTCGGGGTCGTGCTCGGCCTGCGCGACGAGGTCGATCGCCACCCAGCGCGGATCGGCTTCGGGCCCGGCGACGAGCACGAGCTCGGTCGGGCCGGCGAGCCCGTCGATGCCGACCACGCCGTTCAGCTGGCGCTTGGCCTCGGTGACGTACGCGTTGCCGGGCCCCACCACCTTGTCGACGGCCGGGACCGACTCGGTGCCGTACGCGAGCGCGGCCACGGCCTGCGCGCCGCCGACCTTGACGACGCGGGTGGCGCCGGCCCGGGACGCGGCGAGCAGCACTTCCGGGTGGATCGAGCCGTCGGGCCTCGGCGGCGTGCAGACGACGATCTCGGCGACCCCCGCCACGAGCGCCGGCGTCACCGTCATCGCGACCGACGACGGGTACACGGCCCGCCCGCCCGGCACGTAGCAGCCGGCTGCGCGGATCGGGCGCACGCGCTCGCCGAAGCGCACGCCGTCGCGCTCCTCCTGCCACTCGGACGGGACCTGGCGGTGGTGCAGGTCGGCGATGCGCTCGATCAGCCCGTCGAGCGCGTCCCGGAGCTCGGGCGGGACGGCCTCGACCGCCGCCGCGATCTCCTTGGCCGACACGACGAGGCCGGTCTCGCGGAGGTCGGCGCCGTCGAAGCGCAGGGTGAGCTCGTTCAGGGCGTCGTCTCCCTCGTCGCGGACGCGCCGAACGATGTCCCGAACGGTGTCGGAGACGGTGGGGTCGATCTCGAGGCGGCGGGGCTCGAGTCGCTCCCTCCGGTCACGGAGGTCGAGGAGCTCGAGCACCTAGTGCCCCTCGACGGCCTCGTGATGCTCGGGGGCGGGGGCGGCGACGCGCGCGGTGCGACGGTCGCGCGCGAACAGGATCCAGCCGCTCGCCGAGACGAACCCGGCGGCGGCGATCAACAGGCCGAGGGCCAGCAGGAACGTCGACTGACGGTCCATGGGCTCGCCAGGGTACCGGAAAGCGCCGGGCGTGGGTTCAGCGAGGCGCGGGACGAAGCGCGAGCCGTTTGGCGCTCCGCCGGCCGAACCCCAGGCCGAGCGCGATCGCCGCGAGCGCGACGATCAGCGCGCCGACGATCGCGACGAGCGCCCAGGCGTCGACGATCGGCCGGTCGCCGGCCGAGGAGGAGGCTCGGGCGTCCACGAACGCGGCCGCCGCTGGGGCAGTGCCGGCCGCGAGCTCGGCCCGCAGGCGCTCGACGTCGGCCGAGAGCGTGGCGACAGTCTCGCGGCTCGTCGCGAGCTCGGCCGCGAGTTCGTCGTTCGCCCTCGCGGCCTTCTTGCTCTGCCGCCGCAGGCTCCAGTTCTTGCCGTAGAGCTTCTGGTACTCGTCGAGGAGCTCGCCCTCGCGCGCCGTCTGCACGATCGAGATCGTGGCCGTGAGCGGCTCGCTGAAGCCGGCGATCGTGCACGGCGAGTTGCAGAGCTGGACCTGGTAGTAGTCGCCGGTCACGTCGGGAACCGTGAACGAGGCGCGGACCTCGAACACCGTCTTGTCCTCCTGCGCGATAGTCGCGGTGCCGACCCGGATCGCGTCCGGCGGAACCGGCTTGCCCGGCTCGATCCAGGCGCCCGGCGGCAGCACGTAGACGAAGAACGGGCCGCGGTCGAGCAGGTCCTGCTTGTTCGCCGGGATCGAGACGTAGCCCACGCCCCTCGCGGCCTGGCCCGGCAGGTAGTGCGTGGCTCCGAAGTCGAGGTAGGCGCCGCCGTCGGCGGCCGCCGGGTGCGGGAGGGCGAGGAGCATCCCGACCACGAACCCCGCGACGATCGATCGCCTGGCGCGCATCCCGCCTCCCCTCGTCACCCCGCATGACCGGCCCGGGCCGCCGGAGGTTCCGCGGAACCTTCCCGGCGTTCGGGCAGTAGTTCGATCGAGGACGCCGGGCCGGCGCCTCGGACCGTGGACCCGGGAGGGCGGAGCGATGCGGGTGAGGGCGTTCGTGGCGATGTCGGCGCTGGTGGTGCTCGCGGCCGCGTGCACGAGCTCCGGGACGGGGGCAGGCGGCGGACCCGCCGCGACCTCGACGGCCGTGCACGCCGAGAGCCTGCTGCTCGGCACCGAGGCCGGCCCGCTCGTCGTCCGCGTGCCGGACGGCGGGGTCGTGTTCGCCGGCCACGACGCGGTCTCGAGCCTCGGCGGTGGCTGGGTGCTCTCGGCGACCGCCTCGGCCGGCTCGACCCTGCTGCGCGAGCGCGACGGGGCGACCGGCGAGCAGGTCTCGAGCCTCCGCGTGCCCGGCGATCTCGACGTCCGTGCGGTCTCCGAGAGCGGACGCGCCGTCGCGCTGATGGATCCGCTCCCGGCCGGGTGGGACCCCGCGGTGCCGCTGCCCCGCGCGCGGACCACGATCGTCGTCGCCGACCCGACCGGCGCCGCCGAACCGCGCACCTACGACCTTCGAGGCAACTTCGAGCCCGAGGCCTTCTCGACCGACGACGGCTCGCTTTTCCTGATCCAGCACCTGCCGGCCGAGACGCCGAGCGTGTATCGCGTCACGCAGCTTGACCTGCAGCGCGGGAAGGTCTACCCGGTGTTCGGTCCGTTCAAGGGCGCGCCCGAGCGCATGCCCGGCACGCGGCTCGAGCAGGTGCTCGCCCCCGACGCCTCGCAGCTCTACACCCTTTACACGAGCTCGCGGCCCGGCTACGCGCCGCACGACGCGCCGGTGCCGGCGAACGCGAGCGTCTCATTCGTGCACGTGCTCAGCCTGCGCGAGGGGTGGGCGCACTGCGTCGGGCTGCCGAAGGCGATGTGGGACCGGCCGGCCTCGCAGGAGGCGATGGCGACCACGCCCGACGGCACCCACCTGTTCGTGATCGACCCTGGGCTCGGCACCGTCGCGGTCATGCACACGAAGACGCTCGAGGTGCGGACCGCGAGCATCGACATCCCGATCACGGGCGCGATCGAGCGGACGTCGGCGATGGTCTCCCCGGACGGCCGCACGCTGTACGTCGCGGTCGCGACCGCCCGCGGCTCGGCCGTCGGCGCGTTCGACGCCGCGACGTTCGAGCGCGCGGCCACCTGGACCGTCGACGGATCGATCTCGGGTCTCGGCGTGGCCTCGGACGGCGCGCACGTGTACGCGGCGGTCGGGGACCGGGTGATCGTGCTCGACGCGACGACCGGAAGCGAGGTGCGCGAGGTGGGCGTGCCGACCGACGCCCCGGTCGTGAGGTTGACGCCCCTCGCCGGCTGATCGGGGCGGCTCGCCGCCGTCCCGGCCGGTCCTGCAAGATGGCGGTATGCGCCTGCCCATCATGCCGCCGGTCTCGCCGATGCTCGCGAAGCTCGTCAAGGAGATCCCTCTCGGGAACCTCAGCTACGAGCCGAAGTGGGACGGCTTCCGCTCGATCGTTTTCCGCGACGGCGACGAGGTCGAGATCGGCAGCCGCAACGAGCGGCCGATGACGCGCTACTTCCCCGAGGTGGTCGAGGCGATCCTCGCGAACCTGCCCGAACGGTCCGTCGTCGACGGCGAGATCATCGTCCCCGATCCCGACGGCCGCCGGCTCGAGTTCGAGACGCTGCAGCAGCGGATCCACCCCGCCGAGAGCCGGGTCCGGATGCTCGCCGAGCGCACGCCGGCGCATTTCGTGGCCTTCGACCTGCTCGCGCTCGGCGACCGCGACCTCACGAGGGAACCGTTCGCCGAGCGGCGGCGGGCCCTCGAGGAGGCGCTCGCTCCCGCCCGGTCGCCGATCCACGTGACGCCGGCAACGACCGATCCGGCCCTGGCCGAGCGCTGGTTCGAGGAGTTCGAGGGCGCCGGCCTCGACGGCGTCGTCGCCAAGCCACTCGAGGGGACGTACCAGCCGGACAAGCGGGTGATGTTCAAGATCAAGCACGAGCGCACCGCGGACTGCGTCGTCGCCGGCTATCGCGTCCACAAGAGCGGCGAGGACGCGATTGGCTCGCTGCTGCTCGGGCTCTACGACGTGGAGGGGAACCTCGCGAACGTCGGCGTCGTCGGCGCATTCCCGATGGTCCAGCGCCGCAAGCTGTTCGAGGAGCTGCAACCGCTCGTGACGACGTTCGAGGGCCATCCGTGGGACTGGTCGAAGTGGATCGAGGAGGGTGGACGGAACCCCCGGAGCTCCGAGGGGAGCCGATGGAACGCGGGGAAGGACCTGTCGTTCGTGCCGCTCCGGCCGGAACGCGTCCTCGAGGTCCGCTACGAGCACATGGAGGGCAACCGATTCCGGCACACGGCCCAGTTCGTCCGCTGGCGCCCCGACCGGGATCCCCGATCCTGCGGGTACAACCAGCTCGAAGAACCGGTCCGCTACGACCTCGCCGAGATCCTCGGCGGCTGAGTCAGCTCGAGGACTTGGCGGCCAGTCTGCGGACCTCGGCGCGGCGCTCGGCCTCGAGGCGCTCGAGGTCCACGTCGCTGAAGTCGACGTAGCTCATCGCGCCGGCGATGGCCCGGTGTCCCGCCGTGTTCGCGATGAGGTCGTGCATCGACTGCGCGACGCGCCGGTACGTCGGATGCCCCTGCGGGCTCGAGCGCAGCTCGATCAGGTGCATGGCCTCGCGGGCCGTCATCTGCATCACGAACCGGATGCGGTAGGCCATCGACACCGCGTACTGGGCGACGTCCAGGCCGGCCGCGGCCGAGATCGCTTCCCAGGTGGCCGTCGAGTCCTCCATCACCGCGTGCCACTCGCCCTCGAGCCCGGCGTCGACGATCGCCGACGGGACCGCGTAGCCGTGGATCGGCGACAGACGCTGCCACTCGAGCGTGAGCGGCCGGTGGCGCTGGAGGTCGCGGAAGGCTCCGTAGTCGCAGAGCACGTCGAAGCGGTAGCCGGTGCGCTCGAACGCGCGGCCGGGCTTGTGGCGGCGGTTGCCGCGCTCGCCGACGTAGGCGCGCAGGACGTTCTCGCGCTCCTCGGCGCTCATCGTGTGCGCGAGCGACTGGCAGCGGTCGTCGGGCAAATCCGTCGAGGCGTACAGCGCTGCCGCGACGACCTTCTCCTCGCCGAGCGGGTCGTAGTCGGTGAGCGTGACGAGCTCGCGATGGCCGGGCTCGATCCCCGCCGTGTACTTCTCGGCGACCTCGAGTGTGCGCTCGCGCGTGTCCTCGAGGTAGCGGGACCACGCGACCCCGCGGTCGGGGAGGTCGACGCGCTTGAGGAACGCCGGGATCACCTTTCGGAGCTCGATGAGCATGAGGTCGGCGTACTCTCGCACCTCGGCGAGCGGGTGCGCGCGCATCCGCAGCAGCATCTGTTCGTATGCCTGGCCGCTCGCGTAGACGCCGAGGTTCGAGCGCGTCCCCGCGGGGAGCAGCACGCGCAGCGTGTCGCACGTCTTGGCCGTGATCGTCGAGCGGTAAAGGAAGTCCGAGTCGGCGGGGTCCTTCGGGAAGCGCTCGGCGAACAGGTCGAACATCGGCTGGAACATCCGGCCGTAGGCCTCGAAGGCTCGCGTGGCGAAGTCCTCGTAGGCCTGCGCCGCGGCCGTTCCCTCGAGCTCGGGCGGCACGGTCAGTCTCCACCTCCCGCCGGGACGATCGTCGTAGCGCATGTAGCGAGTCGACTGCTCGAGGTACGCCGCGAGCCGCCCCCACTCGATCGCCTTCGCGAGGAGCTGCGACGCCTGTTCGCACGCGAGGTGCACGCCGCCGAGCTGCGCGACCGAGTCGTCGCCGTACTCGAAGAACACGCGGTCGAACAGCTGCTCGGCCTTGTCGACCTTCACGCCCTCCAGCCCCGGCGTGGCGCCGGCCTCGAGCTGCTCGGCGAACTCGTCGAGGAACAGGCGCCGGATCGACTTCGCGGTGCGCGAGTAGCGGGCGAACAGCGCGCCCTTGACGACCTCGGGCAGGTTCACGAGCGCGAAAACCGGGCCGTCGAGGTTCGTGAAGTGCGGCGCGAGACGCGCGCGCTCGTCCTCGGTGAACTCCTCCTGCACGAACCAGCCGCTCACGCCGTCGGCCCGGTGCCGCCGGACGGCCCCGTCGGCCCGGTCGGCTCGGACTCGGCGCCGGCGAACAGCGTGACCGTGGAGCCCTCGGCGACCGGCGTGTTGGCCGCTGGATCCTGCTGCGCGACCTTGTTGCCGAGCGGGCAGGCGGAGTTGATCGCGACCACCTCGGTCGAGAGCGCGGGCACGAGCCCAGCCTTGCGGATCTGGTTCTGGGCAGCGTTGAACGAGAGACAGGTCACCTGCGGCACCGTGACGGTCCCCGGGCCGCTCGAAACCAGGATGGTCACGGTGGAGCCGGGCGGGACCTCCTGGCCCGCGGGCGGATCGGTGGCGATCACGTTGCCCGGGGTCACGTCGACGCTCGCCTGGTCCTGGGTGAACGGCACGAGCCCGAGGTCGATGATCGCCTGCTGGGCGTCGGCGAGCGACTGATCCGACAGGTCCGGGATCGCGACGGCCTCGGCCTGCGCCACTACCGTGAGCGTGATCTCGGTCCCCTCCTCGACCTGTCCCTGGTCGGGGGTGGGGTCCTGCGCCAAGACGGTGCCGGGCTCCTCGTCGGGGTGGTCGGCCGCCGGCTCCTCGATCACCGGGTCGGCCACCATGAGGTTGGCGTTCTCCAGCGTCGTCCGCGCCGCGTTCAGCTTCTGCCCGACGACGTTGGGGACGTCGACGAGCGTCGGCTGGTTCGGCTCGTCGTTGTTCAGCAGGTTCTGCGCGAGCAGCCAGAGCACGACCGCGAGGATGCCGAGGATCAGCAGCGTGACGAGCACGGGTATCCACCAGCGCGAGCGCTCCGGCTCGGGTGGGGGCAGGACCGCGGTCGGCGCGGGCTCGCGGGGCAGCGCCTGGGTCGCCGCGGCGACGGGAAGGATCGGCGTCGCCTCGACGGGAAGCCCGCGCTTCACGCGTTCGAGGTCGGCGCGGAACTCCTCGGCCGACTGGTAGCGGTTCGCGGGGTTCTTGGCCATCGCGCGCAGGATGACCGCGTCGAGGTCGGGGGTGACGTCGCGGTTCAGCTTCGACGGCGGGGTCGGCTGCTCGAGGACGTGCTTGGAAGCGACAGCGACCGGCGACTCGCCGAGGAACGGCGGCCGGCCCGTGACCATCTCGTACAGGACGCAGCCGAGGGAGTAGATGTCCGACCGGCCGTCGACGGCCTGGCCCTGCGCCTGCTCGGGCGACAGGTACGACGCCGTGCCGAGCACCGCGGCGGTCTCGGCGATCGTCTCGGCGGAGGTGCTCATCCGCGCGATTCCGAAGTCGCTGACCTTCACCTCGCCGCGCGGCGTCAGCATGATGTTGCCGGGCTTGATGTCGCGGTGGATCACGCCCTGCGCGTGCGCGGCTTGCAGGGCTCGGCATCCGTCCATCGCGATGTCGATCGCGCGGTCGGGCATGATGCGTCCGCCGCCGGTCAGGAACTCGGCGAGCGTCTTGCCCTCGACGTACTCCATGACGATGTAGTGCACGCCGTCGTCGGACCCGGTGTCGAAGACGGAGACGATGTGTTGGTTGCTGATTCGGGCGGCGGCCTGCGCCTCCCGGCGGAATCGCGTGACGAAGTTGGGGTCGTCGGCGAACTGCGGCGCGAGGATCTTGATCGCGACGGTCCGCCCGAGGACCGTGTCCTGCCCGCGGAAGACCTTCGCCATGCCGCCGCGCCCGAGCTCTTGCTCGACGCGGTACCGCCCCCCGAGGATCACGGGCTGCTCGATGACGTTCCCCCTCCGGTCACTGGCCGAGCGCGGCCTCGATGACCGCCCTGGCGATCGGCGCGGCCACCTGCCCGCCCGTCGCCTCGCTGCCAAGGCTACCGCCGTCGAGGACGATCACGGCGACCGCGACCTGCGGATTCTCGGCTGGGGCAAACGCCGTGAACCAGGCGTGCGGGTTCGCGCCCTCGCCGTGCTGTGCGGTCCCGGTCTTGCCGGCCACCGTCACCCCGGGGATCTGCGCGGCGGTCCCCGTTCCCGCCTGGACGACCGAGACCATCATCTGCGTCAGGATCGCCGCGTTCTCCGGCGAGAGTGGTTGCGAGAACTCCTCCGGCCGGAACTCGGCGATGACCCGCCCGGTCGGGTCGCGGACCTCGGTCACGAGGCGGGGCCCCATCAGGACGCCGCCGTTCGCGATCGCCGCCGACACGAGCGCCATCTGGAGCGGGTTGGCCGCGACGTCCTGCTGGCCGATGGCGGACAGCGCGATCGCGGGCGTGCGCTGCTCGAACGTCTCGGGCGCGGGGAACACGCCCGAGACCCACGGGATGTCGAACGGCACGAGGTCCTCGCCCGGCGTCGCCGTGAAACCGTAGAGGCGGGCCTCGTCCGCGAGTGCCTCGGCGCCGAGCGCGAGGCCGATCCCGCCGAACACGACGTTGCACGATTGCCGCAGCGCCTCGGCCAGCGTGATCTGCGCGCCGCCCGAGCACGTCCCCCCGCCGAAGTTCTGGAGCGTCTCGTCGGTGAGCGGGAGGTCGAGCTCGTGCGGGTTCGGCCACAGGCTGTCCGGCCCGAAGCCGTTCTCGAGCGCCGCAGAGGCCGTCACGAGCTTGAAGGTCGAGCCGGGCGGGAACAGCTCGTCGCTCGCGCGCGAGACGAGGGGCTTCTCGGGATCCGCGTTGAGCTCGTCCCATGCCGCGCGCACCTCCGCCGGGTCCTGCGAGGCGAGCCGGTTCGGGTCGTACGTCGGCTCCGAGACGAGCGCGAGCACGCTGCCGGTCGAGGGCTCGACGACCGCGATCGCGACGTCGCCCGGCTCGGCCGCCGCCGCCTGCTCGGCCGCGATCTGGATCTCGGGGTCGAGCGTCGTGACGATGGTCGCGCCCTGCTTGTCGCGGCCGAGGACGAGGTCGGTGAGCGTCTGGGGCAGGAGCTCGGGCGCGGTGCCGGCCAGGTGCGAGTTGTACGACAGCTCGAGCTCGCTGCGGCCGAACACGAACGAATAGAAGCCGGTCTCGTGGGCGTATCGGGGTCCCTGCGGGTACCGGCGCTGGTACTTCAGGTCGCCGAAGCTCTTGCGGCTGGACGCGAGCACGGTCTGGCCGTCGTTCGCGAGGATGGAGCCGCGGTGGACCGCGTACTCCGCCTTGAGGAGACGGTTCGCGTTGGCCGGATCGTTCGACAGCCGGTCCGAGGCGAACACCTGCAGGTAGTTGACCTGCACGAGGAGCGCGAGGAACAGGACGAGCATTCCCACCCCGAGCCGTCGGATCTGACGCTCCACGTCAGCCCCGTTCCCGTTGCGGCGCGGGGCCACTCGAGATGCGCACGAGCAGCGCGAGCACGATGAAGTTCGAGACGAGGCTCGAGCCGCCGTAGGACACGAACGGCAGCGTCACGCCGGTGAGCGGGATCACCCTCGTCACGCCGCCAACGATCACGAAGGCCTGCAGGCCGATGAGCGTCGCGAGGCCCGTCGCCAGGAGCTGCCCGAACGCGTCGCGGCACTCGATCGCGATCCGCAGGCCCTTGCCGACGAGCACGACGAACAGCAGCAGCACCGCCGTCGTCCCGAGCAGGCCCAGCTCCTCGCCGATCGCGGCGAAGATGAAGTCGGTGGAGGCGAACGGGACCAGGCCCGGCGATCCCTGGCCGAGGCCCGCGCCGACGATCCCCCCGGTGGCCAGGCCGAACTGCGCCTGCGCGAGCTGCCCGTAGCCGAGGCCGAACACCTTGTCGGGGTCGAGGGCGTGCAGCCAGATGTCCACCCGCAGCTGCACGTGATCGAACAGCATCCAGCCGGCGTACGCGCCGATCGCGAAGAGCACGAGCCCGAACAGCAGGTACGCGAACCGGCCCGTCGCGACCCACAGCATCACGACGAAGATCCCGAAGTACAGGAGCGACGCGCCGAGGTCGCGCTGGACGAACAGGATCGCGAGGGACGCGGCCCAGGCGATGAGCACGGGCGCGAGGTGCTTGGCCGCCGGCAGGCGCAGCGGACCGATCCGGGTCGTCGCGACCTGGAGCAGCTCGCGCCGCTGGGTGAGGTACGAGGCGAGGAAGACCACGATGAGCACCTTGCCGAGCTCGGCCGGCTGGAAGCCGAGCGGGCCGACCTCGACCCACAGTCGCGCGCCGTTGATCGTGCGGCCGATGCCCGGGACCATCGGCAGCATCAGCAGCACGAGGCCGAGCAGGCCGATCGTGTAGGTGTACGCGTCGAGCATCCGGTGGTCGCGGACGACGAGCAGCGTCGCCGCGAACGCGAGCAGGCCGACGACGATCCACGTGGCCTGCTCGGTCGCCAGGCCGCCCGAGAGCCGGAAGATCATCGCGAACCCCAGGCCGACGAGGACGCCGGCGGTCGGGAACAGGGCGGGGTCCGCGGCCGGCGCGGACCGGCGGATGACGAGCGTCGCGCCCGCGTACCCGGCGGCGAAGATCGTCGCGTAGAGCGCGAACGTGGCCGGCAGCTGTCCGCGCTTTCCGTATCCGGCGATCACGTAGGCGCCGATCGAAAGGACGAGCGCCGCCACCGTGAAGGCGATCGCCGACCCCAGCGAGGCTCGCGGCCGGTGCGCGACGGCCCGGCTCACGGTTGCGACGCCTGCGCGGTCGCGACGTCGCTGCGGATCTGCTCGACGATCGCCTCGGCGCCGGCGCGGTCGTCGGCCGTGATGCCGGCGGGCAGGTCGTCGCGATACAGGGCGAGGGCCTCCGCGTCCTCTGCCGGGATCGAGGTCTCCACGACGAGCGAGCTCAGGTCGACGCCGGCCACCTCCGCCGGCACGCCCCGGAAGATGGCCACGCGCCCGCTGGAGACGCCGACGAACCACTGGGTGTCGAGGTACAGGCGGAGCGCCATCACCACCACGACGATGACCGCGACGGCCACCCCGGTGCGAACCCCGACCCTCCTCCTGCTCGTTGATCGCCCGCCGCCCGAGGTCGGGGGCCCCGGCGCGGGGACGGTGTCGTGGCGCACCGGCGGCTCGGAGGCGAGCTCTTCGGCGACGGCCCGGCCTGCGGGCGGGCCGTCGCCGACCACGTCCAGGATCACGACGGTGATGTTGTCGATCCCGCCGGCCCCGTTCGCGGCGAGGACGAGGTGCTCGGCCGCCTCACGCGGGTCGGGGGTTTCCGAGAGCACCCCGCGGATCCGGTCGTCGCTCACCATCGCGGTGAGGCCGTCGGTGCAGAGCAGGAGCCGGTCGCCCTCGCGCAGCTCGACGAACGCCTCGTCCACCTGGAGGGCGCCCTCGACCCCGAGCGCGCGCGTGAGGATGCTGCGATGCGGGTGCGTCTCGGCCTCCGACTCCGTGATCTCGCCCTCCTGCACCATCCGGTGCACGAGCGTGTGGTCCTCGGTGAGCAGGGTGAGCACGCCGTCGCGAAGCAGGTAGGCGCGCGAGTCACCGACGTGCGCGAGCCGCGCCCGGTTCCCCTCGACGAGCGCCGCCGTCAGCGTGGTGCCCATCCCCGACACCTCGCGGTCGGCCTGAGAGCGCTCGAAGACCGCGCGATTCGCGAGCTCGACCTGCTCCGTGAGCGATCCCTCGTCGGCCTCGAACAACCGCTGGACCGTCTCCAGCGCGAGGTTGGACGCCACCTCGCCACCGCGATGCCCGCCCATACCGTCGGCGACCGCGTACAGGGGGTCGAGCAGCAGGTACGCGTCTTCGTTGCCCTCGCGGACCTGGCCGATGTCGGTGGCGGCGGCGGCAACCACCCTCATCGGCGCAGCTCCAGGACGGTCTTGCCGAGCTTCACGACGTCGCCCGCGTGGACCTCCACCGGCTGGGCCACCCGCCGGTCGTTCAGGAACGTGCCGTTCGTCGACCCGAGGTCCTCGACGAACCAGGCCCCGTTCTCCCCGTACAGGCGCGCGTGCACCTGGGAAACGTAGGTGTCCGACAGGCGAATGGCACAGCCGTCGGCGCGGCCGATCTGCGCCGAGCCCGAGAGCCGCACGGTCCGCGGCTTCGGGACGTCGGGCTCGTGCACGACGACCTGCGACGGCGGCTTGCCGCCCTTGGAGGCCGTGGCCGGCGCCGCCGCCGCGGCGGGACGCGATGCCGCCGTCCGCTCGCGCTTTCGCCCGGCGACGTCCATCGCGACCGACCGCACCGCGCGGAAGATGAAGAAGTAGAGCAGGACGAGCAAGGCGTACTTCAGCACCGACAGCACGAACGGCGACACCTCACGCCCTCCGGAACTCGAGGACGGTCTCGCCGATCGTGATGCGATCGCCGTCGTCGAGCCGGCGTTCGGCGACCGGCTCGTCGTTCACGAGCGTCCCGTTCGTCGAGCCGAGATCGACGAGGACGTACTCGCCGTTCGCGCCGTTGATCCGCGCGTGCTGTCGCGACGCGCCGGGGTCGTCGACGACCACGTCGTTCTCCGGCAGCCGGCCGAGCGTGACGACCGGCTTGGCGAGCGAGAACGTGCGGGCCGCCCCTCCCTTGACCATCGACAGCGTCGCCTGGCCGGCCACGAGCGGCGCGAGCTCCTCCTCCCCCTCGACGAACGAGGCCTCGACCTCGAAGCGTCCGCGCTTCAGCTCGTCGTCGACGACGAGCTCGATCTCGGGAGGTCCGACGAGCCCCCACCCGCGCTCGGTGGCGGTTTCGCGGACCACCCGGCCGAGCTCGGCCACGAGCGCGTGCTCGGCCTGCTCGAACCGCTCGCCGTCGGTCTCGGAGAGCGAGAACACGAAGCGGTTCGGGGCCCAGACCTCGCGGACCCCGACCGTCTTGTTGGCGTCCATCTCGCGCATGACGCGCTTGGCGAGCTCGACCGGCTGCAGGCCGGAACGAAACGTCGAGGCGAAGAATCCCTCGACCATGTCGCCGAGGCGTCGTTCGAAGTCGCGAAGGATCGGCACGGGCTCGTCGCCGCTGGTCAGGAGCGGTTTCCGGGCCGGATTCTACCCGTGCCCGATGCGCACGAACCCGCCGCGCGGCTAGCGCGTCTCTGCGTTTCGTGCGACGAAGCCGAGCCGCTCGGCGGTGGAGAGCTGGCGGAGCCGGTGCTTGCGGATCTCGATCAGCTCGGCGTAGGGAGCCGTCACGAGGAGCACGGCGATCAGGAAGCGGAGGGTCGTCCCGTAGAAGGGCTCGAGGACGTTGGTGGCGAGCCCGAAGAGGGCCAGGCCGAGCGCGACGAGGAACGCGGCCGCGCCGGCGACGGCGAGAGCTCGGAGCACGTCCTCGAAGTAGAGGCGGTGCCGAACCATGAACGAGGGACGGAGCTTGACCAACTCCGGGAGCTTCCTCATCACGAGTACCCATCGGTACCCAGAACTCGGTAGCGCATCGGTCGTCCGGGGGATTTCTCGCGACTGCTAGGATTCCGAGCCCCGCCGGGCGAGTGGCGGAATTTGGCAGACGCGCAGGATTCAGGTTCCTGTGAGGGCAACCTCGTGGGGGTTCAAGTCCCCCCTCGCCCACCGAACCCGAAGGCCGGCTCCGGCGGCGGCACCGGCGTCTTGCCGGGGCGGTCGCGCACCAGGTCGACGAGGCAGAGCGCGGTCCCCGCCAACAAGAGCAGGACCCCCGAGATCCGGATCACGGCGGCGATGGTCCCGGCGGCGCCGAGCGCATCCAGGTGTTGGGGGCCGAGCACGAACGCCCAGTCGTGCTCGCCGCCGATCAGCTCCAGGCGCTGGTAGGGCGCGTCGGCCACGTAGACGGCGACGTCGCGAGCCGACGTCCCGGCCCACGCGAGGCAGAGGCCGCTCGCCACGAGGTCTCGTCGCGCGAACGCGAAGTAGGCGGCGATTCCCAGGGGCACCGCGATCTGGGTGGTCGATCCCATCGCGGCCGTGACGACGTCGGGGAAGACGTAGGTGAGTAGGTGGCCGAGCTCGTGGAACCCGAGGTCGACCAGGCCGAGCAGCGGCACCCGCACGTCGCGCATCACCGAGAACCACGCGAGCAGCGCGCAGCCGAGGGCCCCCGCGACGCATCGCCAGGCGGGGGAGCGTTCGGCGGTCATGTGGTGGGTATCGGCGCGCGGGGTGAGGTCGATGAGTGTCGGCCGAGCGAGGGACCGCTCAGCCCGACACGCGGGGGTGCCAGTCGTACACGACCTTGGTGCGGACGATCAGGTCGTGCACCGATGCGCGCTCGCGGCTGACCAACGACCAGACGAGGCCGATCGGGAACGCGGCGCAGATCACCGCCCGCACGAACGCCGTCCCGAGGCCGAGGCCGGACCCGTCGCGCCGCTCGACCCGCAGGCCCATCATCTGCTTGCCGAGCGTGCGCCCGGTGGCGTTCCAGGCGACCGCGAGGTACACGATCAACAGCCCCCAGCCGAGGGCACCGAGCGGCAGCGTGCCGGGAACCGGCCAGTGGAACCGGCGCGGCGCGATCAGGAACCGGACCGACGCCACGCCGATGTAGATGGCGCCGAGACCCGCGAGCACCACCAGCAGGTCGACGGCGTCGGCCACGAAGCGGGAGATGAACCCGGCCCGCTGGCCCTGGAGGGAGCGGACCTCGGGCGCCGCGATGCTGCTCAGCTTGCGTCCCCCGAGTCCTTGCGATCGGCCCCGCGCCCGAGGAGCCGGTCGACGAAGCGGCCCACCACCTGGTCGGCGTTCATGCCCTGCGCCCGGATGCCCTCGACCGTCTCGTTGGCCATGGTTCCGGTCGACTCGCGCACGATCTGCGGCAGGTCGATCTCCTCGATGACCTTCGTCGCGATGGCCGCGAGGTCGAGCTCGTCGATGACCTCCTGCGCGATCTTGCCCAGGTCGAGTCGCTGCACGATCGCCTCGATGTCGATCCGCGCCGTCAGGGCGTCGAGGTCGAGCCGCTCCACGATGCTCCCCACGTCCACGCGCTGCACGATCGCGTCAACGTCGATCCGGCTCACGATCGCGTCCAGGTCGATGCGCGACGTCAGGGCGTCGAGGTCGAGCCGCTCGACGATCTTCCCCACGTCCACGCGCTGCACGATCGCGTCCACGTCGATCCGGCCGACGATCACGTCGAGGTCGATGCGGTCGATCGCCCGGGCGAGATCGACGGTGTCGACGACGCGATCCAGGTCCACGCGCTCGAGCACGAGCCCGGTGAGGTCCACCTGATCCAGCGTCGCGTCCAGCACCTGCGGGACGAGCTCGCGGACGAACGCGGAGCCGATCCGTTCGTCCTCCGTCTGCTCCACGCGCCACTCGGCGTCGAGCTCGTTCACCTTGGTGCGGACGCGCCCGAGCCGGTTGCGGACGAACGTGGGGCTCGCTGCGAACGAGACCCAGGGCCCGACACTGCGCCCGACCGCGGCCGCCGCACCGGCGGCGGCCCTCGCCGCGTCGATCGCGACGCCGAACGCGGCCCCCGTGAGCACGGGCAGGAGGGGCTTCGGCCAGGACTCGTCGTCGGCGACCTCCTCGGCCGGCTCGCGGATCTCGCCGCGGATGGCATCGGCGAGGGACGTCGCGACGAACCCGGCGGCGAGGGACGCAACCCCGACCGCCGTCCGGATCGCGCGCTCGGCGAGTTCGCCGGGATCGGGAGAGCGCGGGGGCGCGGGCCGGATCGGGGTCACGCGACCCTCGGTGCGAGCGGTGACCGGTTCCTCGACGCTCATGTCGTCCTCACCCGTCCCTTGGGCTGCCCATCATGCTCCCCCGAAGGGCGCCGTGACCAGCCCGTGCTCGCCGCGAACCGTTTGCGGCGCACCGGCCGCTCGGATTGCTGCCGTGCCGCCTCGGCCTCAGAATCAGCCGCCGAGGCGTGCGATCGATGCCCGGGGCCGAGGCCGATCGACCGAGGGCGAGGGGGAGGAGCGCGTGACGGACCGACCGGCTTCCTCCGACGACGACGGGTCGGGCTGGTGGAAGGCGATCCTTGCTGTCCTCGCCGCGGTCGTCGGGGCGGTCGTGGCCTGGGGGTGGGTCCGCCCCGAGCCTCGACGCTCGCCGCCGTCGATCGGTGACCTCGCGACCGCGCCGGGCGAGCCTCCCGCTTCCGTCGTCTCGGTGACGCCGGGCCCGCCGCCGACAGAGGAGGCGCTCGACCCCCGTCGGCCGCCGGCGTGGGTCCGCCCGACGATCCTGTGGACCCTCGCGGTCGTCGTCGCCGTCGTCGCCGGCGTCGACGTCCTGCGGGCGTTGGGCGGGGTCATCGCCTACCTGGTCCTGGCTCTGTTCTTCTCGTTCGCGCTCGAGCCGGCGGTCAACTTCCTGCACGCGCACTGGCACTGGCGCCGCGGCGCCGCGACGGGCGCGCTCCTGTTCATCGTGTTCTGCCTGATGGTCCTGATCGTGCTGATCTTCGTGCCGGCCCTGCTCAAGGGCGCGTCGGTCATCGCGAGCCACATCTCCGAGAGGGGTCCCGAGCTCGCCGAGTGGGCGAAGGAGAACCTGGGCATCGACCTCGCGACCGACTCGATCTCGAGCGGCGCGGCCCAGGCGGCCACCTCGCTCGCGGGGTCGTCCCACCACCCGATGTCGGTGCTTCTGGGGTTCGCGGCGAGCTTGATCGGCGGGATCTTCGGCGTCTTCACGGTCGCGATGTTCATCTTCTACATGGTGGCCGACGCGCCCCGCTTCAAACGATCGGTCCTCTCGTTCTTCTCGCCGAAGCGGCAGGAGGAGCTGCTGTCGATCTGGGAGGCCGCGATCGAGAAGACCGGTGGCTACTTCTACTCTCGGCTCTTGCTGGCGGTGATCAACGGCGGGCTCTTCTACATCGTCCTGCGCATCCTCGACGTGCCGGGCGCGGCCGCCCTCGCCTTCTTCGAGGGCACGGTCGCCGCGTTCATCCCGATCATCGGGACCTACATATCGGCGATCGTGCCGCTCGTGTCCGCGTACATCTCGAACGGCGCGGCCGACGCACTGGTGCTCCTCATCTACGTGCTGATCTACCAGCAGGTGGAGAACTACCTCATCTCGCCGAAGATCCAGGGCAAGACGATGCAGCTCCATCCCGCGGTCGCCTTCGGCGCGGCGCTCGCCGGGGGCGCGCTCGGAGGGTTGCTCTGGGCGTTCCTCGCGCTTCCGTTCGCCGCAACGGTCCAGGCGTCGACCTCGCTCTATCTCGAGCGCCACGAGGTGGTCGAGAGCGAGATGACGAGGGTGGAGCCGGCGGCGCCAGCCCCGCCGAAGAAGGCCGGGATCACCGAGCGCGGGCGCAAGTGGCTCGGGTCGACGAGGGGATGGATCCACAAGATCGGTTCGCACGACGAGTCGGCGAGCCCGGACGACGTCACGAGTCCGGACGCCGCGCCGAGGCCGGACGACGCGACGGGGCCGACGTAGCCATCCGCGCCGGCTCGATGGAGCTCGTGCCCTGGTGCGCGTCCGAACGCGGGCCGCTCGATGGCTGAGGCGACGTTCTGGGCGTTTCTCGCCTCGGCCTCCCTGTTCGCCGGGGCCGCGATCGCGCTCATCCTGCACCCCTCGCAGCGCGTCACCGGACTCGTCATGGCCTTCGGCGCGGGCGCGCTCATCAGCGCCGTCGCCTACGACCTGGTCCTGGAGGCGCTGGACTTCGCGGATGCCCTGCAGATCGCGATCTGGATGGCCGCGGGCGGGACGATCTACCTCGTCGGCGACATCGTGATCTCGCGACACGGCGGCGGGAATCGAAAGCGGTCGACCGGCGAGCAGGCCGAGGGCTCGCCGCTGTCGATCGTGCTTGGTGCCGCGCTCGACGGCGTGCCGGAGTCCGTGGTCATCGGGCTCTCGGTGCTGCTCGACGGCACCGTGAGCACCTCGTTCCTGGTGGCGACGCTCCTGTCGAACCTCCCGGAGGCCATGGCCGCCAGCGTGGGGCTCCAGCGCGCGGGCTGGCGGTCGAGGTCGATCCTTGGGCTCTGGGCGGTCGTCGTGACGATCTCGACCGCATCGGCGGCGATCGGCTACGCAGTTCTCGGTCGCGCCGGGGAGGCCGCGGGCGCCGCGACGCAGGCGTTCGCCGCCGGAGCGGTGATCACGATGCTGGCCGACACGATGATGCCGGAGGCATACGAGTTCGGCGGGCGCCTCGTCGGGCTCTGTACCCTCGCAGGGTTCGTCGTCGCGCTTGCGGTTTCCGGGGTAGCCTGACGCCGTGCTGATCCTCGCGATCATCGTGTTCGGGCTCGCGGCCGGGTGGGTGGCGCAGCTCCTGCTCGGCCGGCGCGGTCGGGAGATCGACTGGGGGCTCGCCCTCGCGGCCGGCCTGGTCGGCTCGCTGCTCGGCGGACTCATCGTGAGCCTGATCGCCGGCGACGGCATCCAGCTACGCCCGAGCGGCATCATCGGCTCGATCGCCGGCGCCGTGGTCGTGACCGGCGTCGCCGGCCTGCTGCACGACCGCTCGCGAACCTGAGGATCGCACTCCCGGGCTTCGAGTTGATGCAACTTCGGGTCGGTTTCGTCACGATCTAGGTGTATGGACGAGCCGGAGACCGGCGGTTCCCCTCCCACGCCGGAGGAGTCGGCGAAGTCGCGCTCCCTTCGGGAGCGCAGCGCGGTCCTGCGGACGCGATACGAGCAGAAGCGCAAGACCCTCGAGCAGCAAGCCGAGGTGCTCCGCGGCAAGAACGAGAGCTTCCGGATCGCGTACGAGGCCTACGATCGCGACCGGCGTCACGCCGGCTCCCTGCTCGCCGGCGGGCTCGCCTATCGCTTGTTCATCTGGATGGTGCCGATGGCGCTCGTGCTCTCGAGCGCACTGGGTGTGATTGCCCAGTACTCCTCGCACTCGACGCAGGAGGTCGCGAAGAGCGCCGGCCTCGCGGCCGCGCTGACGGCGGCGGTCGCCAGCGCGGCCGAGGACACCGGCAAGTCGTCGCTCCTTCTCCTGGTGATCGGCCTGTGGGCGGTCCTGTGGGCGGGGAAGTCGGTGGTGAAGGCTCTCCGACTGTTGGCCGGCGTGGCGTGGCAGATTCGGCCTGCCCGTTTCACGCGCTCGTGGCTGGCGTCGGCCGCCTTCTCGGGGCTGGCGGTGGTGCTCCTCGGCACCCCGGTCCTGCTCCAACGCCTGTACGCAGGCCCGTTCATCGTCGACCTGCTCGTCTGGATCGCGACGCCGCTCCTGCTGGGGCCGGCGTTCGCATACGGCTTCGACTGGCTCCCGCACCCGGACGGTCCGCCCTGGACCGCCTTCTTGCCGGGGGGGTGGCTCCTCGCGTTCGGGCTCCAATTCATGCGGATCGCCACGGCCGTGTACTTCGCCGGCCGCCTCGAGCGCGTCAATGACCTCTACGGCGCCCTCGGGATCGCGACGGTGATCATGCTCTGGCTCTTCCTCATCGGACGCCTCGTCGTCGCCGCGATGGCCGTGAACGCCGAGCGCTGGCGGGCAACGCATCCCGCGCCGAGCGAGGGGAGCTTATGATCACGCCACTGGGCGCTGACGGCGCCGGGTGAGTGGAGGGGAGGAAGCGATGGAAAACCGCAGCATGTGGGCGGTCGGCTGGATGACGTTCGCCGCGTTCGTGATGGTCACGATGGGCTTCTTCCAGGCGCTGCAGGGCCTGGCGGCGATCTTCAAGGATCAGTTCTTCGTCGTCACGCCCGAGTATCTGTACAAGGTCGACGTCACGACGTGGGGCTGGATCCACCTGATCCTCGGCGTCATCGTCTTCTTCGCCGGCTTCGGGCTGTTCTCCGGCGCCGTGTGGGCTCGGACGGTGGGCGTGATCATGGCGGTCCTCGTCGCGATCGCGAACTTCGCATGGCTGCCGTATCAGCCGGTGTGGGCGATCCTGATCATCTCGCTGTGCGTCGCGGTGATCTGGGCGCTGACCGTGCACGGCCGCGACGTCGCCGAGAGCTAGGACGCGCACGCCGAGCTAGTCGTTGAGGTGCTTGGCGAAGTACTCGAGCGCCGTCTTCGTCTTCGTCGTCTGTTCTCCCGAGAGGTCGATGCCCTTCCGGGACAGGAACAGCCGGACCGCGAGGGCGACGTGGAGGGTCTCCGAGGGGGGGCACTTCGTCGAGAGCTCCAGGATCCGCGTGTTGTTTGGGTACATCCAGAGCTCGGCGACCAGCCGGCCGTCGTATCCCTTCGGCGTGAACTTCAGCTTGAAGACGTTGATCGGCCCGAGGATCGCCAGGTCGTCGAGCCCGATCCCTTCGGGGGCGTTCGCCTGGTAGAAGTCCCGCTGTTCCCTCGTGAACAGCTTGCGGATCGGGCCACCCGCGAGGGTCGTCTGCCGGACGTCGGTCGGAGGCACGCCCTTCATCGAGGCCGAGCACACGTAGCCACCCGGCATGGCGTCGACCTCGACGCCGAGGTTGGGGGAGGTCCGGACGCTCGCTGGGAGCTCGTTCGGGACGACCGGGCGCAGCTTCACGACCGAGTCGTCGCCCTTGCCCTGGATCCGGCGCGCCCGGGGGACGAGGCCGTGCTTGTTGAGCGCGAGGTCGGGCGTGTCGAAGAAGAAGACCTGCCGGATCTGCGCCTCGAGCGGGTCGATGCCGAGCGCCGCCACGGCGGATCGGTGGTCCGATTCCGGGACCGTGACCTTCATCTCGACGGAGTCGGAGTCCTTCGCGAGTCCGAGCATGCCCTCGAGCTGCTCGTCCGTCATTCGCTTCATCGGCGTCACGCCCGCCCCCTTGGTCGCCCGCGCGCGCACGATAACAGCGGCCCGGCGACTCGCGTCCCGGGACCCGGACGGCTCAAGGATCGTCCGGGCGGGGCGTCGACGCCTCCGCGCCGAGCGGCCGTTCCTCGGGCTCGAACGTGACCGCGATGTGTTGCTCGGGGCGGCGAAGCTCGACGAGCGCGCCCTCCGCGAGCGCCCGCTCGTCGGCCTCGGTGAGCGGCGGCTGCACCAGGCTTCGCGGCCAGAGCCGGCGCGCGAGGACGACGTTGATCTCGGCGCAGTACAGGGTCATCTGCGCGCCCAGGTAGATCCACACGAGCAGCCCGATGACGAGCGCGAACGTGCCGTAGACGTTCGATGCCCCCTTGACCGCGTGGGTCACGTAGAGCCCGCCGATCGCCTGCAGCACGGTCCACGCGATGGCCGCGGCGATCGCGCCCGCGAGCACGTCGCGCGTCCGAAGGTTGAGCCTGGTGAGCACTCGGAACACGACGACGAAGAAGAGCAGGTTGAACGCGACGGACACGGCATACTGCCACAGGCGGACGACCCAGGCCTCCGCGCCCCCGACCGTCGCCAGTCCCGAGAGCAGCGTGGACACGACGAGCATGACCCCGAGCACGAGCAGCAGTACGAGGCTGCGCAGGTGCGAGACCCAGAAGTTCGGCCAGTCCTTCCTCGGAACCCGCCACACCCGGTTCATCGCGTTCTGCCCAGCCTGGACCACGCCGAGCCCGGCCCAGAGCGCCGTCGCGATGCCGATCACGAGCGCGAGCGTGTTGCCCGTCATCGCCTCCACCTCGCTCGCGATCGTCGGCCCGACGATCGGGAACTGGGCGAGGGCGGAGTCGATGATCCTCTGCTGCAGCTCCACGTCGTTGGCCAGGACGATTCCGAGCACGCTCACGAAGACGAGCAGGAGCGGGAAGATCGAGAAGAACCCGTAGTAGGCGATGAGCGCCGCCAGGTACCCGGCCTGATCGTCGCCGTACTTCTTCACCACGGCGTACGGAAAGCCCGCCCAGGCGTGGCGCTGCTGGAAGCGGTCGAGGGCGCGCACGAGGTCCATGCCGCTCACGGCCAGAGCATAGGCGCTGCCCCTCGGGCCCTCGGGCGGCCGCCCCCGGGCGGACGACGGGGTGCGCGTGATTGGACTAGGGTGTACGCAGCGGCGCCGGGTCTGTCGGCGCACGTCCCGATTCACGAGAGGGGGAATGGACAGTGCTTGCGGAGTGGAGCTTCGGAGACGTTCTCTGGGCGATGATCGTCTTCTTCTTCTGGTTCATGTTCATCTGGATGTTCATCGCGGTGTTCGCGGACATCTTCCGCCGCAACGACATCTCGGGAGGCGTGAAGGCCGGTTGGATCATCCTGATCGTGATCCTGCCGCTGATCGGCATCCTGATCTACATGATCGCCCGGCCCAAGATGACGGAGCAGGACAAGGAGATGATGATGGCGGCGCAGGAGCAGCAGCGCCGCCTGCAGGGCTACTCATCGGCCGACGAGATCGCCAAGCTCGCCAAGCTGCGCGACGAGGGCAAGATCTCGGCGGAGGAGTACGAGCAGCTCAAGACAAAGGCGTTGATGTAGCGGTCCGGTCGGATCGCGCACCATCGATGATCGAATCCGGCGACCCGGCCGAACCCGGCCGGGTCGCCGTGACTTCCGACGTGAGGAGCTGACCGGTGGGCGCGCGGAAACCCCGTCACCGGCGCCCGTCCGGCGAGCCGCCCCCGCTCCCCCGAACCCCCGGCTGGGGACGCGCGGTGGTCGTGGCCACCGTCGTGCTTGCGGTGGGCGTGGTCCTGTCGATCCTCCTGCGCGCCGGGGTGGGCGAGGACGTCGGCGAGCCCGCGCTCCGATGGGCGCGGGATTCCGCCCCCCCCTGGCTGGTTGATCTCTCCAAGTGGTTGGACGTGCTCGGCAGCGTGGTCGTGGTCCTGGCCCTTCGATGGGGGACGATCGTGGTGCTCGCGCTCTACCACCGCTGGCGACACCTCATCGTGTTCCTCGCGACCTTCGTGATCACCGACTGGATCGTCCTGCGCCTCCTCGGCGTGGAGCGCCAGGCGCCCCCCGGCATCGAGTCGCTCACCGACCAGGCGGCGTTCTGGTTCCCATCGCAACCGGTCTCGGCCCTCTCGGTGACGGTGGCGGGGATGGCCGTCGTGCTCGTCGCCGCCGGCTCTCGACGTCGTGCGGCGATGTGGGCGGCGGTCGTCGTCTCCTCCCTGTATGCGCTCGCCCGGATCGTCCTGCAGGCCGACTTCCCGATCGACGCGTTCTACTCGGTCGTGCTCGGACCGGTCGTCGTGGTCGCCGCGTTCGCGGCGTTCGTGCCCGACGACGTCTTCCCGGTGACCTACTCTCGCGGGGGCAAGGCGGCGCACCTCGATCTCGGCGGCGAGCGCGGGCAGGCCATCGTCGCGGCGATGGCCAATCAGCTCGGGTTCACGGTGTCCGAGGCCAAGGCGTTCGGCCTCGAGGGCTCGGGGGGCTCGTCGCCGCTGCGGATGAAGGTGGAGGAGCTCGACGGACACCTGTTCGCGAAGATCTACAGCATGAGCCACCTGCGAGCCGACCGCTGGTACCGGATCGGGCGGACGCTCCTGTACGGCCAGCTCGAGGACGAGGTCCCCTTCGCGTCCGTGCGCCGGCTCGTCGAGTACGAGGACTACGCGCTCCGGCTCCTCGACGACGTCGGGATCGGCGTCGCCAAGACCTTCGGCGTCGTCGAGCTCACGCCGAACCGCGAGTACATGCTCGTGACCGAGTTCTTCGAGGGATCGAAGACCCTCGGCGAGTCCGAGATCGACGACACCGTGATCGACGAGGGCCTCGCGCTCGTGCGGACGTTCTGGGAGAACGGGCTCGCGCATCGGGACATCAAGCCGGCGAACCTGCTCGTGAAGGGCGGCCACCTGCAGCTCGTGGACGTCTCCGGACTCGAGGTGCGTCCCACGCCCTGGCGGCAGGCGGTCGACCTGGCGAACATGATGCTGACGCTTGCGCTGCAGACCGATCCCGATCGCGTCTACGAGCGAGCCACGTTGGCGTTCACGCCCGACGAGATCGCCGAGGGGTTCGCGTCGGCGGTCGGTCTCGCCGTCCCCACGCAGGTTCAGGAGCGGCTGAAGGAGGATCCTCGCCCGATCCTTCAGCGCTTCAAGGAGCTCGCGCCCGCGCGCGAGTCGGTCTCGATCCAGCGATGGAGCGTGCGAAGGGTCGGGCTGGCGGTGGTGGCCGTCGCGAGCGCAATCGTCCTCGCGGCGATGTTCGTCGACTCGGTGCGAGCGGGCCTGCCGACGACCTGACCCGCCGGGAGAACGCAGCGCGCACCCAGGGCTGAGCGTCCCTCGAGTTGGACGGCTCTGGTCGTCCTGGGGAATGATTGTGGCGGTGGAGGTCGGCGGGCGAGTGGCTCGCCGGGCTTCTCGCCGCCCGGCGGAGTCCGGAGCGGCCTACCGATGATCGGAGGGGACGATGTCGAGAGAGCCGAGCGGCGCCGCGGTTGGGCTCACCGTGTTCGCCGGTGTGATCATGATCATGATCGGGATCTTCCACGCCCTCTACGGGCTGGCAGCGATCATCAAGAACGACTTCTTCGTGGTCAGCCCGGAGTACCTGTACAAGGTCGACGTCTCGACGTGGGGGTGGATCCACCTGATCGCCGGGATCGTCGTGGCGTTCGCGGGCTACGGCGTGTTCATGGGCGCCGTCTGGGCGCGGACGGTCGGCGTTATCCTCGTCGTCATCAGCGCGATCGCCAACTTCCTCACGATCCCGTACGCCCCGTTCTGGTCGATCCTGCTGATCGCGCTCGACGTCTTCGTCATCTGGGCGCTGACCGTGCGTGGCCGGGACATCGTCGGGGGCTGATCACGAGCGTTGCCGCGCACGCGGTGAGGACGCTCCACCCTCGCCGCGCCGAGTCCGCTCCCGATATGGTCGGCGGGACGGAAGGAGGGTCGGCGGGTGGCTGAAACGTCCTCGACGCCCGTGCGCGCCGGAGCTTCGTCCACGAGCGACATGGCCTGGATCCCCGGCGGGAGCTTCCTGATGGGCTCGGAGGACTTCTACCCGGAGGAGGGCCCGGTCCACCGCGTCGAAGTCGACGGGTTCTGGATGGACCCCCATCCGGTGACAGCGGCGGAGTTCCGGCGCTTCGTGCGCGCGACGGGCTACGTGACGGTGGCGGAGCGTCCGCTCGACCCGGCCGAGTATCCCGACGCCGACCCCGACCTGCTCGTCCCCGGCTCGCTCGTGTTTCGAAAGACGGCCGGCCCCGTCGACCTCGACGACTACCGGAATTGGTGGGAGTACGTGCCCGGCGCGACCTGGAAGCGCCCGGGCGGGCGCGGCACCACGATCAACGGACGCGACCATCACCCGGTGGTGCAGATCGCCTACGAGGACGCGGAGGCGTACGCGGCGTGGGTCGGCAAGGAGGTGCCGACCGAGGCCGAGTGGGAGTTCGCGGCCCGCGGCGGGCTCGAGGGCGCCGTCTTCGCGTGGGGGGACGAGCACTTCCCGAACGGGCGGGCGATGGCGAACACGTGGCAGGGCGAGTTCCCCTGGCAGAACCTGAAGACCGACGGCTTCGAGGGGACCTCGCCGGTCGGGAGCTTTCCGCCGAACGGCTACGGGCTCTTCGACATGACGGGCAACGTCTGGGAGTGGACGGCGGACTGGTACGCGCCGCGACACCCCGACGAGGTGCAGAGCCCCTGCTGTGCGCCGAAGAACCCTCGCGTCACCTCGCGGGACGAGAGCTACAACTCCGGTCAGCCCGGCGAGCACATCCCTCGCCGCGTGACGAAGGGCGGCTCGCACCTGTGTGCTCCGAACTACTGCCTCCGGTACCGTCCGGCAGCGCGTTCGCCGCAATCGATCGACACGTCGATGGCCCACCTCGGATTCCGCTGCGTCCTTCGCTCCCCCCATCGGCAGTCGCCGACCGCTGATTCCCGCAGCGGCTAAGGTGGCCGTAACCGAAACGGGGAGGTCGTCGTGGACTGGGGGCTCGCGGACTTCATCTGGTCGCTCGTCGTCTTCTTTTTCTGGATCGCGCTCATCGCCATGTTCATCATGGTCTTCGCGGACATTTTCCGCCGTAACGATCTATCGGGCCTCGCGAAGGCGATGTGGATCCTGCTCCTCGTCGTCTTCCCGCTCGTTGGCGTCCTGATCTACGTGATCGTTCGGCCTCGCATGACGGAACAGGACCGACTGAGAGCCGCCGAGGCGCGCGAGCGATAGCGGCGTCCGCAGCACGTCGCCCGACGTGAACTCGTCGGCGACCGTCGGCGCCGCGGAACGTCCTCGCCCTTGCTTGAGACAGCCAATGGGCGGGTCTACGCTCCTTGTCTCGCAAGGCGGAAGGGAGCTCGAGATGCCCAAGACGCGCGGCGCGATTCAGGAAGTGCGCGGCGAGATGGCGAAGTGGTGGTGGGTGTTCCTGCTCACCGGAGTCATCTGGATCCTCTTCTCGTTGATGGTGCTCCAGTTCGATCTTCGGTCGGCGTACGCGATCGGCTGGCTGGCCGGCTTCGCGTTCATGGTGGCCGGGTTCAACGAGTTCGTGATCATGGCGATGGTCCGGGGGTGGCGATGGCTGCACGCGGCCCTCGGCGTCCTTTTCATCATCACCGGGGCCCTCGCGATCGCATGGCCGGGCAAGACGTTCCTCGTGCTGGCGAATCTGGTCGCGTGGTTCCTGCTCTTCAAGGGGACCCTCGACATCGTCCTGGCGTTCGCCACGAAAGGCGAGGAGCTTTGGTGGGTCCAGCTCGTCGCCGGCATCGTGGAGATCGTGGTCGCGTTCTGGGCCGCCGGCTATCCGGGCCGTTCGGCGGTGTTGCTCGTCCTGTGGGTCGGGATCGCAGCTCTGATGCGCGGGGTCACCGAGATCGTCCTCGCGTTCCAGATGCGAGGGCTGAAGGCGGCGCCCGCCTAGCTCAGCCGGCGGGCGTGGGTCCCGGCTCGCTCGCGGGCCTGGGCTCCGCCTCCGCCTCCGCCTCGTCGGGCTCGGGCGGGCCGGCAAGGTAGCTCACCGCGATCTGCACCACGATGATCGCGAGCGCTACCCAGAGCACCGACGCCCAAGAGATCGACAGGATCAACAGCAGGACCAGCCCGGCCGCGACGCTACCGAAGCGGATGGCGTCCCGATGCGCCTTGACCCAGGCGGCGAACGGTGTCTCTCGTTCCGGCGCGAGTCGCAGGTGCTCTCGGGTTCGCGTCAGCCAGGCAGGGCGGCCGGCGAGGTAGGCGCCGATGCCCACGAACAACCCGGCGACGAACAGGAAGGTCGTGAAGCCGATCAGCGAGCCGAACACGGCGGATACGACATCGCGGACCGCGTCACGCTGACCTCCCTGGACACCCTGGACGACGGCCCGTCCGATCGCGCGGACGGCGAGCCTCGAGATGAGAAACGCGATGAACACGCCGAGGCCGAGCTCCAAGACCGTTCGCCGCCGGTCCAGCGAGAAGACCAGCGCGAGGACCATGAACAGCACGGCGAGCGCGATCACGATGGCAATACCTCGGTTGACCGAGGTCACGAGGTCCTGAGCCGCTGCGAGCCGGTCCGACTGGAACACCACGATCTGGCCGAAGTCCTCCGGGAGCTGGATGCCGAGAGCAGACTCGATGCGCTGCTTGGCCGCGGCGACGTTCGCCGGGTCGAGGCTCCCGGGATCGGGGAGGTTGATCGGCCGGCCGAGCACGTCGGAGAGCAGGTCCTCGACGGCGCCGAGACCGAGCTCGATCACGGGGATGAGGTCGATCGTCACGGTCCCGTTCTCGACGGAGACGCCCTCGCGCGTGTTGCCCGTGATTACGTTGACGATCGCCTGGTGCGCCACGCGGTTGATCTCGACCCACAGCTGCTGCGCCCGGTCCGTCTCCAGGATCGTCGTGACCCGCTGCTTGATGCGGCCCTCGATCGCGTCCGTGATCGGCGCGGCGAGCGCACCGATCTGATCGGGGAGCTGCTCGATGTTCACGAGCGCATCCCGGATCCGGGTCTCGAGATCCAGCCCATCGACGATCGCGGTCGCCGCCCGCGTGCTGAGGGCGTCGACGACCGCCGGCTCCTCGATCAGCGGCCCGACCGTTGCCACCCACCGGTCGGTGTCGAGCACCTCGGCCCGGGCCCAGACGGCCACAGTGGCCGCAACCGTCATCAGGCACGAGAGCACGACCATCAGGCCGACGAACCAGCGGCGGAGCCGGCGGTTCTTCTTCTTCGGTTGCTGCTCGTCCACCCTTGGCCCCCTCTTCTTGGCCGTGATCGGGGGGACCCCGGATCGCGGGTTGTACCGTGCTCGCGCGCTACTGTACGCCGCAGGCATGGAGGAGACGAACGGCGGCTCAGGGGACCCGGGCGGTCGCGTCGATGAGGACCCGGCCATCCTTCGCTCGCGAGCCGGGATGTCGATCTCGGATCGGGTTCGCGCACCCGACGCCTACGGCATCCTGCTCTTGCTGATCATCGCGTCGCTGGTGGCCTCGGCCGCGTCCGGGCGGTCTCGCGCCGGCATGGTGGTGGCGGTCCTCTTCCAGGGTGGCGTCCTGCTCTTCGCCCTGTGGACCTCGAGGGCGGACCGACGCGTGTTCCTCGTGGCCCTGGTGGTCGTCCCCGTCCTCGTCGTCGGCGCGGCCGTCCTTTCCGGCGGAGATTCGGACGAGGCGGCCGGAGCGGTGGCGGCCCTCAACGCCGTCCTGGCGTTCGGTGCGATCAGCGCCATCGTGCGCCGGGTTGGCGCGCACCCGAGGGTCGACGCGGTGACGATCCTCGGCGCGCTCTCCAGCTACCTGCTGATCGGCACGTTCTTCGCCGCCGTCTACGGGACGGTCGCGAACCTCGGCAGTGCCACGTTCTTCGTGCAGACGACCTCGCCCAATCAGGTCGACTTCCTGTACTTCAGCTTCGTCACGATGACGACCGTCGGATACGGCGACTTCACCGCCGCCGCGGATCTCGGCCGGATGCTCGCGGTCACCGAGGCCCTGATCGGGCAGCTGTACCTCGTCACGGTGGTCTCGCTGGTGATCGGCAACATCGGCCGCGAGCGGCGCAGGCCCTAGGCCTCCTCGGGCTTGGGGATGCCCGCGGCGTTCGGCTCGATCGATCGCCCGTCCTCCGGTTCGCCACGTCGCAACGCCCGTGCGGAGAGGGCGACCGCGGGCGCGCGGATCACGCCCGCGATCGCGATCGCGGCCGGAACCCCCCACCAGATCGCGGCCAGGCCGATCGTCGGCCCGCCCGCCACCTGCCCGACGGCGTCCATCTGCCCGGCCATCGAGTTGATGGTCGCCCGCGTCCGCGAATCGAGCCCGCGATTCAGCCATGCCGTGAAGATCGGCTGGCGGATCTCGCGCAGGAACGTAACGGTCCAGTACGCGCAGAGCGCGAGCCAAAAGGCGCCGAACCCGGCGAACGCGACGACCGAGACGACGAGCGCCGTGTCGATGCCCATGAGCAGGCGGGTCACGTGTGTGAGGTTCCCGACATCTGCCCGGCGCTTGAGCACCTCCGCGGCGATCATCCCGAGAACGAGGCCGACCGCCTCGATCACGCCGAACCACGCGACGAACCCGAGCCGCCCGACGTCGGGGAACGACGTGTCCTGGAGCAGGTGGAGCGTGGAGAGCCGGTCGAAACCCTCCGTCGACATCCCGTGGAGCGCCGCCACCACCAGCACGAGCACGAGGACGTGGCTCGCGCGGACGGTACGGACGCCCTCCTTGAAGGTGCCGACCAGCCGGCCGCGCTCGCCGGTCGCCGTTTGACGAGCGCGCGTCTCGGGCATGACGACGACGAGGACGAGCGCGAGGCCCACGAACCCGATGCCGGAGACCACGAGCGGCAGGCCGAGGCCGATCGCGCCGAGCCCCACCGCCGCCGGGATGCCGGCGAGCGCGCCCGCCTGCCACCGCTGGGTGGCCAGGAGGTAGAGCGCCGCGGCCTCCGTCTCTCCGACCTCGTCGGTGATCCACGCCTGCTCGGCCCCGCTCACGAAGGTCCAGCCGAGCCCCCAGAGCATCTGGCCGACGAGCAGGGCCGCGAAGACCGGGAACGCCCCGGAGATCGTGAAGCCTACCCCGGTGATCGCGAGGCCGACGATCACCGACAGGCGCCGGCTGACGGCGTCGGCGACGACGCCGGTCGGCACCTCGAACACCAGGATCGTGAGCTCGAGCGCGGTGCCGAGCATCAGCAGCCGAAACGCGGACAGGCCGGCGTCGACGATCGCGTAGACGGAGAAGACCGTCGCCATCATGGTGAACAGGAACCCGTAGACCGTCTCGATGAGCAGATAGACGGTGCGCGCGGGCAGCAGACGGTGTGGATGGGCCACGGCAGCGTTCCTCTCGGTCGCCGGACGGGGCGACGGGCGTCACGCGACAGGAGGGCCGCGCGGTTCGTTGGACGCCCGGAGAGGAGCTATGACATCGCGTCGCGAGTATGCGGACGCGAGGGGGCCACGTCAACGCCCGCGCGCGGCCGTCTCAGTGGCCCGCGCCCGGCAACACCGTGAGCGTTCCGACCATCCCCGCCTCGCGGTGGCCCGGGATCGAGCAGTAGAACTCGTAGACGCCCGGCGTGGCCGCGAACGTCTGGCTCACGCTCGCGCTCGCGTCGATGGCGAACTTCACGCCCAGCTCGTCGATCGTGAAATCGTGCGGGATCGCGTCGAGGTTGTTCAACGTCAGGGTGATCTCACCCTCGTGCGCCTCGAGCTCCTTCGGCACGAAACCGGTGAGCGCCACGTCCAGCGCGATCGCATCGCCCGCGTGACCTCCTCCCGAGGACGTCCCCGAGCCCGTGGCGGTGTCGCCGCCCGACGTCGCGCCGCCGTCGTCGGACGGGGCCGTGAACGGAAGGGTGCCGGCGCTGAACGGGTCGGCGATCGCGGGATAGTCGCCCGGCGCGGACCCGACGCTCGGGTCGACCTTGATGACGCCGACCGCTCCGAGCCCCGTGTACGCGAAGGAGTGGGTCACGAACGGGTACAGGCCCGCATCGGGGATCCGAAGCTCGAACATCGCCCCCGCCCCCGGCGCGATGTTGTAGGTCTGCAGTCCGTACAGGGTGTTGGCCGGATTGCCGTCGGGATGCGTCTGGTCGAAGAGGGCACCGATGACGTGGAAGGCGTCGGTGAGCGTCGGCCCGGCGTTCATCACCCACAGGCGAACGAGCTCGTTCGGCTGGGCTTCGAGCGGAGCATCGAGATACCGGTTGAAGCCGCCGTCGAAGACGACGGCGGTCGGCGTGACGGCCATCATCTTGTCGACGTCGCCGACGTACACCCCGTCCTGCGGGTCGTCCGTGGCGTAGAACTCGCTCGAGACCATCACGTACTCCCGCGCCGCCTCGAGCCCATCGGGCTCCACGATGATGGCGCCGTACATGCCGTTCGCGATGTGATGCAGGACCGGCGGCACGCCGCAGTGGTACATGAAGACCCCGGGGAAGCGCGCGACCCATTCGAACGAGAACGACTCGCCGGGCTGCACCGGCTGGTAGTTGATGTCCCATGGCGTCTGCGCCGCGTGGAAGTCGATCGAGTGCGCGAGGCCGAGCGTGGAGTCGTTGTGCAACGTGAACCGAATCGTGTCGCCGAGCTGCACACGGATGACCGGGCCCGGCGCCGTCCCGTTGAACGTCCAGACCTGATAGTCGACGCCCTCGGCGATCGTCTGGGTGGTCTCCTGGGCGTTGAGGTCCACCTCCACCGCCGTGCCGGTCCCGTCGCCCTGGAGCCGATAGTCCACCGCCGGCGATTCGTTCGAGGTCGTCGCCCCCGCCGAGGACGCGTCCCGGTGGAACCCCTGGATCCAGGTCAGGCCCACGATCAGGAGCGCAAGCTCGATGAAGACCCCCACCGCGACGAGCCGCTTCATCGTCGTCTCCTCTCGTCCGTCCCCGCGTCTCTCGCCAGGGCAACATTGAGACAATTGCTCAACGTGTAGACCAAGGCCAAAGGTCCCGGTAGGCTTGGGACCGTGGACGTGACCCTGTCCCGCCGCGGCGACTACGTGGTCCGAGCCGCGATCGCGCTCGCGGAGGCGTGGGACGGCAGGGGCGCCTACCGCAAGATCCGCGAGGTCGCCGGCGAGATGCGCCTGCCCGCCAGCTACACCCCGCAGCTCCTCGGGATCCTCGCGAAGGCCGGTCTGGCCGAGGCGAAGGCGGGCCGGTTCGGGGGCTACCGGCTCCGTCGGCCGCCGGTCGAGATCAGCCTGCTCGAGGTGATCGAGGCAGCCGAAGGTCCGCTCTTGTCCGGTCGGTGCGCGATCCGAGGCGGACCGTGCCGGTGGGAGGACGTCTGCGCGCTGCATCCCACGATGGCGAGGGCGGCGGAGGCGATCAGGGAGACGCTCGCCCGGACCACGCTCGCCGAGGTGGCGAGCGCCGATCGCACCCTGTTGGTCGACAGGTCCTGAGGGCCGGTCGGAGGGCCGTCGGCGGGCCGACCGGCCCTCCGCGACCCGGTCATGCCGGCGTACATCGGGGAGCGGAGGCGATCGCGATGGCGAAATGGGAAGGCTTTGTCCAGTGCCCCGGGTGCGGATTCGACATCGGGACCGGCGAGGGACGGCGCTCGTGCGCCTGGGGGGAGTGCCCGTACCTGCCCGAGGAGCTGGACGTCTTCTGCGACACCTGCCGGTTCAACTTCTTCACGATGGAGGGCAACCCGTCGTGCGAGGATCCGCTCTCCTGCGAGCACGCGGGCGAGCCCCGCGCCCACGTCGAGAACGTGCGCCGCTGGCAGGCCATGCGGATCGGCCCCGAGCCGGGGTGATCAGTTCCGCACGACGAGGCCGCCAGGAGCCCTGCCGCTGGCCGGCTCGGCCGCGGTCGCCAGCGGGTGGCGAACGGGGAGCCGAACGGTGAAGCGGCTGCCCTTCCCGGGCATGCTGTCGACCTCGATCGTGCCGCCGAGGTGCTCGAGGAGGTCCTGGACCAACGACAGCCCGAGGCCGGCCCCGCGGAACGTCCGGGTGCTCGAGGAGTCCACCTGGTAGAAGCGGTCGAAGATCTTCGACATCGCCTCCGTCGAGATCCCGATGCCGTAGTCCTGGACCCAGAAGACGATCTGGTCGCCATCGGTCCGGGCCTCGAGCTCACAGGGCGACCCGTCCGGCGAGTACTTCAGCGCGTTGTCGACGAGGTTCTGCAGCACGCGCGAGAGCACCTGGCGGTCGGTCGTCAGGACGGGGAGGTCGTCGGGGACGTTCACGTGCACGCGGCTGGCCTCGTTGGCGAGCCCCTCGATCACCTCCCGGACGAGGTCCTCGAACAGGACCCGGCCGACGGAGATCGGGAGCTGGTTGTTCTCCAGGTTCGAGGCGGTGAGCAGGTTCTCCACGAGGCGAACGAGCCGGTCGCTCTGGCGCTCCATCCGCTCGAGGAACTCGTCGCGCATCTTCGGGTCGTCGGCGAACTCGGGCTGGCGCAGCGTCTTGGCGTAGCCCATCAGCGCCGTGACCGGGGTCCGGAGCTCGTGCGAGACGATCGCGACGAACTCGCCCTTCATCCGGTTGAGCTCGCGCAGCTCGTCGACCGTGTGGTGCTCCTTCTCCAGGAGCTCCTCGAGCCGTCGCGCCTGATCCGCGAGGACCTCGTTCTGCTCGGCGAGCCGGTCGGCGAGCCCGCGACTGCGGAAGTACATCTGTCTGGCGAAAACGAGCGGGCCGAGGAACACGATCACCGACCAGAAGCCCTCGACGCGGTAGAACTGCGCGATCACGGCGCCGAACAGTCCGAGGCCGATGTACGAGAGGAGGAACTCGTACGGCGCCGAGCCGTGCATGCGCAGGAGCACATGACGCACGCTCACCCCGCTGGCGAGCGACCCGAGCCCCGCCACCAGTCCGGCGTTGACGACGTAGGCGCCCGTGGCGGCGAGCGCGATCCCGAGCAGGAGCAGATACCAGGCCGACTTCGGGTCCGCGACGACGGCGAAGAGCAGGCTGCCCACCAGGATCGACAGCGCCATCTGGCTCCGGTTGAACAGTGCCCGGATCAGGGAAACCTTCAGGCGGAGCTCGCGCGGGTCCACGGAGCCGAGGAAGGCGATCAGGGTCGCGACCGGCGGCGGGTAGATGATCGCGACGCCGAGCAGCAGCGGGAAGCTGAGCGAGAGCTGGAGGTTCCCCCACCCGGGGACGGGGATCAGGTCGACGATCGCCACCGCGAGCACGAAGAGCAGCGCGTCCTCGGTCCGGAGCGCGTGCGGATCGTGCGAGATCGTCACGACCAGGTAGGTGAGCGTCGGGACGATCACGAGGAGCTGATACGTGTTCTGGATCCAGCGCGGTGCGGGGCGAGGCGGCGCCCCCGCCGTCTCTTCGGTGTCCATCAGGAGGAGACCTCGGCGGCAGGAAGGTCGGACGGCTGCTCCTCCTCATTGCGCCGCATCCCGGCGACCACGAACCAGATCACGCCTGCATAGGCCACGATGTCGCCCACGCTGATCGCCTGGCTGATCGGCGGCGGTAGCGCGAGGCGGTCCGCGAGGAACAGGAGGTCGTCGTCGGAGCTCGCCAGGTGGTGCTTCGCGCCGCCGTCGGTCTCGAGCTCGTGCAGGGTGTCGGCCTGGCCCGACCTCGTCAGCGCCTCGCGCGTCACGGGCATGCCCTCGTTCACGGCGATGACGAGGAAGTTCAGGCAGAGCCCGACGACGACGAGCGCGAAGCCGGGCAGCCGCCGGTTGGCGACCGCCACGAAGAGCAGGAGCGCGAACGAGGCGAACAGGACCAGGGAACCGGCGACGCCGCCGACGGGCAGGATCTGCAGGCCGACCCCGACGAGGCCGGCCCACCCGTGGCGGAAGCGCAGTCCGCCGAGGTTCCGCAGCCGCCCCCCGAGCAGGTATCCGAGCCCGATGGCCAGCGGAAACGCGATCAGGATGAGACGCATCGCTCCCCTTTATGACATGGCGCACCCGGGCGCGCCATGACCCGCGTTGGCGATATCGACCTACAGACGATTCCCCTTAAGTTCCGACCCCAAGATGCCGATAGCCCTCGAGTACCGCCCGGAAAGGAGGCGTGCCGTGCAGAGGTACCGCCGACTCATGGCTTCGCTCGGGTGGCTGGCTGCCTTCCTTATGGCCGTCGGCGCCGGGTGGAAGTGGGACTAGTACCCACCACATTCGGCTCGAGCCGCCAGGTACCGCCGCGATGCTGCCCACGTGGGCAGCATCGGGCGTTTTCGGGCCCCTGCTCGAGCCCTAGCTGAGCTCGCCGTCGTCCTCCGAGCCCGGGCCGGAGGCCGGCTCGGGCACGAGGTGGAGCTCCCGGACCCCCGGCGCGCTCGGCCGGGATGACGCGGGTTCCTCCTCGCCGAGCAGGATCCGGAGCAGGTTCGGGATGTCCAGCCGCTGCGCGCCGGCCCCGTAGCCGGCCGCGTCGACCCGGATCGACGGCATCTCCCCGTACCCCTCCACCGTGGCCGCGAGGATGGCGGCGCCGGCGGCGTTCGTGAGCTCGGCCGCCACGCCGCGCGAGAACAGCGGGGCCCCCCGCAGGAGCTCGACCACGGTCGGCGTGGGGATCGGCATCGCGCCGTGCTCCGTCCGCGTCATTCCGAGCCCCGTGGGGACCGCGGAGGAGAAGACGCGCTCCACGCCGAGGAACGTGAGCCCGAGCGCCGTGCCCACGATCCCGACGAACGTCCCGAGCCCATCCGCGTCGTGGAACGTCACGGTCTCGGGCTCCCGACGGTGGACCCGCGCATCTGCCTCGGCGAGCAGCCGGAAGGCCCGGTGGGCGATGCGGTGGGCCTCGGGCGGCAGATCGCCGGAATCGAGCAGGGCGCGCACGCTCGCGTAGGTCCGGATCACGCCGGCGCTCGGGGCGTGGACCTCGACCCGGAGCGCCCGCAGCCCCGCCTCCTCGACCTCCTCGACCTCGAGGTCGAAGGGCTCCAGGGGCATCGTGGCGAGGTGCTTGCGGATCTCCTCCAGATCGGCGCCGGCGTCGGCGAGCGCGGCGAGCGCAGTCTCGCCGGTGATCCCGGCGATGCAGTCGAAGTAGGCAACCCGCATGCGGTCGTGTCCGATCGCGGTTCGTTCGACCGCGAGAGCGTCGATTGTATACTCCCGATTCCGCAACGCCGCAGGTCAATGGCAACGTCCGGCCGTTCGACGCGACCGCGAGGGATCGATGACCTTCTCCGTGGAAACCCTCAGCCTCATGGTCCTGATCGCGCTCGGGCTCGGCGTGTTCGCCCTGGTGCTGTCCGCGATGTCCCAGGGGCGACGCCGGAGCGAGCCGCGCGGGCCGATCCAGATGGACGACGTCCTGCGCGGCGTCCTCGACGGGCAGGCCACGCGGATCCAGCGACTCGAGGCGGCCGTGCGGTCGCTCTCCGCGACGGACCGGCGCCAGGAGGTGCTGATCGAGGGCGCCGTTCGCCACGTCGGCCTGGTCCGCTACGACGCGTTCGAGGACGTGGGCGGGCGGCTCTCGTTCTCCTGCGCCATGCTGGACGATCACGGGAACGGAGTCGTGTTGACGTCGATCAACGGACGGCAAGACACGCGCGTGTACGCGAAGCCGATCGTCGAGGGTAAGAGCCAGTACAACCTGTCGATCGAGGAGGAGGAGGCGATCCGGCAAGCGCTCGCGGAGCCCCGGGAGGCGGTGACGGCGACGTGATCTGGCGGCGGGAGGAAGCGGAACAGCCGAGCGAGGAGCAACGGGAGACGGGGGGTCGACGCATGGCAGACCAGCAGAGCGGCGAGGTCACGATCGTCGGGCAGGGCGCCAAGCTCGAGGGCACCGTCGTCTCGGCCGGGTCCCTTCGCATCGACGGGCAGATCAAGGGGCAGGTGAACGCGGACGGCGACGTGATGCTGTCGCCGCAGAGCGCGGTCGAGGCCGACATCCGCGCGCAGAACGTTTCCGTCGCCGGGCGGTTCAAGGGCTCGATCGTCGTGAAGGGCCGCGCCGAGATCGCGCGCGGGGGGCGCGTCGACGGCAACATCACCTCGAAGACGCTCGTCGTCGAGGAGGGCGCGGTCTTCCAGGGCCAGAGCATCATGGACCAGCAGACGCAGCCGGCGGCGGGCGCGCAGCCCGCGAAGGCCGAGGCCCCGAAGGCGGAGGACGCGAAGGTCTAGTGCTCGACGTCCGGGCGATCCGCGAGGATCCCGAGCCGTTTCGTCGAGGGCTCGCGCGTCGCAACCTCGGCGACGCCGTCGACGAGCTGCTCGCCGCCGACGAGCGACGGCGCGCGCTGACCGTCCGCGTCGAGGAGCTCCGCGCGCAGCAGAACCGGGCGTCGAAGGAGATCGGCGCGGCCCAGGGCCAGGCCAAGCAGGACTTGATCGCGGAGGTCGGCAAGGTCTCGGCCGAGCTGAAGGCCCTCGAGCCGCAGCTCGCCGACGCCGAGCGGGCGCTCGCGGACCTGCTCGCCGCCACGCCGAACGTGCCGCACGAGTCCTCGCCGGATGGGTTCACCGACGAGGACGCGGTCGAGATCCGGCGGCACGGCGAGCCGCCTCGGTTCTCGTTCCCGCCGCGGGATCACGCCGAGCTCGGCGCGTTGCTCGGCGTGCTCGACACCGAGCGCGGCGCGCGGACGAGCGGGTCGCGCTTCGTCTACCTCCTCGGTGACGTCGTGCACGTGCAGCTCGCGCTCGTCCGCCATGCCGTGGACGTTCTCGCCGACCGCGGGTTCACGCCGGTCGTCCCGCCCGTCCTGGTGCGCGAGGAGGCCATGTACGGCACGGGGTTTCTGCCGACCGACGAGGTCAACATCTACCGCACGAGCGAGGACGACCTGTACCTCGTCGGCACGTCCGAGGTGCCGCTCGCCGCATTCCACATGGGCGAGATCCTCGACGAGGGCGAGCTCCCGTTGCTCTACGCGGGGATCTCGACCTGCTTTCGCCGCGAGGCCGGATCGTATGGCAAGGACCTCGGCGGCATGTTCCGGGTCCACCAGTTCGACAAGGTGGAGATGTTCGCGTTCACGACGCCCGAGAGCTCGTGGGACGTCCACGAGCTGATCGTGGCGATCGAGGAGGAGATCATCGGCAACCTCGAGCTGCCGTACCGGGTGGTGAACATCGCGGCGGGCGACCTCGGGGGCTCCGCGGCGAAGAAGTACGACATCGAGGTGTGGCTCCCCGGCCAGGACCGGTATCGCGAGCTCACGTCGTGCTCGAACTGCACGGACTACCAGGCGCGGCGGATGCAGACGCGCGTCCGGCGGTCTTCGGGCGACATCGAGGTCCTGCACACGTTGAATGGCACGGCCACCGCCGTGGGCCGCACGCTCATCGCGATCCTCGAGAACTTCCAGCAGGCCGACGGTTCGGTGGCACTCCCGAAGGTCCTGCACCCCTACCTTCCCGAGGGACTTCGCGAGCTGCATCCCAAGGGCTGAGCTCACCGGAGGCGGTACGCTCGCCCCGGGAGGGTGGCCGAGCGGACGAAGGCGGCGGTCTTGAAAACCGCTAGCGGGGCAACTCGCTCCCGGGTTCGAATC
>CAVQUN010000002.1:0-326940 GCA_963716935.1 uncultured Actinomycetes bacterium | reverse complement strand
CCCACATCCTTTCCCACTTAGCACGAACTTCGGGACCTTAGCTGGCGATCTGGGTTGTTTCCCTCTCGGCTACGGAGCTTAGCCCCCGCAGCCTCACTCCCGGACTCTGGAGCATCGGCATTCGGAGTTTGACTGAGGTCGGTAAGCTTGTGGGCCCCCTAGCCCAATCAGTGCTCTACCTCCGATGCTGAACGTCCGAGGCTGCCCCTAAAGGCATTTCGGGGAGAACCAGCTATCACCGAGTTTGATTGGCCTTTCACCCCTACCCACAGGTCATCCCCCAGGTTTTCAACCCTGGTGGGTTCGGTCCTCCACGAGGTCTTACCCTCGCTTCAACCTGCCCATGGGTAGATCACTCGGCTTCGGGTCTAGGGCGTGCGACTGTGCGCCCCATGCAGACTCGCTTTCGCTTCGGCTTCGTCAGAAGACTTAACCTTGCCGCACACCGCTAACTCGCCGGCTCATTCTTCAAAAGGCACGCCGTCACTCGAACTGGTCACCCAGCTCGAGCTCCGACAGCTTGTAGGCTCACGGTTTCAGGTGCTATTTCACTCCCCTCCCGGGGTGCTTTTCACCTTTCCCTCACGGTACTAGTTCACTATCGGTCGCCAGGGAGTGCTTAGCCTTAGGGGGTGGTCCCCCCAGATTCGCGCGGGATTTCTCGGGTCCCGCGCTACTCGGGAACACTGCAAGGAGGTCGGTCGCGTTTCGACTACCGGGCTGTTACCGTCTGTGGCGGCCCGTTCCATGGCCTTCGTCTACGTGCCGACTTTGTCACTCCTCGATCTCACCGGTGCGAGATCACGCAGGTCCCACAACACCGGCCCGGCAACGCCACCGGGCTATCACACCGGACCGGTTTAGGCTGATCCCCGTTCGCTCGCCGCTACTAGGGGAGTCGCGGTTGCTTTCTCTTCCTCGCCCTACTGAGATGTTTCACTTCGGGCGGTTCCCTCCTCAGGCCCTATGTATTCAGACCTGGGTGACCGGGCATGACCCCGGCCGGGTTTCCCCATTCGGACATCTCCGGATCTCAGCCTTCTCGGCGGCTCCCCGAAGCTTTTCGCAGCCAGACGCGTCCTTCATCGGCTCCTGGCGCCAAGGCATCCACCGTAAGCCCTTAGTAACTTGACTGTAGATGCTCGCGCTCGCTATCGAGTTCTCAAGGTGCCCGGGAGCTCGCACCCCCAGAGCTGAACAGTGTGCCCGGCACGTCGCACCGCCCTCACCCACGCGTTCCACTTCCCGAAGGACGTACTGACGAGGGCTCGTAACGAGCGCTGTGCCGAGTAGCCAGTGCACCGACCTGGAGTCTCCGGTCGCCGGAACGAACGTCCGACGCACCGGGTGCCAAGTGGCTCCTTAGAAAGGAGGTGATCCAGCCGCACCTTCCGGTACGGCTACCTTGTTACGACTTCACCCCAATCGCGAGCCCCACCTTCGACGGCTCCCTCCACAAGGGTTGGGCCACCGGCTTCGGGTGTTGCCCACTTTCGTGGTGTGACGGGCGGTGTGTACAAGGCCCGGGAACGTATTCACCGCAGCATTGCTGATCTGCGATTACTAGCGACTCCGACTTCACGGGGTCGGGTTGCAGACCCCGATCCGAACTGAGCGCGACTTTTTGGGATTCGCTCCCCCTTGCGGGATTGCAGCCCTTTGTATCGCGCATTGTAGCATGCGTGCAGCCCTGGACATAAGGGGCATGATGACTTGACGTCATCCCCACCTTCCTCCGGTTTGGCACCGGCAGTCTCCCCAGAGTTCCCGGCATGACCCGCTGGCAACTGAGGACAAGGGTTGCGCTCGTTGCGCCACTTAAGGCAACACCTCACGGCACGAGCTGACGACAGCCATGCACCACCTGTGCAGGCTCCGTAGAGCTCCGGCTTTCACCGGCTTCACCCTGCATGTCAAGCCCAGGTAAGGTTCTTCGCGTCGCATCGAATTAAGCCGCATGCTCCGCCGCTTGTGCGGGCCCCCGTCAATTCCTTTGAGTTTTAGCCTTGCGGCCGTACTCCCCAGGCGGGGTGCTTAATGCGTTAGCTTCGGCACGGACGGGGTCGATATCCGCCCACACCTAGCACCCAACGTTTACGGCTAGGACTACCAGGGTATCTAATCCTGTTCGCTCCCCTAGCTTTCGCGCCTCAGCGTCAGGCAAGGCCCAGAGATCCGCCTTCGCCACCGGTGTTCCTCCTGATATCTGCGCATTTCACCGCTACACCAGGAATTCCGATCTCCCCTACCTGCCTCCAGCTCGGAAGTATCGGACGCAGTTCGGGGGTTGAGCCCCCGGATTTCACAACCGACTTTCCGAGCCGCCTACGCGCGCTTTACGCCCAATGAATCCGGACAACGCTCGTCCCCTACGTGTTACCGCGGCTGCTGGCACGTAGTTAGCCGGGACTTCTTCTCCAGGTACCGTCACTCTCGCTTCGTCCCTGGCGAAAGGGGTTTACGACCCGAGGGCCTTCATCCCCCACGCGGCGTCGCTGCGTCACGCTTTCGCGCATTAGCGCAATATTCCCCACTGCTGCCTCCCGTAGGAGTCTGGGCCGTGTCTCAGTCCCAGTGTGGCTGGCCGTCCTCTCAGACCAGCTACCCGTCGTCGCCTTGGTGGGCCGTTACCCCACCAACAAGCTGATAGGCCGCGGGCCCATCCCGGACCGTCGGAGCTTTCCCGGCACGACCATGTGGTCACGTCGGAGTATCCGGTATTAGCCCAGGTTTCCCTGAGTTATCCCGATGTCCGGGGCAGGTTGCCCACGTGTTACTCACCCGTTCGCCGCTCTCCCCTCGGAAGGGTTACCCCTTCCGAGGTTCTCGCTCGACTTGCATGTGTTAAGCACGCCGCCAGCGTTCGTCCTGAGCCAGGATCAAACTCTCCGTAGAAAGAACCGTCGATCGGCCCGAGGGCCGGCTTGGGTTCGGTGTGAAGAGTCGGCCTCCCGGGAAGTGACACCTCCCGCTCGGCCTCCTGTTGATTCGTTTTCGTACGACCGTCTCGTTCCGGGCACGGCGAACCGCGCCCATCCCTCGACGGGGATACGCACTGGCTTTTGGCACACTGTTCAGTTCTCAAGGTGCGAGCGACACCCACGCGGAAGAGCCCGCGGGAAAGGGGTCGCGCCGACCGCAGATGCTACGTACGGTCGACTGAAGCGTCAACTGCCGGCGACTGCCGGCCGCTGTTCAACTGTGGACAGCGTATCACGACTCCCGAGGGCTGAGTTGTTCGCCTCGTCAACGCCTGGAGCCTCGAAAGCCTGGGGAGCTCCCGGCCCGCTAGTCCGGCAGCTGAAGCCTCAGCCCCCGGGACTCGCGGCGCCGCCCGACCTGTAGGACCTGCTTCTCGAGGTCCTCGACCGGCACCTCGACCTTGTCGTCCGGAACCACGACGCCATCGAGCCTCACGGCTCCGGCGCCGATGAGGCGTCGGGCCTCGGACGTCGAGGTCGCCAGCCCGAGCGAGGTCAAGAGCCGAGGGATCCAGACGACACCGTCTCGGACGGCGCCCGACGGGATCCGGACGAGCCGCGCGAACTCGGGAACGGCCCGATCGTGGTGGACGCGGTCGAAATGCTTCTCGGCGAGCTCGCCGGCGCCCTCCCTGTGGTACAGGTCGACGACCTCGCGGGCCATCCGGCGTTTCTCCGCCCAGGGATCGAGCGAGCCCTCCGCGAGACCGGCCGCAACTCGCTCCGACTCGGCCGGATCGGTGAAGAAGTCCAGCGCGAGCCGCCGGTACTCGGCGATCAACGCGTCGGACACGCGCACGAGCTTGCCGTACATGTCGTCGGGGCTCTCGGTGATACCCACGTAGTTGCCGAGGGACTGGCTCATCTTCTGGACGCCGTCGGTCCCGACGAGCAGGGGCATCGTGAGCGCCACCTGTGGATCCTGTCCGTGATCTCGCTGAAGGTCGCGCCCCACGAGCAGGTTGAAGCGTTGATCGCTGCCGCCGAGCTCCACGTCGGACTCGACCGCGACCGAGTCCATCCCCTGCAACAGGGGGTAGAGGAACTCCATGAGCGAGATGGGTCGTTGCTCCGCGAACCGCTTCGCGAAGTCGTCGCGCTCGAGCATCCGGGCGACCGTGGTCGAGGCCGTCAGCCGGAGCACGCCCTCGATGTCCAGGCGCTCGAGCCACTCGGAGTTGTAGCGAACCTCGGTTCGATCCCGGTCCAGGATGACCCAGAACTGCTCGAGCAGCCGGTCCGCGTAGTCACGCACCTCGTGCTTGTCGAGCCGGGGCCGCGTCTCGCTCTTCCCCGATGGATCTCCGACCCGCGCGGTGAAGTCCCCGACGATCAGGACGGCGACGTGGCCGACGTCCTGGAACTGGCGAAGCTTGTGTAGCACGACCGCCCATCCCAGGGTGACCGAGGGCGCGGTGGGATCGAGGCCGAGCTTGACGCGAAGCGGCCGGCCGAGCTCGAGGCGTTCCCGAAGGCCTGGCTCCGGGACGACCTCCGCCGGTCCGGCGAGCAGAGAAGGCAGGTCGGACGGACCCATGGACGCTCGCGATGCTAGCAGTGGGAAGCGAGCGGCCGTGGGAAGATGGCTCCCCATGGCCGGGCGTGCTCGCGCGACGTTCGTCGCGTCCTTTCTGCTCGTCGCGTCGATCGCGACCGCGTGCGATCTGCCCACGCTCAAGGAGGCGCGCCAGGAGGCCGTGGAGCTCCCGCAGACGTCGTTCCTGTACGCGGCCGATGGCACGCTCATCACGCGCCTGCACGCCGGCGAGGACCGGGTCGTCGTCCGCGCCTCCCGAATTCCCGACGTCATGCGTCGGGCCGTGATCGCGATCGAGGACCAGCGCTTCTACGACCACTCCGGGCTCGACCTGCGGGCGCTGCTCCGGGCGGCCTACATCGACGCGACGACGGGCGAGGTGGTCGAGGGAGGTTCGACGATCACCCAGCAGCTCGTGAAGCAGGTCTACGTGGGCAGCGAGGAGACGCTCGACCGCAAGATTCGCGAGGCCTACCTCGCCTGGCAGATGGAGCAGCGCTTCACGAAGGAGCAGATCCTCACCAAGTACCTGAACACGGTGTACTTCGGCAACGGCGCCTACGGGATCATGGCCGCCTCGCGCACCTACTTCGACAAGGAGCCGCTGGAACTCACGCTCGAGGAGGCGGCGTTCCTCGCCGGGGCGATCGCGGCCCCGGTCACCTACGACCCCGTGACGCACCCCGGCCGCGCACGCAACCGGCGCAACCGAGTGCTCGGCCGGATGCTCGACCTCGGCATGATCGATCAGGCGCAACACGATGCCGCTGTCGCGACGCAGATCGAGCTCCACCTGAACGAGGACGAGACCGCCCCCTACCTCGCTCCGTACTTCGTGGACTACTTCAAGGAGTGGTTCCTCTCGAACCCCAACTTCGGCGACACCCAGGAGGAGCGGTATCACCTGTTGTTCGAGGGCGGCCTGCGCATCGTCACGACGATCGACCCCCGGCTGCAGGTCGCGGCGGAGCGCGCCGTCGACTCGATCCTGCTCTACCGAACCGACCCGTACGCGGCCCTCACGGCCATCGACCCACGAACCGGATACGTCCGGGCGATGGTCGGCGGGCGCGACTACTGGAGCCAGGCCGACCGGTTCGCGAGGATCAACCTCGCGACCGGGGGGAGCACGGGGCGCCAAGCGGGCTCGGCGTTCAAGCCGTTCGCGCTCGTGGCCGCCCTCGAGCACGGGATCACGCGCACGCAGCCCCTGAACGGCTCCGTCGCCCACATCCTCCTGCAGGACGGGACGTACTGGGACCCGCACAACGCCGAAGGCGGCGGCTACGGCACGATCTCGCTCGAGAGCGCCACGATCAACTCGGTGAACATCGCGTACGCGAACCTGCTCTCGGTGATCGGGGCCGGCAATCCGTACGCGGGCGCCGAGGCGACGGTCGAGGCCGCCGTCCGCATGGGCATCCGCTGCTGCCCCCGGACCAGCGAGCCGAACACGCCTCTGGCGGCGGTGCCGTCGGCGGTGCTCGGGGTGAACGAGGTGAGCACCCTGGAGATGGCCTCGGCGTACGGGACGCTCGCGTTCGGCGGGCAGCACGTCCAGCCGACGCCCGCGATCAGCATCACCACTCGCGAGGGCGACGTCCTGTACGAGGCCAACGCCAAGCCGAGCCAGGTGGTCGACCCGGCCATCGCCCAGGAAGCCGTCGACATCCTGAAGGGCGTGGTCGCAAGCGGCACGGGGACCGGCGCGAACATCGGGCGGCCGCAGTTCGGCAAGACGGGGACCGCGCAGAACGCGAGCGACGCCTGGTTCGTCGGCGCGGTGCCCCAGCTCGTGACGGCGGTCTGGGCCGGCTTCCCCCAGGGGCAGATCCCGATGTGCTGCGGCAACGTGCGGATCTCGACGGTCTACGGTGGGACGTGGCCGGCGTCGATCTGGCGCGCGTTCATGAGCGTGGCGGTCGCGCATATGCCGGTGAAGGAGTTCCCCACCGCGCCCGAGGTCGAGTACGTGACCCTGCGGGTGGACGTCACCCGCGGGTGCCTCGCGAACCCGTACACGCCACCGCAGGACATCGACAGCTACCAGTACGTCGCGGGGACGGAACCGTCGCTCGAGACGTGCACCGAGCCCACGTCGTACCAGCAGCTCACCGTGCCCTCGGTGATCGGGCTCGAGAAGCAGGCGGCGATCGCCGCGCTCCACGCCGCCGGGTTCAACGTCGCCGTCGACTACGCCGAGTCCGACGAGCCGGAGGACACCGTCATCGATCAGGACCCGCGGGCGGGTGCCTCGCTGATGCAGACCGGGACCGTGACGATCACCGTCGCCCGAGGCGCGCCCGAACCGGTGCTCGTCGACGTGCCGAACGTGGTCGGCATGGGGCAGGCGGCCGCGACGTCGGCGCTCGAGGCCGCCGGCTTCCAGGTCGTCGTCGTGCGGGACCCGGAGTGCGACCCGGCCGATCCCGGGTGCGACTACGTCCCGGGCTTCGTGTGGGCGCAGCAGCCGAGCGGCACGGCGGAGCCCGGGGCGACCGTGACGATCTCGGTCAACCCGTGAGCGTCGGCGGGACCGACGGCCGGCCTGGCGAGACGAAGGCGCTCCCCCGCTCGAAGTAGCGCCACCGCGGCTCGATCCCCACGTTCACGCCGACCCGGGTGCTCCGCGCGATCCGGCCGGCCGTCAACGGATCCCCCGCTCGCAGCTGCAGCGCGCCGTCGCGCACGAGGTCCGCTCCGTTGTCCGGTCGGCCGATCGCCATCGCCTGGGTGAGGCGGCCGGGCCCGGAGCACAGGAGCCGGACCACGTCGACACCGCGATGCTCCGCCATGGCGTCGAACCCCTCCAGCGGCTCGGCCGCCCGAAGGAGCACCGCGCTCCCCTCCCCGTTCGTCCCGGTGACCACGTTCGCGCAGAAGTGCATGCCGTACGTGAAGTACACGTAGAGGTGGCCCGGAGGTCCGAACATGACCAGGTTGCGGGGCGTCGGGCCGCGGAAGGCGTGGCTGGCGGGGTCGTTCGGTCCGTACGCCTCCACCTCGACGAGCCGGCCGGCCAGGCGGGTGCCGTCGGGGAGCATCCGGACGAGGATCCGCCCGAGGAGCTCGGGTGCCACCCGGGTGCTAGGCCGGGTATAGAAGCGGCGCGGCAACCGCGGCCCGAGCCTCACCGGCCCTTCTTCAGGAACGCCCGAAGCTTGCCGAGCGGCCACGCGTTGATCACGTCCTCTTTCGTCAGCCATCCGCGCTGGGCGGCTCCGACCCCGTAGCGCATCAGCGAGAGGTGCGTCGTCGCGTGCGAGTCCGTGTCCACCGCGAACTTCACGCCGAACCGGCGGGCCCACAGGATGTGCTCGTCCTTCAGGTCGAGGCGGTCGGGGTATCCGTTCACCTCGAGAGCGGTTCCGGTGCGAGCGGCCGCCTTGAAGAGTTCGTCGAGGTCGTAGTCGACCGGCGGGCGCTGGTTGATCTTCCGGGTCGTGGGGTGGCCGATGATGTGGACGTGGGGGTTCTCCATCGCCCGGATGACCCGGCGCGTCATCTCCTCCTTCGGCTGGTTGAAGTGCGAGTGCACGGAGGCCACGCACAGGTCGAACCCCTCGAGGAACTCGGGGCCCCAGTCGACGTTGCCCTCGGGGTCGATGTTCAGCTCGGTCCCGTGGAGCAGCGTCATCTTCGGGTAGCGCGCCTGGAGCTTCCGCAGCTCGACGCGCTGGGCGAGCATCTTCTCGTCGGTCATGCGCTGCATGAACAGGTTCGGCGCGTGGTCGGTGACCGCGTAGTACGCGTAGCGCATGCCCGCCGCCGTCTCGAGCATCTGCTCGAGGGTGGCGAGCCCGTCCGTCAGCTTGGTGTGCGTGTGCAGGTCCCCGCGGATGTCGCGTTGGGTGAGGACCTCGGGCAGCGTCCCATCGAGCGCGGCCTCGACCTCACCCCGGTCCTCGCGCAGCGTCGGGGGAATCCACGGCAGGCCGAGCTTCGCGTACACCTCCTCCTCGGTGCTGGCGACGATGAGCCGGCCGGTCTTCGCCCGGAACAGGCCGTACTCGTTGAGCTTCAGGCCCTTGCGAACGGCCATCTCGCGGATGCGGATGTTGTGGGGCTTCGAGCCCGTGAAGTAGATCATCGCGGCGCCCCACGCCTCGAGCGGCACCACCCGCAGGTCGACCTGGAGCCCGGCCCGCGTGATCACCGACGACTTGGTCTCCCCGTGGGCGAGCACGCGTTCGACCATGCCGACCGACGTGAAGGCCTCCATGATCGCGGGCGCGTGCCGCTCCTCGGCCGCGACGAGCAGGTCCAGGTCGCCGACGGTCTCGGCCATCCGGCGGAGCGAGCCGGCGTACTCGATCCGACGGACGTCGGCTCGCCCGCCCAGACGCTCCAGGAAGTACTCGGCGAGGTCCATGCCCACCGAGGACAGCGCGCGGCTGCCCTGCTGCTCGAGTCGCTCGAGCCCGCGCCGGATGTTCTCCTCGGTCTTCGCGCCGAACCCCTTCAGCCCGGCGAGCGTCCCCGCATCGACGGCGGCGCGCAGGTCCTCGATCCCGGCGATCCCGAGGTCGCGGTACAAGATCATCGCCTTCTTCGGGCCGAGCCCCGGGACCGCGATCATGTCGCGCACCCCGGGAGGGATCTGTCCGCGCAGCTCCTCCAGGGCCGCGATGTGTCCCTGCTCGAGGAACTCCTGGATCTTCTCGCCGATGGACGACCCCACGCCGGGGATCTGGAGGATCTCCTTGCGATCCATCCCCGCGAGGTCGCCGGCGTAGCCGCCGACGGCGCGGGCGGCCTTCTCGTAGGCTCGCGGCTTGTACGGATCGGCGGAAAGGATCGAGATCAGGTCGGCGTACTCGAGGAGCGCGGCCTCGACGGCGTCGTTGGTTCGCGGCACGTCAGGGGGCCCTGCGGGTCAGGCGCCGAGCAGCCAGAGCAACAACGCCTTCTGCGTGTGCAGCCGGTTCTCCGCCTGGTCCCAGACGGCCGAATGGGGACCGTCGATCACCTCGTCGGTGATCTCCTGGCCGCGATGCGCCGGGAGGCAATGCAGGACCGTCACGTCGGGGCGGGCGACGTCGACCTTGGCCTGATTGAGCGCGTAGGATGGGAAGACCAGGGCGCGCTCGTCGGCCTCGGCCTCCTGACCCATGCTGGCCCACACGTCGGTGTACAAGACATCGGCGCCGGCGCAGGCCTCGCGGGCGTCGCTCGTGATCAGCACGCTGCCGTGCGTCTGCTCGGCGATCTCCGTCGCGCGCTGGACGATCTGCGGGATCGGCTCGAATCCCGGCGGGGTCGCGACCCGGACGTGCATGCCCATCTTCGTCGCACCCAGGAGCAGGGAGTGGGTGACGTTGTTGCCGTCGCCGAGGTACGTCAGCGTTCGACCGGAGAGCTCCCCCTTGACCTCGCGAACCGTGAGGAGATCTGCCAGGCACTGGCACGGGTGCTCGAAGTCGGAGAGCGCGTTCACCACCGGCACGCTCGCGGTCCCCGCGAGCACCTCGAGGCGCTCCTGCTCGAAGGTCCGAAGGACGACGGCGTCGACGTAGCGCGACAGCACGCGTCCGGTGTCCTCGATCGTCTCGCCCCGGCCCAGCTGGAGCTCGGAGGACGACAGCACGACCGGGTGGGCACCCGTGGCGGCGATCGCCACCTCGAAGGACACGCGGGTGCGGGTGGAGGGCTTCTCGAAGATCAGGGCCACCGACTTGCCGCGAAGCGCCTCGGCGGCGTCGCCGGGCTGCGCCTTGACCTTGGCGGACCGATCCAGCAGGCCGGCGAGCTCGTCGTTCGACAGGTCGTCGACCGACAGGAAATCGCGCTTCATGGCCGCAGAGTCTAGTCTCGCCGGCCATTCCGCGTTTTCGATCGGGGCCCGGCTCAGCGATCCGACCGATCCCAGGAGCTAGAGTTCCCGCGACCGTGTCCGGACGACGAGCTCGCGCCCTCGCCTCGCTGCTCCTCGGTGGCTTCCTGGTGATCGCCGCGGTGTGCGGTCGCGGCCCCGGACGCGTGCCCCTCGCGGTCGCGGGCGAACCGGACCTCGGCGGACTCGAGAAGCTCGATCACCTGATCTTCATCGTGCAGGAGAACCGCTCGTTCGATCACTACTTCGGCACGTTCCCCGGTGCCGATGGGATCGAGTTCCGCAAGGACGGCGTGCCGCGCGCGTGCCTGCCGGATCCGATCCTCGGTCACTGCTCGCGCCCCTATCACAGCCACTCGCAGTTCCAGGAGGGCGGACCGCACTCGCACCCGGCGGCCGTCGACGACGTGAACGGCGGGCACATGAACGGCTTCGTGCGCGTCGTCTCGCAACACGAGGCCCTGTGCGCGTTTCGCCGTTTCGAGCCCTCGTGCCGATCGACACTCGGCCCACGGCTCCAGCCCGACGTCCTCAGCTACGTGACCGACGACGAGATCCCGAACTACTGGGCGTACGCCGAGCACTTCGTGCTCCAGGACGCGATGTTCGGGCCGACGGACTCCTGGACCCTGCCGGCGCACCTGTTCCTGGTCTCGGCGTGGTCGGCCGTCTGCTCCGACGTCACCGATCCGATGAGCTGCCGGTCGAACATCGACCTCACGGATCCCGGGCAGATGTGGCGGGTGGGCCGACCGCCCATCTATGCGTGGACGGACGTGACCTACCTGTTGCACGAGGCGGGCGTGAGCTGGGGGTACTACGTCGGCGCGGGGACCTGCATCCGAAAGGTCTGCGACGAGCGCGAGGGCCGGTACGGCACCACCGGCACCGGCAAGAACCCGCTCCCCGGATTCGTCGACGTCCGCGACAACCATCAGTTGGGGCGGATCATGACGCACGACGAGTTCGTCGCCGCGGCGAAGGCGGGGACGCTGCCCTCGGTGTCGTGGCTCGTACCGGGGAACGACGCGTCGGAGCACCCGGGCTCGGGCACGCCGATCAGCGCGGGGCAGGCCTACGTCACGAAGATGATCAACGCGGTGATGAAGAGCCCGGACTGGGACTCGAGCGCGATCTTCCTCACCTGGGACGACTGGGGCGGGTTCTACGACCACGTCGAGCCGCCGAACGTCGACCGCAACGGTTACGGGCTGCGGGTTCCCGGCATCCTCATCAGCCCCTGGGCGCGAGCCGGGACGATCGACCATCAAACGCTGTCGTTCGACGCCTACCTCAAGCTCGTCGAGGACCGGTTCCTCGGCGGGGCCCGCCTGGACCCCGCCACGATGAGCCGGCCGGACTCCCGGCCGACCGTCCGCGAGAACGTCGCCATCCTCGGCGACCTCCGCGACGAGTTCGACTTCACCCAGGAGCCGCTCGACCCCATGATCCTCGACCCGTCGCCCTGACTCAGGCTTCGCAGTCGAGCCGGATGGAGGCGCTCAGGCAGACGTCGATCCCGTCACCGCCCTCGAGCTGGTCCTCCTGACGATCGCCGTCCAGCACGTCGTCGCCCCCGCCGCCCTGGAGCAGGTCCCGATTGAACCCGCCGTAGAGGCGGTCGTCGCCACCCTTCCCGGCGATCCGGTCGTTCCCGTCCCCCCCGTAGGCCGCATCCACCCCGTCGCCGCCGAGCATCTCGTCCCAGCCGCTCCCGCCGTGCATCGCGTTCGTCCCGGAGCCCGCGACGAGCACGTCGCGCCCCTCCTCGCCCGACAGGAAGTCGTCGCCGCTTGCGCCGAGCATCCGGTCGTTCCCCGCGCCGCCGAACAGCACGTCGCCTCGGGACCCGCCGACGAGCTGGTCGTCCCCGACTTCGCCGAAGAGGCCGTCCTCGAGCGGTCCGCCGAGGAGCCGGTCGTCGCCGTCGCCGCCCAGCAGGACGTTGCGTCCGTGACCACCGCAGACGAGGTCGTCACCCGACAGGCCGGAAACGACGTCGTCTCCCGCAAGCCCGGCGATCACGTCGCGGCCGGACGTGCCGACCAAGAAGTCATTGCCGTGAGTCCCCACCAGGGTGGCGGCGCGGCCGTCGCAGGTGGCGGTGCGATGGGCCGACGGGCTCGCGGCGGACGGGGTGACGGATTCGCACTCAGCGTGTCGCTCCGCGCCGAGACATCCGTCAGAGCCCGCGCCGCCTCGGACCGTATCGCGGTCGGGCCCTCCGTCCAGGACGTCGTCGCCGTCTCGGCCGTTCAGCTCGTCCTCGCCCTGGTCGCCGTAGACACGGTCGTCGCCCGGCCCGCCCTGGAGGACGTCGTCGCCGGTGCCGCCCTCGAGGGCATCGTCGCCGTCGGCGCCCCGCATGGTGTCGGCGTCGCCGTGCCCGGCGAGCACGTCGTCGCCTGCGCCGCCGAGCAGGACGTCGTCGCCCGGCCCGGCGTTGAGGATCGCGTCGTTGCCGGAGCCGCCGTCGAGCAGGTCCTCACCCGGGTCGGCCTGCCCGCCCGTCATGACGTCGTCGCCCTCTCCGCCGTACAGCTCGTCCGAGCCCTGGATGCCGAACACGCCGTCGTCGCCGAGCCCGCCGTCGACCCGGTCGTCGCCGGGTCCGCCGATCATCCCGTCGTCGCCGTCGTCGCCGCAGATCACGTCGTCGCCGCCGCGTCCGACGATCGAGTCGTTCCCGCCGAGCCCAACGATCACGTCGTCGGCGTCGGTCCCGCGCACGAGCTCGGAGTCCTCCGTCCCGACGATCGTCGCCACGAGGCCGAAGCAGGTCGGCGGCTCCTGCGCGGCCGCGGGCGAACGGCCCGCGACGGCCGCGACGAGGGCGATCGCGGTCGCGAGGACCCGGGGGCGCATCGCCGACGGGCGAGCCGGGCGTCCCGGGCGCGAGCGGAGGCCCCGCAACGTCAGCCCGCGCGGAGCTGCGCGTCGAAGTCGTGCGACAGGCGCTCCACGATGGCCGCCACCGCGTCGTTCGCCTCCGCGTCCGTGAGCGTCCGATCGGGGGCGCGGAGATCCACCGAGAAGGCCAGGCTCTTGGCTCCCTCGGGGAGCGGCGGCCCCTCGTGCACGTCGAAGAGCACGCAGGAGTCCAGGAGCTCCCCCACCGCATCCTCGAGCGCGCGCTGGACCTCGCCGGCGGGAGCCGAGCCCGCCACGACGAACGCGAGGTCCCGGCGAACGGGCGGAAAGCGCGGGACGGGCCGGACCTCGCGAACCTCCACGACGTGCCGCGCGAGCGCCGCCACGTCGAGCTCGCCCGCGGCGACCCGGCCGCGCAGATCGAGCCTCGCGGCGATCGTGGGATGAAGCTCCCCGAACGCGCCGACGGTCTCGCTCCCGGCCGTCACGACGGCCGATCGACCGGGGTGAAACGGCGGACCCGGCGCCTGCCCCACCTTCCCCTCGACGCCGAGCTCGGCGAGCAGCTCCTCGACGACGCCCTTCGCGTCGAACACGTCGGCGTCGCGGGCGGGATCGAACCAACCGCCGCCCTCGCCGGTCAGTACGAAGCCCACGGCGGGAGTCTCCCGGTGCTCGTCGCCGGCGAGCTCGAACACCGTGCTCGCCTCGAAGATCGCGGTCGATCGGACGTGCCGGGCCGCGTTGCGCCGCGCCGCCTTCAACAGCCCCGGGAGCAGGCGGTTGCGAAGCCACCCCTCCTCCACGAACAGCGGGTTGGTCACGCGGACGGGCGGGCCGCCCGGCGCAAGCGCCAGGTCCTCCTCCGAGACGAACGGGATCAGCTTGACCTCCCGCAGGCCGGCGCCGACCATCGCCCGCCGGACCCGGTCGAGGAAGGCGTACCGGGACGGCAGACCGCCGGTCTGCCGCACCGGCGGGAGCGTCGAGCCGACGCGCTCGTATCCCTGGACGCGCACGATCTCCTCGACGAGGTCGACCTCGCGCTCCAGGTCGACCCGATAGCCGGGGATCTCGACGGAAAGCGCGTCCTCGCCGGTGGGTCCGTGTCGCATCCCGAGACGGTCGAACACGACGGCGGCGTCGGCCCGCGAGACCGGGTAGCCGATGAGGCTCGACGCCCTCGCCGCCCGGACGTCGATGCGTCGGCGCGCCGGGGCGCCGCCGACCTCGAGGATGCCCCGCAGCACCGTGGCGCCGCACCACTCGGCCATCAGCCGGCAGGCGCGGTCCGCCCCGACCGGCGCCGCCTCGGGGTCGACGCCGCGCTCGAAGCGCATCGAGGCCTCGGTGGACAGGTCGAGTCGACGGCGCGTGCGCTGGATCCCCTCGCGCCGGAACCACGCCGCCTCGAGCAGGACGTCGGTCGTCGAGGCCGAGGTCTCCGCGACCGCCCCGCCCATCACACCGGCAACGCCCACCGGGCGCTCGACGTCGCAGATCAACAGGTCGTCCGACGTGAAGGCCCGGTCGACGTCGTCGAGCGTCGTCATGCGCTCGCCCTCGTCGGCCCGCCGGACCACGATGCCGGGCCCTTTCAGGAGCGCCAGGTCGAAGGGGTGCAGCGGCTGCCCGATCTCGAGCATCGCGTAGTTCGTCGCGTCGACCGCAGCGGAGATCGGACGCATGCCGGCCGCCGTCAGCCGGGCCTGCACGGCGATCGGCGACGGGACGTGCCGCACGTCCCGCAGGATCCGCGCCACGTAGCGCGGGCACCGTTCGAGGTCGAGCACCTCGAGCGTGGCGACGCCCTCCACGGTCTCCTCGGACTCCTCGACCGCGACCGCGGGCGGGGTGAGCGGCGCCCCCGTCGCCGCCGCGACCTCGCGCGCGATCCCGAGCACCGACAGGAAGTCGGGACGGTTCGGGGTCACCTCGATGTCCAGGACGGCGCCCTCGAGGCCGTACGCCTGCGCCACGTCCGCCCCCGGTTCGAGCGCGTCGTCGATGACCAGGATGCCCTCGTGCGAGGCCGAGATCCCGAGCTCGTCGGGCGCGCAGAGCATGCCGTTCGAGACCACGCCCCGGATCTCGCGCGCGTCGAGCGGCTCCTCGAGCGCGGGCAGCCTCGCCCCCGGCGGAGCGAGCGGCACGAGGTCTCCCGGCCCCATGTTCCGCACGCCGACCACGACCTCCTGCTCGCCCGAGCCGGTCTGCACGCGCGCGAGACACAGGCGGTCGCTGTTCGGGTGGTCGCGAACCTCGAGCACTCTCGCGACGATGACGCCCGACAGCCGCTCCCACGGACGTTCGATCGACTCGACCTCGGCGCCCTTCGCGGTGAGCAGCGCGGCGAGCTCGTCGTCGGCGAGGTCGGTCGGGCAGAGATCGCGGAGCCACGACAGGACGATCCTCACGCGACCCCCTCGAACTGCTCGAGGAACCGGACGTCGCCGTCGAAGAACAGCCGGAGGTCGTGGACGCCGAAGCGCACCATCGCCACGCGCTCGATCCCCATCCCGAACGCAAAGCCCGTGTATCGCTCCGAATCGTACCCGCAGTTCTCGAGGACCTTCGGATGCACCATCCCGGCGCCGAGGAGCTCGATCCAGCCGTTGCCGCACACGCGACATCCGACCCCGTCGCAGACGAAGCACGACACCGCCGCCTGACACCCGGGCTCGACGAACGGGAAGTAGTCGGGCGAGATCCGCACGCGGGTCCGTTCGCCGAACATCTCGCGTGCGAACGCCTCCAGCGTGCCCTTCAGGTCGGCGAAGGAGATTCCCTCGTCGACGGCGAGCCCCTCCACCTGCGAGAAGACCGAGCCGTGCGTGGCGTCCGGCGTCTCCCGCCGGTACGTGCGGCCCGGCACCACGACGGCGACCGGCGGCGCCTGGGACTCCATCGTCCGGATCTGGACCGCGCTCGTCTCGGTGCGAAGGAGCAGCCCGGGAAGGTCGACGTACAGCGAGTCCTTCATCGTGCGCGCCGGATGATCGGGCGGGATGTTGAGGGCTTCGAAATTGTGCCACTCGTCCTCGATCTCGGGCCCCTCGGCGACGCGATAACCCATGCGGGTGAAGATCTCGACGATCCGTGCCTCGACGATCGTGAGGGGGTGCAGCGACCCCGGGCGCGGGCGCCGGCCCGGCAGCGTCACGTCGACCGCGTCGTCCCGCAGCAGCGTGTCCGCGCCGAGCTGCAGCTCCTCGCGGCGCCGCTCGACGGCCTCACGGAGCTCGGCGAAGACCTCGTTCGTCAACCTCCCGAGCTCGCGGCGCGCGTCGTCGGGCAGCGACGCGAGCGCGCGCTGGACCCCTGCGACGCGAGACTTGCGCCCGAGCACCGCGACCTTCGCCTCCTCGAGCGACTCGAGCGAGGCCGCGGCGGCCACGAGCTCCCGGCCCCGGGCGCGCTCCTCGTCGAGGGTGCGTCGCGCCTCGGCCGGCTCCATGGCCGGCGAGTCTAGCAAGGGGGCTCTCGCGAACCCGCGATCAACCGGACCGTGCGCGCTCGTCGACCGGGACGTCCAGGATGAACGACAACGCATCGCCGTCGACGAGCACCGACGCGGTTCCGCCCTGCGCCGACGCAACGCCGAGCGCCACGAACAGGCCGATCTTGCTCCCCGCGCCGGTGCCGGGGGCCCGGGGCTGGAACAGGCGTTCGGCCGCCTCCTGCGTGAGCTCGGTCCCCCGACGCGTCGTCCGCAGCACAAGCCGTCCGTCCACGAGCTCGGCATCGACGTCCGCCGGGCCGTCGCTCGTCCACCAGACCAGGGACTCGACGAAGGCTTCGAGGATCATGCGCAGGCGCTCGGGGTCGACGAACGCCTCGAGCGACCCGGAGCGCCAGACCAACGGGGGGTGGTCGGGATCGCGGGCGAGCGATTCCGCGACCGATGCCACCAGCCGCGCGACGTCCACGCGCTCGGGAAACAGCTCGAGGGACCCGGCGGCCAGGCGCGCCGCGTCCACCAGCTGGCGCAGGATGCCGTTCAGGCGATCGGTGTCGTAGACGATGCCCGCGAGCATGATCGCGCGCTGCTCCTCGGTCATCTGGTCCCATCGCGTCGCGAGAGAGTGACCGAAGCCCTTCATCGCCGTCAGGGGTGAACGGATATCGTGCGCGGCGGCGGCGATGATGGTCTCGAGCACCGCCCGGCGACCCTCGCGACGCTGGCGCGCCCACTCGAACAGGCAGACAGTGGCGGCGGCGGCCAAGTTCAGGGACTCCGCGGCGCCCTCGAGCGGCACGCGCACGGTCTGGTCGGCGATCTCGGCGACCTGCGGCGGCAGCCCCCACGCCTCGTTGCCGAAGACGAACGCGACGGAATCGGTCAGGTCGAGCTCGTACAGATCGGCGTCGCCACGGGCGTCCATCGCGAGCACCCGCATCCCGCGGCCCCGGAGCTCCTCGACGGCCGCCGCCGTGTCCGAGCCGCGGACGACCGGAAGATGGAACAGCGAACCGGCGGACGCGCGCACCGTCTTCGGGTTGTAGACGTCCACCGAGTCCGAGCTGAAGAGGACCCCGCCCGCCCCGGCGGCGTCGGCGGAACGCAGGATCGTCCCCGCGTTGCCGGGGTCGCGGACCGCGTGCAGGACGGCCAGACAGCGAGCGTCGTGGTCGAGCCGGTGGAGGTCGACGTCGACGTACGCCGCCACGCCGACGATCCCCTGCGGCGTGACCGTCGAGGTGAGCTTGCCCATGACCTCGTCGCTCACCTCGACGAGCTCGACGTTCGCCGCGCGCGCGCGCTCGAGCGTCGGGTGCTCCCGGCCGGTGTGGTACAGGCGCACGAGGCCGCCGGGGTGCGCGAGCGCCTCGGACACGGCCTGGGCGCCCTCGACGAGGAACTGGCGCTCCGCGTCGCGGAACGTTCGCTTCTTGAGCCGGAGGGCGGCGGCGACCCGCTCGTTGCGCGGAGACGTGATCACCCCGGCCTCCGCGCCCTGCCTCTGCGGGGGCGTCCGCCCCGCGGGTTCATCCGGCGAGCGCGTCTTTCGCGGTCTGCGCGAGCTGGCCGAACGCCGCCGGGTCGCGCACCGCCAGGTCCGCGAGGATCTTCCGGTCGACCTCGACCCCGGCCGACTGCAGGCCGTGGATGAACCGCGAGTACGACAGTCCGTTCTGACGCGCGCCCGCACCGATCCGCGCGATCCACAGGCGGCGGAACTGTCCCTTGCGGTCGCGGCGGTCGCGGTAGGCGTACTGGCCCGAGTGGAGCAGCTGCTCCTTGGCCACCCGGTATCGCCGGGACCGCGAGCCGTAGTAGCCCTTGGCCTTGGACAGGACCTCCCGGCGCTTCTTCTTCGCGTGGACCGATCGCTTGACCCGTGCCATCTCCGCCTACTTCCCGAGGAGCCGTCGGATGTTCGTGCGCTCGGCGGTGACCTCGGTCATCCCCTCCACCCGGCGGCGCCGACTCCCGCTCTTCTTCGTCAACATGTGATTTCCGGTGGCCTTGCGGTGAAGGATCTTCCCTGTGCGGGTGATCCGGAACCGCTTCGCGCTCGCCCGGTGCGTCTTCTGCTTCATGGATCGTCCTTCTGCTCGGGAACCGTGACGGGCTCCGGCGCCGGGGCTTCCTCCCGGGCCGGCTCGACCGCCGGTTTGGTGCTCGCGGCCTTCGGCTCCGGCTGACGTTTGGTCGGCGCGATGACCATCACCATGTTGCGGCCGTCCTGCTTGGGCTGCGCCTCGACCGTCGCCGTGTCGCCGAGGTCCGCGACGAGCCGATCCAGGATCTTGCGGCCGAGATCGGTGTGAGCCATCTCGCGCCCGCGGAACATGATCGTCACCTTGACCCGTGCGCCCGCCGAAAGGAACCGGACGACATGCCCCTTCTTGGTGGCGTAGTCGTGCGGGTCGATCTTCGGGCGGAACTTGATCTCCTTGACCTCGACCCGGGCCTGCTTCTTGCGAGCTTCCTTCTGTCGGATGTCGCGCTCGTACTTGAACTTCCCGTAGTCCATGATCCTGGCCACGGGGGGGTTCGCCTGCGGCGCCACCTCGACCAGATCGAGGTCGAGTTCCTGAGCTCGCCGGAGCGCCTCCTGAGTGGAGACGATTCCGATCTGCGACCCGTCCGGACCCACCAGCCGCACCTGCGGCGAGCGGATCCTGTCGTTGATCCGCGGATCAGCCGAGACCCCGCATCACCTCCGTATCGAACGAAAGGCACCGGGCATTGTCCCGGTGCCGTGGTTGGAGCACGGTAGACCGTTCCGGACGAGTATAGGTGCAGGTGGGGACGGTGTCGACGGTCGTGGCGCCCGCGCGGAGGCGGCGCCTAGACGGGCCGAACGTTGGCCGCCTGCTTGCCCTTGGGGCCGTCGACGACGTCGAACTCCACCGCCTGGCCCTCGGTGAGGGACTTGTAGCCCTCGCCCTCGATCGCGGAGAAGTGGACGAAGACGTCGTCCGCTCCCTCGCGCGAGATGAAGCCGAACCCCTTCTCGTTGCTGAACCACTTCACGGTGCCCTGCTCTGCCAACGTTCCCTCCTGGTGCATGAGCGGCGCGGAGCCTAGCACGGCCATCGCCCGCGCTCAACGGGAGGGCCCTGCGCCGATCACCAGTCGGGATCCAGCGGCCTGCCGTAGTCGTCTTCCAGCCTCAGGGTGTCGTCCTCGGTCGTGTAGCCGTAGGCGATCTCGAGGACCCGACCGCGGCGCCCACCGCCGTTGGAGATCCGGTGGGTGGTCTCCGCGGAGACCATGAACTCCTCGCCGGGGTCGGCGGCCACGGTCTTGTTCCCGATCTGAACCATGAGCCCGGGGTCAAGGACCACCCACATCTCATCGCGCATCTGGTGGTAGTGGACGCTCGTCTCCTGGCCCGGCTCGACGGTGATCACACGGACGGAGCTCGGCTGATTCAGCGCGTACGTCACCACCTTGCCCCAGGGTTTGTCGACGATCATCCGCCCGCCTTCGGGAGCTGATCCAGGACGGAGGCCGTCTCCATGGCGGCCATCGCCGCGTCCCATCCCTTGTTCCCGTGCTTGCCGCCCGCGCGGTCCATCGCCTGCTCGACGGTGTCCGTCGTGAGGACGCCGAAGATCACGGGAACGCCCGTCTCCTCCGCGGCCGCGCGAATGCCCGCCGCCGCCTGCCCGGCCACGTGATCGAAGTGCGCGGTCTCGCCGCGGATCACGGCGCCCAGACAGACCACCGCGTCGAAGGCGCGCGATTCGGCGAGGCGCCGGGCCACGACGGGGAGCTCGAACGCGCCGGGAACCCACGCGACGAGGAGATCCTCCTCCGTGATCGCGTGCGCGCGCAGGCAATCGAGGGCGCCGTCGAGGAGCCGGGACGACACGAGCTCGTTGAATCGCGCCACGACGACCGCGAACCGGCGCCCGCGGGCCTGATAGTCCCCGCGGATCTCGTTCACGGTGCCTCCCCGGCTCCGACCTCGGCCTGCGACGCGTCGGCGGCCTCCGCCGGCGGCCCGCCGTCGAGGTGGCTGAGCAGGTGGCCCATCTTCTCGCGCTTCGTCCGCAGGTACTCGATGTTCTGCGCGTTCGGACGGGTCTCGAGCGGCACGCGCTCCACGATCGACAGCCCGTAGCCCTCGAGACCCGCGCGCTTGGACGGGTTGTTCGTCAACAGGCGCATCGAGCGGACGCCGAGGTCGACGAGGATCTGCGCGCCGATCCCGTAATCGCGCGGGTCGACGGGGAGCCCGAGCTCCACGTTCGCCTCGACGGTGTCCCGGCCCTGCTCCTGGAGCTGGTAGGCGCGCAGCTTGTGGGTGAGGCCGATCGCCCGGCCCTCGTGCCCCCGGATGTAGAGCAGGACCCCGCGGCCCTCCGCCCCGATCCGTCGGAGCGCGCTGTCGAGCTGGTCGCCGCAGTCACACCGCAGCGACCCGAACACGTCGCCGGTCAGGCACTCCGAGTGCACGCGGACGAGGATCCGCTCTCCGTCCTCCACCGCCCCGAGAACGAACGCCACGTGCACGTTGCCGTCCACCAGGCTCTCGTACGTCCTGGCGGTGAACTCGCCGTACGGGGTCGGGATCACGGCCTCGGCCGTGCGCTCCACCAGGTGCTCGCGATGCCGCCGATGCTGGATGAGGTCGGCGATCGAGATGATCTTCAGGCCGTGGTCCCGCGCCACCCGGAGGAGCTCGGGCATACGCGCCATCGAGCCGTCGGGGTGCAGGACCTCGCACAGCACCCCCGCCGGGTACAGCCCCGCGAGCCGCGCGAGGTCGACCGTCGCCTCGGTGTGGCCCGCCCGCTTCAACACGCCGCCCTCCTGCGCCATGAGCGGAAAGACGTGGCCGGGCATCCGGATGTCGCTCGGCAGCAAGCCGGGGTCGGCGATGGCCCGGACGGTCGCCGCCCGGTCGAAGGCGCTGGTGCCGGTAGTCGTGCGCCCCAGGATGTCCACGGAGACGGCGAACGCCGTGCCGTGACTCTCGTTGTTCTTCGAGACCATGAGCGGGATCCGGAGCTCGTCCAGCCGCTGCGCGGTCATGGGCATGCAGACGATCCCGCGCCCGTGGGTGACCATGAAGTTGACCGACTCCGGCGTCGCCTTCTCGGCCGCCATGACGAAGTCGCCCTCGTTCTCACGATCGGCGTCGTCGACCACGATGACCATCTTGCCCATCCGGATGTCGGCGACGGCCTCCTCGATCGTCGCGAACACGGAGCGATCGAGCTCCTGCGTCCCGCTCATGCCCCTCTCCTCTCGAGCAGCGCCTCCACGTACTTGGCGATCACGTCGGCCTCCAGGTTCACGGGGTCGCCCAGGCGGGCCGACCCCAACGTCGTCACGTCCATCGTGTGCGGGATCAGAGCGACGGAGAACGTGTCCGCGTCGCGCGCCGCCACGGTCAGGCTGATCCCGTCGACGCACACCGAGCCCTTGTGGACCAGGTAGGCCCGAACGTCCGCCGGCGCTCGCACCGTCAACCAGGCGCCGCCATCTCGGGCGCGCTCGATGTCCGTCACCTCCCCGACGCCGTCCACGTGCCCCTGGACCAGGTGTCCGCCGAGACGGCTCGTGAGCGTGAGCGGCCGCTCCAGATTCACGGGATGGCCCTCGTCGAGGCGGGCCAGGCTGGTGCGGATGCGCGTCTCCTCCGACAGGTCGAAGGCCAGGTGCTCGTCGGATCGATCGACGACCGTGAGGCAGACCCCGTTCACGGCGACCGATGCCCCGAGCTCGGAGTCCGTGGTCACCGTCCGGCAGCCGACGACGAGTCGGCTCGGACCGACCTGGCGCACCACGCCGCGCTCCTCAACGATCCCGGTGAACATCCGCCTCCACCCGCAGGTCCTCGCCGATCCGGTCGAACGCGCGAAAGCGCAACGGCCACGCGCGCGCGATGGGCGCAACCCCGCGGCCACCGAGCACGCCCGGCGCCTCGACGCCGCCGACCAGCCGCGGCGCGAGGTAGACGACGACCTCGTCCACGATGCCGGCCTCGACCGCCGCCCACGCGAGCGTCGGGCCGCCCTCGAGCAGCACGCCCTGGACGTCGCGCTTTCCGAGGTGCGCCGCGAGCTCGCCCAGGGACACGCCGTCGCCCTCATGCTCGAGCTCGACGACGTCGGCGCCCGAGGCCGCCCACTCGTCCCGGCGCTCGCGCGGCGCGCGATCGGTCGTCGCGACGAGCGTCGGCGCTTCGTCGTCGAACAGATCTCCGGTCGCCGGCACCCGTCCGCGAGCGTCGACCAGGACGCGGAGCGCGGGGCGACCGACGTACCCCGGCAGCCGAATCGTGAGCGACGGGTCGTCGGCGAGCGCGGTGCCGGCCCCGACGACGATCGCGTCCGACCACGCCCGCAGCCGGTGCACGTCCAGCCTCGCCGGCTCGCCGGTGATCCACCGCGACGAGCCGTCGCGGGCCGCGACCTTGCCGTCGAGCGACGCGGCCGACTTCCACACGACGTACGGGAGTCCCGTTCGCACGTGCTTGAGGAAGGCCTTGTTCTGCAGGGCGGCCTCCTCGGCCATCGGGCCGGAGCGAACCTCCACCCCCGCGCGCTCCAGCCTCGCGAAGCCACGGCCGTCGACGATGGGGTTCGGGTCGCGAAGGGCCGAGACCACGCGCGCGACCCCGGCGGCGACGATGGCGTCCGCGCAGGGCGGCGTGCGTCCGTGATGACTGCAGGGCTCGAGCGACGTGTACAGGGTCGCGCCGCGGGCGGCGGGCCCCGCGTCGCCCAGGGCGACGACCTCCGCGTGGGCCGTCCCCGGTCCCTCGTGCCAGCCCTCGCCGACGACCCGTCCATCGGCCACGACGACCGCGCCGACCATCGGGTTCGGGGAAACGAGGCCACGCCCACGCTCGGCGAGCGCGATCGCTCGCTCGATGTACGCCTCGTCGGACACGGTCACTCGACTCCGTTCCCGAGGCGGGGATGCGACAGGGGCAGCAGCCGACGGGGCACATGGCGCCGCCGATACCGCCCGTCCTCTCCCATCCCGACTCTCACGGTCGGTCCCGGAATCTCACCGGGTCCACCCCTGAGCGGCTCCCAGGGGGTCGCGGACTGTCACCGCCGGTGGGGAGTTGCACCCCGCCCCGAAGACAGGCTCTGACCTCGAAGTATACGAGCGGGGTTCGGGACCGGCCAGAGGATGCCCCGCCCCGGCCGCGGGGCGGGGGTCGCGCTAGGTCGTGCGGCGGTCGACCGCGTACGAAGAGTGGGTCTCGCGCTTGGCGAACTGCTTCATCTCAGTGGCGACGGCCACCGCCTCGCCGTAGTGGGCGAACCGGCGGACCTGCGTGGTGGCGATCCCCACCGAGACGCACGCGAGCGGGAGCTTCTGCATGACCCCCTTGCGGTCCTCCACCTCCACGTACCCGCGCTCGAGGTCCTCCTTCTCGTAGAAGTCGCCGATCTCGAGGTCGAAGCGCTCGACGATGCGCCTCGCGACGTCTTCGGCGATCTCGGGCGGGACGACGGCGACGAAGTCGTCGCCGCCGACGTGGCCGACGAAGCCGTCCGACCCGGCGTACTCGACCACGGCGTCCTGGATGATGCGGGCCGTGGCCTGGATCAGGCGGTCCCCGCGGACGAAGCCCTTCTGGTCGTTGTACGCCTTGAAGTTGTCGAGGTCCGAGTAGAGCACGGCGCACGGACGATCCTCGCGGACCATGCGCTCGATCTCCTCCTGGATCCGGATGTTGCCGGGCAGCCCCGTGAGCGGCGAGAGGTTGCGCATCTCCTTGGCCCGCCGCAGGGTCCCCTTCACCCGTGCGAGGAGCTCGATGGGGTCGAACGGCTTGATGATGTAGTCGTCCGCCCCCGCGGTCAGTCCCAGCACCTTGTCCGTCGACAGCGCCTTGGCCGTCAGCATGATGATCGAGGTGTTGGACGTCTGCGGGTTCCGGCGAAGGCGCTGTGCGACCTCGAAGCCGTCGATCCTCGGCATCATCACGTCGAGCAGGACCAGGTCCGGCCGCAACGTGCTCGCCCGCTCCAGCGCCTCCTCCCCGTCGGAGGCGACTGAGACGTCGTAGCCCGCGCTCCGCAGGTTGACCTCGACGAACCGCGCGATGTCCGGATCGTCGTCGACGACGAGGATGGTCTCGGGCATCAGGCCGGCCCCACGATGGCCTTGAGGTCGCGGGCGGCCGCCGTCACGTCCTCGGCCTGGAAGATCGCCGACGCGGCCACGAGGACGTTCGCCCCGGCCTCCACGCACCGGCGGGCGTTGTCGAGCTTCACGCCGCCGTCCACCTCGACGTCGGCCGCGAGCCCTCGGCGCTCGAGCTCGGCCCGCACCGCCTCGACCTTGGGAAGGGCCTCGGGGATGAAGACCTGCCCCGCCCAGCCCGGGTGCACGCTCATCACCATCACGTCGTCGATCTCCTCGAGGTGGGGGAAGGCGACCTCGATCGGCGTCTCGGGGTTCACGGTCAGCCCCACGCCCATGCCCGCCCCCCGAGCCTTCGCGATGACCGGCGACGGGTCGTCGACGGCCTCGACGTGGAAGCTCACCACGTCCATCCCCGCCTCCGCCAGCTCGTCGAACAGCCCCTCCGGCGCTTCGACCATCAGGTGTCCGTGCAGGGTGAGGTGGGTGTGCGGCCGCAGCGAGGCGACCACCACCGGGCCGATCGTGAGCGGGGGGACGAAGTGCGCATCCATGACGTCGACATGGATGACGTCGGCATGCCCGTGGACGAGCTTTACCTGGGCCGCGAGGTGCGCGAGATCCGCCGACAGGATCGACGCCGAGAGCTTGCCCATCGCGCGCGATTCTAGTCGGCGGGGCTCTCGCGCCTGCGGAAGCCCGCAACGAACATCGCGTCGCATCCGTGCCGGTGGGGCCAGAGCCGGATCCGCGGGGCCGGGCCGTCGGGGCCCACCAGCTCGAGCGGCTCCAGGTCGGGGCCGCGGCGCAAGATGGCGTCGCAGGCGGCGTCGGTCTCCGCCCGGGGGAAGGTGCAGACGCTGTAGACGAGGCTCCCCCCCGGCCGAAGGAGCCGCGCGACGGCGCCGACGATGCCGACCTGTGTCCGGGCGAGCCCCGACAGCTCCTCCCGGCGTGGCCGCCAGAGCAGCTCCGGGCGTCGGCGAGCCGATCCGATCCCCGAGCACGGCGCGTCCACCAGGATGCGATCGAAGGGCGCGCGCAGCGCCGGGCGGCGACCGTCCTGCACGAGCACGTGACCGCGGACCCCGAGCCGGTCGACGGTCGCCCGGACCAGCCCGGCGCGAGCCGGATTGACGTCCGCCGCGACGAGCATTCCCTCGGCCGCGACCTCGCAGGCGAGGTGGCCGGCCTTGCCCCCCGGGGCAGCGCACGCGTCGAGCACCCGATCGCCCGGCCGCGGGTCGAGCGCCCGCACCACGAACGCGGACGCCTGGTCCTGCACCGCGAACCAGCCCTCCGCGAAGCCGGGGAACGAGCCGGGCGAGCCGCCGGCCACGAGAAGCGTGTCGGGGACGAGCTCGCCGCGCTCGGTGTGGACGCCCGCCTGCTCGAGCTCGCGCTCCAGCGCCTCGACGTCCGTCCGGCACGTGTTCGCCCGCAGCGTGATCCTCGCGGGCTGCGCGAGCGCCGCCGCGGCGGCCTCCGCCTCTGCACCGAGGAGGCGTCGGAGCTCGCCGACGGCCCACACCTCCAGGCCGGTGCGGACGGCGACGTCCTCGTCGCGATCGCCCTGCGGCATGCGCGTGGGCTCCGTCGCGAGCCGCCGCAGCACGGCGTTGACGAAGCCCCGGTGGCGGGGCTCCGCGAGCTCGACGGTCTCGGCGACGGCCGCGTGCGGGGGGATCCGCGTCTCGAGGAGCTGGTACGCGCCGAGCCGAAGGACCGAACGCGCTGGCTTCGGCGCCGTCTCGAGCGGCCGGTCCAGGAGCGGCGCGAGCGCGTGGTCCAATCGCAGAAGCCGGCGGAGGGTCCCGTACGCGAGCTCGGTTGCGAGGGCGGCGTCGCGACCCGACAGGCCCGCGCGGGCGATCGTCCTCGGGAGGGCGAGGTTCGAGTACGCGCCCTCGTCCGTGACGCGGCGGACCACGTCGAGCGCGACCCGGCGGGCGGTCCACCGGGGCGCCGGTGATCGCGGCCGGCGTGGGGCCGGCCGGCTCATCCGAGCCGCTCCCCCGCCGCGGGATGGAGCCCGTGCACCAGGTCCGCGCCCGACATCCGCCGGCGTCCTGCCGGCGCGACGTCGAGCAGCAGGATCGCGCCGTCGCCGGTCGCGACGACCACGCCGTCGCGCGAGATCTCCACGATGCTTCCGGGATCGCCCGCGCCCTGGGCGATCCGCGCGCGGAACACCTTGAGGACGGTGCCCCGGAAGGTGGTGGTCGCCCCGGGTTCGGGCGACAGCGCCCGGCAGCGATCAACGAGCGACCGGGACGACTCCGACCAGTCCAGCACGCGGTCGCGCGCCCGGATCTTCGGGGCGAAGGTCGCGAGCGCGTCGTCTTGCGGGCGCGGGACGGCGGTACCCTCGGCGAGGTCGTCGACCGACTCCGCGAGCACCCGCGCGCCGATCGCCGCGAGCCGCGACCCGAGCATGCCGGCGTCGTCCTCGGGCGCGATCGGCTCCTCCCGCTGCCGGAGCACCGGGCCGGTGTCGAGGCCCTCGTCCATCACCATCGTCGAAACCCCCGTGCGCTCGAGCCCGAGCAGCAGCGCCGTTTGGACCGGGCTCGCGCCGCGCAGCGCGGGCAGCAACGAGAAGTGCAGGTTGACCGGGGCGATCGTGGGGAGCCCCAAGACGTCGCCCGGCAGCAGCTCGCCGTAGGCGACCACGACCAGCACGTCGGGAGCCGCGCTCGTCAGCCGCTCGAGACCCGGGCCACGCCCGATCGTCTCGACCTCGGCGAGCGGCAGGCCGAGGGATCGGGCGGCCTCGGCGACGGGGGTCGGCGTCGGCACGTTCCCGCGTCGGGCGGGCCGCGGCGGGGCGGTGACCACGGCGACGAGCCCGTGCCGCGATTCCGCGAGCGCGGCGAGCGATGGAACCGACCAGGCGTCGTTCCCGAGGAACGCGACCCGGATCGACCGGGTCACGCGAGCGAGCACCGCGACGGCATCTAGCCCTCCTGCGCCCGGTTCAGCTCGTGCTCCCGCAGCTGCCGCATGACGTCGCGGCGCTCCGCGTCCTCGAGACGGTCGATGTAGAGCATCCCGTTCAGGTGGTCGGTCTCGTGCTGGAAGATGCGGGCGAGGAAGCCCTCGACGCGCAGGTCGAGCGGCGCGCCGGTAGCGTCGGCGCCGCGGAGCCGCACGGAGAGCGCCCGCGTCGTGTCGTGATAGGGGCCCGGTATCGACAGACAGCCCTCGGACTCGCGCTGCTCGTTCTCGAGATCCGAGAGCACCGGGTTCGCGACGAAGCCGGCGTTGCCGTCGCGATCGTCGTAGACGAAGCACGCGATGGAGAGCCCGACCTGGTTCGCGGCGAGGCCGACCCCGGGCGCGTCGTACATGGTCTCGAACAGGTCGTCGCGGAGCCGGCGAAGGGCCTCGTCGAATGCCTCGACCGGTCGGCTCGCGGCCCGCAGCACGGGGTCGCCCAGCGTCCGGATCGGCATGAGGGTCACGTGCGGCTCCTCACAGGTGTGGCTCCGCCTCGGCCCGGGTCACGACCCCGCGCTGCGCGAGGCGGCGAAGGAGCTCGCCGAGATCAGCGACGTCCGCCGGGTCGACGGCGACCAAGCATACCGTTTGGTCCTCGAGCGACGTGACGAGCAGCGTGTGATGCGGCACGCGCGACAGCTCGGTCTCGAGCTCATCCGAACCCACGACGCGAAAGACGGCGGCGCCGACCGGAAACCCCGCATCGGCGCGTCGCGGCGCCTCGACGCGGGCGAAGCGCTCGGGTCGTCCCGTCACGAGCGCCTGAACGGCGTGATCGTTCGGACGGCTCGACTGCACGATGACGCGCCCATTCGGCGCGGCCCACGCGGCCGCCTCGGCCCACGCGGACAGCGCCCGCTCACGCGCCGCGATCCCCGGCCGGCGCAGCGACGCGTCCGCGTCGAGGATGCCGACGACGTCCAGGTCGAGCTCGCCGAAGTCCTTCAGCGCGTCGAGCCCGCCGACGAGGACCTCCCGGTCGCCCGGAGGCCGCGGCGGATCGCCGGGAGCGAGGTGACGAACCGGCACGTCGGCCACCCCCCGGGCCCACTCGGCGACGCGCTCGGCGCCACCGCGCTCGACGCCGAAGTCCGTGGCCCCGCAGCTCGCGCAGCGCGCGAGCGCCTCGCAGACCGTGCAACGAAGGACTCCGCGCTCCGCGCGGATCGAGCCGCCGCATGCCGCGCACGATGCGGGCACGCCGCAGGCCCGGCAGACCCGAGCGGTCCCGTACCCGCGAACGGGCTCGTAGAGGAAGGCGCGCTCGGCCGCACGAAGGACGCGAACGAGCCGGTTCGCGCGGCCCTCGGAGCCGGGGTTCACGACCTCGACGGGCGGGCGGCGGCCTCGCCTCGGCTCGACGTCGACGCGTTCGATCCCGAGCGCCTCCATCGAGGGCATGACCGACGCGAGCACGCAGGCCGCGTCCGCGATCCGGGCGCGCGCGACCGCGACCTCGCGCGCGTGGAAGTAGGGCGCGCGTTCCTCTCGCAGGAGCGTGTGGTGTTCCCGGGCGACGTAGACGAGTCCCAGGTTCGGGATCGGCGCGAAGACCCCCGGCCGCGTCCCCACCACGATCGGGTATCGGCCCCCGGCGATCTCGAGCCACGTCCGGTACCGCGAGCGCTTGTCGCCCCCGAAGTAGCGCGCGACGCGTTCGCCGAACGCTCCGACGAGCGCGGCCACGGTCGCGGGCAGCGGGTCCACCTCCGGCACGATCACGATCGAGGTACGCCCCGACGCGAGCGCCGCTCCGACGCACTCGACCGCGACGGCCGCATCCTCACCTGGCGAGGTTCGTATCAAGAACGTCCCAGCGTCACTGCCACGAAGGGCACCGAGCAAGCGATCGCCGTTCGTGTACCCGGCGGAGAGCCTCGACGTGCCGGAAGGGTCGACCGGACCGGGGGCTCTTCGGCTCCCACGGGGAGCCGAAGGAGCGGAGCGCCCCCCGGGGAGGTCGACCCTTCCGGTCCCCCCGGCGACCTCCTCGGAGGCCACACGAGGCGGGATCGCTCGCCCGATCACCGTCGCCAGCGGTGAGATGTAGCGCTCGGACATCCAGCGGTAGAGCTCGAGCAAGTCGGCGTCGAAGCTGCGAATCGGGGAGACGACGCGCACCACCGGCAACATTCGCTTCGGCACGTCGGCGGTCGGGCCGAGCACCCAGCCGCGCACCAGCCCGCCGTGGAACCGCACGCGCACGAGCGATCCCACCCCGGCGTCGAGTCCCTGAGGGAGCTCGTAGGTGAACGATCGGTCGAGCGAAAGGAGCGGGCGATCGACACAGATCGCGACGGGACCGGAGAGCGCGTCGCGGCCCTTCGCGCTCGGGAGGGCGGTCGCCGCGTCAGTCGAACGCGCGGCGGAGCTCATCCGCGCGGTCGGTGGCCTCCCACGGGAACTCCTTGCGCCCGAAGTGCCCGTAGGCGGCGGTGTCCTTGTAGATCGGCCTGCGCAGGTCGAGGTCGCGGATGATCGCGGCGGGACGGAAGTCGAATGCTTCCCACACCAGGTCGGTCACCTTCGCCGGATCCGCGTGGGCCGTCCCGAACGTGTCGATGGCGAGCGACAGCGGGTGCGCGGTGCCGATCGCGTACGCGACCTGGATCTGCAGCCGGTCGGCGAGGCCCGCAGCAACGAGGTTCTTCGCGACGTACCGGGCCATGTACGCCGCCGAGCGGTCGACCTTCGTCGGGTCCTTGCCCGAGAAGCAGCCGCCGCCGTGCGGCGCCATCCCCCCGTAGCTATCGACGATGATCTTTCTGCCGGTGAGGCCGGTGTCGGCCTTTGGGCCTCCGATCTCGAACCGCCCGGTCGGGTTCACCAGCACTCGCACGTCGGCCGCGTCGAGCTCGAACTCCCGCAGCACGGGGTCGATGACCTCCGCGGTCACGTCCGGCTCGAGCAGCGTCTCCACGTCGACCTCCTCGCGGTGCTGCGCGCTTATCAGGACCGTGTGGACCCGCCGCGGCAGGCCGTCGGCGTATTCGACCGACACCTGGCTCTTGCCGTCGGGACGCAGGTACGGGATGACGCCCGCCTTGCGCACGTCGGCCAACCGCCGCGCGAGCCGATGTGCCATCGCGATCGGGATCGGCATGAGCTGGTCGGTCTCGCGGCAGGCGAAGCCGAACATCATCCCCTGGTCGCCGGCGCCGAGGCTGTCGAGCTCGTCGGCGGAATGGTCCAGGCGGTGCTCGAGGGCGTCGTCCACCCCGCGGGCGATGTCGGCGGACTGCTCCTGGATGGAGGTCACCACGCCACAGGTGTGCCCGTCGATGCCGAAGTTCGCGTCCGTGTACCCGATCTCCGTGATCGTGTCGCGCACGACCTGCGGGATGTCGATGTACTCGGACGTCGAGATCTCTCCCGCGACGATCACGAGCCCGGTCGTCACCAGGGTCTCGCAGGCCACGCGGCCCGCTGGGTCGACGGCCAGGATCGCGTCGAGGACCGCGTCGGAGATCTGATCCGCGAGCTTGTCGGGGTGTCCCTCGGTGACCGACTCCGACGAGAACAGGTAGCCGTGGGTCATGTTCGCGCGAGCATAGCAGGGGGTCCCGACGGCACCGCCCGCGTCAGCGGGTCAGCAGCTTGACCAGCCGGTCGCAGATCACGGCGGCGAGCTCGCGCTTGGTCCACTCCCGCATCGGCTCGTCCTCGCCCGCCCGAGAAAGGATCGCGGCGCGGTTCGCATCGGACCCGAACCCCGTCCCCTCGCGGCCGACCTCGTTGGCGACGAGCAGGTCCAGCCGCTTGTTCTCGAGCTTGGCGCGGCCGAACGCCTCGACGTCGTGGGTCTCGGCCGCGAAGCCGACGAGCAGGCGCTCGCCCCCCTCCTCGCCGAGCTCGGCCAGGATGTCCGGGGTGGACACGAGGCGAAGCTCGGGCGGCCCGTCGTCCTTCTTGCGCTTGGCGTCGTCGGCGACGTCGGGTCGGAAGTCGGCGACCGCGGCCGCCATCACGACGGCGTCCGCTCCCGATGCCGCCGCCCGCACCGCATCGCGCATCTCCTGCGCGGTCTCGACCCGGACGACCGTGGGGCCCTCGGGCGGCGGGATCGTCCCGGGGCCGACGACGAGCGTGACCTCCGCACCCCGGGAGAACGCTTCCGCCGCGACCGCGAAGCCCATCTTGCCGGTCGAGCGGTTGCCGAGGAAGCGCACCGGGTCGATCGGCTCCCACGTCGGACCCGCCGTGACGACGATCAGCCGCCCGGCGAGATCGCGGCCCCGCGACAGCACCTCCTCGACGGCCGCGAGGATGTCCTCGGGCTCGCTCATCCGCCCGATCCCCTCGTCGCCCGCGGCGAGCGACCCGTGCACCGGGCCGACGATCCGCGCGCCGCGCTCGACGAGCATCGCCACGTTGCCCCGCGTCGCCTCGTGCTCCCACATCCCCGAGTGCATCGCCGGGGCGATCACGAGCGGGCGATCGCTCTCCAGAAGCGTCGAGGTGAGCAGGTCGTCCGCGATTCCGAACGCGAGCTTCGCGATGACGTTGGCGGTCGCCGGCGCGATGACGACCACGTCGGCCTCATGTGCGAGCGACACATGAAGCACGCGACCCGGCTCCTCCCACAGGTCGGTGTACACGCGATGATCGGACAGCGCGGCGAACGTCGCGGGACCGACGAAGCGCTCGGCCGATCGCGTCATCACCACGCGCACCGAGGCCCCGTTCGAGCGGAGCAAACGCGTGAGAATGCAGGCCTTGTAGGCGGCGATGCCGCCCGTCACGCCCAGGAGGACGCGGCGTCCGGACAGAACAGGGGATCCGCTCACGTCCACGTGCGCACTCCTCCCCGTCCCGGTGCCGACCTACGTGGCGGTGATCCCCTCGGGGCGCTCGGCGCTGATCTTGCCCTCGGCGATCTCCTCCAGGGCGATCGAGAGCGGCTTGTTCTTCAGCCCGGTCTCGACGAGGGGTGGGATGTACTCGGCGCGGCCCTCGCCGAGCTGGTTGTAGTACGAGTTGATCTCCCGCGCGCGCTTGGCGGCGAGGATGACCAGCGTGTACTTGGAGTCCACCTGGGCCAGGAGGTCGTCGATCTTGGGATCGATCATGAATGCGGGTCCTTCCGGGATCGTCCGTCGGACACGGCCTCGTCCGACGCGGTTCGGGACCTCTCGATGATAGCAGCGACCTGCGCCGCGGCCCGCTCGAGGTCGTCGTTCACGACGATGTGATCGAACCACGAGCGCTGCGCCAGCTCCCACTCCGCCTTGGCGAGGCGGTCGGACAGCCGCGCCTCGTCCTCGGTCCCCCGAGATCGGAGCCGCCGCTCGAGCTCGCCGAGCGACGGCGGCTCGAGCAGGATCAGGACGGCATCGGGCTCGGCGTCCTTGACCTGGCGCGCGCCCTGGACGTCGAGCTCGAGCAGGGCGCTTCCGCCCGGCCCGACCACCTCCCGGACCGGGACCGCCGGCGTCCCCGACCGGTGCCCGAAGATGTCCGCCCACTCCAGTAGCTCGCCGTCGCGGATCATGCGGTCGAACTCCACCTCGGAGACGAAGTGGTAGTCGACGCCGTCGCGCTCTCGCGGCCTGCGCCCGCGAGTGGTAGCCGAGACGGACAGGAACAGCCCCGGAACCAGCTCGAGCACGCGCCGGACGACGGTTCCCTTGCCGACCCCCGAGGGACCGGCGATCACGATGAGCGTTCCGCGCCGTTCGATCGCGGCGCTACTTCTTGGCGAACTCGGCGAGCAGCGCCTCGCGCTGCTTGGCGCCGAGGCCGCGAACCCGGCGGCTCGCGGAGATGTCGAGCTTCTCCATGATCTTCGCCGCCCGGACCTTCCCCACACCCGGGAGCGACTCCAACACGGTCGAGACCTTCATCTTGCCGACCGTGTCATCGCCCTGCCGCGCGAGCATGTCCGTCAGCGTGAGCTTTCCGGCCTTCAGCTGACCCTTGAGCTCGGCTCGCTTCTTTCGCGCCTCCGCGGCCTTCTCGAGGGCCTGCTTACGCTGCTCGTCGGTCAGGACGGGGAGGGGCATGAGAGCACTCCTTCGGTCGGTGAGGGCGTGGGAACGGGCGGGAGTATAGCCATGGCCCCCGTCGGGCAGCAACGCGACCCAAGCCTCCGACCTGCGGTTATTCGCGAGCCATCGCGTCAACGAACCGTCGCGAGGATCGCGCGCGCCGTCGCGGCCGGATCCGCCGACGAGGTGATCGGCCGGCCGATGACGAGGTAATCGGCGCCGCGCTCGACCGCTTCTTCCGGTGTGAGGATGCGCGCCTGGTCATGTCCGTTCGTCCCCGCGGGACGAATCCCCGGCACCACGACGCACGGTTCCTCTCCGACCACGTCGCGCACGACGGACACGTCCTCACCGGACACGACGACGCCCCCCGCGCCGGCCGCGCGCGCTTCGAACGCGAGCGACGCGGGCGACGCGAGGCCCTCGCCGGCAAGGCTCGACAGGACCGTGACCGCGATGACGGTCGGGATCTCGTGTCCGGTCTCGGCCGCGCCCGCGGCGGCGCCGCGAACGGCGGCCGCGACCATCGCCTCCCCGCCGAGCGCGTGGACGGTGAACATCGACACGCCCAGGCGACCCACGTTGAACGCCGCCCGCTCCACGGTGTTCGGAATGTCGTGCAGCTTCAGGTCCAGGAACACCGGGCCGTACGTCCGCAGCCGCAGCGGCGCCGCCGGCCCGTACGCGGCGAAGAGCTCGAGCCCGATCTTGAGGACGCCCACCTCCCCCTCGAGCCGGCGCGCGAGCGCCTCCGCCCCGTCCAGGTCCGAGACGTCGAGCGCCACGACGAGCGGGTTCGCCGGCCGGGGGATCACGACACCTCCCGGGTCCCCGGCAGGTCCTCGCGAACTCGGAGCCGACCTCGCAGGTCGCCCGGCGAGCCCATGCCCTTGGCCTTCAGGTAGCGGAGGATCCCTCTGGCGATCTCGATCGGGGCGGACGGGTTCACGAGCATCGCGGTTCCCACCTGCACCGCCCAGGCCCCCGCGAGGAGAAACTCGACGGCGTCCTCGCCGGTCGAGATGCCGCCGACGCCCATGATCGGCAGATCCGGCAGCGCCCGGGCGACCCGATACACGGCCGCGAGGGCGATGGGCTTGATCGCCGGCCCCGACAGGCCTCCCACTGGGGCGGCCAGCCGGGGCCGCAGACGCTCGGGGTCGACCGCCAGCCCGGGTACGCCATCGATCAGCGTGAGCCCGTGCGCCCCAGCCCGCACGCACGCCCTGGCCGTCGCGACGAGGTCGGGAAGGAGCGGGGGCAGCTTCACGAAGACCGGAAGGCGCGACAGCCGCGAGACCGGCCCGACCACGTCCTGCACCCGCTCGGGGTGCGCGTAGAAGGGATCGCCGCGCCGCTCCTCGTCCGGCGCCGACAGGCGGAGCTCGAGCGCCACGATGCCGGGCTGCAGATGGAGGTGACTCGCGACGCGCAAGTACTCGTCGGGCGTCGAGCCGGCGACCGATCCGATCACCGGCGTCTGCGCGCGCACGAGCTTCGGCAGGTCCTCCGCGACGAAGGACTCGACGCCCGGGTTCTGCAGCCCGACCCACGTGAGCACCCCCGACGCGGTCTCTGCCACGCGCGGCGTGGGCGACCCGCGGCACGGCGCGAACGTCAGGCTCCGCGTCACGACACCGCCGAGGCGGTGCAGGTCGAGGAGCCCCGGCACGTCCCGGCCGGTCCCGAGACAGCCCGACGCGGCGAGCACCGGATGCGGGAGCGCGACGCCGCCGAGATCCACCTGCATCGTCTGCTTCATCCCGGCCACGTCCTCACGGCGGGAAAGCCCTCGGGGGGCGTCGGCACGAAGCGGGGCTCGTCGCCCATCCAGCGGTCCCACAGGATGCGCGCGGGATTGAAGACCGGCCCGTCGATGCAGGCCCGCAGGTTGTCGTACCCCGATCCGTCCTTGCGGACGACCGGCACGACGCACGTGAAGCACATCCCGATCCCGCACGCCATGTACTCCTCGACGGCCATCTGCGACGGGATCTGCCGCTCGGCGCAGAGCTCGGCGATGGCGCGCAGGCTCGAGCGCGTCGCGGCCGCGTACACGACCTGTGCGCCCGAGGACTCGAGCATTGCCGGAAGCGCGTCGAGCACGCCACCCCGCTCGCCGAGCGAGCCGTCCGCGGTCACGATCGCGATCGTCTGGGACAGCCGCTTGCCCTCGATCGGCTTGAAGACGTGGTCCATCGTCTCGGCGCCCACGATCATGTCGACCCGCTTGCCTCGGGTGCGGAGCTCCTGCGCGAGGAAGTAGATGGGGGCCGCGCCGTGACCCTCGGAGACGAGCAGACAGTTGGTCAGCTTGGTCGGGTACGCGAACGCCTTGCCGAGCGGGCCGATGACGTCGAGGAACTGGTGCGCCTTGGCCTCGGCCAGCCAGCCCGTGCCCGCACCCGTCGGGTCGAACACGAACTCGAGGGTCCCCGCCCAGCCGCCGCGCCGGGAGGCCTGATGGATCGAGAAGTGGCGCCGCAGCAGGAACGTGCGCCCCTGCGGCATCGCGATGGAGAGGAACTGCCCGGGGCGGACGCGCTCGGCCACCTCGGGCGCCACGATCGTGATCGAGTGGTACGCGCCGAGCTTGCGGGTGTTCAGCACCTCCGCCCGGACGCGCCTCACGGCCTCACCCTACCGGGCTCGCGTGGACCCCGAGCCGGATCTGCTCCGAGGTCACGGACGCGGCGCGCTCGTGGTGCTCCTGCAACGACCTCGGCGTGCCGGGTGCCTCGCGCAGGGCTTCGATGCCGCGGAGCGCGGCGAACGCCCCCGGCAGGGTCGTGATGCACGGGATCCCCGCCTGCGCCGCCGCGGTGCGGATGTAGTACCCGTCGGTGCGCGGGCCGCGCCCGAACGGCGTGTTGATCACGAGGTCGACCTCGCCCGCTCGGATCAGATCGACGACCGATCGCTCCCCCGCCGACGTCTCGGCCTCGGAGATCTTCGCGACCCGCGTGACCGGGATCCCGGCCCGCTCGAGCACGCCGGCGGTGCCCCTCGTGGCGAGCAGCCGAAAGCCGAGCTCGGCAAGGCGCCGGGCGGGCAACGCGATCGCGCGCTTGTCGCGGTTGGCCATCGACACGAACGCGGTCCCCTCGCGGGGCAGGCCGGTGCCGCTCGCCACGAGGGCCTTCGCGAGGGCGCGACCGGCCTCCTCGTCGATGCCCATCACCTCGCCGGTCGATCGCATCTCGGGGCCGAGGATCGTGTCGACGCCCGGGAACCGACCGAAGGGCAGGACGGCGGCCTTCACCGCCGTGTACGGCAGGTGGCGATAGCGGTGTCGGTCCGCGGGGAGCTCGCCGGCCTCCTCGAGCTCGAGGAGCGTGCGCCCGACGAGCACCATCGTGGCGATCTTCGCGAGCGGCACCCCGACCGCCTTGGACACGAAGGGCACGGTCCGCGAGGCGCGGGGGTTGGCCTCGAGCACCCAGATGCGCTCGTCCTTGACGGCGAGCTGCAGGTTGATCAGCCCGACGACGCCGAGCCGCCGGGCGATCCTCCGGACGATCGACTCGATCTCGTCGAGCTCCTCCTCCGAGAGCGTGGGCGGCGGGATGTGGCACGAGGAGTCGCCCGAGTGCACCCCCGCCTCCTCGATGTGCTCCATCACCGCGCCGACGAACACGTCGGTCCCGTCGCACACCGCGTCGACGTCGACCTCGATCGCCCCTTCGAGGAAGCGGTCGATCAGCACGGGATGGTCGGGGCCGGCCTCGGCCGCCGTCACGACGAACCGATCGAGCTCGTCCTCCGCGTACACGATCTCCATCGCCCGGCCGCCGAGGACGTAGGAGGGGCGCACGACCACCGGATAGCCGATGCGCTCGGCGATCTCGCGCGCCTGCTCGCGGTCGCGCGCCTCCCCGTGCGGGGGCGCCGCGATCTCGAGCTCGCGAAGCATGGCGGCGAACTTCCCGCGATCCTCCGCGAGGTCGATGGCCTCGGGCGGGGTCCCGAGCACGCGGAACCCCGCGGCCTCGACGTCGTGGGCCAGCCGAAGCGGCGTCTGCCCGCCGAGCTGACAGATGACCCCAACCGGCCGCTCGGCCTCGCAGACCGCGAGGACGTCCTCGGTCGACAACGGCTCGAAGTACAGCCGCGCGCTCGTGTCGTAGTCGGTCGAGACCGTCTCCGGGTTCGAGTTCACCATCACCGATTCGTACCCGGCCGCCTCCAGGGCGAAGGCGGCGTGCACGCACGCGTAGTCGAACTCGATCCCCTGGCCGATCCGGTTCGGGCCCGCCCCGAGGATCACCACCCGTGGCCGGTCGGCCGGACGGACCTCGTCCTCCTCCTCGTAGGTGGAGTAGTGGTACGGGGTTCGCGCCGAGAACTCCCCGGCGCAGGTGTCCACCGTCTTGAACACGGGCCGGACGCCGAGCGCCGTTCGCCGCGCCCGCACCCCCGCCTCGTCCGAGCCCGTGAGCCTCGCGAGACGTCGATCCGACAACCCCCGTCGCTTGGCCTCGAGCAGCTCGTCGGCGTCGAGCGAGTCCAGGTCCCGATACGCGAGCTCCGCACACTCCTCGGCGATCTGCGCGACCTGGTCGACGAACCAGGGGTCGATCCCGCTCGCGGACGACACGTCCTCGACCGATGCTCCGGCCTGCAGCGCAGCCTCGACGAGATGCAGGCGGCCCTCGGTCGGTATCGCGAGCGCCTCCAGGTGCGAGTCCGGCGGCGTATCGAGATCGGCCCCCGCCACCTCGAGGGAGCGCCACGCCTTGCCGAGCGCCTCCTTGAACGTGCGGCCGATCGCCATGACCTCGCCCACGGACTTCATGCTCGAGGTGAGCACGGGATCGGCCTCGACGAACTTCTCGAAGGCGAAGCGCGGGATCTTCACGACCACGTAGTCGAGCGCCGGCTCGAACGCGGCCGGCGTCTCCCCGGTGATGTCGTTCGTCACCTCGTCGAGTGTGAACCCGACCGCGAGCAGCGCGGCGATCTTCGCGATCGGGAAGCCGGTCGCCTTGGACGCGAGCGCCGAGCTGCGCGAGACGCGGGGGTTCATCTCGATCAGCACGCGTCGGCCCGTCCGCGGCTCGACGGCGAACTGGATGTTGGAGCCGCCGGTCTCGACGCCGATGGCGCGGATGCACGCGAGGGCGTCGTCGCGCATCTCCTGGTACTCGCGGTCGGAGAGCGTCTGCGCGGGCGCGACCGTGATCGAGTCGCCGGTGTGCACCCCCATCGGGTCGACGTTCTCGATCGAGCAGATCACGACGGCGTTGTCCGCGACGTCGCGCATCACCTCGAGCTCGAACTCCTTCCAGCCCGCGATCGACTCCTCGACGAGGATCTCGGTCGCCGGGCTGACCTCCAGCCCACGCGCGGCGATCGCCGCGAGCTCGTCGCGGTCGGCGGCGAAGCCGCTGCCCCCGCCGCCGAGCGTGAACGAGGGCCGAAGGATGAGGGGAAAGCCGAGCTCCTCGCCGAGCGCGAGCGCCTCCTCCACCGTGTGCGCGATGCCGGCCCGGGGCACGTCGAGGCCCGCGGTGAGCATGGTCTCCTTGAAGCCGCTCCGGTCCTCGGCGCGGTGGATCGCCCTCAGCCCGGCCCCGATCAGCCCGACGCCGAGGCGGTCGAGGTCGCCGGACTCGGAGAGCGCGACCGCAACGTTCAGGGCGGTCTGGCCGCCGAGCGTCGGGAGCAGCACGTCGGGGCGCTCGCGCTCGATCACGCGCAGGACGGACTCGGGCGTGAGCGGCTCGACGTACGTGCGGTCGGCGAACTCCGGGTCGGTCATGATCGTCGCGGGGTTCGAGTTCACGAGCGACACGTGGAAGCCCTCGCGTCGAAGGACCTTGCAGGCCTGCGTTCCCGAGTAGTCGAACTCGCACGCCTGGCCGATGACGATGGGACCGGATCCGACGATGAGGATCCGATGCAGGTCGGTGCGCCTCGGCACCTAGGCGGCCTCCATCAGCGACCGGAACTCCCGGAACAGGTGGCCGGCGTCATGCGGGCCGGGCGCGGCCTCGGGGTGGTACTGCACCGAGAGCGCCGGCACGTCCAGGCACCGAAACCCCTCGAGCGTCCCGTCGTTCAGGTTCCAGTGGGAGAGCTCGACGCGGCCGTGCGGGGTGCGCGCGACGTCGCCCTCGCGCGGCCATCCCGCCGGGTCCACGGCGAACCCGTGATTGTGGCTCGTGACCTCGACGCGGCCGGTCCTCCGGTCCTGCACCGGCTGGTTCGCGCCGCGGTGACCGAACTTCATCTTGTAGGTCCGCCCGCCGAGCGCGAGCCCGACGAGCTGGTGCCCGAGGCAGATCCCGAACAGCGGGATGCGGCCGAGGAGGGCGCCGGCCGCCTCGATTCCGTAGCGCGTCGCCGCGGGGTCGCCGGGGCCGTTGGACAGGAACACGCCGTCGAACCCTTCGGCCTGCCGTGAGGGTGTCTCGGCAGGGAGCACGGTCGCCTCGATCCCGGCCGCCGCGAGAGCTCGCAGGATGTTGCGCTTCAGCCCGAAGTCGTACGCGGCGACGCGGTACACCCGGCCGTGCTCGGTCGAGGCAGGGCCCACGAGCTCGGCGGCCTCGTAGGACTCGGGCGTGGTGACGCCGTTCGCCAGGTCCGCGCCGGCCATCCCAGGTGCGGCCCGCGCCCGCGCGACGAGCGAGGCGGGATCCAGGTCCTCGGTCGAGACCGCACAGCGCATCGAGCCCTCGGCGCGAAGCCGGAGCGTCAGCCGACGCGTGTCGATCCCCTCGATGCCGAGCACGCCGGCGGCGACCAGCTCCTCGCCGAGCGTGCGCCGCGCCCGCCAGCTCGAGGCGCGGCGCGACGCCTCGCGCACCACGAACGCCGCGACCTGCACGGACGCGGACTCCGGATCGTCGGCGTTCGTCCCGTAGTTGCCCTGGTGCGGGGCCGTCATCGTCACCACCTGCCCGGCGTACGAGGGGTCGGTGAGCACCTCCTGATATCCGGACATCCCCGTGTTGAAGACCGCCTCTCCGAACGCCTCCCCCGTGCCGGCGAAGGCTCGTCCGCCGAAGACCGAGCCGTCCTCGAGGGCGAGCAGAGCGGCCGGCGCTCGGGTCAACGCTGGGCCTTCCCGTCCGCGACGATGAGCTCGCCGCCGAAGACGGTGTGGACGACGCGCCCGCGCAGGGTTCGCCCGAGGAACGCACTGTTGCGGCTCTTCGAGGCGAACGGCGGCTCGACGACCCACTCCGCGGCCGGGTCGAACGCGACTAGGTGCGCCGGGCGGCCGGGCTCGATCGGGCCGCCGTGGTCGGCGGCGCCGAGGATGCGGGACGGCGCGGCGGACATCGCCGCGACGGCACGCGAGAGCGAGAGCCGGCCGGGCTCGACGAGATGGGTGAGCACCGCGGCGAGCGCGGTCTCGAGGCCGATGGTCCCGGGCGGTGCCTGGTCGAACTCGGCCTCCTTCTCCTCGACCGCGTGCGGCGCGTGATCGGTGGCGACGGCATCGATCGTGCCGTCGGCAAGACCCGCTCGCAACGCGTCTCGGTCCTCGGCAGTCCGAAGCGGCGGATTGACCTTGAAGTTCGCGTCGTAGGTGACGAGGTCGTCCTCGGTGAACACGAGGTGGTGGGGCGTGACCTCGGCCGTGACGCGAAGGCCCTCGGCCTTGGCGCGCCGCACCAGCTCGACCGATCCCGCCGACGAGAGGTGACACAGGTGCAGCCGTCCGCCCGTGAGCCTCGCGACGGCGAGATCGCGGGCGACGATCACCTCCTCGGCCTCCCGGGGCTGCCCCGCGAGCCCGAGCGAGTATGAGTGCGCGCCCTCGTGCATCTGCCCGCCCTCGGCGAGCGATGCGTCCTCGCAGTGCTCGGCGACGACCGCGCCGTCGAACGCCCTCGCGTAGGTCAACGCGTTGCGCAGGATGCGGGCTGTCGGGACGCACCGGCCGTCGTCGCTGAAGACGCGGACGCCCGCCTCGAACATCTCGCCGAGCTCGGCCATCGCCTCGCCCTCCAGCCCTCGCGTGATCGCGCCGACCGGGTAGACGTCGCACAGCCCCGCGCGGGCGCCGAGCTCGAGGATCTCGTGGATCACGGCGGCGTGGTCGGCGACGGGTTCGGTGTTGGCCATCGGCGAGACCGCCGTGAAGCCGCCGAGCGCCGCGGCCCGACAGCCGGTCTCCACCGTCTCCTTGTCCTCGCGGCCGGGCTGGCGAAGGTGCGTGTGCAGGTCGACGAGCCCGGGAGCCAGGATCAGGCCGTCGCACTCGAGGACCGCGGCGCCGGCCGAGGAGCCATCGGCGTCGGCGATCCGTCCGTCTCGGACGAGGACGTCGGCGATCTCGTCGCGCCCGCCGATGGGATCGACGACGCGGGCGCCGCGGATCAGCAGCGGCGCGCTCATGCCACCTCACCCGCCTCGGAGGCGGAGCCGCCGAGCAGGAGGTACAGCAACGCCATCCGGATCGCGATGCCGTTCGTGACCTGCTCCTCGATGACCGAGTTCGGCAGGTCCGCGACGTCGCTGTCGATCTCGACGCCGCGGTTCATCGGACCGGGGTGCATGATCAGACAGGTCTCGGAGGCCATCTCGACTCGCGCGTTCGAGAGGCCGAACAACCGCGAGTACTCGCGAACGCTCGGGAAGTACTGCTGGCGCTGTCGCTCCCGCTGGACGCGCAGCAGGTAGCAGACGTCGAGCTTCGGGAGCACGGCCTCCAGGTCGTAGGACACTTGCACCCCCCATCCGGGCGCCTCGGGGGGGATCAGGGTCGGCGGGCCAACGAGCGTGACCTCCGCCCCCATCTTCACGAGCGCGAACGACAGCGATCGGGCTACCCGCGAGTGCAACACGTCGCCGACGATGGCGACACGCAGTCCCTCGAGCCGCCCCAGCTTCTCGCGCATGGTGTACAGGTCGAGCAGCGCCTGGGTGGGGTGCTCGTGGGTGCCGTCGCCGGCGTTGAGGACGCTTCCGCGAACCCATCGTGTGAGCGTGAGCGGCGAGCCGCTCGACGAGTGGCGGATGACGATCGCGTCGGCGCCCATCGCCTGCAGCGTGAGCGCGGTGTCCTTCAGGCTCTCCCCCTTGGACACGCTCGAGCCGCTGGTCGAGAAGTTGATGACGTCGGCGGACAGCCGCTTGGCGGCGAGCTCGAAGCTGATCCGCGTCCGCGTCGAGTTCTCGTAGAAGAGGTTCACGACGGTTCGCCCGCGGAGCGCGGGGACCTTCTTGATGACCCTCGTCCCCACCTCGCGAAAGGACTCGGCGGTGTCGAGGATCCGCACGACGTCCTCGGCGGACAGGTCGTGGATCGACAGCAGATGTTTGTTCAACTCGGCACCTCCGCGGGCTCGTGCACCTCGACGGCGTCCTCGCCGTCGAGCTCTCGAAGCGCGACGCGCACCTGCTCGTCCCTGCGCGTCGGGACGTTCTTGCCGACGAAGTCGGCGCGGATCGGGAGCTCGCGGTGGCCGCGGTCGACGAGCACGGCGAGCTGGATCGCCGTCGGCCGGCCGAAGTCGACGAGCGCGTCCATCGCCGAGCGGATCGTCCGGCCCGTGAACAAGACGTCGTCGACGAGCACGACCGTTCGCCCGCTCACGTCGAAGTCGATCCGCGTCTCGTGGACCTCGGGCGCCTCGGCGCGCATCCCGATGTCGTCGCGGTAGAACGTGATGTCGAGCACGCCGACGGGCGGCGTCGCTCCCTCGATCCGCTCGATCTCGGCGGCGAGGCGCCGGGCGAGATCGTCGCCGCGGGCCGCGATGCCGACGAGCGCGATGGCCTCGGCGCCGCGGTTCCGCTCGAGGATCTCGTGCGCGATCCGGGTGAGCGCCCGGCGGATGTCCCCCTCCTCCATGAGGCGGGCGCCGGTCATCGCGCGGCACCCCGGACGAAACAAACGCCCGGCCGCGCGCGCGGCAGGGCGTCGTCGTCAGGTCGCATCCTCGTCTCCCTTCCCGGCCTCACGGGACCGGACTTAAAGGGGAAGTCGTGCGCAGGATATCGCCGCCTCCAACGTGCGGCAACGATCCGACCGAGTTCCACGCCCAGGGCCTACACTTGAAGACCGAACCTGGAGAAGGGTGGAGGAATGGTCGCCTACAGCCCCGGCCCGGAGTGGATCGTCGTCCTGGTGGTCCTGGTCTTGCTCTTCGGGGCAAAGAAGCTCCCCGAGCTCGCCCGGTCCGTCGGCAAGTCGACGTCCGAGTTCAAGAAGGGCATGGCCGAGGGTGCGGGGGACGACGACAAGGACGAGACGCCCGAGTCGAAGCCGCCCTCCGAGCCCAAGGCCGAGACGCCCGAATAACCTTCTGCGCGCGACCGCCACGGTCGCCGCGAACCGCCCGACCGCCCCCGCTCAGCGCTCGGGCGCGGGGTGCCCGGCCCGGCCAAGCTCCGAGGCGATCGCCCCCAGGACGCCGTTCACGAACCGTCCCGAGTCCTCGGTCGAGAGCTCCTTCGCGGCGCGAACGGCCTCGTCGATCGCCGCGCCGACCGGCACGCCGGCGAACGCGAGCTCGTAGGTCGCGATCCGAAGGATCGTCCGGTCGATCGACGGCATCCGTTCGACGGTCCACCCCTCCGCCGACGCGCCGATGAGGTCGTCGAGCTCGGCCCGGTGCAGATGGACCCCCTCGACGAGCTCGTGCGTGAACTCCGGGACGTTCCGGCCCGCTGCCAGCCATTCCGCGAGCACGCCCGGCGCCTCGACGTGCGTGACGTCCGCTTGGTACAAGACGTCGAGGGCGAGCCGGCGGGCCTCGCGCCGCGAGGTCACCGGGTCACTTCACGCGCTCGATGTACGCGCCCGATCGCGTATCCACCTTGACCCGCTCGCCCTCCCCGACGAACAGCGGGACCTGGACGACGGCGCCGGTCTCGAGGGTCGCGGGCTTCATGGCGTTCGTCCGCGTATCGCCCTTGACGGCCGGCTGCGTCTGCGTCACCGCCAGCGCCACCGACGCCGGGAGCTCGACCGAGATCGGGACCCCCTGATGCACGGCTACCTGCGCGGTCGAGCCCTCGGCGAGGAAGCCCGCCGCGTCGCCGATCACGTCGGCGGGAACCGGGAGCTGGTCGTACGACTCCATGTCCATGAACGTGAGGTGGTCGCCGTCGCGGAACAGGTACTGCATCTCCTTGCGTTCGACGATCGCGAGCCCGACCTTCACGCCCGCGTTGAACGTGCGCTCGAGCACGGCGCCGGTTCGCACGTTGCGCAGCTTCGTGCGGACGAAGGCACCGCCCTTGCCGGGCTTCACGTGCTGGAACTCGACCACCTGGAACAGCGTGCCGTCCAGGTCCAGGGTCATGCCGTTCTTGAAGTCGTTCGTGGACACGCTCACAGGACCACCAGCTCTCGGGTCGACCGCGGGATCGGGCGGCAGCCGCTCGCGGTCACCTCGACCATGTCCTCGATGCGGACGCCCCCGAGGTCGGGAATGTACACGCCGGGTTCGATCGTGACGACCGCGCCGAGCGGCAGCTGTCCGGTGCGATCCCAGCGCAGGCTCGGCTCCTCGTGGATCTCCAGGCCGACGCCGTGGCCGAGCCCGTGCGGGAACTCGCGCCCGTATCCGGCCCGCTCGACGACGCCTCGCGCCGCGAGGTCGACCTCCGCTTCGCCGGCCCCCGCACGCACGGCGGCGATCCCCGCCCGCTGGGCCGCCGCCACGAGCCCGTGCAGCTCGCGCAGGCGCCCGTCCGGCTCTCCGAACGCCACGGTGCGCGTCATGTCGGCGTGGTAGCCGTCGACGAGCGCCCCGAAGTCCAGCTTCACGACGTCGCCGCGCCGCAGCGGCCGCGCGCCGGGATGGTGATGCGGCTCGGCGGCCTGCTCGCCGAAGGCGACGATCGTGTCGAAGGCGAGGTCGTCGGCCCCGGCCCCTCGCATCGCGAGCTCCATCGCGAGCGCGAGCTCGCGCTCGATCATCCCCTCCGCGAGCCGCCCGCCGAGGACCACGGCCTCGAACGCGGCGTCGGTCGCCGCCTGCGCCGCGTCGATGCGCTCGATCTCGGCCGGCTCCTTCACCGAGCGCAGGCGCTCGACCTCCGGACCGAGGGGGACGAGCTCCACGCCGTCGAGCCGCTCGTGCAGTCGCTCCCAGAACCGGTACGTGACGCCCTCGGCCTCGAAGCCGATCCGCGTGCGCCCCGCCGCGTGCCGCTCGACCGGGGGGAACCCGTCCAGGTAGATCACTCGCTCGGCGGCGGCGACCTCGTGTCGCGACTGCTCCTCGTACCGGCCGTCGGTGTAGAAGATCGCCTCGTCGGTCGTCACGAGCACCTGTCCGTTCGAGCCGGTGAACCCGGTCAGGTAGCGCACGTTCGGCAGCCTCGTGACGAGGGCGGCGCCGAGCTCGAGCTCGGCGAGGCGCTCGGTCAGGCGAGCGCGCCTCAGCCCGTGATCCACGGCAGCGCCTCCAGGGCGAGCTGGTAACCGCCGGCGCCGGCGCCGGCGATCGTCACCCGGCACACCGCCGAGATCACCGAGTGCTGCCGGAACTCCTCGCGCGCGTAGATGTTGGTCATGTGCACCTCGATCGTCGGCAGTCCGCACGCCTCGATCGCGTCGCGGAGCGCGTACGAGTAGTGCGAGAGCGCCCCGGGGTTCGCGACGACCGCTTCCCACCCCTCGGCCCTGGCCGCGAGCAGCCAGCCCACCAGATCGCCCTCGTGGTCGGACTGGCGCCACGCCGACTCGTGGCCTATCCGCGATGCGGTGTCCGCCACCTCCGCCATGAGCTCCTCGAGCGTCTGCGACCCGTAGCGCTCGGGTTCCCGAGCTCCGAGCGCGCCGAGGTTCGGCCCGAACAGGAAGAGCACGCGCACTAGCGCCCACCGCCCCGAACGGACGCGGGGCGCAGCTCCTCGAGGAGCGCGAGCAGGCGCGTCTCGGGCACGGCGTCCACCACGACCGGCCGGCCCACGTCCTCCAGGAGCACGAAGCGCACGCCGCGCCGGTACTTCTTGTCCATGCGCATCGCGGCCACCATCTCGTCGGCCGGCGGGAGCGGGCCGTCGGTCTCGAGGCCGAGCGACGCGAGGAGCCGGGCGTGCCGGGCCGCGAGGCCGGGCGGCGCCATCCCCTCCGCCTCGGCGAGCCGTGCCGCGAACACCATCCCGATCGCGATCGCCTCGCCGTGGGAGCGGCCCGCGAACGCGTCCAGGCGCTCGAGCGCGTGCCCGAGCGTGTGGCCGTAGTTCAGGACGAGCCGGCGACCCGCGTCGCGCTCGTCCTGGCCGACGACGCCCGCCTTCGCCCGGACGCACCGGGCGACGAGGTCCTCGAGCGCGGCGGGATCCCGGGCGAGCACCGGGCCGGGATCGCGCTCGAGCCGCTCGAGCAGCTCCAGGTCCAGCGTGAGCGCGTACTTCGCGACCTCGCCGAGGCCGGCCCGGTACTCGCGCTCGGGCAGCGTCGCGAGCGTCGCGACGTCGGCGATCACGGCCACGGGTTGATGGAACGCGCCGACGAGGTTCTTGCCCTCGGGAAGGTTCACCGCGGTCTTGCCCCCGATCGCCGCGTCGACCTGCGCGGTGAGGGTCGTCGGGACCTGCACGAACGCGACGCCGCGCATGTAGGTGGCCGCGACGAACCCGGCGAGGTCTCCCACCGAGCCGCCGCCGAGCGCGAGGACGACGTCGTCGCGATGGCCCTCCTGGGTCGCGATCTGCCGAAGCAGCGCGGTCATGGTCTGCAGCGACTTCGCCTCCTCCCCTTCGGGCACCCCCAGGTGCACGCCGGCCAGTCCGCGACCCGACAGGCCGCGCTCGAGCGGCTCGAGGTAGCGCTCCGCCACGGCCGCGTCGGCGACGATGAAGGCGCGCTCGGCGCCCGGGAGCTCGGGCAGGTATCGAGCGATCCGCTCCAGCGCGCCGGCCTCGATCGTCACGTCGTAGTCGTGACCGGGAACCGAGACCTTCACGCGCTCCATCGCAGGAGCTCCTCCTCGATCGCGGCCGCGACCTGCTCCGGTGGGCCGCTCGCGTCGACCACGTGCGCCGCGAACTCCCGATAAAGGGGCTCGCGCTCCCGGTATAGGCGCTCGAGGTCGCCCTCGGCCCGGATCAGCGGCCGATCGGCATCGGGTCGGACGCGGCCGGCGAGCACGCCGAGCGCCACCGAGAGGAAGACGACCTCGCCGGTGGCCCGAAGCGTGACGCGGTTGGCGGGCTCGAGCACCACCCCGCCACCGCAGGACACCACTGAGGGGTCGCGCGCGGCCGCGCGAGCGAGCGCCGCGGCCTCGAGCTCACGAAACCGCGCCTCGCCGTCGCGCTCGAAGATCTCGCGGACCGTGGAGCCGGCCTCGGCCTCGATCTCGGCGTCGAGCTCCACGAAAGGCACGTCGAGGCGCGCGGCGAGCTCGGGCCCGACGGTGGACTTCCCCGACCCCGGCATGCCGACGAGGTAGACGATCACGCGAGCCCCGCCACGAAACCGTCGAGGTTGCGGCGCGTCTCCTCGAGCGAGTCCCCGCCGAACTTCTCCAGGACGGCGTCCGCGAGCACGTGGGCGACGACGGCCTCGCCGACGACGGCCCCGGCCGGGACGGCGCACACGTCTGTGCGCTGCTTGATCGCGACGGCGGGCTCGCCGGTCACGAGATCCACCGTGGACAGCGGTTGCGGCACCGTCGAGAAGGGCTTCATCGCCGCGCGCACCCGGATGGCCTGGCCGGTGGTCATGCCGCCTTCGATCCCGCCCGCCCGCGCGGTCTTGCGCCGCAGGGGTTCCAGGATCTCGTCGTGGGCCTTGGAGCCCGGCCGCGCCGCAGTCGCGAACCCGTCTCCAACCTCGACGCCCTTGACGGACTGGATGCTCATCAGCGCGAGCGCCAGCCGGGCGTCGAGCTTGCGGTCGTAGTGGACGTGCGAGCCGAGCCCGGGCGGACACCCGTACGCCAGGACCTCGAACACCCCGCCGACCGTGTCCTTCGCCTTGCGAAGCCGGTCGATCTCCCCCACCATCCGGGCCGCGGTAGCCTCGTCGAAGCATCGGACGGGCGAGGCGTCGACGATCTCGAGGTCCTCGGGGCCGGGCACCCTTCCGGAGCGGGTGGCGATCGAGCCGATCCGGACGACGTGCGAGACGACCCGGATGTCCAGCTCGGCGAGGAACGCCTTGCAGAGCGCCCCGAGCGCGACGCGCGTCGCCGTCTCGCGGGCGCTCGCGCGCTCGAGCACGTTGCGCACGTCGTCGAACCCGTACTTCAACGCGCCGGCGAGGTCCGCGTGGCCGGGCCGCGGCCGGGTGAGCCGGTCGGCGGGGTCCATCTCGCCGGCGACGCCCATCAGGTCGCGGTACTTCTCCTCCCACTCTGCGTTGGGGATGGTGACGGCGATGGGGCTCCCCAGCGTGCGCCCGTGCCGCACCCCGGAGACGAGCTCGACGGGGTCGGCCTCGAGCTTCTGGCGCCCACTGCGGCCGTACCCGAGCCGTCGCCGCGCGAGCTCGTCGGCGACGGCCTTCTGCGAGACCGGGATCCCGGCCGGCAGGCCCTCGAGGATGCCGATCAGGCCCCGCCCGTGCGATTCACCCGCCGTGAGCAGCCGCAGCATGGTCCTCCTTGTGGGAGCGGGCCTCGCGCTCTCGCCCCCGAGCCCACCCATGATAGGAGTGGCGGAGGGCGGCCCCGTGGTCCCGGGGCCGCCCTCTCCAACCGGCGACCGCTCCCCCCGAGCGCGACCGCCGGCAGCTCGTCGTCGCGACTATTGCTCGCAGAGCGTGAAGCTCTGGTCCCCGAACAGGAACTTCGCGCACTTGCCGTTGATCCGCACCAGCTTGAAGTTGTCGGCGAACAGCGCGCCCTCCTCGACCGTCCACAGATCGCCGTCGACCTTGACCTGCAGCTTCGATCCGTTGCTCGAGATGTTGTCGAGCGTGACGTCGTGGCCGCCGATCGAGATGTGGTTCGTCGGCGGGGGGTTGCCGCCCCCGCCGCCCGGCGGCGTGGGTGTCGTCGGCGGGGTCGTCGGGAACGTCGGCGGTGGGCTCGTGGTCGTCACGGGTGGGGTCGTGGGTGGGGTCGTGACGGGCGGCGTCGTCGTTGCGCCGGTGGGTCCAGTGGGGCCGACGCTGCCGCTCGCGGTCTGGAGGCCGGGCGGGATCGAGAACGGATCCCGCGCCCCCGCCAGGTCCACGGGCGGCAGCGTCTCGCGGGGCGTCGGGGACTCCGTGACCGACGGCGCCGAACTCGGGCCCGTGGTCACGGCCCCGGTCGGACCCGTCGGCGACGCGGCGAGATCCTCGCCGCCGTCCCCGCCCAGCAGGGTCGTGTACAGGAAGTAGATGACCGCCAGGCCGGCGACGACGCCGAGGACCTGGAGCATCCGCTTGTCTCGAGGGGTGAGGGTCATGGCTAGGCTGCTCCTCCGTCGGAGGTCGTAGTCGACGAGCCGGTGCCTCCGGTCGGCGCCGACGTGGATCCCGTCGTGCCGGAGGCGGTCGGGCCCGGCACGGAGCCCGGCCCGGCGCTCGTGTCGGTCGTGTAGAACTCGACCGCCATCTGCAGCTGGAGCGACGTCGCCGAGGAGCCCACGTCGGCCTCTCCTGGCGTCACCGCGATGCTGATCACTTTGGCGGCCCTCGGAAGGGTCTCCATCAGGAACAGGAACTCGTCGATCGTGAAGTAGGTGCCGGTCACGGTCACCTGGGACGGAATCACAGAGAACTGACCGCTCGGGTCTGGTGTGGGCGTGCCCGGGGTGAAAGAGAAGAAATCGACCGCCGCGGTATCCGCGGCGTTCTGGAGCAGCAGGAACAGCTCGGGGAGGTCCGCGACGGGCGGGACCTGCTCGTCGAGTTGGGCGATCTGACGCTCCGTCTCCGGCGCGTCGGCCTGCGCCTCCTTGAGTGCGCCGAGTTGGGCCGAGAGAGTGAGCTCCTGGTCCTGCGCCTGCGTGAGCTGGTCCTGCGCCTCGCCGACCTGCCCCATCTTCGGCATGACGAGGAGCACGATGAGGAGGACGGCGACGAGCGCGAAGGCTCCGCCGGCGATGAGCGGCGAGCGGCGGTTCACGGCTGCACCACGCCCTGGCCGCGTTCGGTGGCCCCCGCCGCGGAGATGTCGAGCCCGCTCGCGAAGGTGAAGATCTGGGAGAACGCCGCGTCCTCCTGGGCGCTCGACACCCAGGCGTTGACCCAGCCTTGGATCGTATCGAGACGAGTCAGCCAGTCCGCGATCGTGCTCGTCTCCTTCGCCACGCCGGCGAAGCCCATCGAGCCGATCAGCGTGGTGTCCGCGTCCCCGACCGGGACCGCCGCAACCGTCGTGCTGGAGAGCTGACCCGACATGTTGGTCAGGTACTGGGCGTCCGGGATGACGCGCGAGATGTCCAGGAGCGCGCTCGACCAGGAGACCTCGTTCACGTAGACCGTGGCGACGAGCTGCTGCTTGGCGACGAGCTCTGCTTGGAGATCCGCGTACGGCTGCAGCCCGGCGATCTCGGACTGGAGCTGCGCGTTCACGTCGTTCTGGGCGGCGAGGTCGTCCTCGGCCGCCGTGAGCCGCTGGGTCTGCAGGAAGTAGAAGACGCCGATCAGCGCGAGGGCCGCGAGCCCGGCGGCCACCACCAGGGAGGTCTTGCGGCGGATCGCCTGCCGCTGTCGAAGCTCCGGGGGGAGCAGGTTGACTTGACTCACGAGCGCCTCCGGCTCGGGATCGCAAGGCCCACCGCTACCGACAGCACGGCCTCGGCCTCGCCCGCGGCCTCCGCCGACAGATCCAGCTCGGACTTCACGCGGTCGAACAGCCGGCCGCGGTCCACCTCGACGGGGATGCGCTGCTGGAGCAGCTCAAGGAACCCGCCGAGCCGCGAGCCCCCTCCGGTCACCACGACCCGGGCGATGCGCGCGCCCGGGACCTGGGCGGCGTAGAACTCGAGCGACGAGCGGATCTCGTCGACGAAGCTTCCCGCGCGGGACAGCGCCAGCTGCTTCACCTCGTCCGCGCTCGGGAGCTCGGGCTGCGTGCCGGCCTCGTCGGGCGGCGGCGGCACCACGGTGTCGCCGCGCTTCAGGGACTCGGCCGTGTCGTCGTCGAGCCCGAGGCCTCGCGCGATCGCAACGGTGATGTCCCGGCCGCCCGAGGGCAGGATCCGGACGAACCGGGTCACGCCGCGGTCGTGCACGCAGATGCTGGTCACGTGGGCGCCGACGTCGACGACGGCCTCGTCGCCCTGCGACTCGAGGTCGAGATTCTCGTCCCCGCCTCCGACCGCCCGGACGGCGGCGAACGGCGTGAGGTCGATGCCCTGCGGCTCCAGCTTCGCCCCGAGGGCCGCGTCGACCAGCATGTTGACCATGCCCTTGTGCGCCGCGACCAGCAGGATCCGCTGCATCCGGCGGCCACCCTGGTCCATCTCGCCGAGCGGGTCGAAGTCGAGCACGGCGTCGTCGGCCGCCATCGGGATGAACTCCTGCACCTGGAAGGCGAGCGAGTCCCGCAGCTCCTTCTCGGGGAGCCACGGCAGCGCCACCTCGCGAACGACGACCCGCTGGTTCCCCACCCCGAGGAACACCTGCCGGCCCTTCACGCCGCTCTGACCCCACAGACCGCGCAGGGCCTCGGCCACGATCTCCGGCTGCCGCACCTCGCCGGCCTCCACGGCGCCGGCGGGAAGCGGCATCTGGGCGGCGCGCACGACAACGGGGACGTCCCCGGGCGCGACCTCGGCCACGCGCACGGCCGTCGAGCCCACGTCCACGCCGATCCGGGTCCGGGCCACTACGCCCCCTCCACCTGACGCTGTTCCAGATACCGGTCCATGTCCGACTCCCGGATCCGGTAGTTCTTCCCCACCCGAATGGCCGGCAGCTCGCTCGCCTTGATGAGCCGGTACACGGTCATGTTCGACACCCGCATCGTGGCGGCGACCTCGGCGACGGTGAGCAGGCGGTCTCCCGCCTGTCTCCCGCTCCACCCTCCTCGAGATCCCCGAGACACGATCCCTCCGCTCACACCGACCGCTCGGACAGGTACCGATCCATGTCCGACTCCCGGATCCGATAGTTCTTCCCCACTCGGATCGCCGGGAGCTGCTGGCTCTTGATCAGCCGGTACACGGTCATGTTCGACACGCGCATGGTCGCGGCGACCTCACCGACGGTGAGGAGCCGATCACCCACGAACGGTCGCCGTTTGCCCATCTCTCACATCTTCCACAACTCGCACACCGTGCTCACATCCCACATGTGCCACACTCTCAACAACCATCCCCTGGAGCCCCAGGGGGCGGAACCGTAACAGGAGCCCCATATGGCGTCAAGAGCACCTATTCCCTACATTCGGCACGTTAGGCTAAATTACATATATGTAATTAGCAGGAATTCTCAAAACTCACAGGAGTAACGCGCAGCGCGATCACGCTGACCCGAGCTCGGCACGGCTCGTGTCGGGACTAGGCGCCGACGAGCCGGAGGTAGGCGCTCGCGAGCTCCTCGCCCCAGAAGGCGGCGACGGCGGCGCCGAGGGCGATCCACGGCCCGTAGGGCAGGCCGCTCTTGCGCCCGGCACCCGCCAGGAGCGCGACGATCGCCGCCACTCCCCCGGCGAGGATCCCGACGCCGGCAGCCACCCAGACGTACTGGAGCCCGAGCGATCCGAGGACGAGCCCGACGAGCCCCGCGAGCTTCACGTCCCCCATGCCCATGCCTCGGGGGGCGATGAGCGCGACGATCAGAAGCCCTCCCCCGTAGGCGAGGCATCCGATCACGGCGTCCACGAGGTCCACGGGGGCCCCGGCGAGGCGAGCGATCACCAGGTATCCGGCCGCGATCGGGTAGGCGGGGTAGATGAGGCGGTTCGGGATGATCTTGTGCCGCCAGTCGATCACCGTGATCGCCACCAGCAGCCCGAGGAACGGCGCCAGCAACCCGATGATCCAGCCCTCGTCGTACGCGAGGGCGACGCCGGCGAACAGTCCCGCCACCGAGAGCTCGATGAGGGGGTACAGGAGCGAGATGCGGCTCCCGCAGGCGCGGCACCGACCCCGAAGGACGAGCCAGGACACCACGGGGACGTTGTCGACGTTGCGCAGCTGCACGCCGCAGGACGGGCACCGGGATCGCGGGCGGACGAGGGACTCCCCCGCCGGCAGCCTCTCGATGACGACGGTCAGGAAGCTGCCGAAGACGAGGCCGAACGGGATGACGACGACCAATCGGAGGGCGACGTCCACGGCCGGATCAGTCTAGTTGTCGCTCGCTGGCCGAAGGGCGCCCGCTCGCGAGCCCCCGGGGCGGCTCCGGGTGCTACAGGGCCTCGGGCGCACAGGTCGCGGTCTTGCACTCGGACCAGGTCACGACCTGCCAGGCCGAGGCGACGGGGTTCAGGAACTTCGGCGGCGAGTCGTACTTCAGTCGCTGGTCGTACGAGTACGCCTTGGCGTACCCGGAGCTGATGCTCCCGCCCGAGAACGTGCCCACGGGGCCGCGATACCGCTGGGCGATCGCCCCGAAGATCGAGAGGTTCCCCAGGGTCGAGCCGAGTCCGTAGCTGTAGTTCTGCACGCGGAAGGAGTGCTGCACCGTGAGCACGGGTCCGTAGAACGTCGGGTTGCGAAGGGCCCGCGAGGTGAGCACCGTCGCCATCGTTGAGGTGCCGGGCGTGGTCCCGCTGAACAGCGAGGGCGTGGTCGCCGACGTCGAGGTCCCCGGGATCCGGAGGTTGCAGCTGTTGTCGCTCTTCACGCCGTCGCACGGAGGAGACGACGTGGTCCCGTCGTTGCGCACCGGGTGATAGATCTCCACGTAGTTGTTCGCGACGAGCCCGAGGATATCGTCGCCACCGGCGCCGCTCGCGTACGACGTGCTGCCGAACAGGACGATGTTGTTGTCCGCGGCGATCGTGAGCCGACCGTTGAGCGTGCCCTGGAGGAATACGTCCCCCGCCCGGCACCCGTACCAGCTCGCCGGGGTGATGTCGAACCGCTGCGGGAAGCCGAGCGGATGCGCGATCGTCGTCGAGCTCTGGCCGATCTGCGGACGGGTCATCGCCGCCGGACAGCCGCTCGTGTAGTTCGCGTCCGACGACGTCGATGGCACCGCCTGCACGTAGATGATGCCGTTCGCCGGCTGGGCCATCCGCGTGATGCGGAAGCCGTTGGACGACGCCTCCGTGTAGTACAGGTTCGTGTTGGGGTTCATCGACACCGAGCAGTTGATCGACCGGCTGAACGGGCTGATGACGTCCATCGTCCCGTCCGCGTTGAGCTTGATGGCGGTGGGGCCCGTGAAGAGGCATCCGGTCCCCCCGAACGCGGACTGCGTCTCCTGCTTCAGCTCGATGTTGCTCGGTGGCATCGTGAGGGCGTCCGCGTACACGGGGTCCCCCGCGTTCGCGAAGACGGGAGTGCCGCCTCCCCAGTACAGGGTGCTTCCTCCGTTTCCGTCCCAGCTCGTGCTCGTCTCCCCGTTGAAGTGCGGGCTCCCCGAGACGCGGAGCGCATCGTTCGTGTGCAAGGGGCCGTTGATCGTGTCCTGGCTGATGAACGTGATCTCCGTGCAGGTGTTCCCGTCGGAGTCCCCCGCGAAGTCCACGCGACCGGCGATGTCACGCCCCTCGTAGTAGTGCTTGGCGCAGTAGGTCTGGGCCTGCGTCGGCGTGTAGTCGTCGCCCGACCCGTAGGCGGCGGGGTCCTTGGTTTCGTAGTCCGTGAAGTACAGGTAGTCGAGGAAGTTCTTGCGGCGCACGCTCGCCTCGACGGACCGGGTGACGTCGTTGACCATCCCGGTCGACGTGACCTTGACCGTTCCGTCCACGGCGATGTTCGAGGTGTCCACCGAGTACCGGTAGTAGGCATCGCTCGCGGGACCGGGGACCGAGACCCAATCGGTGAAGGCGTCGTTGCCGTCGGGCGGCGGGTTGGAGTCCGAGTACTGCCAGTACGACCCGTCCTGGTTCAGGTGGAAGATGTAGTCGTCGACGCCGGCCTCGGCCGCGGACAGCGCCGCGTTCCAGTCCTGATCGCGCCGCGAGATGTTCTGCGAGCCGATCGAGTACGAAAGCACGCTCGTGACGAGCATGAGAAGGAAGATCAACGAGAGCACCACGACGACGAGCACGAACCCGCCCTCGTCACGCCGGATCCTTCTCAGCATGGCGCGCTCCTCACGGGTCTTCCGTCGGGCTCGGGATCGGGTTGTAGTAGACGTTCGGGAGCCGGACGCGGTTCTGCAGGGTGGTGTGGTTCACGTACAGGGTGGTGTCCTTGCGGATCGCGAGCTCGATGCCGATCGCGTTCACGAGCAAACCGTCCGTGGCCGACAGTGGGGTCGAGGTCGTCGGAAAGGCAGTCAGGACCCCGGCGTTGTCGTAGTAGTAGGTGAAGATCGGCTGGTCGGCGGCGTTGTCCACGTACCGGCCCACGAGCCGGGTCGTGAAGGTGCTGGGGTACGTGCAGGCCGGCGGGGTGCCCCCGGCGTCCGGCTGCGTGACGTTCTCGACGAGTCGGTCGCTCGAGTCGATGTAGAGGTGCACGCGCTTCGGGCACGCCGTCGTGAGGTTCAGGTTGGCGTAGAACGTCACCTCGTTGTCGTCCGCGAGGATGAAGGGCGACGTGGTGGTGTCCAGTCTCGTCGTCGTGCGCACGTCCTTGGTGAGCACCTGCATGAGCAATCGCGCCTCGTCGAGGTTCTCGAGGCGGCGGATGCCGCCGGTCGCCGCCGTTTCGAACGTGGCCACCGACTGCAAGGCAAACAGCATCACGACGCCGAGGATGGCCACGACCACCATCACCTCGGGGAGCGTCATGCCGGATTCCTCGTGATGGATCCGCCAGCGAGTCACAGCGCCACCACCACGTTCGTGGGCCCGGGGGGGTCCGTGGTAGCGAGGGTGACCGTGGCGCGCACGACCCCGCTCACGGTGATGTCCCAGGTCCCGTAGGGAAGGGCGAACGTGAGCTGCCCGGCGGCGTCGGTCGAGCCCGGCGCGAAGCTCTCTCCCGCCGCGCAGCCGGTGTCGGCGGCATGGGCGCTCCCGATCACGAGGTCGGGCGACGGCAGGCCGCCGGTCGTGACGGTCACGCGCACCTCGGGCATCGAGACGGTCGCCGACGTGGACGCGCCCGGCTGGACCGCAACCGTCGTGGCTCCCCCGGGATCCGCGTCCGCGCAGGTGCCGCCCCAGACCTCGTAGCCGTCGGCGTACGGGAACAGGTTGGCGATCGTCCTCGGGCTGCCGGTTCCGGCGAAGGCCTTGAGCCCGGCCGGCAGGATGTGCGTGTTGAACAGCGTGATCGCGACGTTCGATGGCGCCGACGAACCCGCGTCCTTGCCCGTCAAGGTCAGGACCAGGCTTGACGCCTGGTCGTAGAGGAACAACAGCGAGGAGATCGCGCCGACGGTCACCGTCGTGGGCTGTGACGGCAAGGCGACGAACTGGTCGCTCACTGCGCCGGACGTGCTCGCCGTGGCCGTGTACGAGCCGGCGGGCAGGAACGCGAAGAAGACGCATCCGTCCGACGACGTCGTCTGGCTCTCCGTCTCCGGCCCCGCGATCGCGACCGAGACGCCACTCTTGGGGGCCCCGTCGCGGTCGACGACGCTCACTGCCAGGTGTCCGGAGTTCTCGTCGTACGTTCCGACCGGCGGCGTGACGACCGTCTGCGCCTGAGGAGGCTCGACCCCCCGCATTGCCGGCCAGCTCACCGAGACCGTGACGCGAAGAAACGCGGGATCACTGCCCTGTGGAGCGTCGCAGGCGCCGGCGCTCGCGTCGCTCGAGATCCACTCGGACTCTCGCGTCACCGTGTAGGGCACGCCGTCGACGGACCTCGTCGTCACGTGCTGCCCAACGGGAAGGCTCGTGAAGTTCGTGCTTCGGACGGTATCCATCTCCTCCGAGGCGAGGTTCGCGGCGACGCTCCGGTTGCGGTTGTTGCGGATCAGGTTCAGCGTCGTGCCCTGCATCGTGGCGATACCCGTGATGAGGACCCCGAAGATCAGGATCGCGACCATGACCTCGATCATGGTGAAGCCGCGCTCGTCACGAAGCAGACGCGCGCGCATACCGGTCACGAATCGGTCAACGCTCAAAGGAAAGCCACCTCTAGGGAGAGCATCGGTCGATCGGGGGCCACCCTTGAGGGCTACCACCCGTTGTCGCACTCGGCGGTTGTGTCGACGTCCGTGAAGACCGTCCCCTGTCCCCGGTCCGTCGCCGGGCTCCCCGCCACCTGAGCCAGGCAGAAGTAGCGGCCGGTCGAGGAAACGGACACGAGCAGCAGCTCGTCGTTCGCGTGGACGTGGATCGATACCTCACCGATCGTCGGGGCGCCGCCGGGGATCCACGCCACACTGGGCTCCTCACGCAGAGCCTGCGCCACGTCGAAGCCGGTGAAGTCGGTCGACTCCGAGTAGTAGGCGAGCGCCGCGGCGAGCCCGTTCCGCAGGTCGGTCTGCGCCGCCCGGTCCGACGAGGACTCCCGGGCTCCCAGGAACGTCGGCAGCGCGATGGCGATCAGGATGCCGATGATCAACACGACCACCATGAGTTCGATCAGCGTGAAGCCACGCTGGTCCCGAAAGCGGAGCGCCCGTACGTCCGGCATATGTCGGGTGTCGGTTTCTGCGCTCAGCGTCTTGAACATGACGGATCGGATTACCCTCGTCTCGGTAGACGAAGGGGCGGCCCGGAGGGCCGCCCCTTCGATCAGTGCTCGGCGAAGCAGTGCTGGCTTACCAGCCGCCGGGGTCGTTGCAGGCTGCGACGTTGGCGAAGGTGCCACCGGGGGCCACCTGCGTCGCGTAGCTCGTGCCAGGCCCGGTCGAGGTGTCGGCGATGCAGTAGCTATTGCCGGACGCACTCAGGGTCTGGAGCAGGATCGCCGCCCCATCGCCCGGAGCCACGTCCTCGATCGCGATGTTGACCTCGTCCAGGACCACGGCCACGCCACCGTCGGTCCACGTGAGCGACGGCTCGATTCCCGGTGCCGTCACCGCCGCGTCGAACCCGTTGTAGGTCTCATTGTCCGTGAAGAAGGTCTTCGCGGCCGCAAGGCCGTTGCGCAGGTTCGACTGGGCTGCGCGGTTCTGAGCCCGCTGACGAGCCCCGAGGAAGGTCGGCAGAGCGATGGCGATCAGGATGCCGATGATCAGAACGACCACCATGAGCTCGATGAGGGTAAAGCCCTCTTCGTCCTTCCGGCGCTGCCAGAAACGCTGAAGCATGGAGTCACCTCCCCTTCTCGTGCACGCGCGTCCCGTCGACGCGCTTCCTTTCACGTTGTCGGTTGTACGGTCCGGCCTCTTGAACGACCTGGACCGGATTGGCCCGGAATGATCCGATCGAGGTAGTCATCGCTTCCCGGAGCACGAGCGCAGGGCGGAACCACTCCCGGGGATGGCTTCCCGGGGCAGTTGGTTCACGCCGGCCGGCGTCGCGCCCGTCACTGCAAGAGGTTGATGATGTTGAACATTGGCATGTACAAGGCGACGACCGCGGCCCCGACCGCGCCGCCGATGACGGCGATCAGGAGCGGCTCGATGAGCGACGTGAGGGCGTCGACCTGGGCCGAGACCTCCGAGTTGTAGAACCTGGACACCTTCTCCAGCATCGTGTCGATCGCGCCGGTCTCCTCGCCGACCGCCAGCATCTGCACGACCATCGGCGGGAACACGCGGTGCTTGGAAAGCGGCTTGGCGATCGACTCGCCCTCTCGAACACTTCCCTTCACGTCCTCGACGGCACGGGAGATGACCTTGTTGTTGACCGTGTCCTTGACGATGTCGAGCGCCTGCAGGATCGGCACGCCGGCGTGCAGGAGCATCCCGAACGTCGAGGAGAACCGCGCCAGGGCCACCTTGTGAAACAACGGTCCGAACACGGGCACGCGGATCTTGAGCGCGTCGACCCGCATCCGTCCCGCCTCGGTGCGCTTGTACCGGCGGAACGCGAAGTTCAGCCCGGCGCCTCCGAGGATCACGATGTACCAGTAAGTCCGCACCGCGTTCGAGGCCGCAAGCAGGATCTTCGTCGGCAGCGGCAGCTCGCCGCCCAGGTTCGTGTAGATCGACTCGAACTGCGGGACGATGAACAGCAGCATGGCCGCCATGATCAGGACGACCAGGCACACGACCACGACGGGATAGGTCATGGCCGACTTGACCTTCCGGCGGAGCTCAACCTCCTCCTCCATCTGGTCGGCGACGTTCAGCAGCACCTCGTCGAGGACTCCGCCGGCCTCGCCGGCCCGCATCATCGACACGAAGAGGTTGTTGAAGGCCTTGGGGTGCCGGGCCATCGCATTCGACAGCGACGATCCCTGTTCCACGTCGGTCCGGACCGCGAGCAGGACCTTCGCGAGCTCCTTGCTCTCGGTCTGGTCGCCGAGGATGGCCAGCGCGCGAAGGATCGGCAGCCCGGAGTTCACCATCGTCGCGAACTGCCGGCAGAAGATCGAGATCTCCTTGAGCTTGACCTTCCCCGGCCGGAGATTGATCTCCATCTTGAGCCCGGCGTTGGCCTTCTTCACCTCGACGGGCGTCATCCCCATCTCGCGAAGCTTCTGCAGGACGAGCGACTCGCTGTCGCCGACGAGCTGGCCGGAGACGAGGTTGCCCGTCCGGTCCCGAACCTTGTAGTCGTAGGTCTGCGGCATCTCGGCTCACCCCTCGCTCAGTAGTCGCCCATCACGATGCCGGCGGCTGCCGCAGCGCCGTATCCGGCATCGAAGCTGGCGCCGCCCCCGCCGATCAGGCGGTTCAGCTCCTCGGGGTCGTGACAGCGCTCGTACGCGAGCTGCTGCGAGACCCGGCCGCCCTTCACCAGGTTGGCGAGCGACTGGTCCATCGTCTGCATGCCGAAGCGTCCGCCGGCCTGCATGATCGAGTAGATCTGGTGCGTCTTGCCCTCGCGGATCAGGTTGCGAACCGCCGGCGTGCAGATCAGCACCTCGACGGCGACGCACCGCGAGTGGCCGTCGGCGGTCTGCATCAGCTGCTGCGTGACCACGCCCTGGAGCGTCGTGGCGAGCTGGACGCGCACCTGCTGCTGCTGGTGAGGCGGGAAGACGTCGATGATGCGGTCGATCGTCTGGGGGGCGTCCTGGGTGTGCAGCGTCGCGAACACCAGGTGGCCCGTCTCGGCAGCGGTGATCGCGGTCGAGATCGTCTCGAGGTCCCGCATCTCGCCGACGAGGATCACGTCGGGGTCCTGGCGCAGCACGTGCTTCAGCGCCTGCGAGAAGGAGTGGGTGTCCGCCCCAACCTCGCGCTGGTTCACGATGCACCGGTTGTGCTTGTGCAGGAACTCGATCGGATCCTCGACCGTCATGATGTGCGCCCGCCGCTCGCGGTTCACGATGTCGACCATCGACGCCAGCGTCGTGGACTTGCCCGAGCCCGTGGGCCCGGTGACCACGACGAACCCTCTCGGGTACCGCCCGAGGTCGGCCACGACGCTCGGCAGCTCCAACGACTCGATCGACTTGATCTCGTAGGGAATGAGCCGGAACGCGGCGCCCACGGAGTCGCGCTGCAGGTAGACGTTGACCCGGAATCGTGCCTTGCCCGGCAACGAGTAGGACATGTCGAGCTCGAGCTCCTGCTCGAAGCGCTCGCGCATCTTCTGGGGCAGGATCGCGTAGATCATCCCCTGCAGGACCCGGGGCGTGAGCTGCGGATACTCCTCCAGGCGAACGAGGTCGCCGTGGAGCCGGATCGTCGGCGGCGCACCCACCGTGAGGTGGAGGTCCGACGCGCCGCGCTCGAGGACCACCTCGAGCAGCTCGGGCACCGGGACCTGCAGTTCCTGTTCTTCGACCGAAGCACTCATCTCACTTCACCACCCTCGCGATCTCTTCGATGGACGTTTGCCCCATGCGGGCCTTCTCGAGCCCGTCGTCGCGGAGCGTCAACATTCCCTGCTCAATGGCCACGGCGCGGATCGCCTCCGCCGATGCGCGGTCGACCGCGAGCCGCTCGATCTCCTCGGACATCATCATCACTTCGTACAGCCCGATGCGGCCCCGGTATCCGGTGTTCGAGCACGCCGCGCACCCAGTCGGGCGCCTGAAGGTGCCCGGTTCGCCGAGCCGTGATTCGGGGAGGCCGGCCTCCAGGAGCTCGGACGCCTCCGGTTCATAGACCTCCGCGCAGCGCTCGCAGAGCTTCCGCGCCAGCCGTTGGGCGACGACGCAGTCCACAGCCGACGCGACGAGGAACGTCTCGACCTCCATCTCGATCAGCCGGGTGATCGCGCTCGGCGCGTCGTTGGTGTGGAGCGACGACAGGACGAGGTGGCCGGTGAGCGCGGACTCGATGGCGATCATCGCCGTCTCCCGGTCCCGGATCTCACCGATCAGGATGATGTCGGGGTCGGCACGAAGGATCGATCGGAGCGCCGACGCGAAGGTGAGCCCCGCCTTCGGGTTGACCTGGATCTGGTTCACGCCGGCAAGCCGGTACTCGACCGGGTCTTCGACGGTCACGATGTGCTTGTCGACCGAGTTCACGATGTTGAGCGTGGCGTAGAGCGTCGTCGACTTGCCCGAGCCCGTCGGTCCCGTAACGAGGATTGCGCCGTACGGCTTTCGGAACGCCTGCTCGTACCGCTTGAACGACGTGTCGAGGAACCCGAGATCCGACAGTTGCAGGAGCGCGTTGCTCTTGTCCAGGATTCGGATGACGATCTTCTCGCCGTAGACCGTCGGCAGCGTCGCGAGTCGAAGGTCGAGCTGCTTGATGTTCACGCGCATCGAGATGCGGCCGTCCTGCGGCACGCGTTTCTCCGCGATGTTCAGGTCGGCCATGACCTTCAGGCGGCTGATGAGCCCGCCCTGAATGCTCTTCGGCGAATGCATCACCTCGTGGAGCACGCCGTCCACGCGAAACCGGACGCGAACGTCCTTCTCGCTCGGCTCGATGTGCACGTCGGAGGCCCGGTCGGCGACGGCCTGCGTCATGATCGCCTGCACCAGCTTGACGATCGGCGCCTCCTCGACCGCCGCCTCGACCGCGAGCTCCGTCTCGCTGTCGATGGCCTCGACCGCCTCGCTCGCGAGAGCTTCGACCTGGTCCCCCATACCGGAGAACTTGGCGATCGCCTGCTCGACGTCCGTGGCGGTCGCGACGACGGGCTGCACCTCGCGTCCCGTGATCGTTCGGATGTCGTCGAGCGCGTAGACGTTGGCCGGATCCGACATCGCGACGAGCAGCTTCCCGTCACGCTCGCCGATAGCCAGCGCGCGGTAGCGGCGGCAGATGGGCTCGGGGATCATCGTCGCGACCCCGGCGTCGATCCGGTAGTCGGAAAGGTCGACGAACTCCAAGCCGACCTGCTCCGCCAGCGAGCGGACCAGGTCCTGCTCGCGGATGTACCCGAGGTCGATCAGCACGCGGCCGAGCGACTTGGGCGCGTTGCGGTACTCCTCGAGGGCGTGCTCGAGCTGCTCGTCGGTCAACAGACCGTGCTCGAGCAGAATCTGCCCGAGCTGTTTGGGCTTGCCCTTTGCCGCCACCATGCCGAGCTACGTCCTTTGGGCCTAGGTCGACCTAACCATCGGCAGGGTCCTGGATGTCCTGAAGCCGGTTCGAGGAGTCGCGGCAACCCGAGCGGAACGTCGTCGTCCTGCCGTTTCCACGCACGAGGAGCCCCCGCACGGACCGGCCCTGTCGGACGCGCGACCCTCCGTCAAGACGGCCGGGCCCATACGTCGCCCGAGTCCGGCTCGGCCGGGGCCTCCGGGAGCCCCACGGGCTCCTCGATCACCGGCGTCGGGCCCGTGATCGGCTCCAACCTCGCCTCCCGGACGTCGAACCGGTCCAGCACGTCCCGGGCCATCGCGGCCTGCGCCTCAGCGCCGCGCCGATCGAATCCCCGCAGTGCCCGGCGAGCGAGCGACAGGGCCTCGTTCGCCCTGCCGGCGAGCCCGCGGACCAGGGCCAGGCTCAGGAGGGCCTCGCCGCGCACCGGCGCCGCGTCCGTCTGCTCCGCCAATCGCACCGCGATGCGGGCGAGCGACTCCGCCTCCGGGAACCTGCCGAGCGCGGCGAACGCCCTGGCTCGCGCCGTCCTCCATTCGACCTGGGTCGGCAGGTCGTCGGACGCCGCGGCGCGCTCGGAAAGAGCCGCGAGCTCCAGGGCCTCCTCGGCATTGCCCTGCTCGACGGCAACGTGGGCGAGCGACGCGGCGGCCTGGGCACGGGTGCGCTGCCCGCCGGACGAGGACGCGAGCTCGAGCACCTGACGAAAGGCACGCTCCGACGCGGCGAGGTCGCCCGCGAGCGCGTCCACGACCCCGGATCGGTGCAGACAGACAGCGGCCTCCTCGTGCATCCGCAGCTCGTGCAGCGAGACCAGCGCCGCGGACGCGAGCTCGCGTGCCTCGTCGAAGCGCCCGCGCCGGGCCTGCAGGACGGCGAGCACTCCCTCGACCTCCTGCTCGGCCGGGCTCGTGCCCCGGACGCGTTCGCGGATCGCCTCGCACCGGGCGACGGCGTCGGCGACGGGGAGCGGGCCGATCAGGATGGCCCACGCCAGCGATCGCAGCCCTTCGATCTCCTCTCGCGCCATGCCAGCCCGCCCGGCGTGCTCGACGGCGAGCTCGGCGGCCTCGGCGAAGCGGGCGATGTTGCCCCATCGGAGATAGATGGAGGCGCGAAGCGACCAGGCCCAGGCGAGGCCCCGCCCATCGTCCAGCTCCTCGAAGGCCTCGATCGCCATGTCCACGGTGGTCTGGGCCCGCTCGAGCGCATCGAGGCCGGAGGACGTGCGAAGCTGCCGGTCCGCGAGCAGCACCTTCGCGCGCCACTCGGATCCACGCGCTCCCGTGGCCCGAGCCATCGTGGCGACCTCCGCCAGCACGTCGTCGGCCCGGTGATCGCCGAGCGCGGCCAGGGCCACGGCCGAGCGAAACAGCAGGTCGGCGCGGCGCGCGAAGTTCCCGGGCACGAGCAGGGATGCACGGTCGAGCAGCCGGAACGCGCCACGCTCGTCCCCCACCTGCTCGGCGCGGGCCGCGGCGTCCTCCAAGAGCGTCGCCGCGCGTTCTCCGAGTCCTCGCGACGCCGGGTCCGTTCGGCCGAGCCGTGCGTGGATCTCGAGGGCGGACTCGAGGTACGAAGCGATGACCTCCCCGTGGCGCGGCCCCCGCTCGCCGGCGTTTGCCTCTCGCCACCCTCCGACGTGCTCGAGCACCTCGGCCCTTGCCTCGTCCCGCACGTACCGCTCGGCGGCCTCTCGCACGAGGGCGTGGCCAAACGTCAGCCACTCGCCGTCCGGCGAGTCGAGGTGGATGAGGCGTCCACCGACGAGCGCGTCGAGACGCTCGGACAGCGACGATCGGTCGCCCTCGGGCAGCAACTCGCGGAGCAACGCCACGGGAACGCGTTCGCCGATCGTGGCGGAGAGCCCGACGACGATCTGCTCCTCGGGGGACAGCCAATCCAGTCGCGCCCGCAGGACCGCCTCGGCCCCGGGCGGCGTCGGCGGCGCGGACAGGTCGACGGTCGGCCCGAAGCACCCGTCCTCCCACCGCACCAGCCCCTCCTCCAGCAGCATCGCCAGTAGGTGCTCCGCCACGAACGGATTGCCTCCGGAGGTCTGGGCCACGAGTCGCTGAACGTCCTCGTCGAGCTCGTTTCCGCCGAGCAACGCCTCCGTGAGCGACCGAAGCTCGCGCGCCGCCAGCGGCTCGAGTCGGGCGATGTCGAGATCGCCCGACTCCTCGACGGGGTCGGGCAGCTCCCGCGCGGCGCACAGCGCGACGAGCGGGATCTCCTTCATCGACGCCGCGACGACCCGGAGCAGTCGCCAGAACGTGGGATCCACCGCGTCCGCGTCGTCGATCCACAGAACCAACGGCGCCCCCTGCGCCACGGACGCCAGGACGCGCCCGAACGCCCTCGACGTCTCGTCCGGGCTCGTTCTCGCGTCCGGCAAGGCGAGCACGCTCGCCGCCCACGCAATCGACGCCGCGTCCTCGGGATCGCCCAGGAGCGCCTCGATCTTGTTCCGCGCATCCTCGACGGCGTTCCACTCGTCGATGCCGGCGGCCCGTTCGACGATCTCCGCGAGCGGCCAGGTCGCGTCGGGCTCGAGCGCCGAGCGGCATCGGACCCGGAGCACCCGGACCTCCGATCTCGCCTCGAGCGCCCGCAGCGAGTCCTCGACGAGCGCCGTCTTGCCGACGCCGGCCTCCCCGACGATCCCGACGAGTCGACCCGACCGCTCGGCGACGGCGCGATCCAGGATTCCCTGGAGCTCGGCGCGTTCCCGGTCCCGGCCGACCAGCGCGATCGCGGAGAGCTCGGGGAGGACGAACGCCGGCTCGGCAACCCCTCGAAGCCGAACCGGACCGGTGGGGCCGTCGGCGCCGTCCTCCGTCTGAGGATGGACGGGCTCGACGTGAACGACGTCGCCGACCAGCGCCGCAAGGTCCTCGGCGAGGATCACCTCTCCCGATGCCGCCAGCGCCACCAGCCGGATCGCGAGCCCGATGACCCGATCCGTGGAGCGCCACTCGGCATCTCCCTCGAACACCTGACCGCTCCCGACACCGATCTTGCCGTCGGGCAGGTCGCCGGCGAGCTCGGCCGCCGCGAGCACGGCGCGGAGCGGGCCGTCGCCACCCACGGGTTCGGGTCCGAACGTCGCTCCCACGAGGTTGGGGCTCTCGACCAGCTCCCGGAGGACGCCGCCCGCGTTCTCGAGGACCTCCTGCGCTCGCTGCGTCTGATCGGGTCCGAAGAACTCGCACACCACGGCGGACTCGACGCCGACCACCCGCGCGTCCTGCTCGAGCCGCAGCCCGCCCAGCGGCTCGGCGCAGGCCTGGCAGTAGCGCGCCGCAGTCGCGTTGTGCTCGCCGCACTTCGGGCAGGCGGCGGTCCGCGTCTCGCGTTCCGTCGGCACCCACGGAGCGACGGACCCCGTCGATGGCTCCACGGGGCTCACGCGTTGACCCGCTCGGCAGGCGCGGCGTCGGCGACCAGGCTCGAGAGCGACAGCCCGAAATCGTGCGGGTTCGCGGCGACGACGCGCGCATCCTGTTGCGACACCAGGCCCTCACGCACGAGGCGCAACAGGTCCTGGTCGAAGGTCTGCATGCCGTCGTAGCCGCTCTCCGCGATGACCTCGGCGAGGTCGGTGGCCGCGTCCGCGTCGAGGATCCGATCGTGCACCCGGCCGTTGTTGATGAGGATCTCGACCGCGGGGATCCGTCCCCGACCGTCGAGACGCTCCAGGAGCCGCTGCGACACGATCCCCCGCAATCCCCCCGCGAAGGAGGTCCGCACCTGCTGCTGCTGGCGGGACGGGCACAGATCGAGGATTCGATCGACCGTCTCCGCCGCGTCGATCGTGTGCATCGTGGAGAACACGAGGTGGCCGGTCTGCGCGGCCTGGATCGCGGAGACGGCGGAGTCCCCGTCCCGGATCTCACCGATGAAGATCACGTCGGGGTCCTGCCGCAGGACCTGCCGGAGGCCCGTGGCGTAGGACTCGGTGTCGAGCCCGACCTCGCGCTGACGGATGACCGACATGATGTCGGTGTGCACGACCTCGATCGGATCCTCGATGGTCACGATGTGCGCTCGGCGCGTCCGATTGATGAAGCCGATCATCGAGGCGATGGTCGTCGTCTTTCCGGCGCCGGTGGGACCGGTGACGAGCACGAGCCCTCGACGAGACTCGGCGAGACCCTGGACGACGTCGGGAAGGTGCAGGTCCGCGAAGGTCACGGTCTCGGACGAGACCCAGCGGATGGCGAGCCCCACCGAGCCCCGCTGCCGGAGCACGTTGACGCGGAACCGTCCGACCCCTTCCAGCGTGTGTGCGAAGTCCGCCTCGTTGCTCCGCTTGAACTCCTCGGCTTTGTGGGCGGCCATGAGCGATTCCGCGGCCTCGCGCGTGTCGTTCGGCTTGAGGATCGGGAAGGACGTCGGCAGCAGCTCGCCGTCGACGCGGATAAACGGAACGCTTTCCGGAGAAAGGTGAAGGTCGCTCGCGTTTCGCTCGACCGCGTAGCGAAGCAGGTCGACGATGTTCACGTGCTCATCCCCCCGCGCTAGTGGCTCTGCAAGGTTTTCGGCGCCCGCCGCCGGTGCTTGAGAACGTGAGGCCCGCGATGCGGCCGCCGGCACCCGACGGAGCCCATCCCGAGCCGATCGGCTCTCCGCTTCCTAGGACGAATCCGCGCCGTCCTCGAGCAGTCGGGAGAACTCCTGGGCCAGCAGGAACCGGTCGACCTCGCCGCCTTCGTCGGAGTCGGGCTCGGAGTCGTCCGCGGATTCCAGGCCGAGATCCGCATCGAGGTCCGCGCCGACCAGGGAAGTCTCGAGTCCCGATACGGGCTCGGGCACCGGCTCGGGCTCGGGCACCGGCTCGGGCTCGGGCACCGGCTCGGGCTCGGGCACCGGCTCGGGCTCGGGCACCGGCTCGGGCTCGGGCACCGGCTCGGGCACCGGCTCGGGCTCGGGTACCGGCTCGGGTACCAGCTCGGGTACCGGCTCGGGCACCGGCTCTGGCTCGGGCACCGGCTCGGGCTCGGGTACCGGCTCGGGTACCGGCTCGGGCACCGGCTCGGGCACCGGCTCGGGCACCGGCTCGGGCACCGGCTCTGGCTCGGGCACCGGCTCGGGCTCGGGCACCGGCTCAGGCTCAGGCTCGGAAGTCGGCTCGGGAAGAACCGACTCGGGTACCGGCTCAGGAAGAACCGGATCCGGGACCCGCTCGGGCTGGGGAATCGGCGCGGGCGCGGGAGTGGGCTCCGGGATGGGCGCGGACTCGGGAACGAAGACCGGCTCGGGGTCCGGCATCGTGACGGGCTCGGGTGCCGGCGCGATCGCGGGAGCCGCCGACGCCTGAGGCGCCGGCGCATCGTCTTCCTGCGGCGGCATGATCCAGGTTCGGTTGACTCCGCGCCGCGCGGGCGACGCCGCGGCCTCCCCCTCCTCTTGTGGCGCGAGGATCCACGAGACGGGCCGTCGCTCCGGACGTGCGGGCTCCTCCTCTTCCGGGGCGAGGATCCAGGACAACGGCCGTGCCTGCCGCTCCGAGGAGGACCCCTCCGGTCGCGCCGCCTGCGGCGTCCGAGACGGTGCGGCCGAGGCCTGGGCGTCCGCCGGAGCGAGCGACGGCGCCGGCTGACCCGTCCCCCGGTGCAGTTGCGTCCGCGGCCTGCTCTTCGGGGCGTCCGCGACGTCCGGAAGCTTCACCGCGTCCCGCTTGGTTCGCGCCTCCTCGGCGGTGAGCAGCAACTGCTGGAGCTGATCCATGACGAGACCGGGACGGGCGCCGGCGTCGGCGAGCGCGAAGGCGGCGTAGGGTCCTCGGCGGACGTAGACCCACATCTCGTCGCCGAACTCGACGAACCCCTTCTCGGGGTCGCCGAGGGCGGCGAATCGAAGCCAGGCTCGCTGAACGGGGCTCTCGTCCGACGGAGGAAACGACCCCACGACGAGGCCGTCACGAGTCAGGATGATGCAACCCCGGAGCTGCCCGACACTCACCGCGATGCGTGCCGCGAGTGCGGAGAAGTCGTCCATGGCTGTGGGCTTTCTCCCAAGCATCGGAGGAGGGCGGGCGCACTTGAGCAACCCCCCGAGAAAACCGACCCTTGCAGCGTCGACCACCTAGCCCAAGAGGCCATATCCGCCCGCAGCCGTTTCCTCGGCATCCCTAAAGTCCTCGGCCCTTCGGCACGAATCACACAGCGGGTACGACCTCGTCAACGGAGTGCAAGGGGGCTAGACAACGGTGTCCGGCCAAGCGTTCGACGACCTCGACGACGTCATCGCCGAGTTCCTCGTGGAGAGCAACGAGAGCCTCGACCGCGTCGATCAAGATCTCCTGATCCTCGAGCGTGAGCCGCGCTCTCCCGACCCCATCGCGCGGATCTTCCGGACCGTTCACACCATCAAGGGAACGTGCGGGTTCTTGGGCTTCGAGCGGCTCGCGCGTGTCGCGCACGAGGCCGAGAGCCTCCTCGGCAAGCTTCGGGACGGGAAGATGGCGGCGAACGCGGAGATCGTGTCCGCGCTGCTCGCAACCGGCGATGCGCTTCGGAACATGCTCACGGCGATCGCGGCCACCGGCTCAGAGAGCGACGCCGAGTACGCCGAGCTCGTCGAGACCCTGGCGCGTTTGCAGACGACGACTCCGAACGCCGCCGAGGGTGTCGAACCGGCACCGGAGGACCCGATGCCCTCCGCCTCCGGCGAGACCACGCGCGACGAACCGATCGCTCCCGGTGCGCTCACGCCGGACCGCGATGCGCCGGGGTGGGACCGAGCGGCGCCGCCAGGTCAGGAGAGCGAGCCCCACCCACGCGCGACCGACTCGACGATCCGGGTCGACGTGGGGCTGCTCGACGGCCTGATGACGCTCGTCGGCGAGCTCGTCCTCGCGCGCAACCAGATCGTGCAGCGCACCGCCGTGCAGCAGGACGGCGTCCTGTCGGCGACGTCGCAGCGACTCGACCTCATCACGACCGAGCTCCAGGAGGGCGTGATGAAGACCCGCATGCAACCGATCGGGACGCTGTGGGGCAAGCTCCCGCGCGTCGTGCGCGATCTCGCGCTCGAATGCGGCAAGCAGGTCCGGATCCACATGGAGGGCGAGGACACTGAGCTCGACCGGTCGTTGATCGAGGCCGTCCGGGACCCCCTCACCCACCTCGTTCGCAACGCCGTCGACCATGGCATCGAGCCGCCCGAGGTTCGCACGCGGCTCGGCAAGCCCGTCGAGGGCGTCCTGTCCGTTCGCGCGTTTCACGAGGGAGGTCAGGTCAACGTCGAGATCAGCGACGACGGCGCCGGCATCGACTCGGCCCAGATCCGGGCCAGGGCCGTCGAGCGCGGCCTGCTCACCGCGGAGGCCGTTGCGCGGATGGGCGAGCGGGAGGTCGTCAATCTCATCTTCCTTCCCGGGCTCTCGACGTCTCGCACCGTCACCACGCTGTCGGGGCGCGGCATCGGGATGGACGTGGTCAAGGACAACGTCGAGCGCGTCGGGGGCAGCGTCGACGTCCAGAGCCGACCGGGTCAGGGGACCACCTTCCGACTCAAGATCCCGCTCACGCTCGCGATCATCCCGGCCCTCATCGTCGAGGCGTCCGGCGAGCGGTACGCGATCCCTCAGGTCAACCTCCTCGAGCTCGTGCGGATCGAGGCGTCCGACGTGAGTCGGTCGATCGAAACGATCCACGGGGCCCCCGTTCATCGGCTGCGCGGCCGCCTCCTGCCCCTCGTTTCCCTCGCCCGGGAGTTCGCCGGACCCGATGAACAGGCGCAGGTCTCCCCCGGATCCAGCGGGGAGCCCGTCAACATCGTGGTGCTCCGGGCCGACGACCGCCAGTTCGGGCTGCTCGTCGAGCACGTGAGCGATTCGGCCGAGATCGTCGTCAAGCCGCTCGATCGTTACCTGAAAGGGATCGGCACGTTCGCCGGCGCGACGATCATGGGGGACGGCAGGGTCGGGCTGATCCTGGACGTCATCGGCCTCGCGCAGCGCGCGCACGTGGTGGACACGGCTCGCGACCGCTCGCTCCTCGACATCGCGGATCGCGATCGGGAGTCCGCCACCTCGAAGACCAGGCTGCTCCTGTTCCAAGACGCGAGCGGGGGTCGCATGGCGATCCCGCTCGATCGCGTCGATCGCCTCGAGAAGTTCCCCGCCGCGGCCGTCGAGCGATCGGGGCCTCAGGAAGTCGTGCAGTATCGCGACGAGATCCTTCCGATCTTCGACGTCTCGACGCTCCTGCTCGAGCGCCGGCGAGCGCCCCGCACCGATCCCGTCGATGCGACGAACGACCGCGCGACGATCCAGGTGATCGTGCAGCGCCATGCCGAGGGTCGCATCGGCGTCGTCGTCGACCGGATCCTGGACGTCGTCGACCACGAGATGAACCTCCAGCCCGCCAGTCGTCCCGGCGTCTCCGGGACGCTGGTGATCAACGGACGCGTCACCGAGCTCCTGGACCTGCAGGGCTTGCTCTCGTCGGCGCATCGGCGCCAGGCGTTGCTGGAGGAGATGCCCGCATGACCACCAAGCAGCTCACGACGTTCTATGCCGACGGTCGGTACTTCGGCATCGAGGTGACGAAGGTCCAGGAGGTCCTGCGCTACCAGGAGATGACGCGCGCGCCGCTCGCCCCCGAGGAGATTCGCGGACTGATCAACCTTCGCGGACAGATCGTCGTCGCGCTCGACCTGCGCCGACGGCTCGGCCTGGCCGAGCGGGAGGAGGGCGCCCTGCCGATGAACGTGGTCGTCCGGTCGGACGACGCCTTGATCAGCCTGCTGGTCGACGAGATCGGCGACGTGCTGGAGGTCGACGACGAGGTCTTCGAGCCGCCGCCGGAGACCCTGCGAACCGGCCGGGCCTTCGTCCGCGGCGCGTACAAGCTCGACGGGCGACTGCTGCTCGAGCTCGACATGGAACGGGTCATCGACATCACGTCCGGTTAGGCCGGGCGGTCTGTCGGCACAGGAGGGAATGGGGTCATGGTGGCGGTTCTCAGGAACATGAGGAGCGTCGGGACGAAGGTCCTGGCGGGGTTCCTCCTCGTCTGCGTGGTCACGGGTGTCCTCGGCGTCCTGGCCCTCGGTCAGATGGGCAAGATCTTCGATGCGGGCAGCGAGGTCACGACCGTTCGCCTTCCGATCGTCAACGCCATGTCGACCTTCCAGGAGAAGGTCCGCGACGCGCACGCCCTGCTGTACGAGGTGGGGATCCAGGCGCTGAACGACGAGGCGGACGCGATGGAAGCACTCACCACCGAGTACCACAACGTCACGACGCAGGCCGATCAGGCGTTGACGGGGCAAGCGATCACGGAGGAGTTCGCCCAGTCGACCGAGTTCACTGCGCTCCAGCAGGCCTGGGCCAACTGGAAGACGTACGTCGATTCGCAGCTCCTGATCTCGGTCCAGGCCGGCCAGCCCGGGATCTACCTGTCCAACCTCGCGTCCGACAAGCCGGGCGGCGGAGAAACGAACTACGACAAGGTGCTCGCGGCCACGGATGCGGCATCCGCGACCGCTGTCGCCGACGCGCAGCGCCTCACCGAGCAGGCGAACACCGTCTACCAGGCGGCTCGCCGCACGATCCTGGTGCTCGTCGTCGTCACCATCGGGGTCGCGCTCGGGCTCGGATTCGTCCTTGCGGGGGCGATCGCCAAGCCGCTTCGCCGCTCGGTCGGCGTGCTCACCAAGGTCGCCGAGGGAGACCTCACCCAGCGGCTGGACGTGCGGAGCCGCGACGAGGTCGGGCAGATGGCCGAGGCCCTGAACACCTCCGTCGAGGCGACCCAGGAGGCGCTGCGGGCCATCCGGGAGTCCGCCGTGACCCTTGCCTCGTCCTCGGAGGAGCTGTCGGCGACGTCCTCGCAGATGAGCGCCGCGGCCGAGGAGACCTCGGCGCAGGCCAACGCCGTCTCGGCGGCGGCCGAGCAGGTCTCCAACAACGCCCAGGCGGTCTCCACCTCCTCCGAGCAGATGTCGACCTCCATTCGCGAGATCGCCACCTCGGCCAACGAGGCGGCCGCGGTCGCCGCCAACGCGGTCGACGTCGCCGATTCCACGACGGCAACCGTCGCGCGGCTCGGCGAGTCCTCGGCCGAGATCGGCGAGGTCATCAAGGTGATCACCTCGATCGCCGAGCAGACGAACCTGCTCGCCCTGAACGCCACCATCGAGGCGGCGCGCGCCGGCGAGGCCGGCAAGGGGTTCGCCGTGGTGGCCAACGAGGTCAAGGAGCTCGCCAAGGAGACGGCCAGGGCGACCGAGGAGATCGGCTCGAAGATCACGACGATCCAAGACGACGCCCGCGCGGCCGTGGACGCGATCGGTCAGATCGCCGAGGTGATCACGAAGATCAACGACATCCAGGCCACGATCGCCTCGGCGGTCGAGGAGCAGACCGTGACGACCAACGAGATCTCGCGCAGCGTCGGCGAGGCCGCTCGCGGGGCCAACGACATCGCCTCCAACATCACCGGCGTCGCTCGGGCGACCCTGGACACCTCCGGCGGTGCGGCCTCCACGCAATCGGCCGCCCACAACCTCGCGCAGCTCGCGGAGGAGCTCAGCCGGCTCGTCGCCCGGTTCGTCGTGGAGGACGGGTCGAGCAACGGGCACTCACACCTGCTCGAGCCGCGGCACGAGGCGCATCCGGTGGAGCCCAACTGGCGCTCGGGGCTCGAGGCCGACGAGGAGCTGATCGGCGCCGGGAACGCCCCGGCGGAGTAGCGGCAATGGACGTGACGGGGACCGGTGCCCGCGCCGGCCCCCGCCACTACTGACAGGAGGAGCACGGTGCGAGCACTGGTGGTAGACGACTCGAGGGCGATGCGCATGATCCTGCGGCGCGAGCTCTCCCGGCTGGGCTTCGAGGTGTTCGAGGCGGGCGACGGGGAGGAGGCGCTCGCGCGATTGGCGGAGCTCGGCCCGGTGGACCTGGCTCTGGTCGACTGGACGATGCCGGTGATGGACGGCGTCTCGTTCCTGAAGCAGGTGCGCGCGGTGCCGGAGTACGAGCGCATGCGCGTGGTCATCGTGACGTCGGAGAGCGACCCGGCGCAGATTCTGCACGCACTGATGGCGGGAGCGGACGAGTACGCCACGAAGCCCATCACGGCGGCGGGTCTCGCGGAGAAGCTCGGTCTCGTAGGGTTCTCGAGAACCGAATAGATGAGCAAGCCGCGCGTCCTGATCGTGGACGACGCCGTCGTCGTGCGCCGCCTGCTCTCCCGTGCCCTCGAGCACGACGGGTCGGTCGAGATCGCGGGCGTGGCCGCCGACGGGCAGATCGCCCTTTCCAAGATCGAGCAGACCAAGCCGGACCTCGTCATCCTCGACGTCGAGATGCCCGTGATGGACGGGCTGACGGCGCTGACCGAGATCCGCAAGCGCTGGCCGCGCTTGCCCGTCATCGTGTTCAGCACGCTCACGGTCCGCGGCGCCGAGGTCACCCTGGAGGCCCTGGCCCGCGGCGCCTCGGACTACGTCCCGAAGCCGAGCGGCGGCGACGATCCCGCCGCGAACCTCGAGCAGATCCGCGAGGAGCTCGTCCCGAGGATCTTCGCGCTCTGCCCCATCTTCGCGGGCTCTCCGCGCCTCGACGGCATCCGCCCGACCGCCCGGCCCCGGACGCCGAGGATCCCCGCCGCCCCGCGGGTCGAGCCCACCGAGCGCGTGGACATCGTCGCGATCGGGACGTCGACGGGCGGTCCGACGGCGCTCGCTCGGCTCGTCCCGGCGCTCCCCGCAGCCTTGCCCGTGCCGATCGTGATCGTCCAGCACATGCCCCCGCTGTTCACCGGTTTCCTCGCCGAGCGGCTCGACCGCAACTCCGAGCTGCGGGTCAGCGAGGCCACGAACGGCGACCCGCTGGGGCCGGGCAGCATCCTGATCGCGCCCGGCGACCGGCACATGGTGGTCGAGCGGATCGGCCAGGCGTATCAGGTGCGAACGCACCTCGGGCCGCCGGAGAACTCCTGCCGGCCCTCGGTCGATCCCCTGTTCCGATCCGTCGCCGACACCTTCGGCGCGAGCGCGCTCGCGGTCGTCCTCACCGGCATGGGCAGCGACGGCCTTCGCGGCGCCGAGCGCATCCGCGAGACGGGCGGTCGCATCCTCGCGCAGGACGAGGCGTCGAGCGTCGTCTGGGGCATGCCCGGATTCGTCGCGCGGGCCGGGCTCGCCGACGCGATCGTCCCGATCGATGCCATGGCCCGCGAGATCGTCCGCCGCGTCGGGTTGGGCCGAACCCGACTGCGGCTCGCCGAGGTGGCCACATGACGCTGCCCGCCGCCGACTTCGAGTACATCCGCGAGCTCGTCCATCGACGAGCCGCCATCGTGCTCGAGTCCAACAAGGGGTATCTCGCGATCTCCCGCCTCGAGCCGATCGCCCACAGCATCGGCCTGCGCACCGTGTCCGATCTGGTCACTCGCCTTCGCGCCGACCCGAACTCCCTGCTGCACGAGCAGGTCGTCGAGGCGATGACGACCAACGAGACCTCGTTCTTCCGCGACCTCTATCCGTTCGAGAGCCTTCGCACCCACGTCCTGCCGGCGATCATCGGCCGCAACCGGGAGAGTCGGATCATCAACATCTGGTCGGCGGGGTGCGCCAGCGGACAGGAGCCCTACAGCCTGGCGATGCTGCTCCGGGAGGACTTCCCCGAGCTGGAGTCCTGGTCGGTGAGCATCCTCGCGACCGACGTCTCGACCGCGATCCTCGAGCGGGCGCGCGGTGGCCGGTTCGCGCAGATCGAGATGAACCGAGGCCTCCCGGCCCACCTGCACGTGAAATACTTCCACCGAGAAGGCTCGCAGTGGGAGATCGACGAGTCGATCCGCAGACGAGTCCGTTTCGAGCGGCACAACCTCGTGACCGCGTGGCCCAGCCTGCCGGCGATGGACATCGTGTTCCTGCGCAACGTCCTCATCTACTTCGACCAGGCGACCAAGGAGAGCATCCTTCAGCGCATGCGGGGCGTCCTGCGCCCCCACGGGTACCTGCTCCTCGGCGCTTCGGAGAGCACGCTCAACATCGACGAAGGGTTCGAGCGGCATCCGCTCGGCAGGACGGTCTGGTATTCGAAGCGGCCCTCGACCGTCTCGACCACCACCACGTAGACAGGGGGCAACCATGGACGTCTCACAAGACGACATCGCGCAGATCGTGATGGACATCTGGACGACGATGCTCGGCCTCGAGGTGAAGGCGCGGACCGTGCCGGTTCGCGAGGTCGAGGGCGGCCGGCAGGTCTCGGCATCCGTTCAGGTGACGGGCGAGTGGGAGGGCGCCATCGCCATCAACTGTCCCGAGGCCGTCGGACGAAGGGTCGCGGCGGCCATGTTCGGCATGGAAGACGGCCAGGCGTCGGAGGCCGACGTCCACGACGCCATCGGCGAGATCGCCAACATGACCGCGGGCAACGTAAAGGGTCTGGTCAGCGGCTACAGCCGGCTCTCGCTGCCCACGGTCACCGAGGGCACCCGGTTGAGCATCAGCATGCCGGGAAGCCGCGTCGTCCGCCGGGCGGCGTTCGACTGCGGCCAGGATTCGTTCAGCGTGATCGTGCTCGAGAAGGCGTGATCTCGGCCCGCGGGGGCCGGGCTCACCCCGGGAGCTCGGGTCGGGTCGCGAACGGGTCCGCGTCGGAGGCGAGGAACAGCTCGGCCACGCGGAAGCACCGCTCCATCGCCTGCAGATCTCCGGCCGCGAACGCCTCGTAGGCGTCCGCCACCCACGTGGCGGACAGACGGGCGACCGCGCTCTCGAAGCTCGGGTCCCGGCGCTCGCCGAGGGCGGAAAGGAGCGGGGCGCACCCGCGGCCGACGACCCGGGCGGCGCGCGCCTCGAACCGCGCCGGCGCCTCGGGGGGAAGCAGCGCGGCGTCGCGCGCCGCGATGTCCAGCTGATCGCTCAGCGCCGCGAACCCGGTTCGGATCGACGCCGGATCCGCGCCGTTGGATGCGGCTCCCAGCAGCGTGGCCACGCTCTTGGCGGTCTGCTGCAGGATCCCCCCCATGGGGCGATGCTACGTCCCCCGCGCGGCCCAGCCTATGCAACGAAGGTTGGCCCATCGGTCCGCCTTTCGACCTAGGTCGAAAGGCCCGGGTCCGCGACCTCGGCGAGCGCGGCCGCGGACATCACCTCGAGCGGAGCGGGCTGCCCCGTCCACAGCTCGAACGAGAGCGCGGCCTGGTGCAGCAGGAGGCCCATCCCGCCGAACGCGGTCCCGCCCGCGGCTCGGGCGGCGGCCTGCATCGGGGTCTGCGCCGGGTGATACAGCAGGTCCACCGCGAGGACGTCGGGGCCGAGCTCGGGCAGCGGCAGCCGCTCCCCCCGAGCCCCCAGCGGCGTCGCGTTCACGATCAGGTCGGCGGGGCGTCCCGCGGCGACCTCGAACGGGACGACCTCGAGCTCGGTCCTCGTGCCCTCGAGGAGCTCACGAATGCCGTCCGCCCTCGCCGGTTCGCGCACGGCCACCGTGAGCGAGGCAAGCCCTCCTCGTGCGAGGGCGAGCGCGCAGGCGCGAGCCGCTCCCCCGCCCCCGAACAGCAACGCGCGGCGGCCGGCCGGGTCGAAGCCGGCGTCGCGGCGCAGGAACCGGTCGAACCCCGGCGCGTCGGTGTTGTGCCCCTCGACCCGCTCGAGCCCGACGACGATCGTGTTCACGGCTCGCAGCGCTCGAGCGTCCTCCGTGAGGTCGTCGATCAGCTCGGCGCAGCCGGTCTTGTGGGGCATGGTCACGTTCGCCCCCGCGAACCCGAGCGCTCCCAGGCCGACGACGGCAGCGTACAGATGCCCCGGGGCGACCGGCATCGGCACGTAGACCCAGTCGAGGCCGAGCGCGGCGAAGGCCGCGTTGTGGATCACGGGCGACAGGCTGTGCGCGATCGGCCAGCCGATCACCCCGACGACGTGGGTCGAGCCGCGCGGCCGGGAGCGCGAGACGCCCGCGCCGGCCGGCTCACTCACCGCAACGAGCGCGATTGGCCTCGTGCTCGGCGAGCGTGCGCGCGAACTCGTGGTGGCCGTCCTGGCCGCACAGGACGTAATAGAAGTACGGGGTGTCGGCCGGCTCCAGCGCGGCGAGCAGCGACGGGATCCCGGGGCTCGCGATGGGCGTCGGCGGCAGGCCGGCGTTGATCCTCGTGTTGTACGGCGTGTCGGTCGCGAGGTCGGCGTAGGACAGCTGTCCGTCCGGCGTGGGGTCGTCGTACAGGAGCGTGGCGTCGATCCCGAGGACCATCCCCTCGTCCAGGCGGTTGTAGATCACGCCGGCGATCAGCGCGCGCTCCTTGTCGAGCTTGGCTTCCTTCTCGATCATCGAGGCGATCGTGACGACCTCGTACGGGGTCACCCCGAGCTCCTTCGCGTTCTCCCAGGGCAGGGACTCGGCCTCCGTCCCGAACTGGTCCAAGAGCCGGTCGATCACGTCGTCGGCCGTCGTCTCGCCCTCGACGAACTCGTAGGTCTCGGGGAACAGGAACCCTTCGAGGCTCGTGGCGTCCTCCGGCAGATACGGCGGAAGGGAACGATCGCTCGTCTCGGCGGCCTTCAAGAACTTCTTCGCGGGGATCCCGAGGGCCACCTCGACCCGTTCCGCGATCTGGGTGATCCGATATCCCTCGGGGATCGTCAGTCGGACTGTCGGAACGGGCGTCGGGGGCGTGGTGAGGACCGCGAACGCCTGGTCGGGCGTCATGTTGGTCGTCAGGTCGAAGGTGCCCGAGCGGAACTCGCCCTCGAGCCCGCTTCGGCGAAGGAGCCATCGCGAGACGAGCCCGCAGCGCACGACCCCCTGATCGTGCAGGGCGTCGACGATCGTCGTCCCGCTCATCCCCTCCTCGACCACGAACGAGACCGGCTCCCGCGGCCCCGCGGCGCCCTGGCACCAGTCGTAGTAACGGACGGCCGCGATGCCGAGTCCCGCGGCGATCACCAGCAGAACGATGCCGATGCTGATCCCCCAATGGGGCCGGCCGGCCGCCCGGTGTCGGCCGGAGGTGGGCTCCTGAGTCTGGGGTGGCACGGTGTCCTGCATCCGGGCAGGGAGCATACCCGGGGGGTCGTCGGGCGATCGGTCGACCGGCTAGGCCTGCGGCCCGTCGAGCCAGGCCTGCAGGATCACGGTGGCGGCCGATCGATCGATCAGGCCTCGCCGTCGCCGCCCTCCCGCGCCGGCAGATCGCAGCGCGCGGTCCGCCTCCACCGTCGACAGGCGCTCGTCGTGCAGCCGCACGGGAACCTCGAGGGCGTCGCGGAGGGCTCGCGCGAACCGCTCGGCGTGATGCGCCCGCGATCCCGATTCGCCGGAGAGCAGCAACGGGTGACCGACGACGACGAGGGTGACGTCGTGCTCCCGGACGAGCGCCGCGATCGCGCGGAGGTCGGCCGGTGCGCCGGTGCGGATCGTTCCCACCGGCACCGCGAGCCGCCGCTCGTCGTCGGAGATCGCGACGCCGATCCGCGCGTCCCCCAGGTCCAGGCCGAGGACGCGCCCGCCTTCCCTCATCCCGATCCCAGCAGCTCCACCAGCTGCGGCTCGACGGCGGCCAGCGCCTTCGCGCAGGCGTCGCCCCGAGGGCCGCCGGAGAAGGCCAATCCCGGCTTGCCCCCCGCTCCCCCGCCCACGATCTCGGCGGCCGGCTTCAGCAGCTCCGGCGCCGAGACGCCCCGTGCCTGCAGGTTCTTGGACACGGCCGCCGCGAGCAGGGCCTTTCCCTCGCGCCCCGTCCCGAGAACGACTGCGGCCCCGCCGCCGTCCTCCAGCCGGTTGGCGACGTCCTGGGCGAGCGCGCGGAGCTCGTCGGCCGCCGCGTCGTGCTCTCGCGCCACGAGCTTGGCGCCGGCGACCACGACGGCCGCGGTCGCGAGCCGATCGGCAACGACCTTCAACTGGTCCTTGTCCTTCTTGCCCTGTTCGCTCTCGAGGCGCTTGAGCCGCTCGAGCAGCTGGCGGGCGCGCTCGGCGGCGTTCTTCGGGTCGGTCCCGAGGGTCTCGGCGACCGCCCGCAGCAGCTCCCGCTCGAGGTTGATCTCGCGGAGGGCGTCGGGGCCGACCACGGCCTCGACGCGACGCATACCCGCGCCGATCGACCCCTCGTGCAGGATCCGGACCGTTCCGATATGTCCCGTGTGGTGGACGTGCGTCCCCCCGCAGAGCTCGATCGAGTACTCGCCGACCTCGACCACGCGCACGAAGTCGCCGTACTTCTCTCCGAACAGCGCGACCGCGCCCTGGTTCTTCGCCTCGTCGAAGGTGGTCTCGTAGATCGTCACCTGTTCGTCGGCCGAGGTCTTCGCGTTCGCGATCTCCTCCGCCCGCTGCAACGCGTCCCAGCCCACCGCCGAGTGGTGCGGGAAGTCGAACCGCAGCCTGCCCGGCCCGACGAGCGACCCGGCCTGTCGCGCGTGCTCGCCGAGGAGGTGCTTGAGCGTCCAGTGCACGATGTGGGTCGCCGTGTGTGCGCGCGCGGTCGCCTCGCGCCGCTCGGCGTCCACCTCGGCGTGCACCTCCTGCCCCTGGCCCACCTCGCCCGAGTCCACGACGCCGGTGTGGACGATGACGTCGCCCGGCCCGAACTGCGCGTCGGTGACGCGAACGGTTCCGCCCGGACCGCGAAGGATCCCGTGGTCGCCGATCTGGCCGCCGGATTCCGCGTAGAACGGCGTCCGATCGAGCACGAAGCGAACCTGTTGGCCCTCGTGCGCGACGGGCAGGCGCCCGCCGTCGCCCAGGAGCGCCACCAGCGTGCCGTCCGCGTCGAGGCCCTCGTAGCCGAGGAACTCCGTCCGACCCGCCTCCCCGGCGATCGCCGCCAGCTCCTCCTCCGCACGGCCACGCTTCGCGGCGCGCTTGGCGCGCTCGCGCTGCTCGGCCATGAGGGCGTCGAACCGCTCCTCGTCGATCTGCAGGCCGGCGTCCTCCGCGAGCTCGCGGGTGAGCTCCTTCGGGAACCCGTAGGTGTCGTGGAGCTTGAACACCACGTCGCCGGAGACCGTGGCACCCGTCGCCCGTCCGACCTCCTCCTCGAACAGGGTCATGCCCTGACGGAGCGTGGCGCCGAACCGCTCCTCCTCGGAGGCGGCCACCTGCTCGACGTACGCGCGGTTCTCGACGAGCTCGGGGTAGGCGTCGCCGAACAGCTCGACGGTCCGCTCGACGAGCGGCGGCATGACGTCCTTCTCGATCCCGAGCCGTCGCGCGTGGCTGACGACGCGGCGCAGCATGCGCCGCAGGATGTAGCCGCGTCCCTCGTTCGAGGGAAGGACGCCGTCCGCGATCAGGAACGTCGTGGCGCGTCCGTGCTCGGCGATCACCTTCAGCGAGACGTCCGTGCGGGGATCCGTCCCGTGCGCGGTCCCGGCCAGCGACTCGGCGACGGCCAGAAGCGGACGCATCAGGTCGGTCTCGAAGATGCTGTCGACGCCCTGCAGGACGGTCGCCACCCGCTCGATGCTCGATCCCGTGTCGATGTTCTTGGCGGGCAACTCCCGCAGGATCGTCTGTGTGTCGTCGACCTCGTCCTGCATGAACACGTGGTTCCAGATCTCGACGTGACGCTCCTCATCGACCGCGGGCCCCCCTTCGGCCCCGTATCGCGCTCCCCGGTCGACGTAGATCTCCGAGCACGGCCCCGCCGGCCCAGCCGCATGGGTCCACCAGTAGTTGTCCTCGGCGCCGCGCCGGACGATCCGCTCTCGCGGGACGCCGATGTCGAGCCAGACGTCGATCGCCTCGTCGTCGGTCTCGAACGCGGTGACCCACAGTCGATCGGGCTCGATGCCCCAGACCTCGGTGACGAGCTCATATCCCCACCCGCAGGACTCGCGCTTGAAGTAGTCGCCGAACGAGAAGTTGCCGAGCATCTCGAAGAAGGTGAGGTGTCGCGCCGTGTGCCCGACGTTCTCGATGTCGAGCGCCCGGAAGACCTTTTGGCAGGTGACGGCGCGCGGGAATGGGGCCTTCGCGTGTCCGAGGAAGTAGGGGATGAACTGGTTCATGCCGGCGTTGGTCAGAAGTAGCCCCGACTCCGGCGGCGGGATCAGGGACGAGGACGGCACGACGCGATGACCGCGCTCCTCGAAGAAGCGAAGGAACGACTCGCGGATTCGGCGGCCTTCCATGGGAAGGCTCAGCCTACTGGAGGCGAAGCTCCTCTTCCTTCTCGCGCATCGCCTCTTTACCCTCGGCGATCGACTCCGAGAACAGCTTGGCGAGATCCATCAGGCCGCCGCGGGCCTCGCGTGCGAGGTTCGCCGGCGCCACCTTCTGCGCCTGCTTGCGGGCGAACCGGGACGCGATGATCGCCGTGGCGGCCCCGGCGCCCACGCCGAGCGCGACCCAGAAGAGCCTCCTCATCGGGCGATCACGAGGAGCCCTTGCCTTTCTTGCCACCGAAGCGGCTCCCCGCCTTCCTCAGGCCCGCCCCCAGGGAGATCAGCTTCACGAGCGGACCCGACGCCACCTGCTCGACCAACCCGGAGATCCGCTGGACGCGCTGGACGATCTCTCCCGCGGCGACGAGCACTCCGTCGACGCGATCGAGCTCACGGTTCGTTCGCTCGACCGAGCCCTTGACCTCGATGAGCAGCGGGACCGTCTCCTCTCGGATGCCGTCGATGAGCAGCTTGGTGCTCTCGAGGACGCGGAACGTGTTGATGAGCACGACGCACAGGAACAGGACCAGCAGGCCCCAGAACGAGGACAGGACGATGAGGGCGACGTCTCCTCCGTCGAGCGCTGCGATCACTGTGCCTCCTCCGTGCCGGGCCGGGGCATCATATCCGGCGACCCGGTCTCCTCGCCTTGGCCCGAGGGCTCGTAGTAGCGGTTCCCTTCGAAGCGCACCGGCCGGTATTCCTGCTCGACGCGGTGGTCGGGGTAGTCGTGCGGGTACTTGTAGCCCTTGCCGTACCCGTGCTTGCGGAGCGCGGGGTGTCCCGGCTCCTTGAGGTGCAGGGGCACGGGGTCGCTCGACGCCGCGTCCTTGGTCGCCTTGCCGAGCGCGGCGATCACGCTGTTGGACTTCGGCGCGCGGGCGAGGTAGATGGCCGCCTCGGCCAGGTTCAGCTGCGCCTCGGGCAGGCCGACGTACTCGACGGCCTGGGCCGCCGCGACCGCGACGAGGAGCGCGCGCGGATCGGCGAGCCCGATGTCTTCGCTCGCGTGCACCACCATCCGTCGCGCGATGTACCGGGCGTCCTCTCCCGCCTCGAGCATCCGCGCGAGCCAGAACAGGGCCGCGTCCGGGTCCGATCCCCGGATGCTCTTGATGAACGCCGAGATCACGTCGTAGTGCGCATCCCCCTGCCGGTCGTACACGATCGCCTTGTGCTGGACGGCGTCCGACGCGCGCTCGAGACCGACCTCCGACTCGCCCGCCGCCCGCGCCGCGAGCACGGCCGCCTCGAGTCCCGTGAGCCCGATGCGCGCGTCTCCCCCCGCGACGTCGATCAGGTGCCCGAACGCCTCCTCCGTAGCCGTCACGCCCTGCGCGCCGAGCCCGCGGTCCGGGTCCGCGAGCGCCCGCTCGAGCACCGTTCGAAGCTCCTGCGGCGTGAGCGGCTCGAGGCGCAACAGGATGCACCGCGAGAGCAAGGGCGTCACGAGCGAGAAGTAGGGGTTCTCGGTCGTCGCTCCGATCAGCGTGATCGCGCCCTCCTCGACGGCCGGCAGCAGGACGTCCTGCTGGGACTTCGACCACCGGTGGACCTCGTCCACGAACAGGACAGTGCGAAACATCCCGCCCTTGGCCTGCGCCATCACCTTGCGCGCGTCGGCCACCCCGGAGGAGACAGCCGAGAGCTGCATCATCTCGGCGCCGACCGCCTCCACGAGCAGATGCGCGAGGGTCGTCTTTCCGGTGCCGGCCGGGCCCCACAGGACGAGGGAGGACAGGTGGCCGCCCTCGAGCAGGTTCGAGAGCGCGCGCCCCGGGCCGATCAGGTGCGATTGGCCGACGAACTCCTCGAATGTCCGCGGTCGCATCCGGGCCGCGAGGGGGGCGTCGACCACCGCCGTCAGTCCTTGTAGCGGATCACGTGGTCGGGGCGGATCCTGAGGATCTCGCGAACCTGCCCGGGCGTGTACGTGTAGCCGTGCCCGTCGTAGCGATGCGACAGCTCGTCGATGTGCCGCTGCGCCCGCTCGCCGATCTCGATGTCGACGACCTCGCCGGTGACCGAGATCCAGTCGAAGCCGTCGGCGCCGTTCATGACCGAGACCGCGACGCGGGGGTTGGCCCGGACGTTGCGATCCTTGACGCGCCCTTGTGCCGTGTTCACGAGCACATGTCCGTCCGCCGCGTCGACCCAAGTGATCGTCGCCTGCGGCGAGCCGTCGGGGTTGACGGTGACGAAGGTGACGAAGTTCGTCCCGGTCAGCAGCTCCAGGTCCTTAGCGGTGAGCTCGGCGGTCACGATCCCTCCTTTCCGGGAGGCGCGACGACGGCGATGCCGAGCTCGCGCAGCTGCTCAGCGGACACGGGCGCCGGGGCGCCGGTCAGCGGATCGGCCCCCGACTGCGCCTTCGGAAACGCCGTCACGTCACGGATGGTCTCCCTGCCGGCCATCAGCATCACGAGGCGGTCGATGCCCATGGCGATCCCCCCGTGCGGCGGCACGCCGTACCGGAACGCGCGCAGCAGGTGGCCGAACTTCTCCTCGATCTCCTCGTCCGACAGGCCGAGCACCTTGAAGACGCGATGCTGCACGTCCGGGTCGTGGATCCGGATGCTCCCTCCGCCCGCCTCGTAGCCGTTCAGGACGAGGTCGTAGCCGCGGGACGTCGCGGTGCGGGGATCCAGGTCGTCCGTCGCCGGGGCCGTGAACGGATGGTGGGCCGACACCCACTTGCCCTCGTCCTCGGACCACTCGAACAGCGGGGGATCGACGAGCCAGCAGAACGCCCAGGAGCCGTCGGGGATGAGTCCGAGCCGAGCGGCGAGATGCCGGCGCAGACCGTCCAACGCCACGTCGGTCCGGTCCCGCGAGTCGGCGACGATCAAGACGAGGTCCCCCGGGCCGGCCCCGGTCGCGGCGCGAACGCCGGCGATCTCGTCGGCGGACAGGTGCTTCTCGACGGGAGAGCGCACCCCTTCGACCTCGACGGCGATCCACACGAGCCCGGCGGCACCGCGTGCGCGCACCACCTGGACGAGGTCGTCGAGCTCCTTGCGCGAGAGCGCAGCGCCGCCGGGCGCCGCGAACCCCTTCACGACGCCGCCGGCGTCCAGAGCCGAGGCGAACGCCCGAAAACCGGTTCCCGCAAAGACCCCACCGAGGTCCGCGAGCTCCATCCCGTAACGGAGGTCGGCCTTGTCCGAGCCGTACCGCGCCGTCATGTCGGCGTACGTCATGCGCGGGAAGGGCGTCGGCAGCTCGACGCCGTGGACCTCGCGGACGACGCGCGCGTAGATCGGCTCGATCACCGCGAACACGTCCTCCTGGTCCACGAAGGACATCTCGACGTCGAGCTGGGTGAACTCGAAGCTGCGATCGGCGCGCGGCTGCTCGTCCCGCAGGCAGCGCACGATCTGGAAGTAGCGATCCTGACCGGCGACCATCAGCAGCTGCTTCAGCTGCTGGGGCGATTGCGGCAGCGCGTAGAAGGTTCCCGGCCACAGGCGCGACGGCACGAGGAAGTCGCGCGCGCCCTCGGGCGTGCTCCGGGTGAGCAATGGCGTCTCCACCTCCAGGAACCCGCGCGCCTCCATCTCCTCGCGAATGATCCGGTTGACGGTGTGCCGGAGCCGGAGCACGCCGCCCATCTCCGGCCGGCGAAGGTCGAGATAGCGAAAGCGCAGGCGGAGCTCCTCGGAGGCCTCGATCCGGTCCTCGATCGGGAACGGGGGCGTTTCGGCCGAGCTCAGCACCTCGACCTCCCGCACGGCCACCTCGACGTCGCCGGTCGGCAGGTCCGGGTTCGCCGTTCCCGCCGGCCGCGCGCGAACCTCGCCCTGGATCCGCACCACCGACTCGGACTTGAAGGACTGGGCCGCGGCGTGGGCGGCCGGGGCGTCCTCCGGGTGGAACACCAGCTGAACGAGTCCCGCGCGGTCGCGCAGGTCGACGAAGGTGACCCCGCCGTGGTCGCGCTGGCGCCACACCCATCCGCACAGCGCGACGGTCGCGCCGGCGTCGGCGGCGCGGAGCTCGCCGCACGCGTGCGTCCGCATGGCCGTTCGCAGGTCGCTCACCGCCTCTCCCCCTCGCGAGCGCCGAGCCAGTTCACCACATCGTCGAGCGCGATCTCCTGCTGCTCGCCGTCGGCCATTCGCCGCATCGTGACGACCCCGGCCGCGAGCTCCCGCTCTCCCAGGATGGCCGCGAACGTCGCGCCGGCGCGATCGGCCATCCGGAGCTGCGCCTTGAGCGGCCGGTCCTCGAACGAGATGTCGGCCGCGACGCCACCCGCGCGGAGATCTCGGACGAGCTCTTTCCCGCGCGCCCGGCCCGCCTCGCCGAGCGCGACGACGAAGGCCGCGATCGACGGCTCCTCGGGCAGCGCGAGCCCTTCGCCCTCCAGCGCGAGGAGCACGCGCTCGAGCCCCATGCCGAACCCGACGCCGGGGACGTGCGGGCCGCCGAGCGCCTCCGCCAGGCCGTCGTACCGGCCGCCGCCGAAGAGCGCCGCCTGCTGCGGCGACAGGCCCTCGGCGACGAACTCGAACGCCGTCCGCGTGTAGTAGTCGAGCCCGCGAACCAGGGTGGGCGCGATCGTCGGCTCCAGCCCCTCGTCGCGCAGGCCGTCCACCACGCGACCGAAGTGCTCCGCGCACGGTCCGCACAACCGGTCGACGATCTTTGGCGCCTCCGAGGCGACGGACGCGCACGCCTCGTCCTTGCAGTCGAGGACGCGGAGCGGGTTCTCCTCGAACCGATCACGGTGCTCGTCGCGCAGCCGGTCTCGGTGCGCCTGCAGGAACGCGACGAGCTCGTCCCGATAGGCCGGCCGGCAGACCTCGTCGCCGATCGAGTTGAGCTCGACCCGGTAGCGCGTGAGCCCGAGCTCGCGGAGGAACCGATCCCCCACCACGACGATCTCGACGTCGGCGGCCGGAGCGGCCTCGGCCATGATCTCGATCCCGAACTGCCGGTGCTCGCGGTACCGGCCGGCCTGCGGTCGGCTGAACCGGTACATGCGCGTGAGGTAGTAGGCCTTGAGCGGCGCGGGCAGCTCGCTCTTCTTGTGGAGGTACGCGCGCATCACCGGCGCCGTGCCCTCGGGGCGCAGCGTGAGCGATCGATCGCCCCGGTCCAGGAACGTGTACATCTCCTTGGAGACGACGTCGCTCGTGCGCCCGGAGGTCTTCGAGAACAGCTCGGTGTCCTCGAACCCCGGGGTCTCGACGTAGCGATATCCGTAGCGGCGCGCGAGCTCCGCGGCCCGGTCGTACAGGGCGCGCATGCGGCTGCCGGCGGGCGGCAGGAGGTCGAGCGTGCCTCGAGGCGGCTGGAGGTCCACCTAGTACCCCTGCAGGAAGGGGTTGCGCCCGCGCTCCCGGCCGACGGTGGTCCTCGGGCCGTGACCCGGAAAGACCTCGAGCGGGTCGGGCAGCTCGAGGAAACGCCGCAGGCTCCGATCCATGTCCGGCGGCGACGAGTTGGGGAAGTCGCTCCGCCCGATCGTGCCGGCGAACACGAGATCCCCCGAGCAGATCCACCCGTCCGTGCGGAAGCACACGCTGCCGGGCGTGTGGCCGGGGGTGTGCAGGACCTCGATGCGAAAGCCCGCGAACGCGAGCTCGTCCCCATCGACGACCGTTCGGACGTCCTTCACCGGCACCGCGGGGGTGTCGAACCCCGCACCCCAGGCCGCCGGATCCGAGAGCGCGAGGGCGTCGGCCTCGTGGATGTACAGGGGAAGATCGTCGCCGCAGAACAGGGCCGCGCTCCCGATGTGATCGAAATGACCGTGCGTCGCGAGCACCGCCACCGGCCGGCGGTCCTCGTCCGCGAGCATGCGAAGGACCCGGTCCGGGGAGAACCCGGGGTCGACCACGACGGCCTCGTCGCCGCCATCGGCGCCGATCAGCCAGCAGTTGGTCTCGAACGAGTTGTCGGAGAAGACGTCGAGGTACATGGGCGCAGAGTCTATCCGGACGCCCACTCGCCTCCGCGCTCGCGCGACCCGCGAGACCGGCCTCGGTCGCCCCGCCTACATCGTCGCCGCGTCGATCCACAAGGTGACGGGGCCGTCGTTCACGAGCTCGACCTCCATGTGCTCGCGGAAGGCGCCGCGCTTCACCACCGCGCCTCGGCTCTCGAGGGCTCGCGCGAAGGCCTCGACCCGTTCGGCGGCCACGTCGGGGGGTGCCGCTCCGTCCCAGGACGGTCGCCGGCCCTTGCGGACGTCGCCGAAGAGCGTGAATTGGGGCACCACCAGGACCTCGCCGCCGACGTCGGAGAGCGACCGGTTCATCCGTCCGTCGTCGTCCTCGAACACGCGGAGGTGGAAGACCTTCTCCGCCAGGCGGTCGTACTCGCCGAACCCGTCCTGCTTCCCGACGCCGACGAGCAGCAGGAGCCCCGGCCCGATCGACGCCACGAGCTCGTCGCGCACGCGAACCGACGCCCGGGAGACCCGCTGGAGGAGGACGCGCACCTACCGAGGCACGACGCGGAAGGCGTCGTAGACGTTCTCGACCTTGCGCACCGCGGCCAGGATGCCCGCGAGGTGGGTGATGTCGGCGAGCTCGAAGGTGAACCGCAGGATCGTCGTCCGATCCCGCCCGACGGCGGAGGTGGCCGACAGGATGTTGACGTGGTGGTCCGATAGGACCGTGGCCACATCGGACAGGAGCCGCGTCCGGTCGAGCGCCTCGACCTGGATCGCCACGACGAACGAGGTCGGCTTGCCCGATCTCCAGGAGACCTCGATCAGGCGCTCGGGCTCGTTCGTGAGCGCTCGGACGTTGGGGCAGTCGGTCCGGTGAACGCTCACGCCCTGTCCGCGCGTGACGAAGCCCATGATCTCGTCCCCCGGCACCGGGGTGCAGCAGCGCGCGAGGCGAACCCACACGTCGGCCGATCCGGGGACGACGACCCCCGAGGTCACGTCGTGCTGCAGGCGGACCGGGCGCGCGAGCGGCACCTCGGTCACGTCCTCGTCGATGGTCCCCTGGATCGATCGCGTCAGCCGGGCGACCACCGACTGCGGCGAGACGTGCCCCTCCCCGAGCGCGACGTACAGGGCGTCCAGGTTCGGGAACTTCATCTCGTCCGCGAGCTGGTTGAGCGCCTCCTCCGTGGCCAGGCGCTTGAACGGGACGTTCTGCCGGCGCATCAGCCGGTGGAGCGCGTCCTTGCCCTCCTCGAGGGCGTCCTCGCGGCGCTCGCGGCTGAACCACTGGCGGATCTTGTTCCTCGCCCTCGGCGTGGCGACGAAGCGGAGCCAGTCCTGGGACGGTCCCTCGCCACGCGCCTTCGACGTCAGGATCTCGACCGTGTCGCCGGTGCGGAGCTCGTAGTCGAGGGGAACGAGCTTGCCGTTCACCTTCGCGCCGATCGTGCGGTGGCCGACCTCGGTGTGGATCGAGTACGCGAAGTCGACCGGGGTCGCGCCGCTCGGAAGGTTCGTGACGTCCCCCTTCGGCGTGAAGCAGAAAACCTGGCCGCCGTAGAGGTCGATCTTCAGCCCCTCCATGAACTCGCGGGGGTCGGCCATGTCCTTCAGCCACTCCAGCATCTGGCCGAGCCAGGCGAGATCGGCGGCGTCCTTGGCCTTCTTGCCGTCGCGCCCCTCCTTGTAGCGCCAGTGCGCCGCGATGCCGTACTCGGCCGTCCGATGCATCTCGGCCGTCCGCAGCTGGACCTCGATCGGACGTCCCTGCGGCCCGACGACCGTCGTGTGCAGGGATTGGTACATGTTGGACTTGGGCATCGCGATGTAGTCCTTGAAGCGGCCGGGAACGGGCTTCCACAGCGAATGGACGGCCCCGAGCGCTCCGTAGCAGTCGCGGACGGAGTCGACGAGGATCCGGATCCCCGCCAGATCGTAGATCTCGTTGAACTCCTTGCCGCCGATCACCATCTTCTCGTAGATCGAGTACAGGTGCTTCGGCCGCCCCTCGACCTCCGCCTTGACCCCCGCCTCGCGCAGCCGGTTCCGCAGCGCCTCGAGCACGCCGTCGACGTACTCCTGCCGCTCACCCCGGCGCTTCTCGACGAGGCTCGCGATCTCGCGATAGGGCCCGGGATGCAGGGCCTTGAACGACAGGTCCTCCAGCTCCCACTTGACCTGCTGCACGCCGAGCCGGTGAGCGAGCGGCGCGTAGATCTCGAGCGTCTCGGTCGCGGTGCGCCGCTGCTTCTCGGGGGCGATCGGCGCCAAGGTGCGCATGTTGTGGAGCCGATCGGCGAGCTTGATCAGCAGCACCCGGATGTCGCCGGCCATCGCGACGATCATCTTTCGGACGTTCTCCGCCTGCTCGTGCTCCCGGCTGCGCGGGGCGATGGACTCGAGCTTGGTCAGCCCGTCGACGATGCGCGCGACCTCGGGTCCGAACTCCTCCTCGAGCTCGGCGAGGGTGACGTCGGTGTCCTCGACGGTGTCGTGTAGGAGCCCGGCCTCGAGCGTGGTCGTGTCGAGCCCCAGGTCGGCGAGCACCTGCGCCACCGCGAGCGGGTGTTCGATGAAGTCCTCGCCCGACAGTCGCTTCTGGCCCTCGTGGTGCGCCGCCGCGAAGCGGTAGGCGCGCTCGATGCCCTTCAGGTCCGCCTTGGGGTTGTAGGACTTGACGGTCTGAAGGAGCCCCTCGATCCCCGCGCGCGGCGCCTCGGGCTCGCCGGGGCGAAAGCGCGAGAGCAACCCGCCGCGCCGCTCCGCCCTGACCTGCTCACCGGTGTCCACCCCGCGCGCCTCCTTCGGACCATCAAGTGTAGCCCCCGGGGTGCGCTCGATCGGTTCGCCGGCCGGCTAGTAGGTGAGCAGGGTGAACAGGTCGTGGCCCTCGAGCTGCGACCGCCCGTTCAGGAACTCGAGCTCGATCAGGCAAGCGATCCCGACGACATTGCCACCGATCCGCTCGACGAGATCGGCCGTCGCCCTTGCGGTGCCGCCCGTCGCGAGGACGTCGTCGACCACGAGGACCCGCTCCCCCTGCGCGACCGCGTCCTTGTGGATCTCCAGCGTGGCCGTCCCGTACTCGAGCGCGTACTCGGCCGCCTCCGTCTTCCACGGCAGCTTGTCCTTCTTCCGGACCGGCACGAACCCGGCACCGAAGTGGTACGCGACCGGCGAGGCGAGGATGAACCCCCGCGCCTCGATACCGACGACCTTGTCGACGTTGCCGCGCCCGAAGTGCACCACGATCAGGTCGATGACGGTTGAGAAGGCGAGCTCGTCGGCGAGCAACGGCGTGATGTCCTTGAAGACGACGCCCTCCTGCGGGAAGTCGGGCACGTCGCGGACGAGGGCTCGGAGCTGATCGAGGTCCACCGGGGTTACCTCCGCTTGCGCTTGGCCGGCGGCTTCCGCCGGCTCTTCGGGCGCGGGCGCTGCGCGGGCTGGCTGGTGCGGGCGGTGGTGCGCGTCGCGGCGGCCGCGCCCACGGCGGCGCGCTCGGCGACGGGCTCCTCGACCGCCTCCTCGACGGGTCGAGTCGCGGGAACGGACCGGAGCCGGCGCTCGCCCTGCTTGCCCTCGAGGCGGGCGCGATGCTGCTGCCATTTCGGCTCGCGCTCCTTGAGCATCACGAGGATCGGCGTCGCCACGAAGATCGAGGAGTAGGCGCCGGTGATGACGCCGATCAGCATCGCGAACGCGAAGTCCTTCAGCGTCTCGCCGCCGAACAGCAGCAGGGAGAGGATCGGCAGGATGACGACGAGCGACGTGTTGACCGAGCGCATCAGCACCTGGTTCATCGACAGGTTGGCCACGCCCTCGTACGTGTCCTTCGCGATGACGGCAGGGGTCTCGACGTTCTCCTTCACCTTGTCGTAGATGACCACGGTGTCGTACAGGGAGAACCCGAGGATCGTCAGGATGGCGATCACCGTCGCGGGCGAGACCTCGCGCCCCGTGAGCGCGTAGACGCCGGCGGTGATCACGACATCGTGCACCATCGCCACCATCGCGCCGATCGCCATCTTCCACTCGAAGCGGAACGTGATGTAGACCGTGATGGCGATCAGGACCACGATCAGGCCGATCACCGCCTGACGCGAGATCTGCTTGCCCCACGTCGGGCCGACGACCTGGGTGCTCACCTCGCTCTCGTCGATCCCGGCCTGCGCCGCGAGGTCCTCGATCAACTGGGTGCGCTCGAGGAGAGAGAGGTCGGTGATGGCCGTCGTGCGGATCAGGATCTGGTTGCCGCCGACCTGCTGGATCTCGGCGTCGCCGCGGTCGTAGGGCGGTTGTGCCAGCAGCCCGCGAACCTCCTCGACGGTCGCGCCGGCCGGGTTCGGGTACTGGATGAGCGACCCGCCGGTGAAGTCGATCGAGTAGTTGATCCCGCGCCAGAAGAGCCCGGCGAGCGCGAGCGCGATGACGATGCCGGAGAGCAGGAACCACCTCTTCCGCCGCTGGACGATGCGAAAGTGCGGCGTCCGGTAGCCGCGAAACGTGTCGAACCCGGTCCGCCAGCTCATTTCGAGCCTCCGGCGATGGCCGGCAGGGCCTCGTGGTCGGCGGAGACCCCGGTCGTGACCCCGATCACGGGCATCGTCACCAGGCGCTCGTTCCGGGCGAGCAGGAAGACCGCGGGCCGCTTGAAGAAGTAGACGACGAACAGGTCGAGGACCACCGCAACGCCCAGCGTGAGCGCGAACCCGCGGACCGAGCTGATCGCCGTGAGGTACAGGACGATCGCCGCGAGGCCGGTCACGATGTCGGCGGCCACGATCGTGCGGAACGCCTTCGTGAAGGCCGGTTGGACGGCCACCCTCGGCGTCTTGCCGCTGTGGACCTCGTCCTTGAACCGCTCGAAGAACACGATGTACGAGTCCGCCGTCACGCCGAGCGAGATCACGAGGCCCGCCACGCCGGCGAGCGTCAGGCTGTACCCGAAGCTCGAGCCGGCGAGCGCGATGAGCGCGAAGGCGAGGATCGCCCAGATCGTCATCCCGATCCACGCGACGAGCGCGAGGATCCGGTAGTAGAAGAGCAGGTAGACGAACAGCAGCGCCAGCCCGGCCAGGCCCGCGAGGATGCCGGCGTCGAGCGACGCCTTGCCGAGGGTCGGACTCACCGTCAGGACCTGCTGGGTCGTGAGCTCGACGGGCAGAGCACCGGCGTTCAGCTGCGTCGCGAGGTCCTTCGCGCGGTTCTCGGTGAAGCTGCCCGTGATCACTCCGCTGCCGCCCGTGATGGGACCGTCGACCGTCGGGGCCGAGATCACCTTGCGGTCGACGACGATCGCGAGTTGCCCCTTGCTGTTGTACAGGCGCGTCGTGACGTCCCCGAACACCGACGAGCCGTCGTCGGTCAGGGTGAAGTCGATCACCCAGCCCTGGCTGACCGAGGTCTGGCTGCTCGTGCGATACACCGCGGTCGCCTTGTCGATCGCCTCGCCGGTGAGCTCGACGGGGCCGAGCTTGTACTTGTTCTGGCTCTCCCTGTCGTAGAAGACGACTTCCTTGTCCTTGAGCCCCTCGAAGGAGCACGCCTTACTCTCGGCGTCGGCAGGCGTGGCGCAGTCGACGGGCGTGGAGTCGTACTCGGGTGAGCCCGGAGGGATGGTCGCGAGGACCTCGCGGAACTCCAGCCGCGCCGTCTCGCCGATCACCTGGAGCAGCCGCTCCTGGCCGGTCTCCTGGAGCCGGGCCTGGGCGCCTTCGCGCGAGAGATAGCAGCCGAGCCGGGTCCCCGCCGAGCTGACGACGCAGTACTCCGTCACCTGCTTGGTGACCTGCAGGCCCGCGAGCGTGTCCGTGGCCTCCTGCTCCGTCGGGAAGCACGCACCGCCGGCGTCGCTCGTCAGCGTCGTGCCGTCCGCGGTCTGTACGCAGTGCGTCTGCGTGACGTCGGTGGAGATGCCGGCGAGGGCGGCGTTCGCCTCCTCCTTGGTCGGGAAGCAGGGATCCTCCGCGAGCCCGGTCTGGGTCAGGCAGAACTGATCCTGCTGCTTCGCGACGGTGATCGCGTCGATCGCCGCCGTCGCCGATGCCTCGTCCCCGAAGCACGGCGGCTGGTCGCCGAGTGCGTCTCCGGTGAGGCACACCGACTGCACCAGCGGGTTCACGGCCGCCCCGTCGAGCGCGGCCTTCGCATCGGCCTCCTGCTGGTAGCAGCCGAAGGACGTCGCCTCGTTGTCCATCAGGCAGTACTGGGTCTTCGCGTTCTCCTTGATCGTTCCGTGCGCGAGGCCGGGGATCTGCACCTCGATGTTGTTCCCCGTGACGTAGAGGATGGGCTCGGCCGTCCCGAACGCGTCGATGCGCGTGCGGATGTTCTCGAGCGCCTGGTCCATGACCTCGGGCGGCGTGTTCTCGGGCGCGGAAAGGATGACCGAGACGCCGCCCTCCAGATCCAGGCCGAGCACCGGCTTGGTCCCCGTCGCGAACATCGCGAGCGCGCCCACCACGAGGGCGAGCACGAAGAAGATCGAGATCCACAGGGCGCGGGTCTTCCTCATGCGAGCTCCGCCCCGTTGATCGTGAGCTTGAACTTGCAGTCGAGGACCTCGGCGGCCCTCCGGCACATCTGCATGCGGCCGAGGAAGATCTCGAAATACTCCATGACCTGGCTGATCTGGGTGTCGATCGTCAGCTCGAGCGTGACGGTCTTGGCGCTCGAGTCTACTCGGAGGAACGATTGTTCGGCGGCGAAGTTCACGCGATCGTGGATGTCGAACTCGATCTGCCCCGACTTGCGCACGCGGCTTCGATGAACGTCGGACTTGTCGGCCAGGATCACCGCCGCCGAGACCGGTGAGACCGCGGCGCCGTACGCCTCCTCGTGATTGGCGATCGCGGCGACGACGAGCGCGAGGTCGGCCGCCGACGCCCGCTTGCGCATCGCCTCGTAGACGAGGACCCCACCGGTCTGGCCGTGGGACTCGCGCGAGATCATGCATCCCACGTCGTGCAGGTAGCCCGCAACGCACGCGAGGTTCGCCATGTGCTCGTCGAAGCCGGCGCGCGTCATCACGTTGTAGGCGATCCGCGCCGAGAGGTTCGCGTGCCGGAACCCGTGCTCGGTGTAGCCGAGGCCCTCCATCACGCGGTCGGCCGCCGAGATGAAGTTCGACAGCTCCTCGTCCTGCTTGACGAGGTCGAGGGTGAGGACGTCGGGTTCGACGGCCGGCGCCGCGGGCGGCGTGGGGCCCGGCGCAGGGGCCGGCGGGGCGGGTGCCGGCTCCGAGCTCACGGCTTCCGGTCGGCCTCCTCGCCCTGCTCGTCGACGGGACCGTCGTCGTCGTCGTCGTATGCGTCCTGGTCGTCCTCGACGAACCGCTGGGAGATGCCCTGGCGGAGCATCTTGACCCGCGTGCCGGGCGCGATCTCCACGGTCACGGTGCCCTCGTCCTCGTCGATCTCCACGAGGGTGCCGAAGATGCCGCCGCTGGTCATGACCTCGTCCCCCACCTCGAGCGACGCGAGGAGCGCCTGTTGCGACCGCTGCCGGTTCCGCTGGGGCCGGATCAGGAGGAAGTAGAAGCCCACGATCATGAGCAACGGCAGGGCGAGCCCGATCAGGCTGCCGCCCGTTTGCCCACTATCGCTTTGGGCAAGGAGCTGCGGGAACACGGTGCTGAGGCCTCCTTCGAGGGTGACGAAGCAGCATACAGGCTCGTGCTGCGTTCGCCGCGGGGTGGGACGGGGGTTCGGCGGAAGGGCGATCAGCCGAGCGGGAGGGCGCCTTCGATCGCCGTTCCGAGGTGCCGGTAGGCACGCTCGGTGGCCACGCGCCCGCGTGGTGTCCGCTGCAGGAAACCGAGTTGCAGCAGGTAAGGCTCGTAGACGTCCTCGACGGTGTCGGTCTCCTCCCCGACCGCCACCGCGAGCGTCGACAGCCCGACCGGGCCTCCGCCGAACTTCTCGACCACGGCGGAAAGGATCGCGAGGTCGAGCTTGTCCAGGCCGAGCTCGTCGACCTCGAACAGCTCGAGCCCGGCGCGGGCGACCTCGCCGGACACCTCGCCGTCGTGACGCACCTGGGCGAAGTCGCGCACGCGGCGCAGGAGCCGGTTCGCGACCCTCGGGGTGCCGCGGGACCGGCGCGCGATCTCCGACGCCCCCTCGTCGTCCACGCGGACCGCGAGGATGCCCGCGGAGCGCCACACGATCCGCGCGAGATCCTCGACCGAGTAGTAGTCCAGCCGAGGCGAGAAGCCGAACCGCTCGCGCAGCGGCAGCGTGATCCGGCCGGGGCGGGTCGTCGCGCCGACGAGCGTGAACCGCGGCAGGTCGAGCCGGATGCTCCGCGCGCTCGGGCCCTTGCCGAGCACGACGTCGAGCTGGAAGTCCTCGAGCGCGGGGTAGAGCACCTCCTCGACGGCCCGCGGCATCCGGTGGATCTCGTCGACGAACAGGACGTCGCCCTCCTCGAGGTTGGTCAGGATCGCCGCGAGGTCTCCGGGGCGGTCGAGCGCCGGCCCGGAGGTCGGCTGGAACCCCACGCCGAGCTCGTTCGCCACGATCCCGGCGAGCGTCGTCTTGCCGAGACCCGGCGGTCCGGAAAGGAGCAGGTGGTCGATCGTCTCCCCCCGCGCTCGGGCCCCGTCGATGAGCAGGGCGAGCTGTTCCTTGATCCGGTCCTGCCCCACGAACTCGTCGATGCGCCGGGGGCGCAGCGCGGCGTCGAACTCGCGCTCCTGCTCCGGCGCAGCCGCGTCGACGATCCTCGGGTCCTCGCTCACGACGTCCCGCCCCGGCCGACGTGCTGGAGGGCCTCGCGGAGCAGGTCCTCGGTGGGACGGTCGCCGTCCTCGGCGAGGCCCGACATGGCCTCGCCCGCCTCCTGCGGCGACAGGCCGAGCGACAGGAGCGCCTCCCGCACGTCCGACATCGGTCCCTCGAGAAGGACGACGTCACCGCCGAGCTTGTCCTTCAAGTCGAGCACGACCCGCTGCGCCACCTTCCTGCCGACGCCGGGAACGAGCGTGAGCGCCGCGACGTCGCCCGCGCGAACTGCGCGCCGCAGGGCGTCCGGCGACAGGACCGAAAGGAACGAGAGGGCGACCTTCGGGCCGACGCCGGTCACGGTGACGAGCTGGTCGAACAGCTCGCGCTCGTCGGCGGTGGCGAATCCGAACAGCGTCATCGCGTCGTCGCGAACGACCATTCGCGTGTGCACACGTGCGGTCTTCCCGATCGCGGGGAGCTTCGCGAGGGTGGACGAGGGCACCTGCACGTCGTACCCGACGCCGCCGACGTCAATCGTCACGTGGCCGCCGGACTTGTCCGCCACTCGACCCTCGAGGAACGCGATCACGTCGCCAGCCTCGTCACGCGCCGCAGCCGCGACTGCGTGATGTGGCAGAGCGCGACGGCGACCGCGTCGGCGGCGTCGGCCTGCGTGGGGACCTCGCGGAGGCCGTGGAGCCGTGCGAGCGCGTCGCGGACCTGGGCCTTGTCGGCGTTGCCCTGCCCGGTCACGGCCATCTTCACCTCGAGCGGACCGTACTCCTCCACCGGGAGCCCGGCCTCGGCGGCGGCGAGCAGCACGACGCCGGTCGCCCGCGCTACGTGGAGCGCGCTTCGCTGGTTCGTGTTCCACATGACGCGCTCGACGGCGACAGCGTCCGGGTGATGCTCGGCGATGGCCTCGCGAATCGCCTCGTGGATCAGCCGAAGACGCTCGGGCTCGGGGAGGTCGCGCGCCGGACGAACGGCCGTCGCGAAGAGGATCTGGGCACGGCGCTCGCGGGTCGCGACCGCCGCCACGCCGAGGCTCGAGAGGCCGGGGTCCACTCCCAGCACGCAGGAATCGAACACCTGTTCAGTCTCGGCGACCCGCCAGGGGCGGTCAACCACCTATCCCGAGAGTTCGGCCATGACCGACTCGGGGATGTCGAAGTTCGCGTAGACGTTCTGCGTGTCGTCGAGGTCCTCGAGCGCCTCGAGGAGCGCCAGCACCTGCTTCGCGTGGCCGCCGTCGACGGGAACCGTGGTCTGGGCAACCATCGTGAGCTCCGCCGAGAGCATCGAGACGCCGGCCGCCGAGATCGCGTCGCGGACCGCCCCGAACGCCGCCGGGTCGGTCGTGATCTCCCAGGTGCTCTCGGCGTCGGACAGGTCGTCGGCCCCCGCCTCGAGCGCGACCTCGAGCAGCTTGTCCTCGTCCGGCGCCCCGTCCTTCTCGATCTGGATCAGGCCCTTGCGCGCGAACATCCAGGCCGTGCTGCCGGTCTCGCCGAGGTTGCCGTGGTTGCGGGTGAACGCATGCCGGACCTCCTGCGCCGTCCGGTTCCGGTTGTCCGTGAGGGTCTCGACGTAGAGCGCCACGCCGCCGGGGCCGTAACCCTCGTAGCTGACCTCCTCGTAGCGCGCCCCGCCCTCGAGCTCCCCGGTTCCGCGTTTGATCGCCCGCTCGATGTTGTCCGCCGGCACCGACGAGCCCTTCGCCTTCTCGATCGCGGACGCGAGCGTCATGTTCGCCTTCGGGTCGCCCGAGCCGCCCTCGCGCGCGGCCACCTCCACCGCCCGCAGCAGCTTGGCGAACTCGTTGCTCCGCTTGGCGTCGGCGGCGCCCTTCTTCCGCTTGATCGTCGCCCACTTCGAATGGCCGGACATCGCCTCACGCCTTCCCGAGCAGGTACTCGTGGAGCCCAGTCTCGCCGACCAGCTCCGGGTGGAAGGATGCCACGATGAGCTTTCCTTGCTCCAAGACGACCGGCCGGCCCTCATGCTCGGACAGGACGCGGACCTCGGGGCCGACCTCGGTGACCACCGGCGCGCGGATGAAGACCCCGCGCACGGGGTGATCGACCCCCGCCACGTCCAGATCCGCCTCGAACGAGTCGACCTGGCGCCCGTAGGCGTTGCGCTCGACCGTGATGTCGACGAGACCGAGCAGCGGCTCGAGGCCCTGGACCCGTTTCGCCATCACGATCATCCCGGCGCAGGTGCCGAGGATCGGCATGCCCGAGCTCGCGCGCTCGACGATCGGCTCGACGAGCTCGGCGCTGCGGGCGAGCTTGCCGATCGTGGTGGACTCGCCGCCGGGGATGGCGAGGCAGTCCACCCGCGCGAGGTCCTCCGGCGTCCGCACCTCGATCGGGTTGGCGCCCGCCTCGGCGAAGACGCGCGCGTGCTCGCGGAAGTCCCCCTGCAGCGCGAGAACGCCGGCCTTCACCGCTACCAGCCGCGGGTCTGGAGCAGACCCTCCTCGCCGAGCTCCTTGATGTCGAGGCCGGGCATCGGCTCGCCGAGGCCGCGCGAGACCTTCGCGAGGACGTCGGGATCCTGGAAGTGCGTGGTCGCCTCGACGATGGCGCGGGCCCGCGGCGCCGGGTCCTCGGACTTGAAGATGCCCGATCCCACGAACACGCCGTCGACGCCGAGCTGCATCATCAGGGCCGCGTCCGCCGGCGTGGCGAGCCCGCCCGCGGCGAAGTTCACGACCGGGAGCGTCCCGGCCTGCGCGACCATCCGGACGAGCTCGACCGGCGCGCCGAGCTCCTTCGCGGCGGAGACGTACTGCTCCGGCCGCAACGTGGTGAGCCAGCCGATCTCGCGAAGTAGGGTGCGCTGGTGCCGGACGGCCTCCACGACGTTGCCGGTGCCGGCCTCGCCCTTCGTCCGGATCATCGCGGCGCCCTCGCCGATTCTCCGAAGCGCCTCGCCGAGGTTGCGGGCCCCGCAGACGAACGGGACCGTGAACGCCCACTTGTCGATGTGGTGTTCCTCGTCGGCCGGGGTCAGGACCTCGGACTCGTCGACGTAGTCGACGCCGAGCGCCTGCAGAATCTGCGCCTCGACGAAGTGGCCGATCCGGGCCTTGGCCATCACCGGGATCGACACCGTCTGCATGATCTCCTCGACCTTGGTGGCATCCGCCATGCGGGCGACGCCGCCCTCCTTGCGGATGTCCGCGGGCACGCGCTCGAGGGCCATGACGGCGACGGCGCCGGCGTCCTCGGCGATCTTGGCCTGCTCCGCCGTGGTGACGTCCATGATGACGCCGCCCTTCAGCATCTCGGCCAGGCCGGACTTCACGCGGAAGGTGCCGGTCTCGCGCTCCACGGGTATCGCCCCCTTCGGACGGGCTCGGATCGAGCCGTCGTGCCTGCTCATCGAGTGTACCGCCGGCCGCCGAGCGCCCTCACGGTCCAGTTGGACCGCTTCGCCTATCCTGCGAGCCGGTGCCCCGGTCTGCTCGCTGCCTCGTCACGCTGCTCGTCGGTGCGTCGCTCGTCGCCGCGGCGTGTGACTCGAGCTCGCCGGACACGCCTCGCCCGAGCGCCTCCCCCACACCGCCGTCGACCGTCTCCGTCTCGCCGGCGCCGCCACGCGATCCGAACGACGTGCTCGTCGCGATGGCACGTCACAAGATCCGGCACGTCGTCTACCTGATCAAGGAGAACCGAACCTTCGACCACATGTTCGGCCGGTTTCCGGGCGCCGACGGCGCGACCGAAGGCGTGACGTGTGACGGCACCGTCGTCCCCCTCGCGCGCGCCCCGGACGACGCCCCGGGACCCGATCACTCGTTCCAGGCCGGCCTGTTGGCCATCAACGGCGGGCAGATGAACTGCTTCAGCGAGCTCTTCGGGGGCGCGAACCTGGAGGCCTACGTCCAGTATCGGCCCGAGCAGATCCCGAACTACTGGGCGTATGCGAAGGCCTACGTCCTCGCCGACCATTTCTTTTCCTCGACCTACGGGCCGACCGGGATCGAGCATCTGTTCACGGTCGGCGCAACCACGGATCGGTTCACCGACCACGAGCGCGAAACGCCGGCCGGTCAGTTCGGGACGAACGGGATCCCCCGCGAGTACTGCGCGGACCTGACCGAGCGCATGTACTCCTTCCGCAAACTGTCGCCCGAGGAGGAGGACGACGCGTTCCACCTCGAGGAGCAGGCCGAGGTCGGGACGCTCAAGGCGAGGTACTGGTTCCTGCGCGAGGCGTGTACCAACATCACGATCCTGCCGGACCTGCTCGAGGAGGCGGGGGTCAGCTGGCGCTACTACCTCGGCGACAACGACTACATCAACACGCTCGCGCTCATCAAGCACGTCCTGTTCGGGCCGATGGTGGACAAGGTCGTCACCGACGACGACTTCCTGGTCGACCTCGCCAACGGCGATCTCCCCGCGGTCTCCTGGCTGATCCCCGACGTCGCGGTCTCCGAGCATCCCGCCGCCGGCTCGATGTGCGAGGGCGAGAACTGGACCGTCGAGATCGTGAACGCGATCATGCAAAGCCCCGAGTGGCGCCACACCGCGATCGTCATCACCTGGGACGACTTCGGCGGCTTCTACGACCACGTCCCTCCACCGCATCTCGACCTGTACGGGCTCGGGCCCCGCGTCCCGATGCTCCTCATCTCCCCCTGGGCGAAGCAAGGCTTCATCTCGAGCGAGCTGCTCGAGTTCTCCAGCGTGCTGAAGATGATCGAGACGATCTGGGACCTTCCCTCGCTCACCGAGCGCGACGCGAACGCGAGCGACATGCTCGACCTGTTCGACTTTGACGGCCCGCCGGCGCCGAAGCTGCTGCGCGAGCCCAGGGACTGCAGCTCGGTCGTTTGATCCCTCGATCGAGACCTCGGGGCGCGCCTATCGGAGCAGCTCGAGCGCCACAGTGCTCGGGACCAACTCGACCCAGGTTCGGCCGGGCGAGAGGGTGATCTCGGTGCCGTCCTTGGCGACGAAGGTCGTGGTGTCGTCGAGCGAGTCGCGCTTCCAACGTCCCATTATCACGCGTCCGTCGCGCAGCACGTAGGCCCTTCCCGAGCCCGTGAGCTGGACGTCCGGCGAGTGGTTGCCGGCGGCGTCGACGATCTGGCTCGCGGTGACGTCGACCAGCTGGACGACCACGTTGGTGGCGGAGACGCGGTCGCCGTCCTCGAGAACGTGGGGAACGTCGCCGTGCGAGCGGAGCCACGCGCCCGCGCGACGGCTCCAGGTCCAGTAGACGTCGGAGGCCGACGAATACGGGAGGTGAATCCCGGCGACGCGCTTCGCCCTGCCGTCCCAGGTCTCGGCGTACGTGAAGAGCGCCTTGGGCGCACCGGCCCTGGACCTTCCCGCCTTCCAGAGCGCCGTCGTCGTCGTGTACAGGTCGTGGGGGGCCGCACGGTCGGGATCTCGCACGTACGCGTCGGCCGCCTCGATGTAGTTCACGTCCGCCAGGCCGGCGCGCGGGACCTCGCGCTTGACGGCCGCGACCCCACCGGCGTAGCCGAACACCGCGGGCCCGAGCTGGCGAAGGAAGTCCGGATCCGTGGTCCGTCCGCTTCGAACGGGGCCGACGCGATCGGAGCTCCCGCACTGGAAGATCGCGATGAAGCGCGTGTACCCGCCCTCGACGGGCTCCTCGACCACGACGTCGGCGTCGTTCAAGGAAGCCTGGGGCCGAGCCTCCGGGGCGTTCTCGATCTTGATCGCGAGCGCCGGGCGGTGCGGGACCTTGGACCCGCTCACCTCCTCACCGGTGAGCGGGCAGATCGGTGGAGGTGTCGGCGCCGTCGCGTCGGCGATCCCCACGGTGGCCATCGCGTGGCGGACGAACGCGGGCGCCTGCTGTGGGAAGAACGCGAAGTAACCGAGGGCGCCGGCGGCGACGACCGCGACCGTCGCAGTTGCGGCGACGAGCTTCTTCCGAGTCGACCACGACGGTCGGCGTCGCGCGGGCGAGTGGGTACCGGGGATGAGCGTCTCCTGGGGGGCGGGCGGATTCGGCCGGGCACGAGCCGTGCGGGATCGAGATGCTAGCGCGAGGTCCGGCCTCGCTCAACGAACCCGCGGAGGAACCGAAGGATCGTCACAAACGCGGGTTCCCCGCCGCGCTCGCCACTAGGATGGGCCGCCGTGAAGACCCCCTCCCCGCTCGCGGTGGCGCTCGCCCTTGCGCTCGTGACGGCGCTCACCTTCACGCAGGCCCAGGCGGAGCCCGGCGACGCCGGACGGCACGCCGTCCCGGTTCTCGGTCGCCCGATCGTCAAGACCAAGGAAATCGCCCCCGGCCTCGTCTTCACCAAGATCACGGAACGCCAGGTCCCCCGGCGCACGTTCGTCCTCACGATGACCCCATCGATGCCCGTCACCCTGGACGTAACGCTGACCAGGCCCACGCTGCCGGCCCTGCAGACCCTCTCCCGTGTCGCGAACGCCCACGATGCCCTTGCGGCCGTGAACGGCGACTACAGCGGGGAGGGGGACCCGGACCATCCGATGTCGCAGGACGGGCAGCTCGTCCACACGTCCCCACAGCTCGGGATCCTGTTCGCGATGGCGGCCGACGAATCGCAGACCTTCTTCGGCAAACCGGCCGTCGGCATCGACGTGACCGATAGCGGCTCCGGGCTCGTCCTTCCGGTATCCCGATGGAACGACGGTCCGCCCCGCCCGGGCGAGATGGTCGGCTACAGCCCGGTCGGCGGCACGCTCGAGGCACCTCCGCCGAACGCGTGCTCGGTCCGACTCCTTCCCACCGGGCCTCTCGCCCTGGCGCAGGACTCCGGCGTGGAGCAGGACTACCAGGTGGACGTGGCGACCTGCTCGAAGACCCCGACGACCCGCGACGGCGGGATCGTGCTCGCGGCGCCCCCTGCAACCGACGAGGCGACCCAGCTCCTCGCGCTCACTCCTGGGACGCCGATGCGCCTGCGATGGACGTTCGGTTGGCCCGGCGTCCTGGACGCCGTCGGCGGGGCACCGCTCCTCGTCCAGGACGGGACCCTCGTCGGTATGTGCAACTCGGCGTGCGGGCGGCATCCGCGGACGGGCATCGGGGTGACGGCGGACGGGTCGGTGCTGCTCGTCGTCGTCGATGGTCGCCAACCGAAGTGGTCGATCGGCGCGTCGATGGACGAGTTCGCGAGGATCATGCAGGGATTGGGGGCGGTGAACGCCCTCAATCTGGACGGCGGCGGCTCCTCGGAGATGGTCGTGCAGGGCGAGATCGTCAACCGTCCCTCGGACGGACGCGAGCGACGCATCAGCAACGCGATCCTGGTGCTTCCCGGGCCCGACCCGGGCGAGTCCTAGACGGCCGACACTCGCCCGGCGGTCACATCTCCTCCAGCCGGCGGATCCGATCCTCGAGCGGCGGGTGCGTGCTGAACAGGCGCTCGAGCGTGCCCATTCCCTCGCCCTGCACGCGCGAGGGCTGGTTGAGCCACAGATGCGCCGTCGCGTTGTTCGCCGAGCGCATCGGGATGGCGCTCGCCGCGGCGATCTTGCGGAGCGCGCTCGCCAGCCCCGGAGGGTAGCGCGTGAGCATCGCCCCCTGCGCGTCCGCGAGGTACTCCCGCTGCCGCGAGACCGCGAAGCGGATGATCTGCGCGAAGATCGGCGCGAGGACGAGGAGCACGATCCCGACCGCGAACAGGACGGCCTCGAAACCGCCGCCGCCACGGTCGCCGCGACGCCCCCGAACCCCGCCCCACCAGAAGGCCCGCGTGAAGAACTCGGAGAGCAGGATCACGGCGCCGGCCAGGGTGGCCACGACCGTCCCCACCAGGATGTCGCGGTCGACGACGTGCGACAGCTCGTGGCCGATGACCCCCTCGAGCTCGACCCGGTTCATGGTGTCGAGCAGCCCCTGCGTGACGGCGACCGACGCGTGCTCCGGATTCCTGCCGGTGGCGAACGCGTTCGGGGCCCGCTCGGGCACCACGTACACCTTCGGCTTCGGGATCCCGGCCGCGATCGACAACCCCTCGACGATGTTGTGCAATCGCGGCTGCTCCTGCGCGGTGACCTCCTTCGCGCGCGCGGAGGCGAGCACGACGCGATCGCCGTAGCGGTACGAGCCGATCGACATGACGAGCGCGACGAGCAGCGCCGCCACGACGCCGAGCGCCGGGTCCTGGATCCACATGCCGAACACCCACCCGAGCGCGCCGAGCAGCACGAAGGCCCCGATGATGAGCAGCCAGGTGCGCCGCTTGTTCGAGGCGATCTGCTCGTACACGGCCGGCCTAGGAGAAGTCGACCTTCGCGGGGCCGCGCGCCGGATCCTCGATGTCGAAGAACTCCCGCGGCGCGAAGCCGAAGGCCTTCGCCAGGATGTTCGAGGGGAACGATCCGATCAGAGTGTTCAGCCGCATGACCTGGTCGTTGTAGAACTGACGGGCGTACGCGATCTTCGACTCGGTGCCGGTGAGCTCCTCCTGCAGCGCAAGGAAGTTCTGGTTCGCCTTCAGGTCCGGATACGCCTCGGCGACGGCCATCAGCCGGCGGAGCCCGCGCGTGATCTCGTTCTCCGCGTTCGCCTGATCGGCCACGGCCCCGGCGTCGATCGCGCGGGCCCGGGCCGCCGTCACGTCTTCGAACAGCTCGCGCTCGTGCGACGCGTACCCCTGCACGGTGCTCACGAGGTTCGGGATGAGGTCGTACCGACGGCGGAGCTGCACGTCGATCTGCGACCAGCCGTTGTCGACGCGATTGCGGAGTGAAACGAGCCGGTTGAAGACGACGATGCCCGCGACGAGCAGGACGGCCACCACCCCGACCGCGACCCATCCCCAGACCGGCACGGCGAGATCCTAGCGGGTGCCGCCCGAGCGACCCGAGACGCGGTCGTAGATCGCTTCGATTCGCGGGACGACCACGTCCCAGGAGAACGTCTTCGCCCGCTCGGGTCCCGCGCGTGAGAGACGCTCGGCCAGATCCCGCTCCTCGAGCACGCGACGAAGGGCCGCGGCCAGCAGGTCGGGATCTCCCGGCGGCACGAGCAACCCGTCGACGTCCTCGCGGACGACCTCCCGGTACCCCGGGATGTCCGAGGCCACGACGGGGACGCCGGCGGCCATCGCCTCCACGAGGATCACGCCGAAGCTCTCGTGGCCAACGGCCGGCGCCGCGAACGCATCGGCCCCCGCAAGGTAGGACGGCAATTCCGCGTTGGCGACCGTGCCCAGCATCGCCACCCGAGAGCGGACCTCCGGCGAGAGCAGATCGACGGCGTTGCGATCGCGACCGTCGCCCACCACGACGAGGTGCAGGTCGGGCAGTTCGCGGGCGAGGGTCGCGAACGCCCGCACGAGCAAAGGGAAGCCCTTCTGCGGGTCGAGCCTGCTCACCCACAGCACCCGCCGGCCCTTCGGCAGGCCCGTCGCGGCGGTAGCTCCGGCGAACCGTTCCACCTCGACGCCGTTCGGCACGATCTCCACCGGGCCGGGGAACGCGGTGGCCAGGAAGTCGGCGGCGGCGTGGGACACGGCGATCCGTGCGTCGAGCCGCCCGTACGTCGAGCGGAGGATCGGCGCGGCGGCCCGCATCAACCGCGAGCGGTCGTGCCCGGCGTGGAAGGTGGCGACGGTGGGCGCCGTGGTCGCGCGCACCACGAGCATCGACGTGCTCGGCGTGAGCGGCTCGTGCACGTGGACGACCTCGGGCTCGAAGATCCGCAGCGTCTCGCGGATCCGTTGCCAGGAGCGCCGGGAGAACGCGATCGGAGCGACCTTCCCGCCGTAGGGGACCCGGACCGGACGTCCCACCGTGCGGACGTTCTCCTGCTCCGCCGGGGCGTCGCCGGGGGCGAGGATCAACACGTCGTGCCCGCGGCCGGAGAGCCGGTGTCCGAGCTCGCGAACGTGGACCTGCACGCCCCCGGGCGACGCCCAGTCGTACGGACAGGAGAGCAGGATCCTCACGACGCCGCGACGACCGGCGCGGGATCCCGCTCGAGGTCCCAGCCGGGCTGGAACATGTGCCAGTCCGCCGGCTTGGCCGCGATCGCCCGCTCGAACTCGGCGGCCATCTTTCGCGACAGGGCCGTCACGTCGGCGCGGGTATCGCCCGTGCGCTCGAACTCGAGCGGGGCGCCGATGCGAACCTGCCACCCGCGCGGCAGCGTGTAGACGGGGCACACGAGCAGCGGGGCGTCGCTCGTGAGCGAGAGCAGCGCCGGGCCCGCCGGGACGCGGCGCGATGCGCCGAACATCTCCACCTCGATGCCCCGTCCCGTGAGGTCGCGATCCGCCACGAGCGCGACGATCCAGTTCTCGGAGAGCAGCTGCTTCAGCTGCTGCCCGACGTGGCCGTGCTTGGTGAGCGGAACGATGCGCAGGCCGAGCTCCTCGCGGTGCCGCAAGAACAGCTCGGACAGGCGCGGCGGCCGGAGCTCCTCGGCCACCGCGGCGACCGGATAGCCGTGCATGGCGAGATAGTGGCCCGCCACGTCCCAATTGCCCATGTGCGGCAGGACGCAGATGCACCCGTGGCCGCGCTCGAGCGCCGCGTCGATGTTGGACACGTCGATCATCTCGGTGCGCGCGTCCATGACCTCACGCGGCAGCGCGCGGATGCGGAACGTTTCGTACCAGTAGCGCGCGTACAGATCGAACGCCTCGCGCGTGGACATCCGAACGCGCTCGTCCGCGGGCTCGAGCCCCAGCACCCGAGCCTGATTGGCGGCGACCGTCGCTCGGACGCCGTGCAGCCTGCGGTACGCGAGCCCGCCGAACGCCTCGAAGAGTCGGCGGCCCCACCGCTCCTGTAGGGACATCGCGAGCGACTCGAGGCCCCGGTACGCCCAGTAGGCCGCGGTCTCCCTCATCGTTTCGTCCCGGCTCACAGTCGCTCCTCCTTCGCGACCTGGCTCGCCCGCACGCTCGCCGCGAGCAGCATCAGGATCGCCACCACCCAGATCGCCCACGACGTCCAGCCGAAGAGCAAGGCCAGCGAGACGAGACCGTACCGGAGCGCGGGCGTCACGACGCCCTCCTCGATCCCGTACCCGAGCGACCCTCCCTTGGCCCGGATGTACGAGGCGAGGAAGCCCGCGGCGAGCGCCACGAGAGAGGCCGCGGCCACGGCGGGCTCCGACGTCCGCGTCACCCAGGCGAGCGCGGCCAGGATGCACCCGTCGAACGCCCGATCCGCGAACGAGAGCATGACGCGCGCGCGTCGGTCCCCCGGCCGAAGGAGCACGCCGGCGCTCACCAGGAGCACCCCGGCGACGAGCGCCGCGGCTCCCGCGGCGTCGGCGTTGCCGACGAGCAGCTGCCAGGTCGAAACGCCCACGCCGATGCTCGCAAGCACACACAGGACGGGCACCGTCGCGCGCTCGCCGACCTGTCCGCGCACGCGCCCCTCGACCACCGGCGCGAGCCTACCATCGGAGGTTTTCGCGCCCGGAGCCGCGCCCGACCCCCGATGTAGGATTCCCGAACGTTCCGGGCGAGCCCTCGCAAGGAGACCGATGAAGACCTACGAAGCGAACGACATCCGCAACGTCCTGCTCGTCGGCCACGGCGGCGCCGGGAAGACGACGCTGCTCGAGGCCATGCTGTTCACCTCGGGGGCGAGCACGCGCATGGGCAAGGTCGAAGACGGCAACACGGTGAGCGACTTCGAGCCCGAGGAGACGAAGAAGGGCATCAGCGTGTCGCTCGCGATGGCGCCCGTCGAGTGGAACGGAGTGAAAATCAACGTCCTGGACGCGCCGGGCTACGCCGACTTCGTCGGCGACGTCCGCTCGGCGATCCGGGCCGTGGACGCCGTGTTGCTCGTGGTCTCGGCCGTCGACGGCGTCGAGGTTCAGACCGAGGTCGCCTGGGAGCTCGCGGTGGAGGCCGGCCTCCCCCGGGCGATCCTCATCAACAAGCTCGACCGCGAGCGTGCCTCGTTCGAGCGCACGCTCGAGGAGCTCGTCCGGGCGTTCGGCACCCAGGTAGCGCCGCTCGAGCTCCCGCTCGGAGAGGAGCACGAGTTCGAGGGCGTCGCCGACCTCTTGTTGCGCAAGGCATACCGCTACGGGTCGGGCGCGAGCGCGACGGAGGGCGAATGGCCCGACGACATCTCCGGGAAAGCCGATCCGTTTCGCGAGAAGCTCATGGAGGCCGTCGCGGAGTCCGACGACACGCTCATCGAGAAGTACCTCGAGGAGGGCGAGCTCTCCGAGGACGAGGTGATCCACGGCGTGAAGAACGGCTTCGCCGAGGCCCGGATCGCCCCCGTCCTGTGCGCAGCGGCCGGGCGGCCGATCGGCGTCGACCGCCTCCTGCAGTTCATCGCCGACGAGTTCCCCTCACCGGCCGACCGCGGCGCCGTCACGGTCACGACGAAGTCCGGGGAGGAGCGGTTCCGCGCCTGCGACCCGAATCAGCCGCTCGCGGCGTTCGTCTTCAAGACCGTGTCCGACCCCTACGTGGGCCACATCACGATGTTCCGCGTCTTCTCCGGGAAGATCCGGCCGGACGCGCCGGTCTTCAACGCGACCAAGGGCACCGAGGAGCGCATCGGCCAGCTCTTCGTGCTGCGCGGCAAGGAGCACGACACGGTGTCCGAGGTCGCCGCCGGCGACATCGGCGCGGTCGCCAAGCTCAACCACACGACGACGGGCGACACGTTCTCGACCAAGGACGACCCCGTGACGTTGCCCGCGGCCGACATGCCCGAGCCCCTGCTCGCGTTCGCGATCACGCCCAAGACCAAGGGGGACGAGGAGAAGCTCTCCACGGCGCTCGCGCGGCTGCGCGAGGAGGACCCGACGCTTCGCATCGAGCGATCCGAGGAGACGCACGAGACCGTGATGTACGGGATGGGAGAGGCGCACCTCGACGTGCAGATCGAACGGATGAAGCGCAAGTTCGGGGTCGAGGTCGGCACCGCGCCGGCGCGGATCGCCTACCGGGAGACGATCCGCGGTCCCGGCAAAGGGCTCGGCCGGCACGTCAAGCAGACCGGCGGCCACGGCCAGTACGCGATCTGCAACATCGAGATCGAGCCGCTGCCCCGGGGGACCGGCTTCGAGTTCGTCGACAAGATCTTCGGCGGCGCGATCCCCAATCAGTTCATCCCCTCCGTGGAAAAGGGGGTCGTGCGCACCATGCAGCAGGGCGTCATCAGCGGGAACCCGATGGTCGACATCCGGTGCACGCTGGTCGACGGCAAGTTCCACACAGTTGACTCGTCCGACATGGCGTTCCAGCTCGCCGGGTCGCTCGCGATCAAGGAGGCCGCACAGGCCGCAGGGGTCGTCCTCCTCGAGCCGATCGTCGAGGTGGACGTCGTGGTGCCCGAGTCCTACACCGGCGACATCATGGGCGACCTCAACGCGAAGCGGGCCAAGATCCAGGGCGTCGAGTCCGCCGGCGCCGGCAAGCAGCGGGTCAAGGCGCTCGTCCCCCAGGCCGAGGTGGCGCGCTACTCGATCGACCTGCGCTCGATGACGGGCGGCCGGGCCGCCTTCTCGATGCGCGTCTCGCATTACGAGGAGGTCCCCTCGCACCTGGCCGACAAGATCATCGCCGAGGCCCAGAAGGCCAAGGAAGAGGCGCAGAAGAAATAGGGCTCGGCGGGCTCAGCCCACCTCGCCGAGGAACGCCAGCACGGCGTCGTCGAACTCCGCGGCCCGCCGCACGTTCAGCACGTGGTCGGTCCCGGGGATCCGGACGAGCCGTGCGTTCGGTATCCGGGCGGCGAGCTCCTCGGCCATCCGAGCGTGCCACGGCGGATCGTGCTCGGCCGGCAGCACCAGCGTCGGCGCCGCCACGTCCTCGAGACGGCGTCCGGCCTCCGGGTCGATTCCCCGCGCTCCGCTCTCGTCCATCGTGAGCTCGTGCAGGTTGTCGAAGGCGATCTCTCGGATTCGGCGACCGGCGGCATCCTCCGTGCCGAGCGGCGCCCACATGGTGAGCCGCAGGTCCTGCGCGCGCTCGAGCTTCCCGGCGGCGATCGCAGCCTCGATGTCCCGGTCGAGGGCGGACCAGTCCGCCTCCCACCTGGCCTCCTCCTCGGGCGTGCCCTCGAAGCCGGCGAAGCCGGAGGCCACGAGGACGAGCGCCCACACCCGGTCGGGATGGACCAGGGCGAAGTCGAGCGCCGTCGTGCCACCCATCGAGCAGCCGACGAGCGCCGCGCGATCGACGCCCGCGGCGTCCAGCACGGCGGCGAGATCGTCGACGTGCGAGTACGGCCGTCCGGGTTCCGGCCGGCTCGAGCGCCCGTAGCCCCGCGCGTCCAGGCGCACAACCCGGTACAACCGAGAGAAGCCCCCGAACTGCTCGTCCCAGGTCCGCCGATCCCACAGGCCGGGATGCAGGAACGCGACCGCGGGTCCGTCACCGGCGACGTCGAACTCGAGCCGGCCGCCGTTCACCTCGACGGCGTCGGTCCGGACGGCGGTCACCCGCCGAGTCTCACATCCGGAAGGCGAGGAAGTCGAGCACGACCTGGTTGAAGCGCTCCGGCCGCCGCACGTTGACGAGCTGGTCGGCTTCCGCGATCACGCGCTTGCTCGCGCCCGGGATCGACCGCTCGAGGAGCGCGGCGATCGCGTGCGTCTCGGCGAGGTCGTCGTCGCCGACCACGACGAGCGTCGCCGCCTGAACGTCGCCGAGCCGCAGAACGGCGGGCGGGGGCGGCATGATCAACGAGTCGTCGATGCACAGGACCTGCGCGTTGTCCATCGCGATCTCGCGAATCGAGCCGTCGGTCGAGGGGTCGCGGGCCGAGAGCGGAGCCCAGACCGCCAGCTCCAGCTCCATGGCTCGTGCGGGGTCACCCGCCGAGACGGCGCGCTCGACCTCGTCGAGCAGGACCCGCAGGCCCGGGTCGGTCCACCGGTAGCCCGACAGCGCCGGCGCCACCGCGACGATCGCGTCGGCCTCCTCCGGGTGCGCGAGCGCGAAGTCGACGGCGAGCTGGGCTCCGATCCCGCACCCGACGATCGCGCATCGGCGAACCTCGAGCTCGTCCAGGAGCTCCCGCAGGTCTCGCAGGTCCGAGTAGGGGGCCCGGGGCTGTTCGGAGCGGCCGTACCCCCGTAGGTCGTACCGGATCGTGTCGTGCCGGGCCGCGAACGCGTCGAACTGCCCGTCCCAGATCCGGGAGTCCCACAGGCCGGGGTGCACGAGCACGACGGGGAACCCCTCGCCCGCTCGTTCGTACCAGAGCCGCCCCTGCGCGACCTCGGCGTAGCCCGCTCCCATGCCTCAGGTTTCGTCGAACCGGGGGCGAAGCTTGAGGTAGGTCTCCTGGAGCAGCTCGGGCAGGACCCGGGTCTGGCCGACCACCGGCATGAAGTTCGTGTCGCCCCCCCACCGAGGCACGACGTGCCAGTGCAGGTGCTCGGGGATCCCGGCCCCGGCGACCCGGCCGAGGTTCACCCCGACGTTGAACCCCTGCGGGTCGGCGACCTCGCGCAGAGCCCGGATCGAGCGCCGCAGCATCCGGCCGACCGCCGCGTCCTCGGCCTCCGACAGGGACTCGAGATCGCCCGTGTGGCGAACCGGCAGGATCAGCAGGTGCCCGGGGTTATAGGGGTACTTCGCCAGCGTCACGAACGCCGCCTCGTCGCGGGCGAGCACGCGCTCGCCCTCGGGATCGCCCTCATCGAGCAGCGCGCAGAAGACGCACCCGCCGGCGTCGGCCTCGCGAGCCGACTCGATGTACTCCATGCGCCAGGGGGACCACAGGCGGTCCACGATCAGTCGCCGAACGCGGACTGCGTGAGCCGGCGCGTGCGCGCCTCCTCGACGAGCGCGGCGATGAAGTCGTCGATCGGGACGCCCTTGGTCTCGGTCGCGTCGCGGGTCCGAACGGTGAGCGCGTTCGACTCGATCTCCTTGTCGCCGACGACCAGCACGTACGGCGACTTCACGAGCTGCGCGGCCCGGACCTTCTTGCCGACGGTCTCGCCGGACGCGTCGACCTCGGGGCGCAGCCCGGCGGCCCGGAGTCGTTCCGCGATCGCGTTGGCATGCTCGAGGTGCCGGTCGGCGACCGGCACGATGCGCACCTGCTCCGGCGAGAGCCACAAGGGGAAGGCGCCGGCGTAATGCTCGATAAGCACGGCGCTGAAGCGCTCGAGCGAGCCGAGGATCGCCCGGTGGATCATGACGGGTCGGTGCCGCTGGTTGTCCTCGCCGACGTACTCCATGTCGAACCGCTCGGGCAGACCGAAGTCGCACTGCACGGTGGTGAGCTGCCACGGTCGCCCGATGGCGTCGCGGAAGTCGAAGTCGACCTTCGGGCCGTAGAAGGCGCCCTCGCCCTCGGCGACCTGATACGGGAGCCCGCTCTTCTCGAGCGCGTTGGTGAGCGCCTCGGTCGCCCGCTCCGCCATCTCCGGCGTGACGATCGTCTGCCCGGGCAACGTCGACAGCTTGATGATCGGCTCGGCGAACCCGAACGTGCGCAGGATCTCCAACGTGAAGTCGAACACGCCGAGAATCTCGTCGATCAGCTGGTCGGGCGTGCAGACGATGTGCGAGTCGTCCATGGTGAGGCCCCGGATGCGCAGCAGGCCGTGGAGCGTGCCGATCCGCTCGTGCCGGTAGACCGTGCCGAGCTCAGACAGCCGCATCGGCAGGTCGCGGTACGAGCGGATCTGGGACTTGTAGACGAGGACGTGGAACGGGCAGTTCATCGGCTTGACGTAGTAGTCGCCCTGCTCGTCGTGCATCGGCGGGTACATGTTGTCCGCGTACTTCGCGAGGTGGCCGCTCGTCTCCCAGAGCACCGAGCGCGCGATGTGCGGGGTCACCACGAGGTCGTAGCCGCGCTCCAGGTGGAGGTCTCGAACGTAGCTCTCGAGCTCCTTGCGGAAGATCCCGCCCCGTGGGTGCCAGATCCACAGGCCCGGGCCGAGCTCCTCGGGAGAGCTGAACAGATCGAGCTCGCGGCCCAGACGGCGATGATCGCGTTTCTCGGCCTCCTCCAGGCGGCGCAGGTACTCCTCGAGGTCGGCCTGCGTGGCCCACGCGGTCCCGTAGATCCGCTGCAGCATCGGCCGCAACTCGTCGCCCCGCCAGTAGGCGCCGGCGAGCTTCATCAGCTTGAAGGCCCCGAGGTGTCCGCTCGAGGGCACGTGCGGCCCGAGGCAGAGGTCCGACCAGCCGTCGTTGCGATACACGGTCACCGAGTCCCCGGACCCCACCTCCCCGACGTCGAGCGACTCGATGATCTCCTTCTTGTAGGGCTGGTCCGCGAAGCGCCCGAGCGCCTCGGCCCGCGAGAGCTCCTCGCGCACGAACGGCTGGTCCGCGGCCGCGATCTCGCGCATCCGGTCCTCGATCTTGGCGAGGTCGGATTCGGAGATCGGCCCGGGCAGATCGAGGTCGTAGTAGAAGCCGTCCTCGATCGCCGGCCCGATGGCGTAGCGCGACCCGGGCCACAGGTCGCAGACGGCCTGCGCCAGCACGTGGGCGGTCGAGTGGCGGATGACGTGCAACCCGTCGGGCTCGGACGCGGCGACGGGCTCGGCGCTCCCGTCGGCGCTCGGAATGAACGAGAGGTCCACGAGCTCGCCGCCGAAACGGGCCGCGACGGCCCCGGGCGGCAGGACCGAGCCGACCGGCTCCCCCTGCGGAAGCTCGGTCGAGGTCCCGTCGGGAAGCTCGATCCGGGGCATGGGACGGCCATGATATCGGCCGCCGCTCTCGCGGCCGCCGTGGAAGCGGCTACTCGTACGCGATGGCCTCGAGGACGTTGAGCTTGGCCGCGCGGCGAGCCGGAAGGAACGCGAACAGCCACCCGAGGATGGCGGCGGCGACCACGTAGAACGTCAGCTGTCCGCCCGGGATGCCGAGGTCGCTGAAGCCCCGAGGCGCGAGCGCCTGCTGCAACGCCCAGCCGAAGGCGATCCCGATGACGACGCCGAACAGCGCCCCCATCACGGAGATGATGGCGGCCTCTCGCCGCACCATGGACCGGGTCTGGCGTCTCGTGAGCCCGACCGCCCGAAGCAGGCCCAGCTCGCGCGTTCGCTCGTGGATCGACAGGTAGAGCGTGTTCATGACGCCGAACAGGGCGATCACCACCGCGAAGACCAGCAGCGCCGTCACCAGGTTCAGGACCTGGTTGAGGAACGTCGCGTACTTGTCGCGGAAGGCGGCTTGATCCTGCACCTCGATGTTCGGGAACGGCTCGAGGGCGGCCTCCAGGTCCGACTGCACCGCCGCCAGGTCCGCACCGTCCTCGGCCTTGACCAGCACGAAGACGTCGAGCTGTTGCGCCACGTTCGCGTCGTAGGTCTGCAGCGAGACGGCGTAGTCGCCGATGAGCCCGCTCTCGGAGTAGAGGCCGACCACCTCGAGGTCGACGACGCCCGTCGCCGGGAACTCCATGCGGATGTGGTCGCCGAGGCCCCAACCGTTGTCGTCGGCGACCTGGTCGTAGACGGCGATCGTGTTCGGCAGCGCGAGATCGGTGATCGATCCTCCGACGAGCCCGACGTCCGAGACGGCCGGAAGGGTGGTCGGGTCGAGCCCGGTCACGAACGCGGTCCCGCCGCGGACATGCACCTCCCCCTGCCGGAGCTCGGAGACCACGGCGACGCCAGGCACGGGCCGCATGGCGTCTGCGGCGGCGGTGCTGAACCCGCTGAACGTCGGCGACGTGAGGATGAAGTCCGCCTTCAGCGTCCTCTCCAGGGTCGAGTCGACCGATGCCTTGGCCGACGCGCCGAACACGGCGACGAACACGACGAGGCCGAGCCCGATCATCAGCGCCGAGGCGGTCGCCGCGGTCCGGCGCGGGTTGCGCATCGAGTTCTCGCTCGCAAGCTTGCCGGGCACCCCCAGCAGCCGGACGGGCGCGCCGAGCGCTCGCGCCACGGGCCGCGCGATGAGGGGCGTGAGCATCGCCACCCCGAGGAACGTGAACGCGACTCCGAGGCCGACGAGCTGGAGCGCGTTCTCCGGCGTGCCGAAGAGGCCGTAGGCGAGCGGCACGACGCCGAGGGCCAGGACGATCGCGCCAGTGATCAAGCGGAACCGGAGCGAGCGGCCGGGGCGGTCCTGCGCCTCGCGAAGCGCCTCGATCGGCGCCACCCTCGCGGCACGACGCGCGGGCACGATCGCCGCCACGACCGTCACGATCGTTCCGACGACGACCGACACGATGAACGTGCGCGCCAGGATCACCGTCCCCGACGCGGGGATGTCGAGGCCGACGGCGGACAACAGCGCCTTGAGCCCGATCGCGATGCCGATCCCGCAGAGCACGCCGAGCGCCGACGACACGACCCCGACGATGAACGCCTCGACGACCACCGACGTCATCACCTGCCGCCCGGTCGCCCCCAGCGCGCGGAACAGCGCCAGCTCGCGCGTTCGCTGCGCGACGATGATCGCGAACGTGTTGAAGATGATGAACGCCCCGACGAACAGCGCGACGAACGCGAACACGAGGAAGGCGGTCCGCAGGAACCCGAGACCGGTCGCGATCTGGTCCTGGGCCTCCGAGGTCAGCGTGGCCGCGGTGACGGCCTCGGTGCCCTCGGGCAGCACGGCGGCGATGCTGCGCTGAAGCTCGACCCCCGACACCCCCTGCTCGGCGACCACGGAGACCGAATCCAGCTCGCCGTCCTTGCCGAGCACGTGTTGTGCGGTGGGCAGGTCGAACAGCGCCCACGTCGCGCCGAGGAGGCTGTCGCTGTCTCCGTAGCCGGCGACCCCGACGACGTCGAACTCACCGGGGGGACCCTCGAACAGGATCTGCACCTGGTCGCCCACCTGGATGTGGTGGCTCTCGGCGGTCGCGGCGTCGATCACGACCTGGTGCTCCCCCTGCGGCGGCGAGCCCCCCGGCTTCAGCCGGAAGCCGTTGAGGTCGTTCCACGCGGAGGCGGCCGTCGGAGGCCCCACTGTGCCGATCACCTTTCCCGTCGACGGGTCGACGATCTGCGCGTACCCGAGCACGTCGCCGACCGCCCTGGCGACCCCGGGGACCGACTCCACGTCCGCCAGCACGGAATCCGGCATCGGCTCGCGCTCCTCGAGGCTGCTGGTCTGCGCCGTGAACGCGTTCGAGCTGCGAACGAGGACGTCGATCGAGGAGGTGCCCGCGGTGACGAGCTGGTCGAAGGCCCGGGTCATCGTGTCGGTGAGGACGTACGTCCCGGCCATGAATCCCACGCCGACGAGGATCGAGATCCCCGTGAGGATCAGCCGGACCTTGCGCGCGAGGACGCTGCGGAGCGCCGCCCGAAGCACCTACGCCTCCAAGGACTTGAGGCGATCGAGCACGCGCTCGGTGGTGGGCTCGAGCATCTCGTCGACGATACGTCCGTCCTCGAGGAACACGATGCGGTCGGCGAAGGACGCCGCGACGGCGTCGTGGGTCACCATGACGATCGTCTGACCGTGGTCCTTCACCGCGCTGCGCAGGAACTCCAGGAGCTCGTGGCTCGCCTTCGAGTCCAGGTTGCCCGTCGGCTCGTCGGCGTAGACGATCTCCGGGCGGCTGACGAGCGCCCGCGCCCCGGCGACGCGCTGCTGCTGGCCGCCCGAGAGCTCGCTCGGGCGGTGGTCGAGCCGATCGCGAAGGCGAACCGTGTCCACCACGGTGTCGAACCAGGCCCGATCGGGCTCGTCGCCGGCGATGTCGAGCGGGAGCGTGATGTTCTCGGCGGCGGTGAGCGTCGGGATCAAGTTGAACGTCTGGAAGACGAACCCGACCTTCTTGCGTCGAAGCAGCGTCAGCTGCTTCTCGGACAGGGTCGTGAGGTCGACGTCCCCGATGAACACCTGGCCGGACGTCGGCGCATCGAGTCCCGCCATGCAGTGCAGCAGCGTCGACTTCCCCGAGCCCGAGGGACCCATGATGGCGCTGAACCGGCCCCGCTCGAACTCCACCGACACGGCGTCGAGCGCGCGGACCTCGGCGTCGCCGCGGCCGTAAACCTTGGAGAGCGCGATCGCCCTCGCGGCCCCGGCGGTCGCCGGAGCCGGCGGAACGGATTCGATGGTCGCGGACATGTACGGTGCCCCCTCGCCGATCCGGCCCAACGCTACCGAACGGGTCTCCGGCTGACACGACCGTCCGCAACGTGTCCCGGTGGGCGCGGCAGGTTTTGAACCTGCGACCTCTCGCGTGTGAGGCGAGCGCTCTCCCGCTGAGCTACGCGCCCGGAGCCGCCCAGGGTAGCACCGGAGGTCGGCGTGCCTTTCGCGCCGGAGGGGCTTGACCCTTCCCGACAAAGCAGACGGCGGCGCGTGCCCGCGTCGCGCCGCCGTCCATCGGCCGAGCCTTGCAGCTCGGACGCCAGGCCGAAGTGTGGCACCTGCAAGCTTCCGGGCGCAAGACCCATTTCCCGAGGTCGCGGGCGGCGTCGGACCGTCGCTCTCGCGCGGACGGGAGGTTGTCTACCATCGGTGCGTGCTGGTTCGTGAGCTCGCGGTGCAGAGCGACTCCACCATCGTGCTGGTCGTCCTCGACGGGCTCGGGGGAATGGCCGACGCCGTGCACGGGACGGAGCTCGAAGAGGCGCGCACGCCCAACCTGGACGAGCTGGCGTCCGGCGGGGTGACCGGCCTGCTCGACCCGGTCGGCCCCGGGATCACCCCCGGCTCGGGCCCCGGTCACCTCGCGCTCTTCGGCTACGACCCGCTCGAGCACCTCCTCGGCCGCGGGGCGCTCTCGGCGGCGGGGCTCGACGTCCCCCTGAACCCGGGAGACGTGGCCGCGCGGGGCAACCTCTGCACGATCGGCGCGGACGGCGCGGTCCAGGACCGCCGCGCGGGCCGGCCCGCCGACGCCGACGCGCGACGGGTGATCGACCGGCTCGCCGCCAGAGTCGTGGTGCCCGGCGCCGAGCTCGTCTTCCGGCACGAGCGCGGCCATCGCTTCCTCCTGGTGCTTCGCGGCGACGGGCTGGACCCACGGCTGGCGGACACCGATCCGCAGCACACCGGGGTGCCGCCGCTCGAGCCCCGTGCGCTCGACCCCGCGGCCGAACCGACGGCCGACCTCGTCGCCCAGGTGATCCGGCAGGCGCGCGAGGTGCTCGCCGACGAGCCGGCCGCCAACGGGATCCTGCTCCGCGGGTTCGACGCGCATCGCGAGCTGCCCGCGTTCGAGGAGCGGACGGGCATGCGGGCGGCCGCGGTCGCCGTCTACCCGATGTATCGCGGGATCGCCCGGCTCCTGGGCTTCCGGGTGCTCGGCCCTCCCGAGGATCTCGCCGGAGAGCTCGCGCTCCTTCGTCAGCATCGATCCGACGCGGACTTCTTCTTCCTGCACCACAAGGACGCCGACGCGGCCGGCGAGGACGGCGACCGCGAGGCCAAGATCGCGGCCATCGAGCGCCTCGACGCCGTGGTGCCCGACCTGCTCGCGCTCGAGCCGGACGTCATCGCCGTAACCGGCGACCACGCGACCCCTTCCCAGATGGCCGCCCACTCCTGGCATCCGGTGCCGGTGCTGGTGCACGGTCCCCGCTGCGGCCGCGACGAGGTCGAGCGTTTCGGCGAGCGATGGTGCCGCCGGGGTGGGCTCGGCCGGCGCCCCGCACGGGAGCTGCTGCCGATCCTCATGGCGAACGCGGGCCGCCTCGCCAAGTACGGAGCCTGAGGGACCACGCTCGCGCTCGCGGGCCCCGAAGACCCGCGAGTCGCGAGCCGCTCGGCCTCGCGACGCGGGCTCGGCGCTCCCTATCGTCGATCGCAGGCCAAGCCGAAGGAGGCGACCATGGAGGTCGACACCGGCATCGACGAGCAGGCGCGCAAGGAGATCGCGGAGGAGCTGGCGGGCGTGCTCGCCGACTCGTACACGCTCTTGGTCAAGACTCAGGGGTACCACTGGAACGTCGGCGGGCAGCGATTCGCGCAGCTCCACCTGCTGTTCGAGCAGCAGTACCTCGAGCTCCAGGTCGCGATCGACGACCTCGCCGAGCGCATCCGGGCGCTGGGCTCGTTCGCCCCCGGCTCGTTCGCCGAGCTCTCCGTGCTGGCGACGATGCCCGACGAGGAGCGCGTCCCCACCGACGAGGACATGGTCCGCCGGCTCGCCGACGGTCACCAGGCCATCGCGAGGACCGCCCGGCCGCTCGTGCGCGTGGCCGATGAGGCCGGCGACGTCGCGACGGCCGACCTGCTCACCGCGCGCATCCGCGTTCACGAGAAGGCGGCCTGGATGCTCCGGAGCAGCCTCGGCTAGGAGATCGGGACGACCGCGCCCGTCGCGGCCGAGCGCCCCGCGGCCTCCAGGATCTCGAGGGTGCGCACCGCATCGTCGGGGTCGACGGGCGGCGGCGTGCCGTTTCGGACCGCGTCGGCCACGTCGGCGTAGAACCGTCCGTAGTCCCCCCGTTCCGTGGCGACGGGCTCGGACCGCTCGCCGCGGACCAGTCGTCCCCATCGATCGCTCGGCTCCACGCCGTAGTCCGGGTCGCCCGGCATCGCGTCCTCCGACAGCTGATCCTCCTGCGGGTCGAGCCCCTCCTTCTCGTAGGCCCCCTCGAGCCCGAGCACCCGGAACCTCGGGCCGAGCGACGCGGCGACGAGGCTCATCCACAGGTGACTCCGGACCCCGCCGTCGTGGGTGAGCGCGACAAACACGTCGTCGTCGACGACGGCTCCGTCCCGCCGCCGCTCCACCTCCGCGTAGACCCAGACCGGCAGGCCGAAGAGCTGGACCGCCTGGTCGACGAGGTGCGCGCCGAGGTCCAACAGCACGCCGCCGCCCTCCTCCGGTGCGCCGAGCTCACGCCATCCGCCGGCGTCGACCTCCGGGCGCCAGCGCTCGAAGCGCGACTCGAACCGGACGATGTGGCCGAGCGCGCCGTCCTCGACCAGCCGCCGAACGGTGAGGAAGTCGCCGTCGAGCCGCCGGTTCTGGAACACCGTGAGGAGCCGGCCCGCGCGGGCGGCGGCCTCGACGGCGCTCCGCGCCTCCTCGGCGCGGGGCGCGAGGGGCTTGTCGACGACCACGTGCAGCCCGGCCTCGATCGCGCCGAGCGCGATCGGGACGTGGGAGCGGTTCGGGGTCGTCACGACGACGAGGTCGTGATCGGACGCGGCCGCGAGCAGCGCGTCCACGCCGGGCAGGACCCGAGCGTTCGGGTAACGCGCTCTCGCCGCCTCCGCCCGGGACGGGTCCGCGGTCACGATCGAGACGAGCCGGAGCTCGGGGGCCGCCTCGACCAGCGGGGCGTGGAAGACCCGGCCACCAAGGCCGAACCCGACGACGGCGACGCGGACGGGATCGGTCATCGCGTCGCCGTCCGCCACGCAACGGGGCCGATGGATCGCCCGGCGGGCGCGTCGACGTCGGTCACGATGCAGCCGACACGTCGGTGCGGGAGGATGCGCACGACCACGAACCACCTCCAGCGGAAAGGAGCGCGAGATGACGGATCTTCGGGGGCGGGTGGCGCTCGTCACGGGCGCGAGCCGCGGGATCGGCGCGTCCGTGGCGCGGGCGCTCGCCGGCCAGGGCGTCCGGCTCGCGCTGGCCTCTCGCAGCGGCGACGACCTCGGCATCGAGGACGCCGTGGCCGGGCCCTGCGACGTGCGCGACCCGGCGGCGATCGCGTCGCTGGTCGCCGAGACCGTCGACCGGTTCGGCGGGCTCGACATCGTGGTGGCGAACGCCGGCGCCGGCGCCTACGGGCCGTTCCTCGACCTGCCCGCCGAGGACATCGAGGAGATGATCGACCTCAACGTGAAGGGGACGATCTACACGGTTCGGGCGGCGCTCCCGCACCTGCTGCGCAGCGACGCCGCCGACATCGTGACGCTCGCCTCCGAGGCCGGCCGCCGCGGTCTGCCGTTCGAGGCGGTCTATTGCGCCTCGAAGTTCGCGCAGGTCGGGTTCACGCGTGCGCTCGACCACGAGCTCCGGCCGCAGGGGGTCCGCTGCACGAACGTGTGTCCCGGCGGGGTCGCGACGGACTTCGCCATGGGTCACGGCCGAACCCCCGAGATGCCGGAGCTGGCCGGCATGATGACCGCCGACGACGTGGCCGAGGCGGTGGTCTTCGTCCTCACGCGGCCGCGCACGCACCGCATCCTCGAGGTCGCCTTCCGGCCGGTCACCGAGACCTCTTGGGGCTAGTCCGCGGGGACGCCGCTCGCTCCGTCACGAGATGGCGTGAAACGTCTCGGCCAGCGCCGGGTAGAGCCCCACGTACCGATCGTAGGGCTCGGCGTAGGCCCCCACGGCCTCCGAAGGCTCGGTCGCGCCCGCCACCTCCACCAGGGTTCGACACGCCGACTCCACCGAGTCGAACCACCCGACGCCGACGGCGGCGAGCATCGCGGCGCCCTGCGCCGCGCCCTCGGTGCTCGACGTCGTCACGACCGTCGTGTCGAGCACGTCGGCGACGATCTGCCGCCACAGGGGGCTGCGACTGCCGCCGCCGGTGGCCCGGATCTCGCTCGCGTCCCCGAGCCCGATCGAGCGCATGAGCTCGAGCGAGTCCCGCAGCCCGAAGGCGACGCCCTCGAGGACGGCCCTCGTCGCGTGGGCCCTTCCGTGGCGGACGGTGAGACCCACGAACGCTCCGCGGGCGCGCGGGTCCGGGTGCGGCGTCCGCTCGCCCGTCAGGTACGGAAGGAAGAGCAGCCCGTCGCTGCCGCTCGGGATCGGCGCGGCCTCCTCGACGAGCTCGGCGAAGTCCATCTCGGGCGCGAAAGCATCGCGGAACCAGCGGAGGCTCCCGGCCGCCGAGAGCATCACCCCCATTACGTGCCAGCGGTCGGGCACGGCGTGGCAGAACGCGTGGAGCCGGCCGCGCGGCTCGACGAGCGGCGTGGCGGTCGTGGCGAAGACCACCCCGGACGTGCCGAGCGAGAGCGAGAGCACTCCCGGCTCGACCGCGCCGACGCCGACCGCGGCCGCGGCCTGGTCGCCGCCCCCGGCGACGACCGGCGTCCCGGGAGCGAGGCCGACGACCTCGGCGGCCTCGGCCGAGACGGCCCCGGTGATCTCCGGCCCTTCGAACGTCCGCGGCAGCCAGCCGGGGTCGAGCTCGAGCGCCTCGAGCACCTCGGTCGACCAGTCCCGTCGTCCGAGGTCGAGCAGCAGCGTCCCGGCGCCGTCGGCTCGATCCACCGCGTGGTCACCGGTCAGACGGAGCCGGACGTAGTCCTTCGGCAGGAGGACGTGCGCGATCCGGGACCAGACCTCCGGCTCGTTCCGGCGAACCCACAGCAGCTTCGGGGCGGTGAACCCCGGGAGGGCGTCGTTCCCGGTGATGGCGATGAGCCGTTCGAGTCCGAGCGCCTCCCGGATGAGCTCGCACTCCGCCCCCGTGCGCTGATCGTTCCACAGGATCGCCGGCCGCAAGACCCGGTCGTCCGCGTCGAGGGCCACCAACCCGTGCATCTGCCCCGCGAGGCCGACGGCGTCCACGTCGGCGGGGCCGAGGCTCGCCTCCTCGAGGGCGCCGCGAACGGCCGCCGCGGTCGCGTCCCACCATCGAGACGGGTCCTGCTCGCTCCACAGCGGCTTCGGGGTCTCGTACCGATACTCGGCCACCCCCGTCGCGGCGACGCGGCCGTCTCCGTCGAGCAGGACGGCCTTCGTCGCCGTCGTCGAAACGTCGAGCCCGAGGACGTGGCTCACCGCCCGCCCTCCGCGACGCCGTCCTTCGTCAACGAGCCCCGAGCAGCAGCTCGACCGTGAGCTGATCGAGCCGCTCGTATGGCTGGCCGCGCGCGGCCAGGGCCCGGCGGTCGACCTCGAGCTCGCCGAGCGCGGCCGCTCGCTCCGCCGAGTACGGGCCGAGGAGGGCCGCCATCGCTCCGTCGTCCGCCGTGATCTCCGCCACGAGCGCCTGGATCTCCGGGTCGGCGTTCCAGCGCTCCGCCCGCTCCTTCAGGATGAGGTACGTGCGCATGCAGCCCCGGGCGAACGCCTTCACGTCCTCGTAGTCCGAGGTCCGATACGCGTGCGCGTCGAAGTGCCGGCTGCCCGCGTACCCGACGTCCTCCAGGAGCTTCACGAGGAAGAACGCGGCCTTGGGGTTCGCCGAGCCGAACCGCAGGTCCTGGTCGTAGCGGCCGGGGATCTGGTCGTTCAGGTCGATGTGGAAGAGCTTCCCCATCGACCATGCCTGTGCGACGTGGTGGGTGAAGTTCAGCCCCGCCATGTGCTCGTGCGCCACCTCGGGGTTGACGCCCACCATCTCCGAGTGCCCGAGCGTCGAGATGAAGGCGAGCATCGCGCCCGTGGTGGACAGGTAGATGTCGCCGCGAGGCTCGTTCGGCTTGGACTCGAGCGCGAACTTCAGGTCGTAGCCCTGGTCCTTCACGTAGCCACAGAGGAAGTTCAGCGCGTCCGCATACCAGCCGAGCGCGCGAAGTGGATCCTTCGACGAGTCGGTCTCGACGCCCTCGCGGCCGCCCCAGAAGACGTACGTCGTGGCGCCGAGCTCCACGCCGAGGTCGATCGCGCGCATCGTCTTTTGGATCGCGAAGGCTCGCACCTTCGGGTCGTTCGCCGTGAACGCGCCGTCGCGGAAGACGGGGTCCCGGAACAGGTTCGTCGTGGCCATCGGCACGACGACGCCGGTCGCGTCCAGGGCCTTCTTGAAGTCCGACACGATCTGGTCGCGCTCGTGGGCGCTCGCGTCGATCGGGACGAGGTCGTTGTCGTGGAAGTTCACGCCCCAGGCCCCGACGTCCGCGAGCAGCTCGACGAGCTGGACCGGCGAGAGCGCCTCGCGAACGGGCTCGCCGAACGGGTCGATGCCGATGTTGCCGACGGTCCACAACCCGAACGTGAACTTGTGCGCCGCCGTGGGTTCGTACGTCATGCCGACCTCACCTCCGCCGCCGGGATCGCTCCCCGGCGCTCGTGCGGGGGACGTGCCCCCGCGGTCTGCGGACACCACACAAGCAAACGGTAGCTCGACGAGCGCGCCGTCCCACCCCTGGCCGACCCGACGCCCGTCACCCCACACCGTCCAGGGTCATGGCGCGGGCGGGATTCAGCAGGAACGGAGGCAGCCACGCCGGGATGTTGGAGAACGGGAGCACGTCGGGATGGAGCTCGATGCCGAGGGCGTCGCGCATGAAGTCGCGGCGGGCCTGGATGCGCCCCCACGCGTGGGGGTAGCCCCGCGCGAACTCGGCGCGCAGGGACTCGTCGGCGAGCGCGATCCCGTCCTCGATGTTGGTCGTGAAGTAGTCGGTCCCGGTCGCGGGGATGACGTCGACCTGCATCGCCATGCCCGAGCGGAGCTCCGTCGTCGATCCGGCGGCGACCGGCGAGTTGACCCACTCGTCGAGGTGGATCTGATGGCCGGGGTTCAAGAAGATGCCGAAGAACGGGTCGCCGAGACGCGTCCGGATGATCTCGAAGAGCGCGCCGCCGGTCTGGCCGACGTGCAGCGCGCCGTACCACGCGGCGATCGCCTCGAAATAGGGGCCGACCAGCCGGTCGACGTAGTCGCGGACACCGTCCGGCAGCTCGGCCGCGTCCTCCACCACGAAGCCCGCCCGGCAGTTCAACGCGCCCCAGATCCCGAACGCGACGGTGAAACGGTCGCCGCGCTCGATCCGGCGGTCGCCGGGGCTGAGGAGTCCCAACGAGGCGCGGTCGCCGCTCGTCAGCATGAGGTGACAGGACAACGGCATGCCGTTCCATTGCAAGAGGCCGACGGCCTCCCGCTCCCGGGTCCCCGGCCGCAGCCCGTGGAGCAGCTGGCGGACGCCGAAGGACGTCCAGCACGCCGCGTGCTCGAACGCCGCGAGCTGCTCCACCTCGTTGATCACCCGCAACCCGTCCGCGGCCGCGATGAGCAGGTGCGCCGCGTTCTCGACCGCGCCCGAGGGGGTCATGGCTCGCAGCCGGTCGACGATGAACCCCGGCACCTCGAGCGTCCCCCGATCCGCGTACTCCTTCCAGCCGATCACCCCGACCCGACTGCCGCTGCGGATGCCTTCCTCGGCGAGGATGTCCACGAGCGGCCGCGAGCGGTCCCGAGGCTGGCCCGGGAGGCTGAAGTCCTGGAATCGGACGCGCCGCATCGGCAGCGGCGCCGCCCCCGCCATGCCGTAGCACTCGTTGCCGACGAGGATCGCGGGCTCCTCCTGCTCTCCGACGACCAGCATGGCCTCCTCGAACCGCGGGTCGAAGCCCGTGAGGTACGCGAGGTTCGCGCTGTGCTCGCGGTCGGCGTACACGACGAGACGGTCGTAGCCCTGCTCGTCTGCCCGCTCCCGCAACCGCCGCAATCGATCGCGATAGATGGAGGCGGGGATCTCGGGCATGGCCTCGGGCATCCCGAAGTCGGGAAGGGTCACGTCGGCGAGCCGGGCGGGGCTCATCTCGTCGCCCGGCGCGCGATCATCCCGTCGGCGGGGTCCACGGCGTGGGCGTCGTCGCGCCGCGCTCGATCGTCGCGAACCCGTTCGCCGACAGCTCGAGCCACGGCCCGGTCTCGCCGTCCGGCCACTGGACGCGAACCGCCGCGGCCGTCGCATCGCCCAGCCCGAAGTGGATCCAGCCGAGCTCCCCGCTCGCGTGGCCGCCGCCGATCGTCACCTCGCGCTGGATCGTCCGGTCGCCGACTCGCACCTCGATCCAGGAGCCGATCCCGTCCCGGTCGGGTCCCGGCTGCTCGAGCCGCACCGCGATCCAGTTGCCCATCGGCGCCGGCGCGTCGGCGTCGCCCGACCCGACGTTGCGCCATACGCTCACGGGCTCTCGCCGGTTCACCTGGACGAGGTCGAGGAGCCCGTCGAGATTCAGGTCCACGAGGGCGGCGCCGCGACCGCGGACGAAGCTCACGATCCCGGCGGCCTTGGCACCTTCGGAGAAGGTGCCGTCGCCCTGTCCGATCAGCAGGTTGCTCGGGTCCTTCGCCGCGTAGTCGGGCTGCGCCTCGACGTTGCCCTTCGAGACGAACAGGTCGATGGAGCCGTCGTTGTTGACGTCCTGGAACTCGGCGTGCCACGCGGTCGACGGCAACGAGGTGTCGCCCTCGTACGGACGGGTGGCCGTCACGCCCCGCTCGGCGGCGATGTCGGTGTAGTCGGGCCGCGCGGCGCCGCCCACGAGCGTCTGCAGCTTGTTGTCGCCCTGGCTCGTGAGGAAGACCTCGGGCAGGCCGTCGCCGGTGACGTCGTAGCTCGCGATGCCCATGCCCCAGATCTCGAGCTGCTGCCACCCCTCCGCGCTCGTGTACGGCCGCGGAGCCTCGCCCGCGGCCACCCGCCAGAGCTGCTCCTCGCCGTCGGTGTAGTAGTGGCGGTCGTTCGTCATCCGAAGGTCGACCCGGCCCGACCGATCCCAGTCGCTGAACAGGATCGAGAGCGTGCACCAGCCGGGCGTGAGTGGCGTGGGGGCCGCGTAGCCCGTCCCGTCCGGCAGCGGCCGCACCAGCGCGTTGTCGGCGCAGGTCGCCCGGTCGGGATCGCCGCGGTCGAGGTAGTTCCCGAACGCCAGGGTCGGGAGCGGCATCCCCGGCTCCCAGGTGGCGCTGAACGCCGCCGTCCACGCGTCGCCGCCGTCGAACCCCCACGTCTCGTTCGCGCGCGAGAAGCGGCAGTTGCCGAGCCCGCGAAGCAGGACGTTCTCGCCCACGCGGAGCACGGCGAGGTCGACGATGCCGTCGGCGTCGACGTCGATCGGATAGGCGCCCACGACCCGCGGGAGGTCGGTCACCGGGCTCGCGACCTGCGCGAACCGCAGCGGGCCGCCGACCGTGCTCTGGTTTCGGTACAGGGCCGCGGGGTTCGTACCCCCGGCGAAGTACAGGTCGGGCCGGCCGTCGGCGTCGCAGTCGAACGTGGCGACGCCGCCCCCGACGAAGTAGGTGAAGTCGCCGTCGTAGACGTGGTCGATGCCGGCCGCGGACGCCTCCGCCACGTAGTGCGGCGCGGCCATCGCGGTCGCGCGCTCGCGAGTCCGCAGCGCGTCGACCGCGATCACGGCGCCGAGCGCGACCAGCGCGCCGACGACGACCCCGACGACTAGCCACGCGATCGCCGACCCACGCCCGGGCGCGGGAGGATCGACCGGAGCCGGACGGGATGCGGACTCGGTACCCGGCGCCGGCCGTGTGGGCGTCGTGGTCATCGCGACATTGTCGCGCGCGCGCCGCAACAGCTCACGGCCCGACCCCGCCGCCCGCAAGCGCGCGGCCGCTCACGCGGCGGCCGTCCGTGTCGGCGGGGTCGGCGATCACCCCCGAAAGGACCAGCTCCCCGGCCCCGATGAGCGGCGCATCCTGCCCCAGGCCGCTGCGGGCGATCGTCGCCAGCCCCCCGGGCGCATCGAGGGTTCGCAGCCCGGCGCTCTCCACCACAGCGGCCTCGAGATGGGGGAACAGGCGTTGGTACAGGCCGCCGAGCACCACGAGATCGGGGTTGAACAGGTTGATGAGGTTGCCGATGCCGAGCCCGAGCCAGCGCCCGATCTCGGCGATGGCCTGGTGCACGGCGGCGTCGCCGGATCTCGCGCGGGTGAGGATGTCCTCGAGGCCCGCGGATCCGTCGCCCGCCCCGACGAGCCGAAGGAGCGCCGACTCGCCCGCCTCGGTCTCCCAGCAGCCGACCGCTCCGCATCGGCATCGCTGCCCCGCGGGGTTGACGAGCATGTGCCCGGCCTCCCCGGCGTACCCCGCGGACCCGAGCAGCGGCTTGCCGTCCACGATGACCCCCGCGCCGATCCCGACCTCACCCGAGAGGTAGATGAGGTTGGCCACCCCGGGGCTGACCCGGCGATGCTCGGCCAGGGCGCCGAGGTCGGCCTCGTTCGCCGCAAGGACGGTGACGCCCAGCCCGAGCTCGGCGTCGAGCATCGCCGCGAGGGGAACATCGCGCCACCCGAGGTTGGGAGCGAGGTGCACGAACCCGTCGGACCGTCGCGTGATGCCGGCGACGCCGGCGCCCACGCCGACGAGCACGTGGTTCGCGGGAAGCGAATCCAACAGCGGTCCGGCGAGCTTCGCGATGTCCTGGACCGACTCGGCCGGGGAGAAACGCTGACGGGGTCGGGCGACCCGGAGCCGGTTGTACACCTGGCCGCCGAGCCCGACCGTCGCCACGGCGATCGAGTCGACGTCGAGCTCGACCGCGAGCACGACCGCGCCCTCGGGCCGCACCTGGACCACGGGCGATGGTCGGCCGGGGCCCGTTGCCGCGGCTGGGCGCTCCTCGACCAGCCCGAGAGCCGCGAGCTCGGCGAGAAGGTCCGCGATGGTGGAGCGATTCAGTCCGGTCATCGCGGCGAGCTCGGAACGAGACAGCGGTCCGGACAGGTGGAGCGGTTCGAGCACCGCGCTCAGGTTGTGACGGCGAAGCTCGTCGGCCGCGACGCCGCGGCGCCAGCTCGGGTCGCCGCCGCCGCCGCCCGCTCCACCGTTTGTTGGGGACTCCATCGTATGCACCGCCGTGGACCTCGCCATGCACGGGTGGGCGAGCGACGACCGGGAATCACGGCCGGCGAAGCAACGATCCCCCCACCCGCGACGCAGGGTATCCGAGCGCACGGAACGGACGCAAGACGCGCGACGACACCTGGGGCGTTTGCATGGCGCGAGTGGCGCAAGGGTTTGTTGCGCACTCAGAGGAATTGTGCCATCGTTTCTGCGCCTCGGCGGTCAGACGAAGGAGCGGGGTTCGTCGAAGGGCGCCGTCGACGGTGTCTGCGTGCAAACCCGCGGGGCGTGACGGGTCGTATGTGGTGGTGGGTAGTGAGGAAAGGCGTGGGTAGTGAGGAAGGCGTGGGTAGTGAGGAAGGCGTGGCGCGTCGCTGGGACGTCGCCATCGGGAAGGGGGGGAATGTGTTGAAGCGGAAGTTGTGGGTAGTCCTCGCGGCCTCTCTGTTCGTGCTGGCCGCGTGCAGCGACGACAACGGCGGTGGGACGACCGGAACGACCGGTGGGACCACCGGAACGACGGGAGGCGGCGAAGCGATCACTGTCGGCGTCTCCTGGAACAACTACAACGAGGAGCGCTGGGCGAAGTGGGACGAGCCCGCGATCCAGGAGGCCCTGCAAGCGGGCGGCGCCGAGTACATCTCGACGGACGCCGGATCGTCGGCCGAGCAGCAGCTGACCGACGTCGAGAACCTGATCTCGCAGGGTGCCGACGCGCTGATCATCCTGGCCCAGGACGGCGAGGCGATCCTGCCGGCGGTGCAGAGCGCACTCGAGCAGGGAATCCCGGTGATCGCGTACGACCGGCTGATCGAGGACCCGGGCGCCCTGTACATCACGTTCGACAACGTCGAGGTCGGACGCATGCAGGCGGAGGCGGTGCTCGCGCAGGTCCCGAAGGGGAACTACGTCTACATCAAGGGCAACTCCGCCGACGCGAACGCGGACTTCCTCCGGAGCGGCCAGCAGGAGGTCCTGCAGGACGCGGAGGACGCGGGTGACATCAAGAACGTCGGCGAGACCTACACCGACAACTGGGACCCGGCGCTCGCGCAGACCGAGATGGAACAGTTCCTGACCGAGAACAACAACGACGTGCAGGCGGTCGTCGCGGAGAACGACGGGATGGCCGGCGGCGTCGTGGCTGCGCTCGAGGCCCAGGGCCTGGCGGGCCAGGTGGCGGTGTCCGGACAGGACGGCGACGCCGCGGCGTTGAACCGCGTCGCGCTCGGCACGCAGACCGTGGACGTGTGGAAGGACTCGCGGGAGCTCGGCAAGGCGGCCGGCGAGGCCGCGGTCGCGCTCGCGACCGGCACGGCGCTCGCGGACGTCGCAGGGACCGTCGCGTTCGACTCACCGGGCGGGAACTCGATGACCGCAATCCTGCTGACGCCGCAGGCGATCACGCCGGACAACCTCAACATCGTGCTCGACGCCGGCTGGATCACGCAGGAAGAGCTGTGCCAGGGGGTCGACCCGGGCACGGTGGATGCCTGCGGCTGACCGATCCTGACCGATCCGCGTGACCGCTGGACCGGCGCTTCGCACGGGCGATCCCGTGCGAAGCGCCGGTCCCGGTCGGCGTAGGATGCACACGCGTGGCTGAGACCCAGGTTTCCGCAGCCGGGCCGTTGCCGGAGGCTCAGGTTCCCGAGCGGGAGGAACGCGAACCCCGCTCGATCCGCTCGGCGCTGCGGTCGGCCGAGATCGATGCCCGCCTCGCGGGGATGCTCGGCGCCCTGGCGATCATCTGGGTCGTGTTCCAGGTCATCACGCCGGGCCATACGTTCCTGACCCCTCGGAACCTGTGGAACCTCTCGGTGCAGACCTCGGTCGTGGCGATCATGGCCACCGGGATGGTGCTGATCATCGTCACGCGCAACATCGACCTCTCCGTGGGGGCAGTCATGGCCGCCGTCGGGATGGTGATGGCCGTCCTCCAACACGACTGGCTCCCCGACTTGATCGGGTTCGACCGCCCTGTGACGTGGGTGATCGCGGTCGTCGTGGGACTGATCCTCGGAGCCGCGATCGGCGCGTTCCAGGGCTCGATCGTTGCGTACGTGGGCGTGCCCTCGTTCATCGTGACGCTCGGCGGCTTCCTCGTCTGGCGCGGGGTGGCCTGGTGGATCGCGAGCGGCCAGACGATCGCGCCGATGGACACGCTCTTCCGGCGGCTCGGGGGCGGCGCGGAAGGGACGATCGGCGGCACCTGGAGTTGGATCGTGGGCATCCTCGTCTGCGTCGGGATCGTGATGCTGCAGGTCGTTCGGCGCCGACAACGCGCGCGGTACGGGTTCCGGCTCCGCCCGATGTGGGCGGAGATCACGCTCGGCGTCGTTTCGTGCGGCGCCGTGCTGCTCGCGATCTGGTACCTGAACCGCTACTACCTGCCGCCCGGGCTCGCCGAGCAGCGAGGTGCGCCCCCCGGCACCAACATCTCGCTCGGCCTGGCTGTCCCCGTCCTGATCGTGCTCGGCGTGACGGTCGTGATGACGTTCATCGCCAACCGGCGTCGGTTCGGGCGATACGTCTACGGGATCGGAGGCAACCCGGAGGCGGCCGAGCTGGCGGGCATCAAGACGAAGCGGACGATCGTCAAGACGTTCGCGCTGATGGGCCTCCTGGTCGGGCTGGCCGGCGCGGTGCAGATCGCGCGGCTGAACGCGGCCGTGAGCAGCCTGGGGACCGGGATGGAGCTCAACGTGATCGCCGCCGCGGTGATCGGTGGGACCTCGTTCGCGGGTGGGATCGGCACGATCACGGGCGCGGTGCTCGGCGCCCTCGTGATGCAGTCGCTCGTGTCGGGGATGGTCCTCATGGGGATCGAGGCGCCGCTGCAGGACATCGTCGTCGGGATCGTCCTGGTCATCGCGGTCGCGCTGGACACGATCGTGCGCAGGAGGTCGGCGAGATGAGCGCAGTCGCTCCGGAGGCGGCCTCGCCGCTCGCCGAGATGCGGAACATCCGTGTCGCCTTCGGCGGCGTCCACGCGGTCGACGACGTCAGCATCGACCTGTACCCCGGCGAGGTCGTCGGGCTCGTCGGCGGGAACGGGGCCGGGAAGACCACCCTGATCCGCACGCTCTCGGGGGCGCACAAGGCGGATTCGGGCGAGATCCGGATCGACGGCGTGCCCGTGACGATCACCGATCCGAGGGACGCGAAGAACCTCGGGGTCGAGACGATCTATCAGACGCTGGCGCTCGCGGACAACATCGATGCGCCCGGCAACGTGTTCCTCGGGCGCGAGATCACGACGCGGTTCGGCAACCTCGACAGCAGCGCGATGGAGGACGCGACGCGCAAGCTGATGGGCCGGCTGAACCCGAAGTTCCAGAACTTCGTGGCGTCGGTGCAGTCCCTGTCCGGTGGACAGCGTCAGTCGGTCGCGATCGCTCGCGCGGTCCACTTCAACGCGCGGATCCTGATCATGGACGAGCCGACGGCGGCGCTCGGACCCGCCGAGACGTCGCAGGTGCGCGACCTGATCCGACAGCTGAAGGCCGAGGGGATCGGGATCTTCCTGATCAGCCACGACATCCACGACGTGTTCGATCTGTCGGACCGAATCAGCGTCATGCTCCAGGGCAAGCTGGTCGGCACCGTCAACAAGGCCGAGGTGACCACGGACGAGGTCCTGGCGATGATCATCCTCGGGAAGAAGCCCGGCGAGGTGACTCAGAGGGACCTCGCCGAGCTCCATTAAGGCTCGGCGGTCGCGCTCAGTCCAGCGGCTGTGTCTGCACGATCAGCCAGCGGCTGCCTGTCGGCTGGCTCAACACGAAGGTCGTCGAGAAGGGCGCGCTCGAGCGGTCGATCTCGTTGCCACCGGCGTCGAACGTGACCCGCTCCACCGTCCCGCGGGCATCGAGCCCGAGGGAGAGGCTGCTCTGGCCCGTAGCCAGGACGAGACCGGACAGCCGCAACGAGTCGAACGTGTAGTGCCGGACCGTGACCTCCCCCGTCGCTATGGCGTCGTCGATCCGGCCCTGCATCTGCGCCAACCGGGCGCCGGCGTCGGCATCCAGCAGCGTCTCCTTATCCACCCCGAGCAGGCCGCGCGTCTCGATCTCGAGGTCCTCCGCGAGCTCGACGGCCACCTCGGTGGCGCCGTCGCCCGCCAGATCGGGCAGCGCCGCCACGACCTCGGCGTCGACGGTAACGGGCGGCAGGGTGGCGGGATCGATCTCGACGACCGGCTCCGGCGACACCGAGGCCCGATCGAAAGTCTCCCGCGCCGGCGCGCCGGCCGCGACGATCGCGGTCGACAGGATCACCGTCACGGCGCCGAGGACCGCTCCCCTCGCGACGGCCCACCGGGGCGCGACAACGCGTCCGTCCTCCTCGGCGAGCCGTCCGACGAACGTCCCGAACCGGTCGAGCTCGGAGTCCGGCGCGGGCAGGAGACGGCGGAAGGGCAGGCGCGCCACGCAGAGGACGACCAGCCCGGCCAGGAGTCCCACCTTCGCCCCGAACTCGGTCGTCTGCGGCGCGATCAGGAGCGTGCTCACGACGGCGATGGCGGCCCCGAAGGCGATCCGCGCTACGCGTCCGCTCGGCACGGTCTTCGGGTCGGTGATCATGAAGAACAGGAAGATCAGGATCTCGGGCGAGGTCACGATGATCCACCAGAACCGCGCGCCGCAGACCGGCGTGAAGGACCAGCGGGCGATCATGCAGTGGCCCGAGGCCGCGAGGATGCCGATCGCCGCGGTCAGCGTGATCCAGAAGGCCGCCGACATCGCCAGGAGATGCAGGCGCCGCGTGATCAGGATCCCGCCCGTGAGGATGATCGCGTACGCCGCGACCATCCAAACGTCGAGCGGCCCCCACCAGAAGTCGAGCGGCTCGACCCGCGTGCTCCCGAGGAGCACGAACGCCGCCACGAGGGCCACGTTCGCCGGGTTGAAGACGTGGGCGCCGCGAAACCGGATCACGTACTTCGTCGCGACGGCGAGCGCCGCGACGATCGCGAAGATGTACCAGCCGCGCGTGCTCCAGTAGTCGCCGTTCTCCGTTCCGAGCACGCGCAGGATGAGCGCGACGGCGCTTCCTGTCAGGAGCGCGCTCGCGGGCCACACCAACGCTCGCGATTGGGCGAACGTCCAGACGACCTCGACCACGGCGGCGGCGAGGAGCGCGACGAGGATCTGCACGACCGAGACGCGGAACCCGAGCCCCACCTGGCCGAGGACGTGGATCGAGAGGATGACCGCCGCCAGGTGCAACCGCGGGTCGTGGATGCTGGGGAGCACGACCGGATAGCGCTTCTTGCCGAGCCGGAGGCTGTGCGCGGCAACCTCTCCGGCCGGTCCGGCGGGGGGCTCGGCGACTGCCACCCGGTCCGCCGGCGGGCGGGACGACTCGTCGACGGCGCTCCGCTTCAGCTTGCTGGCCCTCCGAGCTGGCGAAGCAGCATCGTACACGCCGTCGCATCATCCGGGGTCTCCGGAAGACGGCCCGCTACAATCCCTCGCGATTTCACGTCCGACCACCGACGCCAGGAGGCCAGAATGATCCCAACCGAACCCATCGGAAGCATCCCGAGGCCGCAGGAGCTGATCGACGGCATGGGGGCGCACGCCGCGGGCGAGATCTCGCTCGAGGAGCTCGGCGCCCTTCAGGACGAGGCGGTGCGCGACACGATCGAACGCTTCCAGGCGACGGGGTCCCCCGTGATCTCCGACGGCGAGCAGTCGAAGTCGAGCTTCGTCACCTATCCCTTGGAAGGGCTCGAGAACCTCTCGGCCGACGGCGTGGTGATCCCGTTCGCGGACGGCCACACGCGGCAGCTTCCGCGGCTTTCCGCGGGACCCTTTCGGTTCGGCCGGCACGCCGACGCGTACCTCGAGCGCGCCATGCGGTACGCGCGCGTGCCGGTGAAGCAGGCTGTGATCGCCGCGTCGGCGCTCGGCCTGATCTACCCGCAGGACGGGATCGAGGGGTACTCGCGAGAGGCCTTCCTCGACGATCTCGTCGAGGAGTGCGAGGCCGACATCCGGGGTTGCCTGGGGAAGGGTGCGCACTGCGTGCAGGTCGACTTCACGGAGGGGCGGCTCTCGCTCAAGCTGGATCCGTCGGGTGGGCTCCTTCGCGACTTCGTGGCGCTCAACAACCGGGTGCTCAATCGCTTCTCGGACGACGACCGGGCTCGGATCGGCGTGCACACGTGCCCGGGAGGCGATCGGGACTCCACCCACAGCGCCGACGTCGACTACGCGGGACTCCTGCCTGAGCTCTTCGAGCTGCGCGTCGGCAACGTGTACGTGGAGCTCGCCGGCGAGGGCGACCGCGGCAGGGTCCTCGACATCATCGCCGAGAACCTGCGCCCGAACCAGCGAGTCTTCGTCGGCGTGATCGATCCGATCGACCCTCGAGTGGAATCGGCGGAGGAGGTTCGCGATCGGATCCTCGAGGCCGCGGAGCACCTGCCCGTGGCCCGGCTCGGCACCACCGACGACTGCGGCTTCGCCCCCTTCGCCGACGACACGTCGACGTCGCGCGACGTCGCGTTCGAGAAGATCCGGGCGCGGATCGAGGGCACCCGTATGGCGGAGGAGCGCCTCGGAGCCTGAGCCGCGACGGCCGAGCGGCAACCTAGTCCCAGGGGTTCGCGTCGCCGAAGCTCGCAACCAGGTCGCCGTCGGGACCCGAGAGCCGCACGGCGCTCACGTCCGAGAGCAGGACCGGGATCGCCCGACCCCAGCCCGAGTCGGCTCCGCCGAGGGTCGCGTCGCCGAGCTCGATCACGTCGCCGTCGCGGGTCACGAGACGGACGGTGAACCGCTGCGCGGCGTCCGACGGGACGCTGACGAAGATCCACGATGGATTCCCCTGATACCCGAACACCGTCCCCACGCGGCCTGCGTCATCGTCGAGCGTCGCGACGGCGAAGTACGAGCCCCCCGCCTCCCCGAGCAGTCCCCGGTACGTCCCGGCCAGCCGCCGGTCGTCGGCCGTCGCGACGTACATCGATCCCGCCGCGATCGCCGCCGCGAGGAAGACCGCCGCCATGGCCGCGGCGGCCCGCAGCCATCGCCGGGGCGTTCGCTCGCGAGCCGGGGGCGCCACGACCCGCGCGAGCACCCGCTCCTCGAACCCCGCGGGTGGGTCCCGGGGCGGGGCGAGGAGCAGGAGGTCCTCGCCCACCGACGTGAGATCTGACACGAGCCGCCGGCAGCTCGCGCACCCGGCCACGTGGCGGAGGGCGGCGTCGCGCTCCTGGCCGCCGACGACGTCGAGCGCCAGCTCCGGCGCCAGCTCTTCGACCTGCTTGCAACCCATCTCATCGATCATCGGACACCAGCTCCGATCGCAGCTTCGAGAGCGCGGCTCGGATCCGCGTCTTCACCGTCCCGAGCGGTACGCCGTCCAGATCGCTCACCTCGCTCGCCGTGAGGCCGTAGAAGGCGGCGAGGACGACCGCGCGTCGCTGCTCCGGGGGAAGTCGGCGGAGGGCCTCGCGCAACGGCTGCACGTCCGCCACCCAGGCCCCATGATCGTTCACAGTGTCGCGCTCGGGCGTCGCCATCTCGAGCAGCACCTGCGGGTCAACGGGATCGGGCCGCCGGGCCGGCAGCATGTTGAGCGAGACGTTGCGGGCGATCTTCAGGAGCCACGCGGCCACGCTGCCCCGGCGCGAGTCATACGCACCGGCGTGACGCCACGCGCGCACGAACGTCTCCTGCGCCGCGTCCTCGGCGGCGCCGCGATCGCGAAGGATCATGTAGGTCAGCCCGTACACGCGACGCTGAAATCGCCGGACGAACGCCGCCGTCGCGTCCGCATCGCCGGACCCGACCCCGACGAGCAGCGACTCGTCAGACAGGTCCCACACCACGCCGGGATCCACCGGTTCGCATGACTGGTACTACCGACCCCGCCCCCGATTCGGATTGCTCGAACCCAAAGAACTTCTCGCCCACGAGCGCCGACCGGTTCCATCGGGTCGGGAGGCGGCCGTGGCTACTGAGCGGGTCCGGCGATCGAGCCGGCGAGGCCGGCTCCTGTACACCGCGTCTTCCTGCTCACGCTGCCGCTCATCGGCACCGGGTGGTGGCTGCTGCTCGGCCGCGAGGGCCGTCCGAGTCCGCTCGCTCGCATGGTGGGCGAGCCCGACGCCCTGCTCCATCGTCGCCTCGGCGTCGCGCTCGCGGCGGTGGGCATGGCGGCGCTCCTGCTCGGCCGGCGCGGGATCGTCGCGTTCGTTCGCGAGACGCTCCGGGTCGACCACGGCGACGCGCGATGGTGGAAGCGGCTGCCGACGGCCGCGTTCTCGGGCCGGTTCGCGCGGCACGAGGGCCACTTCGATCCGGGGCAGCGGGTGGCCAACGTCGTCCTGGTCCTCGGCCTCGTCACCCTCACGGCGAGCGGGATCGGGCTGACGCTGCTGCACGGAGGTCCGGTGTTCGTCCGTCTGCACCAGGTCCACCGATGGGCAACCTTCGTGGTAACGCCCGTCGTCGCGGCGCATCTCCTCGTCGTGAGCGGGCTGCTCCCGGGCTACCGGGGCGTCTGGCGCGCGATGCACCTCGGCGGCCGCGTGTCCGAGGCCACGGCGCGGCGCCTGTGGCCGGCCTGGAGCGAGAGAGCCGGGGTGGAGCACGACGAGGCCGGCAATCGGCGAGCCGATTCTGCCCGGCGAGAGGCGGACCCGGACACCGTCTGACCGCATCATTCCGGGGCTCTCCCCCTCCCGGTTGCGAACCGGGCGGGGGACGGACCGCGGGTACCTGTCGCCTCGGAGAGGGTGACGGCGCCCCGGACTCCGCGTCGAGACGATCACGTCACCGCACTGAATGGGGTAGGCCCGCCGGCGTCGCTGGGCACCTCCGGCGCGACGTGGCAGGATCTCGTAGGTGACCAGCAGACCCACCGCCGCGCAGCACCTGCGCGACCTCGCGGTGCTGCGCCGCGTCCGCGACCGGATCGACCGAGAGTACGCGCAGCCACTGGACGTCGAGGCGCTCGCCCGCGGCGCGCACATGTCGGCCGGGCACCTCAGCCGCCAGTTCCGCCTCGCCTACGGCGAGTCGCCGTACAGCTATCTAATGACGCGGCGCATCGAGCGCGCGATGGCGCTGCTGCGTCGTGGCGACCTCGGCGTCACCGAGGTTTGCTTCGCGGTCGGCTGCTCGTCGCTCGGCACCTTCAGCACTCGCTTCACCGAGCTCGTCGGCGTGCCTCCGAGCGCCTACCGGCGCGACGCGGCGTTCGCGACGGCGGGGATGCCGCCGTGCGTGGCGAAGCAGGTGACCAGACCGATCAGGAATCGAGAAGCGCCGGCCGCCGAGACGCACGTAGCATGACCGCCATGGACATCACCATCCACCAGGCCATGCTCCCGCACGACGACCCCGGCGCATCCCTGGCCTTCTATCGCGACACCCTCGGCTTCGAGGTTCGAAACGACGTCGAGTACGGCGGGATGCACTGGATCACGGTCGGCCCCCCCGACCAGCCGGACACGTCGATCGTCCTGTATCCGCCGGCCGCCACTCCCGGCCTCACCGACGACGAGCGGCGCACCATCGCCAAGATGATGGCCAAAGGCACCTACGCCAGCATCAACCTGGCCACCACCGACCTCGACGCGACCTTCGAGCGCCTGCAGGCCGGCGACGCCGATGTCGTCCAGGAGCCGACCGACCAACCGTACGGGATCCGCGACTGTGCCTTCCGCGATCCCGCGGGCAACCTGATCCGCATCCAGGAGCTGCGCTGAGCCGTCCGGCGCTCGCGCCGGACGGCAAGCGGCCGCGACTCACTCGGCACAGAAGGAGGTGCTTCGCGATGGCTGAGAGGAAGCCGGCAACGAAGGACGCGCAGAGGTCCGCCAAGCGCACGACCTCGAGCGGCACGACGTCCAAGGGATTCACGGACGACGAACGGGCCGCGATGAAGGAGCGTGCCCGGGAGCTGAAGGCGGAGGCGCGCGCGGACCGGGACAAGGCGGCAGGGGAGCGCGACGTCCTCGCGGCCATCGCCGCGATGAAGGAGCCGGATCGCGCGATGGCCAAGCGGCTCCATGCGATCATCGAAGCAACCGCCCCGGCCCTCTGGCCGAAGACCTGGTACGGGATGCCCGCGTATGCCAAGGACGGCAAGGTCGTCTGTTTCTTCAAGAGCGCGGAGAAGTTCAACTCCAGGTACGCCACGTTCGGCTTCGAGGAAGCGGCGAACCTCGACGAGGGCGCCATGTGGCCGACCTCCTTCGCAGTGAAGGAGTTGAACGCCGCCGACGAAAAGAAGATCGCCGCGCTCGTGAAGAAGGCGGTGAGCTGAGGACCGATCTCGCCACGCGGCCCCGCCCAAGACGGGACCGCGGTCGGGAGACGACGACCATGGCCCTGAGGACAGACCCGCGGTCGCCAGCGCTGCACGGTGCCGATAGCCACGACCTGATCCGCGTTCACGGCGCCCGCGTGAACAATCTCAAGGACGTCAGCGTCGAGCTCCCAAAGCGCCGGCTGACTGTGTTCACCGGCGTCTCGGGCTCGGGCAAGAGCTCGCTGGTGTTCGGCACGATCGCCGCGGAGTCGCAGCGGATGATCAACGAGACCTACAGCGCCTTCGTGCAGGGCTTCATGCCGTCGCAGGCGCGGCCCGACGTCGACGTGCTCGACGGGCTGACGACGGCGATCATCGTCGACCAGGAGCGGATGGGGTCGAACCCTCGCTCCACCGTCGGCACCGCCACCGACGCCAACGCGATCTTGCGGATCCTCTTCAGCCGGCTCGGGCAGCCGCACATCGGATCGCCCCAGGCGTTCTCCTTCAACGTCGCCTCGGCCCACGGTGCCGGGGCGATCACGGTCGAGCGTGGGTCCAGCAAGGCAGTGAGACGAAGCTTCTCCATCACCGGAGGCATGTGTCCGCGTTGTGAGGGCATGGGCTCGGTCACCGACTTCGATCTGTCCGCGCTGTACGACGACGGCTTGTCGCTCAACGAGGGTGCGCTCACGATCCCCGGCTACAGCATGGACGGCTGGTACGGCCGCATCTTCCGCGGCTGCGGCTTCTTCGATCCGGACAAGCCGATCCGCAAGTACACGAAGAAGGAGCTGCACGACCTGCTCCACAAGGAGCCGACCAAGATCAAGGTGGACGGCATCAACCTGACGTACGAGGGTCTGATCCCGAGGATCCAGAAGTCGTTCCTGTCCAAGGACGTCGACGCGCTGCAGCCGCACGTCCGCGCCTTCGTGGAGCGGGCGGTGACGTTCACCGCCTGCCCCGACTGCGGTGGCACCCGGCTCAGCGAGGCGGCTCGATCGTCGAAGATCCACGGGATCAACATCGCCGACGCCTGCGCGATGCAGATCAGCGATCTCGCCGAGTGGGTGCGGGGTCTGGACGAACCGTCCGTCGCGCCGCTGCTGGCGACGCTGCAGCACACCCTCGACTCGTTCGCGGAGATCGGGCTCGGCTACCTCTCGCTCGATCGGCCGTCGGGCACGCTCTCGGGCGGCGAGGCGCAGCGCACCAAGATGATCCGCCACCTCGGGTCGTCGCTCACCGACATCACCTACGTCTTCGACGAGCCGACGATCGGGCTGCACCCCCACGACATCCAGCGGATGAACGACCTGCTGCTCCAGCTGCGCGACAAGGGCAACACCGTGTTGGTCGTCGAGCACAAGCCCGAGGCGATCGCGATCGCCGACCACGTCGTCGATCTCGGCCCTGGCGCCGGCGCCGCCGGTGGCGAGGTCGTGTTCGAGGGCACCGTCGACGGGCTACGCGCGAGTGGCACGGTCACCGGGCGGCACCTGGACGACCGAGCATCCCTGAAGCCGGCGGTTCGGACGCCGTCGGGTGTGCTGGAGGTGCGCGGCGCCACCACCCACAACCTGCGGGACGTCGCCGTCGACGTCCCGCTCGGCGTGCTGGTCGTCGTGACCGGCGTGGCCGGGTCGGGCAAGAGCTCGCTGATCCACGGCTCGGTCTCGGGCCGGGACGGGGTGGTGTCGGTCGACCAGGCAGCGATCAAGGGCTCGCGGCGCAGCAACCCGGCGACGTACACCGGACTGCTCGACCCGATCCGCAAGGCGTTCGCGAAGGCCAACGGCGTGAAGCCGGCGCTGTTCAGCGCCAACTCCGAGGGCGCCTGCCCCAACTGCAACGGCGCCGGCGTGACCTACACGGACCTGGCGATGATGGCCGGGGTGGCCACCATCTGCGAGGAGTGCAGCGGGAAGCGCTTCCAGGCCGAGGTGCTCGAGTACACCTTCGGCGGCAAGGACATCAGCGAGGTGCTCGCGATGTCGGTGACCGAGGCCGAGGAGTTCTTCGGCGCGGGCGAGGCGCGCACGCGGGGCGCGCACACGATCCTCGACCGGCTCGCCGACGTCGGGCTCGGCTACCTCAGCCTCGGCCAGCCGCTCACGACGCTGTCCGGCGGCGAGCGGCAGCGGCTCAAGCTGGCCACCTATATGGCAGAGAAGGGCGACGTCTACGTCCTCGACGAGCCGACCACCGGCCTCCACCTCGCCGACGTCGAGCAGCTGCTCGGCCTGCTCGACCGGCTCGTCGACTCCGGCAAGTCGGTCGTCGTCATCGCGCACCACCAGGCGGTCATGGCGAACGCCGACTGGATCATCGACCTCGGCCCCGGCGCCGGCCACGAGGGCGGCCAGATCGTCTTCGAGGGCACACCCGCCGACCTCGTCGCCGCCCGCTCCACCCTCACCGGCGAGCACCTCGCGGCCTACGTCGGCGCCTGACCGAGGCCCTCGCGGATACCGTCGCCTTCCACGCGCCTGGTCGCCTCCCGGGTGAACCCGCGGGCCGCGGATGCCGATACGGCCATCGTGCGCGTCCGAAGCCTCCTCGCCGTCGTCGTCGTCTCGACCGCCCTGTCGGCTTCCGTCGACGGGACGGCGATCGAGCGCGGGGCCGAGACACGGGTGCTCGCCCTCGACGACTACTTTCTCCCCTCGCTCGCCGAGGCGTCGCGGGGGGAGACGGTGGTGTGGGACTTCTCGCAGGCCGATCGCAGCCACAGCGCCACCGACACGTCGGGGATGGCCCTGTTCGATTCGGGCCTGATCTCCCCCGGCGGGCCGAGCTTCGCCTACACGTTCACGGCCGCCGGCACCTATCCGTACACGTGCACAATCCACTCGGCCGAGATGAACGGTCGGATCCAGGTGCCGGTCCGCGTCTCGCCGCAATCGGGAGCGCCGGGAGACACGTTCGCCGTTCGCTGGTCGACCGCGCCGGCGCCGGCCGGCTTCGTCTACGACGTGCAGCGCCGCCGCAACGACGGCTCGTGGGCCCCTTGGCTCTCGGACGCGACCGTCGCGACGGCATCGTTCGAGCCAACCCGCGCGGGGCGGTACCGATTTCGCGCCCGGCTCCGCCGGCAATCCGCGGGCGCGTCGGGATGGTCCCCTTCGGCATCCGTGACCGTGACCTGATCCGCGGTAACCGTCCCGATCACGGAAGCACTCGCCACAGGTCTCCCGACTCCGCGAAGACGTCTGCGGTTACGTACACGATCCCGCCGGCGGCGGTCGCCACTCCGGACCCCTCCTCGTTCGTCGCGAGCCGGAGACGCCGTTCCCACACGAGATCGCCGTCCGACGTGTACCGGCGGAGCGCACGGTGGTCCGCCACGTAGATGGCGCCCCAGGCCGACGCGCTCACGTCGACCCGCATCGTCGTCCCTACCCAGGATCGCTCCCACACGATCTCGCCGCCGGGAGACAGGCGGGCGAGCCAAGGGGTGCCGTCGCGCTCACCCACCACGAGGATGCGCGGTCCATCCACGTCTGCCGCGACCGCCCTGTCGTTGTCCGTGACGCCGGAATCCACGAGGATCCGAGACCAGACGAGAGCTCCGGTGGAGGATCGCCGCTGGATGACCACGTCCGCGTCCTCGTAGGCCCCGCCCTCGATCGAGCCGCAGGTGGGGGTCGTGTCCAGGAAGCCGACCGCGACGACGTCTCCGCCGTCCCCGATCGCAAGCGCCTGGACCACGTCGCAGTGCGCGCCCGCCGGCTCCTCGAAGGGTTCGGTCCACAGCCGGTCGCCGCCCGGCCCGTACGCGCCGAGCCACCCGGCCCCGCCGACGAACGCGCCCTCGGCGCTCGCCGCGACGCCGAGCGACATCCGAGTCCTGATGGACCAGAGCAGCTCCCCATCTGCGGCATACGCCCACAACCTCGGCTGCTGCGCCTCCCAGGGCGGGAGCATGATGGCCCCCACCACGTACACGACGCTCCCGTCCGGCGTCACCGCGACCGCTCGACCAGCCGCGTCCGGGAAGCGCCTCGAGGGGCTCTCCCCGCGGGCCGTCCAGATCCGATCGCCGGCCGGATCGAACTTCTCGAGCTCCATGACGACGCGCCGGCCGGTCTCGGTCGAGAGTCCGAACGGCGCAAACCCGGTGACGTACGCGTTGCCCTCGCCGTCGGTCGCCACGTCCGCCACGGAGAACCCGAGCGAGCGATGCCACGCGAGCGCTTCTGTCTCGGACGGACTCGGCGGTGCCGACGCAGTCGTCGCCTCCGACGGCACGGTCGAATCGGCCGCAGGCGTCCCGGTGGGGGCAACGCTCGGCGACTCCTGAACGCGAGGCGAATGTCGCTCCACCCGCTCGGCGGGCCGGCTGCAACTCGCGGCGGCGACGATCACCAGCGCGAACCCGCACGCGAGCGCCGCCGTTCTCATCATCGGCCCGCTTCCACCAGCTGCGCGCTCAGTCTGCGACATCGTGGCCTCGCGGAGACAGGTCGGTCGTCCGCAGACCCGCAGGCCTTCGTGTGCTCGGTCTCGGACGACGACGCCGAGGTCGCGGCCGGGTGGAGCGCGTGAACGGGTCCACCGACCCTGTCCGCTCGAGGCGGACAGACCCATGCTTGCCTCGGGTGAGGAGCGTGCCCGGTGGGTCGACGGTCGCAGGCCAGTACGGGAATCGTCCGTCGCCGCTGTCGCGCGCACCGGCTCACCTCGGCACCGCCGGAACCCGGACGGCGATCTTCCTCCTGAGCGCCGTCACCGTCGCCCTCGGCCTGCTCGCGATCGCCACCCCGTGGACGGTTGGCCACCCGGGTTGGGGCTGGCTCTGGCGGTACCAGGAGCCCGAGTGGCCGATCGGGGTGGGAGCGCTCTGGGTGGTCTGTGGGATCGCCGCGGCCGCCTTCGCTCGACGACCGCGGACTGCGGCGGCATTCCTGCTCATCCCGGCCGTGGCGCACCCACTGGCACTCGGCTCGGGCTGCGTCGACCCCTTCTGCGGCTACTTCTACTGGCACGGGCGTCCGACGGTGATCCCCGCGCTGGACGTCGCCGCGGTCGGCATCGCGCTCGTGGCCGGAGTCGTGCTCGGGCGGACGTCCACGCCTGCGCGGGCGCGCGGGCGCGCGGTCGCCGTCGCGGTCGTCGCGACAGTGGCCACGGGACTCGTCGCCGCCTGGACGGTCGCCATGGCGGTGTTGTCCGGGATGATGGGCTCGGGCTACGAAACCATCCCGGCCTTCCTCCTCGTCGACGTCGTGCTCGCTGCGGTCGCCGGCGCTCTGGTGGGGCGTGTGACGCTTCCGCCGGTCCCGGACGTCCCCGGCGCGGCGCCCCAACGAGGGCACGTCGACCCGGTTGACAGGTGACCATACGGTCACCTATTCTCGACGCCATGACCGACGACGACCTCGTGTTCCGGGCACTCGCGGACCCGACCCGTCGTCTCCTGCTCGACCGGCTCTTCGAGCGTGACGGCCGCACGCTCACCGACCTCGAGTTCGGGCTGGAGATGACGCGGTTCGGCGTCATGAAGCACCTGCGGGTTCTCGAGGACGCGGGCCTCGTGGTCACGCGCCGGTCGGGCAGGGAGAAGCTCCACTTCCTGAACCCCGTCCCGATCCGGCTGATCCACGACCGGTGGATCGACAAGTACCGGGAGCGTCAGGTGTCGGCGCTCGCCGAGCTCAAGACCGAGCTGGAACAGGAGGACATGGCATGACGACGACCACGGAGACGAGCGTCACCACCCAGGTTTACCGCGTCTACATCAAGGCGACGCCGCAGGCCATCTGGGACGCGATCACCAAACCCGAGTGGACCGAGCGCTACGGCTACACCAACCGGGCCGACTACGACCTGCGACCGGGAGGCGCATACCGGTCGTATCCGAGCGAGGGGATGAAGAAGGGAGCCGAGGCCATGGGGTTCCCGCTCCCCGACGTCGTGGTGGACGGCGAGGTGATCGCGGCGGAACCACCGCACCGGCTCGTGCAGACGTTCCGGATGCTTATGGACCCGGAGGCGGCGGCCGAGGGATTCACCCGCCTGACGTACGAGATCGCCGAGGGCAAGGGCGGCGTCTCGAAGCTCACGGTGACGCATGAGCTCGAGGGGGCACCGAAGCTCGCGCTCCTGGTGAGCGGCGCCATCGAGGAGACCGGGGCTGGCGGCGGATGGAGCTGGATCCTCAGCGACCTCAAGTCGCTCCTGGAGACCGGGTCGCCGCTCGATCCCGAGGACTCTCTCAACCAGGGCTAGCGGGAGGAAGGTGGTCCCGCTCCGCCGAGCGGGGCGGGACCACCCAACCCCGGCCACCGGGACGACGATATGTACGCCGCCACTCCACTCACCGACCCGATCGCCCCCGTCGTCGAAACGCTGCGCTCGCAGGAGATGCCACAGGAGGAGATCCGGCTCGTCGCGACCTCGGACGACCCCGAGCTCGTCCGCCGACACCTCGAGCTGCATGGCGAGCGACTCGAGGAATCGTTCGATCGGCAGCGAGCCGAGCTCTTGGCCCTCCAGGCCCTCCTTCTCGACCGCGCGGCCGGGCGTCGGCCCGCCGAAGTCACACCCAGATGAGCGCGACCGAGGCAACCAGGAGCGCTGCGAGCATCACGCTCACGACGCGACGCGACCGCTCGTCGTCGGCGATCCGGCCAAGCACGGCACCGCCGGCAGCCCACATCGACGAGGACGCGACGACCACGATCATCAGGACGGCGGTCACGAGCAGGACTCCGAACAGACGATGGAGCTCGGACGAGAGGAACGTGCCCACCGCGGCGATCGCGAAGATCCAGGCCTTCGGGTTCACGCACTGAAAGACCATGGCCTGCCGGAGCCCGAACGGCCGCGCCACGTCGCTCGGCCCGAAGCCGCCGGATCGCAGCACCCGAGAGGCCACCAGCAGCAGATAGGCGGAGCCGAGGAGCTTCAGCGTCACCGCCGCCATCGGAACGGCCTCGAGCAGAACTCCCAGACCGGCGGCGACCCCGAGCACGAGCGCACCGATCCCCATCGCCGTACCGAGGACATGTGGGAGCGTTCGGGCGAACCCGAAGCGCATCCCCGAGGCCCACAGCACGGCGTTGTTCGGCCCCGGCGAGACCGAGCCGACGAAGGCGAACCCCACGAGCGCGGCGACCTCGTTCACCCGCGTGTCTGGCTCGCTCGCATTCACGCAATCCAACCGCGGGAGTCGTGAGGGGTCTTGTACGATCCACGCGTCGTGGCCATGCCCCGCGAATGGGTGCGCGCATGGAGGCCGGCGGTGCCCGGCATCCGTGAGGTGTTCCACGCGCGGTTCGTGGAGCATGTGTATCCCCGCCACACCCACGACACCTGGACGGTGTTCGTGGTCGACGAGGGTGCGATCCGCTACGACCTCGACTCCCGACACCGTGGCGCCGGCGGCGCTCGCGTGACGCTCCTGCCGCCTCACGTCGTGCACGACGGTCGGCCCGCCACCCCCGACGGCTTTCGCAAACGCGTGCTCTACGTCGACACCGAGGTACTCGAGGAGCGTCTGATCGGTCCGGCCGTGGACGATCCCGACGTGCGGGATCCCGAAGTCGTCCGGGAGCTCGGGTCACTCCATCGCGCGCTCCGCGATCCCGACGACGCCCTGGAGGCCGAGGAGAGGTTCACCGCGGTGATGAGCCGCCTGCGGATGCACCTTGGCGACGCTCCCGAGGCCGGGCGTGACGATCGCGACCGACCTTCGCGAACTCCTCGACGAGCATCGGTTCGAGCCGTTCACGCTCGCCGAAGCGAGCGGCATCCTCCACCGTTCGCCGGCGCACCTTATTCGGGCCTTCACGCGAGCCTTCGGCATGGCGCCGCATCGGTACGTCGTCGCGCGTCGCATCGAGGCGGCCCGGCGAGGCCTTCTCGAGGGCGAGCCCGTCGCCGGGGTCGCCGCCCGCGTCGGCTTCCACGACCAGGCCCACCTCACGCGACACTTCAAGCGGCACGTGGGAACGACGCCCGCGCGATTCGCCGGCTCCCGCTGACGGCCGAAGGGCTATGAGCTCCCCACGTTGAGCGCCACCGCCGGCTGCGCCAGCGGCCTCGGCGGGCCGAAGAGGAGCGCGACGAGATACGGCGAGAGCCGCGGCTCGCGCGGGTCGACGATCAGGCCGTTCACCTCGACGAGGCCGAGCGACGCAAGATAGGACTCGCGGAGCCCGGTGAACATCCCGAAGAGCTCGTCCTGCATCCCGCCCGGACCCCCGACGTACTCGGGATGGTCGGCGAGATAGGCGCCGAGCTCCGCGAGCTGGCTCGGGTTGTTCGTGAAGTACGTGACGTACGGGCTCGGCTGCCCCTCGCCCCCGGCGGCGTTCCTCGCGAAGACGGTCTGTCCGGAGTCGGTGAACAAGACCGCCGCAATGTTCTTCCGCACCGCCCCCGACGCCCAGGCCTGCTCGGCGGCCTCGCGGAGCTGGGTCACGGGCATATCGGCCAGCGCGAGCGACATCCCCAGCGTATGCCCCTTCCACCACCGGTCGAACTGCCGGGCCTCGAGCTTCGAGAGCGTCGGCGGGCTCGACGGCGTGGCCCGCCCGAGCACGCCGGCGGAGGCCGGCGCGGCGAGCAGGACCATGAGCATCAGCGTCGGGATCGCAGCCGTGACGTGGCAGCGAACTCGTGTGCGTTCGGTCGGTCGGAACATCGGTGCTCCTTTCTCTTCTTGGAAACGGGCCGAGGTCAGATCCCGGTCCCCCACGCGTCGACCGTGACCGGCTCGGCGTCGGTCGCGGCCACGAGCCGTCCTTGTCCGGGCGCCGAGTACCGGTAGATCCCCGGCTGGTCAGGGCTCGGTCGGCACGACCCGCCGACGAGCGCGATCGCGTCGCCGTCGGATGACCATCCGAGGGCGATCGACTCGGGCGCGCTCGCGGGATCGGAGTCGCCCGTCAAGATCCGGGCCGAGCCCCGATCGATCCAGTACGCCATTGCCGCCTCACACTGGCCCGACCACTGGAACTCAAGCAGCGTGATGCCCGAGGGTGATTCGACCGTATACCGCACCTGACCGGAGGCGGAGATGTTCGATGGCGGCAACCCAGGTCCCTCGTTGTCGAACACCGCGCGCGCCTCGTCGGCGGCGACCGGGACCAGGGCGCCGTCGTCGACGTTCAACAGGAAGTACTCGTCCCCCCGTTGCAGCCACACACCCGGCGCGCCGGGGTTGCCCGCCAGCGCGTAGCCGGGCAACGTCGCCACGGTGGTCCCGTCGAGGGCGACGAGTTGCACTCCCTCGGCCGACGAGATCGCCACGCCGGCGTCGGGGAGATCGCCGAGGGGAACGGGCGCGGCCACGGGCGCACCCCCGTTCACCACGATCGTGACGCTCGTTCCCTGCGCGACGGCCACTCCGGCCGGCGGCTCCTGCGCGGCCACGAGCCCGGGGTCCACCTGGTCCGACGTCCCCGTCGCGACGAACACGGTCAGGCCGAGTGCGTCCAGGCTCGCCCGCGCCTCGGCGGGCGGCAGCCCGACGACGTCGGGAACGAGGATCTCCCGCGCGCCCGGCGAGCCCGATGCCGATCCGGTGGACCCGAGCGTGGATCCCGCAGGCCGGAGCGCGGTCCAGGCGAGCAGCCCGCCGGCCGCGAGCAGGCCGAGCGCGACGATCGCGGCACTCCGCTGCTGTCGGCGGTGGCGGCGCCGGACGCGGCCCTCGACCGACCGCTCGTCGCCGCGCGGCTCGAAGGAGCCGACCGCCTCCTGGAGCAGGTCTCGCAGGTCAGTCATCGGTCCCTCCGAAACGTTGCCGCAGGGTCGCTCGCGCTCGGTGGAGCCGGCCCCGCACCGAGACCGCCTCGATGCCGAGGATCCGCCCCGCCTCCTCGGCCGAGTAACCGAGCCACTCGACGAGGACCAGCACCTCCCGCTGCGTCCGCGGCAGGGAGCGGATCGCACGCAGCAGATCGAGGCGACGTTCGGCCGCGTCCGGCTCCTCCGCGTGGTCGCGATGCACCTGCCGCCGCGCCGCCATCGCCAGGCGCTGCACGGCGCTGCGGTGCAGGTTCAGGGCCGTCCGGTAGAGGTAGCCCTCGGGATCCTCGAGGCCCGAGACGCGATCCCAGCGCTCGAGCACGCGGGCCATCGCCTCCTGGGCGAGGTCCTCGGCCTCGGCGGCGCTCCCCGTGAGCAGGAGGCAGGCCTTGGCCAGGCGGCGGAACTGCTCGGCGAAGAAATCGCCGAACTCGGGCGTCTCGGCGGTCACGTCGAGAGTCTGGAGCACGGGCACGACTCATGAACCGACGAGGCGGGCGTTGCGTTCGGGTCGTCCCCCGCCTTGCGGCCCGCGGCCGGCGGTCGGAACGGCCCTGCCGGGATCGCGGTCACGCGGCGACGCTGAAGGAAACCGTGCGACGTGGGAGGACGCGATGAAGCCTATCCGGCTGTGGATCGGACTGGTGTTGCTGACGCTGGGCGTCTTCGGGATCTTGGACGCCACCGGGACGCTCGAGTCGAGCGCGTGGATCGACTCGTGGTGGCCCGTCGCCATCATCGGCCTCGGGCTGATCGGGATGCTGGTCGACCGCAGGGTCTCGCTCGGGCCCGGGATCGTCGTGTGCATCGGATTCCTGCTGCTTGCGGACCAGCAGGGGTGGACGAACGAGGACCTCTTCGGCCCCGTGCTGCTCGTCCTCATCGGCGTCGTCGTGCTGTCGGGCCTGTGGCGACGGCGCGTCGAGGTTGGGCATCACGAGAATGCGCTCGCGATGTTCGGAGGCACGAAGGTCAAGGATCGCTCCGAGCACTTCACGCACGCGGACGTGTCCGCCATCTTCGGCGGCGCCACGCTCGACCTGCGCGAGGCCCACGTCGACCAGCAAGCCTCGGTCGACGCGCTCGCCGTGTTCGGCGGGGTGGACGTCCTGGTCCCGAAGGGATGGAGGGTCGAGCTCGGCGGCATGCCGATCCTCGGCGGCTGCGAGGACAAGACCGAGGCCGACGGATCGCTCCCCGAGGACGCGCCGACGCTGAACGTCCACGCCACGGCGATCTTCGGCGGGGTCGACGTGAAGAACAAGATCGAGTGACGGAGTTCCCTCGGTCTTTGGTCGCGGATCCGATCGCCCTTACGAGCTGAGCGCCGTCGCCTCCTGAAGGAGCGCGTCCGTCTCCGCGAGCGCCGGCGCCGCAGACGTCCGCGTCTCGTGCGCAAGGCCTCGCCCAGGAAGTTGCGGAGGAGCATCGAAACTGACTGTCACAGGGCGGTGCGAACGAGTGTTTCCGACTCCTCCTTCCAAGCTGTCGCCGAGCAGGCGGCGCATCCTGGCAAGGAGTCCCCGATGAGGGGTTCTGACCTGGGCTTTTCGGTGGGCGCTAGAGGATTTGAACCTCTGGCCTCTTCCGCGTCAAGCATGACCGGGTGCTCCTCAGCGCCGCTGGTCATGGCCCTGGCTCGGTGAAGCTGCTGGTCAGGGCCATTCTCCCCCGTTCCCTCGATTCCTGTGACCACCCTCTCGTCGCGCCCTTCCGTCAACTTTCCGTCAACGCGCTGTTGGGCGAATCCGCCTTGACTGATCGAATCAACCTCCTGCAGTCCCCAAGCCCAACCGCGTGTTGAACTTCCCTTTGGCCCCGGTACGGTGACTCCGTGGCATCGACGGAACCTCGTTCGTGCGTCTTCTGCGGGAGCCGGCCCGTGACCTTGGAGCACACGTTCCCACGCTGGACAGTGCCTCACATCCAGACCCTCGGCCCGATCAGGAGCTCAACGCGTGTATCCGACCACGGGGAGCATGTGCACAACGTGTGGGGAACCGACACGATCGACCACAAGGCGCGCAAGGTCTGCGCACTGTGCAACAACGGATGGATGTCGGACCTCGAGCAAGCGGTTGCACCGATCCTGACGCCGATGATCACGTCGACGGGACCCCGTCCTCTCACGGACGACGAGGCTCTCATCTTGGCCACGTGGGTGACCAAGACGGCTCTCACGGGATCCCTGGTGTATCCGGAGACCGACCACGCGACGATTCCGGCGAGGTACTTCCATGAGCTCTACATGACACGGCGTCCCCTGCTCGACTCGGTCGTCTGGATCGGCGCCTACCGGGTCAACCGCTATCCGGCGAGCCAATCGGCGGAGTTCATCGAGCCGGACGGCGTGCGGATCACCGGCAACGTCGGGTGCTTCGCGTATCAGACCCTGATCGACGATGGGGTGGGTGTGCGAAACGCCCTCGTGCTTCCACCGAAGGACGAGTTCCTCCCGAAGCTTGCCCAGATCTGGCCCATGCATCCCGCTCCCGAGGTCGCTGCCGTCGTGACATCAGTCTGGCCGGGATTCGATCACCCTGGCCAGCCGGGCGTGGCGATGGACGACCCTGAGCTCCGATCCTTGTCTGGGGTCGACGATCACTCGTGGGGTGTCGAGAACGAGCCCGCATTTGTGGGAACCGAGGACCGTCTTCGATGGCTCCTCCGGCTGATCACGGGGAGCGAACCTCCTCCTTAGTCCCGGAGGCACGGCACGTTCAGTCTTCGTGCCGAGCCACGCACACCGGAAGTGATCGAACCCTTGGCGCCACGCGTACACCATCCACCGGACGTCGATCCCTTACGGGTTTCCAGCGCCGGGTATCCTCCGGCGGGTAGCCGCAACCGCCACTCGACCTGGCGCCGAGGACGGGTCACACTCGGTAGCCGATGGAGTTGCCGTTCGAGGTGCCCGCCGGGGTCGAGCTCGTCACGGACCTCTCGACGGCGGACTGGATCCAGCCGCGCCTGCTGCCGCAGGACCGACGCCTCGGCGTCCGGGTCGGCGAGATCATCCCGACCGGATTCGACGCCTACGCCCGGGTCTTCCACCCCGCACGCGAGGGCGACGCCATGGAGCCACGTAGCTGGTCCGAGCTCGCGGAACGAAACGAACGCGTCGTCCATCCAGAGATGCAGCTGGAGCACATCGTCGGCGTCCTGGACATCAGCGGCGTGCCCGGTCTCGAATCGCCGCTCGAGGGCGATCTCCCCAGTGAGCAACTCAAAGCGCTCGTCGAGGTACTCTGGACGTTCACGGCGACGCCGTCGGTGTGCTGGTTCGCCGTGTGGGAGGGCTACGGCTTCTTCGGTGGCGGCGTCTCGTTGTCCTGGTCGCCGGACGAAGACCCGGCCATCGTGCGAGCGCGAGAGCGCGCGGAGCTCGAACGCGCGCGCCGCGCCGCCGCGCAGCTGGATGCCGTCCCCAAGCTCGCGATCCACCCTTCACCGGAGGGTGGGGCCATGCGCAGCTACTTCATCTTCCGCGGCTCGATCGACGCGGCATCCGGGCTCGAGTTCAACGGATTGGGCCAGGCGCCGAACCTGTGGTGGTCTAACGATCGAGCGTGGTGCGTCGCGACCGAGATCGACGGCTACTCGACGTACGTCGGCGGATCGGCTCGGTGCGTCGAGGCCATCCTGGCCGATCAACGGCTCGAGGCGCTCCCCTCGTCAGTCGATCTCCGGTTCGATCTCTGGTCGGACCGGGTGAACCCTCGACCCACGGGGATGCGGGAGCGCTGGTAACGGCATACCGCGCTCGATATCCGGTTGTTAGCGGAAATCGTGGAGCCGGCAAGCTCGGGCGCGACCGTTTCACTTGGCGTTCGCGAGAACCTCCTACGTCGTGTTGGCGACCCAGAAGTTGCCGGTGTGCCGTTCATCCGGGCCGCCGCGGACGAGCCTGTACTCGCCCTCAGGAAGCGGCGGGAGTTCGGCGGTACGCGCGAGGTCGTCGGCTGCCGCGATGAGCTGGATCTCCCCCGCGGGCTCCCACGTCGAACCGTCCCACCGCTCGATCCGCGCGACCTCGGACAGCCCACGAATCGCCTGCAACACATCCTCGCGCGACTGTGCCCCCGTTGGGGTCGGAATCAACGGATAGAGGTAGATCTCGCCGCCAGCGGGCGATACCAGGGCAGGAGCCACCGAGATGGCGGGTGCATCGATGGAGACGAGGGGCACCGGGGCGGGGACGCCCTCGGCGATCTCAACCACCGCGGCCGCGACGATCCCCTCGTTCGCCTCCTGCGAGATTCGGTACCACCCGACGTCGAGACCGCCGGTGGTGAATCGCTCCACGGGGCCCGGCCTCTCGGGCTCGGCGCTCAGGCCGAGGGCAGGAACGCCGTCGATCTCCCCGGGCGGCTGGATGCGTGCCGTGCAGTGCCAGTGATCCATGCACATCACGAGCTCGCCGTACGGTTCCCACTCGTCCCCGTTCCAACGGTCGACCGTTGCGAAGACGCCGAAGATCGCGTCGGCGCCCTCGTGGTTGACGAGGAGCGCTACGAGATCGACCGGGCCGGGCGGCACCCGCTCGGCGCTCAGCCAAAGCGAGAACGGCGACGCCGGTAGCGCCGGCGGTGGCCCGAGCGGGGCCGTGTCGTCACCTGTTGTGGTGAACGCGCGCCAAGCGAAGGCGGCCACCGCGACGAAGACGGCGATCGCAACGACCCCCGCGATGACCCGTTCGCGCGTCGGCGGCAGCGGCGAGCTCGGTCGCGGTGGCTGCTGCGCCCGCTCGCGCACGCGATCGAGAGGCACTGGGGCCTCGCGGAGACGATGCAGCTGCCGTTCCCACCGTCCTGTCATCGGTCGGTCTCCTCCTCGTCGCCCAGCAGCGCGGCCAGGTGCCGGCGGCCGCGAGTGAGATGGACCCGCACCGTGGCGCCCGAGATCCCGAGCCGGGAGCCCACCTCTCGCACTGGCAGGTCCAGGATGTAGAAGAGGGCCATGACGGCGCGCTCGCGTGGCGGGAGTCGCTTCAGTGCCTCGAGGACCTCGCTCAGGTCAGGCGGCTCCTGAACCGTGTCGCGGACGCCGATGCCTTCGCGGCGCTCACGGCGGAGCTCGTCGTTGGCGACGTTGAAAGCTACCCGGTACAGCCAGGCCACGGGATCCCGCAGCCGTGCAGTGGTAGTCGCGGCCCGAGAGAACGCCTCGCCTACCGCCTCTTCGGCGATCGCCCCGCCCGCCCGTGTACGCGAGGATCGTGCGGTACATCGCGCCGGCATGCGCCTCGAAGAACGAGCCACCCGGCGGCATCGGACCTCACGTTTGCGTTCGTCGTCTCCCGGCTCAGCCGCGCCTCCGTCTGCGAGATGACCATCCCGACCATAGACGGAGCCGGACGGACGAAGGCTTACCGCGGACGCCAACTCAGCGTGTCAACTTCTCGTCAACTTCTCCGCCCTCAGAGCTTGACGCAGCACGCGACTCGCTAGATCCGCACACGGCCTGGCCTGCGCGTTTGCACGTCCGAGCGCTCCGACAAGCGCTCTTCTGTGCCGAGGAAGAGGCCGACGGCCGACGAAAAGGACCCTTGACCTGCAGCTTTGGTGGGCGCTAGAGGATTTGAACCTCTGGCCTCTTCCGCGTCAAGGAAGCGCTCTACCCCTGAGCTAAGCGCCCGAGGACCGGCATGCTACCCGGTCTCGAGGCGGGGACCGGAATTGAACCGGTGTACAGGGTTTTGCAGACCCTTGCCTAACCACTCGGCCACCCCGCCGCTCGGCCCAACTCGCCGGACCGGCCTGGCAGTCTACTTGCAGTTGCGACACACGAACCCGGGCTCGCGTTCGCGACACTGAGTCGGACGGGAGGTCGTCGGATGAAAGGAGCCCCGGGAAGCCTCCTCGCCCCCCGGGGCTCGGCACCAAGCTTTCCCTCAACCTCGCGGCGAGTCATCTGGCTCGGCGAGCCGACTGTACCGCAACCCGTCGGGGCCGCGCATCTCCTGTGCGGGGTCCTTCGTCCCAACCCGGTCACCTTCACCAGCCGGCGGTGCGAGGGATCACGGACCCCCGGTGACGGCGCGCACCGACGGGCGTCGCGCTCGGACGTAGGTTCGGCGGACCCGATGGAAGGAGGACGCGATGAGCGCCAGTCAGGGAACGCTGCACCTTCCCAGGGCCCACGCCCCGCGGGCCTGGCTCTGGGTGGGCGTCGTGGTCGTGGTCGTGGCCGCCGCCTTCGCCGCGTACGCGAGCCTCGGCGGCTCCGGGGGTCAGGTGACCGGTGCCGAGTCGACCGCGACCGCGAGCAGCACCACGATGGAGCAGCTCGTCAACGCGGGGGTCGTGCCGGCGGAGACCCTCGAGCCGAGCACCACGGAGCAGCTCGTGAACGCCGGCGTCGTGCCCGCCGAGACGCTCGAGCCGAGGAGCGTCGGTTCGCTCTACACGGCGCAGGACCGCGCGCTGATGGCGGCGGTGGCGAGCGGACAGGTTCCCGCCGAGACGCTCGACGGCGACTCGTTCCTCATCAAGCGCCTCGTCAACCAGGGACTGATCCCTCGGCAAAGCATCGACCACTGACGAACGCATGCAACGTCGGTACTCCCGAGACTCGACAATCGGGTCTCGGGAGTACCTGCCGTATCCGATGGATGTGCGACGGCAGCCCTCATAGATCCAGCGTCGCAAAGAACTCCGCGATGTCCCGAGCGACGAGCTCAGGCTCCTCGGAGGGGGCGAAATGTCCTCCGCTCGACATCCGGGTCCAACGTCGGATGTCGTAGAGGCGCTCGGCCCACTCTCGTGGGGGTTCGCCCTCGGGCACGAACATGTGAGGGAACACGGCCACCGCGGTCGGTACTCGAACACGGTCGCCGGGGCCGAGCCGGGGCTCCCCTTGCCATCGCCTGTTGTCGAAGTAGTCCCGCATGGATGGACCGATGGTCCCGGTCACCCAGTACATCGTGAGAATGGTCAACAAGAAGTCGCGAGAGAATCTCGATTCGACCTCCCCGCCGCTATCGCTCCACGAGCGCCACTTCTCGAGGATCCAGGCAGCCAGCCCCGCCGGCGAATCCGTGAGCGCGTAGCTGAGGGTCTGCGGCTTGGTCGACTGGATCGCCGTGTAGCCACGTTCGGTCGCATCCCACTGGTCGGCCTGTTGCAGGTACCGCCGCTCGGCGTCGGAGAGGGGCCGCGAACCCGAACCGAGGTACGGAGACAGCTCCAGGTTCGTGAGATGCAATCCGATCAGCGGTTGCGGCTCGTCCAGTGCCATGAACGTGGCGACGCCCGCGCCGAAGTCCCCGCCGCCGGCCCCGTACCGCGTGTAGCCGAGGCCACCCATCAGCCGCCCGAACAGGCGGGCGACGTCGCGGTACACCAGGCGGCGACCGGGTCGCTCGGAGAAGCCGTAGCCGGGCAGGGACGGGATGACCAGATCGAATGCCGGCCCCTCGATCCCGTTCGCCTCCGGGTCGGTCAGGAGCGGGACGAGCGGTAGGAGCTCGACGAACGCGCTCGGCCAGCCGTGGCCGAGAAGGAGCGGAACCCCATCGCCATGTGCCGCACGCTCGTGAACGAAATGCACACGCGTTCCATCGATCTCCGCCCGAAAATGCGCGAAGCGGTTGAGGTGGCGCTCCTGGGCGGGCCAGTCGAACTCCTCCACCCAGTAGGCAAGGAGGTCGCTCAGATACTCGCGATCGGTTCCCTGCTCCCACGGCTCGCCCGGCGCCGGTTCTGGAAGTCGAGTCCGCCGGATGCGTGCGAGGAGATCCTCCAGCGCAGCCGGGTCGACCGCGATCGAGAACGGCTCCACCCGCATCGGTGCATCTTCGCCGATTCCGGACCGCGCACGACCGTCGGGAACAGCCATCGGTCTTATCGCGCCCCGAGTCAAGATGCTGCCACGGATCTCCACCCTCGCGTGTCCTAGTTGCGTGGGTGGGGAACGGGGCACGATGGTGACCCCGATGGGTAGAGACGCGGACGTCTCCGGGGACCCGCTCGAAGAGATGTACGTCCGCTTCGCGCCGGGGGGTATCCGCCTGGCGTACCTGATGACCGGCGATCGGGTGGTGGCCGAGGATCTGGTCCAGGACGCGTTCGTCCGGTTCGTGGGTCGGCTCCACTCGCTGCGCGATCCCGGCGCCTTCGAGGCCTACCTGCGGCGCACGGTCATCAACCTGTCGAAGAACCATTTCCGTCGCCGGGCGATCGAACGCTCCGATCTCGAACGCCAAGCCCGCCAGCCACAGCAGGTCCACGAGGAACGCGACGTCTCCGAGTTCGAGACGATGCGGCAAGCGCTCCTCGGCCTGCCGGTCCGCCAGCGGGCCGCGATCGTCCTTCGCTACTACGAGGATCTGCCCGAATCCCAGATCGCCGACGTGCTCCGTTGCCGACCCGCCACGGTGCGCTCGTTGGTCTCGCGCGGTCTGCAAGCGCTCCGCGAGAGTCCCGAGGTGAGCCGATGACCAACGACACGCAGGTGCGCGACTTCCTCCACCGGATGGCCAACGAGATCGACGTCACGTCGCCCGACCCGCGGCGTCCGGTCAAGCGGGCTCGGCGCCACCGCTCGGTCTCGCTGGCGGCCGTCGTCGTGATCGTCGCGGCGATCGTGGCCACGGGCTCGATCGGGGTGCGCTGGCTCACGGAGACGCCGCCCAAGCCGGCCGAGGAGCCGACGCAGGGACCGGTCCCGCCCGGTACTCGGCCCGTGTTCGAGCGCACCGCGACGATCGGCGGCCTCACCGTCACGAGCCCCAGCGACTGGTTCCTCGTCGACTACTGGGGCGACTGGAACCCCGACGGCACATCCTTGGACACCCACGCGATCGCCCTGCTAGAGGTGACCAACTTCGACCCAGGGCTGTCCACGCCCGTCTGCGCCGTCAGGCGCGGCGACGAGCCGACACGTCTGCCATTCGGCGGGGTCGCGATCTTCGTGATGGTCGGCGACGGCGAGGGGAGCGCGGCCGATCTGTGCGGTGGGAACGTGGCGAGATCCTCGACGGGGACGGTCGGGTCGGCTGCCTTCACGAGCGTGATGACGGTCGGCGCGGACGTGACCGAGGCAGAGCGAGCCACCGCCGACCAGATCTGGCGTTCGATGGCGTGGAACGATCGCCTCAGCTTCTACGGCAGAGAGCGAAGCCCTCGGTACGTCCTCGACGGCTGGCGGGACTCGGGCTCGGCCAGCCTCCTCGAGGCGCTCCCCTCGACGAAGAACGTCGAGCTCTCATTGATCCAGGTCGGTCCGACCGGCATCGGTGGTGACGAGATCTCGGACGTCGGGGTCCCACAACCGAACCCGATCGAGGGAGGCACGTTCGGCGCCGTGACGGAGGACGCCACGGCGGTGGAGTACCGGCATGCGGGCGTCGAGACCCCGCTCCGGGCGAGGCTCATCGATCTGCCGCCGAGCCTCCATGCCGCGTTCGACGCGTACGTGTTCGAGCCGCAGCCGACGGGGGGACCCTCCGAGGTCACGGCGATCGGACCCGACGGCAGCGTCTTGGGATCCAACCTCCCGCCCCTCGTCAACACCGCTCGGGTCGGGACCGTGCAGGCCTTCGGGACGACGTGGACCGTCAAGCGCTCAACGGCCGCGGACGGATACTGGGCCGCCACCTGCGTCGAGCCCGCGGCGACCGCCACCCTTGCCCCCTGCGAGCGCGCCCCGGGTGACGGGCTCCTCGTCCAGGCCATCGACGGCCGGAACCCCGCGGTGTTCGTCACCGAAGAGGTCGGTGACACCATCACGGCGATCGAGCTCCTCGCGGACGACGGCCGCGTGTTCCACGCGGTGATGGTTCCCACCGGCCGCGGGAGCGTCGCCGTCATCGCCCTCGAGGGAGCGGGGAGTGGCCGGCTCGTCTACCACCTGAGCGACGGCCAGACCGACCAGGGGCGGCGACCGGAGGCACAGGTGGCGTGGCCGGACCTCGGTCAGGTGATCGGGAACGGTTCCTTCCCGCCGCCCGGCACGGCATGACGCGACGGAGAGGAGGATCGAGGATGACCAGATATCCGTTCCGACCGGCGAGCGCTCTATGGGTGCTCTCGCTGGCGCTGCTCCTGTCGGCCGCCTGCTCGAGCGGTGCGACGACGGGATCCGCGTCGAGCCCGACGATCGGGCCGTCATCGACGACCGGGGTCACGCCCATTCAGGCGAACTTCATTGGAGCGGGCACTCACCCGACGGTCACCGTGGAGGCGCCCTCTCCTCCGTGGACCCTGTTCAAGGGGTTCGCCCTGACGCAAGACACTGAAGGAGGAGGACTGCTCGGCGTCAGCTTCTGGGACGTCGGCGAGGTCGCTCGGAACCCCTGCCACTCGATCGGGCACCTCTACGATCCCGGCCCCACGGTCGATGACCTCGTCGCCGCGCTCGAGGCGCAGTTGATGCGCCACGCCACAAAGCCGACCGACGTGACGCTCGCCGGGTACCAGGGGAAGTACCTCGAGTGGTCGGTGCCGGCCGACATGGTGGTGACCGGGGATTCGGACTTCGCGGGCTGCGACGTTCAGCCAGACGGACGTCGCAACTTCGTCAGCTGGGTGGGCGCGGGAGGCGTGGGCGAGCGCTGGCAGCTGATGGCAGGCCAGGTCGATCGGCTCTGGGTCCTCGACGTCAACGGACAGCGGCTGGTGGTCGACGCCAGCTACTCGCCCGACACGACGCAGGCGCAGCGCGACGAGGAGGACCGGGTCGTGCATTCAGTCCGGTTCGTCGGCTCCACGTAGCCGCACGACCGCCTCGGTCTTGTGCTTGGGAGCTCGGTGAAGGTGAGGCGCTCCCTGGTTTCGTGGGGGTCGTGCGAGTGGAGCGGACGACGGGATTCGAACCCGCGACCCCCACCTTGGCAAGGTGGTGCTCTACCAACTGAGCCACGTCCGCGTACGACCGAGTCTAGAGAGCCCGTCCAAGGGCTTCAACCGACGCTCGATCGTCGCTGGTCAGGACGTGCCCGTCGAGCCGAACCCGCCCTCGCCCCTGGTCGAGGGCGGGAGCTCGTCCACCCACTGGGGCTCGACCTCTGGCAGGGCCACGATCACGAGCTGTGCCACCCGGTCCCCCGGCGCGATCCGCACCGGCGTCGTCGGGTCGAGGTTGATCACCGCGCAGATGATCTCGCCCCGATACCCCGCATCGATCAGCCCCGGCGCGTTCGCGAGCGTGAGCCCCTGCTTGGTCGCGAGCCCGCTCCGCGGCAACACCAGCCCGGCGTGACCCTCGGGGATCGCCACGGCGAGCCCGGTCGGCACCATCGCCCGCTCCCCCGGCGCGACCTCGAGCTCGGCGATCGAGCGGAGGTCGAGCCCGGCGTCGCCGGGGTGAGCCCGCTCGGGAAGCACGGCGTCGGGGTGCAGCCGGGTGAAAGAGAGCCGCGCGCTCACGCCGGCTCGACGAGCTCGATCCGGTTGCCGAAGGGATCGCGCACGTGGAAGCGCCGGTACCCCCCGAGCTGCACGTCCTCGTCGATGCGGTAGCCCGCCGCGCCGAGCCGCTCGCGCAGCTCGTCGAGACCGTTCACCTGGAACGCCGGGTGCGCCTTGCGGGCCGGCGTGAAGTCCTCGCGCTCGACGCCGAGGTGTACCTCGAGCGACCCCGAGCGGAACCAGAGCCCGCCTCGGGGCGCGAGCTCGCTCGGCTTCGGCACCTCGGGCAGGCCGAGCAGGTCGCCGTAGAACTTCCTGCCCGCCTCCTCCTCCTGCGGCGGCATGGCGAGCTGGACGTGATGGATGCCGGTGACCTCGTACGCCATCGCGGGGAGCCTATCGTTCGGCACGGGCCGGGGGCCCCTCGAGGGGCCCCCGGCCCGCGCTCCGGATCGGGCTACGAGCAGCCGCTCGTGGAGCCGCAGCTCGGGCAGACGTAGCAGCTGCCGGCGGGCTGCATCTTCGAGCCGCACGAGTAGCAGAGCGGGGCGTCGGCTGCGTGCGCCTCGGCCCTGGGGACCGGCGCCGGCTCGGTCTCCACCGGCGCGGGGGCGGGCGCGCTCGTGCCGCCCAGCCTCTCCGCCGCCTCCGCCGCGGCCGTCTCCTTGCGCTCCTCGATCGAGCGGATCCCGAGGTTCTCGCGCTGCTCCTTCGGCAGATGGTCGAGCGCCAGTCGGCGGAACACGTAGTCGACGATCGACGTGGCGAACCGGATGTCCGGGTCGTTCGTCATGCCGCTCGGCTCGAACTTCATGTTGATGAACTTGGCCGCGTAGGTCTCGAGCGGCACGCCGTACTGCAGTCCGATCGAGATCGCGATGGAGAACGCGTCCGTGATCCCCGACAGGGTCGAGCCCTGCTTCGAGGTCTTCAGGAAGATCTCCCCGATCCCGTCGTCCGGGTAGCTGCTGGCGGTGATATACCCCTCGGCGTCGCCGACCTCGAACTTCGTCGTGATCGAGGGCCGGCTCTGCGGCAGGCGCTTGCGCTCTGGCGTCGGGAGCTCCGCCGGCTCCGGCGCGACCGCCGACTTCTTCTTGTCCGCCGACAGCGGCTGGGCCACCTTGCAGTTGTCCCGGTAGATCGCGACGGCCTTCAGCCCGAGGTTCCAGGACTCGACGAACAGCTGCTCGACCTCTTCGACCGTGACGTGCTCGGGCATGTTCACGGTCTTGCTGATCGCACCCGAGATGAACGGCTGGGCCGCCGCCATCATGCGCACGTGTCCCATGTAGTGGATGGGCTCGGCGCCCATCGCGGTGTCGAACACGGCGTAGTGCTCCTGCTTGAGATGCGGCGCGTCGGCGACCGAGTTGTGCTCGGCGATGTAGGCCACGACGTCGTCGATCTCCTCGGCGGCGTAGCCGAGACGCTCGAGCGCCCGCGGCACCGTCTGGTTCACGAACTGCATCGTCCCGCCGCCGACGAGCTTCTTCGTCTTCACGAGCGCGAGCTCGGGCTCGATGCCGGTCGTGTCGCAGTCCATCATCAGGCCGATGGTGCCGGTCGGCGCGAGCACCGTCGCCTGCGAGTTGCGGAACCCGTGCTTGGCCCCGAACGCGATCGCGTCGTCCCAGGACTGCCTGGCCGCCGACAGGAGTGCCTCCGGCACGTGCTCGCCGTCGATCCCGTCGGCGGCGGCGCGGTGCTTGCGCATCACGCGCAGCATCGCGTCGGCGTTCGGCTCGTAGCCGTCGAACGGGCCCATGACCTCGGCGATCCGCGCACTGGTCCGATACGCCTGCCCGGTCATGAGCGCGGTGATGGCCCCCGCCCACGCCCGTCCGGCGTCCGAGTCGTACGGCAGCCCTCGCGCCATGAGCAGCGCGCCGAGGTTCGCGTACCCGAGGCCGAGCTGGCGGAACGCCCGCGCGTTCTCGCCGATCTTCTGCGTCGGGTAGTCGGAGTTGCCGACCACGATCTCCTGCGCGGTGAACACCACGTCGACGGCCTTGCGGAACGCCTTCACGTCGAACGTGCCGTCGGCGTCGACGAACTTCATCAGGTTCAGGGAGGCGAGGTTGCAGGCGCTGTTGTCGAGGTGCATGTACTCCGAGCACGGGTTGCTGGCGTTGATTCGGCCGGTCGCCGGGCACGTGTGCCACTCGTTGATGGTCGTGTCGTACTGCATGCCGGGATCGGCGCACTCCCACGCGGCCTCGGCGACCTCCCGCATGAGGGCGCGCGCGCGAACCGTCTCCACGGTCTCGCCGGACAGGACGGCCTTCAGCTTCCAGTCCTGGTCCTGCTCGACGGCCTTCATGAACTCATCGGTCACGCGGACCGAGTTGTTCGCGTTCTGGTACTGGATCGAGTAGGCGTCCCGGCCGTCCAGGTCCATGTCGAACCCGGCGTCGCGAAGCGCCCGCGCCTTGCGCTCCTCGTGGGCCTTGCACCAGATGAAGTCGCGGACGTCCGGGTGGTCGGCGTTCAGGATCACCATCTTGGCCGCGCGGCGCGTCTTGCCGCCGGACTTGATGGTGCCGGCGCTCGCGTCGGCGCCGCGCATGAAGCTGACCGGCCCCGAGGCCGTGCCCCCGCCGTTCACGCGCTCCTTCGACGAGCGAAGCGTGGACAGGTTGATGCCGGAGCCGGATCCGCCCTTGAAGATGACCCCCTCCTCCGCGTACCAGTTCAGGATCGAGGAGATCTGATCGTCAACGGCCAGGATGAAGCACGCGCTGCACTGTTGGGCGGTGTTGGGCACGCCCAGGTTGAACCACACCGGCGAGTTGAAGGCCGCCTTCTGGTTCACGAGCAGGTGGGAGAGCTCCTCCGCGAAGACCTGGGCGTCGTGGTCGCTCGCGAAGTAGCCGCCCTTGCGGCCCCAGCCGGTGATGGTGTCGACGACGCGGCCGACGAGCTGTCGGACGCTGGACTCGCGCTCCGGGCTGCCGAGGGGGCCGCGGAAGTACTTCTGCGCGACGATGTTCGTCGCGTTCTGGGACCAGGAGACCGGGAACTCGACGTCCCGTTGCTCGAACGCGTTGCCGCCCTCCTTGTAGTTCGGGATGACGGCGTCGCGCTGCTCCCATTCGATGTCGTCGAACGGGTGCACCCCGTCCCTGGTGAAGTACCGCCTGAACGTGAGTCCGCCCTCGCGGACGACCCGCACGTCCCCCTCCTTCGTGGCCACGGCCACCCCCCTTTCCCATCCCTGTTTTCCACCACTGTGGACGTTCTGTGCAGAACTACAGGGCTGTGATTCAACACCCGGCGATGACCCGAGTCAAGGCTGAGAAAGAGGATATCTAGTGGTTCGATGGAGTGTCGACCACAAGATGTTGTGGTTCAGCGCAAACGCGGTTTTGCGGGCTCCTTCTTCTGCAGGCGGCCGAGCTCGCGCTCGAAGTCGCCCGCCTCCTGGAAGTCCTTGTAGACGCTCGCGAACCGCAGGTAGCCCACCTGGTCGAGCTTCTGGAGGCCCTGGAGCACCTCGAGCCCGACCTGCTGGGACGTGACCTCGGGGCCCTTGCGGCGCAGGCGCGCCTCCACCCGGGCGACGAGCATGGCTTCCTGCTCCTCGCTCACGGGACGGTTCGTGAGCGCCTTGCGGATCCCCGCGAGGACCTTGCCCCGGTTCCACGGCTCCCGCGTCCCGTCACGCTTGACGACCATCAGCCCGAGCTCCTCGACGCGCTCGTAGGTCGTGAACCGCCGCCCGCACGAGACGCACTCGCGGCGACGCCGGATGGCCTCGTCGCGCTCCGCCGGTCGCGAGTCGACGACCCGATCGTCGGTCTGTCCGCACCACGGACACCGCATGCGCTCCGCCCCAAGATGTGGTGGTCGGCCAGACCGTACGGGCAGGCCGATGATGGGTCAACCGCCGCCCTGGCGCCGCTCGAAGAGCCGAAGGAGCGAGCCGAGGCGCTCGTCCCACTCGGCGCCGACGTCGGCCATCCACCCCATCGCCTCCGTCATCGGACGGGGCGTGAGGGTGTACCGGCGGCTCCGCCCCTCGGTCACCGAGGACACGAGGCCCGCCTCCTCGAGCGCGTCCAGGTGCTTCGCAACGGCCTGACGGGTGACCGGGAGCCGGTCGCCGAGCTCGGTCACCGTGCTCGGCCCGTCCTCGGACAGGCTCCGGATCACGGCCCGCCTCGTCGGGTCCGAGAGCGCCGAGAAGACGGCGTCGACCCGCTCCTCGGTCACGGACCCTCCCGGGAAGCCACGAGCGCCGCGGGCTCCTCGACCACCACGAGCCGGGTGGCCGGCCCGTCGTCCTCGAGGCGGAACGTCACGCGAGAGGCCGCGCCCACGGCGAGCGATCCCCCCGCATCCTCGAGGCGCCGCCACCGGAGCACGAGCACCTCCTCCGGCTCGGCGAGCTCGACGAGCCCTCGGCGCAGGATGCCGTCGGCGTCGCGGACGAGGACCGCGCCGCCCGGGCGGGGCTCCAGCTCGATCACGTCGCCGAGCCACCTCGAGGAGAGCTCGACGCTCGTGAGCGCGACCCAGACCTCCGCGCGCGTCGCGGGGAGCAGGATCTCCCGGGTGACCGGCGGGCGTTCCGAGTTACGCAACTTCTCGGTTGCCTTTGAGTCGGCTTCCCCGTAGGCTTGGCGCAACCGCACGGTTGCATCCTAGCCCGAAAGGATCCGCCATGGCCGGCACGCTGGTCCCGACCGTCATCGAGGAGACCGCCCGCGGGGAGCGGGCGTTCGACGTCTACTCCCGGCTCCTGCGCGAGCGCATCGTGTTCGTCGGCGAGGCGATCGACGACGCCGTGGCGAACACGGTCGTCGCGCAGCTCCTGTTCCTCGACTCGGTCGAGCCGGGCAAGGACGTCTCGCTCTACGTGAACAGCCCGGGCGGCTCGTCCACGGCGCTGTTCGCGATCTACGACACGATGCAGTTCCTGAAGTCCGACGTCGCGACGTATTGCCTCGGGCAGGCGGCGTCGGCGGCGGCGGTGATCCTCGCGTCGGGCACCCGCGGCAAACGGTTCGCGCTGCCGAACTCGCGCGTGCTGCTGCACCAGCCCCACGGCGGGGTCGAGGGACAGTCCGCCGACATCGAGATCCACGCGCGCGAGATCGCTCGCCAGCGGCTACGCGTCGAGGAGCTGCTCGCCGAGCACACGGGCCAGACCGTCGAGCGGATCCACGAGGACACCGAGCGGGACTTCATCCTCGGGCCGGACGAGGCGCTCGCGTACGGTCTGGTCGACGAGGTCGTGACCCGCAGGGCGCTGGTCGGCGTGCCGGAGCCGGTGGCGCTGCGGCCCTAGCCCGCGGGGATCACGAGGGTCGTCCCCGGAACGAGCGCGCCCGGATCGACCTCGTTGGCCGTTGCGATGGCGTCCACGAGCGGACGCGGGTCGCGCCCGGGTGCCAGCCGCTCGGCGATGGACCACAGGGTGTCCCCGCCGCGGACGACGTAGCTGGACCGTGACGTCGGAACGGGCTCTCCCCCGCTCCCGATGGCCCGCGCCACCGGCCCGGCCCAGGCCCCCGCGATCAGCGCAGCGGACACGGTTAGGGCGAGGCGCCGGCGTCGAACGGACGTTCGACTCATGACGGCATCCTATCGAACGCGCGTTCGGGGTCAAGGGCGAAACCGAACATATGTTTGCTCGCTCCCGGGTCTCGTGCTACCGTCGCCAGCCTAGGAGGAGGCACCGACATGCCGGTATCGGGACAGGCCGAGACGGGGAAGACCGCGATCGTTCCCGGGGGACGTTCGGTCCCCCCGCTCACGCATCGGCAGCGCCGGATCCTGGACTTCATCTCGCAGACCGTGCACGAGCGCGGCTACCCGCCCACCGTCCGCGAGATCGGAGAGGCCGTGGGGCTGACCTCCTCCTCCAGCGTCCACGCCCAGCTCGAGAACCTCGAGCGGCGCGGGCTGCTCCACAAGGACCCCACCAAGCCCCGCGCGATGACCCTGTCCGAGCCCCGGGTGGAGGGCGTCGTCGTGCCCCTCGTCGGACGGATCGCCGCCGGCGCCCCGGTGCTCGCGGCCGAGCACGTCGAGGAGTACCTCACGGTCCCCATCGGGTTCGCCGGCGGCGGCGAGCACTTCGCCCTGCGGGTGAGCGGAGACTCGATGACCGGCGCGGGCATCCTGGACGGAGACGTCGTGGTCGTCCGCGCCGGCGAGTCGGCCGAGGACGGCGACGTAGTCGCGGTCCTGTTGCCCGGCCCGGCGGAGGACGAGGCTACGGTCAAGCGGCTGAAGCGGCAGAAGGGCCGCGTGCTGCTCGTGCCCGAGAACCCGGCGCTCGAGCCGTTCCCGATGGACCCGGGCGGACGCATCCTCGGCACGGTGGTGGCCGTGCTGCGCAAGCTCTAGGCTCCGTCACACCCGCGACCGCCGGAGGCAGAGCGATGTCCGAGGTCCGCCCATCTTCGCCCGCGCTTCAACGCCAGATCGAATCGCAGCCCGACGAGCTCGCGCGATTGCTCGAGCAACCGCTGCCCCATCAGACCATCGAGGGCATCCGGCAGTCCCATCGCATCTGGCTCGTCGGGACCGGCACCAGCCAGCACGCCGCCGAGCTCGGCGCGATGATGTTCCACGACGCGGGCCGGGGCGCTCACGCGATGAGCTCGATGCACTTCGTGAACTGGGCGCCGCCGATCGATCCCCGCGACACCCTGATCCTCATCAGCCACAACGCCGGCACCGAGACGGCGTACGCCGGCTCCGCGTGGACCATCTCGATCCACGCCGGCCTCGGCGTGGTGCCGATCACGCGGATCGGGGGTGAGATGCCGGGCGCGCTCGAGACCGTCGAGAAGGAGAGCTCGCACACGTACTCGGTGAGCTACACCGCGGCGCTGCTGCTGCTCGCACGGGTCGCCAACGAGCTCGGCGCCGAGGCGGTCGACTCGGCCGCGCTCGCGAGGATCCCCGGCGCGGTGCGCGAGGCGATCGCCGATCCGGGGACCGACGGCTTCGCGCCCCCCGCCCGGTTGCTCGTGCTCTCGGGCGAGGGCCCCGCCTCCGTGACCGCTCGCGAGGGCGCGCTGAAGGTCCGGGAGGCCGCGCGCTTTCCCTGCGAGGGCTACGACATCGAGTACCTGCTCCACGGGCACGCGGTGCCGCTCGGAGCGCAGGACCGCCTCGTGCTCGTGGAGCCGCCGGACTCGGACGGCCTGGTCACCGGCGTCGCCCGGGCCGCCGAGGCCGAGGGCGTCCCGGTCACCCGTGTCGTCGAGACCGCCGACCTGCCGCCGTTGCTCGCCCAGATCCCGCTCGTCGCCCGGGTGCAGCTGCTCGCCCTGCGGTTCGCCGTCGCGCGAGGCTTCGATCCGGACGTCGCGATCGAGCGGGCGTGGGCGGACGAGGGCCTGTGGGCGATCGGCTCGCCCGAGTCGCACCGCGCGTAGGCCCTACAGGTACCCGTGCTTCAGGAGCCGGTCGGCGCTCTTGCCGTAGCCCTCCGGCGTCACGGTGAGGAACCCGAGCGAGTCGGCGATCCGGTCGATCGTGTTGAACAGGAAGCCGACGTACATGGCGTCGACGACGGCCGCCTCGCTCACTCCGGCCTCGAGCATCGGCGCCACGTCCACCCCGTCGAGCTCGTCGGGCCGCAGCGTCAGCGTCTCGAGCATCGCGAGCGCCGCGCGTACCTTCGGCTCGACCGGCGCCGATCGCCAGTCCCGAAGGACGGCGCGCGTCTCCTCGTCCCCGAAGCTCTTCGACGCGACCGCGCCGTGGGCTCCCGTTCAGAACTCGCATCGGTTCCGTTCGGAGACGAACGCGGCGAACAGCTCTCGCTCGCCGACCGTCCACTCCGACGGACCGCGCATGACCTCCTCGATCAGCTGGTTGAACGGGTTCCCGAAGAACGCCGGCCGGAACGAGAGCGTCTTCACGACGTCGAGCGTCGGCGCCCCCGACATCAGCCGGATCATCGCGAACTTGGCCTTGGCGCCGAGGCCCCGGCCGCGCGCGACGGACTCGAGCCTCATCGGGCCTTCTCCCGGGCGGAGTCGAGGGCCCGGAGCCCGGCGTCCAGCCGGGCGCGCGCGGCGCCGTAGGCCGCCGCGACGCTGATCTCGAACACCTGGTCGTCGCTCGCGCCGGCCTCGGCGAGTCCCGCCACCGTCCGGTCGGTGACCCGGTAAGCGTTTCGGTGGATCGTCCCCACGTAGTCGGCGAACGGCTCGGGGGCGCCCTCCCCGCTTGCGGCGGCGCGCCGGGCCTCCGGCGACAGCAGCCCGGGTCCGTCGAGGACGGCGGCGCGCAGGGCCTCGAGCTTCTCGCGGTGGCGCTCGGCGGCGTCCTCGGGCGGCGACATGCCGGGAGTATGGGGGCTGGTGCGCGGTCGGGGCAACGGCGGTTTCCCCTCGCCTACCCGAGGCCGGCCTTGCGGCCCGGCTCGTCCACCTGGAACTCGCGCACCGCGGCGAGCGCGCGCTCCCCCACGCGCGCCCGAACCATCGTCCCGGTCTCGATGGCGTCCTCGGACAGTACCTCCGCCTCCCGGTACAGCATCGCGGTGAGGTCTTCGCGGCCGAACGGGACGAGGAGCGCCACCTCGACCGGGAACCGCGGGATCGCGGCCTCGACCCGCTCCATGAGCTCGCCGAGCCCCTCGCCGGTGAGCGCCGAGATCGCGACCGCGCGATCGTCGACGCGTGCGAGGATCCGCGCCCGCTCGTGCTGCGACAAGCGGTCGGCCTTGTTCAGCGCCACGACCGCCGGAACCTGCGAGGCGCCGATCTCGTGGAGTACCGCGCGGACGGCGTCGATCTGCTGCGCGAGCTCGGGCGAGGACGCGTCCGCGACGTGCAGGACGAGCGTCGCGCGCGCGACCTCCTCGAGGGTCGAGCGGAACGCCTCGACGAGCTCGTGAGGGAGCTTGCTCACGAAGCCGACCGTGTCCGAGATCGTGGCCGCGCGCCCGCTCGGCAGCTCGATGCGGCGGACCGTCGGGTCGAGCGTCGCGAACAGCTGGTTGGCCACCAGGACGTCCGAGCGCGCGAGCGCGTTCATCAGCGTCGACTTGCCCGCGTTCGTGTAGCCGGCGATCGCGATCTGCGGCACGCCGGAGCGCTCGCGCCCCGAGCGCTTGACCTCGCGCGTTCGGGCAAGGTCCTTCAGGTCCTTGCGGAGCTTGGAGATCCGCCGCCGGATGTGCTGCCGGTCAACCTCGAGCTTCGTCTCGCCGGGACCGCGAGTGCCGATTCCACCCCCGAGCCGGCTCATGGCCTCGCCCCAGCCCCGGAGCCTCGGCAGGAGGTAGTTGAGCTGGGCGAGCTCCACCTGCGCCTTGCCCTCGCGGCTGCGGGCGTGCAGCGCAAAGATGTCCAGGATCAGGGCGGTGCGGTCGACCACCTTGACCTTCAGCCGCTCCTCCAGGTTCCGGAGCTGCCCCGGCGAGAGCTCGTCGTCCAGGATCACGGCCCCCGCCCCCGTGCGATGCACGGCCTGGTGGACCTCGTCGAGCTTGCCCTTGCCGACGAACGTCGTGGGGTTCGGGTCCTGCCGCGTCTGCAGGACGCGCGCTACGGGCTCGGCGCCGGCGCTGTCGGCGAGCGCCGCGAGCTCGTCGAGGTCGGATTCCTCGATCCCGCGGCCGACGCCGACGAGCACCGCTTTCTCGGGCACGCGGGGGCGCCAGGTCGCCGCAAGCGGCGACTCGAGCGTGGTGGTCTCGTGGACGCCCCGCGGGCGCTTGCGGCCGTCCTGCGACATCAGGCGACGATCCCGCCGAGGCGCTCCATCGCCTCGGCGAGCCGATCGTCGGGCACGGTGAGCGAGAGGCGCACGTACCCCTCGCCGTGCTCGCCGTACCCGCTGCCGGGGGCGACGAACACCCCCGCCTCGTCGAGCAGCCGGTCCGCGAACGACGCGGACGTGTGACCCGGCGGAACCGGCGCCCAGACGTAGCACGATCCGAGCGGCGGCTTGAGCGACCAGCCGAGCCCGTTCAGCGTCTCGATGACGAGGTCGCGCCGGCGCTGGTACGTGGCACGGAGCTCGTCCAGAAACTCGGGCGGACCGTCGAGCGCGGCGATGCCCGCCCGCTGGATCGCCGTGAACTGCCCGCTGTCGAGGTTGGTCTTCACGACGCCGAGCGCACGGACCGCATCGGCCGATCCCGCCGCCCAGCCGATGCGCCACCCGGTCATGTTCGAGAACTTCGACGCCGAGCCGAACTCAAGCGCGACGTCCTTCGCCCCCGGCACCTGCAGGACCGAGGGCGCCACGTAGCCGTCGAACGTGATCTCGCTGTACGCCGCGTCGTGGAGCAGGAGCAGGTCGTGCGCCCGCGCGAACACCACCGCCTCCGCGAACGTGTCGGGGTCAGCGACGGCGGCCGTGGGGTTGGACGGGAAGTTCAGCCAGAGCAGCTTGGTCCGCTCGCTCACCGGCGCCGACGACAGGTTCGGGAGGAAGCCGCGATCGGGCGACATCGGCAGGGACACCGGCGTGGCGCCCGCGAGGCGGGTCGAGACGCCGTAGACGGGGTAGCCGGGGTCCGGGATCAGGGCCTCGTCTCCCGGGTCCAGGTACGCGAAGGCGATGTGGCCGATCCCCTCCTTCGAGCCGATCAGCGCGATCACCTCGTGCTCGGGATCGAGCTCCACCCCGAACCGGCGCCGGTACCAGCTCGCGACGGCGGCCCGGAACTCCGCCGAGCCCCAGTAGCTCGGGTAGCGATGGGTCTCCGGGTCGGCGATCGCCTCGCGCATGGCGTCCAGGACGTACTCGGGCGTGGGCAGGTCCGGGTCGCCGACGCCGAGCGAGATGACGTCGACGCCCTCGGCGCGCTTGGCCGACACCTTCTTGTCGAGCTCGGCGAACAGGTACGGCGGGAGCGTCTCGATGCGGCGGGCGACCCTCACGCGGGCAACCCCCGGGCGGCGAGCCACGCCGGGTCGATCGTCGCTTCGAAGACGCGCTCGGCCGGCCCGGTCAGCAGCACCTCGGACTCCGCGCGCTCGACGACGAGCGTGCCGCCGGGGAACCGCACCTCGGCGCGAGCGGGTACGAGCCCTGCCTCGTTCGCGGCGACGAGCGCGGCGCACGCGCCGGTGCCGCAGGCCATCGTCTCGCCCGAGCCGCGCTCCCAGACCCGGGCCTTCACGCCGCCGTCCTGCACGTCCACGAACTCGACGTTCGTCTTCTCGGGGAACCGGGGATCGGTTTCGATCCGCGGTCCGATCTCGCGCACGTCCAGCTCGCTGGGGTCGCGCTCGACGAACAGCACGAGGTGCGGGTTGCCCATCGAGACGGCGCTCGCCTTGAAGGTCTGACCGTCGATCTCGAAGGCCTCGGTGAGGAACGGCTCGTCGGCCGGTCCCGCCATCGGGATGTCCCCGCGCCGGAACGCGGGCGGGCCCATCCCCACCGTGACCGCGCGCACGACACCGTCGCGGACGTCCAGGGACAGGTGCTTGATCCCGGCGCGAGTGCCGATCTCGAGCTCCGTTGCCGCCGTGTGGCCGCGGTCGAACACCAGCTTCCCGAGGCACCGGACGCCGTTGCCGCACATCTCGGCGAGCGAGCCGTCCGCGTTGCGATAGTCCATGAAGAAGTCAGTCCCGGGCTCAGACCCCCGGGTTACCCGGATCACGCCGTCGGCGCCCACGCCGCGATGGCGATCGCACAGCGCGGCGACGAGCGCGGGGTCGAGCGGCCGTTCGTCGTCGAGGTCCTCGAGCAGGACGAAGTCGTTCCCGGTCCCGTGGTACTTCCCGATCCTCAGCTCATCCATCGAGGTGCTCCGCGATCTCGTCGACGAACGCCGTCGCGCCGTCGGGTCCCGCCTCGAACCACCGGATCCGCGGGTCGCGGCGCAGGAACGCCAGCTGCCGGCGCGCGAGCGACTTCGTGCGCTTCACGGTGCCCGCGACCGCGTCCTCGAGCGAGAGCTCGCCGGCGAGGTGGCGGGCGAACTCAGCGTACCCGATGGCCTGCGCCGCGGTGAGCCATCGGCCGAGGCCGCTATCGACGAGCGCGCGAACCTCCTCGAGCAGCCCGGCACCGAGCATCGACGCGACGCGCGCCCGGATCCGGTCCTCGAGCACCTCGCGCTGCATGGCGACGCCGGCCGCGCGCAGCCGCCCCGGGTCGTAGCGACCCCATGCCCGCGCGAAGCTCGAGAAGGGCCGCCCCGTGAGCTCGGCGACCTCGAGCGCCCGGACCACGCGGCGGACGTTGGCGGGCTCGATCTTCGCCGCCGCGACCGGGTCGCTCGCGGCGAGGCGCTCGTACATCCTGACCGCGCCCAGGCGCTCGGCCTCCCGCTCGAGCGCGGCCCGCACGGACGGGTCGGTCCCCGGGAACTCGAGGTCGTCGACGACGGCCCGCAGGTAGAGGGTCGTGCCGCCCGCGAGCAGGACGCGCCGGTTCCGGCCCCGGATCGAGCCCACGGCGGTCCGGCAGAGCTCCTGGTAGCGAGCCACGCTGAAGGGCTCGGACGGCTCCACGACGTCGATCAGGTGGTGCGGGACGCGGGCTCGCTCCCGTGGCGTCGGCTTGGCCGTCCCGACGTCCATCCCCCGGTAGACGAGCATCGAGTCGACCGACACGATCTCGGCGCCGAGGCGCTCTGCGAGGGCGACCGCGGCGGCGGTCTTGCCGGAGGCGGTCGGCCCGACGAGCGCGAGGAACGGCTCGCCGCTCGTGCTCATCAGCCGACCGAGGCCGGCTCCCGGACGAGCTCGCCGTCCAGGTGGTGCGGGTGGGCCGCGACGATCCGCGCGTCGAGGAACGTCCCCCGCGCGAGGTCGGAGCCCAGGTGCACGACCCGGTTCGTCCGGGTCCGGCCCTGCGCGCCGCCCTTGCGGCCGGTGCCCTCGATCAGGACCTCGGCCGTCGCCCCCACCTGCGCCTGCATGCGCTCCATCGAAATGCGCTCCTGGAGCGCGACGAGGCGGTCGAACCGCTCCTGCACGAGCTCCTTCGGGGCGGCGCCGTCCATGGTCGCGGCCCGCGTCCCCGGTCGGGGCGAGTACTGGAAGGTGTAGGCCTGGTCGAACCGCGCGCGCTCCACGGCCTCGAGCGTGCCGGCGAAGTCGGCCTCCGTCTCGCCCGGGAACCCGACGATGACGTCGGTGCTGACGGCGATGCCCGGGATCGCGGCCCGGATCCGCTCGAGCCACTCGAGGTACCGCTCGCGCCGGTACGACCGGCGCATCGCCTGCAACACGGCGTCCGAGCCGGACTGGAGCGGGAAGTGGATGTGCTCGCACACCTTCTCGCCCTCGGCCATCGCGTCGATCACGTCCGGCGTGAAGTCGTGCGGGTGCGGGCTCGTGAAACGGATGCGGCGGATCCCGTCGACCTCGTTCACCGCGCGCAGCAGCTCGGCGAAGAGCGGCCGCCGCGGCGAGCCGGGGACGGTGACGTCGCGGCCGTACGTGTTGACGTTCTGCCCGAGCAGCGTCACCTCGACCACCCCCGCCCGCGCGAGGCCCTGCACCTCGGCGAGGACGTCGCCGATCGGCCGCGATCGCTGCGGCCCGCGCACGAGCGGCACGATGCAGAACGTGCACGCGTTGTCGCACCCGACGGCGATCGAGATCCACGCGTGGTGCGCGACCTCGCGCAGCGCCGGCAGGGCGCTCGGGAAGATCTCGGTCTGCTCGCGAACGTCCAGCTGGGGCCCCTCGGCCTCGGCGCGGCGCAGGAGCTCGAGGAGCTCGGGCAGGGCGTGCGTGCCCACGACGACGTCGACCCACGGCGCGCGCTCCTGGATCCGCCCGCCGTCCTTCTGCGCCAGGCACCCCGCCACCACGACGCGCATCCGCGGGTTCGCCTCCTTCAGCGGCCGCAGATGCCCGAGGTTCCCGTACAGCCGGTTGTCGGCGTTCTCGCGGATCGCGCACGTGTTGAAGACGACGACGTCGGCCTCGGCGGCCTGCTCGGTCGGCACGTAGCCGTCGGCGGTGAGCAGCCCGGCGATCCGCTCGGAGTCGTGCTCGTTCATCTGGCACCCGAAGGTGCGCAGCAGGTAGCGGGGCTCGGTCATCGCGTCGAGGCTACCCCCGGCCGGCGCCGGCGCCTACTTCGCGTACTCGACCGAGCGCGTCTCGCGCACGACCGTGATCTTGATCTGGCCGGGGTACTGCAGCTCCTCCTCGACCTGCTTCGCGATGTCGCGCGCCATCACCTGCGCGGCCAGGTCGTCGACGTCGAGCGGCTTGACCATGACCCGCACCTCGCGCCCGGCCTGCATCGCGTAGACCTTCTCGACCCCCGGGTAGCTCGAGCAGATCTCCTCGAGGCGCTCGAGCCGCTTCACGTAGGTCTCCAGGCTCTCCCGCCGGGCTCCGGGCCGCCCGCCCGAGATCCCGTCGGCGATCTGCGCGATCACGGCCTCGATCGTGCGCTGCTCGACCTCCCCGTGGTGCGACTCGATGCAGTGGACCACCTCGGGGGACTCCTTCATCCGCCGGGCGATCTCGGCGCCGATGATCGCGTGCGATCCCTCGACCTCGTGCGTCACGGCCTTGCCGATGTCGTGCAGGAGCGCCCCGCGCTTGGGCACCGTCGGGTCGAGACCGAGCTCGGCGCTGATCGCCGCGGCGATGTGCGCGGACTCGACCAGGTGCTTGAGGACGTTCTGCCCGTACGACGTGCGGAACTGCAGGCGCCCGAGGAGCCGGATCATCTCCGGGTGGATGTCGGGGATCCCGACGTCGAGGACCGCCTCCTCGCCCGCGCGCTTGATCTGCTCCTCGATCTCCTTCTGCGAACGCTCGTACGTCTCCTCGATCCGCGCCGGATGGATCCGCCCGTCCTGCACGAGCTTCTCGAGCGTGAGGCGCGCGGTCTCGCGCCGGACCGGGTCGAAGCATGAGAGCACGACCGCCTCTGGGGTGTCGTCGATGATGAGGTTGACGCCCGTGGCGGCCTCGAACGCGCGGATGTTGCGCCCCTCGCGGCCGATGATCCGCCCCTTCATGTCCTCGCTCGGAAGCGAGAACACGGACACGGTGGACTCGCTGGTTTGCTCGGACGCGACCCGCTGGATCGCGATCGTCACGATCTTGCGCGCGCGCTCCTCGCCCTCCTCGCGCGCCCGCTGCTCGATCTCGCGGACGGTCGACATCGCCTCGCGCTTGGCCTCGTCGACCACCTGGCCGCGCAGCGCCTCCCGGGCCTCCTGGCCGGTCATCTGCGCGATCTCCTCGAGGCGCCGGCGATGCTGCTCGGCGGCGTGCTCGAGCTGCTGCCGCACCATCTGGAGCTTCGCGTCGCGGTCCTCGAGCTCCTCGGAGCGTTTGTCGACCTCGTCGAGCTTGCGGTCGATCGCGCGCTCCTTCTGCGCGAACCGATCCTCCTGGCGCTTGACCTCCTCGCGCCGCGACCGCAGATCCTCCTCGGCGTCCCGCCGGAGGGCCCCGATCTCGTCCTTTGCGACCACGAGCGCCTCTCGCGTGAGGCGCTCCGCTTCGCGCTCGGCTTCCAGGATCACCTTCTGCGCCCGGGCTTCGGCGCTCTGAGCCTGCGATTGCGCGACGGCCTTGCGAACCACGAAGCCGATCGCGACGCCGAGAGCGAGGGCCACGATGCCCACCACCACCGCTTCCATCGCTCGCCTCCAAAGAACAAACGGCCGAACCAAGGCCCATCGGGCCTGTTCGGCCGTGCGTCCGAAAGAGGCGATCTACGGCGTGCGGTGGCCTGGCGGGCCCTCGCGGCCCCAGATCCGATCTGCTCCCTGCGGCGACTGGTTGCTCAAGACGATCGATTCAGGCACGTGTCGAACAGTTGACGATCCGATGAACCTTCTTCCCGCGAGGGTACGGCGTCCGTGGTCGCGAGGCAAGGGCCGGGGCCCGCCTCGGGGGACCCGCGCTCAGTCCGGCACGTCCATCTGTAGGGCCGTCCGGGCGGCGCGCCGGGCGACGTCCAGGTCGTACCCGCGCCGCGCCAGGAACCCCACCAGCCTCGAGAGCGCCTGCTCCGGGGCAAGGGCTTGCAGGCGCCGGGTCCGCGTGCGGGCGAGCTCGATCGCCCGCACCTCGTCGGGTTCGCCCGCGAACTCGTCTAGGACCTGGTCGATCGCCCGGCGGTCGAGCCCCTTGGCCGTCAGCCGGCTCACGATCGCCCGGCGGCCGGCGCGGCGGTTGACGAGCTCGTGCTCGGCGACCTGGCGAGCGAACGCCTCGTCGTCGACCAGCCCAACGGCCTCGAGCCGGGCGAGCTCGTCGCCGACCTCCGCGGCGTCGAACCCCGCCCGCAGGAGACGGGACTCGAGCTCGCGCCGGGACCGGGCCCGGACCGCGAGCAGCCCCAACGCGCGCTCGTGACAGTCGAGGGGGGCCTTCGGCGGCATGGTTCCGTCGACCCGTGCCGGCCCGAGTTACGAGGACGCCTGGGCGCCGGTCGCGGCCGGCACCTTGGCCCGCGACGGGCGATCGACGGGCTCCTCCGGTTCCTCGGCCAGGTCGGGGACGACCTGGATCGGCGTCTCGTCGCCCTCCGGACCGAATGCCGTGAGGCCGACCGCCTCGCGCACCTTGCGCTCGATCTCGGCGGCGATGTCGGGGTGCTCGGCGAGGAACTGCCGCGCGTTCTCGCGGCCCTGCCCGAGTTGGTCGCCTTCGTAGGTGAACCACGCCCCGCTCTTCTTGACGATCTCGAGGTCGACGCCGATGTCGATGAGGCTTCCCTCCTTCGAGATCCCGACTCCGTACATGATGTCGAACTCGCACTGACGGAACGGCGGCGCGACCTTGTTCTTCACGACCTTCACCCGCGTGCGGGAGCCGACGACCTCGGTGCCGTCCTTCAGGTTCTCGATCTTGCGGACGTCCAGCCGCACCGACGCGTAGAACTTCAGCGCGCGGCCGCCCGGGGTGGTCTCCGGGCTGCCGAACATGACGCCGATCTTCTCGCGGAGCTGGTTGATGAAGATCGCGGTGGTCTCGAAGCGCGAGAGCGATCCCGAGAGCTTGCGCATCGCCTGCGACATCAGCCGGGCCTGGAGCCCGACGTGGGTGTCGCCCATCTCCCCCTCGATCTCCGCCCTCGGCACCAGCGCCGCGACCGAGTCGATGACCACGACGTCGAGCGCGCCCGAGCGCACGAGCAGGTCGCAGATCTCGAGCGCCTGCTCCCCCGAGTCCGGCTGCGAGACGAGGAGCTCGTCGATGTTCACTCCGAGGCGCTGCGCGTAGGTCGGATCGAGCGCGTGCTCGGCGTCGACGAAGGCGGCGATCCCGCCGTGCCGCTGCGCCTCGGCGATGATGTGCAGGCAGACGGTCGTCTTGCCCGAGCCCTCGGGCCCGAAGACCTCGACGACCCGTCCCCGCGGGATCCCGCCGACCCCGAGCGCGATGTCGAGCGCGAGCGAGCCCGACGGGACCACCGAGATGCCGGCGCCCATCGGGTGCTCGCCGAGCTTCATCACGGCGCCCTTGCCGAACTGCTTCTCGATCTGGGCGAGCGTCACGTCGAGCATCTTGTCCCGGTCCATCCGCGAAGCCTCCTTCTGCTTGTTCCGATCCGCCCGCCGATCCCTCGACCACCGCGCGACCGCGCCGTCGAGCCCCTCCGCGAGCGAAGGGCGAACGCTACCTCGAGGGTCCGACACGAATGACGCTCCTGTGATTACAGACCTGAAAGTCGGTCGCTGCAACCCGGGACCCTACTCGAACATGTGTTCGAGGTCAACGACCCGCGCGAGCGGGCGCGCCGAGCGGGAAGGTCTCGAGCACCTCGTAGCGAGGCGCCGGGCGGCGCAGGTGGCTCCGGAACAGGGTCAGCCGGTCCACGCGGAATCCTTCGGTACGCAGGCGCGCCTCCCCGAGCCCCTCGAGCGCGACCGGCGGGTCGAACCTCGCCACGGTGAGGTGCGGGGTGAACGCGCGCTTCTCGGGCGCGAACTCGCGGCGCAGGGCCTCGTCCAGCTCGGTCGCGATCGCGGCCATGGCCTCCCCCGCGTCCTCGAGCCCGGCCCACAGGACACGAGCCCGGCCGGCCGAGGGGAACGCCCCCAGGCCCGTCGCGCGTGTCGCGAACGGCACGGACGCCTCGGCGGCGGCGGCGACGGACTCCCGGACCCATGCGAGGAGGCGCGGCCACGTGGATCCGAGGAACTTCATCGTGACGTGCTGGTTCTCGCGCGGGACCCATCGCCCGCGGGGGAAGCGGTCGCGCCAGGGCGCCGCGGCCGCCTCGACCGCGGCGCGGACCTCGTCGGGGATCTCGACCGCCACGAACAGCCGGAGCGGAGTGGCCTCCGGCCGCGAGGCGCGGTCGCGTGCCATCAGTCCGGCAGCGCGAGTCCGAGCAGGTGCCGGCGCACCAGGTCCATCGCGGCGAGCTCGGAGAACCGACGGACCAGTTCCCGGTCGTAGGGCCAGCGGAACCCGGTCTGGTGCGCCACGCCGTCCGCCTCGATGGCGACCCAGACCTGTCCGGGCTCGGCCCCGCCGTGTCCCTCGGGGCCGGCCGCCCCGCTGAGCGCCACCCCGATGTCCGCGCCGAACGCCCGGCGGGCGCCCGCCGCCATCTCGGCCGCGCACTGCGGGCTCACGGGCCCGGGGCCCGAGAGCGTCGCGTCGGACACGCCGAGGATCGACCGCTTGGCGGCGGCCGCGTACGTCACCGCCGAGCCGAGGAAGTAGGAGGACGCGCCCGGCACGGAGCTCAGGCGCTCGCCGAGCCCGCCCCCGGTGAGCGACTCCGCGCAGGCGATCGTCGCCCCCCGCTCGACCAGCAGGCGCCCGACCACGACCTCGAGCGCGTCGCTCCCCGTGCCGTAGACGTGCTCGCCGAGCCGCTCGCGCACCGTTCGCTCCAGTTCGTCGAGCATCGCGGCCGCGGTGGCCGCGGTGGCCTTCGCGGAGAGCCGGACGTGCACCTCGCCACCGCCGGCGAGGTAGGCGATCGTCGGGTTCGTCGACGCGCGATACAGGTCGTCGAGGAGCTCGGAGATGGCGGACTCCGCGAGGCCGTAGCAGCGCAACGTTCGCGAGACGAGCGCCGTCGCGCCGGCCGACGGGGCGAGCTCGGGAAGCACGGTTCCCTCCATCATCTCGCGCATCTCCGAGGGGACGCCCGGCAGCGCGTACACGATCGCCTCGCCGACGCGAACCACGAGCCCGGGGGCGGTGCCCCGCTCGGGCTCGATGGAGCGTCCCGGCTCGGGGACGTCGGCCTGGGAGAGGTTCGCGTCGGGCATCTGCCGCCCGCGGACCCGGAAGCGCTCGCGAAGGACGGCCTCGATCTCCGGGTGGCGGACCAGGACGGCCCCCGCCGCCTCCGCGAGCGCGGGACGCGTCAGGTCGTCCTGCGTCGGCCCCAGCCCGCCCGTCACGATCACGACGTCGGCGCGGGCGGCCGCGAGCGCGATCGCTTCGACGACGCGCGCGTGGTTGTCGCCAACCGCCTGGTGGTGGAGCACGTCGATGCCGAGCTCGGCCAGCCGCTCGGAGATCCAGCGGGCGTTCGTGTTCGCGATCTGTCCGAGGAGCAGCTCGGTCCCCACGCCCACGACCTCGGCCCTCACGGCCGGGGTCCGATCATCCCGAGTTCGACGGCGAGGCCGACCCGTACTGGTAGGTGCGCTGCCACGAGTGCCCCGGCGTACCCGGGAACCCCTCGTCGCTTCCGCTCACCGTGAGGCGCGCCGTCCCCCCCTCGGACAGGCGCACGGTGATCGAGGAGTCCGCGTGGAACGAGCGTCCCTCCCCGACCTCCAGGTCGAAGGTCTCGGGGTCGTTCCCGTCGGCGACGATCGTGACCTGGACCGGCTGGCGCGCCTCCAGCGCCACCGTGATCCCGCGGCCCACGACGATCGGACCGGCGGCCGGAAGCGAGGGCATCTCGGCCGGGGCCGGGGCCGGCTGGCGCGCCGAGAGCACCCCGAAGGCGCCGGCGAGCACGAGCGCCATGACTGCGACCATGACGAGGAGCCGGTGATCGTCGCGCCGGCGTCGCGCGCCGAGGACCGGCTCGTGCTGCGTGGGGATCGAAAGGACGGGCGGCTCCACGCCCTCGGGGAGGGAATCGGCGTAGGCGGCGACGACCTTGTCGGGCGAGAGCCGCAGGTACGAGGCGTACGTGCGCAGGCACCCCCGGACGTGGACGTCGCCCAGGAGCCGGTCGAACTCGTCGCGCTCGAGGGCCTCGAGGAACTCCCGGCGGATGCGCGTGTCCCGTGCGGCTTCGTCGATCGACAGGCCTCGAGACTCACGCATCCGGCGAAGGGCGTCCCCGACCCCGACCGTCGTCTGTCGATGCATCCCGGCCATCCTAGCCACCCCGGGGCCCTCGGCCCCGAAGGGTCGGCTCTGGGGGGCCCAAAGGGTCGGCCCTCGGGGGCCCCGGAGCGGCGCCGGGCACGGGTCCAGACCCCGTGGCTCGATCCCCCACGGCCCACGCCGGTCGACTCAAGGTCTTAGACCCGTCGGCCGATGTCTCCTTGGTGAGCCGGGGATACCTTCCGGTCCGAATGGACTCCGCCTCGGGAGCGCGGCGACCTTGATCACGGATGGCACGCAGCTCGGGTGGCGATCGCCGTTCTCGGTCGTTCGCCTCCCCACCTCGTTCGAGCTCGCCCCGGAGGGGCGGGTTCGCTACCTGCTCGTCTACGGCAAGCAGGACGACGGGGTGTGGGGCCCGGTCGGCGCGCTGTGGATCTCGGTCGACGAGCAACGCGGCGGGTTCCTCGTCCACCCCTGGGCACTGTGGGAAGGCAGCGAGTTCGTCCGCGGCTACCGCTCGGCCATCCTTCGCGGGTGGACGTGCGACTCGATCTTCCGGTACTGGCGGCAGGAGGTCTGGCGCGGCACGTACGCCGCCGGCGAGGAGCTGCACGCCGAGACGCTCTCGCTGTTGAACGAGCTCCTGTCCACGCTGTAGCCCGCAACCGCTCCGGCCGCGGCCGCTAGGCGGAACGGGCCGCCCTCGACTCCTCCCACTCCTCGGGCGTGATCAGCACGTCGCGCGCCTTGGACCCGAGCGACGGTCCCACGATGCCCCGGTCCTCGAGCAGGTCCATCAAGCGCCCCGCGCGGGCGAACCCGACCTTCAGCTTGCGCTGCAGCATGCTCGTCGAGCCGAGCTGCGACCGGATCACGAGGTCGGCCGCCTGCTCGAGCAGCTCGTCGTCGCCGCCCAGCCCGCCGCCCTCGGCGTCCTCGACCGGCGGGCGGCCGAGGCCCTCCACGCTCATCGCGTACTCTGGCGAGCGCTGCGCGCGGATCCACTCGGACACCTGCAGGATCTCCTTCTCGGTCACCCACGCCGCCTGCAGCCGCACCGGCTTGGACGCGGAGGACGGCGCGAACAGGAGGTCGCCGTGCCCGACGAGCCGCTCGGCGCCGTTCATGTCGAGGATCACGCGGCTGTCCGCCTGGCTCGAGGTCATGAGCGCGATCCGGCTGGGGATGTTCGCCTTGATGAGACCCGTGACGACGTCCACGCTCGGGCGCTGCGTGGCAACGACGAGGTGGATCCCGACGGCGCGGGCCATCTGCGCGATCCGGCAGATCGCATCCTCGACGTCGCGCGGCGCGACCATCATCAGGTCGGCGAGCTCGTCGATCACCACGACGAGATAGGGGAACTCGACGACCCGATCCTCCTGTCCGGGCGGGATCCGCAGCGTCCCCTCCTCCATGCCGGCGCGATACCCATCGACGTCGCGCACCCCGACCATCGCGAGCAGCTCGTAGCGCTGCTCCATCTCGCGAACGACCCAGGCGAGCGCCTCGGCCGCGCGCTTGGGGTGGACGATCACCGGGACGAGCAGATGGGGCAGGTCGGCGAAGTGCGCGAGCTCGACGCGCTTGGGGTCGACGAGGACGAGCTTGACCTCGTCGGGCGAGGTCCGCATCAGCACCGACGTGATGAAGCAGTTGATGAGGCTCGACTTGCCGGCGCCCGTCGCGCCCGCGATGAGCAGGTGCGGCATCTGCGTGAGGTTCACGAGCTGCGCCCGTCCGTGCACGTCCTTGCCGAGCGCCACCGACAGCGGGTGCCGGTCGTCGCTCGCGGCTCGTGACCGCAGGATGTCGCCGAGCATGACGAAGTCCCGGACCTTGTTCGGCACCTCCACGCCGATCGCCGACTTGCCCGGGATCGGCGCGATGATTCGCACGTCCGGCGTCGCGAGCGCGTACGCGATGTCGTCCGCGAGCGCGAGGACCTTGTTCACCTTCGTCCCCGCCTCGACCTCGACCTCGAACAGCGTCACCGTCGGCCCCCGGTGCGCCGCCACGACGTGCGCGGGGACGCCGAACGTGTGGAACGTGCGCTCGAGCGCCTCCATCGTGTGTTCCTCGTCGCGCTCGCTCGCGGAGGAAGGGGGCGACGTTCTCAGCAGGTCGAGCGGTGGAGGCAGGTACCGGCCGCCGGTCGGGGCCGTGCGCGCGAGCTCGGAGGCGTCGATCTCGTCGAGCTCGTCCTCCTCGTCCTCTTCCTCTTCCTCTTCCTCTTCCTCTTCCTCTTCCTCTTCCTCGTCCTCGTCCTCTTCCTCGTCGACCTCGAGGATCGCGTCGTCGCGCCCCGAGTGGATGATCCGCGCGCGCCCGCGTGGCTCCTCCTCCTCCGCGTCGAGCTCGACCTCGTCGTCCTCGAACTCCTCCTCGCCGCGGTCCTCGAAGGTGAACAGGTCGCGGACCCGACCGATCGCCGCCGAGAGCGGCGTCCCGGTGAACACGAGCAGGCCCAGCACCACCGCCCCCGACCACACGATCACGACGCCGACCTTCGAGACGAGCTTGGCGAGGGGCCACGACGCGACGGCGCCGACGGCGCCGGCCGCGTCGGTCACGCGCTCGTACCCGGCGAGCGGGCGGGGGTTCCCCCGCCAGAGCGACAGCAGCGCGATGACGCCCACGAACGCGATCGCGAAGCCGATGAACATCCGGACGCGGTCGTCCTCCGCGGTGCCCCGCAGCAGGAGGACGCCCCAGTACACGGCGATCAGCGGGAAGGCGACGGCCGCCACCCCGATCGAGCCGTGGACCGCCCAGTTCAGCCCCCGTCCGACCGGACCGGCCGAGCGGAACCAGATCGCGAGGACCGCGAGCAGCCCGAGCACGACGAGCCCGATCCCGAGGGCGTCGCGAGCCCACGGCCCCAGGTGTCGCCGGACCGACGAGCGGGCGCGGGCCGCGCGCGAGTCCTTGGCGCGGCCCTTCGTCTTGGTCGCCAACTACACCTCCACGATCACCGGGAGGATGACCGGCTTTCGCTGCGTGACCTCGTAGAAGTACTTGTTCAGCGTGCGTCGGACGTTCTGCTCGAGCACGCCACGGTCGACCACCTCGGCCGCGGCGGACTCCCGCAGGGAGAGCATGACGCGTTCACGGGCGGCTTCAAGGATGTCGCCCGAGGTCCCGTCGAACACGAAGCCGCGGTTCACGATGTCGGGGCCGGCGACCAGCTGCCCGTGGTGGGCGTCGATCGCGATCACCACCACGACGACGCCGTCCGAGGACAGCTTGCGGCGGTCGCGCAGGACGACGTCGCCGACGTCGCCGATCCCCAGCCCGTCGACGAAGGTCATGCCGGCCACCGCCCGGTCTACGATCTGCACCTTCTGGCCGACCTCCACGACGTCGCCGTCCTCGCAGATCAGGACGTGGTCGGCCGGGATGCCCACCTCGGTCGCGATCTTCGCGTGGTGGGCGAGGTGGCGCCGCTCCCCGTGGATCGGGATGAACCATCTCGGCCGGACGAGCGACAGCATGAGCCGGAGCTCCTCGGCGGCCGCGTGCCCGCTCGCGTGGACCGGGTACGCGGGGAGATGGAAGACGTCGGCCCCCGTGCGGTACAGGCCGTCCACGACGCGGTGGATCGCCGGCTCGTTGCCCGGGATGAGGCTGCTCGAGAGCACCACGGTGTCCCCCGCGCGCAGCTTCACCCACTTGTGCTCGCGCGCGGCCATCAGGCTGAGCGCCGAGAATGGCTCGCCCTGCGACCCGGTGCAGATCACGACGACGCGCGAGGGATCGCGCCCCTCGACCTCCTCGATCGCGACGACGTCGGACTCGGGGACGTGCAGGATGCCGAGCTCCCGCGCCGCCTCGACGCTTTGGTGCATCGACCGTCCAAGGAACGCCACCACGCGCTCGTCCGCGCGGGCGGCGTTCACGACCTGCTGGATCCGATGGATGTGACTGCTGAAGCAGGCGACCACGACGAGCTGCGGCGCGCGCGCGATGATGTCCTGCAGGACCGGCCCGACGCTCCGCTCGCTCGAGGTGTAGCCGGCCTCCTCCGCGTTGGTCGAGTCCGACATCAGGAGGTGGACGCCGCGGCCGGCCTCCTCGGCGAGCGCGTGCAGATCGGTGGGCCGCCCGTCGAGCGGCGTCTGATCGATCTTGAAGTCCCCCGTGTGCAGGATCGCGCCGAACGGGGTGTCGATGACAACCGCGATCCCGTCGGGTATCGAGTGGGTCACCCGGAGGAACCGCATCGAGAACGGTCCGATGCTCGCGGCCTCGCCGGGCGTGACCGGCCGGAAGTCAGCGCGGTCGCGAACCTGGTGCTCCTCGAGCTTGCCCTGCAAGAGCGCGAGCGTGAACGCGGTGCCGAAGACCGGCAGCGTGCCGGCCACCTCGCGCAGCAGGTACGGGAGCGCGCCGATGTGGTCCTCGTGACCGTGCGTGAGCACGACGGCTTCGACGTCGTCCATCCGGCCGCGGATGTACTCGAAGTCCGGGAGCACGAGGTCGATGCCGGGCATCTCCGCGTGCGGGAACGACAGCCCGACGTCGACGATCAGGATCCGCCCGCCGAGCTCGACGCAGGCCATGTTCCGCCCGACCTCGCCGACGCCACCGAGGAAGACGACGCGGGCCGGCGCATCGTCGCGCCGGCCCAGTCCGGGAGGCGGCGCCGGCAGGGACGGATCAGAGAAGGCCGGCATCGACCAGCGCCCGGCGGATCCGCTCGCGCTCCTCGCTCGTGGCCGGCACGAGCGGCAGACGCGGGGGGCCGACCGGGTGCCCGATCATCTCGAGCGCGGTCTTGACCGGGATGGGGTTGCTCGTGATGAACAGGGCGTTGAACAGCGGGGTGAGCTCCTCGTGGATCTTCCTCGCGGCCGGGATGTCGCCGGAGAAGACGAGATCGCAGAGCTGCCGGATGCGGTCTCCGACCAGATGGGCGGCGACGGAGACGATGCCGACGGCGCCGAGGCACAGGTACCCGAAGGTCGCCCAGTCGTCCCCCGAGTAGACCTCGAAGTCCGGCGGCGCCTCGCTGATGAGCCGCGAGATCGACTGGAAGTCCCCGGTCGAGTCCTTCACGCCGACGATGTTCGGGATCTCGGCCATCTGGAGCAGCGTGTCGTGCTCGATCCGGGTCCCGGTCCGCCCGGGGATGTTGTACGCGACGATGGGGAGGTCGACCGAGCTCGCGACGCGCCGGAAGTGCTCGAAGAGCCCACGCTGCGGTGGCTTATTGTAGTACGGCGTCACGAGGAGCAGGCCGTCGGCCCCGAGGGACTCGGCCTCGCGCGACAGCTCGAGCGTCTCCGCGGTGTCGTACGTTCCCGTCCCGCAGATCACCTTGCCGCGGCCCCTGGCCACGTCGATGACCGCCCGGAAGAGCTCGAGCTTCTCCTTGTGCGACAGGGTCGGAGACTCGCCGGTCGAGCCCGCGACGACGAGCGACTCGGTCCCGTGCTCGAACAGGTGCGCGGCCAGGCCGCGAGCCGCGTCGAGGTCGAGCGAGTGATCCTCGTGAAACGGCGTGACCATGGCGGTGACCACCGCCCCGAACCTACCGGCCATGATGCCTCCTCTCACGCCGAAGGGGCCTCCGCTCAGCGAAGGCCCCTTCGGGGCTGCCGCTTCGCTGCGAGCGTCCGTGCGCGACGGCGAGGCGGAAGACGTCGGGCCGGGCGACCGGGCTCCGCTCAGGCGCCCTGGCTTGCCGCGGCCGCTCGACCCCACGTTCGAGCCGGGAGCCTAGCATCGCCTCACTTTCCGCACAAGGGCCACTTGTGTCACACGTTCAACATGCCGACGAGGTGCCACCGGTGGCCGGGGTGGTGCCCGAACCTCCGGGACCACTCGCGCCCCGGGTGGAACCGCAGTCGCCCGCAGCACCCGTCACCCGGGAGCCTCCGGCGCCCGCGGAGCCACCCGTGCTCCGCGAAGGGCGGCGGGCCGCCCGCCGCTATCCTAGCCGGATGCCGCGGATCTACACCCGGACCGGCGACGACGGCACCACCGGCCGGCTCTTCGGGGGCCGCGTGTCCAAGGCGGGCCAGCTCGCGGAGACCATGGGGTCGATCGACGAGCTCGTCGCGGCGCTCGGGCTCGCGCGCGCGCTCTGCGCCGACGCGGCGCTCGCCGACGAGCTCATCGCGTTGCAGCGCGAGCTCTTCGTGGTCGCGGCCGACCTCGCGAGCAACCCCGAGGCCCGTCCGAGGCTCGAGCCGGGCGTCTCGCTGGTGAGCGACGAGATGGTCGCGCGGCTCGAGGGGCGGATCGACGAGCTCGTGGAGGCGAACCCGCTTCCGGACGCCTTCGTCGTGCCGGGGGCGAACCCGGTCTCCGCGACACTCGACGTCGCGCGGGCGTCCGCCCGTCGCGTCGAACGCTCGATCGTCCGGCTCCGAGAGGGCGGTGACCTCGTGTCCGATCCGGTCGCTCGCTACGCGAACCGGCTGTCCGATCTCCTCTTCGTCCTCGGTCGATCGGCGGCCGGGGAGGCCGAGCCCCGCAGTCGCGACGGCTCCTAGGCGGTCCGGACGAACAGCCCGTAGTTGTCGGATCCGAACAAGAGCGCGATCGCCCCGATCTCCTTGACCTCGATCCCCGAGAACGAGATATCGAAGGACTGCGTCGCCCCGGCCGCGATCGGCTGTGGGTCGGTCACCTCGCCGTCGATCTCGTGGCCGTCGCGAGCGTCGAGGATGTAGAAGCCCGGCCCGGGGAGCTCGCTGTCCGTGCCGTTGTCGACCTCCATCGCCCCCGAGGTGCCGTCGATGTCGATGACGACGTGGAGCCCGGCGTTGTCGTACTCGTACGTGCCGCTCGTGGCGGCGCCGCTGACGACCGGCGTGGGCCCGACGTCGCCGCCCGTCGTTCCGCTCACCCCGGTTCCCCCCGTGCCGCCCGTCCCGCCGCTCGGCTCGCCGTCGCCGCCGTCGCCGCTCGTGCAGGCGGCGAGCGCGATCGCGAGGGCGATCACCAGGGCGAACGCGAGAACGCGACCGGTAGGCTTCATGGGTCGCGGCATGCTACACGAGGGCCCGAGAAACGGACGGGGGACCGTGAGGACGCTCGAGGTTCGACGACACGCCAAACGCGATCCCACCGCGGACCGGCTCTCGGTCGCGGGACGCGCCCAGGCCGAGGACGTCGGCCGCGAGCTCGAGGGCCCGTACGACGTCGTGTTCGTCTCTCCCGCCCAGCGCGCGGCCGAGACCGTTGCCTGGATGCTGCGCGGCACCGGCGCCCAGCTACCGCCCCACGCCGTCGTGCCCGGGCTGGGCGCGCAGGACAACGACGGGTCGCCGCTCGCGATGGCCGGCGTGCTCTCGGCGCTCCTGGACGCGGTTCCCCCGTCCGGCCGCGGGCTCGCCGTCTCGCACACGCCGCTGATCGAGCGCGGCGTCCTCGGCCTCGCCGCCCGGGAGCTCGACCCGCTGCGCGAGTGCGAGGGCGTCGTGCTCACCAAGGGCGACGACGACGCCCCCGTGGAGATCGAAGAGATCCGGCTGAGGCGTCGCTAGTCGTGGCCGACGTTGCCGGCCCGGCGGCGGCCTTCGGCCTGGGCGTCGCCCTCGGCGCCTCCCCGGGCCCGGTCCAGCTGCTGCTGTTCTCCGAGGCCTCCCGCGGCGGCATCGGCCGCGGACTGAAGGCGATGGCCGGGGCGAACGGGACGTTCGGCCTGATGCTGCTGCTCCTCGCGGCGGGCCTGTCGTCGCTCGCGCCGGGCGAGACGTTCCTGCGCGTCGTCGAGGTGATCGGGGGCGCGTTCCTGGTGTTCCTGGCCGTCGACGCCGCGCGCGAGAACCGGCGCCCCGAGGCGATCGACGGGCCCCGATCGAGCCTGCACCCGACGCTTCGCGGCGTCGTCGCCGTGCTGCTCAACCCCGGCGTCTACGTGTTCCTCGCGACGACGGGCGCGGCGGTGGTCGCGAACGCGATCGCCGCGGGCGGTCGGGACCTCGCGTTCGTGACCGTCGTCGCCCTGCTCGCCGGCGTGTCGCTGATGGACTCGGCGATGGTGCTGCTCGGGGCCGGGGCGCACCGCGTGAGCGACCGCTTCCTGAGAATCCTCGGGGACGTGCTCGCCTGTGCGCTCGGCCTGCTCGGCCTGTGGCTGATCGCCCGCGGGCTCCTCGGCTGACGAGCACGCGCTCCCGCGTCCTCATCGGCGGTCTACGGGAGCGGCGGCAGATCCAGGAGCGGCTCGAGGCCGACCGTGAGCCCGGGCCGGGTGAGCACCGTCCTCGTCGCGAGCAGCACGCCCGGCATGAACGAGCTTCGATCCGTCGAGTCGTGGCGGATCGTGAGCGTCTGCCCCTGACCGCCGAAGATGACCTCCTGGTGGGCCACGAGGCCCGGCAGGCGAACGGAGTGCACGCGGACGCCGTCGACGTCGCCGCCGCGCACGCCCTGCAGGGTCTCGGCCGGAGGCCCCTGCCAGGGCTCGGTCCGCTCCTCGGAGAGCCGCCGGACCGTCGCGATCGCCGTGCCCGAGGGCGCGTCGGCCTTCTGGTCGTGGTGGAGCTCGATGACCTCCACCGCGGGGAAGAACCGGACCGCCTGCGACGCGAACCGCAGCAGCAGCACCGCGCCGAGCGCGAAGTTCGACGCGACGAGGACGTTGGACTCGGCGCCCTCGTCCCCGAGAGCTCGCTCGATCTCCTGCAGGTCCTCCTGCGTGATCCCCGTCGTGCCGACGACGAGGTGGATCGCGTGGTTCACGCACCACGTGATGTTCTCCATCACGACGTCGGGATGCGTGAAGTCGATGGCGACCTCGACCTCGGCCTCCAGGAGCCGGTCGAGCTCGTCGGAGACCGGGACGTCGAGGGTCGGATGCCCGATCAACGCGCCGATCCGCTGGCCGACCCGCGACCGGTCGATCGCCGCGACGAGCAGGAGGTCGTCCGCCTCGGCGACCGCGCGGCAGACCATGAGGCCCATCCGGCCGCACGCGCCGATCACGCCGACGCGGATCATCCCCGGGCCCGCCGCTTCGACGGACCGAGGACGGTGGTCGTCATGGGTTGCGAGAGTACCCGCTCGGCGGCGCGCCTCGCGTCGTCCGGGGAGACCGCCGCGATACGGCCGAGCAGCTGGTTCACCGTGAGCGTCTCGCCGTGGTTGATCTCCGACTTGCCGAGGCGCGACATCCGGCCGCCGGGATCCTCGAGGGAGAGCACGAGCGAGCCCCTCATGTGCCCCTTCGCCCGCTCGAACTCCTCCGACGCGAGCCCACGCTCGGCCACGTCCGCGAGCTCCCCGCGCACAATGGTCAGCACCTCCTTGGCCTTGGCGGGGGTCGTGCCGGCGTAGGCGCAGAACAGCCCGGCGTCCGCGTACATCGTGTGGTACGAGTAGACGCTGTACGCGAGGCCGCGCTTCTCGCGCACCTCCTGGAACAGCCGCGAGGACATCCCGCCGCCGATCGCGGTGTTCACCACGCCGAACGCGAACCGATCCGGGTCGCTGCGCGAGAGCCCGCTCGTGCCCACGCAAATGTGCGCCTGCTCGGTGTCCCGGCGCCGCTCCACCGTGCGCCCGGAGGGCGCCGGCGCCCGGCCCACCTTGCGAAGGTTCCACGCGGCCGGACCGCCCGAGCGTACCCGCCCGGTCGGCATCGAGCTCGACAACAGGTCGATCAGCTGCTCGTGCTGCAGGTTGCCGGCGGCGACGACGACGACGTTGCGAGGGACGTAGTGCCGCCGGTAGAAGCGCCGAACCTGGTCGCGCGTGGCCGCCCGGATGCTGGCCTTGGTCCCGAGGACCGGGCGGCCGAGCGGATGGTCGGGCCACAGCGACTCCACGAACAGGTCGTGGATGAGGTCGTCGGGCGTGTCCTCGTGGACGTTGATCTCCTCGAGGATCACCCGTCGCTCCGACTCGAAGTCGGGCTCCCGCAGCACCGAGTGCTGCAGCATGTCGGACAGTTGCTCGACGGCCATCGGCAGATCCCGGTCGCGGACCCGGGCGTAGAAGCACGTGTACTCCTTGGCCGTGAACGCGTTCACGTCCCCGCCGACGGCGTCGAACGCCTCGGCGACCTCGCGGGCGCTCCGCGTCTTCGTCCCCTTGAACAGCAGGTGCTCGAGGAAGTGGCTCGACCCGCTGATGGGTGGCGGCTCGTCCCGCGACCCGGCGAGCACCCAGAAGCCCAGCGCCACGGAGCGGACGCCGGGCATCCGCTCCGTGAGCAGGCGAAGGCCGGAGCCGAACTCCGTCCGGCGGATCGTCATCGACGGGGCCTCAGACGCCGGGCTCCCTCGGCGCGCGATCGCGGTCCCGCGGACGGCGGTCTCGGTCCCGCGGGCCGCGGCGATCTCCACGATCGCGCCGCGGACGGTCCTGGGAGACCTCCTGCTCCATGCCCTCGGGGATCGCCCACTCCTCCCCGACCGGCTTGAGCGAGATCTTGCCGCGGTCGTCGATGTCCTGGACCTCGACCTCGATGGTGTCGCCGACCTTGACCGCCTCTTCGACGCTCGCGAGCCGCTTGCCCTTTCCGAGCTTCGAGATGTGGATGAGGCCGTCCCGGCCGGGCACGAGGTTCACGAACGCCCCGAACGTGGTCGTGTTCACCACGGTGCCGGTGAAGTGCTCCCCCACCGTGATCGGCCGCGGGTTCGCGATCTCGTCGATGATCCGAGCGGCCTCGTCGGCCCCGGCGCCCTCGCGGGCCCCGATGAACACCGTGCCGTCGTCCTGGATGTCGATGTCGGCGCCGGTCATCGCGACGATCTCGTTGATCTTCTTGCCCTTGGGCCCGATCACCTCGCCGATCTTGTCGACCGGGATCTGCAGCGTGAGGATCCGCGGCGCCTTCGGGTTGACCTCGGTGCGCGGCACCGGGATCGCCTGGTGCATGACGTCGAGGATCTTCAGCCGGGCCTCGCGCGCCTGCTGCAACGCGCCGGCGAGCACATCGCCGGGCAGCCCGGTGACCTTCATGTCGAGCTGGATCGCCGTCACGAAGTCCTTCGTCCCGGCGACCTTGAAGTCCATGTCGCCGAGGGCGTCCTCCGCTCCGAGGATGTCGGTGAGCGTCACGAAGGTCCCGTTCTCCGCGATCATGCCCATCGCGATCCCCGCGACCGGCGCCTTGATCGGCACCCCCGCATCCATGAGTGACAGGGTGGACGCGCAGACGCTCGCCATCGACGTCGAGCCGTTCGACCCGAGGATGTCGGAGACGAGCCGGAGCGCGTACGGGAACTCCTCCTCCGGCGGGATCACCGGCACGAGCGCCCGCTCGGCGAGCGCGCCGTGTCCGATCTCGCGCCGGCGCGGAGAACCGATCCGCCCCACCTCGCCGGTGGAAAACGGCGGGAAGTTGTAGTGGTGGATGTAGCGCTTGGTGTCCTCCGGGTCGAGCGTGTCGATCATCTGGGTCATCCGGAGCATCCCGAGCGTGGTCACGTTCAGCGCCTGGGTGTCGCCGCGCTGGAACAGGCTCGAGCCGTGGGCGCGGGGGATGAGGCCGATCTGGGCGGAGAGCGGCCGGATGTCCTTCGGGCCGCGGCCGTCCAGGCGGACGCCGTGCTCGATCACGCGGGCGCGCATGACCTTCTTCTGCAGGTCCTTCCACGCGGGCGAGATCTCCGACTGACGGGCGGCGAACGCCTCTTCACCCCACGTCGTCAGGAGGTGCCCCTTGAGCGCCTCCTTGATCTCGTCCAGGGCGGCGTCGCGCTCGTCGCGGTCGGGGACCATCGCGGTCTCCAGGCGTTCCTTCGCGAAGGACTGCACGATCTCCCAGGTGTCCTGCCCGTACAGCGGCCGTGGCTCGAAGGCCTTCGGCTTCACGTCGATCGCGGCGACGATCTCGAGCTGGAAGTCGATCAGGTCTGCGATCGCTCGCTTGGCTTCCTCGAGGCCCTGCGCGACGACCTCCTCGGTCGGTGCTACGGCCCCTTCGGCCGCGCCGAGCAGCTGCCACGTGTTGTCCGGCGCCTCGCCCTCGATCATCAGGATGTCGATCTCGCCCGCGTCGTTGCGACGGCCCGCGACGACGATGTCGAACGTCGCCTCCTCCACGTCTTGGAACGTGGGGTTGACGCGCCATTGCCCGCCGATCAGCCCGAGCCGGATCGAGCCGACCGGGCCCTCGAACGGGATCCCGCTGATCATGGTCGCGAGGCTCGCGGCGTTCATCCCCGGGATGTCGTACGGGTTCGCCATGTCGACCGAGAGCACGGTGATGACGACCTGCACCTCGTCGCGGTAGCCGTCCTTGAAGGACGGCCGCATCGGACGGTCCGTGAGGCGCGCGGTCAGGATCGCCGTCTCCGAGGGGCGACCCTCGCGGCGGAAGAATCCGCCGGGGATCTTCCCGGCGGCGTACATGCGCTCCTCGACGTCGATCGTGAGCGGGAAGAAGTCGATGCCCTCTCGGGGCTTCGCGGTGGTGCAGGTGGCGAGCACCTGCGTCTCGCCGTAGGTGACGACGCACGAGCCGCCGGCCTGCTTTGCGAGCAGGCCGGTCTCGAACGTCATGGTCTGGTTCCCGATCTGACGGGACAGGGTAGTGGCCATCGGCCGTGTTCCTCCTTCGAAGGATCTGCGCGGCGCGGCGCGCCGCGCGACTGATGGAGGGATGCGGCCGGTTGTCAGTGGTGAACCGCCGATGCGGGCATCGGAGGCTCGCGACTGAGAACCGACCGGGACCGTCCCTCCTCCGGGTCGGTCAGTGGTCCGTTCGCATCCCTCCTCGCGCGGGCGTCCGACCGGACGCCCCGGTGCTGCCTATCGTCGAAGCCCCAGCTTGGCCACGAGGTCGCGGTAGCGCTCGATGTCCTCCCTGCGGAGGTACTCGAGGAGCCGCCGCCGTCGTCCCACCAGCATCAGGAGCCCGCGACGCGACGCGTGGTCCTTCTTGTGGCTTTTGAGGTGATCCGTGAGGTCGGAGATCCGCTTGCTGAGCACGGCGATCTGGACCTCGGCGGATCCCGTGTCCGCGTCGGAACGGCGGTGCTGGGAGATGATCTCGGACTTCTGGGTCTTCGTGAGCGTCATGAGCAGGCAAAAGGCTACCAGACGGGTCGCGCTCACCGGAGCTCGGGGTGACCCGGCGACGCGATGTACGCCGGCAGGAGACGGCCCTTGACCCTGCCCTCGGCGGTCACGGTCACCTCAGCCACCGCCGTCGTCGAGCCCGACACGGAGAAGTTCGGCCACACGAAGTTCCCGAGCCCGTAGAAGATCGGCCGGCTTCGGTAGGTGGCCATCGGCTGGAGCCGGTGGGCGTGGCTCCCGAAGATCGCATCGGCCCCCGCGTCGATCATCCGGTGCGCCTCCTCCACCTGGTACGCCCGCGGTTCCGTGTCGAGCTCCACGCCCCAGTGGATCATGACCAGGACGAGATCGGCGTTCGCGTCCGCCTCGCGGATCGCGCGCAGGGCCCGCGGGAAGTCGTGCCCGACCGCGGTGCCGGGGCGATCGCCGATCGCGACCTCGTTGTCGGGATCCAGGACCTCGTCGACGCCGACGAGCCCGATCCGCCACCCGCCCACGCGCACGTACCGCGGCGCGTCGGCGGCCTCCTCGTCGCGGCCGGCGCCGATCGGCACGATGCCGGCGTCGCGCAGGTTGCGAAGCGAGTCGAGCAGCCCGTCGGGCCCCTGATCGAAGCCGTGGTTGTTCGCGAGGCTCGCGACGTCGACGCCGTAGCGCTTCGCGACCGGAAGCGCCGCCGGGTCGCAGCGGAAGCTGAAGGTCTTCGGGATCGGCGCGACGATCTCCGTCGAAGGGCACTCGTGGTTGATGAGCGTGAGGTCGTCGCGACGAAAGAGCCCCCCGAGACCCGTCCAGGCCCACGCGTACCCGTTCGCGACGAAGGCCGGGATGTAGTCGGGGTCCAGGCTCACGTCTCCGGTGGCGTGGATGACGAGGTCTTGTCGCTCGGGCGATGGGCTCGGCGCAGGGGTGGTCCCTGTCGATGTGGTCGCGACCGGTGATCCGCCGGGGGAGGCTCCTCCGGCAGCGTCCGTGCTCGCCGAGGCTATCGGCGTCGGAGAGCCCCCGGCGGCCTCCGCGCCCGCTCCCCTCGCGGGTCCGCCACCGCCGTCCCGCTGCAGAGCCCACGCGATCGTGCCCACCGTTGCGACCAGCACGACGAACGCGACGAGGACGACGCCGATGGGCATCCGGGAGCGGCGGGCATGGCGGGCGCCGGTCATGGGCTCGGGTCCACGAGCTCCCTCGTCCGCCGCACGTCGTCGTCCATCGCGCGCACCAGCTCCTGCGGGCTCTCGAACCGCATCTCGGGTCGAAGGTAGGCCCAGAACTCGACGGACATGTCGCGGCCCCGGAGGTCGCCGTCGAAGTCCAGGAGGAAGGACTCTACGTGCAGGGGCTCGGTGCCGAACGTCGGGTTCGTCCCGACATCGATGGCGGCCACGAACGCCTCCCCGTCGACCTCGGCACGGCCGGCGTAGATGCCCTGCCCCGGAAGCAGGAGCCGGGGCCAGGTTCGAAGGTTCGCGGTCGGATAGCCGAGACCGCGGCCGCGACCCGCTCCCCCGACGACCGACCCGTCGAGCACGAAGCGCCGGCCCAGGGCGCGCCGAGGCCACTCGAGGTCGCCGGCCGCGAGCGCGTCGCGGATCGAGGAGGACGACGCCGTGCGGCCGTCGATCTGTTCCAGCTCCACCCGCTCGGCAGAGAAGCCGAAGCGCTCGCCCTCCGCGACGAGGAGCTCGACGTTGCCCTGCGCCCGATGCCCGAACGTGAAGTTCGCGCCCATGACGCAGTGCCGCGCGTGCAGGCCGTCGCGCAGGATCTCGGCCATGAACCGCTCGGGCGGCCACCGCGAGAACTCCCGCGTGAACTCGAGGACCACGAGTGTGTCGATCCCGATCTCCTCGATCAGGCTCGCCTTTCGCTCGACGGTGGTGAGCAGGCGCGGCTCCTCGCCGGGCGACAGGATCTCGCGCGGGTGCCGGTCGAAGGTCACGGCCGCGGTGGGGAGGTCCCGCTCGCGACCGGCCTCCACGGTGCGGCCCAGCACGCGCCGGTGGCCGACGTGGACGCCGTCGAAGAACCCGACGGTCACTACCGCCTGGTCTCGGAACCCTTGCAGCGATGCGAGCCCCAGGATCCGCTCCACCCGGCAAGGGTAGCGAACCGTTCGGGCGGGTTCGGCTAGGGTCATCGCGTGCGATCGCGTGTCCGTGCCCTGCTGGTGGCGATCGCCACGCTCGCGACGGCCTGCGCCGCCGATGGCGCCGCGACGCCGCCGAGCGCGACGCTCAACGACGACGCCGTCACGATCGGCTCCTTCAACTTCGGCGAGAGCGTCCTCCTCGCGGAGCTGTACGCCCAGGCGCTCGAGGCCCACGGGATCACGGTGGTCCGCGAGCTGAACCTCGGGCCGCGCGAGCTCGTCGAGCCCGCGCTCGAGAAGGGCCTGGTCGAGCTCGTGCCCGAGTACGCGGGAAGCCTGCTCCGGTTCCTCGTCGGTGACTCGGCCGCCATCTCGCTCACGCAGACGCACGAGGAGCTCGTGGCGGCGCTGGAGCGGCGCGGCCTCACGGCGCTCGACCCGGCGCCGGCGCAGGACCAGAACGGGTTCGCCGTCACTCCAGAGCTCGCGGACCGGCTGCACCTCGCGTCGCTGTCGGACCTCACCGGCACCGACGGTCTCGTGCTCGGCGGGCCGCCAGAGTGCCCGCAGCGCCCGCTCTGCGAGCCCGGGCTCGAGAGCGCCTACGGGATCTCGTTCGCCTCGTTCGTGCCCCTCGATCAGAGCGGGCCCCTGACGAGCGACGCGCTCGTCCGCGGCGTCGTCGACGTGGCGCTGATGTTCACCAGCAGCGCCGAGATCGTTCGCCACGGCTTCGTCCTGCTCGCCGACGATCGCCACCTTCAGCCGGCCGACAACGTCACCCCCGTGGTGCAGGCGCCGGTCCTGGATCGGTTCGGCCCCGACCTCGTCGAGACGCTGAACGCGGTCTCCGCGGCGCTCACCACCGAGGAGCTGCGCCGCATGAACGCCGAGATCGAGATCGACGGCGTCGCTCCCCGTACCGTCGCGTATCGCTGGTTGGTGGCGCACGGCCTGATCCCCGGCGAGGGATAGAGTCCCGGCGTGCAGACCGAGCCGTCCTCGATCGGGCAGCGAAGCCTCCAGCGGCTCCGGCGCCGACCCTCCGGTGAGGCACCACCCCTGCCCCACCAGATCGGGCGGTCCGGGCGCCTGCTCCTCACGCTGGTGACGGTGGGCGGATTGGTCACGCTGGCGGCCGTCATGTTCGAGCCGACCCTGCATGTCGCCGATCGGATCGACTCGGCGTTCCTCCGATGGGTCGCGCGGTTTCGGACCGACACGCTCACCGACGTGATGCGGTTCCTCGACGGGACCCCCAGCCGATGGCCGCTCCGACTTCTGCGATGGGGCACAATCCTCGTCCTCGTCGTGTTCAAGCGGTGGCGGCACCTGCTCGTCTTCGTGGGCTCGCTCATCGCCGTGGAGCTCGTGACGTACACGGTTGCGGTCACCGTCGGGCGGCCGAGACCGTTCGGCGTGGTGATCCTCACGGACTGGAACGGGTTCTCGATGCCGTCGCGCCCGATCGCGGCGCTCGCGGTGACGCTGTTCGGGATGGCGTACGCGCTGGTCCCGGCCGGGCGCGAGCGGTATCTCGCGAAGTGGGCGTCGGCATGGATCATCGCGGTCGTCTGGATCGCGCGGACGTACCTCGCGGTCGACCATCTCGCGGACCTGGTCTTCGGCGTGCTGGTCGGCGTCACGGTTCCGATCGTCGCGTTCCGCTGGTTCGCGCCCAACGACGTGTTCCCGGTGACCTATCGCCGCGGCAAGACCGCGCACCTGGACGTCTCCGGTCTTCGCGGCGAGGCCATCGTGAAGGCCGTGCAGGACCAGCTCGGCGTGACGGTCGTGGAGGTGAAGCCCGTCGGCCTGGAGGGGTCGGGCGGGTCCACCCCGCTCCGGCTGACGCTCGAGGGGGAGAGCGGCGACCTTCACCGGTACGCGTTCGCCAAGCTCTACGCGAAGAACCACGTCCGGGCGGATCGCTGGTACAAGCTCGGCCGACAGATCCTGTACGGCGCTCTCGAGGACGAGACCCCGTTCCAAACGGTCCGGCGGTTCGTCGAGTACGAGGACTACACGCTCCGCCTGATGTCGGATTACGGGCTGTCGACGCCGAAGCCCTACGGGATCGTCGAGATCACGCCCGAGCGCGAGTACATGATCGTGATGGAGTTCTGCGACGGCGCGGTGGAGCTCGGGGACGCGGACGTCGACGAAGACCTGATCGATCAGGGCATGCGCTTGATCCGGCGGCTCTGGGAATCGGGACTGGCGCATCGCGACATCAAGCCGGCGAACCTCATGGTCCAGGACGGCAAGCTCCGGCTCATCGACGTCTTCTTCGTCCAGGTCCGCCCCTCGCCGTGGCGACAGGCGGTGGACCTCGCCAACATGATGCTCGTGATGGCGCTCCGGTCCGACGCCAAGACCGTGTACCGGATCGCCCTGCAGTACTTCACGCCCGAGGAGATCGCCGAGGCGTTCGCGGCGACGCGAGGGGTCGCGAGCCCGACCCAGGTCCGCACGATGATGAAGCGGGACGGTCGTGACCTGGTGACGGAGTTTCGGGCGCTCGCCCCTCCGCACGACCCGATCCGGATCCAGCGGTGGAGCTGGCGGCGGATCGCCCTCACGGTGTGGGTCGTGTTCATCGCCGTCCTCGTGCTCGTGTTCGTGCTCGGCAACTGGGCGGTCTTCGCATGAGGCGGTCGCGATGGATCGGCGCGCTCGCCCTCGTCGCCGGGCTGGCGCCGGCGTGCGGGGGTGTCGACTCGGCGGCCCCTTGGCCCTACAGCGAGGTCCGGCCCGACTGCGACGGAGGGAGCAAGATCTCCGTCCTGGCCGCGCAGGCGGTTCCCTCCGCGACGCTCCTGCCCTGCATCGACGACCTGTTGTCCGGTTGGGACGTGGATGGGACGGAGACCGTCAACGGGCGCTTCAGCTTCTGGCTCGACTCGGACCGCGCGGGGCTCCGCTCGGTCGAGGTCTCGCTCCTTCCCGCGTGCGACGTCTCGAACGCGTTCGAGGTCAACCCCGGCGTCGACGAGACGGGCACACGGCGGTTCGAGGAGCCCCTGTCGCTTCAGCCCGCCTTCTCGGCCAACCGGTACTACACCTTCCCCGGCGGGTGCGTTCGCGTGGAGTACCGATTCCAGGTCGCCGAGTCCACGCTGGTGCTGGAGGCCGACCAGGCGATCGGCTTCCGACCGCGACAGGAGATCGTCGATCGGGTCGCGGCGGAGGGACTGGTGCTGTGCGGCGCCGGCGCTCCTCCTTGCCCCGGAGGGGAGTAGGGCGGGTGCTCACCAACCATCGCCGGGCGCTGTGGTACGCGCTTGGGCTCCTCGGCGTGATGGCGCTCGTGTTCATCGGGGTGGGGCGTCACCCGCCCGAGGTCGCGCCGAAGACCACCCTCCCCTTCATCGGCAGGTGGGACCTGTCCGTGTATCACTGGGTCGACGACATTCGGTCCGCGCCCCTGACGTTCGTCGCGCGCGCGCTGAACGTGATCGGGAGCGGCATCGTGACGATCCCGCTGCGGATCGGCGTCGCGGTGTGGCTCGCGATCCGGACCCGGTGGCGCGCCCTCGCCGTGTGGCTGGGCGCGTGGGCGACGGCCGAGGTCGCCCTCACCGTCACGAAGAGCTACTACCATCGAGGTCGTCCCCCCGTTTCGCTCGTGGAGACGATCGGCTTCTCGTTCCCCTCGGGACACGCCGTCGCCGGGGCCTCGATCGCCGTCGCGCTGGTGTTGATCCTGATGGCTCCCGGCGCAGAACGCCGACGATGGGAGTGGGCGGCCGCCGCCTTCGCGTTCGTGATGGGATCCTCCCGCGTGTATCTGGGGGCCCACTGGTTCTCCGACGTCGTGGCCGGCGTCCTGCTCGGCTCGGGCGTCGCCCTCGGCGTGGCGGCGGTCGCGACCGAGATCCGCGACCTGGCGGTGCGGCGTCGACCCGGGTCTGCCGAACCGGCCGAGGTCGCCCCTCCCTAGGGGTTCAGCCGTTCGAGGGCTCGGCGGCGGCGAGCTCGGCCGGCTGGCGTCGCCAGCTCGACTTGGCCCGCCAGATCAGGTACGTGAACCCGCCGAGCGGGATCTGGATGCCGTAGGTGAGAACGCGGAACATCAGCACGGCCGCGACGACCTGTGCCTCGTTGCCGCCCGCCGCCACCAGGCCGCCGATGTAGCCGAGCTCCACGAACCCGACCCCGCCCGGGGTGATGGGCAGCGCCGTCAGCAGCCGGCCGAACGAGAACACGGCGAGCACCTGGAGCGCGCTCACCTCCTGCTCCGAGATGCCGACGTTGCGCAGACACAACAGGAGCACGAACCACAGGGCGAGCTGGGACAGGATCGTCGTGAGCGTGATCCGGAGCCATCGGTCGGCGATGAGGACGATCGTCCGTTTCCGAAACGCCACCGCCTGCTCGCCCCAGGTGGTGATCGGCGGCCGGTTGAGCAGCGCCTTGAACCACGAGACCACGCGTCCGAGCCAATCGCCGATCCGGCGGGCGAACTCCTTCTTCCAGAGCGCCAGGGCGAACAACGTGACGGCCACCGCCAGCAGGGCGAGACCGACGAGGGCGGCCACGAGCAGCGCCGAGTTCGCCTGACCGGTGATCGCGAGCAGCGCGAGGGAGACGATCGGCAGCCCGAGCTTGAGGAAGATGTTCCAGATCCCCGTGACGGCGATGTAGAGCGCGATGGCGGACCCGTCGAACCCCCAGGAGTGCAGGATCGTGAACGTCAGGCCGACGGCGATCGCGCCGCCGGCGGGGAGCGTGTTGGCGACGGAGGTGGTGGTCTGCGTGACGACGGCCGCCTTGCCGAGCGTCAGCCCGGGGAGCGCGGCCATGTTCGCCAGCCAGTACGTGAACAGGTTGAAGATCGTCGCCGCCACGAGCGACCACGTTTCGAGCGGCGTGAGATCGCGGATGGTCGCCCAGACCGCCGAGTAGTCGGCGAACCGCGGGATCGCGTACACGAAGATCCCGACGACGATGACGAGCGACACGCCCGCCTGGACCAGGCGCTTGGCCGTCGAGGCCTTGCGTCGAGGGGCGGCGCCCTCTGCCGCGGGCTCGGCGACCACGGAGGACTCGCTCACCCCGGGAGTATGACTTGCGGGCGGGCCTTCGCGCCGTCGTCGAGGTAGACGCCCACGAGGCGGCCGTCCGGCGCGAACACGCCGTAGGGACCCTCGAGGCCCGCGGGGGCCAGGATGCTCCCGTTGCCCGCGGCCCGCGCCTCGTCGGCGGACAGCTCCACCCGGGGCAGGTGCGCGACCGCCGCCTCCGGGGAGGCGGGCGCCGCGACCTCGCCGGGCGAGACCGCGTCCTGCACCCGGTAGGGCCCGATCGCGATGCGCCGCAGCCGCGTCAGGTGCGCGCCACACCCAAGGGCGCTCCCGACGTCGGCGAGCAGGACCCGCACGTAGGTCCCGCCCGAGCACGTGACGCGGAACTCCACCTCGGTGCCGTCGAAGCCGAGGACGTCGAATGCGTCGACCCGAATCGTCCGGGGCGGCGCCTCGATCGGCTCGCCCGCCCGCGCCGCCTCGTAGAGCTTGCGCCCGCCGACCTTCACCGCCGAGTAGGCGGGGGGACCCTGCTCGGACTCGCCGAGCAGCGCCGCGAACGCCCGCTCGAGATCCGGCCGCGCGACCTCGACGCTCGCCGTGGCGACCACGACGCCGGCTGCGTCGAGCGTGTCGGTCTCGACGCCGAGGCGCGCCGAGCCCTCGTAGGTCTTCGGCAGGTCCGCGAAGAACCGCAGGAGCCGCGTCGCTCGGCCGACGCCGACGAGCAACAGCCCGGTGGCCATCGGGTCGAGGGTGCCGGCGTGACCGACCTTGCGCGTGCCGAGGACCCGTCGCACGACGTCTATGACGTCGTGCGACGTCATCCCGGCCGGCTTGTCGACGAGGAGGAGGCCGTCCGGCCCCGGCCTCGCGGATCCCGTCCGCTTCACGCGCCGACGGGCTCGCCGCGAAGCGCGGCTCGCAGCCGCTCGACCGTCTCGATCAGCCCGTGACGCGACGTATACCCGGCGGCGAGCCGATGGCCGCCGCCGCCGAACGCCGACGCGACCGCCGCCACGTCGTGCCCTCCCCGCGACCGGAGGCTCACCTTGAAGCGCCCGTCCCGTTGCTGCTTGATCACCGCCGCGACGTCGGCCTCGCGCGCGGTCCGGACGACGTCGATGAGGTCGTCGGCCTCGTTCGGCCGCACCCCGGCCGCCGCGAGGTCCGACTGGGTGAGGTAGCTCCAGACGAGATCGGCGTCGGGCTCGAGGGCGACCCGCTCGAGCGCCACACCCAGCAGCCGGAGGTACGCGACGCCGTTGTCCTCGTAGAGCGCCTGCACGAGCCGGGTGTGCTCGAAAGGGAACTCGCGGAGCTCCGCCCCGAGTCGCAGCGTGTCCGGCGTCACCGCTTCGTACTGGAAGCGGCCCGTGTCCGTCACGACGCCCGCGTAGAGGCAGATCGCCGTCTCGAGCGGCACCTCGCCGCCCATCTCCTTCAAGAGCCGCCAGACGATCTCGGCCGTCGAGCTCGCGCTCGGGTCGATGAGCGGGATCGTGCCGAGCCCGTCGTTGCTCACGTGGTGGTCGATCCAGACGAGCGTCGTCGCCCGAACGGCGGCGGGCGCGAGCATCCCGAGCCGATCCATCGACGCGACGTCGCACGTGACCATGACCGCCGGCTGTTTGGGGAACTCGCGCGGCGGGACGAGCGCCTCGGTGCCGGGCAGCATGGAGATCCATCGAGGCGGATCGAACGGCTCGTTCGGGAAGGAGCAGATCGTGTCCTTGCCGGCCGCGCGAAGGGCGTTCGACAGGCCGAGCGTCGACCCGAGCGCGTCGGCGTCGGGGTTGACGTGACAGGCGATCGCCACCGTCGTCGCCTCGGCGAGCGCCGCGGCGGCGCGGGCCAGGGCCTCGCTCACTCGGGCTCCTCGTTGAGCGATCGCAGCAAGGACTCGATCCGATCCGCCGCAGCGCCGGCGTCGTCCTCCTCGAACTCGAGGTCCGGCAGGACCTTCATCCGAACCTGATGCCCGATCACCCGCCGAAGATGCCCGCGCGCCGAACGGAGGGCGGCCGCCGTGGCGCGCCGGTCCGACTCGTCCCCCATGGCCGTGTAGGAGACGCGGGCAAGCCGCAGGTCGTGCGTGACGCGCACGCCGGTCACCGTCACGAACCCGACGCGCGGGTCCTTCAGCTTCGGGATCTCCTCGGCGAGGATCTCCCGGAACTCCTCCGACACCCGGCTCAGCCGGCCCCCTTGCGCCATACGTCCTCACGCCTCCGGGTAGTGAAGCGTGACGTCGGCGTCGATGAGCTCCACCTCGGCCCAGCGCTCGACCAGCCGCTCCACCTCGTGCAGCACCCGGCGCGCGTGATGGCCCTCCCCCGCGGCGACCGCCACGGCGAGCGCCGTGCGCTGCCACAGGTCCTGGTGGTCGACCTCGGCGACCGAGACGTTGAACTTCGAACGGATCGCGTTGGTGAGCGTCTTCACGACGTGACGCTTCTCCTTGAGCGAGCCGCACCCCGGGATCCGCAGATCGAACCGTTCGAGCGCAACGAGCATCGCCAAGGCCCCGGACGACTAGAGCTCCCGGGCGACCTCGCGCACCTCGTACGCCTCGATGACGTCGCCCTCGTGCAGGTCGTTGAAGTTCTCGATCCCGATGCCGCACTCGTAGCCCTCGGCCACCTCTCGCACGTCGTCCTTGAAGCGTCGTAGGGACGAGATCCTGCTGTCGTACGCGACGACGCCGTCGCGAACGACCCGAGCGCGCGCGTTGCGGACGATCGTCCCCCGGGTCACGTAGCACCCGGCGATGACGCCGATGCGCGGAACGCGGAACAACGCCCGGACCTCGGCGGTCCCGAGCTCGGTCTCGGCCTCCTCGGGCGACAACATCCCCGAGAGCGCGCCCCGGATGTCGTCGATCGCGTCGTAGATCACGCGATAGAGCCGGACGTCCACGCCCTCCTTCTCGGCGAGCTCGCGCGCCTGGACGTCGGGCCGGACGTTGAATCCGACCACGATCGCGTTCGAGGTCAGAGCGAGGTTGATGTCGCTCTCGGTGATCGCCCCCGCGGCGCTGCGAAGGACGTTCACGCGAACCTCTTCTTGCGGCAGCTTGGCCAGGGCGTCCACGAGCGCGCCGATCGAGCCCTGGGCGTCGGCCTTCACGATCAGGTTCAGCTCGGGCACCTCGTCGCGGCGCGCCTGCGCGAGGAGGTCCTGCAGCGTCGGCGGGCGCGTCGTGACCAGGCCCGCGGCACGGACCTTGGCCTCGCGTTCCTGCACCACGTGCCGGGCAGCCCGCTCGTCCTGGACGCCGCGGACCTCGTCGCCCGCGTTCGGCGTCGCGGACCAGCCGAGGATCTGGACCGGCTTGCTCGGCCCCGCCTGCTTCACGGGAAGGCCGTTCTCGTCCAGCATCGCCCGAATCTTCGCCCAGGCGGTTCCCGAGACGAGCGTGTCCCCGACCTCGAGGGTCCCCCGCTGCACCAGGACGCTCGCAACCGGGCCGCGCCCCTTGTCGAGGTGCGCCTCGAGCACGGTCCCTCGGGGCCGGCCGTCGGGGTCGCCCTTCAGCTCCTCGACGTCGGCGACGAGCAGGATCGTCTCGAGTAGCGACTCCAGGTTGGTCCGCGCCTTCGCCGACACGTCGACGAACTCGTTGGTCCCACCCCATTCCGATGGGACGATGCCCTGCTCGACCAGCTGCTGGCGCACCCGGGTCGGATCGGCTTCGGGCTTGTCAATCTTGTTCACGGCCACCACGACGGGGACGCCGGCCGCCTTCGCGTGATCGAGCGCCTCCACCGTCTGGGGCTTCACGCCGTCGTCCGCGGCGACGACGAGCACGGCGATGTCCGTCACCTGGGCCCCGCGCGCCCGCATCGCCGTGAACGCCTCGTGACCCGGCGTGTCGATGAACGTCACCTCGCGGCCGTCGACGTGCACCTGATAGGCGCCGATGTGCTGCGTGATGCCGCCGAACTCCGTCCCGGCCACGTCGGTCTTGCGGATGGCGTCCAGGAGCAGGGTCTTGCCGTGGTCGACGTGGCCCATGATCGTGACGACGGGGGCGCGCGAGACGAGCCGGCTCTCGTCCACCGGCTCGTCGGCGGCCTCCTCCTCGTCCTCGACGCCGATGACCTCCGCCTCGAACCCGAGCTCGGCGGCGAGGAGGGCGATGGCGTCGTCGGACAGGGACTGCGACGCGGTCGCCATCTCCCCGAGGCCGATCAGCGTCTTCACGACGTCGGCGACCGAGCGCTGGGTCTTCTCGGCGATGTCCTGCGGCGTGGCGCCCCGCACGACTCGCAACCCGGGCCTGCCCGACGTCGGGACCGGTGCCGGAGCCGCCGGAGCGGCGGCCGGCACCGCCGGAGCGACGGGCGCCGGCGGGGCCTTGTCGACGGCCGGAGCCGCGGTCGGCACGGGCGCCACCGCCGACGGCTTCTCCGCCGGAGCGGGCGCAGCGGCCTCATCGGTGCCGGCCTTCACCGCGACCTCGGCCTTCTTTCGCGGACGCGGCTTCGGGAGCGGCTCCTCGACGGCCTCCTTCATCTTGGCCTCCGGCACGGCCTTGCCGCCCGAGGCGCGGAGACGAGGAACGGCCTGATCCGGAACGGACGAGGACGCCGTCAACCCGTCGGCGCCCATCTCCTTCAGCGCCACGAGCAGCTCCTTGCTCGAGACGCCGAGCTCCTTCGCGAGTTCGTGAACCCTCAAGCCCGCTCCCCTTCGATCTGCCGCCTAAGCCTATCGGCTGCGTCCTGGTCCGGACCCGTGCGGAGCGCCCGCCAGAGCGCGCCGCGCGCGAGCGCCGACTCCACGCACCCGCGGTCGCGGTGCACGTACGCGCCGCGTCCGGGGGCGGACCCGCTTTCGTCCAGCGTCACCACGCCGTCCGGCGATCGCGCGATCCGGAGCAACGATCCCTTCGATTCCGCCGTCCGGCAACCGACGCAGGTTCGCTTCGGCTCCCGTGCGGGCGCCACGCGCTCAGGCCTCCGCCGGCTCCTGCTCCTCGGCGCTCTCGGGGACGACCTGCGGGGGGGACTCGACCTCCTCGGGCGCCTCGGCGGCCTCGGGCGACTCGACGATCTCGTCTACCGCCGCCGTCTCGGGTGCCTCGGCGGCCTCGGGTGCCGCCGTCTCGGGCGACTCGACGGCCTCCGGCGCCGCAGCTGCCGCGGGGGCCGGACGCGGGCTCCGCTGCTCGTCGGCGAACTGGGTCTCGCTCTTGATGTCGATGCGCCAGCCGGTGAGCCGGGCCGCGAGCCGGGCGTTCTGTCCCTCCTTGCCGATCGCGAGCGAGAGCTGGTAGTCCGGCACGATCACCAGGGCCGTCTGCGTGTCGGCGAACACGCGCGCCTCTTTCACCTTCGCGGGCTGGAGGGCGTTCGCGACGAACGAGGCGGCATCCGCGCTCCACGGCACGACGTCGATCTTCTCGCCGCGGAGCTCGGTGACCACGTTGCGGACGCGCGAACCCTTCGGCCCGACGCACGCCCCGACCGGGTCCACCGCGGGCTCGTGCGAGGCGACCGCGATCTTCGACCGGTGCCCGGGCTCCCGGGCGACCGCCTTGATCTCGACGATGCCCTCGCCGATCTCGGGCACCTCCATCTCGAAGAGCTTCTTGAGCAGGCCGGGGTGCGTCCGCGAGACGATGATCTGCGGGCCCTTCGTCCCCTTGCGAACCTCGGTGATGTACGCCTTCAGCCGCTCGCCGTTGCGATAGGGCTCGGACGGGACCTGCTCCGCCTGCGGCAGGAGCGCCTCGACCTTGCCGAGGTCGAGCAGCGTCGAGCGGCGATCCGTCTGCTGCACGATCCCGGTGACGATGTCGCCCTCGCGGCCGGCGAACTCCTCGTAGGTCATCTCCCGCTCGGCGTCGCGAAGCTTCTGGAAGATCACCTGCTTCGCGGTCTGCGCGCCGATCCGGCCCTTGAACTCGTCGGTGACCTCGACCTCCTGCTCGGACAGGACCTTGTGCTCGGTCGTGATCTCGCCGGTCTCCGCGTCCTCGTGCTCGATCTCCTCCAACTCCTGGAGCCAGACCCGGAGATCGCCGGACTCGGGGTCGATCCGGGCGCGGACGCCGAAGCTCTCCTCGTCCAGGTCGGGATGCTGCTGCTTCCACCACGACTTGTAGGCGGAGGCCATCGCCTCCTCGAGCCCCGCGAGGATCGTCTCGAAGGCGATGCCCTTCTCGCGCTCCAGCTCGCGGAGCGCCGCGATCATCTCCTGGTTCATGGTCCGCTCCTCGTCACGTCTTCGCCGCGCCCGTCTTCGCGGTGCGAAGTCGGGCGCGAAGGGCTATCGCTTCGCTCCTTGAGCCCTCGTCCCCACTCGAACACGGTGCGCGCGGACGCGATGTCCGCGTAGGGGACGCGCAACTCTCCGCCCTCGGAGTCGATCACGATCGCCTCCGCGTCGGCCGAGACCAGCGCGCCCTCGTGCACCCGGCGGCCGCCCACGGCCACCGCGGTCTCCACGTGCACGGTCGTCCCGACGCTCCGCGCGAAGTGCCGTGGCTCGCGAAGCGCCCTCTCGAGCCCGGGCGAGCTGACCTCGAGCGCGTACGACCGGTCCCCGGAGAACCCCTCGAGGTCGAGCCGTCGCGACAGGCGCTCGGACGTGTCCGAGATCGTGTCGAGGTCGACGCCGCCGTCCCGGTCCACCAAGACCCGCAGGACCATCCGGCCGCTCTCCTTGCGATAGGTCACGTCCCAGAGCTCCAGCCCGGAGGCCTCGACGACCGGCCGGACCAGTTCCTCGACGTTCCCGCGCATCCTCGGTGCCCTCCCGAAGCGTCCCCTCGAAAAAGAAAGTGGGCGCGAGCCCACTTCAGGGTGAAAACCGCTCCGTTGACGGGGTGAGTATACCCGCCGTCGCGGCGGTTCCCCGTCCGTGTCGACGTGCGGCCGCGCGACGCCGTGCCGCGCCTAGAGGGCCCGGCGTTGTCCTTCCGGGTCGCTCCAGTGATCGCGAACGTTCATCCGGCGCACGATTCGCGGGTCGTCCCAGCCCGTTCGGACCCGGATCCCCAGCTCGGCACAGGCCGCCCGGGCATCGTCCTCGGACGCGAACTCCTCGCGGACCCAGCTCCCCTCGACGTCGACCAGGAGCAGGTCCCAGGTGGCCCGGCCGACGTGCTGCACGACGCCCTCGACCTCGGGGTGCAGCTTCGCGAACTCGCGGAGCGTGGTGGGGGCCCGTCGCGGCACGGCTCGAGCCTACGGGGCCGCGGCGAGCAGGTCCACGATCGCCGGGGCGGCGTCGTCCAGCTTCGCGGTGGACCGCTCGCCGGTCGCGCGCAGCTTCAGGTCGACGGTCCCCGCCTCGACCCCGCGCTTGCCGACGATCGCCTGCACCGGATAGCCGATCAGGTCGGCGTCGGCGAACTTCACGCCGGCGGTCTGCTCGCGATCGTCGATCGCCGTCGCGACGCCGAGCTCACCGAGCTCCGCGTAGACGCGCTCGGCCTCGGCCACGACGCGCTCGTCGTCGCGATTGGCGACGATCACGACCGCCGCGAACGGCGCGAGCGCGCGCGGGAGCCGCAGGCCGAGCTCGTCGTGATGCTGCTCGACCGCCGCGGCCAGCGCGCGCGAGATCCCGAACCCGTGGCACCCCATCTGGTAGGCCCGCTCCTCGCCGTCCTCGTCGACGAACCGGGCGCCGAGCGGCTCCGAGTAGCGCGTGCCGAGCTGGTAGATGTGCCCGACCACGATCGACCGGCCGACGCGCAGGGTCCCGCCGTCGATCGGGCACCGGTCGCCGTCGCGCAAGGCGACGAGGTCCTCGTACGCGTCCACCCGGAAGTCCCTCGGCGTGTTGGCCCCGGTGACGTGATGATCGTCCTCGTTCGCCCCCGCCACCCAGTCGGCGCCCCCGCGGACCGAGTGGTCGGCGAGGATCCGCACGCCCGCGTCCAGTCCCTGCGGGCCGACGAACCCCTTCACGATGCCGCGCGCGGCGAAGTCCGCGTCCTCGAGGTGCCGCACCGTCGCGGGAAACAGCAGGCGCTCGAGCTTGGCCTCCTCGACCTCGCGATCGCCGGGCACGAGGACCGCGACCGTCTGCCCACCGGCGTCGAAGACGAGGCACTTCAGCATGCGATGGGCTGGGAGCCCGAGCTGCGCCGAGACCGCCTCGATGGTCGCGGCGCCCGGCGTGGCCACGACGGTCAGCGACTCGAGATTGTCGGGCTCGACGGCGTCGGGCGCCATCGGAGTCGCCGCCTTCCAGTCGGCGAGATAGTCCCCGTTCTCGCACTCGACGAACAGGTCCTCGCCGACGTCCGCGCGCGCCATGAACTCGTGGTTCACCCCGCCGCCGATCTGCCCGGGCTCGGCCTCCACGGCGACGTAGGACAGGCCGAGCCGATCCATGATCCTGCCGTAGGCCCGGAACATGACGTCGTAGGAGCGCGCCATCGCCTCCTCGTCGCGGTCGAAGGTGTAGGCGTCCTTCATCAGGAACTCGCGGCCACGGAGCAGGCCGAACCGGGGGCGGAACTCGTCGCGGTACTTCCATTCCACCTGATACAGGTTCACCGGCAGGTCCCGGTAGGAGGGAAGGTCGCCCGCGACGAGCGGCGTCACCACCTCCTCCTGGGTCGGCCCGAGGAGCAGCTCGCGCCCGTGGCGGTCCTGCAGGCGGAACAGCACCTCGCCGTACAGGTCCCAGCGGCCGGTCCGCTTCCACGGCTCGGCCGGAAGCGTGATGGGCATCCGGATCTCCTGCGCGCCCGAGGCGTCCATCTCCTCGCGCACGATCGCCTCGATCCGCCGCATCGTCCGAAGGCCGAGCGGGAGCATCGTGTAGATGCCGGCGGCCACCTGACGGATGAAGCCCGCGCGCAGCAGCAGCCGATGCGAGGGGACCTCCGCCTCGGCCGGATCCTCGCGAAGCGTGGGCACGAACAGCTCGGAGAGCCTCATGGGGCCCAAAGGATACCGTCCGGCCCTCGACGCCTTGCCGCGCCGGGACTCCCGTTGACGTCGCGGCGACGCGGGTGCGACCATCGGCCGCACATGGCCGATCGTCGGAGCCGCCGGTGGTGGTGCGGGGACCTCTGCTCGCCCGGCCCGAGCGCGAACGGCTGACACCCCTCGAAACCGCGACACCGGAGCCCCGGGCAAGGCCCGGGGTTCGTCCGTCTCCGACGGGATGAGGAAAGGACGGGACGTGCGGGTCCATCCGCAGCGCGACACCTTCGTCGAGCTCGCGCGGACGAACGCGCTCGTCCCCGTGTGGACCGAGCTCCTCGCCGACGTCTCGACCCCCGTCGGCATCTTCCCCGCCCTGGCCGGCGAGGGACCGGGAATCCTGCTCGAGAGCGTCGAGCGATCGGAGCGATGGGGGCGCTACTCGTTCGTCGCCGGTGACCCGGCGGCCGTGGTCGTCGCGGACGCCGACGGCGTTCGCGTGCAGGACGTGGTCCGCGACCTCGGGTTCGACGCCTCGCCCACCGGCGACGCCCGGGCGGACCTCGTGGCGCTCGCGGAGCGGCTCCGATCGCCGCGCATCGAAGGGCTTCCCTCGCTCACCGGCGGGCTGATGGGATACCTCTCCTACGAGGCGGCGGCCCTGCTCGACGGCCACCCGTTCCCCACCGGCGTCGCTCCGTGCCCGCCGATCGGGCTGCTGGTGGTCGACCGCGCGGTCGTGTTCGATCACTGGCGGCAGCGCTTGCTCCTCGTCTCCCACGTGCCGCGCGGGGAGTACGGGGCGGGGGTCGAGGCGCTCGAAGACCTCGCGGCGCGCCTCGCGGCCCCGGCGGTCCCGCCGCCGGAGCCGCTCGGCGGGCTCGCAGACCGAACGGATCCGGGAAGCCTCGGCGAGTCGAACATGGCCGACGAGCGGTACTGCGACATCGTGCGGACGATGAAGGAGCACATCCTCGCCGGCGACATCTACCAGGGTGTGCCGTCGCGACGCGTCGCCTTCCCGGCCACGCGCGGGGGCTTCCCGATCTACCGTCGCCTTCGCGTGTCCAACCCGGCGCCCTACATGTTCTTCGTGCGGATGCTCGGCATGGAGCTCGCCGGCTCCTCGCCCGAGCCGCTCGTGCGCGTCGAGGGGCGAACGGTCACGACACGGCCGATCGCCGGCACGCGGCCTCGCGGCGAGACGGAGCTGCGCGACCGGCTGTTCGAGCACGAGCTGCTCGCCGACCCGAAGGAGCGGGCCGAGCACGCGATGCTCGTCGATCTCGCGCGCAACGACCTCGGCCGGGTCTGCACGCCCGGTACCGTGCGCCCGACCGAGCTGATGGTCGTCGAGCGCTTCTCCAAGGTGATGCACATCGTGAGCACGGTCGAGGGACAGCTCGACGAGGGTCATCACCCGCTCGACGCCCTCGCCGTGACCTTCCCGGCGGGGACGGTGACCGGCGCGCCGAAGCGACGGGCGATGGAGCTCATCGCCGAGCACGAGCCCACCGCACGCGGCCCGTACGCGGGCGCGGTCGGCTACTGCACCTTCGCCGGCGACCTCGACTTCTGCATCACGATCCGCACCGCCGTCGTCGCCGACGGCCGCGCCCACGTGCAGACCGGCGCCGGGATCGTCGCGGACTCCGACCCGGAGGAGGAGCTCGCCGAGACCAAGGCGAAGGCGGCGGCGCTGGTGCCCGCGGTCCTCGACGCCGAGGGGGCGACGGCGTGATCCTCGTCGTCGACCACTACGACTCGTTCACCTACAACCTCGTGCAGCTGATCGAGAGCCTCGGCGAGCGGACCGAGGTCGTGAAGAGCGACGCCGAGCCGGCGGAGGCACTCGTCGCGCGGCGGCCGTCCGCCGTCGTCCTGTCGCCGGGGCCGGGCCGGCCCGAAGACGCCGGGTCCTTTCCCCGACTCCTGCAGATCCTGCCGGCAGAGACGCCCGTCCTCGGCGTGTGCCTCGGGCATCAGGCGCTCGGGATGGCCTCGGGCGGGGTGATCGAGCGCGCCGCTCCGGTGCACGGCAAAGCCTCGCTCGTGTTCCACGCCGGCCTGGGCATCCTCGCCGGCGTGCCGAACCCGTTCGAGGCGGGCCGGTATCACTCCCTCGTCGTGCTTCGCGAGGGCCTGCCCGACGAGCTCGAGCTCACCGCCTGGAGCGAGGACGGCCTCGTGATGGCGACGCAGCACCGGGACCTGCCCCGGTTCGGCGTCCAGTTCCACCCGGAGTCGATCCTCACCCCCGATGGGCCGACGATCGTGCGAAACTTCCTGCAGCTCGCGCGCGGGTAGCGTCGCTCAGCCGACCGGCGCCTCGTCGGCTGCGGGCTCCCCGTTTGCCGCCGCGGCCATCTTGCGGGCCTCCTCGATCAGGCGGTCGACGAACCGGTCCTCGGGGATCTTGTCGACGACCTCCCCCTTGACCACGAGGAACCCCTGGCCCTTGCCGGCGGCGATCCCGAGGTCCGCCTCGCGCGCCTCGCCGGGCCCGTTCACGACGCACCCCATCACGGCGACCCGGATCGGGACCTTCAGCCCCTCACGCTCGAGCGCCTCGTGGACCTGCTTCGTGAGACCGAGCACGTCGACCTCGGCCCGCCCGCAGCTCGGACACGCGACGAGGTCGAGGCCGCGCTTTCGCAGGCCGAGCGACTGCAGGATCCACGTCCCGACCTTCACCTCTTCGACCGGGTCGTCGGTGAGGCTCACGCGGATCGTGTCGCCGATCCCCTCCGCGAGGAGCGCCCCGATGCCGACCGCGCTCTTCACGCCCCCCGTCGGCATGGGGCCGGCCTCGGTCACCCCGAGGTGCAGCGGGTAGTCGCACGCCTCCGAAAGAAGCCGATACGCCTCGATCATCACCCGGGGGTTCGAGTGCTTCACGGAGATCTTGATGTCGAAGAAGTCCTCGTCCTCGAGGATCCGAGCCTCGTTCAGGGCGCTCTCGACGAGCGCGGCCGGCGTGGGCGCGCCGTGCCGCTCGAGCAGCTCCTTCTCGAGCGAGCCGGCGTTCACGCCGATGCGGATCGGCACCTCGCGAGCCTTGGCCTCCCGGGCGATCAGTCGCACCTTGTCGTGGTACTTGATGTTCCCGGGATTGATGCGGAGCCCCTGGATGCCGGCCTCGAGGGCGGCGATCGCGTACTTCCACTGGAAGTGGATGTCGGCCACGACCGGGACCGTGGACTTGCTCGCGATGGCGGCGAGCGCCTCGGCGTCCTCCCAGTGCGGAACGGCCACCCGGACGATGTCGACCCCGGCCGCGACGAGCGATGCGATCTGCTGCAGCGTGGCGTTCACGTCCGCCGTCTTCGTGGTGGTCATCGACTGCACCCGAATCGGCGCGTCGCCGCCGATCGTCACGTCGCCGACCCGGATCTGGCGGGTCTTCCGGCGTTCCGCGATCATGGACGCAGTCTCCTCGCCGTGGCCTACTGGCCGAACACGTGGAGCACGATCTGGCGGTCCTTCGGCTCGTCCATCTCGAACAGCAGGAGGCGCTGCCAGCGGCCGAGCGTCGGCTCGCCAGCCGAGACCGGGATGGCGTGCGAGGTCGCCGAGAGCAGCATCGCCTTCACGTGCGAGGGACCGTTCCGGCGCTCGTGCGATTCCTCCAGGTTCTGGGTTCGCCGGTCGAGGTCGTCGTGTGCGTAGTACCCGTCGTCGGGCACGAGGTGCACCATCCGGTTTCGGAAGTCCTCGAGGGCCCCGTCCTCCCATTCGTTGATGAGGAGCGCGCACGTGGTGTGCGCGCAGAAGGCGACCACGGCCCCCTCCGTCACCCCGGAGTCCTTCACGGCGCGCTGGAGGTCCTCGGTGAGATCGAGGTAGTCGTACCGGCGCCCGGCGGCGACCTCGACGGTGGTCGTGACGGATTTCATGGGCTCCTCCTTGCCTGCTGGCCCGTCTCGTCCGGAAGCCTCGTCGCCACCGGCAGCTCGAAGGTAAAGGTACTGCCCTTTCCGGGCTCGCTCTCGGCCCAGATGCGGCCCCCGTGCGCCTCGACAACCGAGCGCGCGATGGCGAGGCCGATGCCCGTGCCTCCCTCCTCGCGGGAGCGGGCCGTGTCGACGCGGTAGAAGCGGTCGAACAGGCGGGGCAGGTGCTCGGCGTCGATCCCCGGGCCCGTGTCCGTGACCGCGACGTCGACCGAGCCGTTGTGCCGTGAGGCGGTGACGCGGACCTGCCCGCCGGACGGCGTGAACCGGACGGCGTTGTCGAGCAGGTTGAACAGCACCTGATGGACGCGCTCCGCGTCGGCGAAGATCGCCGGGAGGTCCTCGGGGACCTCCTGGGCGAGCTCGACGTCGTCGCGGGCCCGCGTGACCTCGATCTCCGACAGGACCCGGGAGACGAGCGGCCGCAGCTGTACCTCCTCGCGGTGCAGCGGGAGGTCGCCGGACTCCAGCCGCGAGAGCTCGAGGAGCTGATCCACCAGCCTCCCGAGCCGCTCGGACTGCGCGAGCATCACCTGCAGCGTCGCGGGCTCGGGCCGCTCCACCCCGTCCAGGAGGTTCTCCAGGTGCGCGCGGAGCGCCGAGATCGGGGTCTTCAGCTCGTGCGAAACGTTGGCCACGAGGTCCCGCCGAACCCGCTCGAGGCTCTCGAGCTCCGAGCTCATGCGGTTGAACGCGACCGCGAGCTGCCCGACCTCGTCGCGGGAGTTGGTCACGACGCGGCGGCTGTAGTCTCCCGTCTCCATCCGGCGCGCCGCCCTGGCCATGTCGCGAAGGGGCTGGGTCATCCCGCGCGCCAGCCACCGTGCGACCAGGAGGGCGATCGCCGCCGCGACGGCCCCGGCGATGAGGAGCTGCCACCAGAACTCGAACAGGAATCGGGTCGAGGCGACGAGGAACCCGGGCTCCTCGCGGACGGCGTACAGCATCCCCCCGCTGCCGTCGCGAAGCGGCACGACCGCGTACTCGACCCCGTTCTCCACGCCGACGTGGACCCCGCCGGGGAAGCGCGGCGGCTCCGCGAGCTCGGGTCCGGACCAGACGAACGTGCCCCCTTCCAGGACGGCGATCGACGTCCCCTCGGGCGCGACGCCTGCCGGCGTGGCGCTTCGCGCCTGCGCGATCCGAAGGAGCTCGACGAGGTCGGCGTCGCGAAACGAGTTGCGCAGCGCGAGCGCGAGCAGGAAGTAGACGAGCACCACGGTGAGCCCGACGGCGAACACGATCACCGAGCCGAGCTTGGCCCGGATCGTGGGCAGCTTCTCGAGCGGCCGCATACTCATGTGTCTGCGTCGTCGCGAAACGCGTACCCGACGCCGTGCACCGTCCTGATGAACCGCGGTTCGTTCCCGTCCTCGCCGAGCTTGCGCCGGATCCTCGCGACGTGCGAGTCGACGACGCGACCACCGGCGTAGTCCCGATAACCCCAGACGCGATCCATCAGCTGCTCGCGCGTGAAGACCACGCCCGGCTCGCTCGCGAGGGAGAGAAGGATCTCGAACTCGAGCGGCGTGAGCGCCACCTCCGCGTGATCGACGCTCACGCGGCGGCGGGAGGGGTCGATCTCGAGGCCGCCGTGCGCGATCGGGCCGGTCGCCTGCGGCCGCTCGATGCGCTCGACCCGCCGCAGGATGGCCCGGACGCGAACCGCGAGCTCGCGCAGGCTGAACGGCTTCGTGAGGTAGTCGTCGGCCCCGACCGCGAACCCCGCGATCTTGTCCGCCTCCTCCGTCCGGGCGGTGAGCATCAGCACGGGCACCCAGCGCTCGCGCTGGAGCTCCCGGCAGACCTCGAGACCGTCCATGCCCGGGAGCATCAGGTCAAGGACCACGAGGTCGGGGCGCTCCTCGGCCGCCGTCCCCAGCGCCTGCGGCCCGTCCGCCGCGACGAGCACGCGATAGCCCTCGCTCTCCAGGCGGGCCCGGACGGCCTCGGCGATCGCCTCCTCGTCGTCGACGACCAAGACGGTCTGAGGACTCATTTCCGCATCGTAGCCGCAGGCCGTGGCGGGGTTTTCGAGGCCATGTTGAGAAATCGTGCTGGAGCGCGAGCGCCGGTCAGACCGGAGGCTTGACGAGGTCCACGTACACGACGGCGATCGTGAACACGATGAAGAACGCCGCGACCGCAGCCGACACCGGGATCACCTTGCGCATGTCGACGGGCCGCCCCCGGATCTTCTCGATCAGGAGCACCGCGAGGTGCCCGCCGTCGAAGGGCGGGAGCGGGAGCAGGTTGAGGAACCCCACGAACACGTTCACGAGGCCGAACAAAAGCAGGATGTCCCAGAAGTTCCCCGTGTTGCCCGAGCCGATGTTCCCCGCCACCCGCGCGACCCCGACGATGCTCGACACATCGGTCGGGGCGCGCGGGGTGTCGGTGAAGACCAGCTGAACCACGCGGCCGACCCCCTCGGGCCCGAAGATGCGCCCGATGCTCTGGACCGTGCTCACGAGGTTGTCCACGACGAGGTCGGCCCCGCCCGTGATCGACCCGAGGACGCCGCGTCGCTCGCGGCCGCCCAAACTCACGCCGATGCGAGCGACCTGCTCGCCGCCGAGCTCCGACTGCACCGGAACCACCACCACCGTGAGGGTCTCGCCGTCCCGCTCGACCGTGACCGTCATCGGCTGCCCGACGTGGTCCTGCGTGACGGCGATCAGCTCGTCGGTGGTCGGGTCCTCGACGTCGCCGATCTTGGTCACCCGATCCCCCGGGCGCAGGCCGGCCGCCGCGGCCGGGGACGTGACGCCGTCGAGTCGACGCTCCACCGTGACGAGCTCGGGGCTGTGGGTGATGGGCTCGCCGACGAGCGCGAGCCAGAGCGCGAAGCAGAAGAACGCGAGCACGAAGTGGGTCGCCGGGCCGGCGACGATCACGAGGGCGCGCTGCCACCTCGGCTTGGCCCCGTAGGTCCGCGGCAGGTCCTCCGGCGCGACCTCCTCGTAGGGGCTCATGCCGGCGATCTTCACGTAGCCCCCGGCCGGGACCCATTTCACGCCCACCTCGGTCTCGCCGCGCATGCGCGACCAGATTCGCGGTCCGAAGCCGACGAAGAACTCCGTCACCTTGATGTCGAACGCCCTCGCCACCGCGAAGTGCGCGCCCTCGTGGATGACGATCACGACGATCAACGCGATGAAGAAGGAGACCTGGCCGATCGCTCCCATGATCTGTCTACCGGGCCTCGATCGCCTCTGCCGCGCGCCGGCGCGCCCAGGCGTCCGCGCGCTCGAGGTTGACCACCGATGCGACCGACGACGGCGCCTCGTGCTCGTCGACGACGGCCTGCACGACCTCGATGATCCGCGTGAGCGGGATCTTGCCCTCGAGGAACGCCATGACCGCCACCTCGTTGGCCGCGCTCATCACGGCCGGGAACGTGAGCCCGAGCTCGCCGACCCGGTAGGCGAGGTCGACGGCCTGGAAGGCCTCACGGTCGACCGGTTCGAACGTGAGCCGGCGGTCGACGAGTGGGACCGGCGCGATCCCGGTGGGCAGCCGCTCCGGCCACGCGAGCGCGAGCTGGATCGGCAGCCTCATGTCCGGCTGCGCGAACTGGGCGGTCATCGAGCCGTCCCGGAACTCCGCGAGGGCGTGCACGATGCCCTCGGGATGGATCACGACGTGGATCTGCGAGTACTCGATCCCGAACAGGTAGTGCGCCTCGATGACCTCGAGCCCCTTGTTCATGAGCGTGGCCGAGTCGATCGTGATCTTCGGCCCCATCTGCCAAACAGGGTGCGCGAGCGCCTCCTTCACCGACGCCTTCGCGAGCTCCGACCGGGTCCACCCCCGGAAGGGCCCTCCCGACCCGGTCAGGATCACGCGCTTCACGTCGTCCCGGCGCTCGCCGCGGAGCACCTGCGCGAGCGCGGCGTGCTCGGAGTCGACGGGGATGAGCCGCTCCGGCTCGCCCTTGATGAGATCCGTCACGAGCTCGCCGCCCACGACGAGGCTCTCCTTGTTCGCGAGCGCCAGCGTCTTGCCGGCCTGGAGCGTCGCGAGCGTGGGCCCGAGACCCGCCGAGCCGACGAGCGCGTTCAGCACCATGTCGGCCTCGGTGTCGCGAGCCATGGTCTCGGCCGCTTCCGGGCCGACGTGGATCTGCACTCCCTTGATGCCCGCCAGGCGCTCGCGAAGGTCGACGGCCGCCTCCTCGTCCGCGATGGCGACGTGTGGCGGCAGGAACTCCCGAATCTGGCCGACGAGGAGCTCGTGGTTGGTCCCCGCGGACAGGCCGAGCACGCGGAAGCGGTCGGGATTACGACGGGCCACGTCCAGGGCCTGCGTCCCGACCGACCCCGTGGAGCCGAGGATCGCGAGCGTCCGCACGAACTCAAGAGTACCCCGGGTGGCCGCGATCAACGGGGAGCCGGTCGGGCCGGAGACTACGGGTAGATGAGCCGCAGGAACAGGTACGCGGCCGGCGCGACGAACAGGATCGAGTCGATCCGGTCGAGCACCCCCCCGTGCCCGGGCAGGATGCTCCCCATGTCCTTGATGCCGAGATCGCGTTTGATCAGGGACTCCGAGAGGTCGCCGAGCGGCGCGAAGACGGCGACGATGAGCGCGAGCCCGACCGAGCGCCCGACCGTGTCGAACGTGGCGACCGACGGGGCGACGGCCCCCACCGCGACGGCGATGACCACCAGGGTGGCCCCGATCGCCCCCTCCCACGACTTCTTCGGGCTGACGTGCGGAGCGAGCGGCCGGCTCCCCCAGAAGTACCCGACGCCGAAGGCGGCGATGTCGTAGACGATCGTGAGCCCGACGATCGCGAGCACCAGCTCGCGGCCGTCGCTGAGCCGCAGCGTGGCGAGGCCGTATCCCGCCAGCATCGGGATGTATGCGATGCCGAGCACGGTCAGCCCGACGTTCGCCGCCACGTTGCGTCGGTGCTGGGCCGGCACGGTCATGTACCACAGGAACGAGGCGACGACGGCCAGGGCGACCATCGCGAGCATCGCCGCTTCGCCCTGGTAGTAGCCGGCCCCGAGCACGAGCGCCCCCGCGGCGAGCCCCAGCGCGGTGGCGGGCTGGAAGTGCTGCTTCTGCAGCGCGAAGTAGTACTCCCCTTGCGCGAACAGCACGGCGATGCCGGCGAGGACGGCGAAGGCGCCCGGCCCGACCGCGATGGCCGCCACGGCGAGCCCCGCGAGGATCAATCCGGTGAGGAACGCGAGCGGCAGATCGCGGCCGGTGGTACGCCGCTCCGAGTCGGCGCCCACCTCGAGCGCCGTCGGCTCCTGCCAGCTCGGGCCGCCGAGGCCCTCCTGGCCGACGCGAACCGTGCGCGTGAGCTCGCCCTCTCCGGCCTCGGCGAGCTCCTCCTCGTCGGCGCCGAGCAGCGCCGCGATCTGGACTTCCTCCGTGACGGACTCCGTGGTCTCCGGCTCGACCTGGACCTCGTCGCGGACGGACTCGGCGAAGTGGTCGGCCGCCGCCTCCACCGCCTCGAGGTCGGGTGCCGGTTCCTCGACGGCCGGCGCGCCCTCCTCGACGAGCTCGGCGACCGAGGGCTCCTCGGCCGAAGCGTCCTCGGGGCCCGGAAGGTCGACGTACCGGCTCGCAGCCGCGGCGATGGCCTCCTCGTCGAGCTCGAGGTCCTCGTCCGCCTCGTTCTCGAACAGGAAAGACGAGGCGACGTCCTCGTCCTCGCCCTCCGCCATCTCGTCGGCCGCGGCGGGTCCGGAGATCGGACCTTCTTCCTGTCCGTGCTCGAAGAGGTCCTCCTGGCCGGGCGTCGGCCCCGCATCGGCCGGCTCGTCCTCGGGCAGGTCCTCGATCCGGATCGGCTCCTCGGGAGCTTCGGCGCGTTCGGCCGCGGGCTCGGGTTCGGTGGTGGCCGGCGCCGCGAGCGGCTCGGTCGACTCGGGCCAATCCACGTCCTGGATGGGTGCGAAGAACTTGTCGAGGTCCTCGAAGAGGTCCTCGCCCCCGTCGGTGCGTCCCTCCCCCTCCGCCACTAGATCTCCTTCAGCTCCGTCTCCTTGTGCGCGACGACCTCGTCGACCTCGGCGACGTGCTTGTCGGTGAGCTTCTGGAGCTCCTTCTCGGCGCGGACGAGGTCATCTTCCGAGATGCCGCCCTCGCGCTCAAGTCTCTCGAGCTCCTCCTTCGAGTGCCGTCGGATGTTCCGAACGGCAACCCTACCCTCCTCGCCTCGATGGTGGACGAGCTTGATCAGCTCCTTCCGCCGTTCCTCCGTGAGGGGCGGGAACCCCAGGCGGATCACGTTGCCGTCGTTGCTCGGGGTGATCCCCACGTCGCTCGACATGATGGCCTTCTCCATGGAGGAGATCGCGTTCTTGTCGAAGGGCGTGATCATCAGCGTGCGCGGCTCGGGGACGCTGAACGAGGCGAGCTGCTGGATCGGGACCTGCGTGCCGTAGTACTCGACCACGATCCGCGAAAGGAGCGCGGGCGTGGCGCGCCCGGTTCGGATCCCCGCCAGCTCGTCCTTCAGGACCGAGATCGCCTTGTTCATCTTCTCGGTGGCCTCCGAGAGCGCGGTCTCGACGCTCATCGGGCACCCCCGTGGACGACCGTACCGATCGGCTCTCCGGAGACCGCGCGGCGGATGTTGCCGTCACGACGGAAGTCGAACACGATGATCGGAAGCTTGTTCTCCATGCACAGGCTGATCGCCGTCGCGTCCATGACCTGGTAGCCCTCGCGGAGCACGTCCAGGTACTCGATGGACTCGAACCGCTGCGCGCTCGGATCCACGTGCGGGTCCGCCGTGTACACGCCGTCGACCTTGGTCCCCTTCAGGACCGCCTGGGCGCCGATCTCGAGGGCGCGCTGGGCCGCCGTGGTGTCGGTCGAGAAGTACGGCGCGCCGATCCCGGCCGCGAAGATCACGACGCGGCCCTTCTCCAGATGGCGGATCGCCCGCAGCGGGATGTACGGCTCGGCGATCTGCGCCATGTGGATGGAGGTCTGCACGCGCGTCGCGACGTGGACCTTCTCGAGCGCGTCCTGCAGGGCGAGCGCGTTCATCACCGTCGCCAGCATGCCCATGTAGTCGGCCCGCGAGCGCTCGATGTCGGGCGCCTGGCGCCCCCGGAAGATGTTGCCGCCCCCGACGACCACGGCGCACTGGACGCCGATGTCCACGACGTCCGCGAGCTCCCGGGCGAGCAGCCCGGTGGCCGAGGTGGAGATGCCGTACCCGGCCTCGGCGGGGGCGAACGCGTCGCCGGAGAGCTTCAACAGCACCCGGTGGTACTGCGGCCGGGCCGTCGCCTCCGGGGTGTGTTCGCCCTCCGGCATGTCCGTACCCTACTCGGTCTCCTCGCCCAGCCTGAACCGGACGAACCGGCGCACGGCGACCTTCTCCCGGACGCGGGCCCCGACCTCGTCGAGCAGCTCCTGGATCGTCTTGGAGTCGTCCTTCACGTAGGGCTGGTCGAGCAGAACCGTCTGCTCGTAGAAGGCCTTCATCTTGCCCTCGACGATGTTCGGGATGACCTTGTCCGGCTTGCCGAGCTCCTTGGCCTGGGCCTCGAAGATGAGGCGCTCGTGGTCCGCGACGTCCTTCGGGACGTCCTCGCGCGAGAGGTAGCGCGGAGCCGACGGGCTCGCCACGTGCAGCGCGAGATCCTTCGCGAGCTGCTTGAACTCGTCGGTGTTGGCGACGAAGTCCGTTTCGCAGTTGAGCTCGACGAGCGCGCCCACCGTGTTGTTGAAGTGGACGTAGGACTCGACCAGCCCCTGGTTCGCGGAGCGGCCCGCGCGCCCCTGCGCCGAGGCGAGCCCTTTCATCCGCAGGAGCTCCTGCGCCTTGTCGAGGTCGCCGTCGGTCTCCTGGAGCGCGCGCTTGCAGTCCATCATTCCGGCGCCGGTCAGGTCCCGGAGCTGCTTCACGAGCTCCGCCGAGATGTCGGCCATCGCGATCAGCCCCCCTCGCCGGCGGCGGCCTCGGTGGCCACCTCCGGGACGGGCGTCACGGCCTCCTGGGGCGGCGTCTCGCTCGAGGGCTCGATCTCCGGCTCCGGCTCGATCTCCGGCCCGGTCGCCCGCGTGACCACCGACTCCCGGCCGATCTGGCGACCCTCGGCGAGCGCGTCCGAGATGATCCGCGTGACGAGCGAGACCGAGCGGATCGCGTCGTCGTTGCCCGGGATCACGTAGTCGACCTCGTCCGGATCGCAGTTCGTGTCGACGATGGCGATCACCGGCAGGCCGAGCTTGCGGGCCTCGTTCACCGCGATGTGCTCCTTCTTCGTGTCGATCACGAAGACGGCGTCCGGCAGCCGCTCCAGGCTCTGCATCCCGCCGAGGTTGCGCTCGAGCTTCTCGCGCTCGTGGCGCAGGTGGATGGCCTCCTTCTTCGGCAGGTAGTCGAACGCGCCGGTGCGCTCCATCTCGCGCAGCTCGCGCAGCCGAAGGAGGCGCCGGGAGACCGTCTGGAAGTTCGTGAGCATCCCGCCGAGCCATCGCGTGGTGACGAACGGCATGCCCACACGGTTCGCGTTGTCGACGATGACCTCTTGGGCCTGCTTCTTCGTGCCGACGAACAGCACGATGCCGTTGCGACGGCCGAGATCGCGAACGAACGCATAGGCCTCCTCGAGCCCCGTCAGGGTCTTCTCGAGGTCGATGATGTAGATGCCGGAGCGCTCGCCGTACAGGAACCGCCCCATCTTCGGATTCCAGCGTCTCGTCTGGTGTCCGAAGTGGACGCCCGCCTCGAGCAGCTCCCGCCTGGTGACGACGGGCACCGTTCGCCTCCTTCCGGTTGTGACCTCCGCGCGGCTCTTCCCGTCTGGCGGCCCGAGGATCCGGGACCCCGCCGGTCGGTCCCCGCGCGTGTGAGCTCGGCGCCCGGGCTCGAGTGGTGGCCCGAACCGGAGGGCGCCGGCGGGCACGGAGTCTAGCAGCGGCGATGCGCGTCCGGCCTCCGCGAGCGCCCCCGCGCACGACCCCGGCGCTATCGGCGCCGGGAGCGTGCCGGCGGCGCCGGCCTCGCGGCCCGCCGCCGAACCGGCTCGTTCGGCACCGCCGGTTCGGCGACGACCCAGCGGTACGCGAACGTCGCCATGAACGCGACGTGTCCGACGTTCACCAACAGGACGAAGACCCACGTGCCGAACGTCGGGTTGGCGGTGATCTCCCCGCCGCCGGGCGCGAAGCCGACCATCACCGGGAGTGCGAGGAAGAAGTACAGCGCGCAGAGCACCAGCTGCCGGCCTCCCGGGAGCATCGCCGCCCGCGCCGAGCGCCGGATCGTCTCCTGGACCGGCCGGCCCTCGCGGATCGCGGCCGTCGGGGCGAAGCCGAGGAAGTACAGGCCCGCGACCAACGCCGCCACGAAGCCGAGGAACCCGATACCCGGCCCGAGGATCGGGAAGATCAGGTTACCCGCGATGATGAGGGTGAACGACGCGACGTTGACGACGAGCGCGACGGGGATGGCGATCAGCCCGCGGATCAGCCCGTAGCGCGTCACCCGCCCGTCCTCGAGCGCTTCCAGGATCAGCCCCGCGTAGACGGCGAGGACGAGCGAGCGGACAAGGATCGAGACGCCGACGAAGAGCAGGAACGTCGGGCCGATCCCGTAGATGCTCACGCCCGTGCCGAGGTCGAAGTAGGTGCTGATCGGAGGCAAAGCCAGGACGTCCACCAGCCGGCTTGGCGCGCCCTCGAAACCGATCGCGAGGAGCAGCAGCCACGTGCCGATCACGAGCACGATCGTGAGGATCACCAGGACCGGCTGCGACGCAACCGCGATCAGCCCCCGTCCGAGCGACCGCCCGATCGGCGGCAGCGCCGACTCTCCGGCGCCGAATAGCGCGGAGCCGAACGGCCCGGAGCGCCGCGCGGCCGGCGCGGGCGCGGCGTCCACCGCCTCGACCGGGCGAGCCGGCCGCGAGTCGGCCGGAGGAGGGCTCGAGCGCGCGCGGCGCCGCTTGCCCTTGGTCACGTTTCGACCTCCTCTTCCGCTTCCTCTTCCTCCTCGTCCGACGCCGTGGGGAAGGCGTCCCCGAACCGACGCCGGGCGAGCGTTCCCGGCACGAGCACCACGACGAGCACGAGGGCGGCGGCGGCACCCGCACGCACGATGAGCGTCCCGAGGTCGAGTTGCGTCGGCGACGGCACGTCGACGAGCGTCCCGTCCGGGTCGCGCTCGAACGCGATCAGCCCGGCGTCGCGCCCGCCCTTGACCGCGACGACCGCGTCCGGGGAGAGCGCGATCGTTCCGATCAGCCCCTGCGTCGCCGCGCTCTGCCAGATCAGGTGGCCGGACGTGCGATCGACGGCCACCAGCCGGCCGTCGTTCAGCCCGACGAGCACCGCGTCGCCCGAGACGACCGGCGAGCTCCGCACGGTGAGCTCGTTCAGCTGGTAGCCCCAGGTGCGCGCCCCGGTCTCGGCGTCGAGGCGGTACAGCCCTCCGCCGAGGTCGAGGACGTAGACGGACCCGCCGTCGAGCGCGGGCGAGCTCGCCGGCGAGAACACCGTGAGCGCGAGCGAGTCCCAGGCCTGGGTCCCGTCCGATCCGTCGAACGAGCGCACCATCCGGTCGGCGAGCCCGAGAATCACCGCGCCGCCCCCCGCGGTCGCCGCCGAGGCCGCCGACGATCCCACCTGCGGCGCCTGCTCCCATCGACAGTTCCCGGCCTCGGCGTCGATCGCGACAACGGCCATCTGCGCCGCGTCGACATCGCGGGCGACCGCGACCACGTTGCCGTCGGCGACCGCGAGCGGAACGTCGACCCGTCCACCGGGAATTCCCGCGCACGGACCGTCGAGCTCGCGCACGTCCTTCGTCCAGCGCACCGCTCCGTCGGTGATCGCGACGGCGGTGACGACGCCGTCGTCGTCACCCACGTACGCCGTGTCGCCGAGAACGGCGACCCCCGTCCGGGAGCTCGCGCCGAGCGGGACTCGCCACCGCTCCGTGTGGCCGTCGAGCTCTATGGCAACGAGCTCGGAGCCCGACGACTCCCCCCCGATCGACGAACCCGAGGGGGACGCCGAGGGCGACGTCGCCGTCGGTGATGGGCTCGCGCTCGCCGAGGTGGACGGAGACGCGCCGCCCCCCACCGAGCGCGGGCCCTCCAGGTACAGCAGGAGCGCCAACTCTCCGCCGGACCCCGCGACGACGGCGGGGATCGAGAGCGGCCCGCCGTCTCTCGGCACCTGCCACAGGGTCTCCCCCGTCGCGAGATCGAGACCGTAGACGGCCGCCTCACCGAGCGCGATCGCCTGGTCGTCGACGATCACCGCGCCGGAGAGCGCCGGCCCCTCGGGAGCGGGCACGGTCCATCGCACGCGGTAGGGCGGCTGCGGACCGCTCGCCAGAACGCCCGGGTGTCCCGGACCGCCTTGGAACTGCGGCCAGGCCGCCACCGTCTCCTGCGCCACCGCCGGGAGTGCGCCGGCGGACGCTGCGGTCGCGACGAGCAGGGCGGACGCGAGGCGACGGAGCGCGTAGGGAGACAGTGGGGCCTTCCTGGTCCGGGAGCGCGCACATCCTATCGGTCGTCGCTCACGCCGCGGAGGCGGCGTGAGCACGCGCTGAGAGAGGCGGGGCCGCCGATAACGGCGCGAGCCGGATAAAGCTCGAGACGCTGAGCGGTCCGAGAAACGAGAGCGGATCAAGGTAGACCCCGTCCTGGCGGATGCCGAAGTGCAGGTGGGCGACGGTCGAGCCGGGATGGCCTCGTCCGCTCTGCGCGATCGGCGCGCCGCGCCCGACCGCGTCTCCCACGCGAACAAGTGTCGCCGAGAGCCACGAGTACGTGCTCGTGAGACCGCCGCCGTGGTCGAGCGTCACGAACAGCTCTCCCCCGACTGTGCCGGCGAACGCGACCACGCCCGTCTCGGGCGCGACGACGACGGTGCCGATCGGCGTGGCGATGTCGATCCCGCGATGCCCGGCGCCGAACGGCGTCTCCGGCGGATCGAACACACGGGTCACCGGGCCGAGCACGGGCCAGGCCCACGAGGCGCCGGCCGACGGCGCGGCGGGCGTCGCGGAAAGGGTCGCGCCGATCACGAGGGGGAGGAACGCGCGCAGGACGGGCATGCGGCACCTCCTTGGAGACGAAGCGAGGCTAGCGCCGGCCCCGGGAGATCGCCGTGACGGATCGCACGGCGCAACGAGCGAAGGGAGCTACTCGACCTCGACGAGCTGCAGGCGGAGCTGGCCGACCGCCTTCGTGTGGATCTGGCACACGCGAGACTCGGTCACGCCGAGGATGTCCCCGATCTCCGCCAGTGTGAGCCCCTCGAAGTAGTAGAGGGTGACGACGATCTTCTCGCGTTCGGACAGGGAGTTGATGGCCGCGGCGAGCAGTCCGCGGGTCTCCTGCCCCTCGAGCCCGGTGGTGGGGTCGACGCCGCGGTCGGCGAGCGTGTCGAGCAGGGAGACCTGCTCGCCTCGGTCGGTCCCGACCGAGAGCAGCTCGTCGAGCGCCAGCACCGATACGAACGAGATCTGGTTGATGACGTCGTGCAGCTCGCGCAACGAGACCCCGAGCCGCTCGGCGAGCTCGCGTTCGCTCGGCGCGCGCTTGAGGATCGCCTCGAGGTCCGCGTACGCCTTCTCGATCTCGCGGGCCTTGAACCGGACGGAGCGGGGGACCCAGTCCATCGCGCGGAGCTCGTCGATGATCGCGCCCTTGATTCGCGGGATCGCGTAGGTCTCGAACTTGTTGCCGCGCGCGGGCTCGAACTTCTCGAGGCCGTCGATCAGCCCGAACATGCCGTACGACACGAGGTCGGCCTGCTCGACGCTCGCGGGCAGACCGGTCGCCACGCGGCTCGCGACGTACTTCACGAGCGGCGCGTAGTGCAGGATCAGGCGCTCGCGCGCCGAGGGGGACGCGCTCTCCTTGAACTCGGCCCAGAGCTGGGCGAGCTCGTCGGGGACGCCGGCCGGCTGCGGGCGCTCGGCGACCGCGGTGCCGCCTCGTCGCGGCTTGGACGCCACTGCTCCCTTGGGGGCGCGGCCGTTGGCCGACGGCTTGGGCGCCGGCTTCGGCGCCGCCTTCGCGGCCGCCTTCGTTCGCACCGGCGCGGGGGCCTTCGCCTTGACCGGGACCTTCTCCGTGGTCTTCGTCGCGCGCGCCATCAGGCCCTCGGGTGACTGCGTCGGTACGCCTCGAACAGGCGCGATCGCGTGACGTGCGTGTACCGCTGGGTCGTCGCGACGCTCGCGTGCCCGAGGAGCTCCTGAACGGCCCTGATGTCGGCTCCTCCCTCGAGCAGATGGGTCGCGAACGAGTGCCGCAACGTGTGCGGGGTCACCCGCCGCCCGGCGAGCGTCTGGTCTCCGTATCGTCCCACAAGGCGTCGGACGTCTCGGGGCCCGACCTGAGCCCCACGGTGGTTGAAAAACAGGGAGTTCGAGGCGGCCTCGGGCGCCATGACGGGGCGCCCGACCCCGATCCAGGCACGCAGGGCCTCGCGGGAGGGGTCTGAGAGCGGGAGCTCGCGCTCCTTGTCCCCCTTGCCGAGCACCAGGACCCTGCCCCGCTCCAGGTCGACCCGGTCCAGCGTCAGGCCGGCCACCTCGCTCACGCGCAGGCCGGACCCGTAGAGCAGCTCGAGAATCGCCCGATCGCGCAGGGCGACGGCGAGCGCGCGCTCGTCGCCGCCCGCCGGCGACGGCGCCTCCACCAGTGCCGCCGCCTCCGGGACGCGAAGCACCGTCGGCAGGCGGGAGGCAACCTTCGGCCGGCCGAGCAGCGCGGCGGGATCGGCGTCGACGTGCCCGTTCGCGGCCGCCCATCGGTAGAACGTGTGGATCGCCCCCACGCGGCGTGCCACGGAGGCGCGCTGGTATCCGAGCGTCGCGAGCTGTGCCAGGAAGCGTCGCAGGTCGGAAATCGTCGCGCGCGCGAGGGAGCCGTGGCGGCGGGCCAGGAACGTCGCGAGCTGGCTGAGGTCGCGGCGGTAGGCGATCACCGTGCCGTCGGACAGGTGCCGCTCGAACGAGAGATGCGCGCAGAAGCCCTCGACGAGGGCGGCGTCGCGCCGGGGAAGCTGGTCGTGGGCCGGCATCGGTCCGAGGCTCTTGTATCAACCGGTCGTAGCCCGTTCAAGCGTCCGGGAGGTGGACGGCGGGTCGGCCTACGATGGGGGTCGGATGGAGATCGACCTCCTGGTCACCGAGGGCCTCGGCGACAACAGCTATCTCCTATCCTCCGGCGGGGAGGCAGCGGCGATCGATCCGCAGCGCGACGTCCGCCCGCTGCTCGAGGTCGCCGAGGCTCGGGGCGTCCGGATCCGGGCCGTGCTCGAGACCCACGTCCACAACGACTACGTCTCGGGCGCCGCCGAGCTCCGTGCGGCGACCGGCGCCGAGATCATCGGCCCGGCGGCCGCCGGCTACGCCTTCGACGCCCGACGCGTGGCCGACGGCGACGAGATCGCGATCGGCGACCTGACGCTGCAGGTGCTCGCGACGCCCGGCCATACGTTCGAGCACACTGCGTACCTGCTCCGGGCCCCGGGGTCGTCGGCCCTGTTCTCCGGGGGGAGCCTGATCGTCGGCAGCGCCGGCCGCACCGATCTCCTCGGCCGGGATCACACCGACGAGCTCACGCGGCTCCAGTTCCAAACGATGCGCCGGCTCGCGGAGCTGGCCGACGAGGTCGCACTTCTCCCGACCCACGGCGCAGGCAGCTTCTGCGCGACGACGCCGCCCGGCGACCAACGCACGTCGACGATCGGGCAGGAGCGGGGCGCGAATCCCGCGCTCGGCGAGCCGGACGAGGCGGCGTTCGTAAGGCAGCAGCTCTTGGGCCTCTCGCGCTATCCGAGCTACTACGCGCACATGGCGCCGATCAACCGCGCGGGGCCGACGGTGTTCGGCGACGTGCCGATCCCGCCCGCGTGGTCGACCGACGACGCCGCGTCGCTCCTCGCGGACGGCGGATGGCTCGTCGATGCAAGGCCGGGGGCCGAGTTCGCGGCGGCCCACGTGCCCGGATCGCTGAACGTCCCGCTCGAGGCCTCGTTCGGGAGCTACGTGGGTTGGCTCGTGCCGTTCGGCGCACCCCTCGCCCTCCTCGTTCCCCACGAGATAGCGCTCGCCGAGGCCTCGACGCAGCTGTTCCGCATCGGTTACGAGCGAGTGGCGGGTCACGTGGACGGCGGGCTCGAGGCGTGGCGGGCCTCGGCACGCCCGACGTCCTCCTACTCCACCGTCGAGGTCGACCGGCTCGCCGCGGAGGTCGACGAGGGGACCGCGGGCGACGTCGTCGACGTCCGCCAGCCGAGCGAGTGGGAGGCCGGCCACCTCCACGGCTCGCGACACGTGTTCGTCGGCGACCTGCCGGACCGCCTGGACGAGTTCGATCCCAACCGGATCACGACGGTCGTCTGCGCGAGCGGCTATCGATCGGCGATGGCCGCGAGCCTGCTCGACCGCGCGGGCGTGCCGGTGCGCCTCGTGCCGCGACACGGGGTGCCGCGCGCGCTCCGGCTGCGTCGATCAGCCTGACGCCGCGCTCCCCTTGAGCGTCGGCTCGTAGCGGCCCCCGACGCCGCGGACGAGGCCCCGCAGCTCGAGCCGCATGAGCACCCCCACGGTCTCGGGGATGCCGCGCCCGATCTCGGCCGCGACGACGTCGGGCAGGGTCGGGCCCACCAGCTTCGCGAGCACCCGGCGCTCGTCCTCGGACAGCTCGAGCCGTTCGGCCATTTCCGCGCCGTCGGCTTCCATCTTCAGCTCCTCCAGGAGGTCCCCGGGTCCTCGGATCATCGTCGCGCCGTCCCGGATCAGCTGGAGCGGGATCGCGGCGAGCGGGCTGGTCACCGATCCCGGCACGGCGTAGACGTCGCGGCCGAACTCCATCGCGTGCTCGGCCGTGATCATCGACCCGCTCCCCGTTGCGCCCTCGACGATCACGACCGCGCGGCAGAGCCCGGCGACGATCCGGTTGCGCGCGGGGAAGTTGCGCGGATGCGGCGGCGTGCCGGGGGCGTGCTCGGACAGGATCGTGCCGCGTTCGCGGATCCGTTCGAGCAGGTGCCGGCTACCGGGCGGGTAGACGACGTCGATGCCGCACCCGAGCACCGCGAGCGTGCGCCCGGCGCCGTCGAGCGCGCCCTGGTGTGCCGCGGCATCGATCCCGCGCGCGGCCCCGCTCACCACCGTCACGCCGGCGAGCCCGAGCGCCCGGCCGATCTCGCGCGCGAGCTCACGGCCGAGGTCGCTGCACCGCCGCGCGCCGACGATCGCGACCGCGGCGGTCGGGTCCGGAGCCGGAGCCCCGATCACGAAGAGCACCGGCGGCGGGTCGTGCACGTCGCGAAGTTGGACCGGGTACTCGGACGAGCCCCAGTAGACGATCCGGGCCCCCGCCGCCTCGGCTTCGGTCGCGAGGCGCTCGGGCTCGAGCTCGTTCGCGAACGCGCGATCGACCGGGCCACCTGCGCGACCCTCTCGGACCTCGGCGAGCACCGCCGAGGCGCGCCCCTGGTCGACCGCGAGCTCCAAGAGCCGCCGCGGCGTCAGGCCGCGAAGCGCCGACAGGACGAGCGCCGCGTCTCGATCGACCTTGCCACTCGCGAAGTCGTCCGGCCAGAGCGGCCACGGTGCCGCGGCGTTCTCGTTCACCTCATCCGACGGCGATGAGCCCGTCCCGCTGATCGGTCTCGCGGTACGCGAGCGCCTCGGCAACGTGCCCGGGTCCGACGACGTCCTCGCCCGCGAGGTCGGCGATCGTGCGCGCGACCTTCAGGCTTCGGTCGTACCCGCGCCCGGTGAGCACGTGCCGATCGACCGCGTCCGCGAGGCAGTCGTACGCCGGTCCCGAGAGGTCGATCACGCGTCGCGCCAGCGGGCCGGGCAGCTGCGCGTTGCAGTGGAAGCCCATGGATGCGAACCGGCGCCGCTGATGCGCGCGGGCGCGCTCGACGCGTTCGCGAACCGACGCCGAGGACTCCCCGGCGACCTGACCGAGCAGCTCCTGCTTCGTGAGCCGCGGCACGGTGAGCCGGATGTCGACGCGGTCGAGCAACGGCCCCGACAGCTTGCTGTGGTAGGCCGCGAGCCGGTGGTCGGGACAGGTGCACCGGCGCACGGCGTCGCCGGCGTAGCCGCAGGGACACGGGTTGGCCGCCGCGACGAGCGTGAACCGCGCCGGGAACTCGACCGTCCCGACCATCCGGGTCACGATCACGCGGCCGTCCTCGAGCGGCTGGCGCAGACCCTCGGCAGCGTCGCGGCGGAACTCGGTGAACTCGTCCAGGAACAGGATCCCGTGGTGCGCGAGCGAGACCTCGCCCGGCCGCAGGTAGCCGGAGCCGCCGCCGAGCAGCGCCGCGAGCGACACGGTCTGGTGCGGGGACCGGAACGGCCGCTCGCGGACGAGCCCGCCCTGCTCGAGCATCCCCGCCACCGAGTGCAGCTGGGTGACCTCGAGCGCCTCGGCTCGAGACATCGCCGGCAGGATCGTCGCGAGCCGCCTCGCGAGCATGGTCTTTCCGGCGCCGGGCGAACCCATCAGCAGGACGTTGTGCCCCCCGGCCGCCGCGACCTCCAGCGCCCGCCGGGCCTGCGCCTGGCCCCGCACCTCGGCCAGGTCGACCGCGTGACGGGGCTCGCCGGCCGGGGCGGCCGGCTCGAGGGGCGGCGGGGTCCACGCGCCGCGGAAGTACTCGACGACCTCGCGGAGCGACGCCGCCCCGACCACCTCGAGGTCGTCGACGAGCGCGGCCTCGGCGGCGTTGTCGCGCGGCACCACGACGCCGCGGAGCCGCTCTCGCGCCGCCGCGATCGCGACGGAGAGCACCCCGGGCGTGGACACGAGCGTGCCCTTGAGGGAGAGCTCGCCCGCGAACGCCCAGCCGCGGACGGCGTCGGCCGGCACCTGTCCCGTCGCCGCGAGCACGCCGAGCGCCACCGGCAGGTCGAGGCCGGGACCCTCCTTGCGCAGGTTCCCCGGCGCGAGGTTCACGACGACGCGCCGGAGCGGCCACTCGAGCCCCGCGCTCTCGACCGCGGGCCGGATCCGATCTCGCGCGTCCTGCACGGCCGCGCCGGGAAGTCCGGTCAGCGTGAGCGACGGAAGCCCGCGCCCGACGTGCGCCTCAACGGTGACCGGCACGCCGCGAACCCCGACGATCGTGACCCCGACGACGCGCCCGTACACGGTCGGCGCACCCTAGCGCTCGCCACCGACACGCCGGTGCGCGCTAGAAGGCGTCCTCGAAGACTTCGACGTCGGCGCTTTCACGGCCGAGCCACACGCTCGCGACGTCGAACCGGATCCGATCGTGCCCCGGACCGATCGACGACAGGAACGCCTCGGCGAGCTGCCGGAGCTTGCGCCGCTTGGACCACGTCACGGCCTCGTAGCCGCCGCCGAACGCCGCGCCCGTCCGGCTCTTCACCTCGCAGAAGACCAGCAGGCCCTGCCGCTCGAGCACGAGGTCGAGCTCGCCGAGCGGGCATCGCCAGTTCCGCGCGAGCGGGCGGAAGCCGCGCCGCTCGTAGACGCGGAGCGTGGCGTCCTCGCCGCGATTTCCGCGAGCCGTCCGATCGTCGATCCGGGAGGCGACCACGGCGCGACGCTAGCGCGCCCCACCGACACCGCCTCAGGGCTCGATCGTGGGCTCGTCGTCTCGGCGGAGCTCCTCGACGTTCACGTCCCGGCGCGTGAGCACCCGCACGCTGGAGACGAACCGGGCGGGACGGAACATGTCCCAGACCCAGGCGTCGGACAGCCGCACCTCGATCCAGCCGTCGTCGCGATGGTCGAGCGCGACCTCGTTCGCGAGGTAGAAGCGCCGCTCGGTCTCGACGCCGTACGCGAACATCGGCAGCACGTCGCGGTACTCGCGGTAGATCTCGAGCTCGAGCTCCTCCTCGTAGCGCTCGATATCGTCGTCTTCGTTGTTCACGGCACCTCCACCTCGTCGCCCGCGGGCGAACGCCGATCGTCGTCGTAGTAGCCCGTTCGCAGCCCCTTGAAGGAGAACCGATGGATCGGCGACGGGCCGTGCCGCCGAATCGCATCTCGATGCTCCGGCGTCCCGTACCCGCGGTTGTGGTCGAAGCCGTACGCCGGGAACCGGCGATGGTAGCGGTCCATCATCCGATCCCGCGTCACCTTGGCGACGATCGACGCCGACGCGACCGACGCCGTCACGGCGTCCCCCTTCTTGATCGACAGGATCGGGACGGGAAGGCGGCGGACGGGGAAGCCGTCCGTCAGCACGTAGTCGGGCTCGACGTCGAGGATCGTGATGCAGTGACGGAGCAGCCACAGGTTCGTCTTGTGCAGCCCCCGCCGGTCGATCCGCGTCGGCATGCACCGGCAGACCGACCACGCGATGGCATCGCGGACGATCCGCTCGTACGCGACCTCGCGCTGGTTCGCGGTGAGCAGCTTCGAGTCGTTCACGCCGTCGAGGTCGAAGTCCTCGGGCAGCATCACGGCCGCCGCGACCAGCGGCCCGGCGAGCGCCCCGCGGCCGGCCTCGTCCGCCCCGGCGATCCGCGCGAACCCCTGCGCGCGCAGCCCGCGCTCGTAGCGGCCGAGGTCGATCGCTAGTGCAGCCACCCGGTCCTCGAAGGCGGCCACATGATCACGAAGGCCCGGCCGATCACCCGGTCTACGGGGACGAACCCCAATCCAAACCTCGAATCGTTGGAGTTGAGTCGATTGTCTCCAAGGACGAACAGGGAGCCCGCGGGCACCGTGGTGGGCGGGTAGTCCCGCGTGTCGGGGGGACCCGTCAGGTAGGGCTCGGGCACGCGCGTGCCGTCGATCAGCAGCCTGCCTCCCCGGATCTCCACCACCTCTCCCGGCAGCCCGATCACGCGCTTGATGAAGTCCTCGTTCTCCGGATGCGCGATCCCGAAAGCCTCCGAGAGCCAGTGGACGAACCCCCCGACGACCCCGCGATCCGGCCCGGAACCTCCGTTCGGGTCGGAGAACACGATGATGTCCCCGCGCGACGGCTCGCCGCCGAGCTTCAGCACCAGGACGCGATCCCCGGGCTCGAGCGTCGGCTGCATCGACTCCGACGGGATGTAGAAGGCCTGCACGACGAAGGTCTTCAGCACGATCGCGAGCGCGAACGCGAGGACGATCAGGACGGGGAGCTCGCGAAGGAACGACAGGACGCCGCGCTTGGGCGGCGACTGCGGGGGCGACGACGGCTCGGGCTCGGCCGCGGACGTCGTGGTGGCGTCGGCCGGCTCGACCGAGCCGGACGGGCGGTGCGCCACCGCCCTAGCCCTGGTCCTCGGCCTCGGGCGCGGCGGCGGCCGCGACGGCGGCCGGCTCCTCGGCCTCGCCGGCGACCTCGATCGGCTCCTCGACCTCGGCGTCGGCGTCGGCGGCGGCCGCGTCGCCCGGCTCGCCCGCCTCCGACCCGAGCTCGACGTCCGGGGCCTCCTCGGCCTCCTCGGCCTCCTCCATCGAACCCCCCGCGGCCCGCTCGGCCTCGGCGGCCGCGATCGCCGCGAGCTCGTCCTCGCCGAGGCGACGCTCCTTGATGCGCGCCTTCTTGCCTCGCCGCTCGCGCAGGTAGTAGAGCTTCGCGCGCCGGACCCGGCCGCGCGTCACGACCTCGAGTCGCGAGATCGAGGGCGAGTGCATCGGGAACGTGCGCTCCACGCCGACGCCGAATGAGATCTTGCGGACCGTGAAGGTCTCGTGCAGGCCTCCGCCCTGCCGGCGGATGACGACGCCCTGAAAGACCTGGATGCGCTCGCGCCCGGCCTCGACCACGCGGACGTGGACCTTGACGGTGTCGCCCGGTCGGAACTCGGGCAGGTCCGTGCGCAGGTAGGCCTGGTCGACGAGATCGGTCTTGTTCATGGCGGGAGGCCCCATGGTAGCAGGCGACCTCCGGCGCTCCGATCAGCCTTCCAGCAGGTCGGGGCGGTTGCGGCGCGTCTTGTCGAGCGCGGCCTCCCGGCGCCACCGCTCGATCGCCGCGTGGTCGCCCGAGCGCAGCACCTCGGGGACCGACAGCCCCCGGAACTCCGGCGGGCGCGTGTAGTGCGGGTGGTCGAGCAGGCCGTCCGGGCCGAAGGAGTCCCGCTCGTGCGACTCCTCGCGCCCGATGACGCCCGGGACGAGCCGGGTCACCGCCTCGAGGACCACGAGCGCCGGGATCTCGCCGCCCGACAGCACGTAGTCGCCGATCGAGACCTCCTCGGCCGGCAGGCCGTCCGGCACGCGCTCGTCGACGCCCTCGTAGCGACCGCAGATCAGGACGAGCCATGGCTCGGCGGCGAGCTCGCGCACCAGCGCCTGGTCGAGACGTCGACCTGCCGGCGAAAGCAGGATCACGCGCTTTGCTCCCGCGCCAAGCGATTCCACCGCCGCGAACACGGGCTCGGGCTTCATCACCATGCCGGGCCCGCCTCCGTACGACACGTCGTCGACCTGCCGGTGCCGATCGACCGTGAAGTCGCGGATGTCGTGGACGCGCACGTCGAGCACGCCGGCGACGAGGGCCCTGCCGAGCAGGCTCTCGCGCATCGGGCTCTCGAAGATGCCGGGAAAGATCGTGAGGAGGTCGACCCGCACGCGACGAAGGCTAGCGCGCGCGGCCGATCGGCGAAGGGCTACGATGCTGCCATGCGCATTCGCCTCGCCGCACTGCTGCTCTGCTCGGGGTTGCTGCTGGTCGCCTGCGGCGGCGACGACGCAGGCGGCCCGACCGGTGCGACCCCCGCAACCGGCGCGACCGGGGCGACGGGCGCCAGCGGCTCCGTCCAGATCGCACAGTTCGCCGTGGTGGTCCAGGACGTCGAGGGGGGCAACACGCTCTCGTTCGCCGGGGTCAGCTGCGACGGCGTCGACGGGCCCTACGACGTCAAGATCGCCCTCCAGGGCACCCTTACCGGCGAGACGACGGCCGGGTTCTCGTTCGGCGATCAGACCACCACCACGATGGAGTGGTCGATGGATGCGACCGGGCCAGACGGGGACGCCAAGCTCTCGGGGACCTATCAGGTGCAGATCAGCCCGATCCAGGACAGCCAGGTGCTCGTGTTCACCGGGGTCACGAAGGTCGAGAGCGCCTCGGGAGACCGGTCGTTCGACGTGACGACCGACGACGTCCAGGTGACCGAGGGAACCGGGGTCTGCGAGCAGCCTTAGTCGGTGAGCCCCGGAACCTCCCGGATCACGATGCGCCTTGCCTCGACGTCGACCGCGACGATCACGTCGTGCAGCACCGGGATGAGCGTCTCGGTCCCCCCGTCGTCGATCGCCGACCAGACGTCGTTCGCCGCCGTGTGGATCACCTCGTCCACGATGCCGAGGCGGCGGCCGCTCTCGGTCTCGAGCGTGCATCCGCGGATCCGGTGATCCCACCACGAGCCCGGCGGCAGCTCGGGCGACGCGGACTCGGGCACGTACAGGAACGCCCCCTGAATCGCCTCCGCCTGCGTGCGATCGCGCACCTCACGGAACCGGACCAGCAGGCGGTCCCGGTGCGCTCTGGTCGAGGCGACGGTCAGGCCACGGCCGTCCTCGAGCGACACGAGGGCGCCGTCCGCGAACCGCTCCGGGACCTCGGAAAGGACGACGACCGCGACCTCGCCGTGCACGCCGTGCGCCCGGCTGATGCGACCGACCGCGACGGTCGGCTCGGGGCGCATCTCAGCCGTGACGGGCCGCGACCGCTCGCCGGTCCGCTCGCTTCATGAGCCCCGCGCCCTCCTAGTCGGCGATCTCGACGTGGACCCGCGGGACGTCGGCGCGGATCGCCGCGGCCTTCATCACGGTTCGGATCGAGCGCGCCGTTCGGCCGCCGCGCCCGATGACCTTGCCCATGTCGTCCTGCGCGACGCGGAGCGTCAGCAACAGGCCGCGGTCGTCGCTCTCCTCGGTGACCGAGACGGCGTCGGGGTCGTCGACGATCTCCCGGGCCAGGTACTCGAGGAGCTCTCGCACGCTCTCGGGCACGTCCGTCAGGACGCGGCCGCGGAGGAGGACGTTGCCTTCTTGCTCCCGCCGCCCTCCGCGGCGAACTTGTCCCAGATGCCGACCTTGGTCATGAGCACGCGGACGGTGTTGGAGGGCTGTGCGCCGACGCGGAGCCAGTGCAACGCGCGTTCCTCATCGATCTCGATCACCGACGGGTCGGCGAGCGGGTGGTACTTGCCGATGTTCTCGATGAACCGGCCGTCGCGGGGGCTCCGCTGATCGGCGACGACGACGCGGTAGAAGGGGCGCTTCTTCGCGCCCATCCGCCGCAACCTGATGCGAACCGACATCTCGTCCTTCTCCTGCCCTCTACGTCGGCATCCCGGGGAGCTTCGGCATCCCCGGGATCCGGGGCATGCGTTTGCCGCCCAGCATGCTCTTCATCATCTTGCGGGCCTGCTCGAACTCCTTGAGCAGGGCGTTCACGTCCGCGGTGGTCGTTCCGGAACCCCGGGCGATCCGCAGGCGCCGGGACCCGCCGATGATAGCGGGATTCCGGCGCTCCTCCCCGGTCATCGACTGGATGATGGCCTCCGCGCGCCCCAGCTGCCCGTCGTCGACCTGGAGGTCCTTGATCGCGTTCTTGCCACCCGGGACGCCCGGGAGCATCGCGAGCAGGTCCTGGAGCGGGCCGAGCTTGCGGACCTCCTGCATCTGGACGAGGAAGTCCTCCAGGGTGAACGTGGCCTCGAGCATCCGCTTGGCCGACTCGGCCGCGCGATCGGTGTCGAGGGTCTCCTGCGCCTTATCAATGAGGGACAAGACGTCGCCCATCCCCATGATCCGCGAGGCCATGCGGTCGGGGTAGAAGGGCTCGAGGTCCGACGTCCGCTCCCCGGTGCCGACGAAGAACACGGGCCGTCCGGTCACCGCCGTAATCGACAGCGCGGCGCCGCCGCGAGCGTCCCCGTCGAGCTTCGTGAGCACGAACCCCGTCGTGTCGACCTCGCGCAGGAACGCCCGGGCCTGCACGACGGCGTCCTGACCGGTCATCGCGTCGCAGGCCATCAGGACGTGGTGGGGGGCGATCGCCTCACGAACGCGCCGCGCCTCGCGCATCATCTCCTCGTCCACGTGCAGTCGCCCGGCGGTGTCGACGATCACGACGTCGAACCCCTCGCGGCTCGCCTGCTTCGTCGCGCTCTTCGCGACCCGCATCGCGTCCTTGCCGTCGGAGACGACCGGCACGTCGATCTCGCGCCCGAGGGTGGCGAGCTGCTCCACGGCGGCGGGCCGCCACAGGTCGGCCGCGACGAGCAGCGGGCGCTTGCCCTTCTCCTTGTACATCCGCGCGAGCTTTGCGCACGCCGTCGTCTTCCCGGAGCCCTGGACGCCGGCCATCATGATCACCGCCGGTCGCTCGCCCGGCAGCTGGAACGCCGCCTGGGTGCCGCCCATCGTCGCCTGGAGCTCGTCGCGCACGACCTTGACCACCTGCTGGGCCGGCGTCAGGCTCTTCATGACCTCCTCGGACACCGCGCGAGCGCGAACCCGGGCGAGGAGGTCGTCCGCGACCTCCACGGACACGTCGGACTCGAGCAGCGCGATCCGCATCTCCTCGAGGGCGTTGTCCACCTGCTTGGGGTGGAGCTTTCCCCTCGAGCGGAGCTTCTTGAAGATGCCGTCGAGACGGCCGGTGAGGGCGTCGAACATCCGGCTACGAGGTTACGACTCCCCGGCGGCGGGGTCGGCATCGGCGGAGGGATCGGCGCCGGCGCCGGTCGCCGAACCCTCGAGGACGCGTTCCACGGTCCGCAGCAGCGCGGTCGGCGAGAACGGCTTGGTGAAGTACTCGTCCGCGCCGAGCGACAGGACGAACTCGCGACCCTCCTCGCCCGTCGCCGTCACGATGATGACCCGGACGTCCCGGGTCGCCGGATCGTTCTTCAGCTCCGAGAGGACGTCGGCGCCGCTCGCGCCCGGGATGTTGAGGTCCAGGAAGACGAGGTCCGGGGCCTGCTCGCGCACCATCGCGAGCGCGGCCGGTCCGTCGGGCGCCTCGCGGATCTCGAACCCCTCGTGCTCGAGGATCAGCTTCATCGCCTCGCGCATCGTCGGGTGGTCCTCGACGATCAGGATGTCGGCCTTGGCCATGGTCACGCGTCCAGGAGTCGGGTCGCGAACGAGCGCGGCTCGAAGGGCTCGAGGTCCTCCGGCCTCTCCCCGATCCCGATCAGCTTGACCGGGACCCCGAGCTGTTCGCGCACCGCCAGGACGACTCCCCCCTTCGCCGTGCCGTCGAGCTTCGTGAGCGCCACCCCGGTCACCTCGACCGCCTCGGTGAACGCGCGGGCCTGTGCGATGCCATTCTGCCCCGTCGTGGCGTCCAGAACGAGCAGCGTCTCGTCCGGAGGTCTCCCCGACGCCTTCTCGAGCACGCGGCGGACCTTCTGCAGCTCGTCCATGAGCGGCTGCTTCGTGTGCAGCCGGCCGGCCGTGTCGACGATCAGGACGTCCGAGCCGCGCGCCTCGGCCGCCTTCACGGCGTCGAAGGCGACCGAGCCCGGGTCCGCGCCGCGGTCCTGGGAGACCACGTGGGCGCCGGCTCGACCGGCCCAGACGTCGAGCTGCTCGGAGGCGGCGGCGCGAAACGTGTCGCTGGCCGCCAGGCTCACGCGTCGTCCTTCCCGCGACAGCCGTGCCGCGAGCTTGCCGATCGTGGTCGTCTTGCCCGCCCCGTTCACCCCGACGACCATCACGACGCTCAGGTGGTCCCCGGGAAGTCGAAGCGCCGCTTCGTCGCCGAGGATCTCGACGATCTCATCGGCGACGAGCGCCACCGGGTCGGAGCCCGACGCGTAGCGCTCGCGAACGTCCGCGACGATCCGCGCGGCGACCGAGGGGCCGACGTCGGCCTTCAGCAACAGCTCCTCGAGCGATTCCCACGGGTCGCCCGCATCGGCGCCGCCGGCGAACAGGGCCTTGATCCGAGCGCCGAGGCCGGAACCTCGCGCCCGCGACGGGACCGGGGCGCTCGCCGAGGGCTGCTCGGAGGGACCGGCGCCGACATCTCGGCGGCCGCGCGCGCCGACGATCGACCAGGCGATGACGGCGGTCGCGAGGACGACGACCAGCGCGGCGAGCGCGATCCACAGTCCCACAGGGATCTCAGGCTAGCGAACGGGGTCCGGCTCGGGCACCGCGACCGTCGCGGGGCGGCCCTCCTGCCGTCCCTCGTGCAGCTGGGTCTGCGTCGCCGGATGATCGAGCGTCTGGGCGACGACCTTGGTGGTCCCGTCCTTGCTCATCGAGACCCCGTACATCATCCCGGCGACCTCCATCGTCCGCTTCTGGTGCGTCACGATCAGCACCTGCGACTCGCTCGCGAACCCCTCGACGAGCCGGATGAACCGGTGCAGGTTCACGTCGTCGAGAGCGGGCTCCACCTCGTCCATCAGGTAGAAGGGACTCGGCCTCGCCTTGAAGATCGCGAACAGGAATGCCATCGCGGTGAGCGCGCGCTCGCCGCCCGAGAGCAGGCTGATGCGCTTCACGCGCTTGCGGCCCGGGCGAGCCTCGATCTCGATGCCGGTGTTCAGCAGGTCGCCGGGCTCGGTCGCGACGAGTCGCCCCTCGCCCCCCGGGAACAGGTCCTTGATCAGCCGCTCGAACTCGGCCGCGACGTCGCGATACGCGGCCTCGAAGGTCGTCGCGATCTCCATCTCGATCCGCTGGATGACCTCGAGCAGGTCCCGGCGGGCGGCGCGAACGTCCTCGAGCTCTCGGTGCAGGAAGTCGTGCCGCTCCTGGATCGCCTCGAACTCGCCGCCGGCGAGCAGGTTGACGCGGCCGAGCAGCCCGAGCCGCCGCTGGACGAGCTCCGCCTTGCGTTCGAGGGCCGCGACCGAGTCCTCCTCGCCAAGCTCGGCGAGCGCCTCCTCCGGCTCGCGCTGATGCCCCTCGCGCAGGAGCCGCTCCGCGTCGCGAATCCGCCGGTCGAGCTCGCCGCGCGCGCGATCCTCGTCCTCGTACTCCTCGCGCAGCCGGGCGAGCTCCGTCGAGGCCTCGCGCCAGCGCCGGTTCGTCTCGGCCTCCTCCTCCGTCGCGGCGCGCTCCGCGTCCGCGGCCGCCGCCCGGGCGGCGGATGCGACTTCGAGGTCGGCCTCGCCGCGCGACAGCCGGGCCTCGCTCTCGGCGCGCTCGGACCCGGCGCGCTCCACGTTGGCGCGCAAGGCCTCGGGATCGCGAGCCGCGAGCGAGTCCCGCTCCGCCCGCACGGACTCGAGGCGAGAGTCGAGGCTCGCACGGTCGCGCCGCAGGGTCTCGACCGCGACCCGCGCCTGGATCGGCGGCTCCGGGGAGATCGGGAGGTCGGGCAGCTCGTGGGTGACAGGCTCCGCGGCCGCGAGCCCGGCCCGCCAGGCCGCCGCGGCGTCGTCCAGGCCGGCCAACCGCTGTGAGAGGACCTCGTCCTCCCGGGCAAAGGAAGCCAGATCCGTCTCGATGCGGGCGATCCGTTCCGCGGCGCGCGTGATCTGCGAGTCGGCGGCCTCGATCCGCTCGGCGAGCTCCTCGAGCTCGGGTCCGATGGCCGCCAACCGATCGAGGCGGGGCCGCAGCGCGGCGCTCGTCTGCGCCAGGTCGTGCTCGACGACCGGCAGCTCCCGGCGGATCTCGCCCCCGCGCGCATCCTCCCCGGCCGCGGTGCGGATCAGCGCGGGCCCGAGCAGCACGCCGTCGGGGGTGACGAACGAGGCGCGGGGGTGGCGTGCCCGCTTGTCGATCGCCTCCTCGAGCGTCTCGGTCAGGTAGACGTCGGCCAGCGCCGACGTCACGAGCCCGCGCACCGACGGGTCCGCGTCCACGATCGAGAGCAGCGTTCGCTCGCCGCGCAGCACCGCCCCGGTCGGGCCGCCGCCGGCGATCGTGAGCGTGGCCCCTTGGCCCTGCGATGCATCGGCGATGGCCTCGTCCTCGCGCTCGTAGACGACCGCATCGGCGAGCGAGCCGAGCCCCGAGCGGAGCGCCGGCTCCCAGCCCCGCTCCACGCGCACGAGACCGCCGAGGAGCCCGATCGCGCGCTCGGCGTGCTCGTGCAGGAACCGCGACCCGGGGGTCTCCTCGAGATCCTCGAGCCGCGCCCGCAGCACGTCGCGGCGATACTCGTGGCGGCGCAGGGCCTCCTCCTGCTCCGCGACGGTGCCGGCGAGGCCGTGACGCTCGCGCTCGAGCTCGCTCCGCCGCTCGGACAGCGGGGCCGTCTCCGCGTCGAGCCGCTCGATGTCCTCGGTGAGCCGCTCGCGCTCGCGCTCGGCGATCGCGCGCCGCTCCCGGACCTGCCCCAGCGATTCCTCGAGACGTGAGCGCTCGCGCTCGTACGAATCGAGCGAACGGCGCAGGGTCTCCATCTCCGCGCGGTGCGCCGCGGCCTCCTCCGAGAGCCGCCGACGCTGGTCCTCGACGTCGCGGCGCGACTCGGCCGCGGCGCGGAACCCGCGTTCGGCCTCCTCGAGCTCGCGCTCGCCGACGACGAGCTCCGACGCGATCTCCGAGAGCCGTCCCTGGATCCGCCGCAGGTCTTCGTCGAGGGTCTGGAGACGAACGTCCCGGCCGGCCTCGGCCGCGAGCTCCTGCCGGGCCTCGGACTCCAGCTGGACCGACCGGCGCAGCTCGAGCTCGGCCGCCGACTTCGCCGTCTGCGCGTCGGCCAGCCGGCCGTCGAGGTCTTGCAGCGTCCAGACCGCGCGGGCCCGTTCCTCGGCCGCCGCTCCGACCCGCTCGTCCAGCCGGTCGAGCCGGGCGCGGGCCTCCTCCCGCCGGGAGAGGCCCTCGTCCCATCCCGAGGTCCGCCGCCCCCGCTCCTGTCGAAGGTCGCGCAACCGGGCCGCGGCCAAAGCGATCGTGAGGGCGTCGGCCTGCGCCGTGAGCTCCTCGTGCCGCCGGGCGACCTCGGCCTGCTGCTTGAGCGGCTTCAGCTGCCGGCGGAGCTCGGCGAGCACGTCCTGCAGGCGCAGCAGGTCCTGGTCAAGGCCCCCGAGCTTGCGCTCGGCGCGATCCTTGCGCTTTCGGTGCTTCGCGATCCCGGCGGCCTCCTCGACGTACTGCCGCCGCTCCTCCGGTCGCGCGGACAGGACGCCCTCCAGCTGCCCCTGTCCCACGACCGTGTGGAGCGCGCGCCCGATGCCGCTCTCGGACAGGAGCTCCTGGACGTCGAGCAGCCGGACGACCTGGCCGCCGATCCGGTACTCGCTGTCGCCCGAGCGGAAGATCGTCCGGCTGATCTCGATCTCGGTCATCGGGACGGGGATCAGCCCGGCGGCGTTGTCGATCACGAGCCGGACCTCCGCCATGCCGAGCGCCGGCCGCTGCGGGCTCCCGGCGAAGATCACGTCGGCCATCTGCCCGCCGCGCAGCGCGCGCGGGCCCTGCTCGCCGAGCACCCAGCTGATGGCGTCAACCAGGTTCGACTTGCCCGACCCGTTGGGCCCGACGATCACGGAGATGCCGGGCGCGAACTCCAGGGCGGTCTTGTCCGCGAACGACTTGAAGCCACGGACCTGGAGGGAGCGAAGGAACATCGGGGTCCGATGCTAGCAGTGGCCTCCGGCTGGACCGAGCATCTCGGCCCTGGAAATGCCCGTGCCGAACTGCTTAGCCGACCCGGAACGACCGATCCCCGGCGGGTGCCTCCGGGACCACCTCGACCTCGTCCACGCGGGCGAGCTCCGGCCCGTTCCGGCACCAGGCGACGAGGCGGTCCACGGCCGCATCGGGCCCTTCGAAGGCCGCCTCGACGCGGCCGTCCGACAGGTTGCGGACGAAGCCGCCGAGGTCGGCCTCGCGCGCGAGCCGTGCGCAGGTCGCTCGGTAGAAGACGCCTTGGACCCGCCCCGCCACCCGCACGCGGACCCGCTTCACGTGGGCATACTAGGCACGTGCCCGACTACGACCGGTTCACGGCGCTCCTCGTCGTCGACGTGCAGAACGACTTTGCGGACCCTGGTGGCGCGCTGGCGGTTCCGGGCGGGCCAGAGGTCGTCCCCGTCATCAACGCCGAGATCGACCGCGCGCTCGCGGCCAGGTCCACGATCGCCTACTCGCAGGACTGGCACCCGGAGATCACGCCGCACTTCCAGAAGGACGGCGGGATCTGGCCGGTCCACTGCGTCCACGACACCTGGGGGGCCGAGCTGCATCCCGAGCTCACGATCGCGGAGGAGCACGTGCTCGTCCGCAAGGGCACGACCGGCGAGGACGGCTACTCGGCGTTCAGCGTCCGCGATCCTCGCGGCGGCGAGGCGTGGGAGACGATGCTCGGCGGGGCGCTGCGCGATCGCATGGTGAAGCGCGTGGTCGTGTGCGGGCTCGCGACCGACTACTGCGTCGTCGAGACCGTGACCGATGCCCGCGCGCGGCACCTCGACGTGACGGTGCTGCGAAGCGGCATCCGTGCGGTCGAGGTGCGCGAGGGCGACGGGCAGCGGGCGATCGAGCGGATGCAGGACGTCGGCGCGTTCGTCGAGTGAGGCTCGACCGCTTCGCGCCGGTCAGTGCGCGGGGTGCGTGATCTTCTGGACACGGAGATCGTTGGCGACGGCGTGGCCACCCTTCACGACCCCCTCCATGGCCTCGTCGGCGTCGTCGCGCGTGGCGAACCGGGCGAGCACCACCCAGCGTTCTCCGTCGGAGTGGCGGCGCTCGAGCGCGAAGTACGTGGCGAGGCCGTCTACGGACTCGAGGGCCCGGGCCGCGAGGATGAAAAGGAGGGGCTCGTTCGGTTGCCCACCGTGCCCCATCTCCCAATCCGCCCGGCTCAGCTCTGGCACTGCGGGCAGAAGTAGGAGTTCCGCCCGGAGATCTTCACCGCCTCGATCGGGGTCCGGCAGCGGCGACACGGCAGGCCCGCTCGGCCGTACACCTTGAGCTCGCCCTGGAACTCGCCGGGCTTGCCGAACAGGTCGACGTACGCCTCGTCGTCGAGGGTGGTCCCGCGGAAGCGGATCGCCTCCTGCAGCACCTCCTGCATCGCCCGGTAGAGGCGCCGGACCTCCTGTGAGGACAGCGAGTCCGACATCCGGTCGTAGCGAAGGCCCGCCGCGAACAGGACCTCGTCGGAGTAGATGTTGCCGAGCCCGCTCACGAACTTCTGATCCATCAACAGCTGCTTCATCTTCGTGGCGCGTTGCGCGAGCGCCGCCCCGAACGCGTTCCACGTGAAGACGTGATCGAGCGGATCGATCGCGATGTGCTGGAGCTCCTTGACCTTGCCGAGCTCGTCGGCCGTTGAGACGAAGAGCTCGCCGAAGGTCCGAGGGTCGACGAACCGCAGGTCGCCGCCCTGCTGGAACGTGATCACGACGTGGGTGTGCGCCGGCAGCGGCACGCGCTTGTTCCCGCGAACGAACTGCCCGCTCATCCCGAAGTGGGCGACGAGCACGTCGCCGTTATCCATGTGCAGCAGGACGTACTTGCCGCGGCGCTCGGCCTTCGTGAACTTCCGTCCGAGCAGGCGGTCGGCGAACTCCTTGCGCTTGCCGTGGCGCCGGATGACGCGCATGGCGTTCTTGGACGGGCGCACCTCGGTCTCCGCCACCTTGCGACCGACGACGTCCTTCTCGAGATCACGGCGCATGACCTCGACCTCGGGAAGCTCCACCTACGCCCCCTTCGCCCGGGCGGGCTCGTCGTCGGCGCCGACCATCGGCCCGTCCTGCGCGCTCGATCCCGACTCGCCGCCGGACCCCGCGCGATCCGTGAGTCGCACGTACGCTTCGTGGGCCGCCTGCTGCTCGGCCTCCTTCTTCGAGCGCCCGATCCCGCTGCCCCACTCGACGCCCGCGAGCAGGACGGTGGCCGTGAACTCCTTCTGATGATCCGGCCCGCGCTCGCTGATCCGGTACTCCGGGAGGGCGCGCAGGTCTGCCGAGGCCAGCTCCTGCAGGATGGTCTTGTAGTCACGCTCCCCCTCGCCGCGGACGTACGCGATCATCCGCGGCCGGAAGAGCCGCTCGATCAGCTTGCCGGCCACGCTCAGCCCGCGGTCGAGATACACGGCGCCGAGCAGGGCCTCGAGCGCGTCCGCGAGGATACTGCTCTTGTCTCGGCCGCCGCTCATCTCCTCGCCCTTGCCGAGGAGCACGAACTCGCCGATCCCCAGGTCACGCGCGACCTCGGCGAGCGCCCCCATGTTGACGATGGCCGCGCGAAGCTTCGCGAGCTCGCCCTCGGGCATCTCTGGGAACTCGCGAAAGGCCATGTCGGTGACGACGATCCCCAGCACCGCGTCGCCGAGGAACTCCAGCCGCTCGTTGTTGCTGTCGAGCTCGTTCTCGAACGCATACGACCGATGCGTGAGCGCGGTCTCCCGGAGGGCGTCGTCCTTGAAGCGAACGCCGAGCCGGCGATCGAGCGCCCTGGGTTCCTCAGCGGCGCGTTCGGCGCTCACTCCGTCACTCGACCTTGATGGCCTGGCGTCCGGCGTAGTAGCCACAGTTCGCGCAGACGCGGTGCGGGAGCTTCGGCTGATGGCACTGCGGGCACTCCGCGTACGTCGGCGGCTGCGCCTTCCAGTTGGCCTTGCGCTTGGCGCCGCGGGTGTGCGACTGCCGTCGCTTGGGAACCGGCATCGGGTCACGTCCTTTCGGTCAGGTGGTGCGGTCGTCGGTCTCTTCGAACAATCCTTCAAGCGCGGCCCAGCGAGGATCGGAGGCCTCGTGCCCGGGACACTCGCCGAGGTTGCGGTCGCCGCCGCAGACGGGACACAGCCCGAGGCAGTCCGGACGGCAAAGCGGCGAGAACGGCATCTCGAGCACGACGGCGTCGCGCACCATCGGCTCGGGATCGAGCGACAGGTCGGTTGCGAGCGCGTAGTCGTCCTCCGGGCTCGGCTCGCGCGCGAACATCTCGTCCATCGCCACGGCGAAGGCGCGGTCGAACTCCTTCAGGCATCGCGCGCACCGCATCGAGAACCGGCCGGCGACGTTGCCGCGCACGAAGATGCCCTCGATCACGCTCTCGAGCATCAGCTCGCCCCGCAGCGGGACGTCGGCGCGGACCTCGACGAGCTCCGTGTGCAGCCCCGGCACGGGCTCGTCGACGCGGACCGTGCGTGCGGCGCCGGGACTGGCGAGGAGATCGCGGACGTCGATCGCGCGCATCACGCCTCCTCGCCCTCCAGCTCCGGCATCTGCACGTCGGGGCCGATGTCGACGTTGGTCGCCGGCACAGCGTCGCGCAGCTTCTCCCGGCCCGCCTGCACCTGGTCGATCGTCCGCGACAGGGTCTGGTTCGACACGATCATCTCATCGAGGATCCGCTGGAGCTGGCTCTCGAGCTGCGCGAGCTTGGCGTCGACGTAGTCCTCCGCCTCAAGGCGCAGCCTGCGGGCGTCGTCTCCCGCCTCCTGGACGATGCGTTCCGCCTCCTCGTTGGCGCGCTGGACGACCGCCTCGTGAGAGGCGAGCCGGAGCTGCTCCTGGCGCGCCTGGTCGACCATGGCCTCGGCGTCGCGTCGCGCCTTCGCGAGCAGCTCCTCGCGGTCCTTCACGATCCACCGCGCCTGCTTGATCTCGTCCGGCAGCGAGCCCTTCATCTCCTCGATGAGCTCCAGGACCTCGTCGCGATTGAGCAGCGCCGACGAGGACAACGGCATCGACTTCGCGTCGCGCACGAGATCTTCGAGCTGGTTGATCCGGGTCGACAGGTCCACCTACGTGCCACCCCCGAGCCGCTCCCGGAGCCGCTCCGCGACGACGGCGGGGACGAGCGGGCTCACGTCGCCGCCCAGGCCCGCGACCTCCTTGACCAGCGAGGACGACAGGAACGACCACTGGGGGGCGGTGGTCATGAACAGCGTCTCGACGCCGGCGAGCGAGTGGTTCATCTGTGCCATCTGGATCTCGTACTCGAAGTCGGTCAACGCGCGCAGTCCCTTCACGACGACGTCGGCGCCCCTGCGAGCGGCGTACTCGACGAGCAGTCCCGAGAACCCCTCCACCTCCACGTTCGGCAGGTGGTGCGTGACCTCCTTCAGCAGGCCGACTCGCTCCTCGACGCCGAACAGCGGCCGCTTGGCCGGGTTGTCGAGCACGCCGACCACCAGCGCGTCGAAGCGCCCCGCCGCTCGTTCGATGATGTCGAGGTGACCGTTCGTCACGGGGTCGAACGTCCCCGGACATAGGGCGGTCAGGCCCATCTATGCCTCCCGGAAGATGAGCACGGCCGTATCGCCGTACTCCAGGCTTTTCGCGACGAGGAAGTTTACTGGAATGACAGGCATGGAACTCCGGATTCGCCTGGTCAGGGCCATCGTGGCGCCCTTCCGCAGCCGGCTCGCGACAGCCCGAAGGACGTCGTCGACCATCGCGGCGGGCGCCGAGTACGGGGGATCGGCGAGGACGAGATCGAAGCGCTCGGGCTCTCCGGTCGTCCGCCCGAGGAAGCCCAGCGCGTCGCCGGTCACCACGGCCGAGCGCTCGACGAGCTTGGTCCTGCGCAGGTTCTCGCGCAACGCCCGGACGGCGACGGGGTTGCGCTCGACGAACACGGCGCGGTCGGCCCCCCGGGAAAGGGCCTCGATGCCCAGCGCGCCGGTCCCGGCGAACAGGTCCAGCACGACGGCGCCCGCGAGCGCCGGGCCGAGGCTCGAGAACAGCCCCTCTCGGGCACGGTCGGACACGGGCCGCACCCCCGCGGGCACCCGGGCCAGCCGCACCGCCTTCGCCGTGCCCGCGATCACCCGCATGCGGCTGGGACCGTACACGGTGGGCGAAGGGCCCCGCGGGGCCCGCTTAGGCGAGCCCGGCCTCGTTCGCGTGACGGACGAGCTCCGCGCGGGTGCGAAGGCCGAGCTTGCGGAGCACGCTCGCGCGGTGGTTCTCCACCGTGCGAATCGAGACGTGCAGCATCGATGCGATCTCCGCGTTCGTGTGCCCGAGCGCGATGAGGCGCAGCACGTCTCGCTCCCGCGACGTGAGCTGGTCGACCGCCCGGGCGTGGACGCGACCCGGCGTGTCGCGCCACTTCGCGAGCGCCGCGCGGAGCGATGGCTGGAGGTAGTTCCCTCCCCCGGCGACCGTGCGCACGGCGTCGACGAGCTCGGTGCTCGCAGTTTCCTTCAGGACGTAGCCCCGCGCGCCCGCGGCCAAGCAACGCTGCACGTCCGTCGGGTTGTCGACCATCGTGAGCACCAGGATGGCCGAGTCGGGATGACGCTCCTTCAGGCGGCGAACGACGTCCGCCCCTCGATCGTCCGGGAGCACGAGGTCGGCCACGACCACGTCGGGCCGGACGTCGGACTGGAGCGCCTCGGCGACCGAGCCGGCCTCGGCGAGCACATGGATGTCGACCTGCCGCTCCAAGAGGGCGCGAAGCCCCTCGCGGACGATGACGTGATCGTCCATCAGCAGTACCGAGATGCGGTCGTCCGTCATGCGATGGCCCCCTCGTCCCCGTCGGTTGCCCCGTCGGGGATTGCTCCGATGGGCACCAGTAGCCTAACCCTGGTTCCGGCGTCGGTCCCCGATTCCACGACCAAAGACCCGCGAACCAGCTCGGCCCGCTCCCGCATGCCGATGAGGCCGAGGCCCCGTCCGGGGGGGATCGCGCCCGGATCGAACCCGTGCCCGTTGTCCTCCACCAGCGTGGTGAGCTGTGCGGCGTGGCGCTGGAGCAGGATGGAGATCGCCGACGCATCGGCGTGCTTCTGGGCGTTGTGGACCGCCTCCTGAACCACCCGGTAGACGACGGCCTCGGACTCGGGCTCGAGCCGCACGTCGCCGATCTCCGCGAGCAGGTCGACGGTCAGGTCGGGCAGGGAGGCGTCGTCGGCGAGTCGTCGCAGCGCCGGGACCAGCCCGAGTCGCTCGAGCTCGGGGGGGCGAAGGCTCCAGACGAGCTGGCGGCTGTCCGCGATCGCCTTCAGGGCGAGCTCGTTCACGCGCATCGCGCGCGGCTTGGACTCGACGGCGATCTCCTCGGAAAGGTCCGAGGCGAACAACGAGATCGAGGTCAGGATCTGACCCAGGCCGTCGTGCAGCTCGAGCGCGACGCGTTCGCGCTCCTCTTCCTGCGCCCGAACGATCCGGTGGAGCATCTGCTGCCGCTCCTCGGCGACGCGCGCGAGCTCGTCGGCCCGGTCCTTGACCGCCTGCCGCAGCCGCATCTGCGAGATGGCGATCGCGAGCTCGGCCCCGACCTCTCGCGCGATGTCGAAGGCCTCCTCGTCGAACGCGTGCGGGGTCGTGGAGGCGAGCCCGAGCCTTCCGACCTGGGCGTCGGCGGCGATCAGCGGAACGGAGATCACGCTGCGGATCCCGAGCGACAGCGCGCCCTCCAGATGCGGGGTTCGCACGTCGAGCTCGCTCAGATCGCCGATCAGCGCGTCTCGGGAGAGCAGCTCCCGTCCGCGCTCGTCCGGAACGTGGGACTCGAGGTCGGGGGCGAGCGACCCGAGCCCGGCCGCCTGCCGCGTGGCGACGTAGGCGAAGCGTTCCGTTCGCGGATCGACGACCGCGACGGAGCCGCGGTCGTACGGAACCAGCTGCGCCAGGTGGCCGAGCGCCCGACCCGCCACCTCGTCGATGACTTCGGAGGACAGCAGGTCCCGGTCCAGCTGGTGCAGCAGCTCGAGGCGCGCCGCCAGCCGGCGCTGTCGCTCGTGCGCGAGGGCACGATCCTCCTCGGCCCGGTGGCGGTCCGTGATGTCCTCGAGGACGCCGATCAGGCCGGTGACCGCTCCGTCCGCGTCGAGGATCCGCGCCGTCGACATGCTGACCGCGATCGGCGTGCCGTCCTTGCGAAGGCGGATGGTCTCGAACCCCGTGACCCGTTCGCCGGAACGAGACCGTTCGAGGACGTCGAGGAACTCCTGCCCCAGATCGGCGGGAACGTACGGGAGCGGCTGGCCGACGATCTCCAGCGCGGTCCAGCCGAACATGCGCTCCGCGGCGGGGTTCCAGTGGCGGACCCGGCCGTCGGGTTCGAGGACGATGATCGCGAGCGGCGAGGCGCCGAACACGCCGCGCAGGGACTCCGTGAGCTCGTGCAGCGCCTCGTCCTGGACCCGCGTCGCCGTGACGTCGACCATGATGCCCTGCCAGTACCCGGGCCGATCGCCGTCCGCCACGATGAGGACCGCCTCGTCGTGGATCCGCACGATCCCGCCGTCACGATGCAGGGCGCGATACTCCATGCTCAGCGTCTCGTCGGCGGCCTCGTTCCTCGCCAGCACGCCGGGCAGGTCCTCGGGATGGACGACCTTCCGCCACAGGGCGTCGTCCGCCATCCATTCCTGCGGGGTGTACCCGAGCAGCTCCACGAGCTGCGGCCCGACATACACGCAGTGGGTGTTGGAAGGGTCGTCGCGATCGACCTCGTTCACCCACACCACGCCGGGCACGCGCTCGATCAGCGTCCGGTAACGAGCCTCCGATCGCCGAAGCGCGTCGTGCGAGTCCCGCAACGACGCCTGGGCTCCCTCGCTCTGACGCACGTACCGGCGGACGACCAGGAAGACGACCGAGGACGCGACCAGGACGAACGCCACCCGGTTGAGCGTCCTCGGCCATGCGTGCGCCCACGTGTCGCCGGTCTGCGTGAACAGGATGAGGTCGGTCATCGCGACCCACAGCAGGCCGACCAGCGCGAAGGCGGCGGCGGCGCGGATCGCCGCGCGATCCACGCCTCGCCGGGGGGGCGAATCCGGTTCCGGGCGCTCGGCCATTCGGGGTCCCTCGGCCTTTCCCTCGGCCGGCCGGCCGCCAACCTTGAAATCGGGACCCGGTGCGAGCGCGCCGAGCGGGCTACGAGCGGAACAGCCAGTCGATCGAGCGATCGAACCGAGCGCGGAGCTCGGCCATGAGCGTGGGGTGCCGTTCGAGCTCGGGGTCGTCCTCGATCACCGCGAACGCCCGCGCCCGAGCCCGCTTCACGAGGTCCAGGTCCTCGGCCAGCCGCGCGAGCTTAAGGTCCGGCAGGCCGGACTGGCGGACGTCGAACAACGTGCCCTCGCCGCGCAGACGAAGGTCGACGTCGGCGAGGGCGAACCCGTCCGTCGTCCGGACCATGGCGGCGAGGCGTTCTCGCGCCTCCTCGTTCTCGGGCTTGCTCTCGTCGAACAGGATGCAGGTCGAGCGGTGCGCGCCGCGACCGATCCTTCCCCGAAGCTGGTGGAGCTGGGCGAGCCCGAACCGCTCGGCGTTCTCCACGAGCATCACCGTGGCGTTCGGCACGTCGACGCCGACCTCGATCACGGTCGTGGAGATCAGCAGATGATGCCGACCCGAGCGGAACGCCTCCATGCGTCGCTCCTTCTCGCCCGGGCGCAGCCTCCCGTGGAGCACCTCCACCGACAGGTCGGGGAAGACCTCGGTCGCGAGCCGCTGGGCCTCGGCCTCCGCCGCCCGCACCTCGGACCGGTTCGCCTCATCGATCGCCGCGCAGACCACGAAGGCCTGCCTGCCCGCCTCGACCTCGTTGCGCACGAGCGCGTACGCGGCCGCGCGCTGGTCGGACGTTCGCGCGACGATCGTCTCGACGGGCTCGCGCCCGCTCGGCATCTCGTCCAGGACGACGACGTCGAGATCGCCATAGTAGGTCATCGCGAGGGTCCGCGGAATCGGCGTCGCCGTCATGACGAGGACGTCGGGGGCGCCTCCCTTGCTCTTCAGGGCCATGCGCTGATGCACCCCGAACCGATGCTGCTCGTCGACCACCGCGAGCGAGAGGTCCGAGAACGTCACGCCCTCCTGCACGAGCGCGTGCGTCCCGACCAGCAGGTCGACGTCGCCCGCCGCCACGCCCGACAGCACGCGCTCGCGGTCCTTGCCCGTGACCGAGGCCGTCAGGAGCGCGAACGCGATGCGGGCCTGCCCGTCGTCCCGGTCACCGTCCAGCAACGACCCCTGCCCCCGTGCCGTCGCGGCGGGGGGCGCGAGCTCGAGGAACGAAACGCCGAGGTCACCGAGGAGGGACGAGACCGACCGCAGGTGCTGGCCGGCGAGGACCTCGGTCGGCGCCATGATCGCGGCCTGGTGGCCGCTCTGGACCGCGACGAGCGCGGCCGAGAGCGCCACGATCGTCTTGCCCGACCCGACGTCGCCCTCGAGAAGGACGTTCATCGGCCGAGGCCGAGCCATCGCGACGCCGATCTCCTCGATGGCTCGCCGCTGCGCCTTCGTCGGCTCGAAGGGCAGGCTCGCGAGGAGCCGCGGAAGCAGCGCGCCGTCGGGGTCGTGCGCCACCCCCTCCTCCTCGCGTTCGATGCGGTGCTTGCGAAAGGCGACGCCGAGCTCCAGGACGAAGAGCTCGTCGAACTTCAGCCGCTCCTGCGCCGCCTGCAGCTCCTGGGACGAGGACGGGAAGTGGATCCGGCGGATGGCGGCGTCGAAGGGCGAGAGCCTTTCCGCGCGCACCAGCTCGGGAGGCATCGGGTCCGCGAGCGGCGGAAGCAGATCGAGCGCGCGCCAGACGAGCTCGCGAATCGTCCGCGTGGTGATGCCCTCGGTCGCCCGATGCACGGGCGTGATCCGGCCGGTGTGCACGAGGTCCTGCTCGTCGCCGCGCAGCGGCTCGACCTCCTGGTTCGCGAGCTGGAGCCGCCCCCGATAGAGCTGCGTCACTCCCGATACCGCGAGCTCGTGCCCCTCGCGATAGGTGCTCGCCAGCCAGGGCTGATTGAAGAACGTGAGGTCCAGGTACCCCGACCCGTCGGACAGCGTGAGGGTCACCATCGAGCGCCGATTGCGCGTCTGGCGCTTCTGCACCCTCCGCACTCGGGCGATCACGGTCGCGTGCTGGCCGACGCGTAGCTCGCCGATGCGAGCCACCTTCGAGCGATCGATGTACCGGCGGGGGGAGTGGTGCAGGAGGTCGCCGACGGTGTGGATCTCGATTCCGGCGAGGACCTCGGCGGCGGGATCTCCCTTGGCGCGAAGCCCGGTGCGGCGATTCGCCAGCTGCCGGTCGATCGCGGCGACCGGCGAGTCGAGCGTCAGCGCCATCGGCGCCGAACCGCTCGGTCCGGGGAGTCGCAGACCATGCGTGGGTTCTACCATGCGCCCGGTGAAGCTCCGACGTCTCGTCCCGCTGCTCGCCGTCGCCGCAGTCGTGCTCGGCGCGTGCGGCGCCGCCGACACGCCGTCGCCCGCCCCGTCGCCCGAGATCCCTGCCCAGAACGCGACCGAGGCGCCGCTGCTGCCCACGGACGCCGCCGCCCTGCCGGAGCTCGACTTCCCCACGTTCCAGACCCTGCTCGCACAGCTTCGGGGAACGCCCATCCTCGTGAACGTGTGGGGGTCCTGGTGCGGGCCGTGTCGCGATGAGGCCCCGAGCCTGGCCGCCGCCCACGAGCGCTACGGGGACCGCGTCCAGTTCCTCGGGGTCGACATCCTCGACGTCCGAGAGGGGGCGCGCGAGTTCATGGCTGAGTTCGGCTGGACCTACCCAAGCGTGTACGACCCGCCGGGAGCCATCCGCGACGGGCTGGGGCTGATCGGCCAGCCGTGGACGCTCCTGTACGACGGGTCGGGCGAGCTGATCAAGCGCTGGGTGGGGCCGGCGCCCCCCGGCGAGCTCGACGCGAGCCTCGCGCGGATCGCCGGCTGATCCGGCTGCTACCCTTCCTCGGTCATGGCGGCCGTCTGCGAAATCTGCGGGAAGAAGCCCTTCTTCGGGATGCGCGTGTCCCATTCGCACCGCCGGACGCCTCGGCGGTGGAACCCCAACGTCCAGCGCGTGCGCGCGATGGTCGACGGCTCGCCGCGGCGCATGAACGTCTGCACGAGCTGCCTGAAGGCCGGAAAGGTGCAGCGGGCCCTCTAGGCCCCGCCCACCCCGCCCCGGGGTGCGATCGCGAACAACGGGTCCACCGGCCCGATCCCATGACCGATCGACAGCGCGTGCCGGATCGCCTCGGTCACGAAGCGCTTGCCGAGCCGGACGGCCTCCTCGAGCGGGAACCCGCTCGCCAGGTGCGCCGCGATCGCCGACGAGAGCACGCAGCCGGTCCCGTGGGTGTTCGCGGTCGCGATTCGCTCGCCCTCGATCCAGCGGTGCTCGCGGCCGTCGAACAGGAGGTCGTCGGCTCGTTCCGCGTCCTCGAGATGGCCGCCCTTGACCAGGACCGCCCGCGCCCCCAGCGAGACGATCGCCTCCGCCGCCGCCCGCATCGTGTCCCGGCTGTCCACGGAGAACCCTACGAGGCCGGAGGCCTCGGGTAGGTTCGGCGTGACGAGCGTGGCGAGCGGGACAATGCGCTCGCGGATGGACCCCACCGCCTCCTCGGCGAGCAGCGCGTGTCCGTGCTTGGAGACGAAGACGGGGTCGACCACGAGGTTCGGGATCCGCGCCTGGACCACGGCCTCGGCCACCGCATCGACGATCGGCCCGGACGCCAGCATGCCGGTCTTCGCCGCGTCCACCCCGATGTCCGAGGCGACGGCGCGGATCTGCTCGGCGACGATCCGCGGCGGCAGCGCCTCGTAGCCGGAGACCCCGGTGGTGTTCTGCACCGTGACGGCCGTGATCGCGGTCATGCCGAACACGCCGAGCGCGCTGAACGTCTTGAGGTCGGCCTGGATCCCGGCCCCGCCGCCCGAATCCGAGCCGGCGATCGAGAGCGCGCGCGGCCGCGGAGGCGCGCCCTCGCTCACCCGAAGTGGTCCCATCCGACCGGCTCGAGCGGCTTCTCGCCGCCGTCCGCGTCGACGACGACCACATCCGAGCCCGCCACGACGGCCCCGATCGTGGTGAGCGCCACGCCGAAGCGCTCGTCGAGCTCTCGACGCGCCACCTCGGCGTCGTCCGGGCCGAGCGTGGCGAGCAGCTCGTAGTCCTCGCCGCCGCCGAGCGCGAGCGCGTCGGCGTCCACGTCGAGCATGGCGGCGCCCTCGCGCAGCGACGCGGAGACGGGCACCGACGACGACTCGATCCGGGCCCCGACCCCGCTCGCCCGGCACAGGCGCGCGAGATCCTTGGCCAGGCCGTCCGACAGGTCCATCATCGCGGTCGCGCCGCAGCGCGCGAGCAGCTGCCCCTCCCCCACCCGCGCGACCGGCCGCTCGAACGCGTCGACGAGCCCGCGTCCCCATGTCGTGGACAAGATGGCGGCCGTCGTCGCCGCGTGCGTTCGCGAAACCGCCAGCCCGCCGGCCGCCGCGCCGAGCGATCCCGTCACGACGATCGCGTCGCCCGCCCGAGCGCCCGAACGCGTCACGGCCCGCCCGGGCGCGACCTCGCCGGCCACCGTGACCGACACCACGACCAGGTTCCCCCGGTTCGTGTCCCCCCCGACGAGCGCGACCGCGTACTCCGCGCACGCATCGCGCATCCCCCCGTAGAGCTCCATCACCCACGCGGCGTCGACGTCGGGGGTGAGGGCGATCCCCGCGAGGGCGGTGCGCGGGCTGCCCCCCATCGCGGCGATGTCGGACACGTTCACGGTCACGGCCTTCGCGCCGAGATCGCGGGCGGAGATCGAGGCCAGGTCGAAGTGGACGTCCTCGACCAGCAGGTCCGTGGTCAGCAGCTGATGGCCCGTGGTCGGCGCGAGCACGGCGGCGTCGTCGCCGAGCCCGACGACCACCCCGGGGGCCTCGCCCGACAGCAGGCGCGAGATCGCCGCCACCAGCTCGTCCTCGGAGATGTCCATACGCTTCGCCCAGATCGGGGGCCGCCGCCTGTCCGGTCCGTCGGAAGGTCCGCAACGGTCGTTGGGTAGGATAGATGGGTTCCCGGGCAGCCCCCGATCCGCTTGCCGGGACTCCCGTGACGAAGGAGCGATCCGTTGGACGTGCAGGCGCGAGCGATTCACGACAACCCGTCCCCGGCGGAGCTGCGGGCGTTCACGGAGCAGATGCCGCAGTGCTCGGTGACCGACTTCGACAGCGTGAACGTGCAGACGCGGGTGACCTCCCGGAGCGCCGGCAGCACCTACGTCGTCGCGGACCGCTCCTCGGGCAAGACGATGACCCGCGACGAGTTCGACCGGATCGCGAAGCTCCAGGACGACTACCTCCGCGAGCAGGAGGTCGTCGTCATCGACGGCTCGATCGGCGACGACCCGTCGTTCCGAACCCCCGCGCGCCTGTCGATCGAACGCGCGAACGCCAACATCGCCGGGATGCAGCAGAAGCTGTACTTCACACCCGCCGACGGGCAGGAGCCCGAGGTGCACGTCGTCTACACGCCGAACCTGCTCGCCCCCGGCTACCCGGACGACCGGCTGATCGCCGTCGACCTCGAGCACGGCGTCACGCGCGTGCTGGGATCCGACTACTTCGGCGAGTCGAAGAAGGGCGGCCTTCGGATGTGGAACAAGAAGGTCTACGACCTCGGCGGCCTCTCGCTCCACGCCGGACTGAAGGTGATCCCGACCCAGGACCAGGAGAAGGTCGTCCTCATCATCGGGCTCTCGGGAACCGGCAAGACCACGACGACCTTCACGACGCAGAACGACTCCCTGCCGGTGCAGGACGACTTCGTGGCCCTGATGCCCGGCGGCCGGGCGCACGGGACCGAGAACGGCTGCTTCGCGAAGACCTTCAGCCTGGACCCGGACTTCGAGCCGAACATCTACAACGCGGTGGTGAAGCCGAACTCGTACCTGGAGAACGTCTATCAGGACGATCGCGGGGCCGTGAACTTCTTCGAGGAGAGCTACACGCAGAACGGCCGGGCCGTGTTCCGCATGGACGACCTGGCCCGCTACCGCGACGCGACGTCGGTCGGCACCGTGGACTACCTCCTGATCCTGAATCGGAACGAGAACATCATCCCGGCGGTCGCCCGCCTGAACCAGGAGCAGGCGGCGGCGTACTTCATGCTCGGCGAGACGACCGGCACGTCGGCGGGCGGGGCGGCCGAGGCCGGCAAGTTCCTGCGCGTCCCCGGCACCAACCCGTTCTTCCCCCTCCCCCACGGGCTGCAGGGCAACCGGATCCTCGAGCTGCTCGCGACGCATCCCATCGAGACCTACCTCCTGAACACCGGACGCGTGGGGGGAACCGACGGCGACGACCGTTCGAAGAAGGTCAAGATCCCGCACACGTCGGCGTGCGTGAAGGGGATCGCCGAGCGGAGCATCGACTGGACCGAGGACGAGGACTTCGGCTATCAGGTCGCCGAGCGCGTCCCCGACCTCGACGACGCCGAGCTGGCCCAGCCTCGCCGGCTGTACGAGCGGCAGGGGCGGGGGGCCGAGTACCGCGGGATCGTGGAGGCGCTGAAGGCCGAGCGGGTGGCGCGACTCGAGGAGTTCCCGGAGCTCACGCCGGAGATCGTCAAGGCGGCCGGCTAGTCCGACTCGGACGGCCCGACGGGCTCGCGCCCCGCCCGGTCATCGGGATTTCGCCGACCGAGGAACCAGCCCGCGAGGAACTGCATGGTCGCGAGCAGGATCGGGACCATCCAGTACCAGCGGTACGGCGCGAGCACGTCGACGGCGGCACGTCCCTGCGCGTTCAGCGAAGCCGAGAGCGCGAAGAACCCCGCGAGCGAGAACCACAGCCCCGCCCGACCCGTCACGTAGAGCGCGAACAACAGGTGATCGACGACGTCGGTCCCCTCGAAGCCGCGGCGCGACCAGACCCAGAGCGACCGGACGCCGGCGAGCGCGAGCAGGCACGCCATCGCGATCTCGAAGATCCTCACGCGGCGTCACCGTGCGTTCGCGCCAGCGCGGCGATCACCTCGTCGTCGGTGGTCTGCTCGAACCGCTGGTACCACTCGCCGACCGCCAGGAACGGCTCGGGCGTCTCGAGCACCACGAGCCGGTCGGCCTCGGCGCCGAGGCGAAGCAGCGACGCGATCGGCGCAACCGGGACGGCGAGCACGACGATCGCGGCCCCCTGCGCACGAGCCCAGCGGAGCGCCGCCGCGGCCGTCCCGCCGGTCGCGATGCCGTCGTCGACGACGACGGCCGTCCGGTCGCGGATCTCGACCGGCGGACGCCCGGCCCGGTACACGCGCAGCCGGCGCTCGATCTCCTCGAGCTGCGTGGCGATCTCGCGCTCGAGGTACGCCGGAGACACCCCCAGGATCTCGATCATGCGTTCGTCCAGGACGCGGACGCCGGGGGCGACGGCGCCGATCCCGAGCTCCGGGTTGCCGGGAGCGCCGATCTTGCGCGGGATCACGACGTCGAGCGGCGCGCCGAGGGCACGGGCGACCGCCTCGCCGACGATCACGCCGCCCCGCGGGATGGCGAGGATCGTGCCGTCAGGCCCGGCCGCCTCCCGGACGGCCTCGGCGAGCCGCTCGCCCGCCTCCGCGCGGTCCGCGAAGATGCTCACCGCTCCTCCTCGATGTCGCGGCGGGATTCCTCCTCCTGCAGCTCACGACGTCGGTCGCGGATGACCTTCTGCGGAGGGGGCATCGGCGTACGAAGGCGGCGGTACGGAGCGAGTGGATCGACGTCCCGCCTCGAGCGCTTCTTCCGCTCGGCCACGAATTCATCCTCTCACGGCCGCACGGGCCCGGCGGAGGCGTTTGCCGCGCCCGAGGATCGCTGCATAGCATGACCATCTCGCGAGCGAGGGAGGACAGCGTGGTTCAGGCCTACATCCTGATCCAGACCGAGGTCGGCAAGGCCGCGCAGGTCGCGAAGGAGGTCCACGACATCCAGGGCGTGACCGAGGCGGAGGACGTGACGGGTCCCTACGACGTGATCGTTCGGGCCGAGGCCAAGAACGTGGACGAGCTCGGCAAGCTCGTCGTCGCGAAGATCCAGGGTGTCGAGGGCATCACGCGCACGCTGACCTGCCCGGTCGTCCACCTCTAACCGCCGGCCGAAACGCGACGGAGCCGCGAGCGGAGCCGGCGCTCAGACGGTCCCCTTCTTGCGCTCGGCCTCGTGCCGCTCGATCGCGAGCTCGATCAGCCGCTCGACGAGATCGGGATACGACACGCCGGACGCCTCCCACAGGCGTGGGTACATCGAGATGCTGGTGAACCCCGGGATCGTGTTGATCTCGTTCAGGACGACCCGCCCGTCGGCCGTGAGGAAGAAGTCCACGCGAGCCATCCCGGCGCAGTCGATCGCCCGGAAGGCGGCGATCGCCAGGCGCTGAACCTCCTCGAGGACCTCGGGCGCGAGCGGCGCCGGCACCCGCAGCTCGGCACCCTGCTCGTCGAGGTACTTGGCCTCGTAGTCGTAGAACGCGTGTCCTCGCGGCACGATCTCGCCCGCGACGGACGCCACGGGATCGTCGTTGCCGAGCACCGCGCACTCGATCTCGCGCGCCGGCTCCACCGCCCGCTCGAGCACGGCCTTTCGGCCGAAGCGCAGCGCCAGCTCGAGCGCCGCGCGCAGCCCCTGCGGCTCGAGCACCTTCGTGATCCCCACGGAGGAGCCGAGCGCCGCCGGCTTGGCGAACAGCGGGAACCCGAGGTGCTCGGCGCGCGCCTGCACGCCCTCGGGGTCCTCCTCCCACTCGCGCTCGTGGACGACCACGTGCTCCACCACCGGGATCCCGGCCGCGGCGAACAGCACCTTCTGCGCCGCCTTGTCCATCCCGACCGCCGACGCGAGGACCCCCGCGCCCACGTACGGCACGCCGGCGAGCTCGAGCAGTCCCTGGACCGATCCGTCCTCGCCGAAGGGCCCGTGCATGACCGGGAAGACGACGTCGATCTCGGTTCGTGCTCCGCCCGGCGCGACGAGCGCCCGCGCCCCGGGCTCCTGTTCGAGCGTCACCTCCTCGCCGCTCGCGTCGTCGACGCCGGGCAACGCCCCGCCCGACGCGAGCGCGGGCGGTCCCGCCGGCATCAGGTGCCAGCGGCCGAGCTTCGTCACGCCGACCGGGATGGCCTCGAACCGCGCGGGGTCCAGGGCGGCCATCACCGACCGCGCCGAGATCACCGAGACCTCGTGCTCGGCCGAGCGTCCGCCGAACAGGACGACGACGCGCCGCCTCACGCCTTCTCCAGCGCCCGCTGGAAGTCCAGGGCGATGTCGCCGGCGTCCTCGATGCCCACGCTCACGCGGATGAGCCCGTCGCCGATCCCGGCCGCGCGTCGCGCCGCCGGGTCGAGCTGGCGATGGGTGGTCGAGGCCGCGTGCCCGACGAGCGTCCGCGTGCCCCCGAGGCTCGACGCCACCCACGCGAGCTGCAGCGCGTCGCAGAAACGCTGGCCGGCCTCGACGCCGCCCTCGACCTCGAAGGCGAGTACGCCACCCGCCCCCCGCGGCAGCAGCGTGCGGGCCAGGTCGTGCTGGGGATGCGACGAGAGCCCTGGGTAGTGGACGCGCTCGACCTTCGGGTGGCCCTCGAGCATCGTCGCCAGCCTCGCGGCGTTCTCCGAGTGCCGCAGCATCCGCAGCTCGAGCGTGGCGAGCCCCCGCAGGCAGAGCCAGGCCTCGAGCGGCGCCATCGTGCCGCCCGTTTCGATCACGGTGCTCCGAAGGCGGTCCGCGTCCTCGGCCGAGCAGCAGACCACGCCCCCGATGAGGTCGTTGTGCCCGCCGACGTACTTCGTCGCCGAGTGGATCACGAAGGAGAACCCGAAGGCCGCCGGGTTGCAGAGATAGGGCGAGGCGAACGTGTTGTCCACCGCCGCGGGAACGTCCGCGTCGGCGCAGATCCGCCCGAGCGCGTCGAGGTCGGCGATCGTGACGTTCGGGTTCGCGATGGTCTCGCAGTAGAAGAGCTTGGCGCCGGGAACCGCGCGCGCGACCGCGTCCGGATCGTGCGCGTCGACGAAGTCCACCTCGATCCCGTACCGGGGCATGACCTTGGTGAACAGCGAATAGGTCCCGCCGTAGAGCTCGGGGCTCGCGACGATGCGGTCGCCGGCTTGCGCGACCGTCGTCAGCACCGTGTGGATCGCGGCCATCCCGCTCGCGAACGAGAACGCCGACTCGGTCTCCTCGAGCTCGGCCATCAGGGACTCGAACGCGAGCAGCGTCGGGTTGCCGTAGCCGCGGGTGTACGTGTAGCCGGGCCGGCGAAACGCGATGGTCTCCGCGTACGCCTCGGCGCTCTCGAAGCGAAACGTCGAGGTCTGGAAGATCGGCACGCTGGGCGTGTCCTGGTCGATCGGCGGCGTTCGCGCGCCCTGGATCGCGCGGGTGGCGAAGCCCGGGCGGCGTTCCTCGTCCACGGGCCTCAGCCTACCCGGGGCGCGACCAGCGAGCCGGATAGCGGGAGCCGAGACCCGCCGTGAGATCGGTGATCCTTCGCATCAGGTCGTCCGTCAGCGCGCGGACCTCGCGGGCGCTCAGCTCGCCCTCGCGCCGTCCGAGGTCGATGAGGTCCCCGGCCCGCAGCCAGATCGGTCTCCCGAAGGCCAGGCTCTGCCGCCCCGCCTTTCGCCAGACGTACTGCCCGCCCCACGTCGCGACCGGCAGGATCGGCACGCCGGTCTGCAACGCCAACCGGACGACGCCCGTCTTGCCCGTGCCGGGAGAGAAGTCCGCGTTCGTCGTGGTCGTGGTTCCCTCGGGATAGACCACGACGACCTCGCCCGCCTCCAGCGCACGCGTGGCCGCGTCGAGCGGCGAGCGATCGCCGGTCCCGCGGTCGACCGGGATCTGCCCCGCTCCCCGCAGCGCGGCGCCGACCAGCCAGTTGTCGAACAGCTCGTGCTTGGCGAGGAACCGCGGGCGCCGGCCGGCCTCCATGACGAAGTGCGCGTGCGCGAACGGATCCAGATACGAGAGATGGTTCCCCGCAACGATGAGCGGGCCCTCGGACGGGATCCGCTCGAGGCCCTCGAAGCGCCAGTTGAACCAGAGCGCGAACGGCGGTCGCAGGAGTCCCTTCAGCGTGTGGTACCAGGGCTCCATGGACCGCACCCCCTCCGAGCGCCGGATGCTATCGCGTCCTCCGCGCTAGCCTGATCCGATGCGCGTCGTCGCCATCCCCGTGAAGTCGCTCTCGCGGGCCAAGAGCCGGCTCGCCCCCGCGCTCACCTCGCTCGAACGGGGCGCGCTCACGCTCGCGATGCTCGAGGACGTGCTCGACGCCACCCAGGCCGTCCCGGGCTGGGACACCTGGGTCGTGTCCCCCGACGAGGTGGCCCTCGAGATCGCGGCACGTCGCGGCGTGGAGTCGATTCCGGAGGCCAAGCCCTCGCTGCCGAACGCCATCCGCCAGGTCGAGCGCCTGGCCAAGGAGCGCGAGGCCGAGGCGCTCACGATCCTGCCCGGGGATCTGCCACTCCTGACCCCCGAGGCCCTGCACGACGGATTCCGCACCCTGGGAGCCGTCGTGCTCGCCCGCTCCGCTGACGGCCGGGGCACGAGCTTCCTGCTGCGGCGTCCTCCCCGGGCGATCCCGGCGCGATTCGGGCCGGACTCGTTCCGCCGTCACGAGGAGCTCGCGAGGGAGCGCGATCTCCCCGTCGCGGTCGTCGACCGCCGCGAGCTCTCGTTCGACCTGGACCGCCCCGGCGATATCCTCACGCTGCTGTCCGACGGACGACGCGGGCGCACGCGCGAGGTCTGCCTGCAGATGGATCTCGCGGAGCGGCTGCGGAACACCGCCTGAGCCACCGAGAGGAGCGGCATGCCGCAGGGAACGATCAAGGAGTTCGACCCCGACACGCGCGACGGCTCGCTCTTGATGGAGGACGCCACCGAGGTGCGCATCGACGCCACGTCGGTCGAGGGCGCCGGCATCCGGCTGCTGCGCATCGGACAGCGCGTTCGCTTCGATCTGGTCGAGGAGGGCGGCGCGAAGATCGCGCGGACCCTTCGGCTCGTCACCTTCTGAAGGAGACGCTCCGGTTCCGCGGTGACCCGGTTCGCGAGCTCAGCTCCGGCGCGCGGGCACGCGGCGGCGCTTGGTCGCGATCATCTCCTTGAACTCCTTGCCCGGCACGAACCAGGGAAGGTCCCGCGCCGGGACGACGATCGGCGTCGCCGGCTTGCGGGGGTTGCGAGCGATCCGCTTGTTCCGCCGCTTGCGCTCGAACGTGCCGAAGCCCACGAGCGACACGCGGTCGCCGCGGGCGACCGACTCGCGGATCACGTCCATCGACGCGTCGATCATCCGTGCGACGTCGGCCTTGCTGGATCCGGTGCGTTTGGCCACCTCGGCCACGAGACCGTTCTTGTTCATGCGCTGCCTCCCGCGTCCCTCCTGCACCGTAACGAGATTCGCGTCCCATGGTCAATGCCCAGACCCCGTGCGACGATGATTCGATCATGAAGAAGATCCTGATCGGGGCGGTGGCGACCCTGTCGCTCGCCGCCTGCTCGGGAGATTCCGGGCGCGAGTTCGCCCGGTACTACGACCCGCAGGGGATCTTCGCCACGAACCTGCCGGCCGCCAACGATCTCCAGGTGACGCCGGCACAGGCGTCGAGCGGTGGCCCCCAGCTGCTTACGGGCGTCGTCGCCTCGCCGCCGCAACCCAGCCCCTCGCCGCAGTCGGCTCTCGGCGGCGGCCTCTTCGACGCCGCGGCGCAGTCCGCGGATCAGACCACCTACCGGGTTCTCGCCGTCCAGACGGACGGGTTCGCGGATCTGGACGCGATGGCGCTGTACTTCCTCACCGGCGACCCGGCCGTCGACGTGCGGGTGGAGGATCCGGTCCGCATCGACGGCGACGAGGGCCGCTTGCTGGTGACGGACGTGAAGCAGGACGGAGCCGTGACCGGGAGCGTCGCCGTGGCGATCACGCTCGGACGCGACGGCACCGGATTCCTCGTGGCCGCGTTCTTCCCACCCGGCGGGTGGGACGCCGAACGCGACGACTTCTTCCGCGTCGTCCAGTCGTTTCGGGCGGAGGTGCCGCCCGGCCTCATGTCGTTTCCCGTGACCGGCCCGGCCGCCTGAGGCCGCGACCGAGAGATCGGCTGGCGGGCAGGGACTCGAACCCCAACTTCCAGGGCCAGAACCTGGCGTCCTGCCATTAGACGACCCGCCAACAGGCGCCGCCCATCGTACCCGACCGAATGGCGGGAACCGCCGGCGCTACGGCGCCATCGTGAGCGCCATCAGGGCCTTGCCGGTGTGCAGGCGGTTCTCGGCCTCGTCGTACACCACCGAGTGCGGGCCGTCGATCACGGCGTCGGTGACCTCGGTCCCGCGATCGGCCGGGAGGCAGTGCAGGTACAGGGCGTCGCCCTTCGCGAGCCCCATGCGCCGCTCGTCGCAGATCCAGTCGGCGTACCTCGCCGCGTCGGCCAGGGCCGCGGTCTCGTCGCCGAACAGGTCGAGTCGGCCCCAGGACTTCGGGTAGACCGCGTCCGCGCCCTCGAACGCGGCGTCCATGTCGTCGGTCACCCGGATGGTCCCGCCGCCGCGCGCCGCGGCTTCCTCCGCGCGAGCGCGCACCTCGGGCATGAGGTCGAAGCCGGGCGGGTGCGCGAGGACGACGTCGATCCCGTACCTCGGCAGCAGCATGAGCAGCCCCTGCGGCACCGAGAGCGGCTTTGCGTAGCTCGGCGCATACGCCCAGGAGACGGCGACCCGCATCCCGCGCAGGTCCTGCCCGCGCTGCTCGCGGAGCGTCATCAGGTCGGCGAGGGTCTGCGTCGGATGGTCGACGTCGCACTGCAGGTTGATCACGGGGATCTCGGCCCACCGAGCGACCTCGCGCATGTACGCGTTGCCTTCGTACGGGACGAGGTCGTGGCGGATGGCCAGGCCGTGGCCGTACCGCGACAGGATGATCCCCATGTCCTTCGGGCTCTCGCCGTGCGCGACCTGCGTCTTGTCGGCATCGAGGAAGTGCGCGTGCCCGCCGAGCTGGGTCATCCCCGCCTCGAACGCGTTGCGGGTGCGCGTCGACTTGTCGAGGAACAGCATGAACAGCGTGCGATCCGGGAGCAGGCGGTGCGGCTCGCCCGCCGCGAACTTCGCCTTCAGCTCGCCGGCGAGCCCGATCGCCTCGTCGATCTCGTCCGTGCTCCAGTCCAGCGTCTCGATGTAGTCGCGCCCTCGCAGGGTCGATCGGTCCACGCTCACTCCTTCGCTCTCAGCTCGCTCTGGCCGAGTCCCTCGCCGAAGTACTCGGGCACGGGGCGCGGTCCGGGCACGTCGGGTTCGGGGGGCCACGCGGGGCTCGGTCCGGGCTCGCGCAGGCCGACGATATCGTCCGGCTGCACGGGGGCCCGACGCAGGTCTCGGCCGGTCGCGTCGCGGATCGCGGCGACCACGGCCGCCGTCGAGACGATCGTGGAGACCTCGCCGATCCCCTTCGCCCCGTACGGCACGTCGGGCTCGGGGTCCTCCACGATGGCGGTCGTCACCGGGGGCATGTCGAGCATCGTCGGGATCAGGTAGTCGGTGAACGAGGCGTTCGCGATGTGCCCGTCGCGCAGCCGGATCTCCTCCATGACCGCGAGGCCCAGCCCCTGCGCGGCGCCGCCCTCGCTCTGCCCCTCGACCCCCTGAGGGTTCAGCGCCCGCCCGACGTCCAGCACCGACCCGAGCTGCACCACGCGCACGAGCCCGAGCTCCTCGTCGACCTCGACCACCGCGCGATGCGCGCCGAACGCGAACATCACGTGGATGTCGCCCTGGCCCTTCTCGCCGAAGCTCGTGGTCGGGCGGTGGTGGAACGTGCGCGTCGCGACGATCGGCTCGTCGAGGAGCTCCTCGAGCTCGGCGACGGGCACGCCGTCCTCCAGGACCCGGCCGTCGCGGAGCGTCAGCGTCCCCGCCGGCCGCACTCGCTCCCGCGCGCGGGCCTGCAGCTCGTCCGCGACGGCGCGGCACGCCATCTGGACGGCCCCACCGCCCATGAACGTCTGCCGGGACGCGCTGGTGGATCCCGCCGAGTCCACGCCGGTGTCGGCGGCGTGCAGCACCACGGCCTCGACGCCGAGCTCCTCCCGCGCGACCTGGGTGACGATCGTCGAGAAGCCCTGCCCGCACTCCACGCCGGCCGTGTACAGCTCGACGAGCGGGCCGCCCGGGCCTCGCGAGAGCGTGACCCGGGCCTGGTGGAAGTCGTCGAAGCCGTCGCTGTACGCCACGTTCTTGTACCCGAGCGCGAACCCCACGCCCCGACGCAGGCCCTCGCCGTGGCCGACGTTGCCCGCGCCGCCGGGGAAGGTCATCGGGTCGCGCATCGCGGCGGGCTCGGGCTCGGGCGGCATCGCGAGGTCGCGACAGCGCTCGAGCACGTCCCGGACGGGCGCGCTGCCGCGGACGACCTGTCCCGTCGGCAGCACCGATCCCGGCCGCACGGCGTTGCGCAGCCGGAGCTCGACCGGGTCCAGCCCGAGCTCGCGGGCGAGCCGGTCCATGTTGGCCTCGTGCGCGAAGCACACCTGCGGCGCGCCGAACCCGCGCATCGCGCCGCACGGGGGGTTGTTCGTGTACACGGCGGTGCCCTGCAACAGCGCGTTCGGCACCTCGTACGGGCCCGCGAGGAACGTCGTCGCGTTCGCGACGACCGCCGTGGAGGAGGACGCGAACGCTCCCCCGTCGATCAGGATCCGGCCGCGAACGGCGACGAGCCGGCCGTCGCGCGTCGCTCCCGTTCGGAGCCAGATCCGCGAGGGGTGCCGGTGAACGTGGGCGAGGAACGACTCCTCGCGGCCGTACGACATCTTCACGGGGCGACCGGTGTGCAGCGCGAGCAGACAGGCGTGAATCTGCATGTGGAGGTCCTCGCGGCTGCCGAACGCCCCGCCGACGCCCGCGAGCGTGATCCGGACGCGCTCCTCGGGCAGCCCGAGGACCGGCGCGATCTGCTGCCGGTCGACGTGCAGCCACTGCGTCGAGACGATGAGGTCGACGCCGCCGTCCTCGGCCGGGATCGCGAGCCCGGCCTCGGGGCCGAGCGCCGCCTGGTCCTGCATCGCGGTCTCGTAGTAGCCCTCCACCCAGACCTCGGCCTCGGCGCCGGGGTCGCCGTGCTCGATCCGGACGTGGCGGAGCACGTTGCCCCAGTCGTGCAGCCGAGGCGCGCTCGGGTCGAGCGCCGACACCATGTCGAGCACCGGCTCCAGGACCTCGTAGTCGACGCGGATGCGTGCGGCGGCGCGCTTCGCCAGCTCGAGGGTCTCGGCCGCGACGACCGCGACTGGCTGGCCCGCGTACAGGACGCGATCCCAGGCCAGCACCGGCTGATCGGCGAGCTCGAGCCCGTACGTGCGTTTGCCCGGGACGTCGTCGTGGGTGAGCACCGCCAGGACGCCGGGACTCGTGAGGGCCTGCGAGACGTCGATCGCCGCGATGCGGGCGTGCGGGTGCGGGCTCCGCAGCGTGGCGCCCCACAACATGCGCTCGTGCCAGAGATCGCTTCCGTAGGCGAACGCGCCGGTGACCTTGGGCAGACCGTCGACCCGACGGACGCTCTCACCGATGGCTCCGCGGGTGCGCTCGTCGACGCGGACGCTCATCGCGTCTCCGCGATCCGACGGCCCACGCGATGACCCTCGCGCGCGATCTCGTCCTCGTCGGCGGTCGCGAGCCGACCGTCGCGCACCACGAAGCGGCCCTCGACGAGGAGGTGCCGCACGCGCTGCGGGCTCCCCATGAGCAGCCCCGCCACCGGATCGGCCTCGGCGCCCGCGTGCGCCAGGCCGTCGACCGCGAACAGCGCGAGGTCCGCGCGCGCGCCCGGCGAGATCGTCCCGACGTCGGCGCGCCCGAGGACCTCCGCCCCGCCGCGCGTCGCCATCCGGAGCGCCGCCCGGGCCGACAGGCCCGCCTCGGGGCCTCCCGCCCGCGAGACGAGCATCGCCTGGCGGATCTCGGCGAACAGGTCGCTCGCCTCGTTCGAGGCCGGACCGTCGACGCCGAGGCCGACGCGCGCCCCGTGCTCGACGAGCGCGCGCACCGGAGCGATCCCCGCCCCGAGTCGCAGGTTCGAGGAGGGGCACGACGCGACGCCCGTCCGGGTGTCGGCGATGCGCCGGACGTCCTTCTCGTCCAGGTGCACCGCGTGCGCGAACCACACGTCGGGGCCGAGCCAGCCCCAGTCGTCCATGAGCTCGAGCGGCCGGCGCCCGAACCGCTCGAGGCAGAACCGCTCCTCGTCGAGCGTCTCGGCGAGGTGCGTGTGCAGCGCCACGCCGAGCTCGCGCGCGAGCTCGGCGCTCTCGCGCATCAGCCGCTCGGTCACGCTGAAGGGCGAACAGGGCGCGATCGCGATCCGGAGCATCGAGCCGGGGGCCGGGTCGTGATGGCGCTCCACCGCCTCGCGCGACCGCGCGAGCGCGTCGTCCGTTCGTTCCACCACCGAGTCGGGCGGCAGGCCGCCGTCGGACTCGCCGAGGTCCATCGAGCCCCGGCACGGGTGGAACCGGATCCCGAGCTCGCGCGCGACGTCGATCTCGACCTCCAGGAGATCGCCGGCGCCGGCCGGATGCACGTAGTGATGATCCGTCGTCGTCGTGCATCCGGAGAGCGCGAGCTGCGCGAGGCCGACCCGCGCCGCGGCGCGCTCCCACTCGGCGTCGAGCCCCTCCCACACCGGGTACAGCTCGGTGAGCCAGCCGAAGAGGCCTTGCTCGCGCGCCCGGGCGCGGGTGAGCGCCTGATACAGGTGGTGGTGCGTGTTCACGAGGCCCGGGATCGCGATCGTGCCTCGGCCGTCGAGCCGCTCGTCGGGCTCCTCCGGCGGCGCCCCCGATCCGACCCACACGATCGCGCCGTCCTCCACGAGCACGGACGCGCCCGCGAGCTCGGTCCCGGCGTCGTCCATCGCCACGACGAACTCGCACGACTCCACGAGGAGCCTCGTCACGGCGCCTCCCGAAGGCGTTGTGCCGCAAGGCGCACGGCGTCGAGGATCTTCTGGTAGCCCGTGCAGCGACACAGGTTGCCCGAGAGCGCCTCGCGCACGGTGATCTCGTCGGGGGCGGGGTCGTGCTCGAGCAGATCGGCGACGGCGACGACGAACCCCGGCGTGCAGAAGCCGCACTGCACGGCGCCGGCCTCGACGAACGCCGCTTGGACCGGATGCAGGCGGTCGCCGTCGGCCAGCCCCTCGATCGTGCTCACCTGGCGCTCGTGCGCCTGCGCGGCCAGCACGAGGCACGCGCAGACGAGCTCGCCGTCGAGCCAGACGGAGCACGAGCCGCACTCGCCCTGCTCGCACGCGTTCTTCGAGCCGGGGAGCTGGAGCTCGTCGCGCAGGAAAGAGAGCAGGCTCGATCCCTCCCACGCATCCGCCTCGCGCCACTCGTCGTTCACGTGGACGCGGATCAGCACCCGCGCGTCCTCACGAGACCATCGCCTCTTCGGCGCGCTCGTTCATCGCCCAGCCGAGCGCGCGGCGCGCCAGCACGCGAAGCGCATGGCGCCGATACGCGGCCGTCCCGCGGACGTCGTCGATCGGGCGGGCCGCCTCGGCGACCAGCTCCGCGAACCCGTCGGCGACCGTCGCCGAGATCGTGGCGCTCAGGTCGTCCCACGCGCCCGCCCGCTCGAGCTCGGCGGCGAGGTACGCCTCGGCATCGGGAGCCCGGATGGCGGTCGGCGCCACGGAGCCGAGGGCCACCCGGACCCCGCGAACCGCCGGGTCGAGCGCGAAGCAGAGCATCGCGATCGAGATGACCATCGCGTTGCGGGTGCCGACCTTCGAGAAGGACGCGGGCCCGTCGAGCTGGCTCCACCGCGCGCCCAGGATGAGCTCGTCGGGCGCGAGGGCGTTCTCCTTCACCCCGGTGAGGAACGCGTCCCACGACAGCCATCGCTCCCCGCCGACTCGCGCGAGCCCGATCTCCGCGTCGTGGGCCGCGAGGACGGGCAGCGCGTCGCCCGCCGGCGAGGCGGTGCCGAGGTTGCCGCCGAGCGTCCCGCGGTTGCGGATCTGCGGGGAACCGACGCCGCGGGAGGCCTGCGCGAGCGCTCGGAGCTGCGGGAGCTCGGCGAGGATCCTCGTGAACGTGACGCCGGCCCCGACGACGACCGCGTCGCCCTCGACGCGCCACTCGCGGAGCTCGGGGATCCGAGAGACGTCGAGGATCGCATCGGGGCGCAGCTTGTCGAAGTTGATCGCCACCATGAGGTCGGTGCCGCCCGCGATCGGGACGGCCTCGGGGTGCTCCGCGCGGAGCTCGAGCGCCTCCTCCAACGACCCGGGGAGCAGGACGTCCATTCAGATCACCCCGTCCGCGAACGCGTCGATCATGGCCTCGACGTCGTCGCCGAGCGGGTACAGCACCGGGCACGTGCACCCGGCGTCGACGTACGCCCGCACCTTGGCCCGGCACTCGTCGGCGGTCCCGGACGCGGTGAGCAGCTGGACGACCTCGTCGGGCACGAGCGCCATGGCCGTGCGGATCTCCTCCGGGCCGGCCGGCCACGTGAGCACCTTCGCGATGTCCTCGAGCAGCGACGCGTCGACGCCGCTCGCCGTCCCGATGTGCGGCTGCTGCCCCAGGTACTGGGTCACGAGCTCGCGGGCGCGATCGAGCGCGAGCGAGCGATCTCGGTCGAGCGAGCACACCACGAGCTGCGGCCGGTCGATGTCGTCGACGCTGCGCCCGGCCCTCGCCGCCCCCTGCGCGAGGTGCTCCATCGCCGTCGCGTTGTACTCGGGGCTCACAAGGTAGTTCAGGAGAGCGCCGTCGGCGATCTCGCCGGCGAGCTCCATCATCTGCATGCCGGTGGCGCCGAGGTAGATCGGGATCGGTCGCGGCGAACGATCCCCGTGCACGATGTCGATCTCGATGTCGTCGACGTCCACGAACTCGCCGTGGAAGGTCACGTTCTCCATCGCGATGAGCCGGCGGACCACCTGGACGTACTCGCGCATCGCGCGGAGCGGTCGCTCGCGCCGAACGCCCACCTTGGTCGCGAGCGGCTCCCACCACGCCCCGATCCCGAGCAGCATCCTGCCGGGGGCGAGATCGTCCAGCGTCACGAAGGTCGCCGCCATCAGGCCGACGTTGCGCGTCCAGCAGTTCACGACGCCCGAGCCGACCTTGATCCGCTCGGTGGTGGCCGCGAAGGCCGCCATCGGCACGGTCGCCTCGCGGACCAGTCGGCTCTCTGCCTGCCAGACGGCCTCGAAGCCGCGCTCCTCGGCCCGCTGCGCGTACCGGATGCCGTCACGGATCGGGTGCTTGTCCTGCAGGTACAGCGCGACGCGCCCCTCGGAGCCCACCGGCACGTCACTCGCTCCCCGCCGGCGCGAACGGGTGGGCGGGGATGCGATCCATCCGCTCCCACAAGCGCTCGGCGGCCGCTTGGGTATGCGCGCGGGGCTCCCCCTCGCCCTCGCGGACGAGCCGCCGGTCGCGAACGACGATCGAGCCGTCGATGACCACGTCGCGAACGTCGCGCGCCGACAGCCCGAATATCCAGTGCCCCGCGAGGTTGTCGGCCGACAGCGGCGTCGGCGGGTCATAGTCGAGTACCAGGAGATCCGCGGGCGCTCCGGGCTCGACGCGCCCGAGCAGCGGCTCGTCGAACGCGCGCGCGGCGAACGCCGCGCCCGCCGCCAGCCGTCCGATGACCCACGACGGCGAGATGGAGGGATCGTCCTCGCGCCCGCGCCAGTAGGCGGCCTTGGACTCCGCGAACAGGTCCCCGTCGATCCCGTCGGTCCCGAGCGCGACGCGCTCACCCAGTCGGACGGCGGGAGCCCGCCCGACGCGATTGTTCATGTTCGAGCGCGGGTTGTGCGCGATCCACGCACCGTGGTCGCGGAGCAGATCGATCTCGCGATCGTCGACGTGCACGCAGTGCGCGAGGAGCGAGCGATCGGTGAGCGCGCCGGCCTCGGCCAGGCGCTCGACGACGCGGCGCCCGAACCGCGCGTGCGCATCCCGCTCGTCGGCCTCGTCCTCGGCCACGTGGATGTGGATCCCGACGTCGAACTCGTTCGCGAGCGAGACGCAGGCATCGAGCGTGTCGTCGGACAGCGTGAACGATGCGTGGGCCCCCACCATCGTCCGGTGCAGGCGATCGGCGTTGCCGCCGTGGCGTCGATCCTCCTTGAGGCGCCGGCGGGTCTCCTCGAGCCCGGCGGCCGCCGCCTCGAGCCCATCGCGATCGGTCACCTCGTAGCACAGGATCCGTCGCGCTCCCACCCGGCTCAAACCGCGCTCGACCTCGTCGAGCGATCCGTCGATCGCGGTCGGCGAAGCGTGATGGTCGACGATGGTCGTCGTTCCCGCGAGCACCGCGTCCGCGCCGCCCGACCAGGCCGACGCCTGGATGGAGCCGGGATCGAGCGCTCGATCCAGGCGCCACCAGACGCGCTGAAGCGTCTCGACGAAGTTCCCCGGCGGTTCGAGCCGGTACGGCATCCCTCGAGCGAGCGACGAGTAGAGGTGGTGGTGCGCGCAGACGTTCCCCGGGACGACCAGGCAGCCGGTGCAGTCGATCCTCTCGGCGCCCGGCGAGACGGATCGGTCGTCGCCGGCCGCGACCCGGCCGTTCACCACCGTCACGTCGATCGCTCGAAGGACCGGCGGGTCGAGCGAGGTCACGACCGTGCCGCCGGAAAGTACGAGGCTCACTCGGCCTCCGCGCGGCGGGCGGAGGTCAGCCTCGGCACGAGGGCGGCGGCGGCGGCCGAGTCCCGCATCGGCAGCTGGGTGCGCCACCGTCCGTCGAACGCTCGAAGGGCACCCGCGCAGGCCGCCGCGGTCGGGACGAGCCCGATCTCGCCGGCGCCCTTCGCGCCGTACGGGCCCTCCGGTTGCGGCACCTCGACGATGATGGTCTCGACGTCGGGCATCCGCGGCGCCGGGATGATGCCGAGCGACTTCAGCGTGGTGCTCGTGGGAACGCCGCCCTCCAGAGGGAAGTCCTCGGTCAGGCCGAACCCGAGGCCCATGTGGACGCCGCCCTCGACCTGCCCCTCGACGAGCGTGGGGTTCAGCGCCTTCCCCACGTCGTGCGCCGCGATCACCTTGTCCACCCGCCCCTCGTCGTCCAGGACGACGACCTGAACCGCCCACGCGTAGGCGAAGTGCGTCACCGGGTTCTCGACGCCCGGGGTCCCGGGCTTGTGCGTCCAGTCGACGACCACCTCACCCGAGAACTCGCGCCCCGCAAGGTCCTCGAGCCGGCCGCCGTTCAGCTCGGCCCGGACCTTCTTCGCGGCCTCCTGGATCGCCCGCCCGCCGAGCACCGTGGAGCGCGAGGCGGTCGTCTGGCCGGTGTCGAGCTCGCGCATGGTGTCGACGATGACGTGCACCCGATCGGCCGTGAGCCCGAGCTCCTCGCACACGATCTGCATGAGGACGGTGTTCACGCCCTGGCCCATCTCGGTCCACGAGTGGAACAGCGTGACGGTGCCGTCGGCCTCGGGTCGAAGGATCGCGCGGCCGAGCTCCTTCAGCCCGTTGCCGATGCCCGTGTTCTTGACCCCGCACCCGATGCCGGCGTAGCGGCTGCCGCGGTAGGCGTCCCGGACGGCCTCGAGGCACGCCTTGATCCCGACCCCCTCGCCGAGGATCTGGCCGGTGCCGAACCGGTCGCCGACCTCGAGAGCGTTGCGCCACCGGATCTCCCACGGGTCGATGCCGACGAGCTCGGCCAGACGGTCGAGCATCCCGTCGATCGCGAACGCGACCTGGTTCACGCCGAAGCCGCGCATCGCGCCGTTCGGCGGGTTGTTGGTGTAGACGGCCGTGGACTCGACGTCGACGGCCTCGAATCGGTACGGCCCGCACGCGTGGCCCGCCGCGCGTTCGAGGACCTTGTCGCCGACGCTCGCGTATGCGCCGGTGTCGCCGATGATCCGCGCACGAACGCCGGTGAGCCGGCCCTCGGCGTCGCTGCCCACCGTGTAGGTCATCGTGAGCGGGTGGCGCTTGGGGTGGAACGCGAGGCTCTCGGCCCGCGAGAGCGTGAGCAGCACGGGTCGGCCGGTGGCGACCGCCGCGAGCGCGGCGTGGCACTGGACGTTGAGATCCTCCTTCGCGCCGAACGCGCCGCCGTTGGAGACCTGGGTCACGCGCACCCGCTCCTCGGGCCATCCGAGGAACGACGCGACCTGGCGGCGGTCCTCCCACACGCCCTGTCCCTGTGAGGAGACGTGGACCGTCCCGTCCGTTTCGGGCACCGCGAACGCCGACTCGGGCTCCAGGAACGCGTGCTCGATGACCTGCGTCCGGAAGGTCTCGGTCAGCACGTGCGACGAGCCCTCGAGCGCCGCGTCGACGTCGCCGCGCTTCACGATCGAGGTCGACAGGACGTTGCCGCCCGGATGCAGCGCCGGCGCCTCCGGCGCCATCGCGGCGAACGGGTCCGTGACCGGCTCGAGCACCTCGACCTCGACCTCGACGAGCGTGGCGGCCTCTCGCGCCGCGTGGCGGGTCTCGGCGACGACGATCGCGAGGACGTCGCCCACGTAGCGCGTGATCTCGCCCTCCGCCACGACCTGCGGCCAGTCGGGCGTGATCAGCCCCTGCGAGCGCTCCCCCGTCACGTCGGCTGCGAGCAGCACGGCCACGACGCCGGGGTGGGCTCGCGCCGGCTCCGGATCGATCCGCACCAGCCGCGCGCGCGGGTGGCCGCTGAACCGCAGCGCCCCGTGCAGCATGCCGGGTGCCGTCAGGTCGTTGATGTACGGCTTGTCGCCGAGCGCGAGCTCCCGCCCCTCGTACCGCGCCGTCCGCGAGCCGATCCGCCCCGAACGGTCGGGCTCGGGCATCGGCTCGCCGAGGCGCGAGCGCGCGACCAGCTCGACGGCGTCGACGATCTTGAGATAGCCGGTGCACCGGCACAGGTTGCCGGCGAGCGCCTTGCCGATCTCCTCGCGTGTGGGCGCCTCGTTCTTGCCGAGCAGCGCCTCGGCCTTCATCAGGATCCCGGGCGAGCAGAACCCGCACTGCGAGGCGCCGGCGACGACGAAGGCATCGGCCCAGCGCTCGCGCTCGGCGGGCTCGAGCCCTTCCTGCGTGATCACGCTCCGCCCCTCGACGTGCTCGGCCTTCTGGGCGCAGGAGACGACGGCGCGGCCGTCGACGAGCACCGTGCAGGCGCCGCACGATCCCTCGGGCGCGCAGCCGTCCTTCACGGAGATGGCGCCGAGCTCCTCGCGCAGGAGCTCGAGCAGGCTCATCCCCGGTCGCGTGGCGACCGAGACCGCCCGCCCGTTCAGCGTGAGGTCCACGAGGGTCTCACCCCCTGCTCGGTGCGTCGACGCGCCTGCACGGTCGGCATCATCCCTCGCCGCCCGAGATCCGCGTGCCGGTCTCGCCCGCTAGAGCACGTTCGACGTTCTCGGGGTTCGTGATGAGGGCGGTACCGCCGGTGGCCTCAGCGAACGCGAGCGCCGCGCGGATCTTCGGAGCCATGCTGCCCGCCGCGAAGTGCCCCCCCTCCTCCAGGTATCCCCGGGCCTCCGACGTGGTGAGCCGGTCGACCCACTCCTGCTCCGGCGTGCCGAAGCGGAGCGCGACCTTCTCGACCGAGGTGCTGATCAGGAACAGCTCCGCTCCGAGCGACGAGGCGAGCAGCGAGGATGCGAGGTCCTTGTCGATCACGGCGGCGACGCCTCGGAGGTTCCCATCGCCGTCGGCGACGACGGGAATCCCGCCGCCACCGACCGCGATCGCCACGACCCCTTCGTCCAGTAGGCTCCTGATGACGTCCTCCTCCACGATCCGCACGGGCTCGGGGGACGGAACCACCCGTCGCCACCCGCGACCAGCGTCCTCCGTGACACTCCAGGCGTCCTGCTCCCGGCGGCGTTCGGCCTGCGCCGCGTCCATGTAGGAGCCGATGGGCTTGCTCGGGTGCTGGAAGGCCGGGTCGTCTGCGGACACCTCCGTCTGGGTGATCACCGTCACGGCCCGCTTGTTCATGCCGAGTCGGACGAAGTCATTGTGGAGGTTCTGCTGGAGCGCGTACCCGATCGCCCCCTGCGTGTCGGCCCCGCACACATCCAGCGGCACCTCATGGAGCTCGTGGGCCGCGATCTCCGAGCGGCGCAGGATGAACCCGACCTGCGGGCCGTTGCCGTGCGTGATCGCCACGTTCCAGCCATCGCGGATCATCGAGGCGATGTGCCAGCACGTCTCGCCGGCGGCGATGTACTGATCGCGCACGCTCTGGTGCAGCGTGTCCTTGATGAGCGAGTTCCCACCAATCGCGACCACCGCCGTCTTCACGATCATCGCCGTCGCGTCTACTCGACGGCCCCGAGGACGAGCGACAGCAGCGCCATCCGCATCACGACGCCGTTGAACGCCTCCGTCCAGTACCGGGCGTGCCGCGTCGAATCGACGTCGACCGGGAGCTCGTCCATCCGCGGCAACGAGTGCAGGATGATGGCGTCGCTCTTCGCCTTGTCGCGCAGGAGCTCGCGCGTCACCCGGTACTCGGGCGGCGTCGTCGGCAGGGCCGCCTCGCCGCGCTCGTCCCGTCCCTTCGTGTAGTCGGCTTGCACGACGGGCTCCATGTAGATCACGTCGCACTCGGCGATGACCTTCTCGACCGACTCCGCCTCCTGGTACCGCACGTTCCGCTCATCGAGCTCCGCCCTGAACTCCGGGAGGAGCGTCATCTCCGGCGGACCGACGACGTAGGACACGATGTCGAACTGGCTGAACGCGTACAGGATCGAGTGCATCGTCCGCATCCGCATGTCGCCGACCAGCAGGAAGTTGAGCCCGTCGAGCGTGCCCTTCTCCTTCCAGGTCGTGTACAGGTCCGTGAGGACCTGCGTCGGATGCTCGCCCCAGCCGTCGCCGCAGTTGATGACCGGGATCGACGCCCACCGCGCGGCCTCCTCGGGTGCGCCCTGCTGGAAGTGGCGCATCGCGATGACGTCGGCGTAGAACTCGAGCATGTGGACCGTGTCCTTGATCGACTCCTGGTAGAAGTCGCCCGCGCGCGTCATCTTCGCGTCCGAGAAGCCGAGCACGTGGCCACCGAGGCGATGCATCGCCGCCTCCGTTGCCAGGCGCGTCCGCGTGCTCGGCTGATAGAAGGCCGTAAGTAGGGTCTTGTCCTTCAGCAGGTCGGCGTTCCGCCGCTCCTTGGCGATCGGCGCCATCCGGTCGCAGACCTCGAAGATGTGGAAGAACTCCTCCCGCTCGAACTCCTTGAGCGAGAGGATGTCGCGTCCCGCGAAGCTCCTCATCGCCTGCCTCCTCTCAACTCCGGCGCGCGCCCGTGAACAGCACGGCCACGCGCTCGTCCGCGCCGAGCGCTCCCCGGCGCGACAGCTCCAGCAGCCCGGCGAGCCCGGCCGAGCCCGTGTGGTCGACGTCGATCCCGGTCGCGTCGCGCGCGACGTCGTTCGCCTCGCGGAGCAGGTCCTCCGAGACCAGGACGGGGAAGCCGTCGGTGGCGAGCATCCCCCCGACGACTGCCGCCCAGTCGTAGGTCTCGTCGTCCAGGATCCCCTCGGCGACGCTCGCCGGTTCCTGCTCCCACGGCCACATGACCTCGGAACGGTGCGAGCGCGCCCACGACAACGCCTCGACGATTCCCTCGGGCGACGCCTCGTGCCCGGCGCGCTGCCGCACGCGCATGAAGGCGCGGGCGAGGGGGTGGACGTTGTCCGTCTGCACCGCGTGGATCCTCGGAAGGCGCTCCGGTGCCTCCAGGAGCGCGGCGTCCTCGAACGCCCGCACGCACGCGCTCGCGAGGGCGCCCCCGCCGACCTGGACCACCAGGCGATCGAGGCCCTCGCCCGCCCGCGTCAGCTGGGAGACCATCTCGTAGCCGAGCGTCTCGCCGCCCTCGATCGCGAGGCCGTTGTCGGGTCCCTGACAGGTGAACGGCACGGCGCCGTCGGCGATCGCCGCGCGGAGCGCGCGATACGTCGGGTCGCCCGGGACGCCTTCCGTCCGCTCGCACACCTCGATCGTCGCGCCGAGCTCCCTGAGCCGCCGCAGGATGGCCTCGTCCGCCCACGCCGGGACGAACACCCGGATCGGCCGGTCCGCGGCGCGCGCCACCACGGCCGCGGCCAGGGCCGCGTTGCCGCAGCTCGCGATCGCAAGCTCGGCGCCCTCCCCCGCGACGAGCCCCGCCTGCTCGGCGACGAGGAGGTGCACCATGAGGCCCATCAGGTGCCGGGCCTTGTGGGTCCCCGAGACGTTCCCGGTCTCGTCCTTGACCCAGACGGCGCACCCGAGCCGCTCGGACAGCCCGTCGCTCCGTTCGAACGGCGTCTCCGCGAAGCCGGATCCGTCGACCTCCGCGACCGCCTTGTCGAGCTGTTCCACCAGGTGGACGTGGTCGTCGTCGCTCATGCCGTTGGCGCGTCCGAGGTGGTAGGCGTGGAACAGCTCCCGGTACCGCACGAACGGATTCGGCTCCTCGTCCGCGGGGAAGACGACGTGCGTCGGGTCGAGCTCGCGGACCATCAGGTGGTCGACGTCGTCGCCGTCGGCGTTCGGGCACCGGAAGGGCAACGGCTCGTCTTGCCCGGCAACGTGCCCGCACCCGGCGCAGACGACGCTCGTGGGCGGGTCCACGCTCATGCGGCCTCGCCCAGCCCGGTCCGCGCGTTGAACGCCCGGATGGCCTTGTCCCAGATCGGAACGAGCTCGCGGTGCCCGCGCCAGAACGCCTGGTCGCGCCGGGCCAGGAAATCCTCGATCGAGATCCCCTGCTGCTCGACCCACGTGAAGTACCCGAGGTTGAAGATGCGCTGCCGATCCTCGTCGGTGAGCTGCTTCATATCCCCGGTCCCCTGGCCCTCGAGCGATCGGCCGAACGTCTCGGCCGCCTCCGCCTCGCCGAAGCCTCCTGGGAAGTCGCGCCCCATCACCTTGTCGACCTCCGTCCGATACAGCCCGGCGCCGTCGGTGGCGATCGTGAGGATGGCGTCGCGTGCGCCGAGGCCGAGCAGCTTGGCCGTCTTGATGGCCGCGAGCACGTTGCAGATGCTCGACAGCCCGAACGCATCCAGGGCCGCGATCGTGGGCTCGTCGATCCCCCGCGTGCGGAGATGCGCGCGCCCCGCGTCGGTGTTGAACAGGACGTTCAGCGCATCGGTGTCCGTATCGCTCACGTCGACGACGACGTCCGTGTTCATCACGTTGTGGATGAGCGGCACGTGCTTGTCGCCGATCCCCTGGATGTTGTGCTCGCCGAACCCGTTGCGCAACAACGTCGGACACTGCAGGGCCTCCGCCGCGACGATCGCCGTTCCGTACCGGTCCTTCAGGTGGTCGCCGGCGGCGATGGTGCCGGCCGAGCCCGTTGCCGACACGAAGGCTCGCAGGCGCAGCGCCGGTTCGCGGTCGCGCAGCGACTCGAACACGTGGGCCAGCGCGCGGCCGGTGACCATCTCGTGCACGACGTGGTTCGGGTACTCGGAGAACTGGTTCAGGATCACGTTGGCCGGGTCGCGCTCGAGCCGCTTGCACTCGTCGTAGATCTCCTTGACGTTGCTCTCGACGCCCGGCGTCCGGACGATGTCCGCGGGTTCGGCGACCCAGCGCTCGAGCCACTCGAAGCGTTCGCGGCTCATGCCCTCGGGCAGGACGGCGACCCCGCGGCACCCCACGATCCGGCTGATGGCGACGCCGCCGCGGCAGTAGTTGCCGGTCGAGGGCCAGACGGCGCGATGCGCGGTCGGGTCGAAGCCGCCGTCCACCACGCGCGGGACGAGACACGCGTACGCCGCGAGCACCTTGTGCGCGGCGATCATCGGGAACCGGTCGCCGAGCGCGACCACGATGGGCGCATCGACGCCCGTGAGCGACGAGTCCAGGACGACGTGCTCCGGGACCTCGACGACCGAGCGCCGATCGGCCCCGTTGTACCAGTGGACCCGGAACAGGTTCAGCGGATGGGCGGCGTCGGGATCGATGCGCTCGAGCTCGTCGCGGATCCGCTGCGGGATCTTTGCCGGCTCCGCCAGCTGCTCGAAGGTCGGCAGCGCGATGCCCGCCTCCTGGAACCGACGGACGGTCCGCTCGTCGACGGAGGCGTCCGAACCGACGGAGACGGGCTCGCGACGCGACATCCTCAGACGCCCGAATTCTAGGCGCGCGAGGGTGGCGGCGGCCCTGGCCTGCCTACGGATGCGGGTCGAGCACCAGGGGCGGCAACGGGTCCTGCGTGAAGTCGAACTCCTCGAGCAGGTCGCCGAGGATCCTCGCGTCCTCGCGCACCGTGGGCCGCGAGTCCGGGCGGCTCATCGTCTTCGGGTCCAGCCGCTGCCCGCCGAGGTAGAGGTCCTCGATCAGCTTCAGGTAGGCGTCGAACGACAGGACCTGGGAGTCGATCGTCCCCGCACGAGCCCAGGGGCTGATCATGAGGCCGGGAACCCGGATCCCGTAGCCGTTCTGGTCGACCCGCGGCGGCTGCACGTGGTCGTAGAAGCCGCCCCAGTCGTCCCACGTGATGAAGATGGCCGTCTCGTCCCAGTCGGGACCCTGCATGGCCGCGTTCACCACCTGCGTCACGTGCCGCTGGCCCTTCCAGACCGGCTCCCCGGAACCCGGATGCTCGCCGACTCCCGAGTACGGCATGACCCACGAGATCGTCGGCAGGGTGCCGTTCGCGGCCTCGGCGAAGTAGTCGTCGTGCGTCTGGATGTTGCCGAGCTGCCGGTCCTCGCGAACCGTGGTGAACCACGGCAGCGGGTTCTGCTGCGAGACGGTGCGCTGCTCGCCGTTGTTGTTCGTGCACTCGAAGGCGCAGGTGTCGTTGCCGACGTAGTAGGCCCACGTCACGTCCTGCTCGTGAAGCAGGTACGTGATGTCGGTCCAGGCGTACAGCGGGGCCTTGTGCTTGGCCTTCATCTCGGCGTGCTCCTCGTTCAGCTCGAGGTCCGAGGAGCAGCTCATCGGATCGTGGGCGTCGGTGCAGTGGGCCGCCCACGCCGAGACGAGGAACAGGTGCGCCGGCAGCGTCCACGAGTCGGCCGGGGCGAACAGGTGGTCCTGCAGGACGAACCGCTTCGCGTACGTCCAGTAGTTCGGGATCTCGCGCTTGGTCATGTAGCTCATGACGTCGGGCTGGCCCTGCGGCCCGAGGTAGCTCGCGCACGTCGGATCGGATCGATGATCTGCGCAGTAGACCGGGCTCTCGATCGCCATCCGGATGAACCCGTCCATCTTGCCGCCGTCGACGTCCTCCTTCGAGTGCTGCAGGGCGTGCGGGCCGCCCTGCTGGAGCTGGCTGCTCGTGTGGTACGGGGGGACGCATTTCCCGAGGATCGGGTCCGGCACGCAGACCGAGGGGCCACCGTTCACCATCGGGATCCCGTCGGCGCCCGGGAACGTGCCGAAGTAGTGATCGAACGAGCGGTTCTCCTGCACGATGAAGATCAGGTGCTTGAGGTGGGACTGCGCGAGCTCGAGCGTGGTCGGGGTCTCGCCCGTTGCACCGCCGACGGTCACCCCCGTCGGACCCGCCGAGGTGCTGCCGCTCGCCGCCGTCGGGCCCTGAGGGCTGCGGGACTGCGAGGGCTGCGCGCTCCCACCGTTCCCACTGCAGGCCCCCCCGACCAGCAAGAGCGCCGCCGCGACGATACCCGCGCGCCTCACGCGTCGACCGCCGTCGTGATCGGCGCGGGATCCAGGATGAGAGGAGGGATCGGATCCTGGTCGAAGTCGAACTCGTCCCGCAGGTCCCCTAGGATCCCCACCTCCTCTCGCACCGTCGGGCGCGAGTCCGGCCGGCCGTCGGTCTCCGGATCCAATCGCTGGTGGTCGAGGAAGAGGTCCTCGACGAACTTCAGGTAGGCGTCGAAGGTGAGCACCTGGGAGTCGATGGTGCCCCCACGCGCCCATGGGCTGATCAGCAGGCCGGGGACACGGATGCCGTACCCGTTCTCGTCGACCCGGCGCGGCTTGACGTGGTCGTAGAAGCCGCCCCAGTCGTCCCACGTGAGGAAGATCGCCGTTCGATACCAGAGAGGACTGCGCATGATCGCGTTGATCACCCTCGTGACGTGCGCCTGCCCCTTGGTGATCGGCGCGCCGTTGCCGGGATGCTCGCTTGTGCGGCCGCCCGGCATGATCCAGGAGACCGTCGGCAGGCCCTCGTCCTCGACCGCCTGGAAGAAGTCCTCGTGGTACTGGATCCGATCTTGGGTGTGCTGCTCGTGCACGGTGGTGAACGAGGGCAATGGGTTCTGCGCGGGCGGGGTGGCGTGCGGGTCCTTCTCCTTCCGCGGGCAGTTTTCCGGATCCAGGCACGTCGTGTTCCCGATGTAGTAGCCCCAGCTGACGCCTTCCCGCGTGAGGAGGTAGGTGATGTCGGTCCACGCGTAGATGGCTGGGTGTGCGCCGTGCCGCTGTCGGTCAACGACCCCGTCGAGATCCAGGTCGGAGGTGCAGCTCATCGGGTCGTGCGGGTCGCCGCAGCTCGCCGCCCAGCCGGAGACGAGGAACAGGTGGGCCGGCAGGGTCCACGAGTCTGAGGGCGCGAAGAAGCGATCCTGCAGGACGAACGTCTCCGCGTACCGCCAGTAGTTCCGGATTTCAGCCCGCGTGTGGTACCCCATCACGTCCGGTTGGCCCTGCGGTCCGAGGTCGTCCGCACACGACGCGGCCTCACGATGATCGCCGCAGGTGCTAGGGCCCGCGACGAGCGTCTCCACGAACCCGTCCATTCGGCCGCCGTTGACGTCGTCGACCGACGCCGAATGACCGTGCGGGCCGCCCTCGTTCTGCAGCGTGCGGTCGTGATAGGGACGCACGCATCGGCGAAGCACCGGGTCCGGAATGCACACAGTCGGGTGGCCGCCCGCCATCGGGATGCCGTTCGCGCCCGGGAACGTGCCGAAGTAGTGATCGAACGAGCGGTTCTCCTGCACGATGAAGATCAGGTGCTCGATGTTGTCGAAGCCGCGGAGCACTGGCGGCTGCTCGGGCCCAGCGGGAGCCGACCCCGATGGCGCGAATCCGCCCGCGCCCGCAACAACGCCCGAGCCGGCGGCCCCCGGCGCCACGGATGCGGCGCACGCGCCGATGACCGTCGCGGATAGGAACAGCGCCGCTGCAGAAGGGCGACCCCGCCCGCGTCGTCGGTCGGTCGACATCGGCGCGGAGCCTACCAACCACCCCGCGATTGGGCGCCGCTTCCGCCAGTTGAGAGGATGTGGCGCCGACGCGCACGGGACGGCATGACCGACGGAGGGAGTCCACATTGGCACCGCAGACAGGAACTTCCGGCAAGCAGCTCGTGACCGTGATCCCCGGGGACGGCATCGGCCCCGAGTGCGTCAGATCGGCCCAACGCATCCTCGAGGCGGCCGGCGCGAACCTCGCGTGGGAGGAGCGCGAGGCCGGCGCAGAGGTGTTCAAGAAGGGCCTTCCCTCCGGCGTCCCGCCCGAGACCATCGAGTCGATCGAGCGCACCCGGGTCGTGCTGAAGGGGCCGCTCGAGACCCCGGTGGGCTTCGGCGAGAAGAGCGCGAACGTCACCCTGCGCAAGCTGTTCGAAACGTACGCGAACGTGCGGCCGGTCCGGGAGCTCCCCGGCGTGACGACGCCCTACAGCGGCCGCGGAATCGACCTCGTCGTGGTTCGCGAGAACGTCGAGGACCTGTACGCCGGCATCGAGCACATGCAGACGCCGGGCGTGGCCCAGACGCTCAAGCTCATCAGCCGCAAGGGCTGCGAGAAGATCGTCCGGTTCGCGTTCGAGCTCGCCGTCGCCGAGGGCCGCACGACCGTCCACTGCGCGACGAAGGCCAACATCATGAAGTTCACGGAGGGGATGCTGAAGCGGACGTTCGAGGAGATCGCGCCCGAGTATCCCGGCATCGAGGCGTGGCACATCATCGTCGACAACTGCGCCCACCAGCTCGTGAAACGGCCCGAGCAGTTCGACGTCCTCGTCACGACGAACATGAACGGCGACATCCTGTCGGACGAGTCGAGCGCGCTGATCGGCGGACTGGGCTACGCGCCCAGCGCCAACATCGGCACCGAGGTCGCGATCTTCGAGGCGGTGCACGGCTCGGCACCGAAGTACGCCGGCAAGGACGTGATCAACCCGACCGCGGTCATCGGGGCGGCGATCCTCATGCTCCGGTACCTCGGCGCGTTCGACGTCGCGGCAACCATCGAGCACGCGATCCTCGTCACCCTCGAGCAGGGGACGCTCACGGGCGACGTGCTCGGCTACGACAAGGGGACGCCGACCTCGGCGTACACGGACGCGATCATCGGCAACCTCGGCAAGCGTTCGGAGCGCTGGCAGGTCCGGGAGTACAAGCCGATCAACCTGCCGAGGGTGAGCGGCAGGCCGGACTTCGTGTCCGCGGCCACCCGCGCCGTCGTCGGGCTCGACCTGTTCGTCGAGTCGCCGCTGGAGCCGGAGGAGCTCGGCACAAGCGTGCGCGAGCTCACCGACGGGATGAACCTGGAGCTCAAGTCGATCGCGAATCGCGGGCGTCAGGTGTTCCCGGCCACGGGTGCCGCGGCCGACATGGTCGACCACTACGCGTGCCGATTCGTGATCCGCGACAACCCGGGCGATCTGTCCGACGACGCCGTCCACGATCTCCTCAAGCGCGTCTCGACGCGGCATCGCTGGATGCACATCGAGAAGCTCCAGGAGTTCGACGGCGAGCTCGGCTTCACGCGGGCGCAAGGCGAGAACTGAGCCTGGCGATGCCGGTCGCTCGAGCCCCGCGATTCGACGAGGGCATCACGCTCGACCCCGCCAACGAGATCGTCCCCAACCTGTGGGTCGGCCGGTGGGACATCCAGGCGTCGACGGCCTTCGCGGACGGGTTCGAGGTCGTCGTCATGCTCGAGCGGATTTCGCGGGACGGCGTGCGCCCACCACTCGGCGGCGTCTTCGTCTCCTGGCCCATCGAGGACGCGGACGAGGAGCTTCCGAACGAAGATGTCCTCGAGGTGATCGTCGGGCTCGTCGAGAGGTCCGTGCGCGCGGGACGGCCCACCCTCATCACGTGCATGGGCGGGCTCAACCGCTCCGGTCTCCTGGCGGCGTTGGCGCTCACCCGGCTCGGTCAATCCCCCGACGTGGCGCTCGGCCTGGTCCGGGCCGCGCGCGGACCCTACGCGCTCGGCAACGAGCTCTTCGTGGGGCGTCTGCGCGCGGAGAGCTGACCGGGTCGTCGTCGCGACGCCGGCTACGCGGAGCTCGGCTCGCCCTCGAGCTCGCAGAGGACACAGACGTCTTCGGCGATCGGCAGCTCCACCACCTCTGCGGCCGGGAGCTCCGGCTCGATGCGCGTGGCGCCGTCGGACCGCGCCTCACGGAGTCGCCGGGTGAGCTCGGCCGAGTCTCGGAGCTCGCGCTCGAGCCTCCGGCTCCGGTCTGGATCGTGGATGGGCAGCATCTCGGCCTCCTCTCCCGGCGACGGGCACCTCGCCGCACCGCCGATTGGACCCTATGGGAGGGGTGGCGGACGGTGAATCGATTCAGTAATCTCTAAATCTGTCGTCCGCCGACCCGGCGAGACCCAGAATCGCGGAGGCGCCATGATCAGGATCCACCTCACGCCCGAGGACCTCGCCGAGACGCGGTTCGCCTTCAGCCCGATCTGGGAGGTCATGCAGAGCTTCGTCGGGCTGCGCAAACCCTCCAGCAGCGTCTTCCACCTCCCGTGGATGAACGAGCACCGCGAGCAGATCCAGGCGTTGGATCTGCGACCGCTCCTCGCGCTGGTCCCAACCGGCACGCACTACCTTCCGGACTTCGTGTCGCCGCCCCCCGAGGGGCCCTACCCGGTCTTCGAGGAGGAGCTCGAGCGCGTCGCCGCGACGCCGCACGCGGAGGTTGCCATCGAGGTTCGCCGGGCCTACGGGGGCGACGCCCTGCCGCCCGACGCCGCCCTGTTCGTCGAGGAGCCGGACGAGGCGCTGCGCGATCTCGTCGCGGCGATGCGCGGGTACTGGGAGACGGCGATCGAGCCGCATTGGCCGAGGATGCGCGCCCTCCTCGAGGGCGACGTCCTGTATCGCGCCCGCCAGCTCGCGCTCGAGGGCCCAGAGGCGCTGTTCGCGAACCTGCACCCGGAGGCCTCGTGGAAGGACGGCGTCCTCACCTTGGACAAGCACAAGTGGGACGAGGACATCAAGCCGCTCGGTCGAGGCCTCGTGCTGATCCCGCTCGTGTTCGCCTGCCCGCGCCTCACGGTCATGTGGGATGAGCCGTGGCAGCCCACGGTCGGCTACCCGCCCCGAGGGCTCGCCACGCTGTGGGAGGCCGAGCGGACGCCGTCAGGCGCCGCGCTCCTCGAGCTCGTCGGGGACTCCAAGGCCGCGATCCTTCGCGCCCTGGAGATCCCGATGACGACGAGCGAGGTGGCACGGCGGCTGGGCGTGACCCCCGGTGCGGTCTCCCAGCAGCTCGCCCAGCTCCGCCGGGCCGGCGTCGTCGAGGCGCACCGGAGCGGCCGCGGCGTGTACAGCAGCCTGACCCCGCTCGGGACGCAGCTCCTCGACCTGCTGAGCGGCTGAGCCGGGCTTCGGTATCCTTCCTGCCGCCCGAGCGCGACGCGGGCACCCTCGGTCCCATCGTCTAGTGGCCTAGGACACCACCCTCTCAAGGTGGAGACACGGGTTCGAACCCCGTTGGGACTACCAGGAAACTCGCAGGTCAGGAGGGGTTTGCATCCGTGCGAGTCTCGCGCGACTCCTCTACGTGCCGCAACCGTACCGCAGCGTCCAGAGCGCGTGCGAGTTCGCGGTCGGCGCGATCGAGCCGTCCCGCGTAGTGCTGCTCGAGCATTCTGGTCGAGGTGTGTCCGAGCCGGAACGCCACCAGGACGGGGTTCGCTCCGGCCTCCAACGCCAACGTCGCGCCGGTGTGTCTCAGCTGGCCGAACCGGAACCCCTCCAGTCCCGCGCGCGCGACCGCTGTTCGCCACACGAGCCGGCCGAATGCCGGACGCCGGATCACTCCCCCCCCGCTCAGCCGTGAACACGAGACCACACTGCCCCGGCGGAAATCGCCGCAGGTGCTCCGCGAGCTCCAAGGTGATCGTGTGTGGCAAAGTTACGGCTCTACGCGAACGCGCTGTCTTGAGGCTGAGCACCCGCGCCCCGGTGGTCAGGACACTTCCCTCATCGAGGCATCCACCTTCCTCGATGGCGACGCGGAGTTGGGAGCGGTCAGCCCTGAGGAGTCGGCCGAGGCGACGACATCCCCCGCTTCAATTTCCTGGACCAAGTTCTTGGGCCGCCGAGGCTCAGCAGCGGGTCCGGCTCGCCGCTCGTGACTACCGTTCTCCCAGATCCTAAGGTCAACAACACCTCAAGCCTCTGGCTCCCGACGTGCATGACCCTCCCGCCCAGCGGGCGATGAGCCAAGGCCGTGCCGAATCATGACAGGGAGAGGAATCCCCAAGCCCCACCAAATTCGGCGCAGACGTCTTGACTGGCGGTCTGTGCCTCGATAGACCGGCCTCATGCCGCCGTCCGAGTTGGATGCGTTGTCAACGATCCCACTCTTTTCGAAGCTGTCCACACGTCAGCTTCGCAATGTCCGGAAAGGCGTCTTGGAGCACCAGTACGATCCCGATACGACGATCGTGCGCGAGGGAGGGCGCTCGGCGACGTTGTTCGTGGTTCTCGAGGGCTCCGCCAAGGTCGTCCGCGGCGGACGGACGATCTCCCACAGAAGGCCTGGTGAGTTCTTCGGCGAGATTTCCATGATCGACGGTCGACCTCGCGCTGCGTCGGTAATCGCCGAGACCTCAATGCGATGCCTCGTGCTACATCAGGAGTCGCTTCGAGAGCTGATCCTCTCTGAACCAAGCGTCGCCTGGGCAATGCTCGAGTCGCTCGCGACCCGCCTCCGCGGTGAGTAGCTCGCGTGCGGAGGGTCCAGGCACCCTTGTACCCACCAGTTAGCGCCGGGCCCCCCGAAAGAGTCTTCGTGTCCCACCTCGTCCGTCAGGCTCGAGAGGTCCCCGGGATGGGAGCGCCACGTCTCCCGAGGGGGCAGGCGCCCTTTCGCTCATGGAGTCCCGGCGTCACAATCGGCCCGGTGGTCAGGTGACCGATCGGACGACGAGGTGGGCGGCCATCGCGGTAGGGCTGTCCGCGGCGGCCCTCACCTTGGCGAACGTCGTCCTGCTCGCGTTCGGCCACGAGGCACTCACCAACGCCCAAGGTGACCTGTTCTTCGACGTGATCTCGGTGATCGGGACCGTGCTCTACGTCGCCATCGGGCTACTCATCGCAGTCCGGGCGCGGAACGTGATCGGCTGGTTCCTGGCGGCCGTCGGCATCAGCACCGGGGTGGTGACGCTCGGCAACGCGTACGGCGCGGTCGGGCTCGTGACATTCCCCGGGTCGCTCCCAGCCGTCGAAGAGGTGTTGACCGCCCTCTCGCAGTTCTGGATCTTCGCGCTCGTCGGGATCTCGCTCGTCCTGTTGCTCTTCCCGGACGGCCGTCCGCCGTCCCCCCGGTGGCGTCCCGTGCTGTGGATGGGGATCGGCGGCGCGGTCGCCAGCTACGTCCTGTTCCTCCTCAAACCCATGCCGGTCGCTCCGTCGGGTACTGCGGGCTCCTTTCCGAACCCGTTCGGGGTGGCCAGTCTGCTTGGCGTCGTCGGGCCGGCGCTCGTGATCGCCGCGTGGGTGACCGTGGAGGCAGTCGTGGGCTGTTTCGCGGGCTTGATCCAGCGCTTCCGCCACGGGGACGCGGAGCTTCGCCAGCAGATCAAGTGGCTGGGGCTCGTCGCGGCGGCCGGGGGCGCCTGCGTCCTGAGCTCGCTGGCGAGCCTGATCGCCTGCGGCTGCGACCAGACGATCGTCGGGGTCGTGGCGTTCACCGCGTTAATCCTCATCATCCTCTTCGGCGTCCCCGCGTCGATCGCCCTCGCGTTGTTCAAGTATCGGCTGTACGACCTCGACCTCGTCGTGAGCAAGGCGCTCGTGTACGGGATCCTCGCGGCCCTGTTTACCCTCGTCTACGTCGCGCTCGTGATCGGCGTGGGCACGCTCGTCGGTGACCGTGGGAACTCCTTCCTGACGATCGTGACCGCGGTCGCCATCGCGGTCGCGTTCCAACCCGTGCGCGAACGCGTCCGGCACCTTGCGAACCGCATCGTGTACGGCAAGCGCGCGACGCCGTACGAGGTCCTGTCGGAGTTCTCGGATAAGGTCGCGACCGCATTCGCGGCCGAGGACGTCCTGCCGAGGATGGCGCAGATCCTCGCGAACGGGACCGGCGCGAGTTCGGCGCGCGTGTGGCTGCGGTTCGGCGAGGAACTTCGTCCGGCCGTGTCGTGGCCGGAAAACGGCTCGGTGCCTCCCGTCGCGGTCGAGGGCGGACGTCCGGGCGGGTTCGGCGAAGGGGAGGACGGGATCGAGGTTCGCCACCTCGGCGAGCTCCTCGGTGCCCTCTCGGTGACCATGCCGCCGAACGACCCGATGAACCCGTCGAAGGAGCGGCTCGTCCGCGACCTCGCGGCGCAGGCGGGACTCGTGCTCCGGAACGTCCGGCTGATCGAGGAGCTGCGTGCCTCGCGCCGACGGATCGTCACGGCGCAGGACGAACGGGCCAAGCAGCTCGAGCGCAACCTGCACGACGGCGCACAGCAGCAGCTAGTGGCGCTCGGCATACGGCTGAACCTCGCGCGCCGGCTGGCCGAACACGACGCACCTGCGATCGCCGAAACCCTTGGCGGGCTGCAGGAGCAGGCCACAGACGCGCTCGAGAGCCTTCGAGACTTGGCCCGCGGGATCTACCCGCCGCTGCTCGCAGACCAGGGGCTCGTCGTCGCCCTAGATGCGCAGGGGCGAAAGGCGGCGCTCCCGGTTGACGTAACGGGAGCGGGGACCGGCCGCTACCCGCAGGAGGTCGAGGCGGCCGTCTACTTCTGCTGCCTCGAAGCCCTACAGAACGTTGCGAAGTATGCGAACGCTGCGAGCGCTCGCGTGCGGATCGACGACCGAGACGGAGCGGTTAGGTTCGAGGTAACCGACGACGGGTCGGGGTTCGACCCGGCGCGGACGCCGCTCGGTACCGGGCTCCAGGGGATGAGGGATCGACTCGAGGCACTTGGCGGAACGCTAACGGTCGAGTCGTCACCCGGCACGGGCACCAAGGTCACGGGGTCGATCCCGTCCCGAGCTCAGGTATCAACCTGATCGCGGGAACGGCCCGCGTACGGCGACTGACTCGGCTCGAGCGGGAGATGGCACTCCGATCCGGCTGCCGGCGGCCTCCCTGGCGCGGTAGTACACGGCGAGCACCACGTAACCCAGGACCAGGGACGCGATGACCTTCCTCACGCTCACGAAGGTGGGTCTGCGTCACTGAGGCGTCAAGGCGCGCCAGGTCATCGGCTATAGCCTGTCCGCACGCAGCTCCTAACGAGTGCCACTCTAGGGTCCGGTGCTTCTCCCAGTCGATCAGGCGCTCGGCTCGTCGTGCGGCGCGGGATCCCATTGCGTCCAGTGACTGGGAGCGGCGGCAAGGTCGCGCGTACTAGCATCCGCATAGGAAGGTGGTGACGGGTTTGTCGTTCACTGAAGCGATTGCCACCTGCTTCAGGAAGTACGCGGAGTTTCGGGGTCGAGCCTCACGACCAGAGTTCTGGTGGTTCGTCCTTGCCTACTACATCGTGATCCTGATGCCCGTAGTGCCGCTAATAGCGCTCGACTCAAAGTTCTCTCTCGCTCAGCCGGGGTTCGACGGGTCCGTGAGCGGGGTTGCAATCTTCTTCGTCTTCCTAGCAGGTGTAGCCGTCCTTGCGTTCATCATCCCCTACTTGGCAGCCGGTGTCCGTCGGCTACACGACGCCGGCAAGTCCGGGTGGTGGTGGTTGCTAGGCCTAGTGCCATTCGGATGGATCGTGTTGCTCGTGTTCTTGGCAATCCAGGGAGACCAAGGCTGGAATCAGTACGGACCTCCTCCTGAGGTTGAACCGGTTTCGGCTCCGCCCTCTGGAGCTCTACCGCCGCCCCCACCGCCTCCAGCGCCTCGACCGTAAGTCGCCATCACGATTAGTCGCTTCAACGCCAGGCTTCTCCCGGCGCTTCGCGTTCGATCTCCCGCAGCATCCCGACCAGCACCGCCCGGAGCGTCCGATCCTCCTCGCAGCCCCGCAGATGCTGTGGTGGTTGACACGTCCTGAGGAGACGCTCCCCTCGAAGAGCCGGTTCTGGAGTCGGGTGGTGTGGGGAGGGCGAGGGAAGAGATCACAGTGGAGGAGTGGCAGGGACGAGGAAAGGGAGATCCGGAGCCGACACGCATTCGCTACCGAGACGCACACGGCGAGGATGCGATGAGCCCGTGCGGCGGGCACCCGAGCCACCTCCCCGCGAACCGATGGTCGCTTGGGCGTAGCCGACCCATCGGCTAGGACTCGAGCCGAACCCACCACGGGGATGTCATGCTCGGCCCGTGGGCGCCGGTCGGTCCGGCGAACGTGGGGTGTTGTGCGACGGCGCCGCGGTCCCCCACGGTGGGTTCCATCCCCTCCCCTATCGCCGCGGCGACACGGTGGGGAGTCCGGGGGAGCTCCGGGCTTCCTCACCGCTAACTGCTCGTGCTCGCCGAGCTCATTGGGCCGAGCGTGCCGCAGACGTGCCGCAAGAGGAATGGCACGGACCGATACGGACTGATACCGACGTGACCCCTGAGCAGGCGTTTCGTGCAACCAGTTGCATCTCGTGCGTGCCCGTACCACCCTCTCAAGGTGGAGACACCGGTTCGAACCCCGTTGGGACTACCCCTTTCGACCTGCCGAAACCCCGACGATGGGGGTGGGGGCAGCGCTAGATGGCCCTCGTTCCCCCCGTTTGTTCCCCCCTTCAGCCCCGTCAGCTCGGAGCCGGGGGAAACGGGCACTCGAACGAAGACCGTCCGCACGACGACCGTCCGCCTGGGCCGCACCAGGACCGGGCGCTCAGGGCTAGCGCGCCACGCGGTAGCGGAGGTAGACGACTCTCGAGCTGAAGGTGCGCGTCTCGACGAGTTCGAGATCCACCCGCCGCTCGCGCCGAGGAAAGAACGGGATGCCACCGCCAACCAGCACCGGGTAGACCACGGCCCGGTACTCGTCGATCAGACCCAACGCGGCCGCCTCGGCGGCGAGCGTCGCGCCGCCGATCGCGATATCGCCCTCTCCCGGCTCGGCCCGCAACCGCTCGATCTCCTCCGCCAGGCCACCGGAGGCCAGGCGGGCATGGCCCTGCACCGCCGACAGCGTGGTGGAGAACACCACCTTCGGGAGCGGCTTCCAGAGCGCGGCCCACTCGCGGCTTGAGTCGTCGAGCGACGGATCCTGGTCGGCGGTCTCCCAGTACAGCATCGTCTCATACAGCCGTCGTCCCAACAGGTGCACGCCGACCCCTCGTATCTCGTCGATCCAGAAGCGAAAGACCTCCTCGTCGAACCCCGGCCAGTCGAAGCCGCCGTCCGGCCCGACGATGTAGCCGTCAAGTGAGACGTTCATTGAATAGGTCACGCTGCGCATCAGAAGTCCTCCTCGGTAAGGGGTTCGACAGTACGACCGACTGTCGCCACCGGACTGCCTCGAAGCCCATCACTCCCTTCTTCGACAAGACTCTTCGTTCCATGGCACTCGACGACTCAGAGAGCGCCGGCGGGATGCCTCAGACGGTGCGGGGTCGCCATGGCTCGTGCTCGTGCGCGAGCCAGACCAGCTCGGGGTCGAGCGCACGCACCCGCAGCTGGCCTTCGGTGTGCGGCTCGTCGAGCTCGCCGAACCAAACCGCCACGTCGCCGCCGACGACGACCCGACGCCCGCCAGTCTCGACGACGACCACCTGCGTGCCGCGTGTGTGGCCCGGCGCCGGGACGAGTCGGAGCCCGGGAAGCAGCTCGAGCTCGCCGTCGACCGGCACGTACCGCACACCGGGCGCCTCGACCCACTCGCGAATGGTGTAGTCGTCCTCGCTGCGCGCGTCGTCGAGCTCCCCACGCTGGACGTAGATCGGCTTGCCGGCGAAGAGGTGGTTGCCGCCGCAGTGGTCGAAGTGCAGGTGTGTGTTGACGACGATGTCGATGCCGGCGAGATCGAAGTCCTGCTTGCTCAGTGGCCGGAGGCGGGGATCGAGGTCGGCCACCGCCGGGTGCAGCTCCGTCATGCCGGTGTCGACCAGCACGCGCGCATCAGGATGGTCGATGACGTGCACGTAGACCGGCATCCGCTCGCCCTCGGCGAGCAGGTCGGCAACGCGGACTGGCGTGATGGTGATTGAGGCGGGTGCGTTCATTGTGTACCGACCGCCGCGGTGGTGGTTGATATGTGAGTCATGATGACCTCCTTTTGCCGGTTACTGGCTGACGCGCGGCCACTCGCGGCGACCGGCTCGAGGTGGTGCGAAATCCACGTTCTCGGTTTCGGGAAACATCTCCGACCTCCGTGATCAGATCTGCTGGATGGGACGGACGACGGGTCGCGAACTCATGGGTCCACCGGCGCCCGCCGTACACCGACTCCTGGCGTCAGCGCTCGGCCATCCTGTTCGCCACGACGCGCTCGACCGCATCCAGGTACCCGGGAAGCCCGCTCATGAACGCGTCCCGGTCCTTCTCCAGCTCGAGGCCCGTGAGCTCGATCGTGACGAGCGTCTTCCCGTCGCGCTCCTCGAACGTGACGGTCTCCGTGTAGTCGACCGCGCGCCCCCACTCGCTCACGAACATCGACGACCGGTAGGCGAGTCGGCGCGGTCGATCAATCTCGGTGAACACGCTCGTGTTCCGATCCGGCTCACCAGATCGATCCGCGAGTCCGTAGACGAACGTCCACTCGCCTCCCACGCGGAGGTCGATCCCCCACTCCCACAGGTTCCAACCCGGCACCTCGTCGGCGAAGATCTCGGGTTGGGCCTCCGGGTCGACCATCGTGTCGAACACGAGCTCGGGCGGTGCGTCGAACAGCCGCTCGATCTTCATGTCGTACGTCATCTCGAACCCCCCTTGCGCTTCTCGATGTACGCCTCGAGACGGTCCAGGCGCCGGTCCCAGGTCGCGCGGTACCACTCGATCCATCGCGTCACGTCGTCCAGCTGGTCGGGGCCGAGCCGGCACTCTCGGGTTCGTCCCTTCTTCTTCGAGGTCACGAGCTTCGCCTCCTCGAGGATCCGGACGTGCTTGAGGGTGCCGGGGAGGGAGATCCCAGCGGGCGCCGCGAGCTCGCTGACAGTGGCGGGCCCCCGAGCCAGACGTTCGAGCATCGCGCGCCGCGTTGGGTCCGATAGGGCGGAGAACGCCCGATCCAGGGTGGCAGACTTAACCATTCGGTTCACTGTACGATGTGCGGGTCACGGCGTCAACGGTCGGTCGTAGTCTGTGGACCGACCTGCAGGGTCGGAGCGACCCCGAGAACACTCTCAAGGTGGAGACACGGGTTCGAACCCCGTTGGGACCACAAGCAAACAAGTAGGTCAGGAAGGCTGGCGACCTGCCTCTGAGTCAGACGGCTCACCGTTGGACACGATTGGGCCAAGGCAGAGATCGCGGCTGCCACCGATCGGCCAGTCTCGTCGTACAGGCCCACGTACACGGTGTCGGCCGACGCCGTTCGCGAGGAAGCGTGCCGGACCTCCCCCCACCCGACACGCTCCTTCGACGATGGGCCTCAGGTGACCCGGAAGCTGGTGCCGCTCCTCGCCGTGCCGCCGGGGGTGGTGACGATGATGGGCCCCGTCCTCGCTCCCGCGGGGACGAACGCGACGATCGTGGAGTCGTCGACGAAGGTGAAGCTCGCCGACGTGCGACGGAACAAGACGGAGATCACTCCCGTGAACCTGCTGCCGTGGATGGTCACCTGTGTCCCGATCGGCCCGCTCGTCGGCGTGAAGCTCGTGATCGTCGGTGGCGCGGGCACGACGAAGTCGGTGCTGCTGGTGGCCGTGCCGGCGGGGGTCGTCACGACGATCGGACCGGTGGACGCCTCGGCGGGCACGCTCGTCCGGATCGACGTTCCGCCGCGCGACGCCCGGAAGGTCGCGGCCACACCGTCGAACGTGACCGACGTGACGTTGACGAACCTCGTCCCGGAGATCGTGACCCGCGTCCCCGGCGGCCCCGACGTCGGCGTGAAGTCCGTGATCGTGGGTCCGTTGCCCGAGGGCGACACGGTGATCGAGACGGTGGCGACGTTGGAGTCGACGGTGCCGTCGTTGGCCTTGAACGTGAACTGGTCGGACCCCGTGAACCCACCGGCCGGCGTGTAGGTGCGAGTGGCGCCGCTGCCGGAGAGCGTGCCGTGAGTCGGGGGGCTCACGATCGAGTACGTGAGGGCGTCGCCGTCGGCGTCGGTCGCGACGAGCGTGATGTTCACGGGGATGTCCTGGGTGGTGTTGACCGATTGCGACTGCGCGACGGGGGCGGTCTCCGAGAACGTGATCGACACGTCGCGCAGCGTCGGGGTCGGGTCCGGAGCGGTGGTCGAGAGCTCGGCGCGGTATTGGATGTACCTCGACATGCCCGCGATGGGATCGCCGGAGTCGGCGATCGGCATGAACGCGGTCCAGGTCCCGTCCGGGGTCGGCGTGTCCCCCGTCCGGACCGAGAGCGCCACGGCCGTGCCGGCCGGCTCGTCGACGTGCCAGGACAGCTCCCCCCAGTCCCGGACCTTCGTCCCGTCGAACACGCGCGACGTGAACGTCCCGGATGACGTGTACGGGCTCATGCGCATCCAGTCGACCGACAGCGAGCTGCCGGGGGTGAGATCGCTCGCGATCGGCCGCATCGGCGCCGCTGCCGGATCGATCGTGTGCGTGGCGACCGACGCGCCGTCGATGAAGAACGAGACGGTGCCCGACGTCCACTCGATCCGGAAGCGGTGGGGTGCGTTCAGCCAGCTCCCGGGGATCAAGGTGTCGGTCGCCCCGGCGTTGCTGTTCGTCCGTGCGTAGAGGCCACCTCCCTGGAACGTGCTGAAGATGGCCCACATCGCCTCGTTGAACGTCACGCCGAACCCGATGTGCTGGTTGGCCTGCCCACTGAACGTCGCCGTGAACTCCAGCGACCGGCCGGCGCCGTAGGTCGCGTTCGTGCCGACGCTCGCCGCGTCGATCGCGACATTGCCCGAGCCGACGACGAACGAGCCACTCGGGTCCCAGAGCGAGCCCGACCATCCCTGAGGCAGCGACGTGCCGAAGAACTCGGCCCCTTCGGTCGGGGCGAGCTCGACCTCACCGTCGGCGGTCTCGGCGACGGACGTCCCGCTCCCCGCGCCGGCCTCGAAGTCCGCGACCGTCGTGTCGGTCAGGGTCGCCGCCGTCGTGATGAAGCTGTCGGGCGGGTCGGAGGTGGGCGGCGAGGTGGACTCGTTGGTGGACCCGTCCGTCGAGCGCACCCGGAAGTAGTAGGTCGTGCTCGGCTGGAGTCCGGTGAGCTGGATGCTGTGGGCCGTCACGAGGGCTGACGCGGACTCGCTGTTCGTGAGGGGGTCCTGCGACGTGCCGTAGTCGACGCGCGAGCTCGAGGGCTCGTCGGTCGTCCATGTGATCAGGGCGGTGGTCGACTCGGGGACGGCCGACCGATCCGTGATGACGGGGCCCGTGGCGTCGGGAGCGTACGAGGCCACGTAGGCGCCCTGGGTCGCCGAGAAGAACGCGTACTCGATCCCCTTGACCGTCCGGGTGGTGAAGCCGATCGGGCTCCCGTCGCGGGTGATGCCGGTCAAATCTCCCGCCGTGGACTCGGTGGGGACCATGCCGCGGAGGCCACCGGATCCCGTCGCGGCAGCGACGCCGAAGCTCAGGGCACTCCCGTCCCACGAGATCGAGCCGAACGAGGAGGCGTTGCGTCCGTCCAGCCACTCGAGCATCTGGCGGGCGGAGACCACGGGCACGCCGTTGGCGAGCGCGGAGCTCACGATCGCGTCGGCGCCCGATGAGCTCGCGCTGTCCGTGTGCATGTTGGCAGTGAAGGCGCCGTAGTACCCGAGCGGGCCGGTCGCCCGGTCGAGCAGCGTGTCGATCGTGAACGGGTACGACTGGCCGGACTCGTCGGTCATCTGCGTCACGGCCTGGTAGACGTCGATGAGGTTGCCGTCGGCGTCGGCGAACCGCATCGGCATCCCCGATCCGGTGAAGAAGCCGGGGCGGTCCTGGATCCAGCTGGGCGGCCAGTAGTAGTAGTTCGTGTCGAGCCGGATCCCGTGGTCGAGCTCGACCTGCGGCTGCGTGGAGTAGTCGCTCCACACGATGCAGTGCGTTCTGTTCGTGGCCGGCGGGGGCAGGCTGGTGAACTTGGCTGCCCAGCCCGCGAGCTGACTCGCGTAGGTCTGCTCCAGCGACGTAGGCGTCCAGTCGGCGCACCCAGTGTCGACGTGCAGGGCGACCTCGAAGCCCTGTGACACGTAGCTCGCGGCCTGTGCGTCCGTCAGGGGCAGGCCCGTGTAGACGTAGGAGGTCGACCGGATGCAGTCCCAGGCCTGGACCGAGCAGCCGTTCGGGCTCTGCGCGATCTGCTGGTCGAACCGGCCGGCCGTGCCCCCGCTCCCGTGATCGTCTCCGGTCATGACGACGACCGCGTCCTCGCCGCGCGGGAAGTACCAGAATCTCGGCAGCGGCTTGCGGTCGAGATCCATCCTGGTGATGAGGTTGGCGAGCAGTCGCTGCTGCTCGTCGGCCTGCGGAATCGCGACCTTCTCCAGGTTCACCCAGTCGGGTTGAGGATCAGCGCTCGCGTTGCCGAAGAACAGGTCGTCGGACCGGATCGGCGAGACCCCATCCCGCTCCTGGCCGCTCCACGCCGGGTTGCCCTGCCGCGTGTACACGACCGAGCGCGCCAGGTCGTAGGCGAACGCGGCGGCCTGCCCGCCGTTCGAGCCAACGCTCGCGAGCGTCACCGCCGGGTTCGGGGTCGCGGTCGTCGGGTCGCTGTAGAGCGTGGCCACGCTCGTCGCGCCGTTGAGCGCGTACAGGTCCGCCGGCCCGTGGAACTGGATCGTCTGATCCGTAATGCCGACTCCTGGCCCGCTCGAGGTCTCGACCCGCAGGTAGGCGTTCGACAGCGTGGATCCCGGGCCGGCGATGCCGAGCAGCCCCGCCAGCCCGCCGTCGGGCCGCATCGCGATCAGGTTCCCGCCGGCGTTCACCCAATCGGACAGCACGGAGACCTGCGGTCCCGTGAGCGACGTCTCGCCGAGGACGACCACGTCGTACCCGGCCAGGACGCCGGCCGTCACGGTTGACAGGTCGGTCACGGTGAACTCGTTGAACCCCTCGGTGCGAAGGATCTCGGCGTAGTAGCGGCCGAACGGGTTGGAGGCCTGGGCGATGACCAGGATCGGCCCCCCGGGACCCTCGTCCGGGGGCGGCCCCGCCGTCGTGAATGACCACGAAGCGTCGTTCTCGAGCGCATTGCCGGCCACGTCCTGCACGCCCGAGCCCCCGCCGGTGACGGTGGCCGTGTAGGTCGTCAGCGGATCGAGCGGAGCCGAGGGATCGAGCGTCGCCGTCCGCGTCGGGTCGTCGTAGGTCACCGACGCCGGCACCGGCGCGTTGGTCGGGTCGCGCAGGACGAACGTGGTGCCGTCGATCGAGGTGGCGTCCATCGGCTCGCTGAACGTGGCCCTCACGTTCGAGCCGACCGGGATGCCGGTCGCGCCGGCCAGCGGAGCCGTGGAGGTCACGGTCGGCGGCGTCGTGTCGAGCGGGGCCTCGGTCGCGAAGACGACGTCGACCCAGTAGTTCGCGGAGTTGAAGGTCTGGCCCGGGAACGCGTGGGCGCCGGGGTTGTACACGCCGTCGCCCCCGTCGACGCCGTCCTGCAGTGCGTGGACCGGGGGGTTGTCGACGCCGGACGACGCGAAGTACGCGGCATCGTACGAATAGTGTCCCTGCGGGGCGAAGTACGACGCGACGTAGGTAGTGTTCGCGCTGATCGCGACGGGCGCTCCGAACGTCACCTCCTGCCAGCCGGAAGTCGTCTCGTTCGTGAACGTCGCCGTGGCGAGCTCCTGACCGGAGGCCGACCACAGGCTGCCGGTGTGCGTGCCGCCGTTGGCCGGGGCCTTGTAGAAGCGGACGCCGGTCACGAACCCGTCCGCGTCCGTCCGGAACTTGACCCCGAGTTCGTTCGGGCCGAAGTCCACGCCGTTGTCGATGATGCCCGGCGTCGTCGTCGCCGGATCCCAGATGCTGCACGGGCACGGCTGGTCGGCGGCCGCCGGTAGGGCCGGGACCGCGATGATCGCTGCGAGCGCCGCGGTCACCGCGAGGACGGTGCTACGGCCTAGCAGTCTCGTCCTGGATCCCCTCATCTCTCCCTCCCCTAATGCGCGGTGCGAAGGTTCAGCATCGCCGACTCGCGGCCGGCGCTATAGGCCGAACGTCCTACTCCGTGGGGTCTACGTGGCATACCAGGAGGCCCGCACCCCGCAGCCGCCGTAGGGAACCTACGGCGTGCACGGAGCGAGATGGCGAGGAGTAGCGCTCACGTGACCGAAGGAACAGACTTCTGCGCCTGAGTGAGGAGGTTCGAACCCCGTTGGGACTACGAGGAATGAGCGCTTTGAGGGTGTGCCGACCAGCAGGAGAGCGCTTCTCGCAGCGCGAGCGCGGCGGTGACGGCGGGCTCGTCGATGGCTGTGGGCCCAGGCGATGTGGAGGTGCTGAGCACGCCCCCAACGGCACCAGCTAGCGAGAGCGCTCGCGGTTGTACAGCTTCAGGGCCCACCGGTAGCTGATCAGCGCGATCCCGACGCACCAGGCGATCGCCAGTAGAGCGCTGTTGCCGATCGCCGTGCCGAGGAGCAGCCCGCGCAGCGTCTCGATGATCGGCGTGAACGGCTGGTGCTCGGCGAACCATGCGACCCCGGCCGGCATCGACCCGGTGGGGACGAAGCCGCTGCTCAGGAAGGGCAGGAGGATCAGCGGCATGGGGAGGTTGCTCGCCGCCTCCACGGTCTTCGGGTACAGGCCGAGCGCGACCGCCAGCCACGTGATCGCCAGCGTCGCCATTAGGAGCACGCCGGCCGCCGCGATCCACTCGACCGGTGAAGCGGTGGGCCGGAACCCGACCACGAAGGCCACGCCGATCACGGCGGCCAACCCGATCATCGTCTGGATCGTGCTGCCGAGGACGTGACCGGTCAGCACCGAGGCGCGCGTGATTCCCATCGTGCGGAAGCGGGCGATGATGCCCTCGGTCATGTCCATCGAAACCGAGATCGCGGTCCCCTGCGACGCGCCCGCGACGGCCATGAGCAGGATGCCCGGAACGACGTAGTCGACGTACGCCCCACGGTCTCCCGAGACCATTCCGAGCCCCGCGCCGAGCGTGCCGCCGAACACGTACACGAACAGGAGCAGGATCACGATGGGGATCCCGGCCACCACGAAAGTGACCGCCGGGTAACGCAACGCGTGTCGCAGGTTCCGCCACAGCATCGTCTTCGAATCGCTGAGGGCATAGGCGAGGGTGCTCATGACGAGACGGTCCTTTCCGTGTCGGGCTCACCGGTGAGGGTGAGGAAGACGTCGTCCAGGTCGGGTGTGTGGACCGAGAAGCTCTCGACCTCGATCGATGCCGCGACGAGGCGATCGAGGAGGTCGTGGAGCGATTGGACGTCGGCGTCGCTCGGAACCCTCAGGACGAGGCCGTCCTCGTCGCGCGCGGATCCCGGGATGATCGCGGCGGCCGACTCCAGGGCCCGCGGATCCGCGAACTGCAGCCGGACGTGCGCGCCGGGGATGAGGCGCTTGAGCTCGTCGGGCGTTCCTTCGGCGACGATCCTCCCCCGGTCGAGCACCGCGACCCGATCCGCCAGCTGATCCGCCTCCTCCAGGTAGTGCGTCGTCAGGAAGATCGTGACCCCGTCGGCGGCGAGCCCACGGATGATCCGCCACATCGTGCGGCGGCTGCGAGGGTCCAGGCCGGTGGTCGGCTCGTCGAGGAAGATGATCCGAGGGTCGCCGACCAGGGTCATCGCGAGGTCGAGCCGTCGACGCTCACCGCCCGAATAGGTCGAAGCCGACCTGCCCGCCTCCTCCACCATGTCGAGACGGTCGAGCAACTCCGCCGTGACACGCCTGCCTTCGATCCTCCCGAGGTGATGGAGGTCGGCCATGAGCGTCAGGTTCTCCTCGCCCGTGAGGAGCGTGTCCACGGCGACGAACTGGCCGGTGACGCCGATCACGCCCCGAACCGCATCGGGCTCGCGGACCGGGTCGTGGCCCGCCACGAGAACCTCTCCCGCGTCGGCGCCGATCAGCGTGGACAGGATCTGTACGGTCGTGGTCTTCCCGGCGCCGTTCGGCCCGAGCAGCGCGAAGATCGTGCCCTGCGCGACGCTCAGGTCGATGCCGTCGAGGGCCACCGTGTCTCCGAACGACTTGCGGAGTCCCGTCGCCGTCATTGCGGGGAGATCGATGGTGGTGGTCATGACCGGTCCTTCCCGGCGTCGGCCTCCGCCGAGCGGTGGATCGTGATGTCGCCCATGGACGTCTGGGCGTGCACCTCGACCACGTCCTCGCTCGGTCCGGGACGGTCGGCCGCATCCAGGTCGTTGTGCACGGTGCCGAACTTCGTGTCGAGATCCAGCCAGACGGGGACGCGATCGTGCACGCCGACCTCGACGCTGCCGAACGCGCTCTGCGCGACCACGGCGCCGCGTTCCACCTGGCCCAGACAGACGTCGCCGTTGGCGGTCTTGGCGACCACCCCGGCGTGTGCGCGATCGATCGAGATCCTGCCGTTGGCCGCGTTCACCCGCGCCTCGCCCGTGACCTCGCCGACCCACGTCTCGCCGTTGCCGTTCTTGACGATCACCCGTCCGGCGACGCTCGCGATCCCGACGGAGCCGGATCCCGTCGTGACCTCGGCGTTGCCGTCGATCCGGTCGAGGACCACGTCCCCGGCGCCGGTCTTGAGCTCGACCGAGCCGGCCTCTTCGACCCGGATGTCCCCGACGCCGACGCGGAATCGGCATACGCCGATGCGACCCGTGCAGCGGATCGCTCCCACGCCTGCCTGACCCGAGAGGCTGGAGCCGGCGGGAAGGTCGATCTCCACCTCGATCGATTCGTGACCGCCCCGTGGGCCGAGCGGGCTCCACTGCCGCCAGCCCTTGGGGGCGCGAACCAGGAGCCGGCCGTTCGCGTACTCGACCCTGGTCTGCTCGGCGGCGATCACGTCGGATCGCTTCGACGGGTCGCTCGGGCGCACGTCGACCCTCGTGTCGGCTCGGTCGGTCGCGGCGATCCGAACGTCGCCGACGCCGAGCTCCATGGTGACGGCGATGGGTTCGGGGGTTTCGAAGGTCTGCATGGGTTGCTCCTTTCGGCTAGCGCGCCCAGCCCGTGTATCGCTGGGCGCCGTGCGGCGTTCGCCGTTCGCGTCGCCGCGGCGCATCCGTCCGTTCGATCGCGGCGGCGGCGGCCCGGACGAGCCACGAGTTCACGGACAGTCCCTCGTCCGCCGCCGCGCGCTCGATCCGCGACTTCAGGTGCTCGGGCAGGCGAAGGTTGATCCGGGAGACGGCACCCTCGTCGCCCTCCGAGGTCCGCACCACGTCTGGCCACGCCGGCGCGTCGTCCCCCTCCCCGACCTCCTCGACGGATGGATCGTTCGGGGGCGGGGTCACCACGAACTCCGGATCGCGGCCGCGAAGGCGCAGCTCGACCGAGCCCGGCGCCAGCTCGACCGTGATCTCCTCCGCCGCGGCCGCCAGCGCGTCCTGCAACGACAGGCGGATCGACGCGTCGAGCGGTGCGAGGAGGCGCTCCACGAAGAGCCGGGCGTCCTCGCCGCCGGCCTCCGCGGATGCCTCGAGCTGCCGATGGATGCTCTCGATGAACGGTGAGAGGTTCATGGCAGCATGATGGCATCACTCTGATGCCATGTCAACCCCGCCTGATGCCACGATGATGCCTTCTGGGGCGTAGTCTTCGGCAGCGTCGACCGCTCTTGCGCGAGTCGGAGACGGTGCGATACAGCACTTGGCAGTACTCGCCAAATATGGTTTTCGCAGGTCAAACGACTACTGGGCTCTCCCAGCTGCTCGCAGCGACCACCCTCTCAAGGTGGAGACACGGCTTCGAACCCCGTTGGGACTACGAAGCCGAAACCGCAGGTGAGCGGCCCTCTTTGGCCTTCATCGGGCCTCGTGACTGGCACGATGCTTCGCTCGATGCTCCGGGTGGCCGGCGAGGGCGAGTAGAGGGGAACGGGCGCCCTCCGCATCCGGACCTCGCCGCCTCCGTAGTTCCACGGATGAGCTATGCGGTCGCTCCCCCTATCTGCGCCGCCGGGTCACCGGGACCGGCGCCTATGGGCCGACCGAGATGCGTGCTGCTCAGTGCTTCTGTCGGCTCCAGAACCTCCACCACGGCCGAGAGCTCCTGGACATCTCATGAGCGAGCCGCTCGTGCTCGCCCTTCTCGAGGAGCTCTCGCTGCCGCTCCTCCTCGGCGAGCTCACCGGCCTGGGAATGGATCGGAGCGGGTCCGCCGCGCGAAACCTCACCCATGTCGACGCATGCTACATCGGTCCGCCTGCTCGCGATTGCGGAAGGCAGGGCTGGCGAGCCCTTAGCGCCGATTTCACGGCTCCTCCTCGTTGTGGGTCGAGATAGCCCCCCCAGGCTACGCAAGCGCTAGACCGCCGGCTCGCCGTGCGCCGCGGGCTCCCGGTGCGCCCAATGACCGGGCGACACACCAGGCCCGCCACCTAGTAGACGGTCTGGCCGGTGCGGAGCAGTCGAGGACGAACGTCTCGGACTCCCGCTTCGAGGTCGCGCTTCACACCTGGCAGTAGCCGAGTCCTTCGCCTCTGCGATGTGGGGCCTGATGCCGAAGGTCGCATGGGGCTACCGGCCAGGTGGTGACGAATGCTGGGCGCTGATCAAGGAGCTTGGCCGTACTCGCCGAACTCCCGAGCCGCCTCCCTATCGACCCACCTCAGCGACAGCCCTATGCGGATCGCCACCGCCAGGTACCAGAGCCCGACGAGTGGTCCGATATCGATCAGGCTCGTATCTCCCGGAGGCTCTGGAAAGGTTCCGATGTTGAAGCTCAAGAGCAGCACGGCGATCAGCTCGCCGCTGATCGCGAAGCCGCGTCCGAAGCGCGGGTGGCTCCACATGTTGAAGGCGATGAGGAACGTGCCGAGCGAAAGGAACAGATCCCACGCGACGTCGAGACCGAGCTGGAGCCCATTGGCCGCCTGGTAGGCGGGCGAGGAGGACCCGGCGCCGATGACCCCTGGGAACTCAAGCTCGAGCCACCGCTTGAAGGCGAGCTGAGCCAGCAGCGTCATCGTGATCGTGACGGCGGCCGCGATGTTGGCGACGATCCCGATCTTCAGGCTGACGGTCGACCGGTGGAGACGGAGGACTTCGTACAGACCAGCAGAGGCCGCGGCCAACGCTGGTCCGAATACGCAAACGACGACGACGGCGGGGACGAGCGCTAGCGAGACCGCAGAGATCAGCGAGTACGCCACCACGGCGACGACGCCACATACGAGGGCCACTTCGGCCCACGTCCGTGACTCACTTTGCGTCGGCATCGTGGCCGATCGCGCTGGGCCGTTCTGCATCGTCAACAGCGGCATCCCGAGCTGCGTCCGACTTCTAGCAAGGTCTACGCGTCGAGTCTCGACTCGGATGGTTTCCGCCATCATCGAGCTGGGAGTTTCTCGACACTCTCACGCGGCCCGACGCCGACCGTTCCGCGCTGATCGATCGTCTGCACCAGCGTGAGGACACGGTGTGGCTCGCCGAGACATTCACATCGACCTCGAGGAGGACGAGCCGGCGCCGATGCACCTGGTGGCGGCGCTGGAGAGGGTCTGATCGTCGACCGGGCATTTCAGCCGGTGGCTCCCGCCAACTCGGGTCGCAGCATCTTCGCCTGAACCCTGACCGGATGGGACCCGTCGAAGCCAACCTCTATGGCCTCGTCGACGAGCGCGTCGGCCTTGGCCGACTGCTCACTCACGGGCCGGATGGCCCGCTCGAGGACGTCGCGCTCTCGTCGGGCCAGGCCGGAGATGCCAAGCGCGGAGCAGCTCCTGCCATGAAGATGCTGTGGGCCGTACGGGCGGCTGGCAAGCGTGAGTCCGATGCCGAAGGCTCGGACGCAGCGGTCGTCCCCCTGACACAGGCGGCCTATCTAGGAGGGAACGGATGGACAACTCGTATCCGCTACAGCAGCTCTCAACGTCCGGCACGGTCGTCAAGGTGCCTGGCGGTGAGGTCCACCCGGCGCGTATGGCGCGCGAGTTGATTCCCATCTGCAAGTCGATCAGCACCGTGCTGGAGGAGGACAGAACCGGATTTCTCCAGGGCATCGAGGTGTCGCTCTCGATTACCGGGGACGGGGATGTCGCATTCCTGAAGTCCGGCGGGGAGGCTGCGTTGAAGCTTACGTTCGCCCGGATTGGCGCCGCCGCGTCGCCGTTGGGCTCAGCTGGCCACGTCGCCAGGGTCCCGTAGGCGAAAGGTCACGGGTACGGCGCTCGTCGCCTTGACGAGGCCAGTTGGGTTAACCCTCTCAAGGTGGAGACACGGGTTCGAACCCCGTTGGGACTACTCGCGACGAACCACGGATGAGTCCCGCGGCCTGGGTGAGAACCACACTCCCTCGAGGCGGGGCGCGACGATGCACTCGATGGATGAACAGAACCAAAGCGGCCCGCGCCGTCAGGTCTGCGCGAGCGTCGCTACGGACTCGCAGGCCGTCGTCGATCCGCCGCGGCAGACGTCCATGCCGCCGCCGCCATCGAGAGCATCCGCTCCCAGGCCCCCTCGGAGCGTGTCCGGCCCGCCGTTTCCCGCGAGCGAGTCGGCGCCGCCCTGTCCGGAGACCTTGTCCGCACCAGGCCCAGCCTTGACGTCATCGTGCCCAGGTCCGGCGCAGATGAGGTCATCGCCCATGAGGGAGTCGATCTCGTCGTCGCCGCCGAGCCCCGCGATCACGTCGGGGCCACGGGTGCCCGTCAGGACGTCGTCGCCGGTCGTCCCGACGATCGTGGCCTGCTGTCCTCGGCAGGACATGCCTCCGACGGCCGCGGACGGAGGCAGCCCCGCCGCCGCCACCGCTCCGATCAGCCCGACGAACGCTAGCCACCGGAACCTCGAACCGTTCGAGCTCTTCACGCCGGTCCTCTCTCCCCGAGCCGGGCCGCGGTCCGATCCGGCTCGCGGTGCATTAAGCGATGGTGCCCTCCGACTGTCAACCTGCACGCGACGTAGGGGCGGGCTCTCCCCGGGCCTGGGCTTTCCGAGCAAACGACGAGCGAATGACTACCTGATCGTCCGCCCGAGCGCCGGGGCCTCGTCGTCCTCGTGCCGGATCCGCTCGCGGGCCTCGGAGAACCGAATCGACTCCCCCGCGATCATCACGACCATGATGGCGGTGATCAACCCCAGGGCGCCGAGCGCCGGCAGCCGCGCGGCCACCGGGATGAGCGCGAGGGCGAGGAGCGCGACCGCGATCCGCTGCACCTTGATCACCCGCTCCGCTCGCCAGGCGAAGGCGACATGCGCGAGCAGGAACAGCGCGACGCCTCCGTACATCGCCGAGATCGAAAGGGCGGGGAGCGCGTCGCTGAGCGTGTGGCCCTCGGCGCCGCCGACGAAGGCCTGCACCTCCTTCAGGCCGAGCGCCAGCAGCACGATCCCCGCGATCATCGGGAGGTGGAGGTAGCTGTAGGCGTCGCGGGCGAGCCGCGTGCGCGCCTCGCCCGAAAGGGCGCGCAAGGTGCGCTCGGCGATGAGCGACACCACGTCGAAGTAGGCCCACCAGAGCGTCCCCGCGAGCGCGAGCCCGAGCACCGACGCCGCGAGGGTCGGCGTCGAGATCGGCAGGTGCCCCACCCCCACGCCGATCGCCACGATCGACTCGCCGAGCGCGATGATCACGATCAGGCCGTGCCGCTCCGCGAAGTGGGACGCGGAGGAAAGGCGCCACCCCGACGCGCCGGCAAGGATCGTGCCGACGTAGTCGGCGACGAGGGCCGCTGCCCAGGCGATGGTCTGCGCGCGGCCCTCCAGCTGCGACGCCACCAGCAGGAGCGCCGTGCCGCCGAACACGCTCGGCACGAAGCGCAGCAGTTGCCTCCGCAGCCCGGGATCGTCGGCCGCGGCAAGCCAGAAGATCCCGAGGTGCAGCAGGCGCACGGCCAGGTAGGCGAGCGCGAGGACGACCGGTCCGTTCAGGCCTCCGGGCAGGTCGTCGAACGCCTCGGGCACCGAGAGCGCGAGGACGAACATCGCCGCCATCGCGCCGAACATCGCCACGCGGCCGACGCCCTCGTCGGCCCGCACCACGTTGCCGAGCCACGCGAACCCCACCCAGCACCACCACAGAAGCGCGAGGACGAGGAGCCCGCGCAGCACGCCGCGCCCTGTGAGGTCGGCGGCCATGAGCGCCGTGACCTGCGTGATCGCGAACACGAACACGAGGTCGAAGAACAGCTCGATCGGCGTGACGCGGGCGTCCTCGGAGACCGCGACCAGGCGTGGGTGGTGCGCGGCGTTCACGTTCCGCATGGTACTCATGCGACCGATCGCCCCCGGACGTGCGTAACCCGCCGACCCGGCACCTACGCCCCTACCAGGTCACGCCGATCGAACGCCGCGACGCCCACCGCGGCGGCGAGCAGCCCAAGCCCGACGAGCCAGGCGGCGGCCGTCCAGTTCGGGTCGGCGGCAGGCACCGGCGTGATGTGCAGCAGCGGCGACGTGTCGCGCAGCCAGTGGTTGGAGTCGAAGACCGCCGCGATGGTCTCGACGAGGAACGACCAGACGACGAGCCCGTACGCGACCCCGATCGCCCCCCGCGGCCACAGGCCGAACGCGAGGGCGCCGATCCCGAGCACGAACACCGCCGGGGGAACGACGTTCAGTCCCGCCTCGAGGAGGTCGCCGAGGCCGACGCCGGCGTGCTGACTCGTCGCGCCGACCCACGCGGCGAGCCCGGCGAGCACGCTCGCGACGACGACGAGCGCAAGACCGACACCCAGCCGGAACGTCAGCCACCGCCAACGCGCCACCGGACGGACGAGCAGGTTCTCCAGATGCCCGGCCGACTCCTCGTTGCGGATCGCCGCGACCTGACCGGCCACCGCGATCGACATCAGCCCGGCCGCCACGACGAAGACGAACCCGAGGTACGTCGCCGCTCCGGCAATGGTCCCTCCCAGCCGGGCGATCGCCTCCTCCACGCCGCTCGCCCCCTGCAGCGCGCTCCCCGCCGCCTGGGCGACGAGGCCGAACACCAGTCCGGTCGCGGCCAGCGCCAAGATCCATGCCGTGATCGTCGGACGGGTGAGGCGGATGGTCAGTCCGGCCTGGCCCCCGAGCAGGAGGGTGCGCGGCCTCGGCGCGTCGCGGACGGCGAGCGCTCCCGCCCCCACGTCCCGCCGGCTCCCGATCAGCACCGCGAGCGCCACGAGCACCCCCACGAGGGCGAGGATCGGAACGAACCCCAGCGGCCGCGAACCGGTCAGGGGCTGCAGCTCCTCGATCCAGCCGAGCGGGCTCGCCCAGCGGAGCCACCCGAGCCCGGGGTCCGAGTCGGCGGCCATCCTGATCAGGTACGAGGCGGCGAGGATGCCGGCGCCGACCAGGTTGGCATCCCTGCGGCTGGCGGCCACCTGACCGACGAGCATGCCGATCGCCATGAACATCGCGGCGGCGGCCACGATCGCCGTGGCGAAGAACAATGACGCCCCGACCCCGATGTTCACGCTCGAGGACGCACCGACGCCGGCGGTGAGGATGGCCGTGGGGACCCACAGGGCGACGACGCCCACGCCGAGCCCGGCGGCCGCCTGCAGGACCGCTCGCGCGCGGGTCGTGTGCCCGGACAGGAACAGCTCCCACCTGCCCGCATCCTCCTCGCCCCGCAGGAGCCGGGTCGCGACCAGGAGCCCCCAGATCGAGCCGAGGATCATCGCGAACATCGACGACTTGTAGGCGGTGTACCCGGCCACCGTGTCGATCCGGCGAATGGTGCCGAACAGGGCCTCCCACGCCGTGTTCCCCTCGAACGCGAGCGCCAGCTGCGCCCGCGAGGACGCGGTGGGGAACGTGGAGGCGTACACGGAGGCCGACGACGCGATCGTCGCCCCGAAGACGAGCCCCCACAGGAGCCCCGGGAGCCCCGCTCGCCGCGCGGTGATGACCGCCACCACCCTCGAGGCGCGGCGCTCGCCGTACACGTCGTTACGAGGCATCGGGAACCTCCCCGTGCGACCCGTCGGCGCCGTAGTGGGCCAGGAACAGCTCCTCGAGCGACGGCTCCCTGCTGACGAGGTGACGAACGCCGGCGTCGGCCAGGACGCGGAGCACCGGCTCGACCGGGCCGACGACCTGGCAGCGGAGGCGGCTTCCGTCGACCTCGACGGCGCTCACCCCGGGGATCGCCGACAGGTCGGGGATCGAGCCCTCCATCTCGGCATCGATCTGCAGCGCCGAGAGGTGCCGCATGTCGGCGAGCGTCCCGACCTCCACGAGGCGACCGGCGCGCAGGATCGCGATGCGATCGCAGAGCGCCTCGACCTCGGACAGGATGTGGGAGGACAGGAACACGGTCTGCCGGCGCTCCCGGGCCTCCTCGACGCACTCGCGGAACGCCCGCTCCATCAGCGGGTCGAGACCGCTCGTCGGCTCGTCGAGGAGCAGCAGGTCGGCCCTCGTCATCAGCCCCGCGATGAGGATCAGCTTCTGGCGGTTGCCCTTCGAGTACGTCCGGACCTTCTTGGACGGGTCGAACTCGAAGCGCTCGAGCAGCAGGTCGCGGTACGCGGTGTCCACCCGACCCTGCACGCGCCCGAGCAGGTGCAGCGTCTCGGTCCCGGTGAGCGAGGGCCACAGGCTCACCTCGCCGGGCACGTAGGCGACCCGCCGATGGGCCTCGACGGGATGGGCCTGCGCGTCGATCCCGAAGATCTCGGCCCGGCCGCGCGTTGCGTTCATCAGGCCGAGGAGCAGACGGATGGTGGTGGTCTTCCCGGCACCGTTCGGCCCGAGGTACCCGATGACCTCTCCCTCGGGGACCTCCAAGTTCAAGGAGATCAGAGCCCGGGTCTTCCCGAACGTCTTCGACAGGTCTTCGGTTCGGATCGCGTTCGCCATGCCCGGCCCCGAGGGTTCACCCTCAGGCTAGCGTCGGAGCCGGGTTCTGACCGGCACACCCACGGCGCGGACCGCGCCTTCTCGATCGGGTGGTTCAGTCCGGACGAGCGAACGCCGGAGGCGGATCGGGCAGCGCCAGGACGGGCTCGGCCATGCCGGGCGGGTCGGGAAGAACGACGATGGTCTCCGGTTCGATCGCCGACCCGAGCGCCGAGCGCGCGTGCTCGGCGTCGGCCCGGCGGACGGAGGGCGACAGGAGGGACACGATGGCGGCGATCGTCACCGTCGCCGCCGCGCCGATGAGCGTCCGACGAACACCGATCAGCTCGGCGAGACGACCCGCGAGCACCAACCCGACCGAGCTGAGCACCGTGGTCACGAGCCAGTCGTACGAGGCCACGCGGGCGAGGACGGCGGACGGGATCCACTGCTGGAGGACGACCTCGTACACCGTCCCCGCGTAGGTCATCGCGATCCCCGCCGCGAGCATGGCGGCCGCGATGATGGCGATCTGCGCGGGGACGGCGAGCAGGAGGATCCCGGGAACCGTGACGAGCGCCACGGAGAAGATCGCCCGCAGCTGCCGATGGGCTGGGACCCGCAGGGCGACGACCCCGCCGGCCACGCTTCCGAGCCCGAACGCGCCGACCACGAGCCCCCACGAGTCGGCGCCGCCGAGCGACCGGCTCGCGACGGCCGGACCCAGCACGAACAGCGTCCCGAGGATCGCCATCAGCGAGATGCCCGACGCGACCATGATCATCACCAGCCACGGACGAGACCGGAGCTCCACGAATCCCGCGCGCAGGTCGGCGAGGACTCCCTGCTCGTCGGAACCCGACTCGCGCACGCGAGCGCGACTCGGGACGAACAGGAGGAAGCCCGCGCTCACGACGAAGCTCGCGGCGTCCACGGCGAGGGCCACGCCGGGGTTGAACACCACGATGAGGAACCCCGCCAGGACCGGCCCGGCGATGGTGGCGAGGCCGCGGCTGATCGACAGCTGCGCGTTGGCGGCCTGGAGCTCCTCCGACGGAACCACCTCCGCCACCAGGCCCGTCGACGCGGGGTCGAAGAACGCCGACGCCGCGCCGTGCACGGCCTGCAGGGCCACGAGCGCGGGCAGCGAGGCGTGCCCGGAAAGGACCAGGGCGGCGAGCGCCGCCTGGCAGCCGGCCCGGACGAGGTCCGCGGCCACCATCACGCGGGAGCGGCGCAGGCGGTCCGCCATCACCCCGCCGAAGAGCAAGAACACTCCCCGCGCGGCCGCCTCCGCGGCGACGACGAGGCCGACGTCGGCGAGGCTGCCCGAGGCGGCGAGGATGGCGAACGGGAGCGCGACGAACGCGAATCGGTCCCCCACCACCGAGATCGTCGCGGCGACGTAGACGAGGAAGAAGTCGCGGCGCCGCAGGGGGCCGGGAGGGCGCGAGCGGCGACTCACGCGGAAACGTGTCTCGTCGAGGCAGGTGGCCGGCTCACCTTCGAGATCCTGTCATCGACGGCGGTCGCGGGGAATCGTCTTCCCGGCCGCGGCCAACATGCCCTACGACGATGCGACGGGCTCCGGCCGGGCGCACGACACCGGTCTGGGCCGGACACCCTACGCAACGCGTCGGACGCCGGCGCGATGGTCTCGACGATGGTCAGTCGGGCTCGGGAGAGCCCTGAACCGAATCCTCGATCTCGTCCGGGGGTTCGAGCTCGCCGCCCTCGTCGAACGTCAGTGCGTAGACCTCCTGGCCCCGCGGGTACTCCTTCGTGGGCCGGAACTCGCGGGTGACCGTGACGTCGAGCGCCCGGTAGACGCCGTCCTGCTCGTCTCGCAGGCGCTCGCCGAGGTACACGTTCGCGACGATCTCCTGCGGCAGCGCCGCCGCGGTGACCATGCGCACCGCGCCGACCACGGGCGAGCCGACGATCGTGAGCTCGTCGGCGATCTTCACGAGGTAGGCCGGTCCGGCGTCCAGCCCCATCGACAGCCCGACGCCCGCCGACAGGTTCCGGGAGTTGCTGCGGAAGTCCTCGAGGACGCGACGGTGGAACAGGTCGATCAGCGTGTGCGCCGTGTGGGCGATGTCGCCGGTCGTCTGGACGAAGCGCTCCTCGTACTCCTTCGGGTCCGCCGCCTGCACGATCCAGTAGGCCAGGAACCCGTCCCCCGTGAACTTGTCGAACCACCCACCCGAGCCTCGGATCCCTCGCCGCACGGAGGAGACGAACTTGTCCATGACGAGCGCGAACCGCTCGAAGCGGACCGCCTCCTTCATGAGCGTCGTCGACTCACGGATGTCCGCGGCCATGACGAACATCTGGATCGGCTCGCCGTCGATCACGGCGTCGAGGAGCTCGTCCCTGCGGAATCGCCGCTCCCAATCCGGAGGCGCGTGCGCCTTCAGCAGACGCGCGACGCGAGCCCGATCCCGGTCTCGCGGGTCGGTGGACGAGGATCGCGTGGGGGCCATGGACGCTCGGGTTCGCGTTCGGCGACGCGCGACTAGGCCTCCGCGGCCTCGGCCGCGAACGCGTCAGCGAGCCAGGTTCGCCAGGCGGCCTCGGCCTCGTCGCGATCGACCCCGTCCGCGAACAGGTGATGCCCGACGAGGACGGTCCCCTCGAACCCGTGGATGAACCGGTACAGCGCGTCGTCCGTTCGCAGGCCGAGGAAGTGGGGGGACACGTAGTCCACGACGCCGTCGATCGCCGGCAGCCCCTGCGGCTCGAGGCGGACCCGATCGCCGTCGGCGACCCCGTCGCCGAGCCCGAGCGCTCGCCGGAACCCGGCCATCGCCCGCTCGCGGTCGGGGACGCGCGGTCCGAACGCCTCGACGGACTTCGCGAACCGGCCGGGGAAGTACGTGACGTACTGCACGAGCTTGTGCAGATACATCGGGTCGCCCTCGCTCATCGCCTCGTACTCGGCCTCCCAGTCATCGCCGAGCATGCCGCTGTGCACGTACCGGATCGTCGTGCGGCCCGGGGTCCGCTCCTCGAGCCGGTACTCGAACTGGTGCACCGCGCCGTCCGGCGCCGGGGTGCCCGAGCTCGCGAATCGCGTCGGCGGCTCCCAGACGGTGGCGGTCGCCTCCTCGGTGAAGTCGCCGATGCTGAACGTCACGCGACCGCCCTCGCGCGGCTCGATCGTGTTCCGGCCCATGAACCAGGAGTCCAGCCCGGGGCCGGTGGCGATCGCCTCCCAGACGAGGTCCGGGGACGCCGCGACCTCCAGGTCCTTCGTGATCTCGAATGGATGCGCCACGCCCGGCTCCTCCCGCCCGGTCATCGTAGCGGGCCGGCCTCGGGGGAGCGCCTCGCCCATTGCCGGCCGGGGCGCGACGCGTCAGGATCGTCGAGACGCGCCATGACCATTCGGGTCGTTCCCAACTTCCTCCCGAGCACGTCGGGGTTTCGGTTCCCCAACGTCTTCCCCCACGTACCGCTCCGGCAGATCGGGATCCCGGGCGTGATCACCGTGCCGATCGGCGACGCCTCGAACGGCCTGTGCGGTGGGATGACATTCGCCGTCCGCGACTACTTCGAGGCCGGTCGAACTCCACCCGCGGACTCGGAGCCGCCGAGCAAGGGGCCGCTGTTCGACTACCTCGTGGAACGGTTGTTCGTAAGCTTCGACCTGCCGTCCGGGCCCGCGCGGTACCTCCAGCTCATGAGCCCCGCGCTCTCCGACGGCGACTCGCTCCTCACGCGGATCGGTCTCGCGCCGCACGGGCGAGCGTGGCGCATGATCACGCAGGAGTGGCCCCAGATCCGCCGCGACATCGACGAGGGCACGCCCTCGCCGCTCGGCCTCGTCCGGGTCAAGTCGATCGATCCCCTCGACCTCGGCGACAACCACCAGGTCCTCGCCTACGGCTACGAGCGCGCCGGGACCATTCTCACGCTCCGGCTGTACGACCCGAACCGGCCGCGCCGCGACGACGTGACGATGTCGCTCGCGGTCAACGACCCGACGCATGCCACGACCGTCCGGATGTTCCCGGCCGGGGCCCCCGTCTACGCGTTCTTCCGGGCCCCCTACCGGCGCGGCACGCCGCCGGCGTAGCCCGGCGGTCCGGCCGCAGAGATGGCGCCGAGCCCTCGGGCGGGGCAGACTGCACCCTCTGAGCGCAAGGAGCCGCGCATGCTGTCGTTCGGGGTGACCTTCATGCTGGACCCGCCCGTCTCGCGCACCGTGGAGTGGTCGAGGCTCGCCGAGCGCAACGGGTTCGACTACGTCTGGGCGTGGGACTCACACGTGCTGTGGCAGGAGTTCTACGCGACGTTCGCGCTCGTCGCGGCCGGCACGGAGCGGGTCCGGATGGGCCCGTGCGTCACGAACCCGGCCACCCGCGACATCACCGTGACCGCGAGCGGCCTCGCGACCCTGCAGGAGATCTCCGCCGGCAGGATGGACATGGGGATCGGCCGCGGGGACAGCGCGCGGCGGGTGATCGGCAAGACCCCGGTCACGGTGGACCGGCTCGAGGAGGCGTGCCGGCTCATCAAGGACCTCGCGGAGGGGAGACAGGTCGACGTCGACGGGACCGAGCTCCAGCTGAAGTGGAGCGAGGGACATCGCCTCCCGGTCTGGATCGCCGCCTACGGCCCGAAGGCGCTTCGCGCCTGCGGCCGCGTTGCGGACGGGCTCATCATGCAGCTCGCGGACCCGTACATCCTGGAATGGTCGCTCGGCTTCGTGCGCGAGGGCGCCGAGGCGGCGGGGCGCCGCTTCGAGGACATCGAGATCCAGGTGGCCGCGCCGGCCTACATCACCGAGGATCGCGAGAAGGCCCGCGACCAGGTTCGGTGGTTCCCGGCGCTCGTGTCCAATCACGTGGTCGACCTCGTCACGCGCTACAGCACGACCGAGATGCCCGAGGCGCTCACCGACTACATCAAGGCCCGCGACCACTACGACTACGCCGAGCACGGCCGGACGGGCGCCGAGCACGCCGGGTTCGTGACGGACGAGGTCGTCGACCGCTTCTGCGTGATCGGCACGCTCGAGGAGTGCACGGCCAAGCTCCGCGAGCTCGAGGGCATCGGGATGACGCAGTTCAACATCTACTCGATGCAGGAGGACCCCGGGCCGGCCGGCGTCATCGAGGACTTCGGCCGCGACGTGATCCCGGCGTTTCGCTAGGCCGGGCAGAACCAGCGGTCGTCGGGTCGAGCCGTCGCCGCCGTCCCCGGCGGCGGGAACGGCTCGCGGAACGTGAACGCCTCCGGCGAGGGCCCGCGCTCGCGGAGGATCTCGAGGCGGCGCTTGGCCTCCTCGACCGTCGGGATCGTGCCGGCGGGGACCCACCACAGGACCAGATAGGCCTCGGCCATATGCTCGAACCACTCGCGCCGGCGGCGCAGGACGTCCAGGTGCCGGGACGCGTAGACGAACTCGCCGAGGGCCTCGAGCGATTCCCAGACCGAGAGGTTGACGGCGACGCGGTCGTCCTCGAACGGCCTGATCGCGGTTGCGTTCCCGTCCTCGGTCTGCAAACGCCAGACGAAGCCGGGTGTCCGGTCGGCGAGCGCGTTGATCGGGTCGAGCGCCTCGACGAACCCGGCGAGCTGAGGTGAGTCCAGCGGGGCCCGCAGGACCCCGACGTTCAACTGGGCCAGGTGCCAGGGTGCGGGATCCATCTTCCCAGCCTAGCGGGTTCGCGTAGCATCCAGGCGTCGGCACGAGGAGGCGGACGCGACATGAGGACGCTGATCAAGAACGGCACGGTGGTCACGGCGACCGAGACGACGAGGGCGGACGTGGTGATCGAGGACGAGAAGGTCGCGGCGATCGGCGTGGGGATGCCGGTCGAGGCCGACAAGGTGATCGACGCCACCGACCGCTACGTGATGCCCGGCGGCGTCGACCCGCACACGCACTTCGACCTGCCGTTCGGCGGCTCCTTCTGCTCCGACGACTTCGGCACCGGGACCCGCGCGGCCGCGTTCGGCGGCACGACGACGGTCGTGGACTTCGCGCTCCAGGGGACCGGCGAGGGCCTGCGCAAGGGCCTCGACACCTGGCACGAGAAGGCGCAGAAGGCCTGCATCGACTTCGGGTTCCACATGATCGTCAAGGAGGTGAACGATCAGGTCCTCAAGGAGATGGACGAGCTCGTCGGCGAGGGCGTCACCTCGTTCAAGCTCTTCATGGCCTACCCCGGCGTGTTCATGCTCGACGACGCGTCGATCTTCACCGCGATGCAGCGGGCGGCGAACAGCGGCGCGCTGATCATGATGCACGCGGAGAACGGCGGGCCGATCGACGTGCTCGTCAAGCAGTACGTGGCCCTCGGCAAGACCGACCCGATCAACCACGGGCTCACGCGGCCGGCCGCGATGGAGGGCGAGGCCGTGCACCGCGTGTTCAAGCTCGCCGAGCTCGCCGGCACCCCCGCGTACATCGTCCACCTGTCCTCGCGCGACGCGCTCAACGCCGTGCGCGACGCGCGCGACCGCGGCCTGCCGGCGTTCGCCGAGACCTGCCCGCAGTACCTGTACCTGTCGCAGGACGACATGGCGCGCCCCGGGTTCGAGGGCGCGAAGTTCGTCTGCTCTCCCCCGCTGCGGCCGAAGGACCACCAGGAGGAGCTGTGGTCGGGGCTGCGGCAGGGCGACCTGCAGATCGTCTCGACCGACCACGCGCCGTTCAACTTCAAGGGACAGAAGGACCTCGGGATGGGCGACTTCTCGAAGATCCCGAACGGCCTGCCGAGCGTCGAGGACCGCTACACGCTCATGTTCCAGGGCGTGCACGCGGGCAAGATCGAGCTGAATCGCTTCGTGCAGATCGTGTCGACGGCGCCGGCGAAGATGTTCGGCCTGTACCCGCGCAAGGGCACGATCGCGCCGGGCTCGGACGCCGACATCGTCGTGTTCGACCCCAACCACGAGCGCACGATCTCGGCGAGCACGCATCACATGAACGTCGACTACTCGGCCTTCGAGGGCATGACGGTGAAAGGGCTTCCCGAGGTCGTCCTGCAGCGGGGCGCCGTGCTCGTCGAGGACGGCGAGTTCCACGGCAAGGAGGGACAGGGGACGTTCCTCAAGCGCAGTCGGATGGGGATGTGAGCTAGGCGGCCGGCGCCGCGACCTCGAGCACCTCGCCGCTGAACAGGTCGGTGACGTAGAGCTCGCCGGCCTCGTCCTGCCCGAACGAGCTGATCGCCCGCCCCGAGGTGAGCAGCTCGGACGGCTCGGACTTGGGGTCTGCCGCGTCGAGCCCCCAGATCGTGCCCGAGCAGTAGTCGGAGAACAGGTACGCCCCGCGGAGCGCCGGCCAGCGTGATCCCCGATAGACGAAGCCGCCGGTCACCGAGCAGCCCTGGGAGTGGCCGTAGACGGCGACCGGCAGGGTGATCCCCGACTCGTCGCAGCCGGTGAGCGGCTGGAAGCACTCGCGGCCCTCCATGACGTTCCACCCGAAGTTCAGCCCGGCCTTGGTGCTCGCGACGTGGTCGATCTCCTCGTAGGCCCCCTGCCCCACGTCCCCGATCCACAGGTCGCCGGTCTCGCGGTCGAAGCTGTAGCGCCACGGGTTCCGAAGCCCGTACGCCCAGATCTCGGGGAAGGCGTTCCGGTCCTCGACGAACGGGTTGTCCGGCGGGATCGCGTACGCGAGCCCCTTGTCGCGATGGTCGACGTCGATGCGCAGCATCTTGCCGAGGAAGGTCTCGAGGTTCTGCCCGTTGCCGAAGGGATCGCCCGCGTCGCCGCCGTCGCCGGTCCCGATCCACAGGTCCCCGTCGGGCCCGAACGCGAGGTTGCCGCCGTTGTGGTTGGCGAACGGCTGGTCGAACCCGAGGATCACCCGCTCGGAGTCCGGGTCGGCGCGATCGGGATCGTCGGGGGAGACCGCGAACTCGGCGACGACCGTGTCGCCGTTTCGGTCCGTGTAGTTCACGAAGAAGCGGCCGTTCTGCGCGTAGCGGGGATGGAAGGCCAGGCCCAGCAGCCCCTGCTCGCCGCCCGAGACGAGGCGGTCGGAGATGTCGAGGAACGGCTCCGGCTCGAGCTCTCCGTCCCGCACGATCCGGATCCGGCCGGGCTGCTCGACCACGAACAGGCGGTCGCTTCCGTCGCCGGCCGCCGTCACCAGCAGCGGGTCGTCGAGACCGGCGACGAGGCTGTCGAGCTCGAGCTGGACGCCGCCGGGATCGAAGGCCGCGGGCGTCGAGCTCGAGGCCGTCGGCTCGGGCGACGGGGTCGAGGACGCGGACGGTGTGGGCGAGGGGGCAGCGGGCGTGCTCGACGGCTCCGGCGTCGTGGCCTGACAGGCGGTCGCGAGCGCGCCGAGGGCGAACGAAAGTGCGAGGGTTCGGGTTCCGCGGGTCGCTCCGTCTCGGCGCACTCACCCGACTCTACGAACGGAGGCAGTCGGGGGGTTCCACCCGAGGGCTGCGGCCGGCTCAGGCCCGGTAGGAGACCTGCACGTTCCCCTGGTCGTCCAGGAGCGTGAGCTCGTCGCCCTGAATCGCGAAGCTCGTCACGCGGTCGAGCGCACCGAGCACCGCCGCCTCCTGGGTCATGACCTCCTCGGCGCACGCCATCTGGGTCGACGCGAGCGGCCCGAAGGACATCGTGTCGCCGTCGACCGTGTACGACCCGGAGAACGTGTTGCACCCCGAGCTGCCGCTCACGGTTCCGTCGTCGGCGAAGGTCGCCGTGAAGCCCGAGTCGGCGAGCGCGGAGACCAGCGCGTCGCCGTCGTTGAAGAAGAGCCCCGTCCACGCGGTGCCGGTGAGCGGCGCCGGTTCGACCGTCTGATACGTGAGCAGGTCGCCGCCGTCGCCGTCGAGCAGCGTGAGGCTCGTGCCGTCGGCCTGGTATGACGCCACCTTCTCCAGGGCGGCGAAGTACGCGGTCTCGCGGGCGTTGGTCGGGTCGTCGCACGCCATGCGCGTCCCGGCGACGGGGCCGATCTGGAGGTCGCCGCCGTCGAGCGAGTAGGTCGCGTGGTACTGGTTGCACCCACCGCTGCCCGAGAGCGTCTTCCTGTCGAATCGGGCGGTGATCGGCGACGTGTCCGCGCTCGGACCGGTGGCGCCGGCGAGCGACGAGAGCTCCCAGTCGACGCCCTCGAGGGTCCCCGACCCTCCGGCGTCGTTCTCGCCGCACGCGGCGAGCGCGAGCATCCCAACGGCGACGACGGCCACGAGCCGCAGCGAGCCCCTCATCCCTCGATCCCTTCCGCCGGAGCGGCAAGCCTATCGAAGGCGCCGATCCCGTATCGTTCGGGCGCGAAGAGTGACGAAGGGGGATCGATCGATGCCGGACGACGAGTGGGTGCCGACGGTTGAGCTCACGTCGCTCGAGGACCGGCGACCGGCGCGGGTCACGGTGGACGATGCGCCCGTCCTGCTCGTCCGAGACGGCGAACGGCTCTTCGCCATCGGCGACCGGTGCACCCACCAGGGGGCGCCGCTCAGTCGGGGGCGGGTCACGTTCTCGGGATCGATCGCCCAGGTGACGTGTCCCGCGCACGGGAGCGCGTTCGACCTCTCCAACGGACACGTGATGCGCGCCCCGGCGACGAGCCCCGAGCCCGCGTACGATGTCCGCGTAACGGACGGCGTGGTCGAGCTTCGGCGGAGGGACTGACGTGAGACGCGAAGATCGCGACGACGAGCAGGCCTTCCGGACGCCGCCCGGCTCGAAGGTGATCGCGCTCGGGATCGGCATCGCGATCTTCTTCGTCCTCGTGATGCTGCCGTTCCTGATCCCGGTCGCCTTCTACGTCGCGGCGAACGTCTACGCGCTCACCAAGGGCACGACGTTCTCCTCCGCGACCGTCAACGACGGAGTGCTGTTGACCCTCCTCGCCTTCTCGGTGGCGCTGTTCCCCATCCTGCTAGCCGTGCTGATCGGCTTGATTGGCCGCGCCCTCTCGCCGAAGACGCCCAAGCACTGACCGCTAGCGCGGCGGAGCCGACACCGGGATCCGCTCGAACCCTCGGATCACGTGTCCGGGCCGGCGCTCTGGCTCGCCGTCGAGCTCGATGTCGGGGGCGAGCCGGAGCAGCGCCCCCAGCTCCTCCTGCAGCTCGAGTCGAGCGAGCGGCGCGCCCAGACAGAAGTGAATCCCGGCGCCGAACCCGAGATGGGGGTTCGGCGAGCGGCCGACGTCGAGCCGGTTGGGGTCCGCGAAGGCGTGGGCGTCGCGGTTCGCCGATCCGAGCAGGAGCGCCACACGCTCTCCGGCGGCGACCTTCGTCCCGGCGATCTCGGCGTCGACGAGCGCCGTTCGCTGGAACAGCTGCAGCGGCGTGTCGAAGCGCAGCAGCTCTTCGACCGCCGACGGCACGAGGGCCGGGTCGTCGCGCAGCCGATTCCATTGCTCTCGATGCTCGAGCAGCGCGACGACGCCGTTGCCGAGCGTGTTCACGGTGGCCTCGTGCCCGGCGTTGAGCAGGAGCACGCACGTCGCGACGAGCTCGTCGTCGGACAGGCCGACGCGCACGAGCCCGCTCAACAGGTCGCCATCGACGGCGTCGCGCCGGCCGTCCGCGAGCGCGAGCAGGTACTCCCGGAACTCCGCGCTCGCACGGACGGCCGCGCCGGCCGCCCGCTCGTCGTGCTCGAGCTCGTACAGCGCGACGATCGCCCGCGACCACGGCCGCAGCCGGTGCCGGTCGGGCTCGGGGACGCCGAGGAGCTCGGCGATCACCGCGACCGGGATCGGCTCGGCGAGGTCGGCGACGAGGTCGGTGAGCCCGGCGCGAATGAGCTCCTCCGCCATCGAGCGCACGAGGGGCCGGAGCGCCTCGACTCGCCGCGGCGTGAAGACGGTCGAGACCAGGCCGCGCAGTCGCGTGTGCTCGGGCGGCTCGCGATCGAACAGGGAGTGCTCGTTCAGCAGGTTGAACGGCCGCATCTTCTCGACCGGCTCGCGCGGGACGAACACGCGGCCGAACCGCCGGTCGCGAAGCGTCGCGTCGACGTCGGCGCGGCGCGAGACGAACCGCAGCCCGCTCGGCTCGTGGAACAGGACCGGGGACTCGGCCCGCAGCCGCTCGTACGTCGGGTAGGGATCCGCGACGAAGCCCGGGTCCGAGGGATCGAACCAGGCGCCCGCCACCTCAGCAGCCGTTGTCCACCCACTGCGGGCCGGCGCCGCCGGGGATGCCGAGCCGATCGGCCAGCTTGCGCAACCGCTTACGGTAGACGCGCATCTCCTGGTGGTTCCAATCGGCGTGGGTCGAGCACGCCCAGTCGTCGTAGAGCTCGTGGTGGAACGGGCTCTCGAGCGTCTCGGCGTGCCCGATCACGTTCCCGACGGCGATCCCGTACCGGAGCATCAGCCACGCGGTGAGCCGAAGGGACGCGCGCATCATGTCGGCGTCGTCGAGGATGTCGTCGGCGTTGGTGCCGACGTGCTCGATGCCGATCGCGGTCCAGTTCATGCCGATGGCGTGTCGGCATCGGATCCCCAGGTTCACGAGCTGGTAGATCGTCCCGTCGGTATCGATCAGGAAGTGCGCGCAGACGCCCGGCTTCTCGCCGAGGTGCAGGCCGTTCGCGGCGAAGTGGTTCCACGCCGAGTCGAACGAGGTCCCGGCAGTGTAGTGCTCGACGATCACCTGCGGATCGGCGAGCCGCCAGGTCCGCTCGCCGTAGTGTCGCAGCGAGTACGCGGCCATCTGGCGCTTGCGCTTGGCACCGAAGGGGATCTTCTTCCAGACGATCGCGGGCTTGACGTCGCCGGGGTCGGGCGGCTCGCCCGTGCTCGCCGGCGACCCGGCGAGCAGGACGACGAGCGCGACGGCGGCGGCGGCGAGACGCCTCACGCGACCCGGCGCAGGCGCTCGGTCGTCCGCTCGCGCCCGAGGAGCTCGAGCGACTCCGGCAGCGGCGGCGAGATCGTCGATCCGGTGACCGCGGCCCGGACGGGCGCGAACCCCTTGCGCCGGTTGAGGCTCGAGGCGGCGGCGACCTCGTCGAGGCGGCCCATGATGGCCTCGGCGCTCCAGGGCTCGAGGCCGTCGAGGCCGTCCGCGACCGAGGCGAGATACCCGGCCGGGGTCTTCGCGATCTCCTCGAGCGCCTTCGCATCCGGAGCGACGTCGTCGGAGAACAGGAAGCGAAGAAGGGTGACGCACTCGGTGAGGTGCTTCATCCGCTCGCGCACGAGCGGCATCGCGCGCCGGAGCAGCGCCGGCTCGGGCGACAGCCCGGCGATCGACAGGAAGTGCAGGCATCGCGCGGCGAGGTCGTCGTCGTCGAGCGCCTGGATGTAGTGGTTGTTCATCCACTCGAGCTTCTCGACGTCGAACCGGGCCGGGTTCTTCGACACGCGCTCGAGCTCGAACGACGCCACGAGCTCGTCCTTCGAGACGAAGGTCGTCTCGGCGTCCTTGGACCACCCGAGCAGCGCGAGGTAGTTCATGAGCGCCTCGGGCAGGATCCCCTGCTCGCGGAAGGCCTCGACGCTCGTCGAGCCGTGGCGCTTGGACAGCGGCTTGCCGTCGGCGCCGTTCACCTGGGGCACGTGGGCGTACGACGGCGGCGTGCCGCCGAGGGCCTCGATCACGGCCGCGTTGCGGGGGGCGCTGTCGAGGAGGTCGTCGCCCCGGATCACGTGCGTGACGCCCATGAGCAAGTCGTCGACCGCGACGGCGAGGAGGAACACCGGCGAGCCGTCCGAGCGCATCAGCACGAAGTCCTTCAGGTGGCCGGCCGCCCAGCGAACCTCGCCCTTGACGAGGTCGTCGGTGACCCATTCGCGCTCGGGCATCCGGAACCGCACGGCGTGGGACCGTCCCTCGGCCTCGAACGCGGCACGCTCCTCCTCGGTGAGGTCGCGGCACCGGTCGTTGCCCGGCGGCGCCCCCCGCGCGAGCGCGGCGCGCCGCCGCTCCTCGAGCTCCTCCTCCGTGCAGTAGCAGGGGTAGGCGTCACCCTGCGCGAGCAGCCGCTCCGTCGTCTCCCGATAGACGTCCATGCGCTGCGACTGGCGATAGGGCCCGTGCGGGCCGCCCACGTCGGGCCCCTCGTCCCAGTCGACGCCGAGCCAGCGAAGTGAGTCCATGACGCCGTGGAAGGCCTCCTCGGTGACGCGGCTCGCGTCGGTGTCCTCGATCCGCAGGATGAACGCGCCGGCGTTGTGCCGCGCGAACGCCCACGAGAACAGGCCCGTCCGCACGTTGCCGACGTGCAGGGAGCCGCTCGGCGCCGGGGCGAACCGGCAGCGGACCTCGGTCACGGCGACGGCTCGACCGGGTTGCTCAGCGTCCCGATCCCGTCGACCTCGACCTCGACGACGTCGCCGGCCGAGAGCTTGCCCACACCCTCGGGCGTGCCGGTGAGGAGGACGTCGCCGGGCAGGAGCGTCATGAACGACGTGACGTACTCGATGAGCGTCGCGACGCCGAACGCCATGTCCGCCGTCTGTGCGCCCTGCCGCACCTCGCCGTTCAGGCGGGTCTCGACGCGCACGTCGGTCGGGTCCAGGTCGGTCTCGATCCAGGGGCCGAGCGGGCACGACCCGTCGAAGCCCTTGGCGCGAGTCCACTGGTCGTTCTCGTGCTGGAGGTCGCGCAGCGTCACGTCGTTCGCGCAGGTGTAGCCGAGGATCACGCGATGCGCCTCCTCGCTCCGCACGTTGCGGGCGAGGGCGCCGATCACGACCGCGAGCTCCCCCTCGTAGTCCACGCGCTTGCTGATCGGCAGCAGGCGGATCGGGTCGTGGGGGCCGATGACGGCGGTCGAGGGCTTCAGGAACAGCAGCGGCTCCTCGGGCATCTCCAGCCCGAACTCCGCCGCGTGCGCGGGGTAGTTCTTCCCCACGCAGACGAGTTTGGAGGGCAGGACGGGCGCCAGAAGCCGAACGTCGTCAATCGGCACCTCCTCGCCGGTGGGGACCGGATCCTCGAAGAAGGTTCCCCGCAGGATGCGAATCACCTCCGAGTCGAAGTCGGCGGCGCCGGTCGCGATGCGGTCGCCGAAGCGGAAGCGGACCAGTCGCATGAGGCCCGCAGGCTATCGCACGTGAGATGACCGTCATTGGGGGACCGCGGAGAACGGGCTCTCCGCGGTGTCCATCTCGGCCTCCCCCGGCAGCTCGGTGCACGCGGGACAGTCGGTAGGCTTCGGACTTGCTGGGTCACGGCCGTCTCGGCAGTGCTGGTCCTCGCGGGATGCACTCGCTCACCGATGCATCGCCGGGGCCTTCGCCGGCACCTGTCGCATGTCCCGGAGGAATGGTCCGAGCCAGGAACATCGACGCATCGAATCCCCTCGCCGAGATGAGCGGCATGTGTCGGCGGAGCTTCCGGACGGGTTCGGTGTTGCGCAGGCCTGTTACCCGGCTGGTCGACGACGGAACTGGCGGGCGATGGCGCGGAACGGGATCAAGAGATAAAGCGCGATGGCGAAGTAGAGCACAACAGCTGCTACCGGAACGAGCAAGCCGATCGCGATGGTCACGGCGTAAAAGGCAAGGCTCGGGTTGAGCTTCGAGGTGATCGCCCGGGCGTCATCGTCCGCGAGATCGCCCTTGATCAGTCGTTCCGAGACCGCGTAGTGCCAGAGGACACTCGTCTGACCCGAGATGGCGAGCAGGTTCAACCCATACACAGTGACGGCGATCCGCTCGGCTCCAGTCTCCCGCAGGTATTCGCCGAGCATCCGGGTCGGGAACGGTAAGACCGAGACGAACAGGAGCAGCAGCAGGTTCAGACGGAGGAGGACGGAATCAGCCCGGTCGAGGTACTCGGTGATCGTCGAGTGGCTGAACCACGCAGCGCCGATCGACGCGAAGCTCACGAGGTACGCGAGGTACGTCGGCCACTGGTCGATCAATCGGCGACCGACGCCGCCATCGGTCACCGACGGCACCACCAGATCGAGCACCAGGAGAGTGATTGCGATGGCGAAGACGCCGTCGCTGAACGCTTCCATGCGAGCGGTGCGTAGGTTGAGGCGTTTGCGCCGTCCAGTCGGATCGTCGGTGCTCAAGCATTCAGCATATGCGGAACGGCAGGACGAACACCGCAACCGTGGACGCTCGTCGGGATCGGGCGGACGGCTGGAGGTTCATGCGTTCCAGGGGTCCCTTGGCTCCCCTGACAGAGGACGGACCGCGGCCTATCCTTCGGTGAGACCCTCGTTCGGGGGCCGGGATCGGATTCGGCGTGATCGACGCCGACAGAAAGGGGAGCTGGGATGAGTGAGAAGGACACGTTGATTGTCCTCGGAGCGTCCTACGACAGCGTTTCGGACGCCGAGGTCGACTACGAGGCCGTGAAGGCGTTGTACTACAACGCCGGCGTCGGCCACGATTTCGACGCTGCGGTCCTCGAGCGCGGGGCCGACGGCAAGGTCAAGGTCGTCGACAAGCACGAGCAGCCGACACGTTCCGGCGCCTGGAAAGGTCTCGCCATCGGCGCGTTGGCCGCGATCTTGCCGGGGATCGGCCTGGGCGTGGGAGCCGCGGTGGGTGCGGGGATCGGAGCCGTCACCGGACACATCAAGGGTGGCATGAAGGACGACGACCTCAAGCAGCTCGGCGAAGTGCTGGACAAGGGCCAGGCCGGGCTGATCGTGCTCTATGCGACGAACATGGCCGACCAGGTGGCTGCGAGCATCAAGGCGCAGAACCGCTACATCTCCAAGGAGATCGACGCGAGCGCCGACGAGCTCGCCAAGCAGCTCAAGGCCGCAGAGGGGAACTGAGGACTGACGCGAGACGGCGGTCCCCGACATCGCCTCGTTCACCACGGCGATGTCGGGGACGTGGCCAGCCGCCGGCGGGGTTGACAACGAGGAGGTCATGGCGCCAATCCGCCACCCTGGTGGACGATACCGCTGAAGATCTTCGCGAGCCCTTTCGATCCGCCGACAATGCTCCTTATGCCTACACCAGGCGGAAGGGAACCTCACGCGCTGGGGCGCGGACTTACTGATCGGTCGTGCCGCGAGCGGCCTTCGGAACCTCCGACGAGATCGTCGCCCATACGAACATCACGATCGAGGGCGCATAGAGGAGCCCGATACCTCCAATCAGAAGCACCGAAGCGGTAGCCGCTGTGAGTAGGGCCGACGCGATAAGCGCAACTCGTCCGCGTCTCCAGATGCCGAGAAGAGCGCCCGTTAGGGCCGGGATCAGGATGACGAAGACACCCGGCTTACCGATGGCGATGATCCGGAGGATCAGGACTGCGGTCAGCGCGAGAGACAGCGCGGCGGCAGCGCGAGCAATCCGGTTCGGCATGAGGATCGACTCCTTGGCTGGAGCCTACTCCGCGATTCGGCGCCTAGTGGCCGCGTTACTTCCTCGGGGCGTGTGAAGCCTCCGACAGCGGCGATGGATCTCCAGCGACATTCATAGTGCCTGCGCTACCCACCCCTCTCGGTCCGCGGACAAGGCTCCTTCTGCGTACACCAGGAACGGGCGAAACGAGTTCCACAC
>CAVQUN010000001.1:0-138015 GCA_963716935.1 uncultured Actinomycetes bacterium | reverse complement strand
CTCGAACTAGGGTTGCGGCCGTGGACGCGGGGTCGGGATTCGTGCGTCGACGGGCGGACGGCCTCGCGGTCGCCGCCGGGCTTGCCACGCTGGTGATCTGCGGTTTCGCCGCCCGCCACGGGACCACGACCGGTCTCGAGGTCCGGGTCTTCCGGGCGATCAACGGGCTGCCCGAGCCGTTGTCGGCGCCGATGCAACGCGTGCAGCTCCTGGGTGTGCTCGCCATCGGGCCGATCGTCGTCGTCGTCGCGTGCGTCCTGCGCCGATGGCGGCTGGCGATCGCGGCCCTGATCGTGACGGTCGGCAAGCTCGTCGGGGAGCGGCTCGTCTGGAAGGTCGTGCAGAGAGCCCGCCCGGGGTCGACGATCGCCGACGCGATCGTTCGCGGCGACACCCCGGTCCGAGGGGCGGCCTTCGTCTCCGGGCACGTCGTGCTGGTCACGGGCCTCGCGTGGGTCGTGACGCCGTATCTCCGTGGCTGGTGGCGAGCGCTTCCCTGGTTCGTCGTGGCGCTCGTGTCGTTCGCCCGGATCTACCTCGGGGCCCACGCGCCGCTCGACGTCCTCGGCGGCGCCGCGCTCGGGCTCGTCCTGGGTGGTTTGGCGAACCTCGTCGTCGGCGTTCCGCGGACGCCGGATTGACGGCCACGACGCGGGCAGACGTCATCGAAACGTCGGGCGGTTTGCGAGGAGTCCTTCGTAGCCCGAACTGCCGACCTGACCGATCCAAGGCGCCGCCCTACCCTCGGGGCCCGTGAAGGAGACGTCGAGCTCCGACTCGAAGATGCCCGATTCATCGGCGTCTACCGTCTTGGTCCCCGTCACCGGGAGTCGCGCCGACGACCCACCGTTCATGGCCCGTCTCGCGGCCTTCCTCCTCGCCAAGCGCCAGGAACCGGTCGTTCAGGCGCCGGCGCCCGCGGCGCCTCGTCTGGAGCTTGGTGTGTGTTGTTCGGGCGGCGGCATCCGGTCGGCGGCGTTCTGTCTTGGCGCGTTGCAGGAGCTCGACCGGACGGGCGAGCTCGAGCGGGCCGACCTTCTCGCGGCGGTCTCCGGCGGGTCCTACATCGCTGCCGCATGGACGGTCCTCCAAAGCGGGACGCCTCGCGACCTCCTCCCACCACCCTACGGCGACAATCCCGGCGAGCGACGACCGTTCGCACCGGGATCTCCGGAAGAAGAGCACCTGCGTAACCGAACGAACTACATCGCGCCCGGCCTCTCGGGCATGTGGAACGTCCTGTGGCGTGTTCTGCGCGGGCTGCTGCTGAACCTGGTCATCCTGACGAGTCTCTTGTTCGTGATCTCCTACCTGACAGGGGTGGCGGTGCTCCGCCCGTTCCTCCTCACTGCGGCGAACGGGTGTGCGGAGCCCCGAACCTGCGAATACGCCGCGCCGAGTTGGGCGATATGGTCCTTGGTCGCGCTCGGGGGGCTGGCGTTGACGCTCGGATTCGTCGACCTGGTGGTTCGGCCGCGGGAAGGGAAGGCCCGTTTCCTGGAGGCGTGGTCGCTTCGAGCGTTGAACCTGACAATCCTCGGAGCCGGCCTCGTATTCGTCCTCCCGCTCGTCCTGGCGTGGATCGGGCGCACGCAGGGCAACATCCTCGTCTTCGATACCGTCACGCAGACCCTTGTCTCGCTTGCGACGGCATGGTCGTCCGTGCTGCTCGGCGTGGCCACGGTGCTCGGGGTGTCGGGCCTCGGGTTCGGCCGAAACGGCAAGCCTGCGGAGGATTCGGTCGTCGAGGCGAGTGCCGTCAGCACCATCGACATCCCGAAGGGACTGTGGAAGAAGTTCGGCAGCCTGGTGTTCCGTTTCGTTGCGGCGTTGCTGGGCCCACTCCTGACGTTCGGCGCCGTCGTTGCCTTCGCGTACGTGGGGACCTTCCGCGCGTCTGCGCCGGCCCCGCTCATCACCCTGACCATCGCGTTCATCATCGCCGTCCTCGCCTACGGCTACGGGGATCTCACGCGGTGGTCGCTTCACCCCGCGTACAAGCGCCGGCTCAGCTCGGCCTTCATCCTCCGACGGTCCGTGACCGCCGAGGGTCTGGTCGCAACGGAACCCCCCTACGCCGAGCCCATCCCGTTCAGCGGGGAGTCCGGCCTCCGGGGTAAACCCGAACTGATCGTCTGCGCGGCGGCCAACGTGAACGACTATGGTGCAGCCCCGTTCGGGCGACGGTGCGTCCCCTTCAACTTCAGCGCGTCCGAGCTGTTCGCGGGGCGGCTCCTCGGCTCGATTCCCATGGCCGTGTATCAGGGCGCCGCCAACGATGCGTTCGATCGCGACATCACGGTGCCGGCCGCCGTGGCGATGTCGGGAGCCGCAGTGTCGCCGTCGATGGGCAAGCACAGCCGCTGGTGGGCGACGTTCCTCCTCGCGATGGCAAACGTCCGGCTCGGGGTATGGCTCCCTAACCCGCGCGCCGTCCGGCGCGAGCTCGATGGCGGGCGGCCCGTGCACCGTCGGGTCAGCCTGGCCTATCTGCTCCGTGAGCTGGTCGGCGCGAACAGCTATCGAAGCGACTACGTCTATGTCACCGACGGCGGGCACTACGAGAACCTGGGGCTTGTCGAGCTTCTCCGCCGCGGGTGCCGAAACATCTACTGCTTCGACGCGAGTGGTGACGCCGTCAACACGTTCCACACGCTCGGTGAGGCGATCGCGATCGCCCAGAGCGAGTTGGACGTCGAGATCGAGATCGACCTCCAGGCGATGGCGCCCGACGGAAAGGACGAGTCCCCCTTCGTGAAGACGGACCATGTCGTCGGGCGAATCTGGTTCGAGGGCGACAGGGCTGGAAGCGACGGGAAGGGGGCGCCGGGACGCCTCGTCGTCGTCAAGGCCGGAGTGACGACGCGAGCGCCGCAGGACGTTCTGGCGTATATGGACAAGGATCCACGGTTCCCGAACCACGGGACGGCAGATCAGCTCTACTCGGTCGAGCGGTTCGACGCGTACCGCCGCCTCGGCGCGTTCGCGTCGCGAAAGGCCATCGACGCGATGCGGCGTGGACGGGCCGTTCACGTGCCGTCGTTCCCGACAATGCAAGAGGCGCACGACCTCGTAGAGATCTGAGCCCTGGGACCGCGCCGCTGGCGGTGGGCGCATGCAGGAGGCCGAGCCCGAGTCGGCGTCAGACGGTCGGCAGGAATCGGACCCCGCCTCCGGGGGTAGGGTTCGGCCACGATGCGGATCCTGGTGCTCGGTGGAACACGGTTCGTCGGCCGCGCCTACGTCGAGAAGGCTCGGGCCGCCGGTCACGAGGTGACGCTCTTCAACCGCGGGACGACGAACCCCGAGCTCTTCCCCGACGTCGAGAAGGTTCGCGGCGATCGCGACGGCGACCTCTCGGGCCTTGCCGGCCGAACGTGGGACGAGGTGTTCGACCCCGCGTGCTATCTGCCGCGCATCGCTCGCCGGTCCGCGGAGGTGCTGCGCGACGCCACCCCGCATTACACGTTCGTCTCGAGCCTGTCCGCCTACGGCGACGCCACGACGACGGGCCAGGACGAGTCCGGGCCGGTCGCGACCACGCCTGACCCCACGGTCGAGGAGGTCACCGACGAGACCTACGGGCCGCTGAAGGTGCTCGCGGAGCGCGAGGTGCAGCGCGTCTACGGCGACCGGGCGCTGATCCTTCGACCGGGGTTCATCTGCGGGCCCTACGACACCATCGATCGGATGCCGTACTGGCTCCGCCGCGTCGAGCACGGCGGCGAGATGCTCGCGCCGGAGCGGCCGGACTTTCCGGTGCAACTGATCGACGCCCGAGACATCGCGTGGTTCGCGCTCACGCTCGCCCCGCGAGGGCAGGGCGGCGTCTACAACCTGTGCGCGCCGCAGGAGCCCTACCGGATGGGCGACCTGCTCTCGGAGGCCGGGCGCGTCGTGGGGAACCCGCACCCCGACCTCACCTGGGCGTCCGCGGACTTCCTGCTCGAGCTCGGGCTCTACGAGTGGGAGGCGTTCCCGTGGTGGGTGCCGCCGCAGGAGATCGCGTTCTCGCGCTTCGACGCGTCGCGGGCGCTCGCGGCCGGGCTCGAGGTCCGGCCGGTCGCGGACAGCTTCCGCGACTGCTGGGAGTGGGATCGGTCGCGGGGCTCGGTGCCGCTGCGCGAGAACGTGGGGCTCTCGGCCGAGCGGGAGGCCGAGCTCCTCGCCGCCTGGCACGCCCGAGATCGGTGATGTCGGCGTCGGTCGCCGACCTTCGGATCGAGCTCGCGCCGGCCGCCGAGGCCTACGGGCGCGCCGGGCGTCGGCTCGTCGAGCTCCTGCGCTGTGTCGAGGACCCGACGGCGCCGACGCGCGGGTTGCGGTGGACGCTCGGCGAGCTGACCGCGCACGTCGCCGCGCGCACCGCCCTGTTCGCCGGCTACCTCGCCGGCACCGCGATGCCCGAGGGTGAGATCGCGGACATCGCGGCGAACAGCGACCGCCAGATCGCGGAGTCGCGGGACGTGCCCTTCGCGACCCAGGTGGAGCTGATCGGGGCGAGCGTGGTCGCGTTCGTCGAGACCACGCGGGGCCGGCTGGGGACGGACTCGTATCCCTGGTACTCGGGCCTCGAGCTCGACGTCGCGACCGGCACTGGGATCGCGCTCGCCGAGGTGCTGGTGCACGGGTACGACGCGGCCTGCTCGCTCGGCGCTTCGTGGCCGATCTCGTCCGAGGACGCCCGCACGATCCTTCGGGCCTCGTTCTCGCTCGCGCCGCGATACGTCGACCCACGCGCGACGAGCGGGCGCCGCGTCACCTACCGGGTGCTGGTTCGCGGCGGGCCCCGGCTTCGGGTACGGATCGACGACGGGAAGGCGTTCGTCGAGGGTCCGGACGGCGACGCCGACTGCACGATCCGTGCGGATCCCGCGGCCCTGGTCCTCGTCGGGTACGGGCGGGCGGGGAGATGGCGCGCGGCCGCGACCGGCAAGCTGCTCGCCGGAGGGCGCCGGCCCTGGAAGGCGCTCTCGTTCGATCGAGCGTTCCTGCGTCCCTAGGTAGACTCGCGGCTCATGGACGAGGTGCGGATCGTCGTCCGAGCGAACGGCCCCTACCGCGTAGAGGGCGGGGTCCGGCTGCTGCGGACGGCGATCGTCAAGACCGAGCGCGGCGAGCCCACCAGCTGGGACGAGGGGCCGGACTTCCCGACGGGGCCGATCTACGACCTCTGCCGCTGCGGCGCGTCGGCGACCCGGCCGTTCTGCGACGGCGCCTGCGAAACGACCGGGTTCGACGGCACCGAGACCGCCGACCGCGGCCCGATCGCGGCTCGGCGCGAGCCGTGGGAGGGAGACGGGGTCGTGCTGTACGACGACGGGTCGCTCTGCACCCACGCCGGGTTCTGCACCAACCTCCGCACGAACGTGTGGGATCTCGCCGAGGAATCGGGTGATCCCGAGGCGCGCGAGGAGTTCACCGGCATGGTGCACAAGTGTCCGAGCGGCCGGCTCGCGTTCGCCGACGCCGCGGATCCCGAGCGGACGATCGAGCCGAGCTTCGAGCCCTCGATCGGCGTGGAGCCGAACGCCTCGTACTGGGTTCGCGGCGGCATCCCGGTGGTCTCCGAGGACGGACGCGCCTACGAGGTGCGCAACCGCCAGGCGCTCTGCCGATGCGGGCACTCGGGCAACAAGCCGTTCTGTGACGGAACCCACAAGCCGCTGCACTTCGTCGACGACGCCCGTCCGGCGGAATGACCGACGCATCGGGAAGGTGGAGCTGCGAGGGTTCGCCGCGCCGATCGTCCTGCACCGCGCGGTCCGGGCGTAGGGCGCGCTAGTCGGGCACCCAGCTCCAGCGGTCGCCGTCGCGCGCGAAGCGCCCGGCGGCCTCCGGGAAGTGCGTCGGGAACGCCAACCGGTTCTCGCGTTCGATCCGCTCGAGGTACGCGAGCCGGGTCGCGAGGGCGCGCTCGGGCTCGAAGTCCGTGACCCCGTTCACGCCGGGCTGCAGCAGCATCACGGGGTGGTTCACCAGGTCGCCCGTCACGATCGCCCGCTCCGGTCCCGAGTCGATCAGCACGACCTGGTGGCCGGGGGTGTGCCCCGGCGCGTGCACGAGGGTGAGCTCGTCGGTGAGCGCCGTGCGGTCACCGGAGATCTCGAGCACGCCCGACCGCTCGAGCGGCGCGAGCACGGCGTCGAAGATCTCCCGGTCCTCCTCGTCGTCGGCCGAGGCCATGAGCTCCCAGTCCGCGCGGTGCACGAGGTAGCGCGCGTTCGCGAACAACGGCTCCGCGGTGTTCTCGGCGACGTTCCAGCCGAGGTGGTCGTCGTGCACGTGGGTGATCACGACGGTCTCGACGTCGCCCGGCTCAACGCCCGCCGCGGCGAGCTCCACCGGGAGTCGACCGCGGATCGTCGACCAGGCGAACGCGGGCGCCGACTCGGGACCGACGCCCGTGTCCACGAGCACGGTGTGCCCCATCGAGCGAAGGAGCGTGGCGCGAACGTGCAGCCGCCAGCGGTCCTGCTCGAACACCTCCGGGTAGCGGTCGCGCGCCTCGGTCCAGATCTCGGGCGCGGCGCCGGGGAAGCCCTCCGCGGCGGTGTCGCCGACGATGATCCCGTCAAGCAGCGAAACGATCTCGACCGCGCCGACTCGCCGCTCGTCCGACGGCACGGCGCTAGGAGAGGTAGCCCTCGACCGTGGACTCGTCGCGGACGACCGCCCCGTCGGGATCGAGACCGGCTGCTCGCCGGGCGCGCCGCTGGCGGAGCAGGTCGTAGCACTGGTCGAGCTGGACCTCGATCTCCTTCAGGCGCTCCCGCTCGCGCGTCGAGGCCTGACCCTCGGACTCCTTCTCGAAAAGCGTGTGCTCCTCGTGCGCGAGCTGCTCGATCCGGTCGATGACGTCCTGGTCCTTCTCCGGCATCGCGTTCGCCTCCTCGGCCCCCGCCAGAGCTTAGCCCTCCATCGCCGGAGCGGCTTCGCCGATGCGCTCGACGGACCGAACCGGCGCGTGCTCGCGGCCGGGGATGAAGCGGTTGGCGACGAGCGCGGCGAGCAGGAGCACGAGCCCGCCGACGATTAGCGAGACCCGGAAGCCGCTCATGAAGGACGCGCGAAACGCGTCCGCCACCGCTGCTCGCTGCCCTGGTGAGAGGTTCGAAAGGAGCGTCGGGTCCAGGACCCCGCGCGCGGCGGACTGGGCGACCGCGGCCTGCTGCTGCGGCGCAAGCCCCATCGAGGCCAGCGCCGGCTCGAACGTGTCGCGGAGCCGAGTCGTCAGGATCGTGCCGAGCAGGGCGATCCCGAAGACGCCGCCGACCTCGCGCGACGTGTTCGTCATCGCGGAGCCGAGTCCCGCGCGCTCGGGCCCGACGGAGTTCATCACGGCGGCGGTCATCGGCGCCATCGTCGCGCCCATGCCGTGGCCCATGATGATGAAGACGGGCACCATCCACAGGTAGGGGGTGTCCACCGACAGCCGCGACAGGATCAGGAGCCCGCCGCCGGCCAGGATCAGCCCGTAGGTCATCGGGATGCGGGAGCCGTGCTTCTGCGCGTAGCGGCCCGCGTTCGGCGCGGTGAGGATGATCGTCACGGTCATCGGCAGGAAGCGCACGCCGGCCTCGAACGCCGAGTAGCCACGGATCGTCTGCATGTACAGGCTCAGGAAGAAGAACGTTGCGAACATGCCGAGCGACACGCTGAACGCGACGGTGTTGCCGGCGGAGAACGCGGGGATCCGGAAGAAGCGCAGGGGCATCATGGCCTTCGGCGTTCGCAGCTCCCAGGCGAGGAGCGCGACGAGGAGCACGCCCGACGCGACGAGCGATCCGACGATGGCCGGGTCGCTCCAGCCCTTCTGGTTCGCCTCGATCAACCCGTAGGTGACGAGGAACAGCGCCGAGGTGCCGAGGATCAGCCCCGGGATGTCCAGGCTGCGTTGCTGCTCCGAGACCGACTCCGTCACGGTCCGGGTGGCGACGAAGAAGGCGATGATCCCGATCGGCACGTTCAGGAAGAAGACGGACTCCCACCCGAGGTGCTCCACCATGAGGCCGCCCACGGTCGGCCCGAGCGCCAGCGCGAGACCCGACATGCCCGCCCACAACCCGATGGCGCGCGCGCGCTCGTACGGCGGGAACGTGACGGTGATGATCGAGAGCGTGCCCGGCAACAGCAGGGCTGCTCCGACGCCCTGCAACGCGCGGGCGAGGATCAGCTCGAGCGTGGTCTGGGAGATCCCGCACAGGAACGAGGCGGTGGTGAAGATCGCGAGGCCGGCGAGGAACGTCTTCTTCCGCCCGTAGCGATCGCCGAGGATCCCGCCGGTCAGCAGGAGCGACGCCAGCGCGAGCACGTACCCGTCGACGATCCACTGCAGGTCGGTGACGCCCGCCTCCAGCTGCCGGCTGATCGTCGGCAGCGCGACGTTCACGACCGTGTTGTCGAGCATGACCATGGCGAGCGCGAAGCACATGGTCAGAAGCACGGTGACCTTCTCGCGGGCGTTGTCGCCCTCGAATCCCAGCACCGCCACGGAGCCTCCTCAGCCGGACGAAGCAATCACTCTAGCGATGCGAGGAGACAACCGGTCGTGCGGGGGCGATGTTCCCGAGGAGGTCAGGCGGGGGCGCCGTAGGCGGCGACGGCGAGGTCCTGCGTGGCGTTCATGCTGCCGCCCGACAGGTCGAACAGGATCCAGTAGATGCCGTCCTTCTGCCATAGACAGACGTTGGACGCGGGCGTGCCCGAGACGGGGGCGCACAGGTACTGGACGCCGTCGATCGTCTCGGTCGTCCGGCGAGAGGTGTCCAGCGACCCGGTGGCGAGGCCGTCGTTGAAGCCGCCCGCGAACTCCGTGAAGGCCGCATCGGCGTCCGACACGCCGGCGTCGGCGACCCACGCGAGGGCCACGGTCGGGGTCCCGGCCTGCCCGTAGATGCCCATGTCGGCCGAGATGCCCTCGTTCTCGGCCTGGGAACGGAACATGTCCAGGGCCGATTCGACCTGCGGGTTGTTGATCTGGGTGAGGCCGCCGAAGCTCTGCGGGAGCTCGACGCTCGTGCCGCGGTGCATGAAGAACCAGACGCCCGCGACCGCCGCGAGGGAGACGAGCACGACCACCGCCATCGTCCCCAGGCTTCGCCGGGGCTGCGCGTACGGAGTGGTGAGGGGCGGAGGCCCGTAGACGGCCCCCTGGAGCCCGTTGCCCTGCACGGAGCCCTGGGGACCCGGGTAGCGAGGTCCCTGGTAGGCGACGCCGGGCGGCGATCCCACCGACCCGGCGGCGGACCCGGCGGCCGGTGCGGCGGCCCCGAAGGGCCGGTAGCACTGCCAGCAGAAGGCGGCGATGCGCCCGTTGGCGGCCCCGCAGCTCGGGCACGCCCGCTCGTCCGGCTCTTGCGCCGGCGGGCCGCTCGGTGCCGTGGGTGCCTGCATGGTTCGCCCTCCTCCCGACAGGAGATATCGGCAGATTCGGGCGGGGCCTGAGCAGGAACTTCTCGGGTTCGAGCGGCTCAGGTGCGCCGGTAGACCCGAACCCCGAGGGGCACGAAGACGGCGAGGATCCCGATGAACCAGGCCGTCGACAGCGCGAAGAGCGTGCCGAGCGACGGAAGGTGGTGAAGCTGCGAGGCGGCCCACGCCACGTAGGCGTCGCCGAGGGTGAGCACGCGGAACGTGTCGACCCAGATGGAGACGGGGTTCGCGGCGGCGATGGGCTGGAGCCAGTCCGGGAGCGAGCTGAGGGGCACGAAGACCGTGCTCACGAACACGACCGGGAACACGATGGTGAACATGGCGGCCTGGACGGCTTCGACCGTCTTCAGCGACAGGCCGGCGAAGGCGGCCACCCAGGTGAAGGTGTACCCCACGGCGATCGCGAGACCGAACCCGAGCAGTGCCTCCATCAGCCCCTCGTGAAGGCGGAAGCCGATCAGCACCGCGACCACCAGCATCAGGAAGATCTGGACGGTGATGGAGACCGTGTCCGCCGCCGTCCGGCCGGCGAGGACGGCCGAGCGGGCCATCGGCAGCGACTTGAACCGGTCGATCAGGCCCTTCTGGAGGTCCTCGGCGAGGCCGACCCCGGTCTGCAGGGCGGCGAAGATCGCCGTCTGCACGAAGATCCCGGGCATGAGGAAGTCGACGTAGGGGATCGTCGGGGGAAGGGCCTGTCCGATGGCTCCCCCGAACACGTAGACGAACAGCAGCACGAACATGACCGGTTGGATCGTGGAGAACACCAGTAGGTCGGGCTTGCGAATGTAGGTCATGAGGTTTCGACGGGTGAGGACCCACCCGTCCGACACGGCCATCTGGATCCGACCCATCGGTCGCGTACGCCCTGCGGTCGTGGTGATGCTCATGTGCGCTCCTTCCGGCGCCGCCGCTTGCGGCCGCCGTTGGCCGCCGCCCCGCCCTCCTCCGCGCCCTCGGCCGCGTGGCCGGTCAGCGCGAGGAACACGTCGTCGAGCGACGGCCGCCGAAGTCCGATGTCGGCGAGCCGGATCTTCGCGTCGTCGAGCCGCCGGACGGCCTCGGTGAGGATCTCGGTCCCGTCGCTGCCCACCGGGACGGTGATCTCGCCCGCGTTCTTGTCGACGTTGCCGCCCCCCGGCCCGAGCCCGAGCACGGCGCCCGCGGCCGCGCCGATCTGATCGCGATCGGCGACGCGGATCGCGAGCACCTCGCCGCCGACCCGGAGCTTCAGCTCGTCCGCCGTCCCCTCGGCGATCACGTGCCCGCCGTCGATCACGGCGATCGAGTCCGCGAGCCGGTCGGCCTCCTCGAGGTACTGCGTGGTCAGCATGAGGGTGGTGCCGTCGGCGACGAGCTCGCGGATGATGTCCCACATCTCCAGCCGGCTGCGCGGGTCGAGCCCGGTCGTCGGCTCGTCCAGGAACAGCACCTGCGGCTTCCCGACGAGGCTCGCGCCGAGGTCCAGGCGCCGGCGCATGCCGCCCGAGTAGGTCTTCGCGGTTCGGTGCGCCGCGTCGCTGAGCTCGAAGCGCTCCATCACCATCTCCGCGCGGCGACGCGCCTCGGCCACCGGCACGTGATAGAGGCGGCCGACCATCTCGAGGTTCTCGAGGCCCGTGAGGTTCTCGTCGACGGCGGCCGACTGGCCGGCCAGGCCGATCACGTGGCGCAGCTTCTCCGCGTCCTTGACCACGTCGTACCCCGCCACGGTGGCCCGACCCGCGTCGGGGCTGAGCAGCGTCGTGAGGATCCTGACGGTCGTGGTCTTGCCCGCTCCGTTCGGGCCGAGGAGGCCGAAGACGGTGCTCGGGCGGACCTGCAGGTCGACGCCGTCGACCGCCTTCACCTTGCCGAAGTGTTTCTTCAGGCCGTCGACGACGATTGCGGGCTCGTCCATGAGGCCGAGATCCTACCCGCTCGGTGCGACGGGCCAACCTCGAGAGGACCGAAGGGTCTCGATGAGTCGATGCTGTCTCCGCTCGAGGTCGCGCAGGCGTGCGCGATCCAGACGGATGTTCCCGTAGCGAACGTCCTCGTAGGCGTTCGTGAGCGCGCGGAAGTCCTCGGCGCCGTCCGGGAAGGCGTTCGCGACCTCGGGGACGAACTCGGCGGGCGTGATCGCCGGCGCCTTCTCGAGCTCGTGCCGCCGAAGCGCGATGAGCGCCTCCGCGTACCATCGGCGGACCGAGTCGGCGGGGAGCTCTCGTCGCAGGCGAGGGCGGACCCCGCGGGGAAGCTTCTCGACGGCTTGGGGCTCCGGGGCGCGCGGCGGCGGCGTGGTCTCGGCGGTCTCGGTCGTCACGTCGCCGCGAAGGCGACGCAGCAGGCGGTACATGGCGTACGAGATCACGAGAAAGACGAGCAGGCCCGCAAGCCGGGCCCACGGCGCCGGAGCCGGCGGATGCGCGGCGACCGGCCCGCGCGCGCCGGCCACGCTCGCCCGAAGGCGTTCCAGGAACTCGCGGACGCGCTCCGGGTCGATTCCGAGCCGGTCCGCCAGCCAGAACAGCGGCCGCGCGACCTGGAGGATCACCCACATCACCGCAGCGCCGATCACCGCCGCGACCGGGCGGACGAGCCGTCCCAGCAGCTCGAACAGGCCCCCGCGGACCCCGACCAGGACGGCGACGGCCATCGCGCACGCGAGCCCGCCGGCCGCGACCAGCGCCCGCCCGATCCACCCGCGACCGGCGGCCTCGTCGAGCTCGCCGCCCTCGCCGATCGACCAGATCGTGGCGGCGCGGCTCGCGAGTCCTGCGGCGAAGAACAGCGGCACGAAGGCGACGAGGAGCAGGCGCGGAGCCGGCAGCAGGCCGGCGAACAGCGCCTCGACGCCGAGCGCTGCCGCACCCCACACGAGCTCGGACTGCACGGGCGAGCGCCAGTCGCGGAGCGCGAGCGTGACGACGCGCAGGGCCACTAGCAGGCAGAGCACGACCGCGACCGCCGTCGCGACGAACGACCCTCGGCCGACCACCAGGCCGGCGAGCACGGCCGCCACGGCGGCGCCGGCCCCGAGGTTGCTCGAGGTCCGGAACCGGTAGGCGATCGTCGCGCCGCCGACGTAGGCGGCGAGGAACGGGATCGCGAGCGCGCCGGCGCCCAGGCCGAACGGGCGGAGCTCGGCGAGCAGCGCTCCGACGAGCGGAAAGACGATCGCCGACTCGGCGAGCGCCCAGAGCGCGCACGCGCGAAGCTCGCGCGCATCGGCGGGCGCCCGGTCGGCGGTCGCGATCACGACGCCACCTGCGTGACCTGGGTCTCGGGCGCGAGATGGATCACGTCGAAGCCGCGGCGCCGCAGGGCCTGCAGCTCGTGGAGGAGCGCGGGGCCGGGGTTCGGCGACACGACGATCACGGCGGTCCGCCCGACGAGCCGGCGCGCGTGCTCGCGCAGCACCGGTCCGAGGTCGCTCGTCGGCTGGTTCGGCATGCGCGCGAGGGCGGCGAACAGCACCGACTCGGTGCCCACGGTGCTTGCCGGCGGGACGTAGAGCCGGCCTCGCCCGCGTCGAAGGTGCGTGTTCGCGATGAGCCCGGTCCGCCATCCGGCGTGGATCGCCTGGCGCGCGAGGTAGCTCACCCAGCCGATCGACTCCTCGGCGGTGTCGGGATCGACCGAGTACCAGAACGGCTCGCCGTTGGACACGTCGACCGCGAACAGGACCTCGGCCGACCGCGTCGGCTCGTACCGCTTGGTCAGCAGCCGCCCCGCGTGCGCGGTCAGCCGCCAGTGGACGTGATGCATCGGGTCGCCGGGCTCGTAGTCGCGCACGCCCGCGAAGTGCTCGCGATCCTCGTACAGCCGTGCCGCCGCGGCCGGCGAGCCGAACGGCAAGCGTCGCACGATCCGCAGAGGGACCGCCGTCCGCGGCTCGGGCATCACGAGGAGCGCGCGCTCGACGGTGATCTCCCGACGCGTCCGCGCGAGGTCGAATGGGTCGGACAGCTCGACCTCGAGGTCCTCGAGCCAGTGCTCGCCCCGGACGAGGGCGACGACCGGGAGCCGCATCGTCACCTCGCTTCCTCCCGGGAGCGAAAGGCGGCGGCGATGGCCGCGGAGCTGGGTCGGGTCGGGGCGCGTTTCGGGCAGCAGCCCCTGGGGGAACCGGACGACGAGGCGCACGATCGGCAGCGGGAGCCGCTTGCGATTGGCGATGCGGACGCGGACGTGCACGTCCTCGCCGGCGAACACCCGCGCGGGCTCGAACGCCGCATCGACCTCGACCTCGTTCCACGCGGTCCGCGCCCACCACGTCGCCCCTACCGAGATCGCGCCGACGCCCCCCGCCCAGAGCAGCAGCGCGACCTCGCCCACGGCGATGGCGAGCAGCGCGGCCACCGCGGCGACGAGCAGCGCCACATGTCGGCGCTCGGGCGTGTCCGTGGCGCCTCCTCAGGCCGACTCGGTCGGCACCGGGACCGAGCGCAGCACCTCGCGAAGGATCTCGTCGGCGCTCCGGTCGCGGATGCGCGCGTCGGTGGTCGGCACGATGCGATGGCCGAAGACGGGTTCCGCCAGCGCCTTCACGTCGTCGGGCAGGACGTAGTCGCGGCCGTCGAGGAGGGCGCGAGCCCGGACGGCGTCGCCCATCTGCTCAACTGCACGGGGGCTCGCGCCGACGGCGAGCTCGGGATGGTCGCGCGTGGCCCGCGCCAGCGCGACGATGTAGCCGCGCACGGGGTGCTCGAGCCGGATCGCGGCGATCGACTCGCGAAGCTCGTCGAGCGCCGGGAGGTCGGGAAGCGGTTCGGTCGGCAGCGTCCGATCCGCGGGCGTGCCCTGGAGGATGCGCTCCTCCTCGCGCTCATCGGGGTAGCCGAGCCGGACGCGGATCAGGAACCGGTCGAGCTGCGCCTCCGGGAGCGGGAAGGTGCCCTCGAGCTCGATCGGGTTCTGGGTCGCGAGCACGAAGAACGGCACCGGGAGCGGATGGGTCACCCCGTCGACCGTGACCTGCCGTTCCTGCATCGCCTCGAGCAGCGCCGCCTGGGTCTTGGGCGTCGCCCGGTTGATCTCGTCGGCGAGCAGGATCTGCGTGAACAACGGGCCGGCCCGGAACTCGAACTCGTTCGTCTTCAGGTTCAGGATCGAGGTGCCCGTGATGTCGCTCGGCATGAGGTCGGGCGTGAACTGGACTCGAGCGAACCGGAGCCCCATCAGCGTGGAGACCATCCGCACGAGCGTGGTCTTGCCGACGCCCGGCACGTCGTCGATGAGGACGTGGTTGCCGGTGAGGATCCCGACCATCACCAGGCGAAGCGGCTCGCGGACCCCGTAGAGGCGCTCCTCGACGCGGTCGGCCAGCTCCTTGAAGAGCGTCCGCGCCCGCTCGGGTTCGGCCATGTCGACCAAGGATAGGTTGGTCCGCAAGCCGGCGGTTTGCGGTTTCCTGCCCTTCCCGCCCGGCTCAGCCGACCGAGCGCTCGCGCTCGCGGAGCTCGACGCGCCGGATCTTGCCGCTCACGGTCTTCGGGAGCTCCTCGACGAACTCGATCTCGCGCGGGTACTTGTACGGCGCGGTCAGGTGCTTCACGTGGTCCTGGAGCTCGCGCGCGAGGGCGGCGCTGGGCTCGTAGCCCTGCTTCAGCGCAACGAACGCCTTCACGATCTCCCCGCGCACGGGGTCGGGCTTGCCGACGACCGCGGCCTCCGCGACCGCGTGGTGCTCGACGAGCGCCGACTCCACCTCGAACGGGCCGATCCGGTACGCGCTCGAGGTGATGATGTCGTCGGCGCGCCCGACGAACCAGAGGTACCCGTCCTCGTCGCCACGCGCGAGGTCGCCCGTGTCGTAGAAGTCGCCGCGGACGCTGTTCGCCGTTGCGGTCTCGTCGTGCCAGTACTCGCGGAACAGGCCGACAGGCCGCTCGGGCGAGACGCGGACGCCGATGTGACCGACCTCGCCCACGCCGAGCGGCTGCCCGTCGACGTCCACGATCTCGACGTCGAACCCCGGCGTCGGCTTGCCCATCGAGCCCGGCCGGATCGGCACGCAGCGGTAGTTCGCGACGAGGTTGACCGTCTCGGTCTGCCCGTAGCCGTCGTGGATGTCGGTGCCCGTCGCCTCGCGCCACTCGCGCATGACCTCCGGGTTCAGCGGCTCGCCCGCCGAGGTGACGTGGCGCAGCGACGACCAGTCGTACCTCGAAAGGTCGTCGAGCACCACCGACCGGTACACGGTCGGCGGCGCACAGAACGTCGTGACGCGGTGCTCACCGATCATCGAGAGCAGCCGGTCGTAGTCGGGCTTGCCGCGCAGGTCCCAGAGGAAGATCGCCGCGCCGAGCCGCCACTGCCCGAACAGCAGTCCCCACGCCGCCTTCGCCCACCCCGTGTCCGACACGGTCCAGTGCAGGTCGCCCGGATGCAGGTCCATCCAGAACCGAGCGGTGATCTCGTGCCCGATGCCGTACGACGCCTGCGTGTGGAGCACCATCTTGGGGAACCCCGTGGTGCCGGAGGTGAAGTAGAGCATCATCGGGTCGTCCGGCCCCGTCGGCGTCGCGTCGGGCGCGGCCGTCGAACCGCTCGCGACGAGCTCGTCCCAGTCGAGCCAGTGCGTCGACGGCGCGTCACCCCCGACGCAGATCGGCGTCTTGAGCGCCGAACCCACCGTCGCTTCGTCGACCTTCGCGGCGCCCGCGGCGTCGGTGATCGCGGCGATCGCGCCCGAGCGGTCGAGCCGGTACTCGAGATCGTGCGGCGTGAGGAGTGGCGTCCCGGGCATCGGCACGGCGCCGAGCTTGATGCACCCGAGCAGCGCGAGATGCCACTCGGGGACGCGCGGCAGCATCACCAGCACCCGGTCGCCCTTGCCGATCCCGTGCGCGGCGAGCGCGTTCGCGACGCGGTTCGACGCGTGGGCGAGATCCGAGAACGTGAACCGCGAGCGCTCGCGGCCGTCGGGCCCGGCCGCGACCAGCGCGAGCGCGTCCGGCGTCCTCGCCGCGCGAGCGTCCACGACGTCTCGCGCGTAGTTGAACCGCTCGGGCACGTCGAGACGGAACGTCCTCCTCGTCGCCTCGTAGTCGCGCATGTTCGGCTCGGGCACCCGCCTCACCTCTCAGGCGACCGTAGGACCAGCGCACCCTCTCGACCCGAGCCGAAGGCCTCCACGGCGGGGTGCCCCTCGGCCGGATGGCGACGGCCACCAGGGTTTGCGGTTTCCTGCCCTTCGGGAACGCCCGTCGTCCGCGCGGGGGTCCGAGCGCGTATCGCATGACGATGGGGAGGGGAGCCCGGAGCTCGGCGCTGGCGCTCGCGTGCGCCCTCGCGCTCGGCGCGTGCGCGGGTGACGACCCCGTCGTGGGCTCCGGCCCCACCGCGTCCGGCCCCACGGCGTCCGGGGCGACGGGTTCGACGGCGCCGTCCCCGGCCCCCTCGTCGACCCTCGGCCCGGTCGACCTCGTCGAGGCCGAGATCCCGGTGGGCGCCGAACCGATCGGCGTCGCCGCGGGGGAGGGCTCGATCTGGGTCGTGGCCTCCGAGTTTCGTTCCGGCGGGACGCCCTCCGTGTACCGGATCGATCCCGCCTCGAACGAGGTCGTCGCGACGATCCCGGTGGGCGCCGTACCGCTCGAGGTCGCGGTCGGCGAGGGCGGCGTGTGGGTCTCGAACTCCGAGGAGGACACGGTCTCGCGGATCGACCCCGCGACGAACGAGGTGGTGGCGACGATCGACACGTGCGCGGCGCCCGAGGGCCTCGCGATCGGCGACGACGCCGTGTGGGTCGTCTGCGAGGACGACGGCGTCGTTGCGCGAATCGATCCCGGGCGCAACCGGATGACCGAGACTTACGACGTCGGGCTCATCCCGCGGTTCGTCGCGTTCGCGTTCGACAGCGTGTGGGTCTCGAACTACCTCGACTCGACGATCACGCGTCTGGACCCGGCGACCGGCGAGGTCCTGGCGGAGATCGAGACGCAGGCCGGGCCGCAGATCATGATCGAGACCGCCGGGAGCCTGTGGGTCTCGTGCACGGACTTCGGCGTCGTCCAGCGCATCGATCCCTCGACGAACGAGGTGATCGCCGAGGTGCGCACCCCGATCGCGCCGGACGGGCTCGCGGCGGACGAGTTCACCGTGTTCGTCGCGACGGCGAACGGTCCTCAGCTCGCGGCCATCGATCCGGCGACGAACGAGATCCTCGCCGAGGGCGACGTGGCCGACGAGGGGTTCATCACCGCGAACCAGGTCATGGCGTACACCTCGGGCTCGCTCTGGCTGCCGATCTTCGGGCGCGGGGTCGTCCTCCGCGTCGCGAGACCCGTCGTGACCGTCGAGTGACGCTCGTCAGACGAGCTTGATCCCGAGCGCGACCCCGCAGTTGCTGCAGTAGGCGATCTTGATGACCTGCGACTCGCCGCCGGCCGCGGCGACCTCTCGCGTCTCCACGGCCGCGGTCTCCGCGAGCGACTTTCGGCAGCTGGGGCAGATCGGTTGGTTCTTCGGACCGCGCATGCCCGCCTGGTAAGGGATGGCGCCTTCGGCGAGCTCCCTCAGAGGATCCTCCGGGGGCCGCTCCTCTGGCATCGTTTCGCCCGTGCCACCGGTGGAGCCGGACAGGAGCTGGATCACGGTCTCGCGAACGCGGTCGAGGTTCGCGCCGAGCGCGGTCAAGACCTGGGCGGCGACGCCCTCCCCTTCACGGATGAGGCCCAGCAGGATGTGCTCGGTCCCGATGTAGTTGTGGCCGAGCTGGAGCGCCTCGCGGAGCGAGAGCTCGAGGACCTTCTTGGCGCGCGGCGTGAACGGGATGTGGCCCGTGGGGGCCGCATGGCCCGGACCCACGATCTCCTCGACCTGCTCTTGCACGGCGCCGAGCGAGATATCGAGCTTGTCGAGGGCGATTGCGGCGACGCCCTCCCCCTCGTGGATCAGGCCGAGCAGGATGTGCTCGGTCCCGATGTAGTCGTGGCGGAGCATCCTCGCCTCCTCTTGCGCGAGGACGACGACGCGTCGGGCCCGGTCCGTGAACCGCTCGAACATGGCGGGCCCACCTTAGGCGTCTCTCGCCGGCTCGGGAACCCCGCCGATCCTTCCTGTAATCGTCATTACACTCGTGGAATAGGCACGACGAGGCGGTCGTTTCCCCCTGCAGGTGCAACAACCGCCATCTTGCGACCAGAGAAGGAAGGCCCGATGACCCAGCTCTCCACGAACGTCCTGCCGCTGCTGCCGCTCACGACCGGGGTGGTCCTGCCGGGGATGGTGGTCACGCTCGCGATCGAGTCCGACGACGCCCGTCGGGCGGTCGCCGCGGCCGAGTCCACGGACGGGGAGATCCTGCTCGTGCCCCGGACCGGTCGCCGCTTCGCCCAGGTGGGCACGGTGGCCAAGGTCGAGGACGTGGGCCGGCTCCAGAGCGGCATGGAGGCCCTCGTGATCCGAGGGCTGCATCGCGCCGTCGTGAGCCGCGGCGTCCCCGGCACCGGCGACGCGGTCTGGGTCGAGGCCGACCCACGCCCCGACCCGGAGGACTCGACGCCGCGAGCGCGCGAGCTCGCGCGCGAGTACCGCGCCACCATCGAGAACATCGTCGAGCTCCGCGGCATCCCGCAGGTCGCCGAGTTCCTGCGCGGCATGAGCGATCCGGGTCAGATCGCCGACACCTCCGGATACTCGCCTGAGCTCTCGTTCGAGCAGAAGGTCGAGGTGCTGGAGACGCTCGACGTCGAGCAGCGCCTGGAGAAGGTGCTCGCGTGGGCTCGCGAGCTGCTCGCCGAGGTCGAGCTCAAGGACAAGATCCGGACCGACGTCCGCGAGGGGATGGAGAAGACCCAGCGCGAGTACCTGCTCCGCCAGCAGATGGACGCGATCCGCAAGGAGCTCGGAGAGGACGGCGAGGGCAACGTCGTCGACGAGTACCGGCAGAAGATCGCCGACGCGAACATGCCCGAGAACGCACGCGCCGAGGCCGAGCGCGAGCTCGGCCGGCTCGAGCGAACGAGCGAGCAGTCGCCCGAGTACGGCTGGATCCGCACGTACCTCGACTGGATGACCGAGATCCCGTGGGACGTCCGCACGGAGGACAACCTCGACATCGCCGAGGCGCGGCGGATCCTCGACGAGGACCATACGGGCATGTCCGACGTGAAGGACCGCATCGTCGAGTACCTCGCGGTCCGCAAGCTCCGGCAGGAGCGCGGGCTCGGGCCCGCCGTCGGCCGGGGCTCCGGCGCGATCCTCACGCTCGTCGGCCCTCCGGGCGTCGGCAAGACCTCGCTCGGCGAGTCCGTCGCGCGCGCCCTCGGGCGGAAGTTCGTGCGGATCTCGCTCGGCGGCATCCACGACGAAGCCGAGATCCGCGGCCACCGGCGCACGTACGTCGGGGCGCTCCCGGGGCGCATCGTTCGGGCGCTGAAGGAGTCCGGCACGAAGAACCCGGTGATGATGCTCGACGAGGTCGACAAGGTCGGTGCCGACTGGCGCGGCGACCCCTCGAGCGCGCTGCTCGAGGTGCTCGACCCGGCGCAGAACCACACGTTCCGCGACCACTACCTCGAGGTCGACCTCGACCTGTCCGAGGTCTTGTTCATCTCGACCGCGAACGTGTCGGAGACGATCCCCGGCCCGCTGCTCGACCGGATGGAGGTCATCCGGCTCGACGGCTACACCGAGGACGAGAAGGTGGCCATCGCGCGCGACCACCTGCTCGCGCGGCAGGAGGAGCGCAACGGCCTGCACGCGGACGAGGTCGTCGTGACCGACGACGCGTTGCGGCAGGTCGTCGCGGACTACACGCGCGAGGCCGGCGTCCGCAACCTCGAGCGCGAGCTCGGCAAGGTGCTGCGCAAGGTGGCCACGAAGCTCGCGAGCGGCGAGGCCTCGGCGCCGGTGACGGTCGACGTCCCCGACGTGCGCGAGCACCTGGGCCGGCCGCGGTTCTTCTTCGAGGCGGCCGACCGCACGAGCGTGCCCGGCGTCGCGACCGGGCTCGCGGTGACGGGGACCGGCGGCGACGTCCTGTTCATCGAGGCGACGCGGCTCGACGGCGCCGAGGGCTCGGACGGGCTCGTGCTCACCGGCCAGCTCGGCGACGTCATGAAGGAGTCTGGACAGATCGCGCTCAGCTACGTGCGCTCGCACGCGTCCGAGCTGGGGATCGCTGCGGATCGGCTCGGCGGGCGCTTCCACGTCCATGTCCCCGCGGGTGCCGTGCCGAAGGACGGCCCGAGCGCGGGCGTGACGATGGTGACGGCGATCGCGTCGCTGCTCGCCGACCGGCCCGTGAAGAGCACCGTCGGGATGACCGGCGAGGTCACGCTGCAGGGCCGCGTGTTGCCGATCGGCGGGGTGAAGCAGAAGGTGCTCGCCGCGCACCGCGCGGGGCTGAAGGAGGTCATCCTGCCGAAGCGGAACGAGGGCGACCTCGACGACGTGCCCGAGCAGGTGCGCGAGGAGATCGCGTTCCACCCGGTCGAGACCATCGACGAGGTGCTCGCGATAGCGCTCGAGCGCGACGTCGAGCCGGTGGGGGTCGGGGCCGCCTAGGCTGTGCCACGACGCAAACGCCTGCGGGGGGACAGGTTGTTGCGTGCGCGAGCGGGTTCGGGTGCCGCTCCATCGTAGGGAAACTACGGCGAATGCGGGATTGAGTGAGGTTGAACGTCTGGTCCTCTTGCCGCGGAGGGGGCGGATGGGCGACGACTCGCCGATCTTTCTCGGAGTCTCGGCCGAAGGAGACGTCGATCCCGCGGCCGCGGTCGTTCGCGACGGGCGGGTGCTCGCGTGCTCCGAAGAAGAGCGCCATGTCCGCTACAAGCACGCGCCCGGCTTCTACCCGATCCGCGCGCTGACGTATTGCCTGGATGCGGCCGGGATCGGCCTCGAGGACGTCGCGGCCGTCGCCGTCAACTGGAACCTCCCCGCCTACGCCGACGGGTCGATGCGGACCTTCTTCGAGGGCGTCCGCCGGCGGTGGGACGTCAACCCGCAAACCATCGCGTGGCAGGAGGGGCTGCTTTCGAGCTACACGCCCGACGCGGCGCAGATCTACCACGAGCGACACTGGCGCCGGGCGTTTGGCGAGATCAAGTTCCCGCGCCTGTACTCGCTCCCGCACCACTACACGCACGCATTCCACGCGGCGATGCAATCGCCGTTCGAGCGCGCGGTCTGCCTCTCGATCGACGGCTCCGGCGATCAGCACACGGCCGTCCTGTGGCGCAAGGAGGGCACCGAGCTCGAGCCGATTCGCGAGGTCCACATCCCCCACTCGCTCGGCTGGGTCTACGCCGCCTTCACCGAGTATCTGGGGTTCGAGGCCTACGACGGCGAGTACAAGGTCATGGGTCTCGCCGCGTACGGCCGCCCGGACGAGGAGCTGACCGACAAGCTCGACCGGATCGTTCGGCCCGCCGCGGACGGGATCGGGTTCGAGGTCGAGCCACGCTACCTCCACTACGGAGAGCACAGCTACTCGGGGCGCTTCACCGACGACCTCACGGCCCTTCTCGGGCAACCGCCGCGCCGGCCCGAGGACGAGGTGACCGAGTGGCACCAGGATCTCGCGTACGCCGTGCAGGACTGTCTCGAGCGCACGGTCGAGCGGCTCATCGAGTGGGCCGTCGAGACCACGGGGATCCGGAAAGTGTGCGTCGGCGGCGGCGTGGGCCTCAACGTGAAGATGAACAGCCGGCTGTTCCGGCACCCGGCGGTGGACGACCTGTTCGTGCAGCCGCTGTGCAGCGACAGTGGGTCCGTCGTCGGGGCCGCCCTCGCCGCGTGCTACCAGCTGACCGGCATCGCCCCCGAGCCGCTGACGACCCTCGCGCTCGGACCGGAGGAGACGAACGAGTCGATCGAGCGGGCCCTTCTGCAGGCACGTCTGGACTACGAACGTCCCCACGACATCTGTGAGGCGGTCGCCGACGAGCTCGCGAGCGGCCGGCTCGTCGCCTGGTTCCAGGGGCGAATGGAGGCGGGGCCCCGTGCGCTCGGCCAGCGAAGCATCCTCGCGGACCCGCGTCAGACGGTCGTGCGCGACAAGGTGAACGCGATCGTCAAGTACCGGGAGAGCTGGCGGCCGTTCTGCCCGTCGATGACGGCCGAGGCGGCGCCTCGGTACTTCGAGCACTTCACGGACGCCGCGTTCATGATCATGGCCTTCCCCGCCAACGACGCGTTGAAGGCCGACGCGCCGGCCATCGTGCACTTCGACGGATCGAGCCGCGTGCAGCTCGTCCACGAGCGGGTGCTCCCGAGATACCACGGTCTCCTCCGTGCCTTCGAGCGGCGAACGGGCGTGCCCGTGCTGCTGAACACCTCGTTCAACGTGAAGGGGGAGCCGATCGTCTGCACGATCCAGGACGCGCTGCGCACGTTCTGGTCCACGGGCCTCGAGGTCCTCGCCGCGGGCGACTTCGTCGTCAGGAAGCCCCGACTGGACTCGCCGTGAGCGACCGTCCGGCTCGGATGCTCGTCGTCGCACCGCATGCGGACGACGAGACGCTCGGGCCCGGCGGGACGATCGCGCGGTTCGTCCACGCCGGCGGGGAGGTCACGGTCCTGACGGTGACGGGCGACCTGCCGCCCGTCTATCCGCGGGGCGTCTGGGAGATGACGGTCGACGAGGCGCGTCTCGCTCACGCGGTGCTCGGCGTCAAGCACTCGATCTTCATGGACAACCCGGCGGTGACGCTCGGGCAGATCCCCGCGCACGAGCTCAACGAAAAGATCCTGACGGTCGTGCGGGAGGTGGCGCCGGACATCGTCCTCGTGCCCTTCTTCGACCGGCACATCGACCATCGGCTCGTCTTCGACACGGTGATGGTGGCGGCGCGCCCGGTGGGCGCGGGAAAGGATCTCCGGATGGTCGCCGCCTACGAGACCCTCTCGGAGACGCACTGGAACGCCCCACACATCGAGCCCGGCTTCGCCCCGAACTGGTGCGTCGACATCACCGAGGAGATCGAGGTGAAGCTCGACGCCATGCGCTGCTATCAGAGCGCGATCGAGGTGTCGCCGATGGCGCGATCGGTCGAGGCCGTTCGCGCGCTCGCGCTGTTCCGCGGGAGCCAGGCGTCCATGGGGTTCGCGGAGGCGTTCCATGTGATCCGGATGACCTCGCCGCCCGAGATCCTCGCGTAGGTCGAGCGAGCTCAAGCCGCGGACGCGGGAGGCCGCAGGCACCTCTCGACATGCGGTCTACGCTCCCAAAGAGGATGGACTCCACGTCCCAAAGCGTCGGGCGGATCGTCGGACGAGAGGTTGAGCTCGAGTCGCTCAACCGCTTCGTTTCCGATGTCGACGCGTGGCCAGGCGCCCTCGTCATCGACGGGATGGCCGGCATCGGGAAGAGCACCTTGCTGGACGCGGCCGTCGTCGCGGCGCAGGAGCGCTCTTGCGACGTCCTCCGGTGCCGACCGGGGGATCGCGAGTCGAAGCTCTCGTTCGCGGCGCTGCGGGACCTGATCGAGGACGCCTTCGACGAGATGGCGGAGGCGCTCCCGGTGCCCCAGCGACACGCCCTGGCCATCGCGCTGCTCCGGGAGAAGCCCGACGTCCCGCTCGACCGCGGCGCCGTCTCCGCGGCGTTCCTCACCTTCCTCCGCGAGCGCTCGCGCGAGGGCAACGTCATGCTCGTCGTCGACGACGTCCAGTGGCTCGACCGGCCGACCGCAGCCGCCATCGCGTTCGCCGTCCGCCGTCTCAGAGCGGAGCCGATCGGGCTCCTTGTCGCACATCGATCGGAGGTCGGAGGGCCCATCCCCCTCGGCCTGGATCGCGCGCTGGCGCCGGAACGACTGTCTCGCATCGCCCTCGGGCCGCTGAGCCTCGGCGCGCTCCAGGCGATGCTCCGCGCTCGGTTGGACCTGTCGTTTCCCCGACCGCTCCTTCGGCGCATCCACACGGCTTCGGACGGCAACCCCTTCTTCGCCCTCGAGATCGCCACGGCGCTCGAGGGGGGCGAAGCGCCGAGCCCCGGGTCCGCCCTTCCGATTCCGCACGACCTCGGGGAGCTGCTTCGGGCGCGCATCGAGTCCCTGCCGGCCGACTCGCGTGCGGCGCTGCTGTTCGCCTCCGCATCGGCGCGGCCGACGCCCGGACTCGTCGCGGCCGCGGCCGGGATGAGTCCGGTGGGAATCGTTGATGCCTTGACGACCGCCGAACGCGCCGGCGTGATCGAGGTGCTGACCGACGAGATCCAGTTCACGCACCCGCTCCTGGCATCGACGGTCTCCGCGGCCGCCTCGCCCGCCGACCTCAGGGCGGCGCATCGAGCGCTCGCCGAGCTCGCGGTCGACCCGGAGGAGCGGGCGCGGCACCTGGCCCTGTCCTCGGACGTCCCCGACCAGGCGATCGCCGCGGCACTCGACGACGCGGCACGACTCGCCCGCGCCCGAGCGGCGCCGGACTCGGCCGCCGAGCTCTCCGATCTCGCGCGGCACCTCACCCCGTCGGAGGACACCGACGCCATCGTTCGCCGCGGCGTCGAGGCGGCGGGCCATCACTTCGATGCCGGGAACGCCGTCCGCGCCCAGGAGCTGTACCGGGAGATGGCCGCCGCCTCGCCTCCGGGTCCGGCGCGCGCCGAGATCCTGTGGCGGCTTGCCGACGCCTCGTGGAACGAGACCGATCTCGTCCGGAGCTATCTCGAGGAAGGACTGGGGAACGCGTCGGGTGAGCTCCGGCTCGAGACCGCGATCCGGTGGGATCTCGCGTGGACGTGGGTGTACGGGGGCGATCTCGCCAAGGCCGTGCTGGAGGCTCGAAGGTCGCTGGAGATCGCCGAGCGGATGGACGATCCGTCGCTGATCGCGGAGGCGCTCGCGGCCCTCGGGATCTGCGAGTTCCTTTCGGGTCACGACGGAACGGACCGGATCGCTCGCGCGGCGTCGCTCCAGGAGACCGGTGTCGTCCCGGACGCCTATACGACCCCCCACCTCACGCTCGCACTGCGGCGTCTGTGGGCGGGGGAGCTTGATGCGGCTCGGTCGACGCTCGAACCCGTCCTCGACCACCTGGCGAGGCAAGGCGTGTACACGCTCGCGACCGAGCCCTACGAGATGCTCTCCGAGATCGAATGCCGTGCCGGCCGATTCGAGCCGGCCGCGCGGTATGCGGCGACGGCCATCGAGATGAAGCTCGGGGCGGGGTTCGAGGAGATGGGCGGGCTCACCTTCTACCCCCAAGCGCTCGTCGACGCCCATCGCGGAGAGGTGGCGTCGGCCCGCGACTACGCGAGCCGGGGACTGGCCTGGTCCGAGCAACGTGGCGATCGCTTCTACGGCAACTGCAACCGGGCCGTCCTCGGCCTCCTGGACTTGTCGCTCGGTCGCCACGCCGAGGCCCACGACCACCTCGACCTCGTGGTGCGATTCCTCCGCGACATGGGCGTACGCGAGCCGTGCGTGATCCCGGTCCTCCCGGATGCGATCGAGGCGCGGATCGGGATCGGTGACCTCGATGGCGCGGCCGGCCTGCTCGAGGAGCTCGAGGACCTGGGCGAGACGAGCGGGCGGCCCTGGGCGCTCGCGACGGCCGCGCGCTGCCGGGGGTTGCTGCTCGCCGCGCGAGGCGAAGCTGAGGCCGCTCCACCGATGTTCGAGCGCGCGCTCGAGGAACACCGCCGGGTCTCGCAACCGTTCGAGCTCGGCCGCACGCTGCTCGCGAAGGGGGAGGTCGAACGGAGAGCGAAGAAGAAGTCGGCTGCGCGCGAGTCCGTTGGAGCCGCGCTCGAGATCTTCGAGGACCTGGGCGCGAGGATCTGGGACGAGCGCGCGCGGGCCGAGCTTGCGAGGACCGGAGGGCGAACCGCCGATTCCGATGTCATCACGCCGACCGAACGGCGGATCGCCGAGCTGGTCGCGGAGGGAGGCTCCAACAAGGAGGTCGCCGCCGCCGCGTTCGTGTCCGTGAAGACGGTCGAGGCCCACCTCTCGCGGATCTACGCCAAACTCGGCGTCCGCTCTCGCGCCGGGCTGGCCCACCGCTTGGCCGAGGAACGATCACGGGAGGGATCGACGGGCGAACCCTAGGGGTTCCCCCGATTCCTTCGCTCACCGCCCGGCCTAGCGTCGCCGGCGTGATGAGCTTCGTGGTCGAGGTCTACGCGCCGAACCTCAGCCGAGCCGATCTCGCCGATCTCGCCGCGCGCGCAGAAGCGGTGGCGCGGGAGCTGGAGCGCGAAGGCGTCGAGGTTCGCTATCTGCGATCGGTCCTCGTGCCAGAGGACGAGACCTGCTTTCACCACTTCGAGGGTCCGACGATCGACGCGATCCGGCTTGCCAGCAAGCGCGCGGGCCTGTTCTCCGACGACCGACTCGCGTCCGTCAAGCCTTCGGTACAGGAAGGACGGTAGGCCAGTCAGCCAATCGCGTACGGCGACGGCGCCCTCGCGGCGCAGCAAGGAGGGGATCACATGGTGAGGAAGCTCGGAATGGTCGGCTTGGTGGTGGCGATGGGTGCCCTGGCGTTCGGCCTCGGCATCGCATCGGCGGGCTCCGGCATCACGAGTCCGGTCACGATCACGGTGGTCGAGCACGCGACGACCGACAAGGTGATCGACGTCGGGAAGAAGCACGACTCCACCGGGGACATCCTGACCTTCCACAACGACGTGTACGACGAGACCGACACCACGAAGATCGGTACCGACCAGGGCCAATGCACCCGAATGAGCCCGAAGGACGGCACGTGGGAGTGCTGGTGGACGACCTCGCTCGAGGGCGGGCAGATCACGATCGAGGGCCCGTATCTCGACGCGAGCAACACGGTCTCGGCCGCGGTGACGGGCGGTACCGGCACGTACCAGAACGTCCGCGGAACCATGGTGGCCACGTGCGCCGGGAGCGAATGCACGATGACCTTCAACCTCATCCCGTAGCCGCCCGCATTCCTGTCGGGTGACGAGCGACGAAGGGAACGGCGATGCGCGGTGTCATTCACGAGGGTCGACTTCGAAGGATCATGGCGATCGGTTCGACGGTGCTCGCGCTGAGCGTTGTTGCTCCCTCGAGCGCGGGTGCCGACTCGACCGGCTCTGCGTCCGACCCGCCGATCATGCGGCACGGCAGGGCGGTCGTTCACGAGATCCCGGTCGTTCGCGCCCACGGCCCTCGGCAGCTACCGAAGGTCGGCCGGGTCCCGTTCGCGAGGCCCCGAGGAGGCGCACATCGGATCGACCGGACACCTGGAGGGGAGACGACGTGATCACGAGCCGAGCGCATTCATGGAAGGCCCGCCTGGTTGTTCCGTTCGCGGGTTCGGCGCTGCTTGTTGGAGCGTTGATCGGCGTCGCCCCGGCGGCCTCGGCCGCGCCGGGGGACCTGACGCTCGCCTCCATCACGTTCGACGGAGTGAAGGGCGACGGTCTCAGCAACCTCCCCTCGATGTCGTTGGACGGGACCCTCGTTGCCTTCACGTCGTCCGCGACGAACCTCGACCCTCGTGCGACGGACGGATCCACCAACGTCTATGTCAAGAACCTCACGTCCGGGGACCTCACACTCGTGTCGGCCAGAGACGACGGAGTGAAGGCGAACGGCGGAAGCGGGCACCCCACCATCTCGAACGATGGTCGCTTCGTCGCTTTCGGTTCAAGCGCGACGAACCTGGATCCGGCAGATGCCGACACGATCCCCGACGTCTACGTCAAGGACCTCATGACCGGGGCAGTCAGCCTGGTGTCCGTCTCGTCCGCAGGCGTCAAGGGGAACGGTTGGAGCGGTGCATCCGGCGATCTCTCCATCTCCGTGGATGGAAGCAGGGTGGCCTTCGACTCCATCGCGACGAACCTCGATCCGAACGACACCGACTCGAGCGTCGACGTCTATGTGAAGGACATCACGAGCGGTGAGCTCACGCTCGCGTCGACCGCGGACTCCGGAACAAAAGGCATCGGCAGCAGCTTCCTGTCGTCTCACTCGTTGTCCGCCGACGGCACCACCGTCGTCTTCCAATCCTCGGCCGACAACCTCGACGCGACCGATGCCGATACCACCGTCGACGTGTACGTGAAGGACCTCGTGACCGGAGACCTCCTGCTCGTGTCGTCGGGCCTCAACGGGAAGGGCGACGCCTCGAGCGGGGATGCCTCGATCTCCGGCGAGGGGGAGTTCGTCGCGTTCGCATCGCTGGCGACCAACTTCGACTCGGAGGACGCCGACGGGCTCGGGGACGTCTACCTGAAGAACGTCCTGACCGGGTCGTTGACGCTGGTGTCCACGTCGGACGCCGGAGAGAAGGGGAACGCGGAGAGCCGGTCTCCCTTCATCTCACGCGACGGAACCGTGATCGCCTTCCACTCCAACGCCACGAACCTGGATCCGCGCGATACCGACGCGGTCCTCGATGTCTACACGAAGGACTGGACGACGGGAGACGTCCAGCTGGCCTCGATCTCGGCCGCGGGGGTGAAGGGAGATGACTCCAGTGAGCTGCCAGCCTTGGCCGGCAACGCTTCCAGGGTCGCCTTTGCATCCTGGGCGACGAACCTCGACGCGAGGGATACCGACGGACTCGCCGACGTCTACGTCAAGGAGCTCGAGGCATCAAACACCCCGCCGGTGGCCGCCGATGACGCGTACATCATCAGGTCGGTGGGCATCCTGGTGGATCCCGCTCCGGGCGTGCTCGGCAACGACGGGGATGCCGACGGCGATGCGCTGTCAGCCGTCCAGATCACGGGCCCAAGTCATGGGTCGGTCTCGCTCTTGTCCGATGGAACCCTCGTCTACGAGGCGAACCTTGGGTTCACGGGTACCGACTCGTTCACCTACGTCGCCAACGACGGCTCGGTCGACTCCAACGTGGCCACGGTCACGATCCGAGTGAACAACCGGCCGGTCGCCTCGAACGACGTCTACTCGACGAATCAAGGAGTCGACCTGCCGGTTGCAGTCCCCGGTGTGCTTGGCAACGACACCGACGGCGACGCCGATGCGCTCACGGCCGTCCTGATCTCGGGCCCGAACAACGGGCAGGTCAGCCTCGAGGCCGACGGGTCGTTTCTCTACGAGCCGGACACCGGCTTCAACGGGACCGACATGTTCGCCTACGTGGCCAACGACGGCATCGAGGACTCCGAGGTGGCGTACGCCACGATCACGGTCAACCCACCGCCTTCGTGCGCGGGGGTCTGTCTGTCGGTCGACGACGTCTCGGTCACCGAGGGCAGTCGCGGGGCCACCAGGGCCAGCTTCACGATCCGGCTCTCGGCGCCGAGCTCAAGCCGTGTGACGGTGCTGGTGCAGGTGGCGGGCGGGACCGCGATCTCCGGAAGCGACTACCGGCCGTTCGTCTCGAGGACCGTCGCGATTCGGCGCGGACGGACGACCACAACGATCACCGTCTTCGTCATCGGGGACCGCCTGCCTGAGCCGGACGAAACGTTCTTCGTGCAGCTGTCCTCGCCGGTGAACGCCGGCATCTCCGACGCGCAAGGCATCGGCACGATCCTCAACGACGACTAGTGGGAGGAACCGACGACGGATCAATGAGGAGGAGTGGTCATGAAGGTTCGCGGATCAGAATGGCATTCGACCCGGCGGGTGATCGCCGGCGCCGCCTCGGTCGTTCTCGTGCTCGGGGCGCTCGGGGCGACCCTCGCGCGGGCGGATTCGCCCGGGCAAACCTATACGGGCTGCCTGAAGCTCGGCTTGGTCTTCAACGTTGCCATCGGCACGAACCCCCTCTTCCCCTGTCCGTCCAGCGCGGTCAAGGTCAGCTGGAACCAAAACGGTCTGCCCGGGACCAACGGGACGAACGGGACCAACGGCACCAACGGCACGAACGGCGCCCCTGGTAAGTCCGCGTACGAGATCTGGCTCGACCTCGGAAACACCGGAACCCCGGACGACTTCATCGCGTCTCTTCGCGGTCCCGCGGGCACGAATGGAACGAACGGCACCAACGGAACCGACGGCGAGGACGGGGCTTCCGCCTATGAGGTCTGGCTGAGCCTCGGCAACTCGGGGACTGAGCAGGACTTCATCGACTCGCTTCGGGGCCCCGCCGGCAGCGACGACGGGAACGGGACGGCGGCGCTCGCCGGCCAAAGCTGTCCGCAGGGTCGGTTCGTGACGGGCTTCGACCAGTCCGGCAACATCGTCTGCGGAAAGGTCTTGTTGAACGAAGTCCACGATGAAGGTCCCGATTGCGATCCACTCAACGCCGTTCCCGGCGCGGATCTCTTCAACTGCGACCTGAGTGACACCGACCTGACGGGCGCGAACCTCAGCGGCGCCAACCTCAGCGGCGCGAACTTCAGCGGCGCCAACCTCAGCGGCGCCGACCTGAGCCAAGCCAACCTCAGTGGCGCGAACTTCAGCGGCGCCAACCTGAGCGGCGCCGACCTGAGCCAAGCCAACCTGGGCAGTGCCAACTTGAGCGCCCTTGACCTGCGCACAACCAACCTGAGCGGAGCGGACCTGCGGGCGGCCAACCTGAGCGGCGCCAACCTGAGCGGTGCCAACCTAAGCGGCGCTGACCTGCGCGGCGCCAACCTGAGCGGCGCCGACCTGAGCCAAGCCAACCTGGGCAGTGCCAACTTGAGTGCCCTAGACCTGCGCTATGCCAACCTGAGCGGCGTTGACCTGCGCGGCGCCAACCTGAGCGGCACCTACCTGGGCAGCGCCAACCTGAGCGGCGTTGACCTGCGCGGCGCCAACCTGAGCGGCACCTACCTCGGCGGCGCCAACCTGAGCGGCGCCAACCTGAGCGGCGCCAACCTGAGCCACCTCACCCTGAGCGGCGCCAACCTGAGCTACGCCAACCTGAGCGGCGCCAGCCTGTATGGCGCCTACCTTGTCGGCGCCAACATGCTCAACGCCGATGTGACCAACGCCGATCTGAGCTACGGGCATTGGGGAAACACCACGTGCCCAGATGGCACGAACAGCGACAACGACGGCGGGACGTGCGAGAACAATCGCGAGGGACTGTGAAACCCACATTGAGAGGTCTTGATGCTCCACAGGCTGAGGTGGGCACCGTAGGTTCCCCGAATCCCGACACGATGGGCCGCCTCGGCGGCCCATCGTTCTGACTTTCGCCTAGTGCCTCTGCCATGCAGGACCTTGGGGCTTGGCGGCCTTGACGTGCCGAGGATGCAGGCGATCGTGCCAGGGGCGAGGTGACCCTGAAGGACGGTCCAGCGTCGTACGGACCCCACTTGTCGTTTGCATGGGACGCCGAGGTCGCCGGTCGAGCCATCGAGGGGGCCGACGCGGTGATATCGGTCCTCCCTGCGGTCCTCGGAGCCGAGCCCGAGTACTTCGAGGCCACGAGGACGATCGTCGAGACCGCCGAACTCGCGGGCATCCGCCGCGTGATCGTGACGGCGAAAGGGATGTCCTAACGGACCGCGAGGTCATTGGCGAGCTCGGGACCTACGAGGCGGGGCTCAACGCGAAGGCGCCCGACAAGCGGATCGGCGCGGCCGACCTTGCGACCTTCACACTCGACGCGCTCGAGCGAGGACTGGATCGGTCACATCGTCGGGCTGAGCGCGATCGCGCCGGCGTGACCTCGCCAGGCCTCTCGCGTCCTGGGGAGCGGCCGACCCGCGTACGATCGCGCCATGCCGCGCGTCAGGGATCGGGCGTGAAGGCGCTCGTCGCCGCGCCGGGAATCGCTGTGGGGATCGAGCTCCGCCAAGTCGACGAGCCGTCGCCGCAGGCGAACCAGGCGGTCGTCGAGGTCCGCGCCGTCTCGCTCAACCGCGGCGAGTGCACCGCGCTTGCTGCCGCCGAGGACGGCTGGCGGCCGGGATGGGATCTCGCCGGCGTGGTCGCACAGGCGGCGGCCGACGGCTCGGGCCCGGCCGAGGGCGCGCGCGCGGTCGGATGGGTGAACGGGGGCTCGTGGGCCGAGCGCGCCGCGGTCCGGACCGACCACCTCGCCGAGATCCCGGACGACCTCTCGTTCGAGACGGCTTCGACGCTACCGGTGGCCGGGCTCACCGCGGTCGGGGTAATCGCCGCGATGGACTCGCTCCTCGGCCGGCGCATCGCGATCACCGGCGCGGCGGGCGGCGTCGGGCGGTTCGCGATCCAGCTCGCGCATATGGCCGGCGCCCACGTGACGGCGATCGTCGGCCGACCCGAACGCGGCGAGGGTCTGAAGGAGCTCGGCGCGGATGACATCGTGGTCGGTTTCGAGCCCGAGGGCGATCCGTTCGACCTGGTCGTCGAGTCGGTGGGCGGGTCCTCGCTCGCGGCGGCGATCTCGCGGCTTTCCGTCGAGGGCGTGGTGGTCTCGTTCGGGAACTCGTCGAACGAGACCACGACCTTCGACCCCCGAACGCTCTACCGGAAGGGTGCCCCGACGATCCGAGGCTACTTCGTCACGTGGGAGCTGCTGCACGGCAGGATCGGGACGACTCGCCTTTCCGCGCTCGCGGGCCTGGTGGCCGAAGGTCGCCTGCGGTCGGACATCGACCTCCAGGTTCCCTGGACCGAGGCCGCGCGCGCGATCGACGCCCTCATGGAACGCCGCGTGAACGGCAAGGCCGTCCTGATGGCCGGCTCGTAACCTGGTCGTGTGCTCGAGCTGAGCGGCCTCTCGCGGCGGTTCGGTGACGTCGTCGCGCTCGATGACGTCTCTTTCACGGTGGCCGAGGGCGAGATGGTCGGCTTCGTCGGCCCGAACGGGGCCGGCAAGACCACCGCCATGCGCATCGTGCTGGGCGTGCTCAAGCCCGACGCCGGGGAGGTGCGGTGGCGAGGGACCCTCGTCGACGCCGAGATGCGTCGGCGCTTCGGCTACATGCCCGAGGAGCGCGGCCTGTATCCGAAGATGCGCGTGCTCGACCAGCTCGTCTACCTCGCGCGGCTGCACGGCGTCGACGCCGCCCACGCGCGCTCGCGCGCCGAGCGCACGATCGAGGTGCTCGGCGTCGGCGACCGGGCGAAGGACCGGACCGAGTCGCTCTCGCTCGGGAACCAGCAGCGCGTGCAGCTCGCGGCGGCGCTCGCGCACCAGCCGGAGGTGCTCGTGCTCGACGAGCCCTTCAGCGGCCTGGACCCCGTCGGCGTCGACGTGCTCTCGGGCGTGCTGCGCGAGCAGAACGCGGCCGGCGTGCCCGTCGTCTTCTCCAGCCACCAGCTCGAGCTCGTCGAGCGCCTGTGCGAATCGGTCGTGCTCATCAACAAGGGGCGGATCGTCGCGGCCGGCAAGATCGCCGACCTGCGCGCGGCCGACGGCCGGCGGCTCCTGCGCGTCGAGGTCGACGGCGCGGCCGACGGGTGGATCGAGCGCGTCGCCGGCATTCGCGTCCTCGAGCCGCTTCCGACCGGCGCGATCCTCGAGCTCGTCGATCACACGAGCGCCGACGTCGTCCTGGACGCCGCGCGTGCGGCGGGCACCGTCCGGAACTTCAGCGTCGTGCAGCCGAGCCTCACCGAGATCTTCCGCGAGGTGGTGCAGGCGTGAGCGGCCGGCGGATGTGGCCCGTCGTCGCGCGGCGCGAGTTCGTCGAGCGCGCCCGCGACAAGGGGTTCGTCGTCTCGACGGCGATCACGCTGCTCATCCTCGTCGGCGTGATCGTGCTCAGCGCGCTGTTCAACCGCGGCACGCAATTCGACCTCGGCGTGGTGGGAGAGACGTCGCGCGGCGTGGGGCAGCAGGTCGTGGCCGCCTCCGCCGCGCTCGACGTGAAGGTCACGCTGGTCGAGCTTGCGGACGAAGACGCGGCGAAGGCGGCCGTGCGGTCGGGAATCGTCGACGCTGCGCTGCTCGACGCGCAGCGGATCCTCGTGAAGTCCGATCCACCCGCGCAGCTCGTCGGCGTCGTGCAGGCGGTGTCGCTGCGCGCGCGATCAGAGGGCGCGCTCGCGACGTCGGGGCTCTCGTCCGAGGAGGTCTCCGCGGCCCTCAACCAGCCGCCGCTTCCAGTGAATGCGCTCGAGCCCCGCGACGCCCGCCGTCGCGAGAACAGCGCGGTCGCGTTCGTCGGCGTGCTCGCCCTCTACGGGCAGCTGTTCGCCTACGGCTACTGGGTGGCCTCGGGCGTCGTCGAGGAGAAGTCCTCGCGCGTGGTCGAGGTGCTCCTCGCGACGCTGCGGCCGTCGCAGCTGTTGCGAGGCAAGATCCTCGGGATCGGCGTCCTGGGGTTGCTCCAGCTGATGGTCATCGGGATCGTGGGGCTCGCGACGGCCCAGGCGGTCGGCTCGTTGCAATTCCCGTCGGGCGCGATCTCGACGATCGCGATCGTGCTGTTCTGGTTCGTGCTCGGGTACTTCTTCTACGCGAGCCTGTTCGCCGTCGCGGGCTCGATCGTCACGAGGCAGGAGGACCTCCAGACGACGATGACGCCGCTCACGCTGATCATCGTCGCCTCCTTCTTCATCGGGATCAGCGCGGTGAGCAACCCGGACTCGACGCTCGCGACCGTGGCGTCGCTGCTGCCGCCTTCGGCGCCGCTGGTCATGCCGTCGCGGATCGTGCTCGGCGACGCGAGCGCTGCGGAGGTGGTCCTGTCGATCGCGATCTCGATCGGGGCGACGATCGCCCTCATCCCCATCGCGACGAAGATCTACTCGCGGGCCGTGCTGCAGTCGGGGCGGGTCAAGATCCGCCAGATGCTGCGGGCGGAGCGCGCCTAGGCCGGGCGGGGCACGAGGCAGAACTCGTTGCCCTCGGGGTCGGCCATGATCCGCCAGTGCACGCCCGCCGTCTCGTGGTCGGCGACGCGGGAACCGCCGTGCTGGCGCACCCAGCGGGTCCACTGCTCGAGATCGTCCACCTCGACGTCGACGTGCACGCGGTTCTTCGTCACCTTCGGCTCCGGCACGCGCTGGATGCCGATGGCCGGGCCGTGCTCGCCGCCACTCAGGAAGACGAACCGGCCGTCGTCGAAGTGCGACTCGACCTCGCTGCCGAGGAGGGCCGACCAGAAGCGCGCGAGGACGTCCGGATCCTGCGCGTCGATCATCACGTGCGAGATCCGGGCGCCGGTCACGAGACGAGCTCCCCGCACATCTCGTCGAACACGCGCGAGTGCGCGTCGACGTCGTCCTCGGTGGTGGCGGGCGACATCAACGCCATGTTGTGGAACGGGGTGAGCAGGATCCCGCGGTTCAGCGCGTACAGGTGGGTGAACCGCGCGAGCTCGTGGTCGTCCGCGTCGGAGGCCTCGCCGCCGTTGCGCGGCGGGGTGGGCGTGAACCAGTACTCGGCACGACAACCCAGGCGCTGCACCTCCCACGGCAGCCGGTGGCGCCCGATCGCGTCGCGAACGCCGTCGGCCCAGCGCTCGCCGAGCGCGATCATCCGCGCGAAGGCCTCGTCGGTCAGGACGTGCTCGAGCGTGGCGCGCATCGCCGCGAGCGAGAGCGCGTTGCCCGAGAGCGTCCCGCCGATCCCGCCGACGTCGGTCGTCGGGAGCGCGGCCATGAACCGCAGGGAGCGCTCGGCGACCTCGGCGCTCATGCCGTAGCAGGCGGCCGGGACGCCGCTCGCGAGCGGCTTGCCGATCGTGAGGAAGTCGGGCTCGAGCCCCCAGGCCCGGGTGGCGCCGCCCGGCCCGGCGCAGATGCAGTGCGTCTCGTCGATGACGAGCAGCGTGCCGTGGCGGCGCGTGAGCTCGCGCAGCGCGTCGTGGTAGCGGGGGTCGGGGAGCACGATGCCGATGTTCGTCAGCGCCGGCTCGGCGAGCACGCACGCCACGTCGCCGTGCGCGAGCGCCTCCTCGAGCGCGTCGACGTCGTTGAACTCGACCACGCGGGTGGTCTCGGTGGGGTCGACCGGCGGGCCGACCGATCCCGGCCGTGGCCCCGCCACGCCGTCCTCGATCGACACGATCGTCTCGTCGACCGAGCCGTGGTAGCAGTAGTTGTAGACGAGGATCTTCGGCCGGTCCGTGATCGCCCGCGCCAGACGGATCGTGAACCGGTTGGCGTCGGTGGCCGTCAGGCAGAACTGCCAGAAGGGAAGGCCGAACCGGCGCGCCATCTCGGCGCCCACCCAGATCGAGTCCTCGGTCGGCAGCATCAGCGTGATGCCCTTGGCGGCCTGCTCGGCGATGGCCTCGACCGCGGGCTTCGGCGCGTGGCCCGTCATTCCGCCGGTGTCGCCGAGGCACAGGTCCACGTACTCGCGGCCGTCGACGTCGCGAAAGCGCGCGCCCTCGGCCTCGGCCACGAACACCGGGAAGGGTCCCGCCCACTCGGTCATCCAGGGCATTGGCACGCCGGCCAGCAGGTTCGCCTTGCCGCGCTCGAACAGCTCGCGCGAGCGTGGATGCTCGGCCTCGAACCGATCGACCTCGCGCTCCATGAGCGCGGCGAGGCGGGTTCGATCGAGGGAGGGGGGGCCGGTCATCGTTGCCGAAGCCTAGCGCGGCTCCCCGACGCCCGGCCGAGCGTCGGGGAGCCGTCGCGGCTCTAGGTTTGCGCGCAGAGCGCATAGGCCGTCAGCTCGACGGCCGGACCCGAGGCGTGGGTGTTCTGCCCACCCACGCGCCAGCCGTCGGCATACGGCCCGTTGATCCCGACATACAGGAGCGGATCGACGACGTTGATCTGCTCGTTCCCCCACAGGTAGCCACCACCGGCAGGCGTCTCGCCGGGGGAGCAGTGGGCGGTCACGCCGACGATCTCTCCGGGGGAGGCGAAGTCCGAATCCGTTCGCGTCACGAGGCCTGTGAAGCCCCCCGCAGGCCCGGGCGGTCCCTGCGGTCCGGCCGCCCCTGGCGGGCCGACGGGTCCTTGGGCACCGGCCGGCCCGGCAGGTCCCTGAGGCCCTTCCGAACCCGCAGGCCCGGCGGGTCCCGGAGGCCCCGCCGGGCCCTGGGGTCCTTGTGCTCCGGCAGGCCCCTCGGGTCCAGCGGGTCCGGCCTGCCCGCTGAATCCCCACTCGAGGGCAGTCTCCTTTGCCGCGCAGCTCGCCTCCGCCGAATCGATCACGCGGAGGGCTCCCGACTTGTTCGCGTAGCAGGCGTGAATGGTGCCGTACGGATCGGGGATCGAGGCGACCGCGGCCGCGCTGGTCGCGAACAAGGCCATCCCGATGAGCGCAACCCCCGCTCGACGGAAGCGTCTCATAGCGTCCTCCTTCCGAGCCTTCCGGCCCTGGTCTCGGTTCCGAGCCGATCTCGGAACCGGGCGTTCTCGACCTCCGCGTCGATGGAGCGGTGGAGGTCGTCGCTTGAGCCGAGCCGGCGTCAGGAGCACGGACCGGCCCATGCGCCCTCGACGCAGACGGTGGGTGCCGAGCTCGGCCGTGCGCTCGGGACGTCGAGCGAAGAGCTCGACGCGGGGCGCGGGACCCACTGCAGGATCAGGATCACGAGGGCCGTCACGATCGCCGCCGTGAGCGACCAGCCGATCCCCTTGCTCGGAGCCTGGTGCCGAATCGCGTCCATCTCGTCCTCCCTTTCCGATGGCTCGACGCTAGGTCCGGCGGCGTTCGAATCCATCGGGGAGGACCGCGCATCCATCTCAGGGGTGGCCCCGATGCCCGGCGCGTGCTTGGATACGACGATCGCGGCGTGGCGAGAACGATCTTGATCGTGGACGACCATGCCGGCTTCCGGGCGCAGGCCCGGGCGCTCCTGGTCGCGGCCGGCTATGACGTCGTGGGGGAAGCCGAGGACGGAGCCTCCGCGCTCGATCGCGTTCGAGCGCTCGCGCCCGAGCTGGTGCTCCTCGACGTCCAGCTTCCGGACACGACCGGCTTCGATGTCGCGAGGTTGCTGCTCCAGGTGGCCAACCCGCCGGCGATCATCCTCGTCTCGAGTCGCGAGGCATCGGATTACGGCGCGCGAATCGACCGGAGCGGCGCCCGAGGGTTCGTCTCGAAGGTGGACCTGTCCGCCCGCGCGCTCGCCGCCATCGTGGAGGCCTCCGGGTGACGACGCCGATCCCGATCTCCGCTCCCGAGCTCACGGCGCCGCCGCGACGCCCGAACCGGGCGCTCCTCGCCTGCCTCGGGATCGTGGGCGTCGCATGCGTGACGATCGAGATCTTCGCGCCGTACGTGTCGTGGTGGGACCAGCCCGTCGACGTCCCGAGGCTGCTCGTCGACACGCTCTCCGTTGCGGCGTTCTGGTTCCTCGGGCTCTACGCGTACGCGAAGCGCCCCGACAACCGCGTGGGACCTCTGATGATGGCGTCCGGGCTCGCGTCGTGGCTCACGCTGATCGGGTGGATCGACAACGACTTCACCTACACCGTCGGCGTGTTCGTGCTCGAGAACCTGTGGCTCGCGATCCTCGCGCACCTGTTCCTCGCGTTTCCGACCGGGCGACTGTCGTCGACCCTCGATCGCACGCTGGTGATCGTCGCCTACGGGTGGTGGTTCGCCTCGAACATGGTTCGGCTGTCGTTCCTCGACTTTCGAGCGAACGGCTGGGCGTTCGACAACGTGTTCCTGATCCACGGGAACAACGCGCTCGCCGATCGGATCGGGACGGTCAGCTCGACCATCACGGCCGGGTTCGCGCTGGTGTTCCTGTACGCGCTCTCGCTCCACTGGCGACGCGCGACGGCCGCCGGCCGGCACGTGCTGACGCCGGTGCTGCTGGCGAGCATCCCGACCGCGGCGTGGGTCCTCTCGCGCGCCTTCGCCGACGCGCTTGAGCTCTCGCCGCTCTCCGACCTGCTCACGAGCCCGATCGGGGCGCTCGCCACGACGGCTCTCCCGATTGGGTTCGCGGTCGGCCTCCTGCGATCCCGCCTCGGCCGATCGCGCGTCGGCGATCTCGTCGTCGAACTCGGCGAGGCGCCGGAGTCGGCCCACGTCCGGGACACGCTCTCGAGGATCCTGCGGGATCCGACGCTCCGGATCGCGTACCGGCTCCCGCGTTCCGATTCCTACGTCGACGAGGGCGGGAGCCCGGTCGAACTGTCCGACGCGAGCGACCGCGGCCTGACGACGATCGAGCGAGCGGGAATGCCAATAGCCGTGCTGATGCACGATCCCGCCGTGATGCAGGACCCGGACCTGCTCCGAAGCGCCGTCGCCGCGACGAAGCTGGCGGTCGAGAACGAACGGTTGCAGGCAGAGGTCCGGGCGCAGCTGGCGGAGGTTCGCGCCTCGCGCGCGAGGATCGTCGAGGCGGGCGACGCCGAGCGCCGGCGCGTCGAGCGCAACCTCCACGACGGCGCGCAGCAGAGACTCGTGACGTTGTCGCTCGGGCTGGCGCGCCTGCGGGACGGCCTGCCCGCCGACGCGGATTCCGCGATGCGCGCGTCGATCCAGGAGTTGCACGACGAGTTGCGATCGGCCATCGGCGAGCTGCGCGAGCTCGCACGGGGGATCCATCCGGCGATCCTGTCGGAGGAAGGGCTCGGGGCTGCGGTCCAGTCGCTCGCGGAGCGCTCGCCCGTCCCGGTTTCGGTCGAGGGCGCGTCCGAAGTTCGCTTCCCCGATGCGGTCGAGGCCACGGCGTACTTCGTCGTCGCGGAGGCCCTCGCGAACGTGGCGAAGTACGCGTCCGCATCACGCGCGACGGTCCGGATCTCCCAGCATGACCACGCGCTCGCGGTCGAGGTGCGCGACGACGGTATCGGCGGGGCCGACGCCTCGCGGGGCACCGGCCTGCGAGGCCTCGACGATCGCGTGTCGGCGATCGGCGGGCGTCTGTGGGTCGCGAGCCCCGCCGGGGGCGGCACGACCGTGGGCGCGGAGGTGCCTCTCGATGGCAAGTGAGTCCGGTGCGCGTGTCCGCGCGTTCCTGATCGCCGACATTCGCGGCTTCACGCGCTTCACGAACGATGTTGGCGACGAGGGGGCCTCGAGGCTGGCCATCCGATTCGCGTCGAGAACCCGCGAGTGCATCGAGCGGCGCGGGGCGGCGCTCATCGAGGTTCGCGGCGACGAGGCGCTGGTCGTCTTCGACTCGGTTCGCGAGGCGATCCGGGCCGCGGTCGAGCTCCAGCGGGCCTACGTCATGCCGGAGGCAGGGGTGGATCCGCTGCCGGTCGGGATCGGCGTCGACGCCGGGGAAGCGGTGATGGCGGACGACGACTTTCACGGAGCCGCGCTGAACCTGGCCGCCCGCCTCTCCAGCCTCGCCGCGGCGGGGGAGGTGCTCGTGAGCCAGGAGGCGGCCCACCTCGCCGGCAGGGTCGAGGGCGTCCGGTTGGAGGACCGCGGCTCCGTGCGGCTCAAGAACCTGCCCGATCCGGTTCGGGTGCTTCGGGCGGCGCCGGAGACCGACGACCCTGCCGAACGGTTCCCCTCATTGGGCGCGAGCGAGGTCGCCGCGCTCCGGGTCGTGCTGGCGGACGATTCGGTCCTGTTCCGCGAGGGCGTCGCGCGCATGCTGTCCGAAGCGGGATTCGAGATCGCCGGTGCAGCCGGCGATGCGGATGAACTGACCGAGCTCGTCCGGGCGGAGCTTCCCGACGTCGCCGTCGTCGACATCCGGATGCCGCCGACGAACACCAACGAGGGTCTCCTGGCGGCGGCCCGGATCCGAGAGGAATCGCCCACGGTCGGCGTGCTCGTCCTCTCGCAGTACGTGGAGAGCCACCATGCGGTGAAGCTGCTCGAGAGCGGTTCCGGGGGCGTGGGCTACCTGCTGAAGGATCGCGTGGCCGACGTCGGCGAGCTCGCGGAGGCCGTTCGCCGCGTGGCGTCGGGCGGGAGCGTGATCGACCCGGAGGTCGTCGCGCAGCTCCTCCGCCGCCAGCGCGAGCGGGATCCGCTGGACGCGCTCACGCAGCGTGAGCGCGAGATTCTCGCGCTCATGGCCGAGGGGCGCTCGAACCAGGCGATCTGCGACCGGCTGTTTCTCAGCCCGAAGACGGTCGAGACGCACGTCGGTCACATCTTCGACAAGCTGGGGCTGCTTCCCGCGGCCGACGACCACCGCCGAGTCCTCGCGGTCGTCGCCTTCTTGCGGGCGGGCTAGGCTCGCGACGTGCCGGAGATCCGAAGGGCGACGGATGAGGACGCCGGCGAGCTCGCCGGGGTCCTCGCCGAGGCGTTCCTGGACGACCCGCCCAACGCGTGGTCGATCCCCGACCGCGAGACGCGCAGCACGGTGCTCCCGGGCTTCTTCCGGCTGTTCGTGGACGCCTCGATCGCGGCGGGGGAGGCCTTCGCGCTCGAGGATCGCTCGGGTGTCTGTCTGTGGTTCCCGCCGGGCTGGGAGATGACGGCCGGGGAGCGGGAGGCCTTCGAGGCCCGCGCCCGCGACATCCTCGGCGAGACCCTTCCCGGGCCGCTCGCGATCGTCGAGGCGATCGAACCGAACCATCCGTCGACCCCCGTGCATTACTACCTGGCCTTCGTCGCGGTCCGGCCCGACCGACAGGGCGGCGGCCTCGGCTCGGCGCTCGTCCGACACGGGCTCGATCGCTGCGACGCCGAGGTTCGCCCCGCCTACCTCGAGGCGACCAGCGAGCGCAATCGCGGCTTCTCCGAGCGCCTCGGGTTCCAGGTGAGAGCGGAGATCGCGCTCCCGGACGGCCCGCTGCTGTGGGCGATGTGGCGCGAGCCGAGGATCTGAGCGAAGGGCCTCAGGCGGGCTCGTAGGTCAGGTACCGCGGCTCCCACATCATCGCGTCGATCGCAGGCTCCAGCTCGTCCTCGCCGAGGTGCCGGCCGACGCCGTCGTCCCTGGCGGCGCGGGCCACCGCGATCGCGACCGCGCGAGACGCCACCCGGAGCTCGGACTGGTTCGGGTACAGCGAGCCCGCGTCCAGCCGCTCCTGCGAGACCACGCTCGCGAGCGCCTCGGCGGCGACGAGGAACATCTCGTCGGTGATCTCGTGCGCCTCGGCGACGACCGCGCCGAGGCCGATGCCCGGGAAGCAGAACGCGTTGTTCGCCTGCCCGATCACGTGGGTGCGCTCGCCGCGGACCACCGGCGGGAACGGGCTCCCGGTCGCGACGATCGCGCGCCCGCGCGTCCACTCCATGAGGTCCTCGGGCAGCGCCTCGGTCTTCGAGGTCGGGTTCGACAGCGGCAGGATCACCGGGATCCGCGCGTGCCCGGCCATCTCGCGGATGGCGCCCTCCGTGAACGTTCCCGGGGTGCCGCTCGTGCCGATGAGGATGGTCGGTCGCACGTGCCGCACGACCTCCTCGAGCTCGTAGCGCTCGCCGACGAACCCGTGGAACGCCAGCTCGTCCGGCCCGAGCGCGAGCTCCTCCTTGTCGGCGTCGAGCGGCTCGCGACCGAGATACGTGAGCCCGTGGGAGTCGAGCTGGACGATCGCGCGGCGGATCACGTCCTCCGCCACGCCCTCGCGGCGCATCGTCGCCCGAACGAGTCGCGCGATCCCGGTGCCGGCCGCGCCGGCGCCGACGAACACGAGGCGCTGCGCCCCGAGCGGCTCGCCCAGGATGCGAAGGGCCGAGAAGATCCCGGCCATCACGACCGCCGCCGTCCCCTGGATGTCGTCGTTGAAGCTCGTGATCCGGTGGCGGTAGCGGTCGAGCAGGCGGATCGCGTTGTGCTGCTTGAAGTCCTCCCACTGCAGCACCGCGTGGGGGAAGACCTCGAGGACGCCCTCGACGAACGCCTCGATGAACGCGTCATAGGCGGGGCCACGAAGCCGCGGCTGCCGGAACCCGACGTAGTCGGCGTCGGACAGCAAAGCCTCGTTGTCGGTGCCGACGTCGAGCGAGACCGGGAGCGTCAGCGCTGGATGGATCCCCGCGCCGGCCGTGTACAGGGCGAGCTTGCCGACCGGGATCCCCATGCCGCCGGCGCCCTGATCGCCGAGGCCGAGGATCCGCTCGTTGTCGGTCGCAACGATCAGGCGGACGTCCTCGTGCCGCGCGTTCGCGAGCAGCTCGGGGATCCGGTCGACGTCCTCGGGCGTCAGCCACAGGCCTCGCGCGCGCCGCATGATGTGGCTGAAGTCCTGGCACGCGCGGCCGACGACCGGCGTGTAGACGATCGGCATGAGCTCCTCGAGGTGCTCGAGCAGCAGCCGGTAGAAGAGCGTCTCGTTGCGGTCCTGCAGAGCCGCGAGCCCGATGAACCGCTCGAGCTCGTCGCCCTTGCGCCGGTTCTTCGCGATCTCGAGCGCCACCTGCTCCTCGAGCGAGCGGACCCGAGGAGGCAACAGGCCGCGGAGGCCGAAGACCTCGCGCTCGCGCTCGGTGAACGCCGTGTCCTTGTTCAGGAGCGGCTGCTCGAGCAGCTCGTGCCCCCGATAGGGGATCGGTACAGGGCCATCGGCACGGCGGAGCGCGTCCACCCAAGCGTGCTCGGCGCTCCGCGTGCGCTCTAGGGTCATGTTCATACCGACACCGTGGCGCGGGCGCGCGGGGATCGTTAGGGCGAGGCGCCCCCCCGGGTGGGGGCCGGGCGGGCCAGCTCCCGGCGAAGGGCCGAGAGCGGGAGCGAGCCGAGCGAGAGCAGCCGATCGTGGAACGCGGACGGCGAGAACGCCGCGCCCTGGCTCGCGGCGGCGTCCGCGCGCTGGCGCTCGAGCTCGAACTGCCCGATCTTGTAGGTGAGGGCCTGGCCGGGAAGCGCCACGTAGCGGTCGGTCTCGATCACGGCGTCGACGTGGGCGACCCCGGCCTCCTCCAGGAGCGCGATGGCGCGCTCGCGCGACCAGCCGAAGGCGTGGATCCCGGTGTCGACCACGAGCCGGGCGGCGCGCATCCCTTGCATGTCGAGCATGCCGAGGCGCTCCGCGTCGTCGGCGAACAGTCCCATTTCCTCCGCGAGCCGCTCGCTGTACAGGCCCCAGCCCTCGGCGAACGCGGACCCGGCCATGAGGCCGCCGAACCGCCGGAGCGCCGGGCGCTCGCCCATCTCCTGCTCGAGCGCGATCTGGAAGTGATGGCCGGGGATCGCCTCGTGATAGGTCGTGGTCGCGAGGTGATGCAGCGGCTTGCCCTCGAGGTCGCCGGCGTTCACGTAGTAGATGCCCCTGCGCGACCCGTCGGCCGAGGGCGGCTGGTAGAACGCGAACGGCATGTCGGCCTCGCGGAACTCCTCGACCGGCTTCACCTCGCAGCTCTCCGACGGCATGCGGCCGAACCACGCCGGCGCGGCATCCCAGCCCTTGGCCACCTGCGCCTCGGCGAGCGCGAGCAGCTCGTCCTTCGAGCGGGCCCGGTTGCCTCGCTCGTCCAGGAGCGCGGTGGCGGCGACGGGGTCGGGCGCGCCGATCCGCTCGGCGCACGCGCGCCGCTCCGTCTGGATCCGCTCGAGGTCCTCGACGCCGAGGTCGTGCACGGCCCGCGCCTCGAGCGGGAGCGAGGTCCACGACAGGATCTGGGCCGCGTAGATGGCGTCCCCGTCGGGAAGCGCGGACAGGCCGAGCGTCTCGGTGGCCGAGGGCAGGTACTCGCGGAGGGCGTCCAGGTACCGGCCGAGCGCCGGCATCAGGTGCCGCTCGAGCGCCTCCATCACCCGCGCGCGGCCGGCGTCGTCGTCGGCGCCGACGGGGATCACGCCCGGCGACTCCGCGACCGGCGTCGCGAGCAGGCGCTCGACCTGCGCGATCGCGCGCTCGACGACGATGCGCGGCGCGGTCACGCCGGCGCCGACGCCGTCGCGCATGACGTCGATCGTCGCGTCGTAGAAGTGGGGCGTCGCCGAGAGCCGCGCGACGTAGCGGTCCACGCGCTCGGGCGTGTCGGCGCGCTGCATCGAGGCCAGCTCGCCGATCAGCCCTCCCGGGCCCCACAGGTGGCTCACGGCGAACAGGCGGTCCACCCGGTGCTCGAGGCTCTCGAGCTCGCGGCTCGCGATCGCCTCGAGGACGTCCAGCGTGGTGCGCACGCTCTCGTCGGCGAGGTCCCGATCCAACAGGGCGAGCTCCTCGAGCGCGGAGCGGTGCAAGGCCTCCCGGGCGGCCCGGCCGGCCTCGCTCGGGTCGGGCAGCCGGTCGTCGTACCGCTCGTCGCCCACCATCGTTCCCAGCAGCGGCTCGTCGGCGATGAGCTGATCCCAGTAGCGGTCCGCGAGCGCGACGGCGGCCTTCGTCTCCTCGGTCATGCGCGATTCCTCCTGAGCGGGGCTCATCCTAGCCGCGGTCCTCCGCGGCCCAGGCGAAATGCCGGGCGGCCACGTCCCGCTTGGTGACCTCGTCCACGAAGCTCGCGTCGACCGCGTTGCGCGTGACGCGGGCGAGCTCGTCGTCCGTAAAGCCGAGGTCGTTCCGGCAGGCCTCGAGCTCGTGCGTCAGGTCGATGCCGAACAGCCCGGGGTCGTCCGTGTTGATCGTGACCCGGACCCCCTCGTCGAGCATCAGTCGCGCCGGGTGGTCGGCGAGCCGCGCGACGGCGTTCGTGCGGTGGTTCGACGTCGGACACATCTCGAGCGTCACCCCGCGCTCGCGGGCGAGGGCGGTCACCTCGGGGTCGTGGGCCACGCTCACCCCGTGGCCGAGCCGCCGAACGCCGAGCGCCTCGATCGCCTCGCGCGGGAACTGCGGCCCGGCCGCCTCGCCGTAGTGAGCGGTGAGCGGGAGCCCGGCGTCGGCGAGCGGCGCGAGCACGTCGACGAACATCGACGGCGGGTAGGACTCCTCTTCGTCGGCGAGGTCGAAGCCGACGAGGTCGTCGCGGTGCTTGAGCGCGAACTCGACCGTTCGCTCGGCGCTTTGCATCCCGTAGCTGCGCGAGACGATCGCGATGAGCCCGACCGTCACGTCGTGCTCGCGGGCGGCGCGCTCCACACCTCGAAGGATGGCCGCGAACGCCTCGTCCCAGTCCAGGCCGTGCGGGCGGGCGAGGAAGTCGGGGGAGAAGCGGAGCTCGGCCAACCGAACGTTGTCGAAGGCGAGGTCCTCGACCGCCTCGGAGGCGATCCGTTCCGTGGCCTCGGCGTCGCGGAAGGCCCCCTGCGCGATCGCGAAGAACGCGAGCACGGCCTCGAGGCTGCGCATCGGCTCGAGGACCTGGGCGCGCGGCGCGAGCTCGGCGGGCGTGGTCTCGGGGAGCGGGTCGCCGGCTTCGCGATACAGGTCGATCAGCGTCTGGAGCCGGATCGCGCCCTCGAGGTGCCGATGCAGGTCGACCTTGGCCGCGGCTTTGAGATCCATCGCGCTACCAATAGCATGCGGGGACCGGAGAGAGGACGTCGCATGCTGCTCGAGGGGAAGAAGCTGCTCGTCACCGGGGTGCTGACGCGCGAGTCGATCGCGTACGCAGCCGCCGGCGCGCTCCAGGAGCAGGGCGCCGAGATCGTCCTCACCTCGTTCGGCCGCGCGATGAGCCTGACGGAGAAGTCGGCGAAGCGACTCCCGAGCCCGGTCAACGTGCTCGAGATGGACGCGAACGACCCGGCGCAAATCCGCGCGGTGGCCGAGGAGCTCGGGAGCCGCTGGGGGCGGCTGGACGGGTTCCTGCACGCGATCGCCTTCGCGCCGCAGGACGCGCTCGGCGGCAACTTCCTCCATACGGAGTGGGAGAGCGTCGCGATCGCGATCCAGACGAGCGCGTTCTCGCTGAAGGCCATCGCGGCCGGGCTGCTGCCGCTCATGGAGCGCGACGGCGGCGCGATCGTGTCCCTCGACTTCGACGCCCGCGTCGCCTGGCCGATCTACGACTGGATGGGCGTGGCCAAGGCCTCGCTCGAGTCCATCACGCGGTACCTGGCCCGCGACCTCGGCCCGCACGGCATCCGGGTGAACACCGTGTCGGCCGGGCCACTGCGCACGATCGCCGGAAAGGGGATCCCGGGGTTCAACGCGCTCGCCGACGCCTGGCACACGCGGGCGCCGCTCGGCTGGGACGTGACCGACGCCTCGCCGGTCGCCGGGGCGATCGCGTTCCTGCTGTCGGATCTCGCCCGCGGCATCACCGGGGAGATGGTGCACGTGGACGGCGGCTATCACGCGATGGGTTCGGCCCCGGCCGCGTCCGTCGATCCCGAGTCCGGCGACCCCGCGTACGGCGACCCCGGCTAGCGCATCGACGAGCCGGTCTCGAGCGCGAGCGTCTTCTGCGCCCGGGCCACGATCCGAAACGCCTCCTTCAACCCCTGCCGCGTGACCGATCCGAGCTCGTGCGGATCGACGAAGTCGTCGAGGGCGACCCCGCCCCGATGCTGCTCGACGTGGTGGCGAAGCCGCACGTCCCACAGGAACCGGAACGCCTCCTCGAGCCCTTCGCGCGTCTCGGCGTCGATCGCCCCCGCCGCCTCGGACAGGCGCAGCCGGTCGAGGGTCCGCTTCGCCGTGACGCCCGAGCGGATCGCGTGTGCGCGCGCGAGGTTGGCGATCAGCGTGATCCCGCGGTGCTTCAGGTCGACGGTGCCGGCGTGCTCGCCGTGTGCCTCGACGACGAGGTCGCGAACGAACCCCACCGGGGGGCGTTCGTCGAGCGCCCGGCGCGCGAGGTGTCGAAGGAACAGCGGCCGATCGATCGCCGTCCGCATCGCGGCGTCGAGCGGCGGCTCGGCGTCGAGCGGGCCGGCCACCCGCCGGTAGTCGAAGACGATCGAGAGCTGCTCGCTGCCCTTCGGGCTCTCCTCCCGCATCCACGCCTCGAAGCGGTGGACCCACGCCTCCACCGGCAGCCGCATCGCGGCGTTCGTGGCCATCACGTCGGCGGCGCAGCGAGCGATCCCTCCGGCCTCGAGCCCCGAGGTGACGAACTCGGCGAGCCTGCCGAGCGACGGCCCGGCCGCCGCGTCGCCGACGAAGGCGATCGCGTGGTCCTGATCGGTCCGCAGGGCCTGCTCCTGGCGTGCCGCGCTGCCGAGGGCGAGCCACGCCCACGCGGCCGGCGGCTCGCCGTGCTCGGCGACGGCGAGCTCGAGCAGCCGACGGGTTGAGGAGTCGATGGCGAACCCGACGACGTGCCCGACGTCGACGGGGTCGGCGCTCGAGTCCACGAGCGCCTCCACCACGTCCGGCAGCCCGCGGAGCGCCGCCGCCACGGCCTCGGCGTCGGCCGCGCGCTCGACCGCGCTCTTCAGGGCGAACGGCGTATGCCGCCCGATCCCCATGAGGTCCGTGTCGGTGACGACGCCGAGGATCTCGCCCCCGGGGCCGGTCACGGGGAAGTGGTGGAAGCCGCGCTCGAGCATGCGCAGGAGGACCTCGCCGGCCATGGCGCTCGAGGGGACGGTCTCCGCCTGCGCCGTCATGACCTCGCCGACGGGCGTGTCGCCGCCGCGACCCGCCGCGACCACCCGGCTCCGGAGGTCGCGATCGGTGAGGATCCCGGTCCGGCCGTCCGGGCCGGGCACGAGCAGGCTCGAGACGCGCTCGCGCACCATGCTCGCCGCGGCCTCGGCGACCGGCGTCTCCGGCGAGCACGTCACGGCCGGACGCCGGACGAGGGTCCCGACGTCGCGATACCGGGTGGGGTCGACCTCCTCGACGCGGGTCGAGGAGGTGCGGACGATGCGGCGGCGCACGCTCGCGGCGACGAACGCCACGCCCGCGCGGGTCTCCAGGACCTCGGCCGCCACATTCGCGCCGACGAGGTAGCAGAGCGTGTCCTCGGCCGAGCGCACGGTGGCCGTCGGTGCCACGTGGCCGAGCAGCGACCACATGCCGAACAGCTCGCCCTCGACCGCTTGGTCGATCACCTGGCCGTCGTCGACGATGTCGACCACGCCCTTGCGGACGACGTAGAGGTGGTCGGCCGGGGCGCCGGCCTGCTGCAGGATCACCGTCCCGGGAGCGAAGTGCTCGATCTCGACCGCGGCGACGACCCGCGCGAGGCGCTCCTCGTCCAGCGAGTCGAAGGGCGGGTACCGGGCGAGGAAGGTCGCGACGTCCACGGGGTCGCAGCGTACGCCCGTCTCGACACCGGAACCGAACCCGCAGGAGTCCGGTCCTACCCATCGAGTCCGTGCCAAGCGCCCACGACGACGACCTCCGCCTGCCGATCGACCTCCGGCCGGTCTCCAACGGCGAGTACGACCCGCGCGCCCTCGCGCCGGTCGCGCGCGAGGCGGTGCGGCGGGCGCGCGAGCGATGCCTCGCCACGGCGAATCGCCTCGCGATGCCTCGGCGCCGGTTCCTGAGATCGCTCTGCGCCGCATCGATCACCCTGCTCGCGCTCGACGCGTGCACGCGGGAGGCCCATCGCGCCGGCTCGCCGACCGCCGAGCCGACCGCCGAGCCGGGCGGCGGCTACGAGATCCCGCCCGAGGCCGCCGCCGAGCCGGAGGCGGCCGAGAAGGCCCTGGGCGGCGACGAGTTCATCATGGACGTGCAGGGACACCTGCTCGAGTACGAGCTGAACCCGATCGCGCACGGCCAGGACTTCTACGCCAGCTTCCCCCAACAGGACTGCGGCGAGGACGACCCGCGGGTGTGCTTCTCGATCGAGCACTTCCTCGAGGCGTTCTTCATCCGCAGCGACACGAATGTCGTCGTGCTCTCGGCGCTGCCGATCTACCCGGAGGGGTCGCCGCTGTCGCCCGAGATCATGTTCGAGACGCGGCGCATCGTGGAGGGCCTGTGCCGCGACGAGCGCGTCCTGCTCCACGCCCAGGTGCTGCCGAACGTCGGATCGCTCGACTCCGTGCTGCGAGGAATGCGGGAGGCCGCGGCCCGCCACCCGATCCGCGCGTGGAAGACGTTCACGCACTTCCCCGACTTCTTCGACCCCGGCGGCGGCGCGTGGTGGCTCGACGACCACGAGGCCGGGCTCCCGGCGGTCGGCGAGCCGTTCATCCGGGAGAGCGTAGAGCTCGGCATCCCGACGATCTGCGTCCACAAGGGCTTCAGCGGCGGAAGCCGCTTCTCCTCGCCGGTGGACGTCGGCCCCGCCGCGCGCACGCACCGCGACGCGAACTTCGTCGTGTACCACTCGGGGTACGAATCGGGCGGATACGAGGGCCCGTACACGTCCGCGACGGCGGACGTGGGCGTGAACCGGCTGATCGCCTCGCTCGAGCGCGCCGGGATCGGCCCGAACGAGAACGTCTACGCCGAGCTGGGCTCGACGTGGTGGAACCTCATGCGCATGCCGTCACAGGCCGCACACGTCCTGGGGAAGCTGCTGAAGCACGTCGGGGAGGACAACGTCGTGTGGGGGACCGACTGTCTGTTCTACGGCTCGCCGCAGCCGCAGATCCAAACCCTTCGAGCCTTCCGCATCTCCGAGGAGCTCCAGGAGCGCTACGGCTACCCCGCGCTCACGAGGCGGATCAAGGCGAAGATCCTCGGGCTGAACGCGGCGCGGCTGTACGGGATCCCGCCGGTTCCACCCCGGTGCGAATTCACGCGCGCCGAGCTCGCAAAGATCCGCGAGGAGCTCCGAGACGGCGATCGCGTCCTCGGCCCGACGAGCATGGTCGCCTCGGCCGACGTGCGCGAGCACCACCGGATGGAGATCTCGACGATGGCGTGATGCTCGCTACGGGTCCGCGCCACTCAGCTGGTTTGCGTACGGACCCTGACCCGCGACGTTCCACGCGCCGCATCGGGCGGCGAGCGCGATCGCGGGCTCGGCCTCGAGTCCCGCGCCGAGCGCATACGTGAGGCCCGCCGCGAAGCAATCACCGGCGCCGTAGGTGTCGACGACGGGACCCGGCGGCGCGGCGATCTCGTACGCGCCGGCGCGACCCTCGGCCGTCTCGAACCTCCCGCCGCGCGAGCCGTCGGTCCGGACCACGAGGCGTGGCGCCGTCGACAGCGCGTCCGGGTCGTAGCGCTCGGACGCGTCCCGCCCGCTGCCGACCACAGCGTCGAGCGCCACGTCCGCCTCGGCGAGCAGCGTCATGATGCGGCTCGTCCCGACCAGCACCCGAGCCCGCCGGGCGGCGCGAAGGGTCTCGGCGTCGCCCGCGGTGAAGTACACGGCGTCGACCTCGGCCAGGTCGTCCCAGGGGAGCGGGTCCGCCGTCGTCGGCTCGAGCCGCCGCCCGAGCGTGGTGATCGTCCGCTCCCCGTTCGGGTCGACGAACACGACCGCGCGACGGCTCGGCTCGCGCCGCGTGGCCGCGCGGATCGTGACGCCGAGGCCCGCGAGGTCGCGCTTCGTCCACAGGGCCCAGGGATCGTCGCCGAGCGCCGTGTAGAAGGTGCACGAGCCGGCGAGCCGCGCGAGCTGCACCGCCGCGACCGCGCCGCCGCCGCCGGGCTCCTCCCACGTCCCGCTCGCGTGCACGATGTCGCCGGCGACCGGCACGTGGTCGACGTGGCCGAACTCGATCCACTCGGTGTGGCCGACGACCGCCGTCCGCATGGCGTGACCGTATCCTGTGCGCGTGTCGGGCGATCGACGGCTCACGAGCTTCAGCCACGGGGCAGGCTGCGGCTGCAAGCTCGGCCCGGCCGACCTCGAGTCGCTGCTCGGCACGCTGAGCCTGCCCGAGCTCGGCCCCGAGGTGCTCGTGGGAGCCGACACGGGCGACGACGCGGCCGTCGTTCGTCTGCCCGACGGCCACGCCCTGATCGCGACGCTCGACTTCTTCACGCCGATCGTCGACGACCCGTACGACTGGGGGCGGATCGCGGCGACGAACGCGCTCTCGGACGTGTACGCGATGGGGGGCAAGCCGTTCCTCGCCCTGAACATCGTGAGCTGGCCCGTCGACGACCTGCCGATCCAGATGCTCGGTCAGGTGCTCCAGGGCGGGATCGACGTCGCGACCAAGGCGGGCGCGGCCGTGCTCGGCGGACACTCGATCACCGACCCCGAGCCGAAGTTCGGCATGGTCGCGCTCGGGCTCGCCGACGCGGACCGGATCGTGCGCAACTCGACCGCCGCGCCGGGGGACCGGCTCTTCCTCACGAAGCCGCTCGGCCTCGGCATCGTCTCGACGGCGATCAAGCGCGGGGTGGCCGACGCGGCGCTCGTCGAGCGCGCGGTCGACCTGATGACGACGCTGAACGAGGATGCGGCGACCGCGATGGGCCGTCGCGCCCGTGGACGCGGCGACGGACGTGACCGGGTTCGGCCTCCTCGGCCACCTGCACCGGATGCTCGTCGCCTCCGGGACTGCCGCCACGGTCGACGCCGGCGCCCTGCCGCTGCTTCCGGGCGTGCTCGACCTCGCGCGGGCCGACGTCGTTCCGGGTGGGACCAAGCGCAACCACGCCTACGTCTCGCCGCACACGGACTGGGGCGACCTGTCGACGCCCGAACAGCACGTGGTCGCCGACGCCCAGACCTCAGGTGGCCTGTTGATCGCCACCCCGGACCCCGATCGGCTCGCGAGCGAGCTCGAGCGCCGCCGGGTCCCGGTCGCCGAGGTCGGCGAGGTCGAGGCGGGCCCACCCGGCCGCGTGCGCGTGCTCGGCCATCTCGAGGAATAGCACCCGGCTGGTAGGGTTATTGCAGGTGCAATGCTCGAGATCGATCGTGGCTTCTTCGACGAGATGGTGGAGCACGGCCTCGCCGAGTTCCCGAACGAAGCCTGCGGGCTCCTGGCCGGCAAGGAAGGACGCCCGGTCAAGTTCTTCCGGATGACGAACCGGGACGCGAGCCCGGTCACCTACCGTCTGGACCCCAAGGAGCAGCTCCGGGCGTTCGACGAGATCGACGAGGAGGGCTGGGAGCTCCTGGCCATCTTCCACACGCACACGCACTCGGAGGCCTACCCGTCGGAGACCGATCGGGCGCAGGCCTTCTACGCGGAGGCGTACTACCTGGTCATGTCGCTCAGCGACCGATCGCGCCCGGATCTCCGCGCCTTCCGCATCGAGGACGGCGAGGTCGTCGAGACGCCGCTGGTGATCGCGTGAGCGCCCCCTTCACCGAGGAGCAGGTTCGCCGCTACGCGCGGCACATCATCCTGCCCGGCATCGGGGGCGAGGGGCAGCGCAAGCTGCTCGACGCGAAGGTGCTCTGCATCGGCGCCGGCGGCCTCGGCTCGCCGGTCGCGATGTATCTCGCAGCCGCGGGCGTGGGTACCCTCGGCATCCTGGACTTCGACCGGGTGGACGAGTCCAACCTGCAGCGCCAGATCATCCACTCGACGGCCGACGTCGGCCGCCCGAAGGTCGAGAGCGCGGCCGACCGGCTGCGCGCGATCAATCCGACGATCGAGATCGTGCCGTACGACACGATCCTGTCCTCGCAGAACGCGTTCGAGATCCTCGAGCCGTGGGACGTGGTCGTCGATGGGACCGACAACTTCCCCGTCCGCTATCTCGTGAACGACGCGACGCAGTTCCTCGGCAAGCCGCTCGTCTACGGATCGATCTACCAGTGGGACGGGCAGGCCACGGTGTTCCTGCCGGGCCAGGAGGCGCCCTGCTACCGGTGCCTGTTCCCGCAGCCGCCGCCCCCGGGGACGGTTCCGAGCTGCGCCGAGGGCGGCGTGTTCGGCGTTCTGCCGGGCATCGTCGGCTGCATCCAGGCGACCGAGGCCGTGAAGCTGATCACCGGCAAGGGCGACCCGCTGGTCGGCCGCCTCCTGATCTTCGATGCGCTCCAGATGGACTTCCAGACGGTCAGGATCCGCTGGGACGCGGACTGCCCCGTCTGCGGTAAGGAACCGACGATCACCGAGCTGATCGACTACGACGCGTTCTGCGGCCTGGGCCCCGGCGAGGCGCCGCGCGAGGCCGAGCACGGCGTCTCGAGCACCTGACCCCAAGGAGACCGATTCGATGGCCGTTCGCGTGAAGCTCCCGACGATCCTTCGCAAGCACGCCGGCGGGGAGCCGCTCGTCGACGCGGAGGGAGCGACGCTCCGCGAGCTCCTGTCCGATCTCGAGGAGCGCTATCCCGGGATCACGAAGAACGTCGTGACCGACGACGGCGGCCTGCATCGGTTCGTCAACGTGTACGTCAACGACGAGGACGTGCGCTACCTGGGCTCGCTCGAGACCGCCGTGAGCGAGGGCGACACCGTCTCGATCCTGCCGGCCGTCGCCGGCGGCTGACCGGTCCCGCCTCCGAGCGCGCAGCGCGCTTTCGCCCGGCTGGGATACGCTCCGCCTCGCTGGCGGGCGCTCCGGTCCACCGGGACGGCGGGTGGGAGCGCCCACTCGGGAGAGAGGGGTCGCCTCATGCGACATCGCGTCACGTTGGCCTGCGCGCTCGTCATCCTCGTCACCCTGTCGGTCCCGGCCCTCGCGGCGCCCGAGCGCTCGCGTCGCGTCGCGCGCGGCGAGCACGCGCTGCCGGCGGGCTGGAAGCCCGCGATCCTGCTCGCGAAGAGCTCGGGCCGGTACTTCGTGCAGCTCCGGACGCCGTCGGTGCTCGAGCGCGGGAAGCTCGCGCCGCACGGGCAGCGCCTGGCGGCGGCCGACGTGCTCCGTTCGCAGGCCGCCGCGATCGACCTGGCGCGGTCGCTGGGCGGCACGATCGTGTTCCGTTACTCACGTCTGGTGAACGCGTTCTCCGCGGAGCTGAGCGCGGACGCGGCGGCCGCGCTCGCGCGCCGGCCTGACGTCGCCCTCGTCGAGCGGGTGCCGACCGTCGTCCGCGACCTGACGAGCAGCGTGCCGTTCATCGGCGCCCCGAAGGTCTGGAAGAACCTCGGGGTGAAGGGCCAGGGCATCACGGTGGCCGTCGTCGACACCGGCGTCGACTACACGCACGCCGACTTCGGCGGTGCCGGAACGGTCGACGCGTACGACGCCAACGACCCGACCGTCATCGAGCCCGACTCGTTCCCGACGAAGAAGGTTGTCGGCGGCTACGACTTCGTCGGCGCGAACTACAGCGTCATCGACGACGACGCGACGAACGACCTCCCGCACCCCGACCCCGACCCGCTCGACGACGGCACGGTCGGCGACCACGGCACGCACGTCGCGGGCATCTGTTGCGGCAACGGCGTGCCCGGCGTGATCGGAAAGGGCGTGGCGCCCAAGGCGAAGATCCTCGCGGTCAAGGTGTGGGACAGCGGCGACTCGACGGCCGACGTGCTCGTCGCCGGGTACGAGTTCGCTATGGACCCGAACCAGGACGGCAGCACCGCCGACGCGGTCGACGTTCTGTCGTTCTCCGGCGGCGTCGACTACGGTCCGCCGAGCTCGGTCGAGGCGCAGGCCGCGCAGGCGGTCGTCGACGGCGGCACGGTGTTCGTGGCCTCGGCCGGCAACTCGGGCAACCAGGCATCGGGGGGACTGACCGGGTACATCCTCGGGACGCCGGCGAGCGCGCCCGGCGTGATCGCCGTGGCGTCCTCGATCGACCAGTTCGAGAGCCAGCAGCTCACGGTCGACGACCCGTCCGGCGTGGATCTGCCCGACGGCGGGCCGATCGTGTGGCAGGACTGGTCGGCGCCGTTCGACACCGCGTTCTCGGGCGAGGTCGTCGATGCCCGCGAGTTCGACCCGCCGGCCGATCCGAGCGGCGATCCCGCGCCGACGGATCGGATCCTTTGCGACGCAACGCCTTCGGGATCTCCGTTCGACGGCAAGATCGCGTTGATCTTCAAGGGGCCGTTCGGCGCCGGCGACTGCCTCGTCGACGACAAGGTGCTGCACGCCCAGGAGGCGGGCGCGATCGCCGTCATCATCTGGGACGGCTTCGGCGGCCTGCCGGGCTCGATCGGCCCCGGGGACAGCGCGGCATCGCTCACGATCCCGGCGGTCGACCTCTCGGGCGCCGACAGCGCGTCGATCGCCGCGACGCTCAGCCCGAACGCGCCCGGCTCCTACAACACGGCGTCGGTGTCGGTCACGATCGGTGCGACGACCGCGGTGATCTCCGGGTACGAGGACTCGCTGAGCGGCTTCAGCTCGGAGGGCCCTGCCCGGATCTCGAGCGCGCTGAAGCCGGACGTCGCGGCGCCCGGCGACTCGATCACCTCGGCCAACGCCGGAACGGGCGACGGCTCCCTCACGATCGGCGGCACGTCGATGGCGGCGCCGCACATCTCCGGGGTGGCGGCGCTCTTGGTCTCGCTCCACCCCACCTGGTCGCCGGCCAAGATCAAGGCGCTGATCATGAACCAGGCGACGCAGGCGATGACCACGATCAACGGTGACCCGCTCCCGGCGACGGCGATGGGCGCCGGTCGCGTCCAGGCCTACGACTCCGCGACCGCGGAATCGCTCGCCTGGCCGGGGAGCCTGTCGTTCGGCCTGGCGGGCGTCTCGGACCTGTTCACGAGCGTGAAGACCTTCAAGCTCCAGAACCTGTCCGACCACGCGCTGAAGTACACGGCGAGCGGCGACGTGCGGTTCACCGACTTCTCCGGCAAGTTCGCGAGCGTGGAGATCGCGGTCGGCGACGAGCAGCTCGCGCCGTCGCACACGTTCACGCTCGATGCAGGCGAGAAGGTGAGCATCCACGTCGAGCTCACGCTCGACCCCTCGGCGGTGCCGAAGTGGCAGCAGGAGCTGGGCTGGTACTTCTACAACCCCAACGTCGACGGCAACGTGAACATCGTCGCGAAGGGCAAGGGCGGCGACGACCTGCACGTCCCGTGGCACGTGGCGCCCCTCGCGGTCGCCCACACCGGGGTCGCCCCCTCCTCGCTCGACCTGACGGGCGGGCCCGCCGACCTCGACGTCACCGAGAACGGGGCCGGCGTCTCCTTCGCCGACCTCTACCTGCTGGGGGCGCAGGAGTCGGGAGGCCCCGCGGCCGAGGGCAACCTCGTCGCCGTCGGGGCGCGGTCGTTCGTCGGGCCGAACGTCGACGGGACCGCCGTCGGCGTTCCGACGGGGACCGACGCGTACGCCGGCATCACCTGGCAGCAGTTCCTCACGAGCTCCTCGGAGCCGACGGAGCCGGTCGAGTTCGTCGCCGTCGGCGACGCGCTCCACAACACCACGGAGACGACGGAGGTCGACGTCCTCGTCGACGTCGGCGCCGACGGCGTCTTCGCGGATACGCATCTGCACGCGGACGTCCTCATCGTGAAGCGGTTCGAGGGCTTCACGGGGACGACCTGCCTGTTCACGCTGCCGAGCGACTTCACCGCCTGCGACGCCGAGTACTTCCAGGACTACTCGAACTACAACGCGAGCGTCTGGGGGATCCCGGTCGACGCGGAGGCGCTCGGCCTGTCGAGCGCCACGCACGTCCTGTCGTACTCGATCACGGCGTGCTCGGGCGTGTACGCGGGCGACGTCCCGACGGACGCCGTGTGCGACTCGCTCGGGGACCTCGATCCCTCGACCGGCACGTACGGGCCGACGATCGACGTCACCGCGCCCGCGCTGACCCTGTCGAACCAGGTGGTCGGCGGGTTCTGGAAGGGTGCGCACGGCCCGGTGAGCGTGGACGTCGGCACCGCCGGTCCCGGCGACGACCCGTCGATCCTCGCCGTGTTCCCGAACAACGCGCCCGACGACCAGTGGACGGTGGTCGGCACGTCGACGTGAGCCGGCCGATCGGCCAAGCCGCGGGCGGTCGTCGCGCCGTACCATCTGGCGCGAGCCGAATCGGCTCGGGAACCATGGGGGGCACCGCTCCGGCGCGGGGTAGCGCTCGGGAGTCGGTGTCCGGAGGGAGGAATATGCTGTGCGACGTCTGCTGACGTTCGTCGTGGTCACGACGCTGGCGCTCGGCGTACTCGCCGGAACCGCGTCGTCGCTGACCCCGACCGCGGGGGCCCGGGACGAGGGCGCGCCCGGTGACGTACGGAACCTGCCGAAGCTCGTCCAGAAGTGGATGGGCGAAAAGGTCCGGGCGGCCGACCTCGTCGCCCAGGGCGAGGCGACGGTCGACCGCAAGGGCCGCGTCCGCCTGGCCAACGGCGAGTTCGTGGACTACGCGTTGGAGGGGACGGACAACATCACCACCGTCCTCGTCGAGTTCGCCGACGGGACGGACGGCCCGCTGCACAATCAGATCCCCGAGCCCGACCGCACGCTCGACAACACCACCTACTGGCGGGACGACTTCAACCCGCAGCACTACGCGGACCTGATGTTCGCGCCCGCGGGGGGATCGGCCGGCATCCTCTCCACGCACGACTTCTACCTGGAGGTCTCCTCCGGCCGGTACACGGTCGAGGGGCAGGTCTCCAACTGGATCCAGGTGCCGAACCCCGAGTCGGACTACGGGGCGAACGGCCCGGATGGAGACGGCTCGGACAACCTGAACGGATCGGTGGCCCGCCTGATCGGAGACACGTTCGACGCCATGAACCCGGCCACCTCCGGGATCAACTGGTCCCCGTCGGTCGTCGACGTGTGGGATCGCTACGACTGCGACGGCGACGGCAACTTCGACGAGCCGGACGGGTACGTCGACCACTTCCAGCTGGTGCACGCCGGCATCGGCGAGGAGGACTTCGGCGGGGCGCAGGGCGGCGACGCCATCTGGAGCCACCGCTCGTACGCGAACGTCGCCGGCATCGGGACCGAGGGCCCGACCGGCTGCCAGCTGGGCGGCTTCCCGACCAACGTGAACGGCCTGTGGGTCGGCGACTACACCATGGAGCCGGAGAACGGCGGCGTCGGGGTCTTCGCCCACGAGTTCGGCCACGACCTCGGCCTGCCGGACCTGTACGACACGGCGGGCGCCAATGACAACTCGGTCTCCTTCTGGAGCATCATGAGCGACGGTTCGAACGTCTCCGACGACCCCGACTCGATCGGCACGAAGCCGACGCACATGGGGCCGTGGGAGAAGCTCGTCCTCGGATGGCTCGGCACCGACCTCGTGACGGTCAAGGCCGGCAAGCACAAGAAGGTGACCCTCGGTCCGGCGGAGGGCGCGACGGCCGGCCAGGCGCAGGCCATCCGCATCGACCTTCCGGACTACAAGCAGACGGTCACGATCTTCGCGCCGGAGGGCTCGGATCCCGACTACTACTACTCGGGTCAGGGTGACGACCTCGACAACACCATGACGCAGAGCCTCGCGTCGCCCCTCGCCGCCGACACGGAGCTGACGTTCCGAGCGAACTACGACGTCGAGCTGGACTGGGACTACGCGTACGTCCTGTTCTCGACCGACGGCGGCGCGACGTGGGAGCACGCTGACGGCAACCTGTCGACGGACACGAGCCCGAACGGCCAGAACCTCGGTCATGGGATCACCGGCGCCTCGAACGGCTGGGTGAAGGGGACGTACACGATCCCCGCCGGCGCCACCGACATCGGCTTCCGGTACTGGACGGACGGGGCCGTCGCCCCGACTGGGTTCGCGGTCGACTCCATCAAGCTCGGAACCGACCCGGCGGACGACGGGACGACGCCGGACGCCTGGACGTTCGACGGGTTCAGCCAGGTGGAGAACGGCAAGATCAAGCAGTCGCATTTCCACTACTACCTGGTGGAGTCACGCTCGTACGTTCGCAGCGACACCGCGCTCTGCGGCGCGTACTACTTCGTCACGGACACCATGGTCGACAAGCAGTGCTACGCGAACGGCGTGCTCGTCTGGTACAGGAACTCGGGCGTGGCGAACAACAATGTCTCCGCGCACCCCGGCCTCGGGCAGATCCTCGTCGTGGACAGCCATCCGGCGCCGAACCCCGCGATCGTGGGCAAGGGCAACATCCGCGAGCGCTGGCAGACGTGGGACTCGACGTTCGGGTTCAAGCGGCACTCGGTCACGCTGCACCAGTACAAGGGCAACGATCTCCGGTCGGCGACGTACGTCGCGAAGCCGGTGTCGGAGTTCTCCGACTCGGGCAAGAAGGCTTACTGGACGAGCGATAACCCCTACGCGAGCGTGAAGACGGCGGGATCCGGACTTCGGGTCACCCTGTTGGAGGTCCTCGCCGACGGGATGTCGTACCGGGTCTGGATCCATTAAGGATCGTGAGATCGAGGACGAAACGGGGCGGGCTTGGCCCGCCCCGTTTCGTCGTGGTGTCGGCGGTCGGAGCCATCTGGGTCGCGGCCGCAGGCGGAGAACGTGAAGGACGGTGGAGGGCGCGCCGGCGGCGGGTGAGCGGCCGGCGGGTCCGAGGAGAGAGGGGGGATCCGGCGGTGGGCAGGCGTGCGCTCGTCATCGTGGCCGTGGCCCTCGTGGCGTCGCTGAGCATCCCGGCGGCAACGTCGGGTGCTCGCGTGGCCGACGAGGGACGGGCGGTTCGCTCGCGGTCGGAGGGGTTCCGGCTGCCCGAGGGGTTCGTGCCCGCCGTGGCCCGGGCGGCCCAGCCGGGCGTCTATCTGGTGGGCATGCGGGCGCCGTCGCTGACGGCGATGATCGCCGGCCGGTCGCTGTCGGGTTCCGCGCAGCGCGCGAGCGTCGCGGACATCCTGCGCGGGCAGCAGGCCGCCATCCGTGCGGGACAGGCGCTCGGCGGTGAGCTCCGCTTCCGGTACGCCAGAGCGGTCAACGGGTTCTCGATGGTGCTCTCGCCCTCGGCCGCCGCGCGCCTGGCGGCCCGTCCCGACGTCCGGACGGTCGAGCGCGCCGCGCGGGTCGTGCCGCTGCTCACCTCGAGCGTCCCGTTCATCGGCGCGCCGCAGGTCTGGAAGCAGCACGGCGCCAAGGGCAAGGGCGTCGTCGTGTCGGTCATCGACACCGGGATCGATTACACGCACGCAGACTTCGGCGGGTCCGGGGATCCCGCCGACTACGCGGCCAACGACCCCGGAGTGATCGAGCCGGGGACCTTCCCGACCAACAAGGTCGTCGGCGGGTTCGACTTCGTCGGCGACACCGGCTACGACCCGTTCGACGACGACCCGTCCAACGACGCGCCGGACCCCGATCCGGACCCGATCGACGTGGTCGGACGCGGCGAGCACGGCACGCACGTCGCCGGGATCTGCTGCGGCGTGGGCGTGCCCGGGAGCGTCGGCAAGGGCGTGGCGCCGAAGGCCAAGCTGCTCTCGATGAAGGTGTTCGACGCGTCGGGCGCGACGAGCGACGTGGTGCTCGCCGCCATCGAGGCCTCGATCGACCCCGACGGCGACGGCAACACCCACGACGCGGCCGACGTCATCAACCTGTCCCTCGGCGAGGACTACACGGTGAGCTCGCTCGACGCGGAGGCCGTCGACGCGGTGAACGCGGTCGGGACGGTCTTCGTCGCGGCGGCGGGCAACGCGAGCAACCAGCCGAGCGGCGGATCCGCGTACATCGCGGGCACGCCGGGCAACGCTCCGAACGCCATCGGCGTCGCCTCCGTCATCGACGAGTACGTGGCCCAGAAGCTCGCGGTCGACCACCCCAACGGCGTCGACCTGCCCGACGGTGGGCCGCTCGCCTGGCAGGAGTGGTCGGTCCCGTTCGACACCGACATCACCGGCGAGATCGTCGACGCGCGCGAGTTCGACCCGCCGGCCGACCCCGATGGCATCCCGGCACCGACCGACCGGGAGCTGTGCGACGCGGTCCCGTCCGGCTCGCCCTTCGCCGGGAAGATCGCGCTGATCTTCAAGGGACCCTCCGGAGCCGGCGACTGCTTCGTCGAGGACAAGGTCATCAACGCGCAGGCGGCCGGCGCGATCGCCGTCGTGCTCTGGGACGGGTTCGGCGGCCTTCCGGGGCCGGTGAGCCCCGGCGGCAACCAGAACCAGGTCACGGTTCCCGCGCTGTTCCTGTCCGACCCGGACAGCTCGTCCGTGGCCGCGGCCGTGAGCCCCAACGCGCCTGCCTCGTACAACGAGAACTCGGTGACGGTCACCCTCGGGGCGGACCCCGCCGTGATCCCGGGCTACGACGACCACATGAGCGGCTTCACGTCGGAGGGTCCGACGCGCTACACGAGCGCGCTCAAGCCGGACATCTCGGCACCGGGCGACGCCATCACCTCGGCGCACGCCGGCACGGGGACCGGCAGCCTCACGATCGGCGGGACCTCGATGGCGACGCCGCACGTCGCCGGGGTGGCCGCCCTGCTCGTCGAGCTGCACCCGACCTGGTCGCCCGAGCGCATCAAGGCGCTGATGATGAACCAGGCGAAGTCGAAGCTGAAGAACCTCGACGGCTCGAAGGTCTCCGCGACGATCATGGGCGCCGGGCGCGTCCAGGCCGACGAGGCCGCCGACGCCGTGAGCCTCGCGACGCCGGGGAGCATCTCGCTCGGCTTCCGTCCGATGGCCGACACGACGGTCCTCACCAAGACGATCACCGTCACGAACGTCGACTCGCAGAGTCACGTGTACAACGTCTCGGGCAACGTCCGGTACGCGGACTTCAGCAAGAAGCTGGTGGACGTGCAGGTCGGGCCGACCGGCGGTCCGTTCCTCGACCACTTCACGTTCGCGCTCGGCCACGGGAAGTCGTTCAAGGTGGCCGCGCGGTTCACGCTCGACCCGAGCGTGATCTCCGAGCCCGAGCAGGAGTACGGCTGGTTCTACTTCCACCCCAACATGGACGGTCAGATCGTCGTCGAGCAGTCGTTCCACGGCGACGACACCCTCACGGTGCCCTGGCACGTCGCGCCGCTCGCGGCGTCGGACGACCGGATCTCCGCGCATGATCTCGATCTGACCGGCGGTTCGGGCGGCCTCTCGATCACCGGATCGGGTGCCGGCGCGTCGTTCGCCGACCTCTACCTGCTGGGCGCGACCGACCCGGTCGGCAGCGGGCTCGAGGAGGACATCGTCGCGATCGGCGCCCGCTCGTTCGCCGGCTCCTCGATCGACGGCGTCGTCCGAGGGCGTGCCGAACGGGACCGAGGGCCTGGTCGGCCTCACCTGGCCCGAGTTCCTGACGCTCGCCGACACGCCGGCCGAGCCCGTCGAGTTCGTCGCGCAGACGGCGAGCGTCCACAGCGTCTCGGACATGGTGGAGACCGACGTGCTGATCGACGTCGGCGCCGACGGCGTGTTCGCGGACGACGCGCTGAAGGCCGACGCGGTCCTGGTGAAGCTCTTCGGTACCGGCATCCGCGGGTACCACCTGCCTGTTCGTGCTGCCGTCCGACTTCAGCGCCTGCGACGCCGAGTACTTCGCCGACTACTCCGTCTACAACAGCGCGCTGAACGGCGTCGCGGCCGACGCCCAGGCGCTCGGCCTGTCGAACTCGAAGCACGTGCTGTCGTACTCGATCACCCAGTGCTCGGGGCAGTTCCCGACGATCGAGTCGCCGTCGTGCGAGACGGTCGGAGACCTCGACCCCGCGACCGGGACCTACGGCCCGACGATCGACGTCACGGCGCCGTCGCTCGCGATCGACCCGCTCGTGTGCGGCGGGTTCTTCGGCGGCGCCAAGTGTGGCGGGGCGAACGCGATCTCGGTCGCCGTCGGGTCGGCGGCGCCGGGCGACGACCCGTCGATCCTCGTGGTGTTCCCGAACAACGCGCCGAAGCGCGCGGGCACCGTGGTCACGACCGAGCACGTAGCGAGCAGGGAGGCGAACGGGCCGGATCCATGCGGACCCGGCCCGTTCGTGCGTCGGGCACCGAGCGAGCTACGCTCAGTCCCGGAAGCCGAGGAGGAGGCCATGGCCGAGACGAGCACGAGTCGATCGGTTCGCCGAGCGTCGTTGGCGACTGGCCGCTCGTCCTGGCGCTCGGGCTCCCGCCTCCGGCGGGTCGAACGACGACCAGCAGCAGCAGATCGACGACCTGACCGCCCAGGTCGACGACCTCAACGGGCAGGTCGACGACCTGACCGCGCAGGTGGACGACCTCACCTCACAGCTGGCGGACGAGACCGAACGGGCCGACACCGCCGAGGCGAACCTCGCGGACACGCAGGCGCAGCTCGATCAGTTCCCAGGCCGAGCTGCTCGACGCGCAGGCACAGCTCGCCGACGTCGGCGAGCTCGTCCTGAAGGACGGCGACTACCTCGGGCAGGTGCTCGCGGCGAAGGCGAGCCCATACCGCGTGATCCTGTTCGACGCCGCGGGCCTGTGGCGGGTGGCCCAGGTCGCAGACGACGCAACGATCACCTCCGGCGGGAAGGACCTCACGCTCGCGAAGCTCGGCAAGCTCCTGCAGAGCACCGACCCGGACGACATCAAGCTCGTGAACGGCAACTACAAGGTCAAAGTGAAGGGCGGCGTGGCCACGTCGATTCGGAAGTCGAGCGGGTAGGACCACCCGCTCGCGCTGCCATAATCCCCCGGCGATGCGCCATCCCGACATCCTCGACGCGATCGGAGACACCCCGCTCGTCGGGCTGCCGAGCATGAGCTCGAGCCCCGGCGTCCGACTGTGGGCAAAGCTCGAGGGCCAGAACCCGACCGGCTCGACGAAGGACCGGATCGCCAAGGCGATGATCGAGGCCGCCGAGGCCTCGGGCGAGCTCGCGCCGGGCAAGACCATCCTCGAGCCGACCTCGGGCAACACGGGGATCTCGCTCGGGCTGGTAGCGCGGCGCAAGGGGTACAAGCTCACCGTGGTCATCCCCGACAACGCGAGCGAGGAGCGGATCCGCCTGCTCGAGCTCTTCGGCGCCGAGATCGTCTTCTCGCCGGGCGACCGCGGGACCAACGGCTCGATCGAGGTCGCGCGGCGGCTCGCGCGAGACGATCGCTACTTCATGCCGTTCCAGTACGGGAACCCGGCGAACCCGCTCGCGCACGAGCGGGGGACCGGGGAGGAGATCGTGCGCGATCTCCCCGAGGTGACGCACTTCGTCGCCGGCCTCGGCACCGGCGGCACCCTGACCGGGGTCGGGCGCCGGCTCCACCGGCACGACCCGAACGTGAAGGTCATCGCGGCCGAACCCGAGCTCGGCGAGCTCGTCTACGGGCTGCGCTCGCTGGAGGACGGGTTCGTCCCGCCGATCCTGGACGAGGCCGAGCTCGACCGGAAGTTCCTCGTGAACTCCTCGGACTCCCTCCGCGCCACGCGCGAGCTCACCGAGCGGGAGGGGATCTTCGCGGGGATCTCCTCGGGCGCGGTGATCCACGTCGCGCAACGGGTCGCCGCCGAGCTCGAACGCGGCGACGTCGTCTGCCTGCTCGCGGACGGCGGGTGGAAGTACCTGTCGATCGAGGCCTGGGCGGCCGAGCTCGAGCGCGCCGAGAAGCACGTGGCGGAGTCGCTGTGGTGGTGAGCCGATGAGCGACCCGCGTCCCATCGGGGTGTTCGACTCCGGCGTCGGCGGCCTGACCGTCGTCCGGGCGATCGTCGACCAGCTCCCGCACGAGCCGATCCGCTACGTCGGCGACAATGGGCGGTTCCCTTACGGCCCGCGCTCGCTCGAGGAGATCCGCGCGTTCGCGCTCGAGATCGCCGCGTTCCTCGTCGACCGCGACGTGAAGATGCTCGTCGTCGCGTGCAATTCCATCGAGGTCGCGGCGATCGCCGACGTCGCCGACGCGCACGGCGTCCCCGTCGTCGGCGTGATCGACCCGGGAGCACGCGCGGCCGTGCGGGCCACCCGGAACCGGTCGGTCGGGATGATCGGAACGCAGGCGACGGTGGCGAGCGGGGCCTACGATCGGGCCGTGGCGACGACCGGCTCCGACGTCCGGCTCGTGTCGGCGGCGTGTCCGGCCTTCGTCGAGCACGTCGAGCGTGGCGACACGTCGAGCGAGGAGCTCCTCGGGCTCGCGCGCGGGTATCTTGAGCCGCTGAAGCGCGAGGGCGTCGACACGTTGATCCTGGGGTGCACGCACTACCCGATGCTCTCGGGGCTGATCCAGCTGGTCGTGGGGGAGGGCGTGGTGCTCGTGTCATCGGCGGAGGAGACGGCCAAGGACGTGTACTCGACGCTGCGCGCGTCGGGGCTCCTGCGATCGGAGGAGGCCGGCGAGCCCGTTCACGAGTTCCTCACCACGGGGGACCCCCATCAGTTCCGGGAGATCGCGCACCACTTCCTCGGTCCGGCGCTCGGCGGCGTCGACGCGGTCGACGTCCGGGCGGTCGAGGTGGCCGGATGAAGCTCACCGTCCTCGGAGCCAGCGGCACCTGGCCGAACCCCGACACCGCGACGAGCGGGTACCTCGTGCAGCAGGACGGGTTCAACCTGTGGATGGACGCGGGGACGGGGACGCTTGCCAACCTGCAGCACCACATTGACCTCGCGAAGATCGACGCCATCGTGATCAGCCACGAGCACCCCGATCACTTCGTCGACCTGTATCCCTGCTTCTACGCCTGGCACTACGGCGAGCTCGGCCGGCCGGGCCTCCCGGTCTTCGTCCCGCTGGACTTCACGCAGAAGCTCGCGGACGTCGTCTCGATCGACTCGCAGGTCGTGATGCGCACGGCGTTCGCGTTCACGGAGGTCGCGCCCGGCGAGGCCTTCGACGTCGGACCCTTTCGCATCAAGACCGAGCCAATGGCCCACCTCGGGCTGCCGGCGCTCGGCTTCCGCGTGCAGAGCGACGGCCTCGTGCTCGCCTACACGGGCGACACCGGGCCCACGCACCACGTCGAGGACCTCGCGCGCAACGCCGACCTGATGCTCACCGAGGCCACGTGGCAGGACCGCGACGACCTGCTGCCGTTCCACCTGTCCTCCCGCCAGGCCGCCATCCACGCCCGGGAGGCCGGCGTGAGCGAGCTCGTCCTCACGCACATCTGGCCGACGCTCGACCACGACGTCTCCAAGACACAGGCCGCCGAGGAGTTCGACGGCCCGATCGACACCGCCGTCGAGGGCGCGGTGTTCGAGGTCGGCGGGTGACGCGTCCGGACGGCCGGCAGGTCGACGAGCTCCGGCCGATCTCGATCGAGCTCGGCTTCCAGGACTGGGCCGAGGGCTCGGTGCGCTACGCGCAGGGACGGACCCAGGTCCTCGTGGCGGCCTCGGTGTCCGAGGACGCGCCGCGGTGGCTGCGGGGGACCGGCGGCGGGTGGGTCACCGCCGAGTACGCGATGCTGCCGCGGGCGACCACCGAGCGCACGCCGCGCGAGGTCTCGAAGGGCCGGCCGAGCGGCCGCACCCAGGAGATCCAGCGTCTGATCGGCCGGTCGCTGCGCGCCGTCACCGACCTGTCCAAGCTCGGCGAGCGGACGATCACGATCGACTGCGACGTGCTCGTCGCGGACGCCGGGACTCGGTGCGCCTCGATCACCGCGGGGTACGTGGCGCTCGCGCTCGCGGTCCGCAAGCTCGAGGAGGCGGGTGTCCTCAAGCCCGGCGCGCTCACCGACACCGTGGGGGCCGTGAGCGTCGGCATCGTGGGGAGCGCGGCCGTGCTCGACCTGTCCTACGAGGAGGATGCGGGCGCGGAGGTCGACTGCAACGTGGTGATGACCGGCTCCGGCGCGCTCGTCGAGGTCCAGGGCACCGCCGAGGGCGCGCCGTTTTCCCGCGCCGACCTCGCCGCCCTCCTCGACCTCGCCGAGTCCGGGATCAAGCAGCTCACGCAGGTCCAGCGGGACGCGCTCGCGCCGGCGTGACGGTGCCGTTTCCCGAGCGCATCGCCGTCGCGAGCCGCAACGCGCACAAGCTTCGCGAGATCGCGCGGATCTGCGCGGACTGGCCCATCGGCTGGCTCACGATCGACGACCACGACGGCCCGTGGCCCGACGTCGAGGAGCCGCACGAGACTTACCTCGACAACGCCCTAGCCAAGGCGCGCGAGGTCGCGACGGCGCTCGGCGTCCCGGCGCTCGCCGACGACTCCGGGATCGAGGTCGACGCCCTCGGCGGCGCGCCCGGCCCGCGATCGGCCCGGTACGCCGGCGAGGGCGCGACCGACGAGCGAAACCTGACGGCGCTCCTCGACGCGCTCCGGGGCGTCCCCTCGGGCGGCCGGACGGCGCGCTACCGCTGCGTCGCCGTGCTCGCGTGGCCCGACGGGGCCGAGGCATGGTCCGAGGGCACCTGCGAGGGGACGCTCATCTCACGCCCGCGGGGCGGCGGCGGGTTCGGCTACGACCCGGCGTTCGTCCCCGAGGGAGGGGAGCGGACGATGGCCGAGCTCGCGGACGCCGAGAAGGACCGGATCAGTCACCGGGGACGGGCGTTGCGATCGCTGCGGGATCGGCTCGCCTCGGACGAGGAGCGTTCACCTGGTCGGGGTGAACGATGAGGAGCGGCAGGTTCAGGGAGAACGTGCAGCCCTGCCCGGGGGGCGAGGTGAGCGCGAGGCTGCCGCCCATGCCCTCCGCGAGGCGCTTGGCGATGTACAGGCCGAGGCCGAAGCCGCCCACCGTCCGCGTCAGGCCGTTGTTGGCGCGGTAGAAGCGCTCGAAGATCCGCTCCTGCTCCGCGAGCGCGATCCCCTCGCCCGAGTCCTGCACCGAGACGATCACGTGCTCGTGGATCTTCTCGAGGCCGACCGTCACGCTTGCGCCGGCCGGCGAGTACTTGAAGGCGTTCGAGAGCAGGTTGGAGACGATCTGGCCGAGGCGGAACTGGTCGACGAGGGCCCAGATCGGCTCGTCGGGCCGGTCGAACCGAACCTCGCGCGCGTCGGGGAGCTGGCTCGCCTCGCGCACCTCGCGCTCGAGCGCCGCGCCGAGCTCCACCGGCACCGAGTCCATCCGAAGGCGACCGGCGTCGATCCGCGACACGTCGAGGAGATCGTTGATGAGGCGCTCGAGTCGCTCGGTCTGCCGGAGCATGATGGCGAAGTACTCGCGCCGGGTCTCGGGCGTGTCCTCGACCAGCCCCTGGTCGAGCGACTGGAGGAGGCCGCGCAGCGGCGTGAGCGGCGTGCGGAGCTCGTGGGAGACCGTCGCCACGAAGTCGCTCTTCATCTGGTCGGCCTCGAGCTCGGCCGTCACGTCGCGGGCCGTGACGACGTGGCTCTCGCCGCCGTCGTGCCGATCGGGCATCCCGCTCGTCGAGTAGCGGATCCAACGCTCCGACCCGTCGCGGCGCATGATGAGCGCCTCCTGGGGCTGCGAGGTACCGAGGACGAGGCCCTGCTCCGGGCTGCCCTCCTGGTCGGGCTCGCCGCGAATGCGAAGACCCTCCTCGAAGCGGCGGCCGATGACCTCCTCTCCGCGAAAGCCCGTGATGCGCTCCATCGCCGGGTTCCACGAGAGCACGATGCGATCGCCCGACAAGACGAAGATGCCGTCCGAGCTGCTCCCGACGACGTCGGCCAGGTGACCGCGCTGCTCGACGGTCTCGTTGAACAGCTGCTCGTTCTGCTGCCGCGCCGAGACCTGCGACGCGAGTGCGTCGACGAGCGTGCACTCGGACGGCGAGAGCTCGGCGGCGCGGTGGACGGCGAGGATCCCGGCCTCGCCCTCGCCCACGGAGGCGAGGTAGGTGCTCAATCCGGGACGGGCGCTCACAAACGTCCGCGGGTCCACGTCGGGACCGTTCGGAACCGTGAGCGACAGCCCGGACTCCGAGCCGTAGACGCGCAGCTCCGTGTCGTCGCGCAGGACGAGCTCGGCGCCCGCCGCGTCGACCAGCCGGCGCACCAGGCCGAGGAACGGCTGGAAGTCGAAGCTCGTGTCGAGCGGACCGAACAGGGCTCGTCCCGCTTCGTACAGCGTATGCATCCGATCGCGCTCTTGTTGCTGCTCCTCTTCCCGCTTGTTCTGGATCCACCCGCGGTACGCGAAGAACGACAGCACGATCGGCGCGATGAGCAGCGGCATGCCGACCGGCCCCGCCTGCCAGACGAGGGCTGCCAGCATCCCGATCGTCAGGTTTCCCGCCGCGTGCAGCAGGTTCAGGCCTCCCGGGAGCAGGACCACCTGGCGCAGCGACATCCCCTCGACCCGGGAGATGATCAGGGCGATCGAGAGCTCGTTGACGGCGAAGTAGCACGACATCGCGATCGCGCACGCGACCCACGTCATGAGGGTGAACTCGTCGACCGGCAGGGCGAAACGGTGGTAGACGAGCTCGGCCGCGGTCATCGCCAGCGTGAACTGGCTCGCGTTGAAGACGACCTTGTACCAGTCCCACCGGCGGAAGGCGTGACCGGCCATCGTTCCGAGCAGCACGCTGATCGTGAGGACGCCCGGCGGCGCGAGGATCAGCGCCGGGACCCACAGGGCGTCGGTAACCGAGAAGTTCTCGGTCTCCGTCCGGTGCGCGACGGCGACCGTGAACTGCTCGCTGAGCGCGGCGGCGAGCGAGAGGCCCAGGACCGCGGCGAGCTCCTCCGGACCCCAGGTCCGCATCTCGGGGATCCGGATGAGCACGGCGACGAGGGCGAGCAGACCGAAGGACACGATCAGCCGCCGCGCGGCTCCGGGAAGCTCGCGGAAGGTACTCATCTCTCCTTGAGGTGTCGGCCGATCGAGGGGGTCGATTGACCCCCCGGCCGCCCGGCGTGCATTACCCCCAGATCCCGCCGCTCCAGCCCTGCCCGGTCCAGTTCTGCCCCGACCAGGACCGCCCGTCCCAGGAGGTCCCGCTCCAGGACCTGCCGCTCCAGGACCGTCCTTCCCAGCCCGGTGACTCCCCGACGTAGGCACACCACGTGCTCGAGGCCCAGGTGTCGGCGGACCACGAGCGGCCCGACCACGAGCGGCCGTCCCATGCCTGGCCGAGGACGTCGACCTCTCCCTGGACGAGCTCGGGAACGCCGTCGCCGTTGGTGTCCGCGTAGACGTGGAAGGAGCCCCGGCTCGCCTCGAGCGACCCGAGGCCGGTCGAGGGGACGAGGCCCTGGTTGGCCGGCCACTTGTCGTACGCGTGGGACAGGGTCGCCTGCACGGCGCCCGCTGCGTCGACGAGCGGCGCGGCCTTCAGGCCCGCGGCCTTCCCCGCGGTGCCGACCAGGATCGCCTTGGCAACGTTCGGCGTGAGCGCGGGGTTCGCCTGGAACATGCGGGCCGCGACGCCGGACACGACTGCCGCTGCCTGGGAGGTTCCCGTGCCCTTGAAGTAGGCATCCCCGACGCGAGCGGAGGGATGGGCGACGTCGATCGAGCTTCCGACGGCGCGGCTCGAGACGATCGTCACGCCCGGCGCGCTGATCTCGGGCTTCGTGCCACCCGCCGGACCGCCGCTGGAGAACTCGGCGATGACGTCGTCGGACGCGGGAATGGTGTTCTTCAGGTCCGCCGCGCCGACCGTCAGGACGAACGGGTCGTCGCCGGGCTTGTTGAGCGTGCCCGGACCGGGGCCGCGGTTGCCGGCCGACACGACGACGAGGATGCCCGCGAACCAGGCCCGTTCCACGGCGTAGTCGAGCGGATCTACCTGATACGGCTGCGTGGAGTCGGTCCCGAACGAGAGGTTCAGGACCCGGATGTTGTACTGGGCCCGGTGCTCCACGATCCACTCGAGGCCCGCGAGGACCACCGAGACGTCGGTCGATCCGTCGGCGCCGGCGACCTTGACCGAGACGATGTTGGCGCCGGGAGCGGTGCCGGCCCAGGCGCCGCCCGAGGCGGCCCCGTTGCCCGCGATGATGCCGGCCATGTGTGTCCCGTGCCCGTAGCGGTCGTAGCCGTCGTGCTCGGGGGTGAAGTCCAAGCGAGCGAGCACCCGGTTGCCGAGGTCGGCGACCGGGCTGACGCCGGTGTCCAGCACCGCCACGGCCACGCCCGTCCCGTTGTATGCGCTCGAGGCCTGCGGCAGACGGATCGTCTTCTGCCAGATCGTGTTCGCGGGCCACGTGTCGAACTTGCCCATGTCGATCGAGTTCACGGTGACCGGGCCGTCGCCCCAGATCCGCGCGACGGCGTCGGAGCCGGCGAGGTCGATCAGCGCCGACGCGGGAAGCTGCGCGGAGAACCCGCCCACGATGGTGAGCTCATGGATCACTCGGCCGCCGAGCTCGCGCGCGGCGTCCTCGGCGAAGGTGGACGAGGGCGTCCGCTCGCGGACGATGATCGAGAGCGTCGAGTCCGGGTTCCGGTCCGACGCGACGAGGAGTCCGCCGTCGACCTTTGCTCGGGCGTCGGGCGACGTGGGTCCGGGCGCCGCAGCGCAGCCGGCAGTCACAATGGCGATGCCGACGCTCACCGCGATCGATCGGGCCCGGATGACCGACATGCGTCTCCTTGTCGATCGGGTCGTCGTTCGTCCTGGTGGCCGGTGAACGATCAACCCCAGGAGCGTCCGGCCCAGTTCGACCCGCTCCACGAGGATCCGCTCCACGACGCCCCACTCCAGGAGGCACCACTCCACGAGGCACCGCTCCACGAGGCACCGCTCCAAGAATTCCCCGAGAAGAGGCAGGTGGACCAGCTCTTGCCGCTCCAGGAGGCGCCGGACCACGACGCGCCGGACCACGAAGCGCCGCTCCACGAGGCGCCGGACCAGCTCTTGCCGTTCCAGTCACCGCCCGACCAGGAGGCCCCCTGTGCCAGAAGCGCGGCCATCGCCGCCGCGTCGAACGGCGAGCCCATGACGTCCTGCTCGCCGGCCAACACGACCTCGTCCATCGTGAGGTGATCGGTGCCCCGCGCAAGCTCGAGAGAGCCGATTCCGGTCGACGGTGCCCAGGTCTGAACCCAGTTCGGCAGCGACGAAGAGAAGGTGGACCTGAGATCGAGTTCGCCACTTCCCACCGCGGACGGCCATGAGTAGATCCAGCGGGCGGTGCTGCCCAGAAGCCTCTTCACCTGGTCCGGGGTAGCCGAAGGGTACTTCTGAAGGACGAGCGCCGCGGCGCCGGAGACGATCGCGGCCGCTTCCGAAGTGCCGCTGCCTCGGAAGTAGCGCTGACCGAGCTGTGCCGTGGGGTGGTTCTGATCGATGTAGGAATCCGGCACCCGCAGACCCTGCATGTGGACACCGGGCGCGACGAAGTCGACGCCCCTGGTGCCCATGGTGGTCGGCCGGGGTGAGAAGTCCGGAACGGTGTCGTCGAAGAGCCAAGTCGTTCCGTTGGAGTTCGCTGCACCCACGGCGATGAGGAACGGGTCGAAGGCCGGGTTCGAGAGGGCGGGCGCGTCGGCAGTCTTCTGGAAGCCGGTGTTGCCACCGGAGGCGACCACGACGATGCCCTGCCGCCAGGCCACCTCGGCTGCATACGCGAGCGGATCGAGAAGGTAGGACTGCGTGCTGTTCGTTCCGTAGGAGAGGTTCAGCACGCGAATGTTGACGCCTGGGTCGTGGGCGTGTTGGACCACCCAGGCGATCGCCGCGATGACCTGCGAGACGTCGGTGCCGCCGTCGGCCGTCCCGACTTTGACGCTCACGATCCGCGCGTCCGGGGCCATGCCTCGATACTGGGAGGCCGGCGCCTGCGAATACGGCGGGACCATGTCGCTGTCGCGCCCGGCAATCAGCCCGGCCATGAACGTCCCGTGCCCGTAGCTGTCGAGGTTGGTGAGGTTCGGCGCCTGCGACTCGATCGAGAGGTCCGGGCCGTAGATGAGCTTGCCGGAAACCGAGAGCCCTTCGACCGGGGACACACCCGTGTCGATGACCGCTACGTCCACACCGGCGCCGGTATAGCCGGCGTCCCACCATCTCGACGCGCCCGAGGACCGAGTCGTCGAGTACATGGAGTTCGCATCGCCGGCGGGCTCGTAGGTGCCGTCCTCCGGCTCGAGGGCGATGTTCCCGGTAACCGAGATGACTCCTGGGAGGTGTCGCAGGACCGGGAGCGCGTCAGCGGGCAGGCTCGCGGAGAAGCCTCCGATGATCGGCAGGCGCCGCTCGATGACGCCGCCCACCCCGGACACGACCTCCTCGACCTGCTGCGCGCCGCCGGAGACGGCGCGGACGATCACGGAGACGGGCGATCCCGAGTAGGTGGGGGTCGTGCCGACACCCAACGTCGCCACGAGCATCGCGAGCACGAGCGCCGCGACCAGGGGCTGGCGCCCGCCGCGGCCGGAGCGGCCCGTCCAGGAACGGGCGTAGACGACGCCCTCCCCGGCTCCGGTTGCCCACAGCCCTTCCGAGGTCGTCATCGCTGCTCGCATTCCTCTCCCACCGGTCGATAAGGACGAGCGCCCCGTGGCCCCGTCACTCGGTCTTGTGAGTGTCGGCTCATCGAGCGAGTGGTTCATCCGCAGGAAGGCCACAGTCTCCGTAGGGAGGTCGCGCTCGGCCGATCCCCTGGATGGGGGATGCCGGATGCCGGCCCCCGAGTGGATAGCATCCGGGCGCCGTGCAGGTCGTTTCCTCTCCCGAGCACCAGCGCCACGCGCCCTCCCGTGAGCTCTCGGATGGGCGCGTGATCCACATCTACGAGGTCCCGGATCGGGCCCTCGCGATCGAGGCGGCCCTGGTGGCCGACGGCGGGTTCGACCCCGTCGCCCTCACTGTGCACGGGGCGGCGCCGATCTCCGCGGTGCACGACGCCGGGCTCGTGACCTTCCTCGAGAACGTGTGGACCGACTGGAGGGAGGCGGACCCGGACGCCGACGAACTCTTCCCCGACACGTTCCGGATTCCCGGCTATCGCGAGGGGATGGGCCACGCGCGTGAGCCTGCCTCCGCGCGCGGACGCATCGGCCGGTGGTGCTTCGACACCGCGACGCCGATCGTCGAGGGCACGTACGCGGCGGCGCGCGCGGCCGTCGACGTCGCGCTCACGGCTGGGGACCTCGTCGTCGACGGCGCGCGTATCGCCTACGGCCTCTGCCGCCCACCCGGGCACCACGCGGCGCGGGCCATGTTCGGCGGCTACTGCTACTTCAACAACGCGGCGATCGTCGCCGAGGACCTCGCAGGGCGAACGGGCGAGCCCGTCGCGATCCTCGACGTCGACTACCACCACGGCAACGGAACGCAGCAGATCTTCTACTCGCGTGGCGACGTGCTCTACGTCTCGCTGCACGGCGACCCCGACCGGGCGTACCCGCACTTCTCCGGGTTCGTCGAGGAAACGGGGTCGGGCCGGGGCGAGGGCGCCAACCTGAACCTGCCGCTGCCGGTCGGGTGCTCGGACGCCGAGTATCTCGCGGCCCTGGATCGCGCGCTCGAGGCGATCGCGTCGTTCGGCGGGAGCGTCGTCGTCGTCTCCCTCGGGATCGACACGTATCGGCTCGATCCGATCTGCGACCTGGCGCTGTCGACCGGGGCGTACCACGAGGCGGGACGCCGGCTGGCCGCGCTCGGGCGCCGCGCGGTCGTCTTGCAGGAGGGCGGCTACTACGTGCCGCACCTCGGCGAGAACGTGCGGAACTGGCTGCGTGGCCTCGACGGCCGCGATGCCGACCTCTCGCGGCTCGCGTCCTGACGGGCGACCGCCCCTAGCGATTCGCGGGCGGCTCCGGAACCGTCGACGGGCCCGACCTCGCGGCGAGCCAGTCCTCGCGCAGGACGGCCATGACGAGCTCGTCGCGATACCGGCCCTCCACGAGGGCGTGCCGTCGGAGCCGTCCCTCCTCGACGAAACCCGCCCGAGCGTAGGCACCGACGGCGCGGGCGTCGTCCGCGAGGACCTGCAGGCCGATCCGGTTCATGTCGAGGTGGGTGAACGCGGACTCGACGAGCGTTCGTACCGCGTCCTGTCCGTACCCCTTGCCCCAGAACTCGCGTCCGAGCTCGATGCCGAGTTCGCAGCGGCGGTTGAAGTGATCGACGCGGTGCAGCTGGCACTGTCCGACGATCTCCCCGTCGACCTCGACGACGAGCCGGACCAGAGCGGGACGGGGCTCCGCGATCGCTCGCTCGTACTCCTCCAGATACCGGTCGAGCGACACCGGCAGCCCCGGCCCCGACATCGAGAGCACCGCGACCTCGAGGTCCTCGAGGAGCTCCCAGAGCCGGGGCAGGTCCTCGCGGCGGGTCGGGCGCAGCACCACGCGATCACCGCGAAGCTCCACCTCGCTCACCGACCTCCCGCGAACGACCGCACCTGGTCGACGAACGCCTCGGCGAGCGCGTGGGCCAGGCGCCGATAGTCCTTCCAGCGATCCGCCGTCTCGGCGGCGACCGCCTCGGGATCGATGCCGTGGCCGCGCATCTCCTCGCCGTAGGTGCCCAACCACGACGTGATCGCGGCGGGCCCGACCTCGACGTGGAACTGCACGCCCCACGCCCGGTCGCCGACGCGCAGCGCCTGGTTGACGTTGCCGGTCCGCCCGAGGATCGTCCCGCGCTCCGGCTCGTCGAACGTGTCGTAGTGGTACTGGAAGACGTACGGGCGCGGGCCCAGCGCGCAAAGGACGGGATCCTCGGCGGCGCGGGGATCCATGTCGACCGGCGTCCATCCGATCTCGGGCGACCGGGCGCGCCCCACGGACGCGCCGCCGATGCTCGCGAGGAGCTGTGCCCCGAAGCACACGCCGAGCGTCGGCGTGCCGTTCGCCACGGCCTTCTCGAGAATCTTGCGCTCGACCGGCATCCAGGGATGCTCTGGCTCGTCCGCGACTCCCGCCAGCGCTCCGAGCGAGAGCACCCCGTCGTACTCGGAGGCCTCGAGCAGGGGCGCCGGGCGCACGGGCGTGAACCAGGGTTCGATCGCCAGGCGGGCGTCGGTGAGCGGCCCGGCGAGCTCGTTCAGGTGGTCGTCGAGGTTGTGCTGGATCACGAGCAGGCGAGCGGGGCGCATCGGCCGAGGATAGCTCCGGGCGAGACGGCACGAACGGCCAGCGAGCGCAATCGACGGACGGAGTCACCCGCCTATCCGATCCGGGTCCTGCGGCCCTGACGCCGCCGCCGCTCGATCGGCATGCTGTCCTTGAGGTGATCGGGATGCTCGCACAGATGTACGGACCGTCGAGCTTCGAGTCCACCGACTGGATCGTGCTGGCGTCGCTCTTCGCCGTCTTCGTGCTCGTCGGGATCGCGGTCTCGCTGACCCACCGGGCCCACACGCCGCGCTCGTGAGGCGGCTGAGGGTCAGGAGAGACCGGCGGTTCGAGACCGGACCGGCTCGCCGGTCCGGCTGAGCCGTTCAGCAGATCTCCCGTGCGGCGTATCGTGCCAACCGATGGCCGGCGGCGACGTCGACATGGTGACCGGTGCCTTCAGCTACACGGGAGGGGCCATCGCGCGCGAGCTGCAGCGTCGAGGGAGGCGCGTTCGGACCCTTACCAACCATCCGACGCGGCCGGGAGCGAGCGCCCGGATCCAAGCGATGCCCTACCGGTTCGACGACGCCGATGCCCTCGTCCGGTCGCTCGAAGGCGCCGAGGTCCTCTACAACACCTATTGGGTTCGCTTCCCACGGGGTGAGACGAGCTTCGACCGGGCGGTCGCTCGATCCGGGATGTTGTTCCGCTCGGCCGCGAAGGCGGGAGTCCGGCGTGTCGTGCACGTGAGCGTGACGAATCCGAGCGCCGACTCACCGTTCCCGTACTTCCGCGGCAAGGCGATCGTCGAGGAACTGCTCGCGACGACGTGCGAGTCCTGGGCCATCGTGCGCCCCACCGTCGTCTTCGGTCCGGGGGACAACCTGATGAACAACATCGCGTGGCTGCTGCGGCGTTTCCCGTTCTTCGGGGTGCCGGGCGACGGGCGGTACCGCGTCCGACCGGTGCACGTGGACGATGTCGCCGAGCTCTGCGTCGACATGTCGGCGGGCGACGCGGCGTCGACCGTCGACGCCGTCGGCCCGGACGCGCTCACCTTCGACGAGCTCGTGAAGGCGATCCGCGGAGCGGTGGGCTCCCGATCCCGCATCGTCCACCTTGATCCGAGGGTCGCGGGGTTCGCGGCGTCGATCCTCGGCGTCCTCGTGCGCGACGTGCTCGTGACCGATCACGAGCTCGGAGGCCTCATGACGGAGAAGGCGTACAGCGAGGCCCCGACGACCGGGAACCTTCGGTTCGTGGATTGGCTTCAACAGGTGGGTCGAGACCTGGGCCGGCATTACGCGTCAGAGATCGAGCGCCACTACCGGCCATGAAGCAGCGACGTCCTGACTCCCCGTCGTGAGCGGGCGCCGTCGTCGGCTCGCCCCGTGAAACGGCTCGTCTTCGTGTCACTCGCCATCCTCGTGTGCTGTGCGCGCGGCGTCGAGCCCTCTCCGCCGTCTGGGATGACTCCATGCCAACAGCTGGTGCCGTGGTGCACGGCACGCCGTCTTCCGGACGTGACGCTCGCCGACGGTGACACTCTCGGTGCGCTCGAATCCGTCGAGGGGCTCGATCAGACCGGCATCCTGTCCTTCGACGAGGCGCTGAAGCGCGTGGGGACGTACGACCACGTCCCCGATGCGACGACGGTCCGAGTGGTCCTGGGGTCGGCCGACGCGGACGCGCTGCATTGGGGGATGGGCACGAACCTGTACTACGTCATCGAGTGGGGCGGCGTCTGCACCTCCGTCACGGGACCGACCGCGGGCTCCTCGGGGAGCGCCACGTGCACTCGCGGGACGTGGGGGACTGTCATCGACGCCCACACGGGCGCCTTCGTCGTGAGCGGCAGCTAGGCTGGGGGACTGGCCGGAGTCGGGAAGGGACTCAGGGCGGTTGGAGCGCGAGGGTCGGGTGGATGCAGGATCTCGAGGCCGGTATCGACGAGTTGTACGCGGGACCCCTCGACGCCTTCATTCGCGATCGCGACGCCCTCGCAAAGGCGCGGGCCGACGGGGGAGACGCCGCGGGGGCCGCGCTCGTCCGAGGCCTTCGCAAGCCGGTCGTCTCGGCGTGGGCGCTGAACCGGCTTGCCCGGGAGCGGCCCGACGAGGTGCGAGAGCTGGCCGACCTCGGAGAGCGCCTTCGGGCCGCGCAGCGGCGCGCCGTTTCCGGCGGCGACGTCGAGCCGTTGCGGGACGCGATCGAGGAGCGGCGTCGGCAGGTCTCCTCCCTCGCGCGACTCGCCGCGGGGCTCCTGCAGGACGCGGGGACGGCGCCGGGCCCGCACGTGGCCGACCTCACGTCGACGCTCGAGGCCGCTGCCGCCGACGAGGAGGCGGCGGCGCTGCTGCGGTCGGGCCGCGTGATCAAGGCGCTTCGGCCCCCCGCGGACTTCGCGGAACAAGGTCTCCGGGTCCTGCAAGGCGGCCGTCGCGGAGGCCAGGGCCCCATCGAGGCCAAGCGGGAGCGCCCGTCCGTCGCCGAGGCCGAGCGGGTGTCGGAGCTCCGGCGTGAGCTCGCCGCCGCCGAGCGTCGAGAGCACGCCGCGGCGATCAGCGTCGAGCGAGCCGGCAAACGACTGCGCGAGCTCGACGCAAAGCGCACCGACGTGCGCGAGGCGTTGAAGGCGGCCGAGGCCGAGCATCGCGGCGCCGCGCTCGGGGCGAAACGGCTCCGAGCCGCACTGTCGAAGCTCGGATCCTGAGACGCCGCCGTGCGAGGGTGGATTGGAACCCCCACGCCAACCTCAACGCGTCGCACGGCGTTGCGGGCCTGACCTCGAGTCTAGGGAGTAGCCCCCGCGGGACAGGGCCTTCAGCACTGCTCGCCTCGAATGCCGGGCCTACGTTGGGCATAGGAGGAGGTGAAGACGATGAGGATCGTGCTCTACGAGGAGATGGGGGAGCTGGAGCGTCGCATGGATGACCTGATGCGGTCGTTCCTCGGGCCGAGGGCTCGGTTCACGCGTCCGGTTCTCCCGCTGTTCGTCCACAAGCCGTTCGTGCCTGTCACCGACGTCTTCGTTCGCCACGAAGACCTCGTGATCCGCGTCGAGCTGCCGGGCATCGACCCGGCGACCGACGTCACGGTGGGCGTCGAGGACGGGTACCTGGTGATCCGCGGCGAGCGGAAGCAGGAGGAGGAGCTGAAGGAGGAAACCTACTACCGGCTGGAGACCGCCTACGGGAAGTTCGAGCGGTTCATCCCGCTCCCCGAGGGGTTCGAGGAGGCCGAGATCGTGGCCGGGTACGAGGACGGCGTGCTCGAGGTGATCGTACCTGCGGCAGCCAAGGCGCTGGAGTCTCCGAAGCCCAGGACCATCCCGATCAAGACGGCCCCGCCGGTCAAGGCCGCGAAGGTTGCCTAGGAGGGATCGGGACAGGCATCGCGTGAACGCGGGAGGCCACGGGAGACGAAGACCCGTGGCCTTTCGGTCTTCCTCGGAAGCGTTCGATGGCGGTCAGGCATCCCTTGTCGATCTCGTGAGCTCCTCGCTCACCTTCCAGAGTCGGCGCTGAAGTTGCGGGTTCATTGCCTCGGCGGGCGCGCGGATCTCCTTCAGGCTGTGGTAGAAGCGGCCGTTGCTCCCGGCAAGCTCGGGTAGGGTCGCGAGATCGGCCACGGACCGGCCCGCGCGCTCGGCGGAGCCAGAGACGAGCCACGCGAGCATCCGAAACGGCGCGGGGGCCTCCCGCATGATGCTCGAGCGCACCCGTCCCGGATGCACGGCGTTGACGGTGACCCCCATGCCTTCCATCCGACGCGCGAGCTCGAAGGTGAACATCAGGTTCGCCACCTTCGAGGCGCCGAAGGCCGTGAACGGCCGGTAGCGCCGCTCGCCTTGGAGATCGTCGAAGTCGATCTTGGTTGTCGCGGGGGCCGTCACGTTCAGGACCCGCGCGGACCCGGTCCGCTTCAAGAGGCTCAGGAGCTGGTTCGTGAGCAGGAAGTAGGCCAAGTGGTTCAGCGCGAAGGTCATCTCGAGGCCGTCGACGGTCACGCGGCGTCGTCGGAAGAAGGCGCCGGCACAGTTGACGAGCACGTCGAGACGGTCGTGATCGCGGCGGAACACCTCGGCCAGCTCGCGGATCGAGTCTTGTGAGGAGAGGTCGGCGATGCGTACCTCGACCCGGTCGCTCCCGGTCGTTCGCCGGATCTCCTCGACCGTTGCCTCGCCCCTGAGGCCGTCGCGCGCGACCAGGACCGTCGTCGCCCCCATCGCCGCCAGCGCTTGAGCGGTCGCATTCCCGATCCCGGAGGTGGCGCCGGTGACGAGGCAGACCGGGTCCACGATCTGGTCGGTCACTTCACGACCGAGATTTCGTGCTCGTACACCACTCCGTCAATGCGGCTCGTGCCGAAGGTGAACCGATCGATGCGTATGGTCTTGGGGATTTCAGCGTACATCGACGCCTGATGGTGGGGCCATCCTCCAATGAAGCCGCAGGTCAGAAGAGGTGCGAGAGGGGGGATTCGAACCCCCACGCCCTTTCGGGCACCGGATCCTAAGTCCGGCGCGTCTGCCGGGTTCCGCCACTCTCGCGCGTCCGCAGCATAGGACCTGCCCGATCCGGTGGGCTGTGAAGTTCGGCGTGCGGCTCAACCCCTCGGCATCGAGGGCCGAGAGTGGAACGCGGCAGGAGGAGACGCGGTGGCACGAAGACGACGGCAAGCCCGCACCCGCCTCGGGCGCATGCTCGATGATCGCGTCCTCGGCTACACGATGGTGACCGGACTCGACCGGTTCCTGCACACGTTCTCGCCGCCGTTCGTCGTGATCCTTGGTCTCCTGCTCATGGCGCTGATCGGGCTCGTCGACGCCGTGACCGGCTCGTTCGCCGTCGGGGTCTTCTACCTTGTGCCGATCGGTCTCGTGACGTACTCGCGAGGTCGCTGGGTGGGGACGCTGATGGCGGCGGCCGCAGCCTTAGCGTGGGCCGTCGTCGAGGTCTCCCAGCACGTGACGGCGTGGACCCAGGGCGTGACGTACTGGAACATCCTCACGCGCTTCTACGTGTACGAGGCGATCGTGCTCCTGGTCGCGCCGATGCGCGACGTCGTGCTCCGCGAGCGGGAACTCGCCGCGCGAGAGGCGGAGACCGCCGACAAGCTCCGGGCGCTGAACGACATCGTGGCCTCGCTCCCCGAGGAGCAGCGCATCAAGCTCGAGCAGATCGGGGCGATGGTCGAGCTCAGCCGGGCGAACACCGAGGCCGAGATCGCCGGCGCTCGGTTCTGACATCGCCTCGCGGCCTCCGGCGCTTCGACACGACTCGGCTACGCTGAGCGCGAGCCCGAGCAGGAGGTGCGCGATGGCCTTTCGCGGATGGCCGGTCGAGGCCCTGGAGTTCTTCGCGGGGCTCGAGGCGGACAACTCCAAGACGTACTGGGAGCGAAACAAGCACGTCTACGACGAGTCGGTGCGCGCACCGATGGAGGAGCTGCTGGGGGAGCTCTCGCCGCGGTGGGGTGATGGCAAGATCTTCCGCCAGTACCGGGATGTCCGGTTCAGCTCGGACAAGTCGCCCTACAAGACGAACATCGCGGCGATGATCGGGGAGGGCTACATCCAGCTGTCTGCCGACGGGTTCGGCGTGGGAAGCGGCATGTGGGAGATGGCGCTCGATCAGCTCGAGCGGTACCGGGCGGCGGTCGATGCCAAGGACTCCGGAGTCAAGCTCGAGCGCGTCGTCGCGACGGCGCGGGGAAAGGGAGTCGATATCTCCGGTCACGGAGCGCTCAAGACCGCGCCGCGCGGCTACCCGAAGGATCACCCCCGCATCGAGCTCCTCCGCTACAAGGGCCTCATCGCGTGGCGCGAGTGGCCGGCCGGGGCGTGGCTCGGGACGCCCCAAGCAAAGGAGCGCGTCACCGAGTTCCTCCGGCTCGCGAAGCCCCTCACCCAGTGGCTGCACGCGAACGTGGGCGCCTCGACGCTGCCCGAGCAGCGGCGGTAGCGGTCGACGGCTCCCCACGCGGGCGAGCGGGTCCGGCCCTTCGAACAATCTCCGCTACCCTGAGAGCTTCGAACCATGAGTGATTACGCCATCCGAACCGAGGCGCTCGTCAAGCGGTACGGGGACCTGGTGGCCCTGGCGGGTGTCGACCTCGAGGTCGAGCGCGGCACGATCTTCGGCCTGCTCGGCCCGAACGGCGCGGGCAAGACGACGGCGGTCCGCATCCTCTCGACGATCCTCAAGCCCGACGGCGGGCGCGCGGAGGTGCTCGGCAAGGACGTCGTCCACGAGGCGGCGGCCGTTCGCCGGCGCATCGGCCTCGCCGGGCAGAACGCCGCCGTCGACCCCAACCTCACCGGTCGCGAGAACCTTCGCCTGGCGGGGATCCTCGGCCAGATGCCGGGCGCCGAGGTGACGCCGAGGGCCAAGGATCTGCTCGAGCGATTCGACCTGTCCGCGGCCGCCGACCGGCCGCTGCGGACGTACTCGGGCGGGATGCGCCGGCGCCTCGACGTCGCCGCCTCCCTCATGACCCGTCCGCCGGTGCTGTTCCTCGACGAGCCCACGACGGGTCTCGACGTGACGAGCCGGAACTCCCTGTGGGAGATGATCGAGCAGCTCGTGGCCGAGGGCACGACGGTGCTGCTCACCACGCAGTACCTCGAGGAGGCCGACCGGCTCGCCAAACGGATCGCGGTCGTCGACGGCGGCAAGATCATCGCGAACGACGCCCCCAGCAATCTCAAGTCCCAGCTCGGCAGCACGGTCGTGGAGATGCGCTTCCAGGGCGACGGGGGGGCGGCGAGGGCGACGGAGCTGCTCGTCGGAACCGTGAAGGGACCGGTCGAGAACGACGACGGGACCGTGCGGATCACCGCGGAGGGCGGTGCCCACATCCTGGTCGACGTCCTGAGGCTGCTGGACAACCAGGGTCTCGCGCCCGACACCCTCACCGTCCGAGAGCCGAGCCTGGACGATGTGTTCCTCGCGCTCACGGGCCACCACGCCGAGGAGAGCGACGGGACCGAGGGCAGCCCCAAGGAGCCAACGGGCCGACGAAGGGGGGCGGCATGAGCACGGCAGACGTTGCGATCGCGAAGGAAGGTCTGGACCACCGAATCCCCTTCGCGGCGATCCGCGACACCAAGGCCGTCGTGCAGCGGAACCTGATCCACTACATCCGGGTCCCGCAGCTCCTGGTCTTCTCGACGATCCAGCCCATCATCTTCGTGCTGATGTTCCGCTTCGTGTTCGGGGGGTCGATCGACACGGGGCCGATCCCGTACGTGGACTACCTGATGCCCGGCATCTTCCTGCAGACGGTCGTGTTCGGCTCGCTCGCGACCGCGATCGGCCTCGCGACCGATCTGAAGAGCGGGCTCATGGAGCGGTTCCACGCGCTCCCGATGTGGACGCCCGCCGTCCTTGCCGGGCGCACGATCGCCGATCTCACGCGCAACATCTTCGTCGTGTTCCTGATGATGGTCGTCGGGTTCCTGGTCGGCTGGCGCATCCACACCAACACCCTCGGCGTGCTCGTCGGCACCGCGCTGCTCCTGCTGTTCGGCTACGCGATGTCGTGGATCTTCGCCACCGTCGGCCTGTGGGTGAAGGATCCCGAGACCGCGCAGGCCGCGGCGTTCCCGGTGCTCGCGCCGCTCGTGTTCGCCTCGGCGGCGTTCGTGCCGGTCGAGAACATGCCCGGATGGCTGCAGCCGTGGGCTCGCAACCAGCCGGTCTCGGTCACGGCGGATGCGGTTCGCGCGCTCACCATCGGCGGTCCGACCGGGGGGCTCGTCTTCAAGTCGATCCTGTGGTCGGTCGTCATCCTCGCGATCTTCGCGCCCATCGCCGTGCGGCTGTACCGCAAGGCCGTCTGACTCCCGATCGAACGGCGCCGAGCCCCCTCCGCGCCCGCGTCGACTGGGCGAGCGGGCGCTAGAGTCGAACGGGTCGAACCACCTCCGGGCATCGCTCAGACGGGAGGACGGTATGTCGCATGAGCCGGGAACGTCCGTTGGCGAGGTCTCCAAGCCGAAGAAGGTCAACGTCTGGATGATCGTCGCGATCGTCGCGATCGTGCTGGCGCTGATCACGGGCTACCTCGCGCTCACGTACAAGAAGCAGGTCGACGACTGGGAGGCTGCGGCCTCGGAGACGCTCGCCACGCTGCAGGCGGCGGGGATCGAGCTCCAGGGCACGATCGAATCCGGTGTCGCAGGCTATGAGCAGCAGGTCTCGGATCTCTCCACCGCGCTCGAGCAGTCCCAGACGCAAGCGGGGATCTCCGAAGCGGACCTCGCGAAGGCCCAACAAGACCTCGCCGACACCCAGGCCGAGCTGGAGAGCACCCAGCAGGATCTGGCCGACACGCAAGCCCAGCTCGAAGCGACGCAGGCCGAGCTCGATGACGCCAACGCCACCCTCGAGCAGCTCGGCGAGGTCGTACTTGCCGACGGCACGTACGTCGGCCCGGTGCTGAGCGCGCGGACCGAGCCGATCCCGGCGATCATCTTTCAGGACGACACCGCGTGGCGGGTCGCGGAGGTCTCACCGGACGTCACGATCACGGCAGGGGATCAGACCCTCACGCTGGAGGAGTTCTCCGCCCTCCTGCAGAGCACCGACCCCGCGGCCGTCGCCCTTGCGAACGGGGACTACCAGGTGAAGGTGAAGGGCGGGTTGGTGACCTCGATCAGCAAGGTGACGGAGTGATCAGGACTCCGGCGCTTCCCCTTCGGGTGTGAGCGACCGCCGGAGCGCGGCGATCTCCTCGCGAAGGTCGGCGACCTCCTGGCCGATCGAGCGTTCGTTCGACGGGTCGTCGGATGGTTCCTCCTGCTTTGCGGGAGGGATGAGCACGCTGGCGAAGATGCTCGCAAGCGACGCGATGATCCCGACGCCGGCGATCATCACGAGCGTCCCGGTGAGCCGCCCGCCAAGCGTCACGGGAAACTGGTCACCGTAGCCGACCGTGGTCAGGGTCACGATGGCCCACCACAATGCGTCCCCGCCGTCCGTGATATTCGCGTCGGGCGACCGGCTCTCGAACTGCAGCACCATGATGCTCGTGATGGTGAGGACGATCATGGCGGCGAGCAGCGTGATGAACGCGGCGTACTGTCCCCGATTGTCGATGACGTCCTGAACCAGCTCGCGTCTGTTCTGGCCGCGCAGCAGGCGAGAGATGCGCGCGAGGCGGCTGAGCCGAGCCAACCGCAGGAGCGCGGTGAACCGGAAGACCCCGAAGCTCGGGACCGAGCCGAGCAGGTCGAGCCACCCACGCCGGCCGATGAAGTAGTCGCGCTTCGGCGACGCCCTTCGCAGGTTGAGGAAGAAGTCGAGCAGGAAGATGACGCAGATCACGTTGTCGTAGACCGTCAGCAGTCGGATCGTGGCGTCGCTGAATGGGAGCAGCAGCAGGACCATGATCGCGAGCGAAAGGACCGTGAGAACGAGGATGAACATGTTGTATGCGTTGCTCTGTTCATCGCTCGTCGCGCTCCGAGCGGCCATGGACCCTTGACCTCCTTCGACCGATCGGACGCCATCTTCCTCCGCGGATCGCCAGACACTCGTAGCCGTCGCCGGCGCTCGGGCCCTTCCTCGCAGCCCTCCCGCGCCTCCCCCGCCGCGGCCCGAGGTGATGGGGCGTCGGGAGCGGTCGGGTTGCCCCAACCCCCGAGGGTGCGCGAGGCTACCCGTGGTGGCCGCGGCCGCTCGGGTGACGGGAGCGGCGCCGCGTTGCGAACGACGACCGACGTCATCGGGCGTGGCCCGATCTCCGAGGAACGAGGAGGCAACCACGTGGCTCTGACGACCGAACCGGCCGGGACCTCCGCCCCGGCGAACGTGCCCTGGTACGCGCGATCGTCCGAGGACGTGGCGACCGCGCTCGACGTCGATCCGTCCGTCGGGCTCTCGGCGGCCAGGGTGACGGCGGCGCTCGAGAAGGACGGTCCGAACGCGCTGCCCGAGGAGAAGCCGAAGCCGGAGTGGCAGCGGTTCGCCGAGCAGTACCGCAGCTACATGCAGATCATCCTGATCGGCGCCGCGATCGTGTCCATGCTCGTGAAGGAGTGGAGCACCGCGGTGTTGCTGCTGGCGCTGACGGTCCTCAACGCGATCGTCGGCGTCCGCCAGGAGGGCAAGGCCGAGAGCGCGATGAACGCGCTCAAGTCGATGATGAAGGCGACTGCCAGGGTCCGCCGCGACGGGGTCGAGTCCGAGATCCCCGCCGAGCAGCTCGTGGTCGGCGACGTCGTGCTCCTCGCGGCCGGCGATCAGGTGCCGGCCGACGGCCGGATCGTCGAGGCGAGCGCCCTGCAGATCGACGAGTCGGCGCTCACCGGCGAGAGCACGCCGGCCGGGAAGGACGCCGCCGCGCTGCCTCCCGACCAGCTGGGCCCGGGCGACCAGACGAACATGGCGTTCATGAACACGCCGGTCACGCACGGGAGCGCGACCGTGATCGTCACTGGAACCGGTGCCGGAACCGAGCTCGGCAAGATCTCCGGGATGCTCTCGGCTACGGTCAAGGAGAAGACCCCCCTGACCAAGGAGCTGGACACGCTCACGTTGTGGATCGCCGCCGCGGCCGGCTTGACGATGGTCGTGATGTTCGCGCTCGGCCGTCAGCGCGGCGAGGCGTGGGACGTGCTGTTCGTGAGCGCGGTCTCGCTCGCCATCGCCGCGATCCCGGAGGCCCTGCCGACGGTGACGCAGGTGATCCTGTCGCTCGGGAGCATCGACCTCGCGAAGCGCAACGCGATCGTCAAGGACCTCCCGTCGGTCGAGACCCTCGGGTTCACCTCGGCGATCAACTCCGACAAGACCGGCACGCTGACGATGAACCAGATGACGGCCGTCGAGGTGATCGACATGACCGACCGCTTCACGATCACGGGGATCGGCTATGGCCTCGAGGGGAAGGTCTCGCACGCGGTCGGGACGACGGACACGATCGAGGAGGCGATCCTGCCGTACCTGGTCGCGAGCGATGCGAAGCTCGTGGACGGCAAGGTCGTGGGCGACCCGACCGAAGGCGCCCTCCTCGTCCTCGGCTCCAAGGCGGGGGTCGATATCGACGCCACGCGCGAGCGGATGCCGAGGCTCGCGACGCTCCCCTTCGATCCCACCTACAAGCTGATGGCCACCTTCAACGAGGCGAAGGACGCGTCCGGGCGACCGGTCGTCCGCTGCTTCGTGAAGGGCGCCGCGCCGGCCGTGATGGGCCGGGCCGCCACGGCGCTCAAGGGGAGCGATGCGATCCCCTGGGACGCCGACCTGAGCGAGCGGGCCACCGGGCACATGGAGCGGATGGAGGCCGCGGGACAACGGGTCATGGCCGCGGCGGTTCGGGATCTCGACCCCGACGGGTTCGACCCGGCCGGCGACCTGCTCCCGTACGTGACCGACCTGAGGGTGACGAGCCTGGTCGGGATGGTTGATCCGCCGCGCGAGGAATCCAAGGCCGCGGTCGCCAACGCCCAGGCCGCCCACATCCGGGTCCGGATGATCACGGGGGACGACGTCACCACCGGCGCGGCGATCGCCGGGCAGCTCGGGATCCCGGGCGAGGCGATGCTCGGCGCCGAGTTCGCCGCCCTGTCGGAGTCGGACCGGTTGCGTCGCATCGACGACATCGGTGTCGTCGGCCGCGTCGCTCCCGAGCACAAGGTGCTCCTCGCCGACACGCTCAAGAAGAAGGGCGAGGTCGTGGCGATGACCGGCGACGGCGTGAACGACGCGCCGGCCATCAAGGCCGCGGACATCGGGATCGCGATGGGCTCCGGCACCGACGTGGCGAAGAACGCGGCCCGGATGATCCTGTCCGACGACAACTTCGCCACGATCGTCTACGCCGTCGAGCAGGGTCGGAAGATCTACGACAACCTCACGAAGTACATCCGCTTCGTCCTCATCCTGCTGGTCGCGTTCGTGCTCACGTTCCTCGGTGCCAGCGTGTTCAACATCGCGGGAGGCGAGCCCTTCAACCCCGCGCAGGTCCTGTGGATCCACTTCGTCGTCAACGCCGCGTTCGGCTTCTCGCTCGGGTTCGACCGCGAGACGCCCGGGCTGATGTCGCTCCGGCCCCGGCCGCGAGGCGAATCCGTGCTCACGCGGCCGGTCATGATCACCGTCGGGCTCGTCGGATTCGCGATCACGGTCGGCCTGCTCTCGCTGATCAAGGTCGGTACCTCGATCTACGACAGCGCCGCGATCGGCAACTCGATCGCGTTCACGTCGTTCGCGCTCTGCCTCATCGTCGCGGCGTTCGAGTGCCGCAGCGAGACCGCCTCCGTGCTGACGCCGGAGACGTTCGACAGCAAGCAGATGAACTGGGCGGCGGTGGGGGAGTTCGCCCTCGCGGTGCTCGTGACGCAGATGGACGTCTTCCAGCGGCTCCTCGGAACGACGACGCTGAATGCGCAGCAGTTCGGCTGGGCGCTCGTTCCCGCCGTCGCGCTGCTGATCCTGTGGGAGCTCGGGAAGCTCGTCGCCCGCCGGCGCCGAGGGCCGACAGGCGAACCGGCGGGCGCGCTCGCCCTCGGACCGTCACCCGCATGAGGAGGAATCGATGAGCCGAAGAGATCGAGTCCGAAAGCGCCTGCTGGTCGAGCCCGGCACGCCCGCGCATCTCGCGCTGCGGGACCCCTCGTGGAAGGGCGGGTCGCAGTACGAGCAACTGTCCGAGAAGAAGCTGAAGGCGGCCGCGAAGGACATCATCCACAAGGGCGTCCGGGAGCTCTCCGAGGCGCAGGAGCTCCTGTGGGCGAGCGACACCTACGCGCTGCTCGTCGTCTTCCAGGCGCTCGACGCCGCCGGGAAGGACTCGACGATCGAGCACGTGATGTCCGGCGTGAACCCGCAGGGCGTGGAGGTCGTCTCGTTCAAGCAGCCCTCGAGCGAGGAGCTCGATCACGACTACCTCTGGCGCATCAGCAAGAAGCTTCCCGAGCGAGGGCGGATCGGGATCTTCAACCGCTCGCACTATGAGGAGATCGTCGCGCTGCGCGTGCATCCCGAGTGGCTCGCGCACCAGCGGCTCCCGGAAGGGCATCGTGGCCAGCGCTTCTGGAAGGCTCGGTACGAGGACATCAACGCGTTCGAGCGTCACCTCGACCGGAACGGCACGAAGATCGTGAAGTTCTTCCTGAACGTTTCGAAGGACGAGCAGAAGCGGCGGTTCCTCCGGCGCCTGGACACGCCCGGCAAGGAGTGGAAGTTCAGCGCGTCCGACGTCGCCGAGCGGGCCCACTGGGACGAGTACCGGCAGGCGTTCGAGGAGGCGATCACGGCCACCTCGACCCCGTGGGCGCCGTGGTGGGTGATCCCCGCCGACCACAAGCCCGTCATGCAGGCGATCGTCGCCCGCCTCCTGGTGGACACGATCCAGTCGCTCGGTCTGTCCTGGCCCACGGTCTCCGAGGACGATCGCGTGGCGCACGAGGCGGCGCGCCGGACGCTGATGGCGGAGGGGTCCGGCAAGCAACCGTGACCCGCTGAGGCTTCAGGGCTGGTGCCTCCGCTATCCGGGCGGCGAGCTGCCGGCCGCCGCCACGGCCCCGGGCTGTGCGTCCGGAACCCTCCGAGTGAAGAAGAGCGCGATCACGGCGAACAGCGCGAGGAGCGCGAGGGCCGTGCGGAGTCCGTCCAGGCGCGCCTGCGCGTAGTCGTCGAGCACCGCCGAGGCGACCTGCTCGTCGACCCCGGCGTCCTGCAGCGCGGTCTGCAGGTCGGCATCGGAGATGAAGGGGATCCCGCTCGCGAGCTCCACGTTCGCCTGGTCCGCGACCTGGGGCGGCACGTCGGGGTTGTCCGCGATTCCGCTCAGGAACGAGGCGGTCAAGGCGGCGATCAGCACCGACCCGGCGAGCGCCGTCCCGAGCGACGCGCCGAACTGCGAGGCGGTGTTCTGGAGCCCGCCGACCTCGGGGGCCAGCTCCTCGGGCGCCGCCGAGACCGTGACGCTGCCGAGCTGCGAGGCGAGGGCGCCGAGGCCCAGCCCGATCACCAGCAACGGGACCGTCACGATGCTCGCGCTCGCATCGGAGTCCATCGCGCCGAGGAGCACCACGATGCCGATCAACACCAGCACGAACCCGGTCGTCACGACCCGCCGAGGGGACGCGATTGGGAAGACCTTCGGCACTCCCGCGGCCGCGAGGAGCATCGTGACCGACAGGGGCGTGATCTTGATCCCGGTCTCGATCGCCGAGAGCCCGAGGGCGACCGACAGGAACAACGGGATCACGAAGAACAGCCCCATCATCACGACGAACTGGAAGAAGAACATCAGGAGCCCGCCGTTCAGGCCGCGCTCGATCAGCGACGGGGTGAACAGCGGCTCCTTGTGCGCCTCGTCGAGCCGGCGGATGTGCGACCCGAAGAGCCGCAGCGACACGAGCCCCGCGACGATCATCCAGAACACCGGCGACATGCCGAGGACCGACGGCCCGTCCTCGGAGGGCAGGAACCACCCCCACACGCCGGACTTCAGCACCCCGAACACGATGAGGCCCATCCCGAGCGCCCACAGCCCCGAACCCAGCAGGTCCAGGTGCGGCCGGACCTCGACGGGCGCATCCGTGATGCGACGGGAGAACACGAAGATCCCGATGCCGATCAGCACCTCGCCCGCGAACACCCAGCGCCACGAGGCGTACGTGGTCGCGAGGCCCCCGATCAGCGGCCCGACGGCGATCGCGATCGCTCCGGCCGCCCCGATAAGGCCGTACGCGCGGGGCCGGCCCTGGGCGGGGAAGTTTCCTGCGACCAGCGCGACGATCGCGGGCATGATCAGGGCAGCCCCGATCCCCTCCAGGAGCGACCATCCGAGTATCAGTACCGTGAGGTTCGGCGCGAGGGCCGTCGTGAGCGAGCCGGAGCAGTAGATCACGAGCCCGATCTGGAACGCCCGCTTGCGGCCGATGATGGAGCCGATCTTGCCGCCCGTGACCATGAGCATCGCCATGACCAGCGTGTAGAGGACGATGGCGGTCTGGATGCCCGTGATCGACGTTCCGAGGTCGTCGGCGACGGTCGCGATCGAGACGTTCATCACCGAGCTGTCGAGGGCCATCAGGAACTGACCGGAGGCGAGCGTCAGAAGGACGATGCCCGCCGCGCTCGTGCGCGACTGGGTGGCCTGCGCGGTCACGATGCGTCGCTCTCGCGTGGGGTGGCGCGCCTCGCGATGCGGTCGAGATCTCCAGTCACCCGCGCCCCCCTGCCAAGACGGCCGATCGTAGTCGAAGTCAGGCGGTGTCCGCGGGACCCTTCCGGCCAGAGGCGCTCCACCGCCCCGGTGTCGCGCCGACCCCCGCCCATGAGACGATCGATTCATGCCGGCGATCCTGGTCGCGACGCGCGCCGGGCTCCACACGCTCGACGACGCGGGGGAGCCGCGAGCGGTGGCACACGCCGGGCGATCGGTCACGGCGCTCGAGCGGGCGAGGGACGCCTGCTGGGCCATCGTCGACGGGACGGAGCTCTGGCATTCCGTCGCGGAAGTCTGGGCGCACGTGACGGATCTCGACGACCTGCGAGCAACCTGCGTCGTCGGGATCGGCGCCGACGTGTTCGTGGGCTCGTCGGAGGCGCATCTGTATCGACTGATCGACGGCGCGCTCGAGCGCGTCCCCGCGTTCGACGACGCGGAGGGTAGGGAGGCCTGGTACACGCCGTGGGGCGGCCCGCCCGACACACGCTCGATCGCCAATTGGGACGATGAGATCTATGTGAACGTGCACGTCGGCGGGATCCTTCGGACCGTGGACGGCGGCGAGACGTGGAGTCCCACGATCGACGTCGACGCCGACGTGCATCACGTCACCACAGCCGAGGGCCTCGTGCTCGCCGCCTGCGCGGGAGGGCTCGCCTCGAGCGCCGATCGCGGCGCGACGTGGACCATTCGGAGCGAGGGCCTCGAAGCAGCGTATTCGCGAGCCGTCGCCGTCTGCGGCGACGAGGTGCTGGTCTCCGCGTCCACTGGACCGCGAGGCGGTCGCGCCGGCGTGTATCGGGCGGCCCTTTCCGGAGGAGCCTTCGAGCGCTGTCGCGCCGGGCTCCCGGAATGGTTCGAGGACAACGTCGACACCTACTGCCTGGACGCGCTGCCCGAGGGGTCCCTCGCCGCGATGGGGACGACCGACGGCCGCCTCTACGTGTCGAGCGACGGGGGCGTGACCTGGGCGGAGCGCGCCGCGGGTCTCGGGCCGGTCCAGCGGGTGCTCATCCTGCCCTGAGACAGCGGCGGCACGAGCGACGAGATCCGCTCGTCGCGACATCTCGTGGGGTGGGACCGCGCATCTCCCGGCGAGCTTCGGCCGTGGGCCCCCAGGGATTCGAACCCTGAACCTGCGGATTAAGAGTCCGTTGCTCTGCCAGATTGAGCTAGAGGCCCGGCGCAGTCTAGCAACGGGCCTCACGCGCTTGGGGTGACCGAGGGGACTTGAACCCCCAACCCCCAGGACCACAACCTGGTGCTCTAACCGATTGAGCTACGGCCACCACGCTCGCCGCCACGATAGCAATCGCAGCCGTCGCGACGCTCTTGCCCCGGGATCGGGGCCCCTGTCATACTCACCTTGAACCGTCGTTCAATCGCGCCCTCGCGGCGCTCGTAGGAGGCGAACCACCGTGGTGACCAGGGAAGCGATCGAGCTTGACCTCGACCGCATCGACCGGCTGATCGAGCGGGAGGAGGCGGCGCTCGAGCCGAAGCACCGGGCCTCGATCGCGTATCGGCAGACCGCGGAGCAGACGATCGCGGGCGGGGTCGCGTCGTCCTGGCAGGACTCGCCGCCGCACGCGATCTACATCGACCGCGGCGAGGGCTCGCGGATCTGGGACATCGACGGCAACGAGTACCTGGACTTCCACCTCGGCTACGGCGCGATGGTCGCCGGCCACGCGCACCCGAAGATCGTCGAGGCGATCGAGCGACAGGCTCGCCGAGGCACGCACTTCGCGCAGCCGACGCGCGACCTCGACGCGGTGGGGGAGAACCTCGTCGACCGTTTCGGGCTGCCGCTCTGGCGATTCTGCAACTCGGGCACCGAGGCGACCCTCGAGGCGACGCGCCTCATGCGCGCGGCGACCGGGCGCGACGTCATCATCAAGATCGAGGGCTCGTACCACGGACACCACGACTCGCTGATGTTCAGCGTGAACCCCGATCCCGAGCGCATCGGGCCGCGCGAGCACCCCGTGACGTTGCCCCAGGCCCTCGGGATCCCGCAGGCTTTCGCGGACCTGGTTCGGGTCGTCCCGTTCAACGACCTCCACGAGGTCGAGCGCGCGCTCGCCGAGCACGACGGCAACGTGGCCGGGATGATCGTCGAGCCGGCGATGATGAACTGCGGCGTGATCCTGCCCGAGCCCGGCTACCTCCAGGGACTGAAGGACCTCCTGCATCGCCATGGGGCGTTCCTCGCGTTCGACGAGGTGAAGACCGGGGCCGCGCTCGCCTACGGGGGCGCCGTCGAGGCGTTCGGCGTGACGCCCGACATCGTCTGCCTCGCCAAGGCGATCGGCGGCGGCCTGCCGTGCGGCGCGATCGGCGCGACCGAGGAGCTGTTCGGCCCGGTCGTCCGCGGCGAGTACGACATGGCCGGCACCTTCAACGGGAACCCGCTCACGATGGCGGCCTCTCGCGCGTGCCTGACCGAGGTGCTCACGAAGGACGCGTACCGGCAGCTCGACCGCGTCCATCGGGCGCTCGCCGAGGGCTGCGGTGCCGCCATCGACGAGCACCGGCTCCCCGCCTACGTGGCCGGCATGGGCGCGAAGGGCTCCGTCATCTACCGCGCGACGCCGGTGCACGAGTACCGGGACACGGTCGGCATCGACGAGCGGATCACCTATCTGGCGTGGCTGTTCCAGCAGAATCGCGGCGTGTTCAAATCGCCCTGGTCCAAGCAGGAGACGTGGACGACGTCCGTCGCGCACACGGAGGACGACGCCCGTCGCTACGTCGAGAACTTCTCCGAGTTCGCGGCGGCGATCTCGGCGTCATGACGGCGGCGGCCGCCATCGATCCGGGCCGGGTTGCCGAGATGATCGATCGCGAGTCGGCCGCGCTCGCCGAGAAGCAGCCGCGTTCGATCGCATTCGCCAAGCGCGCGACCGGCTCGCTCGCCGGCGGCGTCGCCTGCAGCTGGCACGCGCTCGACCCCCACACGATCTACGGGGCCTCCGGCCGGGGCTCGGCGCTGTTCGACCTGGACGGCAACGAGTTCGCCGACTTCCACCTCGGATTCGGCGTCATGGCCGTGGGGCATGCCCACCCGAAGATCGTCGATGCCGTCCGGGCCAGGGTCGGGCTCGGCACGCATTTCGCGCTGCCCGTCGAGGACACCGTCGTCGTCGCCGAGCTCCTGGCCGAGCGATTCGGCCTGCCGATGTGGCGCTTCAAGAACTCGGGGAGCGAGGCCACGATGGACGCGGTCCGGATCATGCGGGCCGCGACGGGTCGCGACCTCGTCGTGAAGGTGGAGGGCTCCTATCATGGGAGCGCGGACGGGCTGGCCTTCTCCTACTGGCCCGATCCCGAACGCATGGGCCCGCCGGAGCGCCCGAACGCCGTTCCGAACACGGCCGGCGTCCCCGAGGCCTACGGGACGGTGCTGCGGATCGTCTCCTTCAACGACCTGCCCGCCGTCGAGCGCGTCTTCGCCGAGGAGGGCGACCGGATCGCCGGGCTGATCCTCGAGCCCGTCCTGCTGAACCTCGGCGTCATCCCGCCCGAGGCCGGGTACCTCGCCGGCCTCCGCGAGGTCACCCGACGCCACGGCGCGATGCTCGCGTTCGACGAGGTGAAGACCGGCGCGACGATCGCGTACGGCGGGGCGGTCGAGTGGTCCGGCGTGATGCCCGACGTGATCGCGCTCGCCAAGGCCATCGGCGGTGGGCTGCCGATCGGCGCGATCGGGGGCACCGAGGAGGCCATGCGCCCGGTCGTCTCCGGCGAGCTCGAGCAGGAGGGCACGTTCAACGGGAACCCGCTCTCGATGGCGGCGGCGCGCGCGGCCCTCGCCGAGGTCCTGACCCGAGATTCCTACCCGAGGTTCGATGCGCTCAACGAGATCCTGTTGCCGGGGCTCTCGGCGGCGATCGAGCGCACCGGGTTGCCGGCCCACGCGATCGCGGTCGGCGCTCGCGGGTGCGTGCACTACCGGCGCGAGCCGGTCCGGGACCTCCGCGACTTCCTCGAGGCCGACGATCAACTTGGCAAGCTGGCGTGGCTGTTCCAGCTGAATCGCGGCGTCTTCGAGCCGGGGAGCGACCCATGGACGATCTCGGTCGCGCACACCGACGAGGACGCCGCCCGCTACGTCGAGAACTTCGCGGAGTTCGCGGAGGCCGTGACGACGTGACCGCCGCCGCCATCGAGATCGGGCTCGGGGACGGGCGAACGCTCGAGGCGATCGCCGAGGGCGACCCGGACGGCACGCTGCTGATCTTTCACCACGGCAGCCCGGGCGCCGCCGTGCCGTTCCCGGCGTTCGACCGCGCGGCGGCCGAGCGGGGGATCCGGCTCGTCACGTACTCGCGTCCGGGCTTCGGCGGCTCGACCCGGAACGAGGGACGCACGATCGCGAGCTGTGCCGCCGACGTCGGCGCGATCGCCGACCACCTCGGCGCGGATCGATTCGTGACCGTCGGCTGGTCGGGCGGCGGCCCGCACGCGCTCGCGTGCGCCGCGCTGTTGCCCGATCGCGTCCGCGCGGCCGCCACGATCGCCGGCGTCGCCCCGTACGACGCGGACGGGTTGGACTGGACGGCCGGGATGGGGGAGGAGAACCGGATCGAGTACCCGCTCGCGGCGACGGATCCGGAAGCCCATCTCGCCTGGATGCGGCCCGTGGCCGAGTCCCTCGCGGTCGTCACGCCGGACGCGATCGTGAACGAGCTCCGCACGCTCGTCTCGGCGGTCGACGCGGACTGCGTCACCGGCGAGTTCGGCGACATGCTCGCCGCGTCGTTCCGCGACGCATTCCGTCACGGCCTGTGGGGATGGCGCGACGACGACCTCGCGTTCGTTGCTCCGTGGGGGTTCGACCTCGCCGAGATCACGGTGCCAGTCTCGATCTGGCAGGGGCGGCACGACCTGATGGTCCCCTTCGCGCACGGACAATGGCTTGCCGCGCACGTCGCCGGTGCGACCGCGCACCTGCGCCCCGAGCACGGCCATCTCTCGCTCGCGGTGGGCGCGATCGGCGAGATCCTCGACGACCTGCTCGCGCGCGAGGTCTGACCGACACACCCGGCGCGCCCTTCCCCAAACCCGCGTAGATCCCCGGATTCCTCGGCGCCTCGCCCTGCCTACGGTCCCTGGAAGCGGCCGGGTCGCGGCCGCGCGAGACCAGGAGGTGAGATCGATGCGGGAATCGAGATCGTGTCGGCGGGCCGGCGCTCGAGCCGGCGTGGTGGTGGGGTTGGTGGCATGCCTGGCCGGCCCGGCCGGCCCGGCCGGCCCCGCCCGGGCGGAGGTGACGATTACCGAGTTCGCCGTCCCGTCCGTCTACGGGGTCGGGCCGATGGCCGCGACCCCGAGCGCTGTATGGTTCGCCGAGCCGAACGACAGCGCGATCGGACGGATCGACCACTCGGGGTTCGTGACCGTCTTCCCGTTGCCCAGCCCGTATGAGGAACCTCGGGGCATCACGGCGGGACCGGACGGCGCCGCCTGGTTCACCCAGACGGGGGGTCACACGGGCGGGGAGGGGATCGGGCGCATCGACGACTCGGGCGCCATCCGCGAGTACCCGCTCCCGCCGAACACCCGGCCCTTCGGTATCACGACGGGGCCCGACGGGAACCTGTGGTTCACGGAGGTAGGCGCCACCTGGCGGATCGGTCAGCTCTCGTCCGCCACCGGCCAGTTCACGGAGTTCGCGGTGAGTCTGCACAACGAGCCCCTGAACATCGTCGCCGGGCCCGACGGCGCTCTGTGGTTCACCGAGGACGGCATCGTCAACGGTGGGCCCGGCGCGATCGGGCGCATCACGACGAACGGCACCGTGGCCGAGTACCTGCTTCCGACCCCGGCGGGTGCCGACAGCGGAGCTGGCGACATCGCCGTCGGATCCGACGGGAACCTCTGGTTCACGTGGGTGGAGTCGTCCGCGAACGGTACGTGGGCCCACAGCATCGGACGGATCACCACCTCCGGCGCGATCACCGAGTACTCGTTGTCCTTCGATCCGAACTGGCCGCCGGGGGGGATCGCCGCCGGCCCCGACGGGAGCCTGTGGTTCACCCGTGGCGACGCGAACTCGATCGCGCAGATCTCGACGTCGGGGGTCGTCACCGAGCATCCGATCCCCACCGCCGGCGCGTTCCCCGTCGACGTCGTGGCCGGCACCGATGGGAACATCTGGTTCTCCGAGCCCGGCGCGGGCACGATCGGCCGCATCAACCTGGCCGAGGGGGCCGACGTTCACGAGCGGTCCCTGAGCCTTGCGTTGAACCGCCACGTGATCGCCAAGGGGATCGTCACGGCGACCGAGGCCGTGCCCGCGTGCTGGCAGTCGCAGGAGGTCGTCATCGAGCATCGCGTCGACGGTTCGTGGCGGACGGTCGCGGACGTGCGGACCAACGCCAACGGGGCCTTCCGGACGAGGATCGCCGACGAGACCGGGGTCTATCGAGCCCGGATCGAGACCCTCGACCTTGCCGGGGGCGATCGCTGCGGCCCGTCCACCTCGCCGCGCGTCGCCCACCGGCACGGCTGATCGGGCGGGGGGCGGGCCGCGTCGGCTCGGCCCGCCCCCCCTGTAGACTGAATGGCGGTTCAAGATCGCCGTTCACGCCCGGGAGCTGCAACGATGGCACCGAAGACCCAGGCCGAGGTCGACCTCGAGCTCGTCGACCGGCTGACGAAGCGCGAGACCGAGGCCCTCGGCACGAAGCACGCCCGCTCGCTCGCGCACCGCGAGCTCGCGAAGCGGCGCCTGCCCGGCGGGGTCTCGAGCTCGTGGCAGTCGTGGCCGCCGCACCCGATCTACGTGAGCCACGGCAAGGGTTCGCGCGTGTGGGACGTCGACGGGAACGAGTACGTCGACTACCACAACGGGTACGGCGTCATGGTGATGGGCCACGCGCACCCGAAGATCGTCGAGGCGGTGCAACGCCGGGTCGAGCTCGGCACGCACTTCGCCCAGCCGACGGAGGACGCTCTCGCGGTCGCCGAGAACCTGTCGGAGCGCTTCGGGTTGCCGCTCTGGCGCTTCGGCAACTCGGGCACCGAGTCGACCCTCGACGCCACGCGCATCATGCGCGCGACGACCGGACGGACGAAGCTCCTGAAGATCGAGGGCACCTACCACGGCCATCACGACTCGCTGATGGTCAGCGTGTTCCCGCCGCCGGAACTGGCGGGCCCGCGCGAGCACCCGAACCCCGTGCCGCAGACGCTCGGCATGCCCGAGGGGATCGTCGAGCAGGTCGTCAACGTCCCGTTCAACGACGCCGGCGCGGCCCGCCGCGCGTTCGCGGAGCATCCCGGGGAGATCGCCGGCATGATCGTCGAGCCCGCGATGACCAACTGCGGGCTCGTGTTGCCCGACCCGGGCTACCTGGCCGAGCTGAAGGAGATCTGTCACGCCAACGGCGCGCTGTTCGCGTTCGACGAGGTGAAGACGGGGTGCACGCTCGCGTGGGGAGGCGCCGTCGAGGCCTTCGGCGTCGTGCCCGACCTCATCTGCCTCGCCAAGGCGATCGGCGCCGGCCTGCCGTGCGGCGCGATCGGCGGCACCGAGGAGGCGATGGGGATGATCGTGCGCGGCGAGCTCGACCAGGTCGGCACGTTCAACGGGAATCCGCTGACCCTGGCCGCGGCGAAGGTGAACCTGACCGAGGTGCTCACGAAGGACGCGTATCGCGAGTTCGATCGCATCAACGCCGGGTTCGAGCGCTGCAACCAGGTCATCGAGCGCTACGGACTCGCCGCGTCGATGAAGCTGCTCGGCGCCAAGGGCTCGATCGACTGGCGCCCCGAGCCGATCCACGAGTACCGCGACCTGTGGGGCATCGACGACCGTGTGCCGCAGCTCGCGTGGCTGTGGCAGCTGAACCGGGGCGTGTTCAAGAGCCCCGGCTCGAAGTGGGAGTCGTGGACGTCCTCGATCGCGCACTCGGACGAGGACGTCGCGCGCTACGTGGACAACTTCGAGGAGCTCGCGGCCGCGATCACGGCGTAGCGGCCGCCGCCCGCGGCGAACAGATCGGGACAGATCCAGGACACGCGGGACGCTCCCGCCGACCTACGCTCGTTCGCGGTGGTTCGATACGTGATCCGGCGGCTGCTGTGGGTCGTGGTGACCCTGCTCGTCGTCGCCTTCATCACGTACACGATCTTCTTCGTGATGCCGTCGACCGACCCGGCGGTGAACTTCGCCGGGAAGCAGCCGACCCCCGAGCTCGTCGCGCAGGTGCGGCACCAGTTCGGCCTCGACCGGCCGTTCGTCGTCCAGTACGGACGCTTCGTCCAGCGCCTCGCCCTCGGTGACGAGTACGGGTGGCCCGGCCTCGGGTTCTCCTTCACCACGCGTTCCGAGCTGAAGCCGGTGATCCTCGACCGCATGGTGGTGACGGCGCAGCTCGCGATCGGCGCCGCGGTGACGTGGCTGCTGCTCGGCCTGACGATCGGGATCGTGTCCGCGCTTCGCCCCCGGTCGCTGTTCGATCGGGGGGCGATGGGGTTCGCGCTGTTCGGCGTCTCGGCCCCGGTGTTCTTCGTGGGCCCCGTCGCCCTCTACGTGTTCTGGTTCAAGCTCGAGTGGTTGCCCGGAACCGGTTACGTGCCGCTCTTCGAGGACCCCGCGCAGTGGTTCCTGCACCTGCTCATGCCGTGGTGTGTCCTCGCGCTCGCGTTCGCGGCCTCGTACGCGCGCATGTCGAGGGCCAACCTGATCGAGAAGATGAGCGAGGACTTCATTCGCACGGCGCGTGCCAAGGGACTGTCCGAACGGCGCGTCGTCCTGAAGCACGGCCTTCGCGCCGGGCTCACGCCGATCGTGACGATGCTCGGCCTGGACCTCGGCGGGTTGCTCGGCGGCGCCATCATCACCGAATCCGTCTTCAACCTGCCGGGGATCGGACAGTACGCCGTGCAGTCGGTGTTCTCTGCCGACCTGTACGCGGTGCTCGACGTGACGATCATCGCGGCCTTCTTCATCACGTTGGCCAACCTCGTCGTCGACGTCGTGTACGCCTTCTTGGATCCGAGGGTCCGCTACGCGTGAGGGCCCCCTCGCCGGCGCGGACGCTGTCTCCCGAGGTCGCGCTCGATCCCCGGAGGCGCGGGCGGGCGTACCATCCTTCGAGGGACGGAGGCTCGCCGACGATGCTGATCCGGGTCTTCAGGGGCGTGATCCGCGAGGGCGCGCACGAGACGCTGGTTCGAGAGCTCCACGACGACGTCCTGCCCAAGATGCAGTCTCACCCGGACGTCTCCTACGTCTCCCTGGGCCTGCCGTGGGAGGCCTCGCCGAACGAGTACCTGCTCGAGAGCCACTGGTCCTCGCAGCGAGCGCTCGAGGCCGCCCTCGGGCCGGAGTGGCGGACGCCGGTCGTGGATGAGTTCGAGCGCCATCTCCTTTCGGCCGTCTTCGCCCATCACTACGTGACGTCGAGCCCGACCCGGGCGGCCTCGCTCCCTCGCGCCGAGTCCGCCGTGGTGCTCGTCGGTCCGGTCCGGATCGACGGGAGCCGCCGGCAGGTCTCGTGGAACGGGTCCTCGACGTGCGTCGCGCCCCGCGAGATGTCGGCGCTGCTCGCGCTCGCCGGCGACCCGGGCGCGCCCGTCGCCTCGGGCGACCTGGCACGGCGAATCTGGCCGGGGAGCGTCGTCGTCACCGCCTACGACGTGCGGCGCGTCGTGTATCAGCTCCGGAGCTCGCTGATCGCGGCGGGGATCCCGCTCGCGATCCGCAACGTGCGCGGGTCGGGCTACTGCCTGGACCTCGTCTCCGCCTGAGCCATGGCCGAGCTCCACGTACTGTGCGACGGCTACCTCTCGAACGGCGACGAGCGCGTGGGCTCGACGGTGAGTCTCGTGATCGACGGCGAGGTGCGAGCCGTGATCGATCCCGGGTTGGTCGCCGGGCGCCAGGCGATCCTCGGCCCGCTCAACGCACTCGGCTTGGAGGCGGAAGACGTGACCGACGTCGTCATCTCGCATCACCATCCCGATCACGCGCTGAACGTCGCGCTCTTCCCGAACGCCCGCCTGCACGACCACTGGGCGTGGTACCGCGACGACCGGTGGGTGGCTCGGCCGGCCGAGGGCTTCGAGCTCTCGCCGGGGATCCGCCTGATCGAGACACCCGGCCACACGCCCCAGGACGTCAGCACAGTAGTGAGCACCGACGAAGGTCTCGTCGTCGCGACGCACCTGTGGTGGACCGCCGGCGGGCCCGAAGAGGATCCCTACGCCACCGATCCCGAGGCGCTGCATCGCAACCGCGCCCGCGTGCTCGCGCTCCCGGGGTTGATCAGGATCGTCCCCGGCCACGGACCGGCGTTCGCGCCGGGCGACGACACGCCGCGTTGACCGACGGCGCCTAGCCGTCCGCCGCGCCGATCCAGACGAGCTCGCCCGGTTCGACCTCGAGGTCCTCGGCGGCCCTGCCGGCGTATCGCACGACGGCCACCCAGCCCCACGCCTCCACGAGCACGCCGTAGCCGCCCTCCGGGGTGTCGTGATAGGTGGAGACGCGGGACGCGACGACGGAGGCCGCGGGCGTCGTGACGCGAAGCTCGGCCGCGTCCCCGAGCCCGGCATCGGCGAGATGCGACGGGCGCACGTTCAGCCGCAGGTTGCCGAACCGGTCGACGTGTTGCACCTCGCTCTTCACCAGCCCGTGCTCGATCTCGGGCTCGACGAGGCGGCGAACGACCAGCGAGGCGGTGTCGACCTCGGGACCGAGCTCCTCGAGCGCGCGTCCACCGGCGAGCCACGCCGCGGCCGGGGCGAAGACGTCCCGGCCCTCGAAGACCTTCGTTCCGGAGTCGATCACGACGTCCGGCGACGAGATCTCCACCGCCCGCTTCACGCCGCCGAGCGCGCCCCACGACAGCGACAGCAGGCCGTTGTCCGGGCCGACGAGGGTGACGCCGTCCCCGGTCTCGACCGCGACGGCCCGTCGGTCGGTCCCCACCCCCGGGTCGACGATGGCGAGCACCACACAGTCCGGCGGCAGGTACGGCGCCCCGTCGGCGAGCTGGATCGCCCCGGTCATGACGTCCATCGCGGGAACGCCGTGGGAAAGGTCGATCACCTTGGTCCCCGGGGTCAGCCGCTCGATCACGCAGTGGCAGGCACCGACGAACTCGTCGCGAACGCCGAGGTCCGACAGGAAGACGACCGGGCGGCTCACTGCCCGAACGATAGACTCGCGCGAGGGAGTTGTCGCACCGCTCCACACCGTCCGGCAAACAGGAGGGCGTCGCATGACCTCGCAAGCCGAGCGGCTCCAGACCGCGGATCCCCGAACCTCGGCGGAGCACATCGATCTCGTCGAGCGCTACTCGGCCCACAACTACCACCCTCTCCCGGTCGTGATCGCGACGGGCGAGGGCTGCTGGGTCACCGACGTGGAGGGCAGGCGATACCTCGACCTGCTCTCGGCGTACTCGGCGTTGAACTTCGGGCATCGCCACCCCGCCCTCGTCGCCGCCGCGAAGCAGCAGCTCGACCGCCTGACGCTCACGAGCCGGGCCTTCCACAACGACCAGATCGGCCCGTTCCTTCGCGACGTCGCCGACCTGTGCGAGATGGACCTCGCCCTGCCCATGAACTCAGGCGCCGAGGGCGTCGAGACCGCGCTCAAGACGGCGCGCAAGTGGGGCTACGAGCGCAAGGGCGTCGCGCCCGATCGCGCGAAGGTGATCGTCTGCGCGGGGAACTTCCACGGCCGCACGATCAGCATCATCAGCTTCTCCACCGATCCCGGCTCCAAGCGCAACTTCGGCCCGCTCACGCCGGGGTTCGAGGTCGTGCCGTTCGGCGACGCGGACGCGCTCGCGGCCGCGATCGACGACGACACCGTCGCGTTCCTCGTCGAGCCCGTCCAGGGCGAGGCCGGCGTCATCATCCCGCCCGACGGTTACCTGCGCCGCGCCCGCGAGCTCTGCACCGAGCGGGGCGTGCTCCTCGTCGCGGACGAGATCCAGACCGGGCTCGGCCGGACCGGGACGACCTTCGCGATCGAGCACGAGGGCGTCCGGCCCGACATGTACATCCTCGGCAAGGCGCTCGGCGGGGGCATCGTGCCCGTGTCCGCGGTCGTGGCGGACGAGGAGGTCCTCGGCGTGTACCGGCCGGGGGAGCACGGCAGCACGTTCGGCGGCAACCCGATCGGCGCCGCCGTCGGACGCCGGGTGATCGAGCTGCTCCGAACCGGCGAGCTCCAGGAGAACGCGCGAATCCTCGGCAAGCACCTCGCGGAGCGCGTCCACGGGGCTGCGCTCCCGGCCGTCGAGGAGGCGCGAATCCGCGGCCTGTGGGCCGGCATTCAGCTGATCCCGCCGGCGCGTCCGGCCCGGGCCGTCGCCGAGGGACTGCTCGAGGAGGGCGTGCTCGCCAAGGACACGCACGAGAGCACGATCCGGCTCGCGCCGCCGCTCGTGATCACGCGGGACGAGCTCGACTGGGGACTCGATCGGGTGTTGGGCGCGCTGGAGCGCATCGCCGTTTCCTGAGGACGATCGCGCTCCGCGGCCCGAAACGAGACCTCTTCGCGGCCCGTTCATCTTCCGGACCCGGTGGGGACGTGCGCCCCTGCCTACCGTTTCTCATGACCCTCAGCTGGCCGGCGGCATCGGCGTCCGCGATCGGCGATCGGCGGCGCGCCGAGCGCCGGAACTGCCCGGAGTGCGGGGCGAGGGACGCCGTTCGCGACGAGTTCTGCGACGTCTGCTACGCGGAGCTCGACGAGGGCCACAGGTCGCCGATCGCGCCCGAGCTCGACGAGTTTCAGTTCGCCGGCGGGTACTGAGCTCCCGCCGAGCTCACGCGCCGGCGATCCTCGCCGCTGGCGCTCGACCCGCCTGGCTACTTCGAGTGCCTCGCCGCTCATCGCGCGATGTGTTACGATATATCGCGATAGAGCAGCGAGATTCGGAAAGGAAAGGAGAGGCGCGATGCACGAGCCGACGCGCACGTTTCGCCGGCATCACCACGAGGGATTCGGTCCTCGCGGGGGACGGCACGCCGACCGGATGTGGTTCGGCGGCCAGCCCTGGGGAGGACGACGGGCCCGCAGAGGGGACGTCCGGACCGGGCTCCTATCGTTGCTCGCCGACAAGCCCATGCACGGCTACGACCTGATCCGGGAGCTCGAGCAGCGAAGCGCCGGGATGTGGCGGCCGAGCCCCGGCTCCATCTACCCCACGCTGCAGCTGCTCGAGGACGAGGGGCTGATCAGCGGGCAGGAGCAGGACGGCAAGCGGGTCTACTCGATCACCGACGCCGGCCGTGCCGAGCTCGAGGAGCGGAAGTCCCGCGGCGGCGACGCCCCGTGGGAGTTCGGCCAGCTCGGGGAGGGGCTCGGGCAGCTCCGCGACGCCGCGTTCGGGCTCGGAGCAGCCGCGATGCAGGTGGGCCGCGCCGGGACGGAGGAGCAGCGCAAGCAGGCGGCCGAGATCCTCGCGGAGGCGCGCAGGAAGATCTACGCAATGCTGGGCGAGGGCTGAGCCCGTCGGCGATCGCCCCGTGACTCCTGGTCATCCACCGCCGTCGGGCCTTGCCCGGGGCCCTCGCTAGACTCGCCGAGCCGCGACGACCAGGAGGCGGGACGTGTCGAAGGGGATCCTCGAACGGCTGGCCGAGGGGCCGGTGCTCGGCGACGGTGGGTACCTGCTCGAGCTCGAGAAGCGCGGGTACGTGCAGGCCGGTCCGTTCACGCCCGAGGTCGTCATCGAGCATCCCGACGCGCTCGCGCAGTTGCACCGCGAGTTCCTCCGCGCCGGCGCCGAGGTCCTGCAGACCATGACCTTCTACGCGAGCGACGACAAGCTCGCGACGGTCGGTCTTTCCGGCAAGGTCGACGAGATCAATCGCAGCGCGGTGCGCATCGCGCGCGAGGTGGCGGCCGAGGGCGACGCGCTCGTCGCCGGGAACCTGAGCCTCACGTGGGCCTACGAGCCAGATGACCCCAGGAGCGCGGACCACGTCCGGGGGCTGTTCGATCGGCAGCTCCGGGACCAGATCGACGCCGGGCCGCCGGACCTGTGGATCGGCGAGACGTTCAGCTACACGGGCGAAGCCCTGCTCTTCGTGGAGCGCGCGCGCGAGACTGGCCTGCCCGTCGTCGCGACCATGTGCTTCGAGCAGCCGTTGCCGCGCTCGTACGAGGGCGACACCCCGGCCGAGTGTGCCCGCAAGCTCGCGGGCGCCGGGGCCGACGTCGTGGGCGTGAACTGCCTGAACGCGCCCGAGCAGCAGCTGCCGATCGCGATCGAGATGCGTGAGGCGGTGGACGCGTACGTCGCGTCGCAGCCCGTCGCGTACCGGACGACGGCCCTGGCGCCCGACTTCACCTCGACGCCGAGCTTCCCCTACGAGCTCGACCCGCTGCAGCTCTCGCGCCACGAGATGGCCGACTTCGCGCGCTCGGCCGCCGACGCGGACGTTCGCTATGTCGGCTCGTGCTGCGGCGCCGTCCAGGCGCACGTGCGCGCGATGGCCAAAGCCCTCGGCAAGCGCTCCTCCGAGGAGCGGGAGTGGAGGAGCGACACCGGCCGCGCGATGAGCGCCTACGAGTACTACGCGCACACCGAGACCGAGGTCTAGCGTGGCCGAGCGCCGCGAGTTCGAGATCGCGGTGATCGGCCTCGGCGGGATCGGCTCGGGCGCCCTCTACTGGGCGGCCTCGCGAGTCGGCGCCGGCGTCGTGGGGCTCGAGCGCTTCGAGCTGGGCCACGAGCGCGGGGCCTCGCAGGATCACTCGCGGATCATTCGCCTGAGCTACCACACGCCCGACTACGTCCGGTTCGCGCGCGACGCTTATGCGGCGTGGTCGGCCGTGGAGGAGGCGTCCGGTCAGCAGCTCGTCGTGCGGACGGGCGGCCTCGACCTGTACCCGGCCGGCTCCGAAGGGCTCGCCGCCGACTACACGAGCTCGCTCGACGAGGTCGGCGTCGGCTACGAATGGCTCGACGCCGCCGAGACCATGCGCCGGTTTCCGCCCTGGCGACTCTCCGGCGACGTGCGGGTCATGTCCCAGGAGGACTCCGGGCTCGTCGCCGCGGCGAGGGCGAACGAGGCGCACCGACGGCTCGCCTCGACGCTCGGCGCCACGCTCGTCGAGCACGCCCGCGTGACCGATGTTCGCGAGCGTGGCGGCCTGTACGAGCTCGAGACCGAGGCGGGCACGTTCCAGGCGGAGCGGCTCATCGTCGCGTGCGACGCGTGGACGAACGAGGTCCTCGGCACGCTGTGGCGGCCGATCAACCTCACCGTGACGCAGGAGCAGGTCACCTACTACCGGCCGCGCGATCCCGCGACGTTCGCTCCCGGGCGGTTCCCGGTCTGGATCTGGATGGGCGAGCCTTCGTTCTACGGCCTGCCCGCCTTCGGCGAGGCCGGGCCGAAGCTCGGGTGCGACGCCGGCGGACCCGAGGTGACCGGCGACACGCGGACGTTCGACCCCGTCTACTCCGACCTGCTCGACGGGTTCATGCGCGAGCACCTGCCGGACGGGTTCGGACACCCCCTCGCGATCCGCTCGTGCCTGTACACGATGACGCCCGATCGCGACTTCGTCCTGGACCTCGTGCCGGGGCACGAGCGCGCGGCGGTCGGTCAGGGCGCGGCGCACGCGTTCAAGTTCGCGAGCGTGTTCGGCAAGTCGCTCGTCGAGCTCGTGCTGGACGGGAAGGCCGAATCGGACGTTCGTGCGTGGGGCGTACGGCGCGAGATCCTCACGATGGAGGACCCGCCCACCCGCTTCACCATCTGACACCCGGTCGGGCGATGATCTCGGCGCCGCCGAGGACTACCTTCGAGCCATGAAGCGAGCGTTCGTCCTGCTGGCCGCGATCGGGTACGCGCTCTGGCCGGGCGTCCCGGCGAGCGCCGGGGTCGCGGCCGCGTTCGCGAACGGCGCGCTGTCGATCAACGGGAGCGGGGAGGTCGACGACATCGTCGTCACGTGCGAGGGCGGATACGTCCGCGTGAACGCGGCGGCGCCCTCGGGCGGCGAGGTCGCCTGCTCCAGCGTGGACTCGATCTCCGTGAGGGCGGGCGCGGGCGGCGACCAGGTCTCGCTCGAGGGCGTCGCGCGGTCGGACTTCGGCGGGCTCACCGACGTGGAGCTCCTCGGGGAGGAGGGGAACGACACGCTCACGGGGTCGGGCATCGGGGACCGGCTCGACGGCGGGCCCGGCGGGGACACCCTGCGCGGCGGCGACGGCCCCGACGAGTTGCTCACCGACGGCGGCGGGGACCAGCTCGTCGGGGGGACGGGCAAGGACACCGTGGTGATCTCGGGCGACACGGGCTGGCGGGTGGACGACGGCGGCGTCGCCACGATCCCGTCCTCCGACGAGAGCACGATGCAGGGAGTGGACAAGGCAATCGTGCTCGGCGGGCCGGGGGACACCTGGGTGTTCGCCTCGAGCTTCACCGGGCCGCTCGTGCTCGACGGGGGCGCGGGCGACGACCTCCTGACGGGTGGCCCGAAGGCCGACCTCCTGCTCGGTCGGGGCGGGAGCGACTCCCTGGAGGGCGGCGACGGCAACGACGTGTTGAAGGGCAGCGGCGGCAACGACGCCCTGCACGGCGGCGACGGCAACGACCGCCTCGACGGCGGCACCGGCGTCGACAGCTGCATCGGGGGCAACGGGAGCAACGTCCTCGTCGCCTGCTAGGCACGCAGTCTCTGAGCTGGGGCCTGCTGCGCTTGTCCGCCATTCGGTGGACTTTCGGGTACTCGCGTCAAGGTATCGCCGCGCCAGAGCCGATATTGACCTTGTGGACGATCGGCCTACGGTGAAGGTGCCAGGCACGACCGGGTGGTGGAGCGCCACCCCCGTTCGCGCGCGCGGGCGGCAGCGGGGCAGGGCGCGAGCGCTCCGGTTCGTCTCGCTCGTGGGCATGGTCCTGGTCTTCGCGATGGTCATGGCGAACGTGGCCGTGGCGACCGACGACTCCAACCACACGTTCTCCGCCTGCTACGACCGCTACTTCGGCATCGTGATGCTGATCAAGGAGCGGGGCCTGCGCACGAGCTGTCCGTACGGGACGGTCCCGTTCACGTTCAACATGCAGGGCCCCGCCGGGCCTCCGGGCCCCGCCGGTCCCGCGGGAGCGCAGGGAGTGGCAGGTCCGCAGGGTCCGGCCGGCAATGCAGGTCCAGCCGGCGTGGCCGGTCCGCAGGGCCCCGCAGGTCCCGCGGGCGCCATGGGCCCTGCCGGCCCCGCCGGTCCTGCCGGTCCCGCCGGTCCGGTCGGTCCCGCCGGCCCAGTCGGTCCCGCCGGAGCCATGGGCCCCGCGGGTCCGCAAGGCCCAGCGGGCCTGCCCGGGCTGCCGGGCGCACGGGGCCCCGTCGGTCCTCCCGGTCCCGCCGGCCCGCAGGGTCTACCCGGTCCGCAGGGCCCCATCGGCGCACACGGTCCCGCCGGTCCCGAGGGTCCCGCGGGTCCCCAGGGTCCCGCCGGTCCCCAAGGTCCCGCAGGTCCGGCCGGCCCTCAGGGTCCCGCAGGTCCCCCCGGTCCTGCCGGTCCCCCAGGTCCCCCCGGTCCTCGCGGGTCGGACCCCGCGTACGTTCAGGTCTCCGACGCGACGAGCCAGCCCGTCGTCATGGCGGACATCTTCCAGAACCTCACCTGGGAGACCACCGGGATGGCGTTCGGGTTCACGCACACGGACGGCGCGGCCGAGGTCACCGCACCTCGCGATGGCGTGTTCCAGATCTCGGCCTCGATCCCGATGATGAGCTCCGACGCGGGCGACACCGGCACCGCCTGCGTGGCGGTGAACGGCGACGAGGTGGCCTGCCAGTCGGTCGGCCTCGGCGACCACGGCGACGTCGTGATCCGCGTGATCCCCCTGACGACCATCGTCCAGCTCACCCACGGCGACGAAGTCACGCTGCATTTCAAGGGAACGTCCACCTCCGTGCAGGTCTTCGGGGAGATGGACTTCCTGAGCGTGATGACGATCTCCAACGTCGACTGATCGTCCCTCCGCGCGCCGCGTCGCGCGCGTGACATCACCCGCGCCGCTCCGCTAGCGTTTCGCGCCGTGCGCCGCGCGATCGCGATCGTTCTCGGAGCCGGGCTCCTCGCGCTCCCGGCCGCACCGGCGCTCGCCGACGTCACGGCGGAGTTCGCGCTCGGCATCCTGACGGTGAGCGGGGACCGTCACGGGAACACCATCGTCATCGAGTGCACGAACGGCAACCTGCGGGTGAACGATGCCGCCCCGACCGGCGGCCGCGTCCGGTGTCGGGACGTGCAGTCGATCCTGGTGCGCGGGGGCCGAGGCGGCGACCGTATCGACCTCACCGACGTCAGCCGACAGGCGTTCCCCGTCCTGCTCGAGATCGGCCTGTTCGGCGAGGCCGGGAACGACGCGCTGCTCGGCTCCGAGCTCTCGGACCGACTCGATGGTGGGGGCGGGGTGGACGAGCTTCGCGGCGGCGGGGGCCCCGACATCCTCGTTCCCGGCGGGGGTGGCGGATCCGTGAAAGGCGGGGAGGGACGGGATCGGCTCTACATGGCCGGCGAGGGCGGGTGGGTCGTCATGAACGACCGGATCACCCGGTCGGGCCCAACGGACGAGGAAACGGCGCTGGCCGGCGTCGAGATCCTGACCGTGACGGGGGGCGATGGCAAAGACTCCATCGCCGCGGCGGGCTTCTCCGGTGCGCTGACGCTGGACGGCGGTCGCGGAAAGGACGAGCTTCGCTCCGGTTCCGGCCGCGACCGGCTGCTCGGCCGCTCGGGCAACGACGTCCTGTTCGCCGGCGCCGGAAAGGACGCACTCGAGGGCGGCAAGGGCGACGACGAGCTTCACGGCGGCGACGGCGACGATCAGCTCCGCGGCGGGCCCGGCGACGACACGTGCACGGGCGGCGCCGGCGCCGACGCCACCCTGTCCTGCTGAGGGCGCGGGACTAGACTTCGGCTTCGTGCCGGACGACGGTCTGCTCCCCGCCGAGCGCAAGGTCCTCGAGCAGCTCGGACACCTGCCGCTGGACTTCCGGGCGATGTGGGCGGTCTCGAACCTGTTTCGCGCCTCGGCCGCGATCCGGCGTCACATGGAGTCCCGGGTGCTCGCCGTCGACCGTCTGTCGTGGACCTCGTTCGTCGCGCTGTGGGTGCTCTGGGTATGGGGCGAGATGGAGTCGCGAGACCTTGCGGCCGCCGTCGGGATCAGCCGGCCGACCTCCACCGGCGTGGTCACGACGCTCGAGCGGCGCGGCTTCGTGCGCCGGCGCAAGAGCGCCGAGGACGGACGGATGGTGCGCGTCTCGCTCACCGATCGCGGCCGGAGCAAGATCGAAGAGCTGTTTCCGCGATTCAACGCGGAGGAGGCCGCCGTGACCGCCCACCTCTCGGGCGCGGAGCAGGAATCGATGGCCGCGATGCTCCGCTCGATGCTCCGCGTCGCCGAGGAGTGACGAGCGCCGAGGAGTGACGAGCTCCTACGACGAGCCGACGCACCCGTCGGTCGCATAGGTCGCCACCAGGTCACCGCGAAGCAGGTTGACGGCGGCGCCCGACGCGCTCCGCCACTGCAGGACGAGATGGTTCGCGTGCGGCGCCGCCACGTCGTTGCGTTCCACCCACCGGAACGAGAACGAGTTCGCGCCGCTACCGGGATCGAAGCGGGTGACGCCCGGGTCGCTCACGAAGGTCTGCCCGCCGATGTTCGTGCTCAGGATTCGAAAGCGAACCGGCGCACCCGAGACCACGGCGCTGACGTCGATCGAGATGGGGAAGATCGCGACGGGATCGGCCACCAGGCCCGGGACGTCCTCCCAGGTCGTGGACGAGGTCGACGTGGACGTGGTCCGCGAGACGGCATCGCTGCAGCTCACCGGAGTCCGCTCGACGTTCGTGCCTGCCGTCGCCACCAAGGTGCCGGCGGCGATGATTCCGAGGGCGACGAATGCCACCAGGGGCTTGTGCATGACGGGTCTCCTTCCCGCGCGGGCTCGCGCGCTCGAGGGCGTCTGAGGGTAGGGGATCGCGGCCGGTTCCGCGAGGCACCGGGACGCGGCTTCAGTCGCTCTCGCCGGGCTCGCCGGTCTCGCCGGTCTCCTCGTCCTTCGACCGGCGGAGCCGATCCGAAAGCGACTTCGAGGTTTTGTCCGGTTTCGGCGGCGTCTGGGCGGTCAGATCGCTGTCCACGACGTCGTACCGCGTTCGGTACTCCTGCACGGTCGCCTGGATCACGCCGGCGACCGGCAAAGCGAGGAAGGCGGCGAGGAGGCCGCCGAGGGCGCCGCCGATGAGCGCGGCTGCGAAGGCGACCGCCGGATGCAGCGACATGGTCTTTGCCGTGAGGCGCGGCGACAGCAGGTAGTTCTCGATCTGCTGGTAGATCAGGATGTAGGCGAGCGCGGCGATCCCCGCCGCACGTGAAGTCAACAACGCGACCAGAACCGGCGGGATCCCGGCAAGGTAAGTTCCGACGATCGGGATGAATGCCGCGACGACACCCTCGAAGATCGCGAGCGGCGCGGCGAACGGGACGTTGAACGCGCGCAGAGTGATGTACATCCCCGTCCCGTTGACGAACGCGAGCAACAAGCGAGAGTAGAAATAGCCCCCGGTCTTCTCGATCGCCTGGTTGAGGACGAACAACATGTGCTCCTGGCGGGCCGGCGGCAGCGCGCTGCAGACAACACGGCGCACCTGCGGTCCCTCCGCCACGAAGTAGAAGGTGAACAGCGCGATCGTCGCCCAGCGGAAGACGGCACCGAGCAGGGTTGCGCCCAGGCCGAACAGGTTGCCGAGCAGGTCGGCGCTGTACGAGGCGATGTCCTGCGCGTGACCCTGCAGGGCCTGGACGAGCTTGTCGCCGGAGACGTCGATCCCGATGCGCCCCAGCCATCGCACGATCGTGTCGACCCATCGCGGGGCGAACTCGACGACCTGCTGGAACCCCTGCACGATCGCCGGGGCGATCAACGCGACCAGCCCGACGACGGCGAGAAGGATCAACCCGAACATCAGGGCCGTGGCGTACCCCCGCCGCATGCCCCGCGCCGCGAACCAGGCGACGGCCGGCTCGATCGCGAACGACACGAACAACGCCATGAAGATGATCGATAGGAAGGACGACAACCGTTCGGCGAGGTACAGAAGCAGGAGCACCGATAGCGTCGCGAGCACCAGGACCACGAAGAGCGATTGCGCGGAGGTGCGGATCGCGGGCTTCACCCAGGGCGGCATCGGACCGGCGACGGGTGCCGGCACTGAGGCGTCGGCGGACACGGAGGTCGAGCCCTCCCGCTCCGCGGGGCCGACGGCGCCGTCCTCGCCCGAGCCGCGCTGCATCGGTGCGACCTTACCCCGAGTCGGGAAGGGGATCGAGCGGATCTACGCCAGCTCGACGCGCACGGGCAGGTGCTTGATGCCGTTGATGAAGTTCGAGCGGAGGCGCTCGATCGGACCGGTCGGCTCGATGGCGGCCAGCCTCGGGACGAGCTCCTGGAACATCACGAGCACCTCCAGCCGGGCGAGATGCATCCCCAGACACACGTGCGGCCCGCCGCTCCCGAAGGCCATGTTCGGGTTGGGGATCCGGCCGACGTCGAATCGGTCGGGCTCGGGGAAGACCTCCTCGTCGCGGTTGCCCGAGACGAACCATACGAGCACCTTGTCGCCCTCGTGGATCTGCTCTCCTCGCAGCTCCACGTCTCGCGTCGCCGTGCGCCGGAAGTGCATCGTTGGCGATCCGTATCGCAGCATCTCGTCGGCGGCCGTGACCATGAGGTCGGGATCGTCGCGGAGCCTGGCCCACTCGACGGGGTGCTCCATCAGCGCCAGCATCCCGTGGGTGATGGCGTGCCGCGTCGTCTCGTTGCCCGCCACGATGAGCAGGCAGAAGAAGTTGTCGAACTCCCGCTCGGACAGGCGCTCGCCGTCGATCTCGGCGTTCACGAGCTTCGTGACCAGGTCCTCCTGCGGATCCTTCCGTCGCTCGTCGGCCAGCCGGTGCCCGTACTCCATGAGCTCGACGGCCGCGGGGCTGCGGAAGGGGAGCAGGCGGTAGGCGCTCGTGTCCTCTTTGTCGATGACGGCGCGCGAGTACTCGGGGTCGGCCTGCGCGATCATGGCGTCGCCGAGCTCGATGCACATCGGAAGGTCCTGGTTCGGCACGCCCATGATGCGCGCGAGCACGCGGATGGGGAGCTCGCGCGAGATCTCCTCGACGAAGTCCAGCTCGCCGAGCGGCAGCGCCCGATCCAGGACCAGCTGTGCCTGCTCCCGGACGAACCCCTCGTACTGCGCGACGGCGCTTCGGGTGAAGTGCTTGCTCACGAGCCGCCGCAGGCGCGAGTGCCCCGGCGGATCCATGTCGATCATCGAGCGGCGCGCCTCGACCTCCTCCGGCGTCTGCTCCTCGAGCGTGATGCCTCGCGCGGACGAGAACGTCTTCGTGTCCCGCAGGACCTCCTCGATGTCGCGGAACCGCGTGACGGCCCAGAATCCGTGGTTGGGCGAGAGCTCCTCGTGCCAGTAGACGGGAGACTCGCGGCGAAGGAGGTCGAACCACTCGTAGGGGACCCGCTCGACGTAGCTGTCCGGGTTGACCAGGTCGATCTTCGAGCGGTCGAGCTCGGACGTCGCCACGCCCACGGGCGCCTCCCATCTGGAGCGGTGGATCGGTAGTTTGCTGCCGAACGATCGCGGAGGCAACCCGAGACGTGCCGGAGGCGTCGGGCTCGCCGGCCCGGCGCCTCCGCAGCCCGCTCCGTCTAGGTCACGGACTCCCGGATCCCGAGCGGGAAGTCGTACGACCCCATCAGCTCGACGAACGGGTCGGGGTCGAACGCCTCCGGCCCCAGGACGCCGGCGCCCTTCCAGGCACCGGTGTCGAGGAGCTCCATCGCGATCACCGGGCTGACGGCCGTCTGCCACACCACGGCCTGCACCCCGTACTTCGCCATGCACTCCTCGTTGTCGGCGACCTGGTAGAGGTACGCCTCCTTCATCTGGTACCCGCTGCGACCGCGCACCCAGGTGCCGGCGCAGGTCTTGCCGGTCATGAGATGGCCGAGCTTCGCCGGGTCGGGCAGGCAGGCGGCGACGACGTCGCGGGGCGCGACCTTCACGCCCCCGACCTCCACCGGCTCGGTGGCGTCGAGGCCCAGCAGCTCGATCGTGCGCAGGACGTCGATGAACTCCTGCCCGAGCCCGTACTTGAACGTCACCCGGCCGACGTCGAGCCAGCGCGGGACCAGGATGACCTCCTCGTGCTCGACGTTCACGCACTCGAGCGGCCCGATACCGCCGGGGAAGTCGAACGTCTCCGGTTCGGAGAAGGGCTCGGTCGTGAACCAGCCCTTTCCCTTCTCGTAGATCACGGGCGGGTTCAGGCACTCCTCGATCGTGGTCCAGATCGAGAAGTTCGGCGCGAACCGGTAGCCACGAACCTCGAGGTTCGCGCCGTCCCGCACGCCGACCTCCTCGATCTCGTCGAACAGGTGCTTGGCCGCGTAGGCGGCGAGGACGTCGGCCATTCCCGGCTCGACCCCCATGCCGACGAGCGCGACCAGCCCCCGGTCCTCCCACGTCTCGAACTTGGCGAACTGCTCGTCGCCGAGCATCCGTCCGGTCTTCGCGTACGGCTCCGTCGCGTGCCGCTTCGAGAGCGACATCGCCATGTCGAGGTAGTTCGCTCCGGCCTCCAGGGCCGCGTCGAAGATCGGCATGTCGAATCTCGGCTCCACGGCGTTCAGCACGAGGTCTACCTCGTACTTCCGCGCGAGGGCCACGATCTGCTCCTTCGACGAGGCATCCACTCGCTCGACGGGGAACTGCGTCCCGCCCCCGACCTTCGCGGCGACCTCGAGCGCGCGCGACAGGTCGATGTCGGCGAGGACGACCCGCTCCAGGAACGGGCGATCCTTCGAGATGACGGCAATCGCCTCTCCGACGCCGCCGGTTCCGATCAGCAGGATCTTCATGGGACCACTCCTCTCACTCGACCGCCCGCCATACGCGTCGACGCCGCCGACGGCGGTTCGAAGGGCTTCGTCGGCGGGAGGCTCGTCACCTCCGGCTTCTCCTCGGCCACGCGCAGCTCATCGGGCAGCAGCTCGGTGAGCGACTCGGCCGCCTCCGCGTGACGGTGGAAGAACTCCGGGTAGGCTCGCCGGGCCCAGAGCCACAGCGGGACGCCGGCCACCAACATCCCGATGCCGATTACGAACGGGGCGCCGAGGCCACGGAAATCGCCGAACGCGAACCAGGCCGGGGTGTAGGCGGTGTCGGCGCTCCAGAAGAACATGTCGATCGCGGACCGCACGAACACCCACGCGAGCACGCCGAAGCCGAGCAGCGGCACGATCCCGACGAGCAGCAGGTTCTTGAAGCTCTTGAACACGTGGCGCCGGAACAGAATCGGCGCGGCGAGCGCCGTGATCCCGTAGTAGAAGGCGATCCCGAAGCCGAGGCCGGCGATCGAGTCCCACAGGATGTTCTCGCTGCGGTCGACCAGGATCAGCACGAGCCACCAGGCAACGGACGCGATCCCGAAGCACCAGGTCGACCACGTCGGCGTCTGGTACCTCGGGTGCATCTTGGCGAGCGCCCTCGGCAGGGCTCCGTGCGCGGCCATCGACAGGACCGTTCGGGCCGTGGGCAGGATCGTCGTCTGCGTGGACGCCATCGCGGAGGTGAGGATCGCGATCATCATGAGCTTGGCCGGCCAGCCGCCGACCATGCCGGTGAGCGCGTCGTCGGGGTTGTCGCCGAGGAACCGGGGTCCCTTGTAGGCCGTGGTCGCGAACGCGACGACCACGTACGTCCCGACGAGGACCACCGTCGCCATCACCGTCGCGAGCCCGGCCGATGTCCGCCCGCGCGTCTCCTCGTTCACGTTCGCCGCCGTGTCCCACCCCCAGTAGATGAAGAGCGCGAGCAGGATGCCCTGCGTCAGCTCGGTCATCGTGAGGTTGAAGGGGTTCAGCCACTCCCAGGACGGGGTCGTCGAGTCGACCGGGTGATCCAGGTAGACCTTGACGAGCGCCCAGATCGAGAACCCGAGGAGGATCACGATCTCGGTGGCGAGCAGGAGGAACTGGGTCCTGGCGGAGAGCTCGATCCCGAGCCAGGTGATCAGCGTCATCGCGATGATGAAGGCGGTTCCCAGGAGCAGCAGGGCCCACGTGTTCGCCGCCAGGCTGTCGAGCCCGAACAGCGAGTACGTGTAGTACGCCGCGACCCAGGCAAGGCTCGGCATCACGATGAGGTCGGCGACGATCACGCCCCAGCCGCCGAGCCACCCCGCGTTCGGCCCCATCGCCCTGGTGACCCACGAGAACGTCGCCCCGCAGTCGGGGTCGACCCGGTTCAGGTAGTAGTACGCGGCCGCCGTGAACAGCATCGGGAAGAAGGCGACGAGCATGATCGCCGGCGTCGCGAACCCCGCAACGACGGCCACGAGGCCGAGCGTCGCGGCGGCGCTGTACGCGGGCGCCGTGGACGCCACACCGATGACGGTCGCCGACACGACCCCGATCGCGCCGCGCTTCAGGCCCTTCTCATCCCGCACCGGCGGCGAGCTCAGCGCGACCGACATGCGGATCACCCCCTCGGTGAGGTTCCGCCTCGATGCTCCTGCGGGAACGACGTCACCGACAGGGCTTGGCGGTCCTGTCCCGAGGGGTCGGCGGGACCGGCCGGTCACCCGCCCCGGGCGATCTCAGTAGAAGGGGAGGTAGTACTCGATCTCCCAGGGCGTCACGTCCGTCGTGGCGGTGTCCTCGACCGCCTTGGCGTACCGCTCCCACTCCGCCCGCTTCAGCTTCGTGAAGGTCTCGATCAGCCACGGCCCCATCGCGGCGCAGAGCGCCTCGTCCGCCTCGAGGGCCTGCAGGGCCGCATCGAGCGTCGGCGGGACCCTGCGGTCGGTGTTCGGCGCCTCGCCGGCGATTTGCGCGGGCGGCGGGGCGAGCTGCTGCTCGACGCCGAACCGGGCGGCGTGCAGGACCGCGGCCGCGACGAGGTAGGGGTTCGCCGCCCCGTCGGACATCCGGTGCTCCAGCCGCGTGCCCTCGCCCCGCGCCGGCGGGATGCGGACGCAGACCGTTCGGTCGTCGTAGCCCCAATTGGCCCAGTACCCGTTCAGCATGTCGGGCTGCAGGCGCTTGTACGCGTTCACGTGCGGCGCCGCGAAGGCCGCGATCGCCTCGTGATGCGCGAGCATCCCCGCCACGCACTGCTTCGCGATCGGCGCCAGGCCGTCGGGGGCGTTCGGCTCGTGGAACGCGTTCGAGCCGTCCTCGCGCCGAAACGAGACGTTGAGGTGCAGGCCGCTTCCGCCGCGGTCGTTGAAGGGCCGGCCGAGGAACGTCGCGAGCTTCTCGCGCCGGGTGGCGATCTCCTTCACGAGCAGCCGGAACAGGAAGCACTCGTCGGCGGCCGGGATCACCTCCTTGTAGCGGATGTTCACCTCGTAGGCGGCCGTGTCGAACTCGGAGCCCCAGCCCTCGATCGCGAAGCCGGTGGTCATCGCCGCCCGCACCATCTCGTCGACGGTTCCGGACGGGTCCACGGACGTCCCCGTGCCGTAGACGCGGTGCGACGGAAGGTCCACCGGCTTCCAGTCCTCGCCCTCGGCGCGCTCGAGCAGATAGAACTCGGACTCGAACGCGAACAACGGCTCGAGGCCCATCGCGCGCCAGGGCTCGACCGCGCGACGCAGGACGTTGCGTGGGTCCACCTCGAACGGCTGACCTCCGTGGTGGACGTCGGCGATGCCGACGATCGTGTCCTCTTCCCACCCGGTCCGCAACGTGTCGCGGTCGACGAACGCCTCGACGTCGGGCAGGCCGACGTCGAACTGCTGCCGGGAGATGTCGAGGATCTCCTTGTCCGTCGTGAGCGGGTACACGCCGATGCAGAAGGCCGCCCGGCCGGTGTCGGCGACGTCGCCGAACAGGTACTTGCCGCGCTCGACGCCGAGCACGTCCGAGTACAGGAGCCGGAGGCGCTTGCCCTTGATGTCCATGAGCTCTCCCCGAGGAGCGTTCGGTCCCGAACGACTGAGCGCGAGGATAGTCCAGACGCGCGGGGACCGCGGATCGCCGGGTCGCTAGTGTTTCGCGGCATGGATGCCGGCTTCGTGCTCCTCACCGAGCGACTCCGACTCCGCGCATACCGGCCCGAGGACGTCGACGCGCTGGCGCCGATGTTCGCCGACGCCGAGCACATGCGGTTCTATCCGGCTCCGTTCACGCGCGAGGACACGACGGCCTGGGTGGCGCGACAGCTCGAACGCTATCGAGACGATGGCTTCGGCCTGTGGGTGATCGAGTCTCGCGACGGCGGCGAGTTCCTCGGAACGGCCGGTCCGACGATCCAGGTGGTCGAGGGCGTCGGCGAGGTCGAGATCGGCTGGCACGTCCGTCCCGGGCGAAAGGGACGCGGGATCGCACCGGAGGCCGGTGCGGCGGCGCGGGACTGGGCCTTCGCGAACCTGGAGGCGGACTACCTCATCTCGCTGGTTCGCCCCGAGAACGTCCCCTCCGCTCGGGTCGCCGAGAAGATCGGGATGCGCGTCGACCGGGAGGTCGATCACGCGGGCCTCCGGCACGCCGTCTATCGGATCGACCGCGGCGCGGTCACGGCTCCGGGTCCAGCCGGGGCAGCAGCACCGTGACCGAGCCCTCCGCGCCGAGGTTGCGCGTGTACGCGAGGACGGCACCCGCGGCGTCGGCGGCCGGCCCGGCGTTCACGAGGACACCGCGGGTCGGGCCTTCTCCGGCGCGCCACAGATCCTCCGCGCCCCAGTCGCCGGACCCGCGAACCGTCACGGCGACGTAGTCGCCCGGCTCGAGCCACGGGGGCTCGTCCTCGTCGTCGAGGTCGGGCTCGGCGGTGACGTTCGAGGCGGAAAGGACCAGCTCCTCGAGCACGATGCCGCGCCCGAGGCCCACGGCGAGGAGTTCGCCGACCGTCCGGACGAACGGCTCCTCCTCGGTGTCGGCCTCCCAGAGCTCGGGTGGGAGCTCGACCCGCAGGAAGCCGTGGGCCTGCAGGTACCGCTCGATGCGCACCGCCCTCAGCCCTTCCGGGGCGGCCGGATGCCGCGGAACTCCCAGTCGCCGCCGTACGCCGTCGAGATCACCTCTTCGGACTCGGTCGGCTGCGCGCCGACATCCTCGCGGATCGGCACGTCGCCCTTGACGATCGTGTTGCGCAGGAGCCCGAGTCCCTCCACCTCGACCTCCACCACGTCGTCGGGCTCGACCGGTCGCGAGTTTGCGGGCGTGCCCGACAGGATCACGTCGCCCGGCACAAGCGTGATCGTGCGCGCGATGTCGGCGACCAGGTAATGCATGTCCCAGACCATCTCGTCGGTCGAGCCGTCCTGGCGGACCTCGCCGTTCACGAGCGTGCGGATCCGCTTGCCGCGGAAGTCCCAGTCGTCCACGAGCCCCGGGCCGAGCGGGCACAGCGTGTCCGAGCCCTTCACGCGCAGCATCGAGCCCGCGTCCGTGTCGCGGAAGTCGTGCAGGCCGTAGTCGTTCGCGATCGTGTACCCGGCGATGTAGGCGCCGGCGTCGGCCGGCGCGACGTGGCGGCACTCGCGGCCGATCACGATCGCGATCTCGCCCTCGTAGTTGAGGTACCTGCATCGCGGCGGCCGGATGACGGCGCCGCCGTGCGCGTTCAGCGCGCTGACCGGCTTGTGGAAGTAGGTCGGCGCCGGCGGCATCGTCGCGAGGAACTCCTTCACCCGGCTCTCGTAGTTCAGGTGGATGCAGATGATCTTCGTCGGCTCGCACGGCGGCAGGTGCACGGCGTCGGCGATCGCCACCCGCCGGCCGTCGGACGCGACGAGGTCGTCGCCCTCGCGTACGGCCGTCGTGGCCGCGCCGTCCAGCGAGATCCGACGGGTCTCCATGCGCCGCTAGTATGCAGCGCGTGGGGGAGCTCAAGGGGTTTGTGCCGCCGCTCACGCCCGAGGGGCGATCCTCGGTGGTGCCCGGTCCCCCGTGGCACTACTCGGGCGACCTCCTCACGATCGAGTACCGGGCGGCGCCGGGCGCCGTCTCTCGATGGCTCCCGTCGCCGCTCGAGCCGGCCCAAGAGGACCCCGACGCCGTCGCGGTGATCTTCGCCGACTGGCAGTCCTGCTCGGCCTCGTTCGAGGAGCTGCTGGACCCGGTGCGCTCGCAGTACAAGGAGGCGTTCCTCGTCGTTCGGTGTCGGTACCGCGGCGAACACTACTCGCGATGCCTGCTCATCTGGGTGGACAAGGACTTCGCGATGGTCCGGGGATGGCACCAGGGGTACCCGAAGAAGCTCGGCTCGATCTGGATGACGCGGCCGGTGACGCAGGGCAAGGCAGGTCCGCGCCTCGAGCGCGGCGGGCGGTTCGGCGCGAGCGTCGCCGTCCACGACCGTCGGGTCATCGACGCACGATTCACGATCACCGGGCCCTCGGAGACCAACGGCTTCGTGAACGCCCTGCCGATGCTGCACCACCGCTACTTCCCGTCCATCGAGGAGGGGGCGGCGCCCTCGATGAACGAGCTCGTCACGATGAAGAGCTACGACTGGGAGGGCTCGGCCGTGTGGACGGGCGACGCGGAGCTCTCGTTCGGGCCGTCGCCGGTCGAGGAGCTCGAGTCCCTCGCGCCGGTCGAGACGATCGCCGGCTACTGGCGCAGCGTCGGCGTCACCTGGGGCATCGGGACGCGGCTCGCCTGATCGGCTCATGACCGCCCTTCGCCGGATCGACCTCGTCACCGCGCGCCGCCTCGCGATCCTCAAGCAACGCCTGGCCGGCCGGGCCGCCCGCTCCTCGCCCGCGCGCGTGCTCGACGTCGTGCGCTCCATCCGGTGCGTGCAGCTCGACCCGATCTCCGTCGTGGCGCGGAGCCCGCTCCTGGTGCTGCGCAGCCGGCTCGACGGGTTCCATCCCGCGCACCTCGACCGGCTGCTGTGGCGCGACCGCGCGCTGTTCGAGTACTGGGCGCACGCCGCGTCGATCGTGCTGACCGAGGACTACCCGATCCATCGGTTCCGCATGCGGAACTACCCGTCGAGGGACGACGGCTGGGGCACGCGATTCGGCGCCTGGGTCGAGCGCAACCCGGGGCTCCGCCGGTCGATCCTGCGGGACCTGCGACGCAAGGGCCGGATGCGGGTGCGCGACTTCGACGGCAACGCTGCCTCCGACAGCTGGGTCTCGTCGGGGTGGACGGCCGACCGCAACGTCAACCAGATGCTCCAGTTCCTGTGGCTCCGAGGGCAGGTCCTGGTGGCGGACCGGCACGGCCTCGAGAAGTGGTGGGACCTCGGCGAGCGCGTCCTGCCGGCCGAGGCGCGCTCGGAGCGCATCGGCGACCTCGAGGTGACCCGGCGAGCCGCCCAGCACTCGCTCCGAGCGCTCGGCGTGGCGACGCCGCTCCAGATCCGCTCGCACTTCACGATCGGGCGGTACCCACAGCTCCCACGCGTGCTCGCCGAGCTCGAGCGCCGCGGCGCGACCGAGCGCGTCGACGTCGAGTCGAGGCCGGGCACATGGTACGTCCACCGCGACGACCTGCCGACGCTCGAGAGGCTGGAGCGTGGCTCGTGGTCGCCGAGGACCACGCTCCTGTCGCCGTTCGACAACCTCATCCACGACCGCAAGCGGGCAGCCGCCCTGCACGACCTGGACTATCGGATGGAGATCTACGTGCCGAAGGCCAAACGGCGCTTCGGCTACTACGCGATGCCGATGCTGCACGGGGACCGGTTCGTCGCGCGCGTGGACGCGGCTCTCGACCGCGAGCTTGGGCGCCTCGTCGTGCGCGCGGTCCACTCGGAGGACGGCACCACGCCGAGCCGGGCGCTCGGCCCGGTCGTCGCCGGCGCGATCGGCGAGCTGGCCGCGTGGGCCGGCGCCTCCCGCGTCGACCTCGAGGGTCCTGCGCCCGCCGTATGGCGACGCGCACTCTTCTGAGCGTCGACCATCCGCCGGATCATGGTGAACGGACCTATCGGTGTACGTGGAGCGGGATCGGCGGATCATGCCTAGACGGCCGGGCTCGCCGTGCGGCGCGGGCTACTTGGTCGGCCCAGCGACCCGGTGGAGCGCCGGGCCAGGCGACGTAGTGCACCGTCTGGCCCCAGACCGAGCAGTCGAGCAACGAAGGCCGACCGAGATTCCAGCTCCCACCTAGGCGATGGCAACCTCAGTGTCAGCGCGTCGGGCAATGGCTGCTTCAATCTCGGTCCGAGTCATCCTCTCGTTGATCTCTGGGTTCTGGGCAATCGACTTCAGCGTGAATGGGGGACCCTCTCGCATACGAAGCCCCTCCTCACATCGCCCCGCGCCGCCGGAGATGAAGAGCCACGGTGCGGAGCGTGTGCGGAGCGAGGCGAGCTACGCCGTAACCAACCCGATGGCGTAGTGTCGAGCGACAGCAACAGGCTCGCCGGGATAAGGGGGTCGTAGGGATCATGAGCGTGGCCAAGATCGAGCACCCGAGCGTCGACGAACGCAAGCAACACGGCAAGGCATCGCGGAAGCAGGTACCTCTGTCCAGCCACTCGGGTTGGGTCCCGGCCGCCGACCGCCCCGATCCCGTCGCGTTGCTCGAAGAACAGGACGCGACCCGTGAGCCGGACCTCGTGCCGGTGCGCCATGGCCGCATGCTCGTCTCACCGTTCACGTTCTACCGAGGAGCAGCCAAGATCATGGCCGCCGACCTCAAAGAGACGCCGAGGGCTGGCCTCATCACGCAGCTCTGCGGCGATGCCCATCTGTCGAACTTCGGGGTGTTCGCATCGCCGGAGCGAGCCCTGCTCTTCGACCTGAACGACTTCGACGAGACGCTGCCGGGCCCGTTCGAGTACGACGTGAAACGCATGGCCGCGAGCTTCACGATCGCGGCACGCAACAACGGCTTCACGAAGGCCGAAGCGCGCGACGTGACGCTCGCGTCGGTCCGGGCATACCGAGAGGCGATGGCCGGGTTCGCGCAGATGCGCATAATGGACGTCTGGTACTCCCACATGTCCGAGGAAGACCTGATGGCGGCCATGGGCACCGCGGTGGGCATGCAGACGGACAAGACGCAGAAGAAGGCGGCACAGAAGACCGAGAAGGCTGCCAAGAAGAACGTCCTGAAGGCTCGCACGCGGGACAGCCTGCAAGCGCTCTCCAAGCTCGCCGAGCACGTCGACGGCAACTACCGGATCGTCTCCCAGCCACCGATCGTGATCCCTGTCCGGGAGCTGGAGTTGACCGCCGGGATGTCTCCGGAGGAGCTTCAGCACATGCTCCATGAGCAGTTCCGGTCCTACCGGGCCACGCTGCAGGACGATCGACGCCACCTGCTGGAGCGCTTCGAGGTCATCGACGTGGCCCGCAAGGTCGTGGGCGTCGGCAGCGTCGGCACACGGGCGTTCATCGTCCTGCTCCAAGGACGCGATCAGGAGGATCCGCTCTTCCTGCAGGTGAAGGAGGCGACGGCCTCCGTGCTCGAGGACCACCTGCCCAAGTCTCGCTACAAGCAGCACGGTGAGCGCGTGGTTCAGGGGCAGCGGATGATGCAGGCCGCGAGCGACATCTACCTAGGCTGGACCAAGGGCTTGGAGAACCGCTGGCTCTACTGGCGTCAGTTGCGTGACATGAAGGGCTCGGCGGACGTGGAGTCGCTACAACCGTTCGGCCTCAACTTCTACGCCCGTCAATGCGGTTGGACGCTCGCGCGCGCCCATGCGCGATCTGGAGACCCGATCGCGATCGCCGCGTATCTGGGGAAGAGCGACGCGTTCGACGAGTCGGTCACCGACTTCTCCGAGCGCTACGCGGATCAGAACGAGCAGGACTACGGAGCCTTCGCTGATGCGGTGACGTCCGGACGGTTGGAAGCGATCGAAGGCGTGTGAGATCCGGGAGGGCTCCGCTGGGTGATGAGCGCGAACATCCGGGTCTTGTAGGTCGACACCCGTTACGGTCGACGGGCTCGATGTCGTAAGCCTCGGATCGGACGGGAGATGGCTTCGCCGTCGGCTGGCCACGAGGCCTCGCGTCCCAGCAATCCATCTTGCGGCTAAGGCGGATCAGCGCTATCAGGAGCAGCGTTCCGCTGACTTCCCATGTCAGCTTCACCGCCGTGTTGCCTCCTGCCGCCGCCGCGCTTCGGCCTCTTGGACGAGGAGGGTTGCGCCGTGTCGATATCGGTGAGCGCCGAATCGGCAACCTCGAATGTTCTGGAATACGTGCTCATGAACGCCTGGACAGTCGCGGCGATCGGCAAGGCGAAGAATGCGCCTACGAACCCTCCGACCGCTCCGCCTGCCATCGCTGCGCCGAACGCGACGCCGGCGTTCAGTTCGATGGTCTTCGCGCTGATGCGCGGACTGAGGAAGTAGTTCTCGAACTGCTGATAGATCACGCTCTCGATCACGACGACGATCGCGGCCGTAGGCCCGTTCTCTGCGATGGCGACGAGGGCGGGCAGCGCCCCACCGACGTAGGTCCCGACGATCGGGATGAACTCGGCGATGAGGGCGGAGATCAGCGCCAGCGGCAGGGCGTATGGAACGCCCAGGATCTTCAACGTGACGAACATGAACGTTCCGTTGATCGAAGCCAGCAACAAGCGCGAGTACAGGTACCCGCCCATCTTCTTGATCGCCGTCTCCCATGCGAACAGGATGCGTTTCTGTCGTTCGGGCGGCACCCGGGACAGGAGCGCGCGACGCACCTGGGGGCCTTGCGCGGTCAGGTAGAAGGTGAATAGACCGATCGTGAACAGCGAGAAAACCGCGCTGAGACCTGATGAGATCCCTCCGAGTATGTCCGCCTGGTGTTGCTTCAAGAAGTCGTTGATGTGCGTTGTCGCGTGCGCTGCCGCAGCCCGCTGGGCAGGCGAAAACATGATGGTGTGAAAATGGGCTTGGGTGAACGCATTCAGCTTGTCCACATACGACGGAAGTTGTTGCAGGATCTGGCTGGTTTCTCGCGCGAGCACGGCAGCGACGCCCACGCCGAGCAGGATCATCGCAACAAGGACAACGACCAGAAGAAGACCTGTTGCTCTGCCCCTTCGCCACCCTCGATGGTCGTGCATCCAGACAACCGCTGGTTCGAGCGCGAGCGCGAGGAGTTCGGCCAAGATGAGATAGCCGACGAGATTGCGCTCTTGGCCTATGAACCACAGCGTCGCCAAGGTGAGCAGAACGGCGCCGATGGCCCATCGGATGTTCTGGTGTAACAACGGAGCGATCCAGGGAGGAGCCGCGTCTCCACTCAACGCGGGTGCTTTGTCGCTCTCCTCGTCGGTATCGTAGCTGCTCATCCCCTGTCCTTCCCTGGATGCCGCCAAGCTGCGATGTCGCCCGACCCGGTGGACTTCGTGCGACGCTCGCGCGACCTGCTGAGGTTCCCCTATCTGGGCCGTACACGTCTAACTATTGCATGAGAGCAATTCGGGGGCGCTCATTTCGCCGGATCGGACGAGCTGCCGGGAGATGCCGGCACGGGCGCGCAGCCCTACTTCAGGATGTTCACCGCCCGAGCGACCACGAGGATCCCAACGACGACCGAGATAGCTTCCTCCGCCATCATCATGAGCTTCGCCCACGGCCTGATCGCCGAGACGTCCGTCGGGCTGAACGCCATGGCGGTATTGAACGAGAGATGCAGGTAGTCGACGAACGTCGGGGACCAGCCCTCCCGGACGTACTCCGGACTCGACATCTCGGGGAACAGGAACGCTGGAGGCACCGTCGAGTCGGCAGCACGTGCGGCTGCGCCGCCCCGATCCAGATCCCAGTACCACAGTCCGAACGCGATCACGTTCGTCAACCAGATGGCGCCTCCAGCCGCGAGCAGGGTACGTGCGATCTGGGTGAACGGTTCGGTGTAGATGATGCTGACGACGAGGCGGATCGACGAGCCGCCGTTGGCGACCGTGATCAGTCCGATGAGCACCCCGGTCAGGACGCGGAGCCACCTCGTCTGGCGATCGATGCGTCCGGGATCGCCCACGATGAGCGCGATGACGAGCACGAGCAACAGGATCGCGAAGACCGGACGCGCGTCATGCAGCCTGAGCTCGGGCGGCAGAGTCGTTCGGAGCAGACCGGCCACCAAGACCGCCGCGGCCATCGGCCATCGGCGCTCACCCGTCTCGGCCCCGTTCGCCGCCACGCGGGGAGAGTACTGCGCCGCCTCCCGGCTATCCGCCTCTCACGCGACCGGAGAAGGGGGAGGGCACGCGACTGCCGCGAAACTTCGGGAGGCGCGCCTGCCGATCGGGCCTGTTACCCGGCTGGTCGACGACGGAACTGGCGGGCGATGGCGCGGAACGGGATCAAGAGATAGAGCGCGATGGCGAGGTAGAGCACAACAGCTGCTACCGGAACGAGCAAACCGATCGCGATGGTCACGGCGTAGAAAGCAAGGCTCGGGTTGAGCTTCGAGGTGATCGCACGGGCGTCATCGTCCGCGAGATCGCCTTTGGTCAGTCGTTCCGAGACCGCGTAGTGCCAAAGGACACTCGTCAGACCCGAGATGGCGAGGAGGTTCAACCCATACACAGTGACGGCGATCCGCTCGGCTCCAGTCTCCCGCAGATATTCGCCGAGCATCCGGGTCGGGAACGGTAAGACCGAGACGAACAGGAGCAGCAGCAGGTTCAGACGGAGAAGAACGGAATCAGCCCGGTCGAGGTACTCGGTGATCGTCGAGTGGCTGAACCACGCAGCGCCGATCGACGCGAAGCTCACGAGGTACGCGAGGTACGTCGGCCACTGGTCCATCAATCGGCGACCGACGCTGCCATCGGTCACCGACGGCACCACCAGATCGAGCACCAGAAGAGTGATCGCGATGGCGAAGACGCCGTCGCTGAACGCTTCCATGCGAGCGGTGCGCAGGTTGAGGCGTTTGCGCCGTCCGGCCGGATCGTCGGTGCTCAAGCAGCCAGCATATTCTCGAAACCCCGCTGGAGGAACGTTGACCCTTCGTCGCGATACGCCAAAGCTCCAGGCGAGGCTGCCGCACCGTCTGTCACGCTGAGCGATGCTGAACGAGCAGGCGAGCGGACGTTCGACGGGGGTACGAGCGTGGTCGCGGAGCGCCACATCTTGGTGACCCTCCTACTGACGACGGTGCTGTTCCTGATCGTGGGTCCAACGTTCAAGTCCGGAATCTGCGGATCGCTGTCCTCACTCCCGCCGTCCTCCTGCTGGTAGTCGTGCTTCGTCTCGATGGCGAGATACCCGCGGATCTGAGATGCCGAGGTCAGAGGTTCGAATCCGGAACCGCAGAGCGAAGCCAGGCCGCGTACGACCTCGAATCGGTCAGGCTCAGTTGGCCGACCGGCGGGGGGTTCGCGAACACCAGCTCGGCAGTGGCATCGATCGCCCCCCGGAGGGCGTCGAACTCTCCTGTCGCTTCGAAACCGAGGGTCCACCAAGGCTGCACACCCTTCATCACCTCGGTGAGCTCGACCGCGCACATCGTCCCGTAGTCAGGGGATCCGGAGGCCGCAAGGACCGCCCCTTCGCCATCGGGGAAGGAGAACCGACCGATGCGCCTGTGCTTACCTACTCGCTCCCAGTCTGCATATCCGGCGCCTGTATCGGCGGAGACCGAGAGGGGGAAGGACCACTTCCTCCAGGCCTCGGAGCGGCCGTGTGCGTGCCCAGGCACCTTGAGCACTCCTCCGCCGCGGCTGCTGACCTTGATTTCCAACAGGGTCCCGCCTCGGATCTTGACGGAAAGTCCCTGGATCCCCTGCCCAACGAGGTATGAGTCCTCGCGCGTCTCGATCTCGACCACGAACGGGCTAAACCAGTCGATCGTGGCCTCCGTGAGCCTGCCCGGACAGATCCAGCGCACCTCGAGTGTCCTCCCCACACCCTCTAGCATCAATCGAACCTCTGTGCGATCGTCATGCCCGTTCCCTTCCTCACCGCGGCTCCGGCACCTCGAGCGAGCGGGCGCCGCCGCAAGGCGCGTCTCTCTCCCGGCAGCAGCGGTTTTACGGTCCGTGTTTGGACCTTCGCGCTGGGTCCGAGCGGTCGCGACTCCGTTCGATGACGTCGTTCACATCGAAGCCCATCGCCAGGGCAAGTTCGGGGGCCGCTGAGACCGCCCGTGCGGTGCCGATGCAGGGCGCGACGGCGACCAGGACGCCGACGATTTCGGGCGCCGAAACGCCCGCGCGTTCGGCGAGGCGAACGACGGATGCATACGCGGGCGGGGCCGCGTCCAGGGCCAATAGGGCTCCGATCCGAACCAGGGCCTGCGCACGCGCATCCAAGCCTGATGCCTCGAGGTTCGCCGCGTCCGATCCCGTTATGGCCATGATGAGCTCGTCATCGTTTAGGGCGAGCTTCGTCAGGGTCCACTCATCGGGTGTGGGGGGCCCGACGGATCCGGTAGGACGTTCCACGCCTTCATCCAACCTTCGGGCAGCTGCGTGGGCATCACCCACCAAGGATGAAATCTGAGGAGGGGCTACAGGTCGAGGAATCCGAGCTCGGCGGCACGTTCGACCGCCTCAGCCCGGCTGCTGACGCCGAGCTTGTGGTAGATCGACATCGCTTGGGACTTCACGGTGTTGTTCGACACGAAGAGTCGCTCTCCGATCTTCCGGAAGGACAGGTAGGTCGGCAAGAGGGCGAGGACCCGGAGCTCGGCCACCGACAGCGACTCCGGTCCCGACCTTCCCCGCCCGCGGAGTCGGCGGATGGCGTTCTCGAGTTCGTCCAGATCATCTGCGAGAGTGCCGATATCCGGCCGCCGCGCCTGGAAGTCTCTCGCCTCTGCCAGGATCGTGCGCGCGCCCTCGACGTCGGACAGGGCGAGGTAGGCGCGCGCCATCATGCTCCTTCCCCGGATGCTCGACGACGGGATGGCGAAAGACGAGTTCACTCGCAGCTTCTGCGCTTCAACGAGGGCCTTGCGGGCGAGATCGGGCTGGCTCTGCCGCGTGAGGACGAGCGCCGCGACAGCGAACATGAGCGGCTGGAGCAGAATGTCGCCCAGCCCGTAGCCTGTCGCGACCTCCTGTGCTCGGCGGATCCACCGGTCCGCCTCATCCCACTCGCCGGCGTCCGCGGACATGGCCGCTAGTTCGCTCAGCGCCATCGCGTGCCCTCCTGCCTGCGCCGGGCTTGAGACTTCCGCCGCCTCGTGGAACAACGCCCGGGCGCGTTCGGGTTCTCCGAGGAGGAGCGCTGCCTCTCCAGCGAGGAGGTGGTGGAACACCCGCCATTCGTTCGACGCTCGTCCCATCTCGGCGGACCGCGCCACGTCGGCGTCCATCTCATGCGGTCCGTCCAGACAGAGTGCCGCCCGGAGCATCGCAACGGCCGCCTCGTATGAGCTGCTGCCATCCGGCATGCGTCCTTCGAACGAGTTGTCCTCGGCGATCCTGAGCCAACGCACGGGATCCTCGTCCCCGATGAATGCGTGGCACCAGGCGGTCGCGATCGCGAGCGGCGGGTACGTGATCAAGTCGTTCTCATCGAACCAGGACAGCCATCTCTCCAAGGTCGGCAGCCTTCCGACGCTCATGTATCGCCGTGTGAGGGAGCACACAAGCCGAGCTGCCCTTTGGACATCGGACGCGGCTTGGGCGTAGGCGATCGCCTCCTCAGGAAGGTCGTTGGCCTCGGACCACGAGGCCGCCCGCCGGTTCAGCTCGGGGACGAGATCCGGCTCGACCCGATGGAGCTCCGCGAGCAGCACGTCTCGGAGCAGCTGGTGATACCGGAACACTGCGGCTGCGCCGGAGAGCGGCATCACAAGGGAGTTCGAACGTTCCAGCTCAGCCAGGAGCGCCGCCGACCCCTTAGATCCGACCACGGCGTCGCAGAGACTCGGGGTAAGGCCGTGCAGGATGGCGGTCCGCGTCATGAACCGGAAGTGCCGTTTCGGCAGGTTCCTGAGCAGCTCGTCCCAGACGTATTCGCTGATGAGGCGGTCGTCGCCTCCGAAGGCGGACACCGCGTCGATGGGGTCGTCCCTCTCCCGGATCGACGTCATCGCGAGGTTGATCGCGAGCGCCCACCCCTCTGTGCGGCGCTGGATGAGTGCGATCGTGTGGTCGGGAAGATCGAGACCGGCGGTCTTGACGAGCTGTGCCGTCTCGTCGACATCCATCGCCAGGTCTTGGTCGACGAGCTCCAAGAGCCGGCCGGTCGCGCGGAGCCGAGGTAGAGGAAGCTCTGGGGTTTGCCGCGAGGCCAGCGCCACGGTCCAGTCGAGCGGGGCGCGCTCGACGAGGGCGGAGACGATGTCGAGCGCCCCCTGATTGCTCACCAGATGCAGGTCGTCAAGCACGATGATCCCGGGATCGCCGAGGCCGTCGATAAATCGCATCAGCTCCCGCACCCGGTTCGCCTGCGCCCGGCTACTCGACTTCGCCAGCCTCATCAGTACCTCGTGCTCCGATGCGTCGATCCGATCCAGTGCGAACGCGACATCAGCGAACAACACCGCCGGATCGTCATCACGGTCGTCCAGCGTGACCCAAGCTGTAGGGCGTGGGTCGAGCTCCGCCCAGGCCCTCAGGAACGTCGTCTTCCCGTAGCCTGGGCCGGCGATGACGCTCACGACGTCCGCGCCGGACCCCTCGATACGCGCAAGGAGCCGGACTCGTGGGATCGTGTGCAGGTGCGGCTTCGGAAGGCTGAGGCCGGAGGCGGCCGTCCAGGAGCGAGCGCGTCGCGCATCCGCGCCGTCCGCTCTTCGCCCATCGCGCGAAGAAGGAGCACTGGCCACGCCCGCATGCTACTCCGGCTCAACCGGCCGCCTCTCATGGGTCGGCGAGGCCGCGACTGAGGTGTTCATCCCGATGGAGTGATGGGCTGGGAGAGTCGTCTCCTCCCCGACAGAGGAGCACCGAATCATTCGATTCGGGTGATGCTCCCTCTGTCCCACCGTGACAGGCTCGGAAGCGGAAGGAGACAGGCTGAGCCTCGCGGGCACGACCGCTCATCGGATGGGCGGTCAACGACGGGAAGGAGTTCCGGAATGAGCGAGAAGGACACGTTGATGGTCCTGGGAGGGTCATACGACAGCGTTTCGGACGCCGAGGTCGACTACGAGGCCGTGAAGGCGTTGTACTACAACGCCGGCGTCGGCCACGAGTTCGACGCTGCGGTCCTTGAGCGTGGGACCGACGGCAAGGTCAAGGTCGTCGACAAGCACGAGCAGCCGACACGTTCCGGCGCCTGGAAAGGTCTCGCCATCGGCGCGTTGGCCGCGATCTTGCCGGGGATCGGCCTGGGCGTGGGTGCCGCGGTGGGTGCAGGGATCGGAGCCGTCACCGGACACATCAAAGGCGGCATGAAGGACGACGATCTCAAGCAGCTCGGCGCAGTGCTGGACAAGGGTCAGGCCGGGTTGATCGTGCTGTACGCGACGAACATGGCCGACCAGGTCGCTGCGAGCATCAAGGCGGAGAACCGCTTCGTCTCCCAGGAGATCGACGCGGACGCCGACGAGCTCGCCAAGCAGCTCAAGGCCGCAGAGGGCAACTGAGTACGACGCCAGGGCTGGGTCCCCGATATCGCTTCGTTCCACGGCGAAGTCGGGGACGTGGCCGACGTCCGTAGGCCGACGGCGAGGAGGTCATGGTGAGCATCGGAACGCGTCCGTTCCGCCGCGCGATTACGGTCGCGGTGATCCCGGTCCTGCTGCTCCTGGGGTCGTGCAGCAAGAGCGTGTCGCCGGTCTGTTCGGACGCCCAGAACCTCAAAGACGCCGTGCAAGGGCTCACCCAGGTGGACGTGAAGACGGGCGGCATCGATGCCCTGAAGACGGCGGTGGATAACGTGAAGTCCGCGGCCGCCGCGTTGGGCACCGAAGCCAAGAGCACGTTCGGGACGCAGGTCAGCGCGATCCAGGCGCAGGTCACGGCACTGGGGGGCGAGATCGATCAGGTAACAGGAGGTGCGTCGGTGGTCTCCGTCGCCCCGGCCGTAGCCTCGTCGCTCTCCCAGCTGAAGACCGCGCTGTCCGATCTCGAGTCGACGGCTCAGTCGCAGGACTGCAACCTGAAGTAGCTGCAGGTGTCCCTGGTGACATCCGAGACGAAGAGCGCGCAGGCTGCGAAGGCGGCCGGTGTGGTCCTCCTCACGCTGTGTGCCGGCCAGTTCCTGATGGCGCTCGACACCTCGGTCATGAACGTCTCGATCGCGACGGTCGCCAAGGACCTGGGCACGACGGTCACCGGGATCCAGAGCGCGATCGTCCTGTACACGCTGATCATGGCGATGCTGATGGTCACCGGCGGTAAGGTCGGTTCGATCATCGGTCGCAAGCGCGCCTTCATGGTCGGGCTCGTGATCTACTGCTCAGGATCGTTGACGACGGCCCTCTCGCCGAACCTCCCCGTGCTGCTGTTCGGATGGTCGCTCCTCGAAGGGGTCGGCGCCGCCCTGATCATGCCGGCGATCGTCGCACTGGTCGCCGGGAACTTCCCTCCCGAGGGGCGGCCCCGCGCCTACGGTCTTGTCGGGGCGGCCGCAGCGATCGCGGTCGCGGTCGGGCCGCTGATCGGCGGGTTGGCCACGACGTACGCATCGTGGCGATGGGTCTTCGCCGGCGAGGTCGTCCTCGGTGCGGGCATCTTCCTGTTCGCGCGCCGGATCGCCGATGCTCCGGTCAAGGTCCGGTCCCATCTCGACCTGCTGGGCTCGCTGCTGTGGGCGATGGGGATGGGGCTCGTGGTCTTCGGGGTCCTGCGCTCCTCGGTGTGGGGTTGGATCCTCCCGGCCCAGGGAGGCCCGTCCGTGCTGGGGATGTCGCCGGTGTTCTGGCTCATCCTGGGCGGGTTCGTGTCGCTCAGGCTGTTCATGCAGCACGTCAGACACCTCGAGGCCGCGGGACGCGAGCCGCTCGTGAGTCCCGCGCTGTTCGCCAACAAGCAGATGACCGGCGGGGTCCTCATGTTCTTCTTCCAGTTCCTCGTGATGATGGGGCTGTTCTTCGTCATTCCGCTGTACCTGTCGGTCGCGCTCGGCCTCTCGGCGATCGACACCGGGATCAAGATCACCCCTCTGGCGCTTTCGATGCTGATCGCGGCGGCTGGCGTCCCGAAGCTGTTCCCGAAGGCCTCGCCACGGCGCATCGTGGACGTCGGACTCGTGGCGACCGTGGTCGGGATCGTAGTGCTGATGAGCGGGATGGACGTCAACGCGAGCGCCTCGATCGTGACTGTCCCGCTGATCCTGATCGGGGTCGGGTTCGGTGCGCTCGCCTCCCAGCTGGGCAGCGTCACCGTCTCGGCGGTCCCCGACGACCAGAGCCCGGAGGTCGGCGGCCTGCAGAACACGGCAACCCAGTTCGGTGCCTCAGTCGGCACCGCGCTCGCCGGCTCGGTGATGATCGCCGCCCTTACGGCCTCGTTCCTGTCCGGGATCGCCCAGAACCCCGACGTGCCCAAGGACCTCTCCTCGAAGGCGAGCGTGGAGCTCGCGCCCGGCGTGCCCTTCGTTTCTGATGCCCAGCTGGAGTCGGCCATGCAACAGGCTGGGATCGATCAGAAGACCACCCAGGCGGTCCTGGACGTCAACGAGCAGGCGCGGCTGGACGGCCTCCGGTCCGCGCTGGCGCTCCTCGCGATCGCAGGCGTGATCGCGCTGTTCTTCACGAGGAGGATCCCGACCCGGCAGCCAGGGGCCGCAAGTGCGGGCAGCGACCCCTAGCCCGACGATGTGCAGGGCCACACACCGACCGCCGGTGGGGGGCGTTACGGTTTCGCCGATCTCTATAGCCCGTCTTTCACCTGATGGGCGGGTTGGGCGGCGCGCCCGGCGGTTCGCGAACCCGGACCGTATCGCCTGAGGTCTGCGGACGGAGCATCGCCTGGGCCTCGCGAGGGGTTCCGCTATGGTCTCGACATGCCGGTATGCCCCGTGTGCGGCGCCGGAAATCCGCCCGGCGCGAGGTTCTGCAACGCCTGCGGCGCCCGGCTCCCGGAGACGGCCCGAGCGACGCCCCAGCGCGCGGGTGAGCGTCGCATCGTGACGATGCTCTTCTCCGACGTTCGCGGATCGACCGCGATCGCGGAGGAGCTCGACGCCGAGGAGTGGACCGACGTGATGAACGCCGCCTACGAGCAGCTCATCGCTCCGATCTACCGATACGAGGGCACGGTCGCTCGACTCATGGGGGACGCGATCCTCGCCTTCTTCGGCGCCCCGACCGCGCACGAGGACGATCCGCAGCGCGCGGTGATGGCCGGGCTCGAGATCCTCGAGGGGATCGGCCCGCTCCGGGAACGCCTAGCCCGGGAACGAGGATTCGACCTGAACGTCCGCGTCGGCATCAACACCGGCCCCGTCGTGGTCGGCGACGTCGGGTCCGAGCTCCGCCAGGAGTACTCGGCGATGGGCGATGCCGTGAACGTCGCCGCCCGCATGGAGCAGACGGCGGAGCCGGGCACGGTGCAGATCACCGAGGAGACCCATCGGCTCGTCGAGGGGCTTTTCGACGTCGAGCCGCTCGGAGAGATCCGCGTGAAAGGGAAACGGAGGCTGCTGTCCACGTATCGGGTGCTCGCTCGTCTCGATGCGCCGTGGACAGTCCGGGCCACGAGCTCGCGTCGGGTTCCCCTAGTCGGTCGCGAGCCAGAGCTGTCCGCTGTCCAGGCGGCGCTCGAGGGCGTGGACGGAGGCCGCGGCTCGGTGCTGCTGATCTCCGGGGATCCGGGCATCGGCAAGAGCCGCCTGGTGGAGGAGGCGATCGCCCGGTGGGCTCGGCTCGGGTCCGAGGGGGACCGCGGGTCGGACGTGTGGCGCTGCGCGCCCTACGACGCGATGCAGCCCTACGCTCAGTACCGGAGGCTGATCCGTGAGCGGGGCGGGATCGGGGAGACCGATCCTCCCGAGGTGGCTCGGAAGAAGATCGCCGCGCTGATGGACGACTCGCCGGACGGATGGCAAGAGCGGAGCGAGCGGATCGCGCGGGCCCTCCTCGCGGTCGAGCTCCCGGACGAGCCGCCGCTCGAGGGGGAGGCGTTCCAGCGAGAGGCGATCGAGGTCGTGGTGCGTTCAACGCTCGCGCGGGCGGGACGCCGTCTCATCGTGTTCGAGGATCTGCACTGGTGCGACCACGCCTCGCTGGAGCTGGTCCGTGGGACGGTCCGGTTGGTCACCGACGCGCCGATCGCGATGCTCGTCACGTTCCGCCCGGATCGGGACGCGCCGTCGTGGGCGTTCCGGGACTGGGCGCTCCGCGAGCTTGAGGATCATCGAGTCCTCCTCGAGCTGGACCAGCTGTCGAGCGATCAGAGCAGCCGGCTGATCGACGAGATCCTCCCGGTCCACGGGATGCCCGACGACGTCCGAGGTCGCATCCTCGCCAAGACGGAGGGAAACCCGCTCTTCCTGCACGAGGTGGCCCGCGCGTTGATCGACCAGGGCGTCGCCCGACGCGACGACGACGGCTGGCGACTCGCGAGCGATGCCGCGAACGTGGCGATCCCCGACAGCATTCAGAGCCTGATCACCGTCGGTCTGGACCGCCTCTCTGAGGGAGCCCGCACGGCCCTGCAGGCCGCCGCCGTGATCGGCCGGAGCTTCGACGCGGACCTGCTGTGCGCGGTGGTCGGCGCGTCGGACATCGGCCCGGAGCTCGACGAGCTGACGGAGCGGGAGTTGATCCTCGCGGAGGCCGGCGGTCCCCGACGCGGGTACACGTTCCGCCACGCGCTGACCCAGGACGCGGCCTACGGCACGCTGCTCGTGAAGCGTCGCCGCGCGCTGCATCGCCGGGTCGCGCTGGCGCTGGAGGCGGCCGGGCAGGGGCGTCTCGAGGAGGTCGCGGCCCTGCTCACGAGGCACTTCTCCGAGGCCGGCGACGACGCGGCCACACTGAAGTACGCAGTCGTCGCGGGTGAGGCCGCCGCCCGCCTCTACGCGAACGAAGAGGCCGCGGCGCACGATCGCGTCGGCCTGGACGCGGCACTCCGGATCGGAGCGGAGCCCGCGCTCCTGCGCTCGCTCTTCGAGCGGCGGGGGAGCGCCCTCGAGCTGCTGGGACGGTACGACGACGCGATCGCCAACTACGAGGAGATGCTCGCCGTCGCGCGGGCCGCGAGCGAGGAGCGTATCCAACTCGCGGCGAGGACGGCGATCGCCGTCCTGTACGCGACGCACACGCCGAAGTTCGATCCCGAGCGCGGGCGCCGACTCGCCGAGGAGAACGTCGTGATGGCGCAACGCCTCGGCGACCGCGCCGCCGAGGCGCGGGCCCTCTGGAACATCGTCGTGGCGAGCGTCTTCGGCGGGGGAAGCCCATCACGCGCCGTCGAGGCCGGCGAGGCGTCGGTCGCGATCGCCCGCGAGCTCGGCTACCGGGAGCAGCTCGCGTTCACGCTGAATGACGTGAGTCGCGCGCACATGGCGGCCGGTGACTTCCCGACGGCCGCCGAACGGATCGCGGAAGCGGGAGAGCTCTGGGAAGGGCTCGACAACCGTCCGATGCTCGCCGACAACCTCGCGCTGCGGGGCGCGATGCACGCGTTGAAGGGGAACTACGCGGCCGCGCTCGCCGATGCCGAGCACGCGTACGGGATCTCCCAGTCGATCGGCAACGCCTGGGGCCAATCGGTCGCGCTGCTCAGGGTTTACCGCGTCCAGACGATGCGGGGGGAGCTCGGGCCGGCGATCGGCTCGATCGAGCGGTGCGGCGAGTTCGGTGAGCGAGGAGGGTTCGCGTTGGCGGCGATCGCCACGCGATCGGATCTCGCGCGGGTGATCGCGTACCTCGGTGACGGGGATCGGGCGCTCGCCCTCGCCGACGAGGCGCTCGCGATCGCACGGGAACGGTTCGAACCGGGGACCCCCAACGCCCTTCTCGGCCGGGCCGACGCACTCATGACCCTGGGCAGGCACGAGGAAGCCGGAGCGGCTCTCGATGACGTCAGCCTCGCGATGATCCCCGAGCCGGAGCGCACGTTCCAACACGCCGTGTCGAGCGTCGAGCGATCCCGGTCGGCGCTGGCGTTGGGGGACCCGCACGGCGCGGTCGCGATCGCGAGTGCCCACCTGGATGAGCTTCGGTCGAGCACGGTCCGGGTCACGATGGCCTCGGCGCTCGTCGCCCTGTCCACCGCACTGGTCACCCTGGGCCGATACGACGACGCCGAACGCGAGCTGGGTCGGGCGCGCGAGCTGGCGGAGCGTCTCGGCGAGCGCACGGCACTCTGGGAGGCGCTCGCCCTGTCGGCGTCGCTCCACGCCCGTCGCGGAAACCTGGAGGAGGCCGCCGAGCTCCGCCGCCGAGCTCGGGACGTCGTGGAAGCGATCGCGGCCGGCCTGCCGGACCAAGACCTTCGCGGGCGATTCCTCGCGCGCGAGGACGTTCGGGCACTGACGCCTTGACGTGAGGCAGCGCCCTCGGCGGATATCATCCGAAGGACTCAGACGGCCCGACGGGATCAGCTCGGCGACGATACCCACGACGCGACGCAGGCGATCCGTGGTGGCGTGGTCCGGCATCCTCCAGCACCCAGGTCTTCTCCATCAGTGGACTCCTTCCTCGGGTCCCCGACCGTCAGCCCGCTCGTTCTTGCAGCGGTCCGAC